>BJHL01000015.1 GCA_014192545.1 Phycisphaerae bacterium | reverse complement strand
CGCTCCCCACTCCCCGTTCCCCGTTCCCCGCTCCCCGCTCCCCGCTCACCGCTCACCTCCCCACCACCAACACCACCACATGCACCTCCACCGCCCTCCCCTCCCCCACCGCATCCACTTTCTCGTTCGTCTTCCCCTTGATGTTCACCCCCCCCACATCCACCCCTAGCACGCGGGCAATGTTCGCCCGCATCTGCTCCTTCACCGGGCTGAGTTTGGGCTTCTCCAAAATCACCGTGCAATCCAAATTCCCAACGTCAAACCCCGCCGCGCGCACCCGTCGCGCCGCCTCCGCCAAAAACACCTCACTGTCCTGACTCTCATGCCGCGCATCCGTATCCGGAAAGAGCTGCCCAATATCCGGCTGCCCAATCGCCCCCAAAAGCGCATCCGTCACCGCGTGATACAACGCATCCCCATCACTATGCGCAACGGGCCCGCGATCATGCACCAGCCGCACCCCGCCCAAAATCAGCGGCCGCCCCGCCCCCGCCGGCGCAAGTGCCTCCAGCCGATGCAAGTCATACCCATGCCCAATCCGAATCGTGCCCATCCTCCAGAATAAGCCGCGCCAAGCCCTCACCCGACCCCAAACCGGCTCAACCCAGCCTCCATTTGGTGACTGGACAAACTTTGCTGCCTTCCCCACTTCTTCGCCGATACCCTGTCCAGTCCACCACGCTGCCCGGAGGGCGGCTTCACGAGGTCCTTATGCCCAAGACCGTTCACAATCGCAAATCCGCCGCGTTCATCGCGGGTGTGCTTGGTGTTTCCACGCTCCTGGCCCTCCCCGGCTGCCAGCAGTTCGAAAAATACACCTACCGCAGCGACGTCCACAGCCAAAAGACCATCACCCTCCTCGACACCAGCACCGGTGAAAAGCTCCTCACCGTCGACATCCCCGCTGGCCAGCAACTCAACATGGTCTTCGACAACGACATCCAAACCGCCGAACAACGCGGCAGCGACGTCCTCCGCTGGGCCGTTCGCAAAGTCGGCGACGAAACCGTCGCCGGCGGCAACGTCATGCAAGTCCCACCCCCCAGCAGCCGCCGCATCGACATGACCCTGCGCCAATAAGCTATCCACTATCGGGTCATTCGCGCGGGATGAAATCACGTCTGAAAATCGGTGGTTTGCTGGTCAATCCGCGAACGCGTGGCATATTGGGGTATGCGCACGACTGCCGCCGCCGTTGTCACATGCTTGGTCGCGAATGCGACGCTGGCATTTGCTCAGACTTCGTACTTTACGGACCCGAACTCGGGCGTGGAGTTTTCGCGGATTGGGTCCGTGAACAACGCGGCGTATGGTGGGTCGGATCCGTTCAATATTGGTGTGACGGGGCGGGGGTCGGTTGGATATGAGTATTCGATCGGGCGGTTTGAGGTAACGACCGCGCAGTGGGTGGAGTTTTATAATGCGGTGTATGCGCGGGCGGATGCAATATCGTTTCCGGCGCAGACGTTGTGGACGCCGACGATTTGGGGGGCGGTCCGCGATACTTCGTATACAGGACCGGGGACGAGGTATCGTATCAATCCGAATGTCGCGAATGCTGCGATGCTGCCGGTGGGTGGCATTTCGTGGCGCACGGCGGCGGTATATTGCAATTGGTTGCATAATAACAAGTCAAGTGATGCGAGTGCGTTTTTGAGTGGGGCGTATGACGTTTCGACATTTAGCGGCGGGTTTCCAACGTTTACCGATCAAGCGTCTCGCAGCGAAGGGGCGCGGTATTGGATTCCGAGTTGGGACGAGTGGATGAAGGCGGCACACTATGACCAGAATCGGCTGAATTCTGACGGTTCAACGGGAGGTTGGTGGACGTATCCGCACATGAGTGACCTTGCACCGACGTACGGGCCGCCAGCGGGATTTCCGGGCGGGAGTGCTGCGAATCAGGCGAATACGGGGTTTGCGACGCCGACGCGAGTGGAATATACAATCCCGCTTGGCGCATATGAGAATGTGCAGTCGCCGTGGGGGTTGTTTGATGTGGCGGGGGCGACAAGTGAATGGACTGAGACGATTGTTAGAAATCCTGCAGGGCAGTGGCGAATGACCGATGGCACAAGTTGGGCGTCGGACGCTTTTGACCAAGTATTTGTTCGTGGTTCTGATCAGCCGAATCTTCCGTTTTCGAGCAATGGACTTCGGTTGGCCACATCCGTTCCATCGCCGGGTGCCGCAATCGTCGGAGTCATTTCGATGATGTGCCTCGGCTCTCGCCGTCGCCGGGCGGCACTAGGCCCGACGTGCACTCGTGCCACTAGGCCTGGCTTTGCAGGCCTAGTGTCTCTTGATAATGTCCTCGTGTGTCTCGATGGCAACACATGACCATCCAATCCGCAAGAAAATGGCGAGGTAGGAAATCCCCGGCGGAGACACAGACTGCATAACGCCACCAGCCCATCACGCCCTCGCACTTTTCTCGCCACCTCCCAAGCGGCAAGCTCCCAACCTCCCCCCAACAATCCCACTTGCCCGCCCCCTCCAACGAACCTCGCAAACCCACCAAACCCGGCACCGCCGCCCGCCTCCTCAGCCTCGTCGGCATCACGCCACCCGGGTATAACCGCGACGCCGCCAAGAGTGCCGCCCGCCGCTACCCCAAAGCTCTCAAAGGCGCGCTCAAACCCCGCAGCGACGAACCCATCGCCATCGATCCGCAAGCTCTCGAGCGCATGAAGCAGGCCAACCTCGCCGCCATGTGGCTCGGCCATGCCTCGGTCTTGCTCCATCTCGATGGCCGCTGGATTCTCACCGACCCCGTCTTCTCCCATCGCGTCGGCATCTCCGCCGGCCCCATCACTCTCGGCGTCCCGCGCCTCTCACCCGCGATCGATCCGTCAACCCTCCCACCCATCGACCTCATCCTCCTCAGTCACGCCCACTTCGACCACCTCGACCGCCCCACCCTCCGTGCTTTGCGAAACAAAAACACGCAAGTCATCACCAGCCTCAACACGCGCTCCCTCATCCCTCGCGGCTTTGCCAGCATCCGCGAAACCCACTGGCAAAATCAACTCGACCTCGATGGCATCAACCTCCTCGCCATCAAACCCAACCACTGGGGCGCTCGCACCATGTGGGACAAACACCGCGGCTTCAACAGCTACCTCCTCCGCGCAGGCGACCACACCGCCCTCTTCGCAGGCGACACCGCCGACAGCCGGGGTTATGCCGGATTAGGACCTCTCGATCTGAGTATCTTCGGCATCGGCGCCTACGACCCGTGGATCCACGCCCACGCAAGCCCGGAACAAGTGTGGCAAATGCATACAGAGGCTGGCGGCGCGTATCTCCTGCCCATGCACCACAGCACCTTTGAACTCAGCGACGAACCCGTCGATGAACCTCTTCGCAGATTGCTCGACGCCGCGGGCGATCAAGCAACGCGCGTAATAGGACGCGAATTGGGCGCGCCGTGGACAAAGCAGTAAACGCTCACCACGCTCGCGCCCGGGGGACGCAAGAATGGCCAGCATGCTGCGGACGATGGAACTCGATTACGACCTGCCCGAAAGTGCAATCGCCACAACGCCCGCCGAGCCGCGCGACAGCGCCCGCTTGATGGTCGTCCGCCGCAGTGATCCCTCATACCTCGAACATCTGCGCGTCCGCGATCTCCCCCATCTCCTCGACGCAGGCGATCTCATGATCGTCAACGCCACCAAAGTCATCCAAGCCCGCTTCGAAGGCCTCCGCGCCGACACAGGTGGCGGCGTCGAAGGCCTCTACCTCGGTCCCGGCCCCACCATCAACAACGCTCGCACCTGGGGCGTGCTGCTGCAAGGCAAACGCATGAAGGAAGGCATCTGCGTCACCCTCTTTGACGCCGACGACGCACCCAGTCGCTACAAACTGCGCCTGCTCAGCAAAGACCCGCGCGAAGCCGGCGGCTGGATCGTCGGCATCGAACACGACAACAACACACCACTGCGCGACGGCGACACCAACGACGCCCAAATCCTCGAAGTCATCGGCCGCACACCCCTGCCGCCCTACATCGTCCGCGCCCGCAAACACACGGGCCAAGACGAATCACAAACCTACGACAAAGACCGCTACCAAACCGTCTACGCCCACGAAACGGCCCACGAAACGGCCTACGAAACGGCCTACGAAACGGCCCACGAAACTCAAAACACCAAACCCATCGATCCCCACCAAAACCTCCAAACCGCCGAAGGCTCCGTCGCCGCCCCCACCGCAGGCCTGCACTTCACGCCAGAGCTCCTCTCGCGCCTCGCCTCGCAAAACATCACGCGCGAAGAAGTCACGCTGCACGTAGGCCTTGGCACCTTCAAAAGCGTCGAAAGCGAATTCGTCGAACAACACAACATGCACAGCGAGCGCTGCTTCATGCCCGCCTCCGTTCGCACTCGCATCATCGCAACGCGTGCCGCCAACCATCGCGTCCTCTGCGTAGGCACCACCGCCGCTCGCACCGTCGAAAGCTACGCCCGCCTGCCCACACACCCCGCCGATTGGCTCGACACGAGCATCCTCATCACCCCCGGCTACCAGTGGCAATGGACCACCTGCATGCTCACCAACTTCCACCTCCCCAAAAGCACGCTCATGGCCATGATCGCAAGTTTGCTGGGCAACACCCCAAGCGAACTGGGCGTCGACCGCCTCAAACGCTACTACCGCACCGCCTTGGAACACAACTACCGCTTCTACTCGTACGGCGATGCGATGTGCATTCTTGCGTGACAACTCACCGCGCACTTCACCTCATCACCACACCAAATTCGTCGCCGACAACCGACTCTCGCTCGGCAGCACAATCCCAAACTCACCCGCGAGCATCGCCATCAGTTCCTCATGGCTCGCAATCTCGCGCGCCTCCACAATCTCTCCCGCCCTCCGATGTATGTACTGCCGATTCTGCACCCCCCGCCGCGTCCCATCTTCCCCCACCCGCGCCACCATCAAATTGTTCCGAAACTTGCTCTGCGGATGCGTGCTCGTCCACCAGTTCGCAATCTCCCGATCAATCATCGGCATCGTCTCACCCGTGAACTCATACACGTCAACCCACTTGCCGCTGCGCGCGCCCGCTGCCTGCCCTGCCCCATCCGCAAACCAGACCTGGTGATACCGCTTCCCACCGTCCCACACAATCCGATGCGTCTCATGACTCGTCGCCTGCGCCTCGCTCGTCTCCAGTCGCAAAGGCCCAACCGGCGTCGCACTCCCCACGCCGCAATCCGCCAACCACGCGAGCCCATCCACATCCACCTGCAAACACACATGCGTCCTCGGCGGCGTCACCTCACGCCCAACCGCCAACCGCACCCGCGCCGCCAAAGGCGTCACAACAAATCCGAGCGTCGTAAACACCTCGAGCAAATACGAGTTCTGCTCAAAGCAGTACCCACCCCGCCGCCGCGTCACCAGCTTGTCATGCAAACTCGCCGTATCCAGCTTGAGCTCACGCCCCAGCAGCACATCTAAATTCTCAAACGGCACCGCCCGAGCATGCGCCACCAAAATGCCGCGCAGCGTGTCGAGCGTGGGCGAAGTCCCACCCACATACCCGATCCGAGCAAAGTATTCATCTATTTGCAAACCATTGAGTGGCATGTACAATAATTGGAGCGTGACGCCGCATCGGTGCACGATGAAAGCGAAGGGGATGCATGACGCCGACCGATTACGCACGAAAGTTCACGGAGTTTTCAAAGATCGGACGGAATTTCGTGCCACGGGCCAAGTGCTCAATCGCGGACTGGCAGAAAGCCAATTCAACTATTGGTCGCTTGATCCCGCTTGCGTGGATCGAGTTTGTGCAGGAGTTTGGGCACGGTCGGATCTCGCTTGAATCACCTCGAGGCAGCAGCTTTCACGACGGATCACCAACCGCACAAGCCTGCTATGTCCAGTACGACGATGGTGGCTATCCGATGGATCGATTTTATCCCGAGACCTATGGCGCAGAAGGCTGTTGCTGCACGCTAATCGACTACTACTACAACGACGAAGCGAAATCGGTCACACATCCACAAGGGATCGGCAGCCGCGAAGACTGGATCGAGATTGGCTCATCATGGTCGGGTGATTCACTTCATATTCGTTCTCAAGTGCCGAGTTCAGAGCCGGAGAGTTCGCGTCCCGCGGAAGGCGAAGTGGCATGGTGTGACCACGAGATCGGCCTGTTCACTTATCGCTGGCCAACCGTGCAACAATTTCTGCAGTGTCTCGACGAAATGAACCAGCATGCCAAGCGTCAGCCCACTCATGAGGAAGAAGAGGCGGCACGCGAGATCGAACTGCGTGAATTGCTTCGCGCCAAAGGAGCGAACATGCCCACGCTTCATGCGGTCAAGTCACCGGCGGGAGCAGTGAAGTGCCCGCACTGCAACTGGACATTCTTCCCAAGGGAAAAGAAAGCTTGGAATGGCGAACGACACGTTCGTTGTGCTGGCCCGCTCATCATCGACTGACCTCTCTACCCTGCGCCCATGCTCCCCGACATGGGCCCCCTCCGCCAACTCCGCAAACTCACCAACTACGCCTTGCTCTCCATGTGCATTGCGTTCTTGCTGGTCTTCCTGGTCTACCCCATCTTCCTCACCGTCCGCGGCGGCTTCTACGCCGACGTCGCCCGCCGCGAAGGCTTCACCCTCGAGCACATCCTGCTGGTCTTCCAAGACCCGCGCCTCCTGACGGGTCTGCTCAACAGCCTCAAACTCGCGGCGATGACCACCATCACCGCCATCGCCATCGCCCTGCCTCTCGCCATCATCGGTGCCCGCTACAAATTCCCCGGCAAAGGCTTCTTCTCGGCAATCGTCCTCGTCCCGCTCATCTTGCCCCCCTTCGTCGGCGCCATCGGCATGCGAGCACTGCTAGGCCGCGAAGGTGCCCTCAACGCTTTCCTCGGCACCGAGTTTGACATCCTTGGAAACGCCAAAGTCGCCGGCGTCGTCCTCGTGCAAGCCTTCTCGCTCTACCCCATCATCTACCTGAACGCCACCGCCGCCCTCGCCAACCTCGATCCCGCACTCGACGAAGCCGCCGAGAATCTCGGCGCAGGCCCGTGGAAGCGCCTCACCTCCATCACCCTCCCGCTCGTGCGCCCAGGCGTCTTCGCCGGCGCAACCATCGTCTTCATCTGGGCCTTCACCGAACTCGGCACGCCCCTCATGTTCGACTACCGCGAAGTCACCAGCGTGCAAGTTTTCAATGGCCTCAAAGAAGTCGAAAATTCCGCGCGTCCCTACGCGCTCACGGTGGTCATGCTCGCCACCGCCATCACCGCATACCTCATCGGCAAAGTCCTCTTCGGCGGCAAGGGCTACGCCATGTACAGCAAAGCCGCCCGCGCCGCCAGCGAAACGCCACTCACAGGCGGCAAGGCGTTGCTCGCCATGGGCGCGTTCGGCCTCGTCAGTTTCCTCGCACTCTTGCCGCACATCGGCGTCATCCTGACAGCCCTCACCCCCGCCGGCCAATGGTACAAAACCGTCCTGCCCAGCGCATTCACGGGCGACAACTTCAAAGAAGCCCTGACCGCCACCGACAGCTTCACCGCCATCACCAACAGCCTCATGCTCGCCGGCGCAGCGATGACCGTTGACATCGTCTTCGGCATTCTCGTCGCGTACCTGCTCGTGCGCACCACCGTCAAAGGCCGCGCCTTCCTCGACGCGCTCTGCATGCTTCCCCTCGCCGTGCCGGGCCTGGTCATGGCTTTCGGCTACGTCGCCATGAGCCTGCGCTGGCCCTTCGGCGATAGCGGCCCACTCGGCAACTTCGCCAGCGTCATGGCCGCCGAGCCCAGTCCCGTGCCCTTCCTCATCGCCGCGTACGCCGTCCGCCGACTGCCCTACATCGTGCGCTCCACCGTCGCCGGCCTGGAACAAACCAGCGGCGAGCTCGAAGAAGCCGCCGTGAACCTGGGTGCATCGCGCGTCACCGCCGTGCGACGCGTCATCCTGCCACTGATTGTCGCCAATCTCATCGCAGGAGGCCTACTGGTCTTCAGCTTCTCGATGCTCGAAGTCAGCGACTCGCTGATTCTCGCGCAGCGCGCCGAAGACTACCCCGTGACCAAAGCCATCATGGCCTTCAGCGAACGCCTCGGTGACGGCCCGTTCATTGCTAGCGCCCTAGGCGTCTGGGGCATGGCCCTGCTCACCGTCACCATCTTCGCGGCGAGTATTCTGCTGGGTAAGAAGCTGGGCAGTATTTTCAGGGTGTAAGCGAAGGCACTAGGGACTGGGCACTAGGCACTAGTGAAGACATCCGCTGCCTTTCCTCCGGTACTACGGTACTTCGTCTCTTCGGTACTTCGGCATTCAGGCACTTCCCCCATGCGCCACCACCTCGACACTCTCTGGGCCCTCTACGAACTCGCCCGCCTTTACGTCATCACGGGCGGCAAGCTCAACGGTGCCTACTGGACATGGCGTTGGCAGACCGCCTTGGGCGAAAATCACGGCAAAAACCGCTGGGAATTGGCGATGGCCGCCCTCGAATACGGCCGCTGGGTGGCCCGGATTCGGCGTGCTGCCAAGGGTTGACGCGGCGACCGGCCAATTGTGAAATCTGCAATCTGGCAGGGCTTTGTCCGCCACGACTGCAACGAATCGGGCGATTCTGCCGATCTATCATGCTTCGAGGCTCTGATTTCAGTTTTGGCTCAGCCAGCCGCCGCGGAGTAAGTGCATGTCCAGCGAGAACAACGTCACTCAACCAGCCGTCACCACCGGCATTCCCAAATCCAGCGGCATGCCGTTTGTCACGCATTTCATTCCAGGCCTGGTCATCGGCTTGCTGGTGGGCGCACTCGCTGCAGCGTTTGTCATGCCGCTGCTTGATCGAGATAATGTCAAGCTTCCCGAAGGCGTGCCCGCGACCTCTGGCGGCAAGGCCCAGCCGCTGCCGGCGCCACGCGACACTGAGCAGGGCCAGCCCGCACCGAGCGACAGCACGCCCGCGCCTGAAGCCAAGCCCGAGACGAAGCCAGAAACCAAGCCAGAAGTGAAGCCCGAAACCAAGCCCGGCGACAAACCCGCCGACGCGCCCAAGCCCACGCCATAACGGCCAACGATTTCGTCGGTGCACACCCTGCAACCCATTCCGCCCGAAGTACGCTCCTTTGACTGGGCGGTGTTGCTCTACGGCTTGCTCATCCCGGCGATCATGCTGATTGCGCTGGGCTTGTGGATGCTGTGGGGGCGGCGCGGTGCGCTCAATCAACAAGAGCGGCATCGCGAAGATGTGAAAGCCGCGATGCAAGGTGCCGCGCTCACGCGCGACACGTGGCGCACGCGCCTGGCTCAGTGGCGCGACACACGTACCGAACCCACGCGACTGGTCTTGGGCATGTCGATGCTCATGCTGGGCTACCACATCGCCGCGTATGTGCTGCCGCCGTACATCTTGCCGTTTCATGTGCCGTGGGACCGCGCATGGATACTGGGCCTGGGCATCGCTGGTGTGGTCACGGCATCGATGGCGATTGACCGGATGCAGGCTGGAGGAGTGAGTGACGAAGGGAAGAAGTGACGGAGTGACGAAGTTACGGAGTGACGAAGTAGGGGGTTGGGGTGCGGGCGTGGGTTGGGTGGTTGGAAGTTGCTGGCATACTGCCGCCCGGGACGGGCGGCCCACCGTGAGCAGTGCTTGCGCGATGTGGGGTTGGCGGGACCAGTCGAGCAGATCGCCCCAGCGGAGGTAGCGGTCGTAGGCGACTTTTTGGAGATCGCCGTTGGCGGCGGTGATTTGGGTGATGAGGTCTTGGTCGTACGCGGTCAGTCGCATGAGTGGTCCCCTTTTCTTTTCAACTTTCAATCTGTGAAACGTGGGCAGTTGGTTGCTCGCACCGACCATCGCAGAGCCGATGGTCGGTGGCACGTGCCCTCCGTATACACGGGCGGTGGACGTGTTGCGCGCGCACAGATTTGAAGGGGTGGCGAGTTTTTGCGTTGTAAGTGGTTGTGGTCAATGGAGAAGAAATTCTGCGAAAATCCCCGAGGAACTCGCGTTTGCGT
>BJHL01000014.1:32207-41083 GCA_014192545.1 Phycisphaerae bacterium | reverse complement strand
CAGCAGAGGTTGGGGGGGTTGGGGGGAGGAGAAGGCATGTGAAGAGGGCGGTGGTTGGGGGCAGATCCGGAGCAAAGCGATAAATTGAAAAGCGAAAAGCGAAAATGAACAGGTCATGGTGAAAGCCTGTTCCACCAGCATCATTCGCGCACGGTGGGGGGGCTGCGGAAGGGGATGGGGGTGCCGGTTTCGTTGACGGAGACGAGGACGATTTGGGCGCTGGTCACGGGGACGCAGTTGCCGGTGGTGAAGCGTTCGGCTTCGACTTCGACAGCGATGGTGACGGACTTGGTGCCTTCGCGGATGGTGGTGGTGTAGAGATTGATGATGTCGCCCAGGTGGACGGGGGCTTTGAAGTCAACGCGATCGAGCGAGGCGGTGACCCAGCGGTGGGCTCCGTGCTTGCGAGCTTGGACGAAGCCGGCTTGGTCGATGTAGGCGAGGATGATGCCGCCGAAGATGGTGCCGTAGTGGTTGGTGTCGCGCGGGAGGGTGGCGATGCGGAGGGCGAGGGAGCGGGGCATGGGGGAGGGTAGGGGGAAGAGAAGTGACGGAGTGAGGGGGTGAAGAGGTGAGCAGGTGAGCAGGTGAGTGGTGTGCGGGTGTTGGTGGATGCGAGCGTGATGTGGAGAATCGGGCACGCACGGGATCAGGCTGCAGAGGCGGCTTGATGGCGCTATTGGGAATAGTGCCAACGGCCCGCCGTACGCTGTGCCGTTTGGACTAAGTCGAAATTCGCTTGGATGGAAGAGACAATGAACAGAAACACAACGTGGTGGCTCGTGGTGCCCAAACCTCGATCAGTCGTGAATCTCGATTCGATCACGAAATTGTCAAGTTCTTACAGACAGGCACTAGACACAACGTCGATGGCACATCACATGTTGCCAACAAAATTGGCAGATTGGCAACAGAAGCCCTTGAACATGAAAGTGATCAAGACATGGCAAGACTGTCTCGATAAACTATATTTCTGTTTTATCATCTCAAGTCGTATCGTGACGATTCTTGCTGAAAATATCAATGACTGTCAGTCTTTTCCGCTCAGCGTGCGCTACCAAAGCAAACCAGCGTCGTTGCCATATTTCGTCGTGAACGTGTTCCGCAGCCCCGACTGCATGAACTACACCAAATCCAACGCACATTTTCAAGAACACCACTGGGATATTCGAATTGAAAACGTTGATTTCGATATTCTCGTTCACAAAGCCGACCCTGTCATCATCGACCCAACACGAATCCCCGAAGACGCCCGCGTGATTGTGCCCAAGCACACTTCCGACATTTTTCTTCACGACGAAGTCGCTCAACAAATACTCAAACTCAAACCTACCGGCATGAAGCTCGTTCCCGCGCAAGTCAGCGTCGAAACGCCTGCCGAGCGAGCGAAAGTCATGCGTGCGCTCGCTGCGGTCCGACGCAAATGGGAGCCACGCATTGAAGAAGCCAAGAAGCTAGCCGCATTGTCGCTGAGCGAGGCGCTGGGCATCGCCATTCCGCCAGCATGTGAGGCTCAACTGCGCGAGTTTGCTGGCACCATCCGCAAACACGGCGAAGTCTTCGACCTGCGCGAAATGGTGCGAGAAACTCAAAGTATGCGCAAAGCCACCGACGTCCTCTGGCCGCATCACTTCATCTGTGTCGGCAATGACGGACGCGGTGGCGTCTTTGCAGTGGATACCTCCAAGGCACGCACCGACAGTGGTCCGGTCGTCTATTCTGATCACGAACTCATGCAGGAACACGCGGGAAAGATAGTGCCGCACCTCGAACACGCTGCGGATTCGCTCGCAGCCTGGGTCGCGAAGAACTGCCGTACACCCAAACTGCGTTGATCGGCGCAGAAACCGCAGAGGGCGTCATGGTGAAACTGGAAGCTGATCGCCCGACTTCACGTGATGATCGTGATTGAAGCGTTCGTCAGCAGATGGTGTTCGCGCAGCAGGGTCATCGCATCGATCGCGTCTTGCTGCGTGAATGCATTGCGGTCGTAGCTGTCTACGTCGAAGACGCCGATGCATTTGGTGGGGGTGGGGCTTTCGAGGTCGTAGATGGGGAGGACGAGTTCGCTGATGTCGCGGGGGTCGCAGGCGATGTAGTTTTCGCCCAGGACTTTGACGTCGGGGACGATGAAGGTTTTTTGTTCGCGCCAGCCGCGGCCGCACATGCCTTGGAGGGTGATGGGGCTGCAGGCGGGTTTGGGTTCGCGGCAGACGAGGGTCATGGTTGTTTCGCCCAAGTCGATGAGGTAGAAGCCGCACCAGCTTATTGATGGACTTGTATGGCGGCGTGGGCCGGGTTGGTGGTGGCCGTGGTGGGTCCAGTAGTGGGTGGTGACGGCCTGCAGGCGTTGGAGGAGTGAGGGGGTTAGGAGGGGGTGGTCGGTGTGCATGGGGAGGGGTGAGTTGGGAGTGGATTTGGGAACAGGCTAAAAGCCTGTTCCACCGCTTGATTTTTGACTTACGGGCGGACGTAGGGGTTGGAGCGTTTTTCGGTGGCGATGGTGGTGGTGGGGCCGTGGCCTGGGTGGATGGTGGTCGCGTCGGGGAGGGTGTAGAGGTGGGTGCGGATGGAGTGGGCGAGGGTGTTGAAGTCGCTGCCGGGGAAGTCGGCGCGGCCGATGCTGCCGGCGAAGAGGACGTCGCCTGAGATGGCGGCGCTGGTGGGGGCGTGGTAGAGGGTGATGGAGCCTGGAGTGTGTCCGGGTGTGTGGAAGAGTTGCCAGGGTTGGTTGCTGAGTGAGAGGGTTTGGTTGCTGGTGAGGAGCTGGGTGGGCGCGGGGAGGATGAGGGGCTGGCCGAAGTCGTTGCTGAGGTTGAGCTCGGGGTCTTGCAGCCAGGTGCGTTCGGCTTCGTGCAGCAGGACGGGGAGTGGGCCGAGAGCTTTTTGCACGTCGGCGATGCCTGCGATGTGGTCGATGTGGGCGTGGGTGAGGACGATTGCCTGCGGGACGAGGTTGTGTTGTTTGATGTAGGCGATGGCGGGGGCGGGGCCGAAGGAGGGATCGATGATCCAGCAATCCGTGAAGCCTTCGTGATGGACGATGTAGGTGTTGGTGGCGAAGGGGCCGAGCGGGAAGGATTTGATGATGGCGCGTGGTGGGGTGTTCACGGCGGGAGGTTAGCGTTCGACTTTCTTCTCGAGCACTTTGCCCATGGAGATGCGGAGGTAGACGAAGCCTGCGGCGCCGATGATGCTGATGGCGAGGGCGAAGATTTGGACCAAGAGGTGAGCGTCGTAGCCGTGGTGTTTGAGTTTTTCGTAGGCGGCGGTGACGGCGAGGGGAGCGAGCAGGCCGCGAAGGCCGTTGAGGGTGACGTGGGTGGCCATGTATTTGCTGGTTTCGCTGGGGCGGGCGAAATCGACGTGGCCCAGGTTCCAGGCGAGGCTGCCGCCACCGAAGCCGAAGCCCATGAGAGCGGCGGCGACGAAGTACCAGGGAAGTTGGTGGGTGGCCGCGCCGATGGTGTAGAAGACGCTGGCGAGGACGAAGGTCCAGCTATGGACGGCGCGGAAGCGGACGACGTGGGAGCGGTCGAGGAAGCGGCGCCAGATGGGGATGCCGATGAGGGTCATGATGCAGGGGATGCTGCTGATGATGAGGACGCTGTCGAAGTAGCGCAGGCCGTGGTCTTCTTTGAGGGCGATGACCATGGTGGGCATCACGGTGAGGTTGCCGAAACCCAGGACGAACATCCAGAGCATGAACTGGGCGTACCACTTGTCGCGCGTGAGGACTTGCCAGACGGCGATGGGGCCATGCCAGGGCTTCATGGTTTTGTCGCCGCCTGCTTGGCGTTCTTCGCGGAGGAGTTTGGCTTCGTGGCGGACGCGCGTGCGCGAGAAGATGGCGACGCCCATGAGTCCAAGGGCGGCGGCGATGGGGAGGAAGATGCGGTAGGCGTCGGGGTTGTAATCGAGGACGCGGGCGAGGGTCATGCCGACGGCGGCGGTGCAGAGGACCTGAATGCCGCTGATGATGCCGACGGCGCGCATGCGGGTTTGGTGGGCGTAGTTGGCGCGCCAGACGGTGGGGCGGAGAGTGACGACACCGGACCAGCAGACGCGGGCGATGAGGACGAGGACCAGCAAGCCGATGATGCCGGGTAAGCCGGTGGTGGGCAAGAGCGCGATGAGACCGATGCAGGCGACGACGATGGCGTACATCATCGTCATGAGTTTGACTTTGGGGCGGGCGTGGCCTGCGCTGGACCAGAAGAAGCTGAGGATGTTGGCGAGTTCGCCCATCGCGGCGAGCAGGCCCACGATGAGATTGAGGGTGCTGCGCCCAACGCTGCCTTCGAAGGCTTGCTTGGCGAAGACGCTGATGACGCCACCTTCGATGGTGGCCATGGCGAGCATGATGAAGAGGGTGGCGACGATTTCTCGCGAGAGGGCGAGGCGCGAGGAGGAGCGGACTTGCGCGGGTACGAAAAAGGAAGCCAGGCGAACGGCGGGCTGAGCGAGAAATTGCAGAGGCGCGAGTGCGCCGACGAGAGTCATGTGTGGCCGACTGGGGGCATCCGTGCGCGGTGGTGGCGGATGAGGGTATGAAAGGGAGCGGGCGAGTGCGTGAACAGGCGAGTGGGAGATATCAACGGATACGGCGGTATGTTGGATGCACGCGCACGATAATTGATTCGAAGCAGATGTGATTGAAGCGGATTATCAGGCCCGAACGCGGGATTCACAGGTGTGCGTGGGTGGCGGTGCAGTCCCTTGCAACGGCACATCTTTGCGCAGTCTTGAAAATCACTCAAAGCACGGGATGCGAACTTGCCGAACCCAATCGCACGCTATACGAATCAGATATGTAGAAGCTACGACCGCTACTTGCGTCCAACACGACTCGCCTTCCGTAAGAGTAAAGCAATGACTACCCCAACTGCCCTTCCGCATCCTGTAACACCCAGCATTCATGAGCCGGGTCAGCCCTATGTGCTTGGCACCGGGAGCGATGAGACATTTCGCTTGGGACTGCAGCACCGGCTGTGGAGTGCGACGGCGCATGCGCTGTGGGAGAAGGCGGGCGTGCAGCCTGGCAGCACGGTGATTGATATTGGGTGCGGACCTGGGCATGCGACGATGGATTTGGCGCAGATTGTTGGGCCTACTGGTCGCGTGATTGCTGTTGATGAGTCGGCGGCGTTTCTGAAGCAACTGCATGATGGCGAGGTTGCGAGGCGTTTGAACAACGTTGAGCGCGTGCTGGGGGATGTGCAGGAGCTGGGCGAGTGCCTTGAGGGTAATGAGTCGATTGATGTGGCGTATGCGCGATGGGTGTTTTGCTTTGTGAGCGATCCGGAAGCGGTGATTACGGGCATCAAGCCATTCATGAAGCAGGGGGCGAAGTTTGCGGTGCATGACTATTTCAATTACGAGCGAAGCATGACGCTCGCGCCGCGGCGCGAGGCGTTTACGAAAGTTGTGCAGGCGGTTGCGGCGAGTTGGCGCAGCCGAGGTGGTGATACGGATGTGATGGGCAAGCTGCCGGGCTTGCTGGTGAAGCATGGCTTCAAGGTGACGCATCTTGAGGTGTTGCAGCGCATTGCGCGTCCTGGCACCACCATGTGGCACTGGCCGGCGAGCTTCTTTCACAACTTCATACCGAAGTTGGTGCAGGGCGGGTTCATTACGGAAGGCGAAGCGACGGCGGCGCTGCAGGCGTGGGCCGAGGCGGAGCGTGATCCGGCGAGCTTTATTCAGTTGCCGCCGGTGTATGAATTGATTGCGGAGAAGTTGTGAACGCTGGCGAGTAAAGACAAGGTGAGACACATGAGACCGGCTTGGCGAGGGTGCTGAACTGGTTTTTTGTGTGGATTGGTTGCGCGCATTGGCGCGTGGGGTGGGTTAGTCGTCGGTGGGGGCGGGGAGATTGGCGAGTTTGCGGTAGCGTTCGACGATGCGGAGGAGGACTTCGCGCTCGATGGTGGCGGACTGGGCTTGTTGTTGGGCTTCGTCGAAAAGCGTGGTTGCTGCTGCGGTGTCGTCGAGATTCTGCAGGGTGTAGGCGAGTGAGCAGAGGGCGTTGACGCGGGCTTGGGTGCCGGGTTGGGATTTGGTCAGATCGCAGGCTTCGCGCAGCAGTGGCAAAGCGTCGGCGTGGCGATCGTGCGATTGGTAGAAGTCCGCAAGGCGAAGGAGCTGGGACGATGAGGTTGCGGAGCCGTCGCCTCGGGGAACGCGCGCGTAGTCGACAAGTTGCATGAGGGCGATTTCGGCGGTGATGAGATCGCCGTCGGCGAGCGCGCGGCGGGAGACTTCGCGCGTGATGCGCGGGGAGTTGGCGAGGCCGCCGTCTTCGGCGATGCTGTCGATGTGTTGGGCCATGCGGAGGGCGGCGCGGGATTCGTCATGGCGACGCATGCGGCGGAGGGTGATGGCGATGTTGCACCAGGAGTTGGCGGTTTTGAGGGAAGTTGGGCCGTAGACGTGCTGATTGCGGAGCAGCAGATCGTGATGCAGGGCGAGAGCGGCTTCGTGTTGATTGGAGTTGGAGAGGGCGAGGGCGTAGTTGCCCATGGCGCGGAGTGTGGTAGGGGCGAAGGGGCCGTCGGTGGGTTCGGCGATGCACCAGGCTTGCTGATAGTACTCGGCGGCGTGGGTGTAGTTGCCTTGGGCTTCGATGAGCAGGCCTTTGAGCACGAGCCAGGTGCTTTGCTCGGAGTCCATGACGTTGACGCCTACGCGGTAGCGTTCGCCTTCGTCGATGAAGCCTTGCATGCGGACGATGTTGCTGCTGACGAAGGCGAACTGGGCGAGGACGTTCCACATGCCAAGGGCGAGTTTGGGATCGGCGGCGAAATCGCCTTCGCGCAGGCGATTTTCGGCGATTGCGAGCAACTCGGGCGAGACGGTGAGGCCGGTTGTGGCTTCGTCGGACATGCCGCGGAGTAGGCCCAGCAGGGTTTGCGCGGAGGCTTGGGCGAGGGCTTCGCGGTCTTGGGCGAGTTGTGCGCTGCGCTGGGCGAGGCTGGTAGCTTGTTCTTGTGCGATGATCGCGGTTTGGAGTTGTGCGCTGCGGGCTTGCAGTCGTGCGGCGAGGATGGAACTGACGATGGCGAGGGTGGCGACGGCGGTGAGTGCGATGAGACCGGTGGTGGCGGCGAATTTGTGTTGACGGGCGAAGGCGCGCGACTGGTAGAGAAGTTTGGGCGGGTGCGCGAGGACGGCTTGGCCTGCGAGTTTGCGGCGAAGGTCGGCGGCGAAGGCGTCCATGGATTCGTAACGCTGCGAAGGTTGCTTGCTGAGAGCTTTGAAGATGATGGCGTCGATTTCGGCGTCGAGCGTGAAGGGTGCGGAAGCGATGCGCGAGGGGCGAGGCGGTTCGCGGTGGACGATTTCGCTCAGCAGCGTGGGCATGTCTTGAGCGGTGAAGGGCTGGGTTGCGGTGAGGGCCTCGTAAAGCATGACGCCTAGTGAGAAGATGTCGCTGCGCGTGTCGACATCTTGCCAGCGGGCGCTCGCCTGCTCGGGTGAGGCGTAGGCGGGTGTGCCCATGAAGCCTTCGGTGGCGGTCATGTTGCGGCTGATGCCCAGCATGCGCGAGAGGCCAAAATCGAGGACTTTGGGAGCGAAAGTCGCATCGTCGCGGCGGATGATAAGGACGTTGCTGGGCTTGAGGTCGCGATGCAGGACGCCTTTGCGATGGGCGTGGGCGATGGCGTCGGCGATTTCGGCGAACATGCGCAGCACGGCGTCACGCGTGGTGTCTTTGCGGCGCGACCAGAGGTCAACTTCCTGGCCTTGGATCCATTCCATCAGCAGGACGGGTTGATCGTCGATGGTGTCGTGACCGAGCAGTGTGACAATGCCAGGGTGATTGAGGGCAGCGGTTGCTTCCATTTCGCGTTGGAAGCGCAGGCGGTCGCGCGACTCGGCGAAACATCCCAGGTTGAGGCGTTTGAGGGCGATGGTGCGGCCTGTGCCTGGCTGGACGACTTTGTAGACGGCGCCTTGGCCGCCTCGGCCGGCGATTTCGAGAACGGTGTAGTGGCCGAGTTTGCGTTGGGTGGTGGAGGATTTGTGTGTGTCGCTGACTGCGCTGCGGAGCATGTGCATCCAGCGGTCGTCGTCGAAGCCAAAGGCTGAGGCGAGGCCTTCGGGCAAGTTGCCAGCAGGCGGCTTGGGCGGGGAGTTGTCGCGGTTGTCGGGCATGGAGGAAGATTGGATTATGCGGAGGCTTCGTTGTCGAGTTGATCTTCTTCGGCGACTTGCTCAGCGATGATGGTTTCGAGGCGATCGCGCACGCGTTGGCGGGCTTTGGTGACGGCGGCCTCGGTTGCGCTCAGTTCGCGGGCGATTTCTGCGGTGGTGCGTCCAGCGAGGCAGGCTTCGAAGATTTGCATGGTTTGCGGCTCGACGTGGGCGCGGACGGTGTCCATGGCGCGGCGCATGTGGTGCGCGATCCACTCTTGCTCCCACTGCTGGGCGAGATGGTCGCCTGCGGCGGGGGCGTTCCATGTGAGGACTTCGGCCATATCAACGTCTAGCACGAAACGAGCGGCGGCCGGACGCGATTTGTCAGAAAACTTTGACATGACGCTGCGGGTGCAGCGGTAGACGTAATCGCGGAAGCGGCCTTTGGTGCGGTCGTAGCGGAAGGTGGGCAACGCGCGGAAGAGATTGATGAGGACGGCTTGGGCGCAGTCTTCGGCGTCGGCGTGTTGCAAGCCGCGGCTGAGGCAGAAGCGGTAGATGAGGTCGCGGTAGCGGGATTCGAACTCGGCCCAGGCGGCGGGGTCGCCATTGGAGCGGACGCGCGAGAGAAGTGAGGCGCGGGTGAGCATGCCGGCGGCGGGGCGCGGCTGAGCGAGAGTCGGCTGGTCGTGGGGTTGATCCGGCGCGGACATGACAGCAATGTATCGGCGGGAGGG
>BJHL01000014.1:0-32107 GCA_014192545.1 Phycisphaerae bacterium | reverse complement strand
TGGAGCGGACGCGCGAGAGAAGTGAGGCGCGGGTGAGCATGCCGGCGGCGGGGCGCGGCTGAGCGAGAGTCGGCTGGTCGTGGGGTTGATCCGGCGCGGACATGACAGCAATGTATCGGCGGGAGGGAGTTTGTAAACGCATTTGCGTGATACCTGATGAAATTGTGAGGTTTGTGGGGGGTTCGTGCGGGTGATGGGTGTGCTGAGGGTGGGACTGCTGGTGTTCTCGGCGGTTGCGAGTGGGAACAGGCATGTATAAATTTGGGAAGTTGGTGTCCGGCTGATGGCTGATGTGGGCTAGTCGCACGTGTCATGCATGTCCTGCAGGTCACGCACGTCATGCATAAGGAGCACCGGATGTTTGCGAACGTTTTTCAGCGTCGATTGGGACTTGGGTTGAGCGGGCTGGGTTTTTCGGCGGCCTTGATGATGGCGAGTGGCGCGGGGGCGCAGCCGATTACGGGAGCGTTCAGTTTTCAGGGTGAACTTGCTAGCGGCGGAACGCCGGCGGCGGGGCTGCATGACATGCGGTTTCGGTTGTTTGATGCGGCGAGCGGCGGGGCGCAAGTGGGCAGTGTGTTGTGCGCGGACAACGTGCAGGTGGCGGCGGGGCGATTTGTGACGACGCTGGATTTTGGCGCGAACGCGTTTGCGGGGCAGCGACGGTTCTTGGAGATTGATGTGCGCAGCGATAGTGGGCTGAACTGTGCGAACAACGCGGGGTTTACGACGTTGGGACCGAGGATTGAAGTGGGGGCGACGCCTTATGCGACGTTTGCACCGACGGCGGGAGCGGCGCAGACTGCGGCGAGCGCGACGAATGCGGCGAGTTTGAATGGGCAGCCGGCGAGTTTTTATAGCAGCGCGAGCAACTTGAGCGCAGGGGTGTTGGCGGATGCGAGGCTGAGTACGAATGTGCCGAGGTTGAACGCGGCGACGAGCGCGTTTACGGGGGGCGTGAGTGCGACGACGCTGACGGGGACGCATGTGGGTGATGGCACGGGTGTGACGAACTTGAACGCGAGCAATGTCGCGAGTGGGACGCTGGCTGATGCGCGGCTGAGCGCGAACGTGCCTCGGTTTGACGCGCTGGGTACCTTCACTCAAGGCATCCAAGCGCAAGGCGCAGGATTTGTCGCGCCCAACAATGGTGCACCGACAGTACGCGCAGAGCTTGGCTGGGTGAATGATAAAGCAACGCTTCGCGTCACGGGTTCGGGTGCTGGCGCGCGCAACGGACTGACATTTGGCACGATCAGCGTTGCTGAGGCGATGGTGCTCAGCGACAGCGGCGAGCTGGGCATAGGAGTGACAGCACCGACACAGAAGCTCGATGTGAACGGCGCAGTGCGCTCTCGCACTGGCGGTTTTGTCTTCCCCGATGGCAGCACGCAGCAAAGTGCGCTGCAGGCACAAAACCAAACCGGCATCAGCGGCGGCACGCAGAACCCGCAGCGGCTGCGCGTTGTCGTCAATGGCGTATCGACGGGCGTGCTTCTCGCCGAGCCGATCATATTTAACCCAAGTGCAGACACAACCGTGCGGATTCTTCGTCCGCTTTCGGGCGATGCGACGTGGCGCAACGCCTATCGCAATGCCACGAACCTGCCGCTCGTGCTCGAAGTTCTTAACAGCACCACGAACGTTGTCGTTGCGACCTATACCTTCGCGAGCGTCAGGCCTGTCTCGTGGATCACACAGACTGCGGATGCGGGGGGCGTCTATGAGTCAATTTCACTGGTCTACCCATCTAATGGGCTCAATGGCAACATTCCAACCAAGGTCGTGAGCACGCCGGGTGATCAGCGCCCGCCTATCGCGCTCTTTCGCAATCACCTTCCCGCGACGACAGGCGTTGACACACGCCTACGCATCGGCACTGTCGTGCGGACTGATATGACTGTGCTGGACAACCCGCGGCTGACGAACTCGCCAGAGCCCATTTCTGATATTATTGAGTTTCAAGTGGGCTACTCACCCACTAGCACCGCGAGCCTGTGGCCAGGTTTTGTAGCGAATCCCCGTACGCCCTTCCAGGCGCGCTTCGTGTTCGAGACGACTCCGTTTAACTACACGACAATCTTCACGAGCAATGCTGCGGGGGCAGTGACGGATTTCATGTTGCTGAAGGTGGGCGATGACGGTTGCCCGATTGAGATCGCTGCGATCAAGTTTGCCTTGTAGGCCCTCGCCACTTTCACCGCTCTGTTTGCTTTACCTGTACGTCCTGACTTGGAGATTCCCACCTTGAAGCACGCCTTCCACATCTTTCGTCTTATTGCGGCGTACCTCGCTGGCACTGCGGGACCTACGTCCTTTGCTCTGGGGCAGCCCACCACGACGGCGTTTACATATCAAGGCGAGCTGCAGAATAGTGGTTCGCCCGCAAGCGGTTTGCATGATTTGCGATTCCGCCTGTATGACGCGGCGAGCGCGGGGACACAGCTCGGCACAACGCTCTGCGTCGATAACGTGTCGCTCGTCAATGGACGATTCTTGGTACAGCTAGATTTCGGCAGTCAGTTTGCCGTTCCTGGGAGATTTCTTGAGCTTGATGTGCGAGCCGACACTGGCGCCGCGTGCAACAACTCTGTAGGGTTTGTGACCCTTGGGCCAAGGCAGGCAATCACAAGCGTGCCAGCCGCGAGCTTTGCACAAACTGCCGCAACGGCCACAACCGCAGCCAGCGCCACGACAGCGACAACCGCAAACAACGCTTCAAATCTCAATGGTCAGCCCGCGAGTTTCTATCAAGCTGCCAGCAACCTCACCGGCACGCTTGCAGATGCGAGGCTGAGCACGAATGTGCCGCGGCTGAATGCGGCGAACACGTTCACGAGCGGCGTGACTGCGCCGACGTTTACTGGTGCGCTCAATGGCAACGCCAGCAGTGCAACAATCGCAACCACCGCGAGCAACGCAACAAATCTCAACGGGCAGCCTGCGAGCTTTTATACAGATGCGTCGAGCATCGCCGCTGGCACGCTCGCCGACGCTCGGCTGAGCACAAACATTCCGCGGCTGAATGCAGCGACTTCAACGTTCACTGGCAACCTGTTTAGCAACGGTTCTGGCTCGTTTGGTACTGGGCTGCAATCAGGTGGCTCAGGCGTGGCGGCGGTGAATCCCAACGCCGTGCTCGCTGGTGCGCAGCTTATCTGGCTTGCCGACCAAGCAACTCTTCGCGTCACTGGTCTAGGCGCGGGCACGACAAACGGACTGGTCGTCGGCACACCTGGCAGCACAAGCGCGATGAAACTCAGTAACGTTGGCGACCTTGGCATCGGCACGACAACTCCTGAGGCGCGCCTGCACGTGCTTGATGGTTCGGCTGGCGCGGTGACTGCGGGCAGCAGTACTTCAGCGATCTTCGAGCGAAGCGCAGCGAACTATGTGCAGATCGTGAGCCCTGCGGCGAGCGAGCGCGGCGTTGCGTTTGGTTCGCCCAACGGCAACTTCCTCGCAGGCATGTATTACACCGAAGGCGTGGGCATGAGCCTGCGTACGGGGACGAACGACACGCGGGTCACGATATCCGATGCCGGAACTGGCGACGCGGCAGTGCAACTACCCGCTGGGTCAATCTCAGCAACAGAGCTGTTTGACGAAGCATTTACTCAAACCACAGGGACCATTGATCCTGCGGGAACGGAGCTCACGACGGCGTGGAGGACGCTTACTTCGATTGATGTCGTGCTAGAGTCAACCGCTGGTGGGGTGGCTCTCTTGGCAACGGTTGAAATGCGCAACGGCGCGGGGTTGGGATCAAACACAGTCGAGCTTGCAATCACTCGCAATCAGTTTACGCCGGGCTTCGGCGAAATTCGTCGGCACACAATCATCGGCGATGCAGGTGCCGACACGTACGCGACGATCACCATTCAAGACAACGAGAGTTTACCCCCTTCGCTGACGGTCACATACCGAATCATGGCGCGCGAGCTCAACTCGTCGGACACAACGGCATTGTCATACTACATACGCGCTACAAATAGGTAGGAAAGCGTTGTGCATTACGATCAACAGAAGGTGCTCGCAAGCAACCGATCAATCCGGGTACCGTCACTGTCGAGGTCCTACACCTGGAATGCATCAGACTTTCCTTGCAAAAGCCCGCTGCACAGTTCATCTGCAATTGCTCGATCATCGCGCACATCGATCACGGCAAGAGCACGCCTGCGGCGTGAAGCGAGCCATAGGCCATCGTCTTTGGTACTTTCTAGTTCAGGGCTTTCTAGGAGCTTGACGCTCACTGATGCAGCTATCTCGCAGCGGCCCAGGCGGCGGGGTCGCCGCTGGAGCGGACGCGCGAGAGAAGTGAGGCGCGGGTGAGCATGCCGGCGGCGGGGCGCGGCTGAGCGAGAGTCGGCTGGTCGTGGGGTTGATCCGGCGCGGACATGACAGCAATGTATCGGCGGGAGGGAGTTTGTAAACGCATTTGCGTGATACCTGATGAAATTGTGAGGTTTGTGGGGGGTTCGTGCGGGTGATGGGTGTGCTGAGGGTGGGACTGCTGGTGTTCTCGGCGGTTGCGAGTGGGAACAGGCATGTATAAATTTGGGAAGTTGGTGTCCGGCTGATGGCTGATGTGGGCTAGTCGCACGTGTCATGCATGTCCTGCAGGTCACGCACGTCATGCATAAGGAGCACCGGATGTTTGCGAACGTTTTTCAGCGTCGATTGGGACTTGGGTTGAGCGGGCTGGGTTTTTCGGCGGCCTTGATGATGGCGAGTGGCGCGGGGGCGCAGCCGATTACGGGAGCGTTCAGTTTTCAGGGTGAACTTGCTAGCGGCGGAACGCCGGCGGCGGGGCTGCATGACATGCGGTTTCGGTTGTTTGATGCGGCGAGCGGCGGGGCGCAAGTGGGCAGTGTGTTGTGCGCGGACAACGTGCAGGTGGCGGCGGGGCGATTTGTGACGACGCTGGATTTTGGCGCGAACGCGTTTGCGGGGCAGCGACGGTTCTTGGAGATTGATGTGCGCAGCGATAGTGGGCTGAACTGTGCGAACAACGCGGGGTTTACGACGTTGGGACCGAGGATTGAAGTGGGGGCGACGCCTTATGCGACGTTTGCACCGACGGCGGGAGCGGCGCAGACTGCGGCGAGCGCGACGAATGCGGCGAGTTTGAATGGGCAGCCGGCGAGTTTTTATAGCAGCGCGAGCAACTTGAGCGCAGGGGTGTTGGCGGATGCGAGGCTGAGTACGAATGTGCCGAGGTTGAACGCGGCGACGAGCGCGTTTACGGGGGGCGTGAGTGCGACGACGCTGACGGGGACGCATGTGGGTGATGGCACGGGTGTGACGAACTTGAACGCGAGCAATGTCGCGAGTGGGACGCTGGCTGATGCGCGGCTGAGCGCGAACGTGCCGAGGCTGAATGCCGCGAACGTGTTTAGCGGTGCGATGACTGCGGCGAGCTTTGCGGGTAGTGGGGCGGGGCTGGTGAACTTGAGCGCGAGCAATGTGGCGAGTGGGACGCTGGCGGATGCGAGGTTGTCGAGCAATATTCCTCGGCTGAATGCGGCGAACACGTTTGCGCTGGGCATGACGATCAACGGTGATGTGGGCATTGGCACGAGCGCGCCTGAGGCTCCGCTGCATGTGCGGGGTGGGGGGTCTTTGGGCGGTATTGTGGTGACGCCTGACGTGACGGATACGCAGAGTCAGATTCTGCTGGCGGAGAACACGACGGCGAGCAACGCGATGTTGATGCGATACAACGGCACGACGAACAACCTGGAGTTTCGCGGGCGGGCAGCGGATGTCGAGAGCGCGGCGCACATGACCATTGGGCGCGATAGCGGGGTGGTGACGGTGTCGGGCGGGCTGGCGATTCCGGCGACGGAACGAAGCTTGTGGATCAACGCGACAAACTTTCAGATCATCTTCAATGGCGCGTATATCTGGGGCAATTTTGCCACGAGCATTTCGAACACAGATGTCTTCGGTGGCACATGTCGAGCGGTGGCGGGAGTGTCGTTGCCTGATGGCGCGGTTGTGACGCGCGTGGTTGTCTTGGCAGATGACACGGCAGATGTCAATGCAACGGCGAAAATGCGACGGTTCTCGTACGTGAATCCGGACACGCTTACGACGATGGCGACGGTGAGCACGTCGGGAACTTCGGGCACGCAGACGCGAACGGATACTTCGATTTCGAGTGCGACCATCGATCTGCGGACGTACATCTACGATGTTGAGTTGTCGATTCCGCGTGAATCGGAGGGTAATTTGTTCGTGTATGGCGTACGGATCGATTACACGATTGTGACGCCACTGCCGTAGCGAAGTGACGCACCGCACGGGGAGGGGCTGGGGTTTTGCCTGAGCAGAACGCACGGTTTGTACGTGCGTTTTTGCTTGCGCTTTCCTACTATCTCATCCAATGCCTGCAAAGCCTGACCCCAAGTTCATTCGCAATTTCAGCATCATCGCGCACATCGACCACGGCAAGAGCACTCTGGCTGACAGGTTGCTGCAAGCGACCAACGCCGTCTCTGCGCGCGAGGCGAAGGACCAGATTCTGGACTCGATGGATATCGAGCGCGAGCGGGGCATCACCATTAAGGCCAGTGCGGTGACGGTCTTTCACCGGCACAAGTCTGGTGACAGCAAGGATGAGCTCGAGAACGATTACGAGACGGTGGATGACGCCGGTGGGCACAAGACCAAGAAGGGCGAGAAGCCCGAGGCCCACGGCGATTTGTACATGATGAATTTCATCGATACGCCTGGACACGTGGACTTCAATTACGAAGTTTCGCGCGCGCTCAAGGCGTGTGAGGGTGCGATTCTCGTGGTGGACTCGACGCAGGGCGTGCAGGCGCAGACGCTGGTAAATGCGTATCTGGCGGTGAACGAGAATCTGACGATCATTCCGGTGATCAACAAGATTGACTTGCCCGGTGCGAAGCCCGATGACGTGGCGATGGAAATCGAGCAGACGCTGGGGTTCAAGGCTGAAGAATGCCTGCTGGTTTCTGCAAAGAGCGGCATCGGCATTCCGGATTTGCTGGCAGCGATTTGCGAGAAGTTTCCAGCGCCGCGTAAGCCGTTGACGGAAAAATTGCGGGCGCTGATTTTCGATGCGGTGTATGACGATTACCGCGGCGTGATTGTCTATGCCCGTGTGTTTGACGGCAAACTCAAGGTTGGCGACAAGATTCGCATGATGGGCGTGGGCACCACGTTCCAAGTGACGGACATTGGCAAGATGACGCCCAAGCCTGTGCGCGTCGAAGGCGGCGAGATTGGGCCTGGCGAAACGGCGTACATCGTCGCGGCGATTCGCTCGCTCAAGGACGTTCGCATCGGCGACACCATCACGCTGGACATGCATCCGGCGGAGGAAGCGCTCGCGGGATATCAGCCGCCTCGGCAGGTGGTGTTCTGTGATTTTTATCCGGCGACGAGCGAAGACGGCGACGGCAGCGACTTTGAAGAATTGCGCGATGCGGTTGAGAAGTTGAGCCTCAATGACTCATCATTCACGTTTGCGCCGGTGCATAGTGAGGCTTTGGGCTTTGGCTATCGCTGCGGATTTTTGGGGCTTTTGCATATGGACATCATTCAAGAGCGCTTGGAGCGCGAGGGTGATGTGGAGATTGTGCAGACTGCGCCGACCGTGTCGTATCACGTGCTGGTGCGAGGCACCGACACGATGACGGGCGCAAACGGGCAGGCTTTGAAGCCGGTTGATCCGTCGAGTGCGTTCTGGCGCGAGGTGCCGGCGGGGCACCAACTTCTGGAAGTGCACAACCCCGGCGACTTGCCCAACCAGGGCAATATCGTCGAGATTCGCGAGCCGATTTGCAAGCTGGAGATCATGCTGCCCAAGCAGTACATCGGCGACATCATGAAGTTGTGTCTGGATCGGCGGGCGACGTATCAGGCGCAGAGTTTTGTGAGCGCGTCGCGCGAGACGATTCAGTTTGAGATTCCGCTGGCGGAAATCATCTACGACTTCTTTGACAAGATGAAGGGTCTGACCAGTGGTTACGGCACGATGGACTATGAAGTCATCACGTATCGCAACGACAACCTGGTGCGGCTGGATATCTTGATCAACGGCGATCCGGTTGAAGCGCTTGCGACGATTGTGCACCGAGATCGTGCCGAGCAACGCGGGCGGCAGTTGTGCAGCAAGCTCAAGGACCAAATTCCGCGGCACCAATTCGAAATTCCGGTGCAAGCGGCAATCGGCGGGAAGATCATCGCGCGCGAGACGATCAAGAGCTTCCGCAAGGACGTGCTTGCCAAGTGCTACGGCGGGGATATCAGCCGGAAACGCAAGCTGCTGGAGAAGCAGAAGGAAGGCAAGAAGCGGATGAAGAACGTGGGGAACGTGACGATTCCGCAGGAGGCGTTTATGGCGGTTTTGGATCAGGGGGATTGAGATAAGACGGCCTCGCAATGGTCAAGAATGCCGCGGCGAAGCAAACCCCCGCGAGGTATGTTGGAAGGTCCCACCAACTGAAATGCTCCCCCAGCACCAATCGCATCAGCGGCATGTGACTGTTGATGTTTGCTGGAATTGGCGTGAGTTGCAGGAACTCGATGGCGAAGCAGATGGCGAGTGCGATGGCGGCGATGTGGTGAGTTTTCGCGCGTGGAATGGTGAAGGTGACGAGGAAGAACATCATGACGGCGTACAGGGCGACGCCGAGGTATTTGGCGAGGGGGCCGGTGAGGAGGTGGCGGGTGAGCAGGCCGGCGATGATGGTGGCGAGGATGGCTGCGAGCAGGAAGGCGCGGCGGTAGAGCATTCGCGTGGGTGCGGCAACGGTATGTGGCGATTTGTGCATGTGCTTACACAACTACCCGTAACTGCCCATCTTCTTCTTCAACCAGTCCCAGTTCCCGCAGCGCTGACAGCGCGGCGTCTTGCTCCGCCTTTTTCTTCGTCGCTCCCCAGCATGGCTCAAACTTACGACCCGCGATTTCCACACCAATCTTGAAGCACTTGGCGTGGTCGGGACCTTGTTCATCCAAGATGCGATAGCTGGGCGTAGCGTCAAACTCCTGCTGTGAGTATTGCTGCAGCACGCTTTTGAAATTCTGCTGATGGCCGCTCGCCGCGGCTTTGCTGATTACATCTTCAATCAGCGGCAGAATAAACGTTTCGGCTGCGACGTATCCGCCATCGAGATAAATCGCACCGATGATCGACTCCAGCGCCGCCGCCGCAAGCGAAGGCGGCAGTGCGCGTGTGCCTTGCATGCCCTTGCCCAAGATCAAATGTTTTTCAAGTCCCATCTGCAGCGCAATCGCCGCGCAGGTTTCTCGGCTGACGGCATGACTCTTGATCTTCGTCATGTCCCCTTCGCGCATCTTGGGGTACTTGCGATACAGCATGTGTACCACAACCAGCCCCAGCACGGCATCGCCCAGAAACTCCAGCCGCTCGTTGTTCTTCAGGTTGCTCTCCGCCGTCGATGCGTGCGTCAGCGACATTTCAAGAAGAGCTTCGTCTTGAAAGACGTGGCCAATGGCGAGTTCAGCGGCAGACTTGAGAGCGGGGTCGAGCATGGGAGAGACGCAACAAACGAAACACGAATTTCACGCCTCACAGAGAGACGCGCCCCACCCCTCCTTATCTTCGGTCGTTCAGTGTACCGCGCACAGGCGAAATACAATACCTCACAAAGAACGAATATTCATATCGTCGTGTGGGAAAATTCGCCGCTTCGCCACGTCTGACGGCCACTTGACGAAGACAACTTGCCACGGGCGGGGCGCGTTCCTAGTATCAAGGCCCGTCTCAGCCCTATTGGCTGAACGGCGTCTTGACGAGGTACCTTCTATGCATTATCCACACCGTACTAGCCGCATCAAGCGCGTCCGAGCCATCGGCTTCCGCGCCCGTATGAAGACCAAGAACGGCCGCAAGCTGATGAACCGCAAGCGTGCCGCTGGTCGTAGCCTCAACGTGGCCAACAAGCGCTAAGCCGCCAGCCTGAGGTTTGCATTTTCGCTTTCCCTGACCACCCGCATCGCGGGTGGTTTTTTCATGGAATTGTTCCGTTGTGCAGAGAAGTCAAGGAAATCCCCGAACGCCCTCCGTTGGCCGGGCAACATCTTGGCGATCTTTTTACACAAGGACTCTCGCCATGAACAGCCGCCTTGCCACCGTCGCCCTCGCCGCTCTTGTGCTCGCTTGCGGAACCAGCGCAACGTTCGGTCAGTCCGTGGTTGATCTTCTCCGCGTGCCCAGCACGCCGGCTGCGAACTCGCCCGTGAGCGCGGCTGAGAAAGAGGCCTTTGACAAGTGCGGCGAGTTTGCCGAATACGGCGCGGTGACGCTCTGGGCAGTGCCGACTGCCGACGCGATGCGTTACATGGGCAAGTTCGATAGCCTCAGAACCATCCGCACGCGAGCGTTCGTTGGTGATGTCAACGAACTGATCGCAGTTTTCGCCGCGAGCGATTCGCCCGTCAAAGGCATCACCGCATTCGCACTGCATGGCATGCCTGTGACGGACGCCGGACTGGCTGCACTCACGGCGCCGGGTTCAGCACTCAAGAACGTGCGAGGAATTGGTCTCACAAGGTCGCTCATCACCGACGCTGGCCTCGCGCACCTGACCGCAAGCACCAGCGCACTCACCAAGTTGGAGTCGCTCTCACTTGATGAAACACAAATCACCGACGCCGGCATCGCGACGCTCACACACGAGGGCAGCAGCTTGCGCGGCTTGCAAACCCTCAGCCTGCGCAACACAAAAGTGACCGACGCTGGCGTTGCAACCCTTGCCCGCGCTGACACGAGCCTCAAGGCTCTCCAGTCGCTCCGGCTTGCCGGCTTACAAATCACCGATGCATCCGCCCACATCCTCGCCGCCAAGCAAACAGGCTTGCCCGCGCTCAAGTCGCTCTCACTGAGTAACTCAAAGCTCACCGACGCTGGCGTTGCCGCCATCACCGCCCCCACCAGCGCGCTCTTGGGCCTCACATCGCTCGACGTGAGCAATACGCTCGTCTCGCAAACACAAGCCGCCGCGATCAGCAAGAAGTATCCAATTGAAGATGCTGGTTGTTGAGCGGGGAAAGCTCGAAACGTCCGTAAGAGGCGACGTGAGCAACGCCGCGGTGTGGCGAACTCAATGAATGTTGCACTGACGCCGCGAGCTTTGCACAATACGCCTGGAGCGGAACAAGCGATAGAAAAACGCCCCGCTCACTTTGAGCGGGGCGTTGTCGTATTCGACTATCAGTTGATTGGCTTTCGATCACGAATCGGCCAATCGGGAGTCAGCGATTAATAATCATCACCATGATCATGGTCATGCCCGCCCGCGGGCTTCTTGTCCTTGATCTCGACGATCGCGGCTTCGGTCGTGAGCAGCAGGCCTGCGACGCTCGCCGCGTTCTGCAGGGCGACGCGTTCGACCTTGGTGGGGACGATCACGCCCATCTTGATCATGTCGCCGTATTCGTGCGTGAGGGCGTTGTAGCCGAAGTTGGCTTCTTTGCCTTCTTCGATCTTGCTTGCAATCACGCTGCCGTCGAGGCCGCAGTTGGCGGCGATTTGCTTGACGGGAGCGGAGACGGCGCGGTAGACGATGTCGATGCCGCTGCGCTCGTCGCCTTCGTGCTTCTTGCGGAGCTTGTCGAGGGCTTGGCGAGCGCGGAGGACGGCGACGCCGCCGCCGGGGAGGATGCCTTCTTCGACGGCTGCACGACACGCGTGCAGAGCGTCTTCAACGCGCATCTTCTTTTCCTTCATTTCAACTTCGGTGGCTGCACCGACGTTGACTTGAGCGACGCCGCCTGAGAGCTTGGCGAGGCGTTCTTCGAGCTTTTCGCGGTCGTAATCGCTGCTGGCAGCGTCGATCTGGTGACGGATCATGTCAATGCGGCCCTTGATGGCATCGCTCTTGCCGGCGCCTTCGATGATGGTCGCGTTGTCCTTGTCAACAACGATCTTCTTGGCGCGGCCCAGGTCAGCGATCTCGAGCTTTTCGAGGTCCATGCCCAGTTCTTCCATCACGGCTTTGCCGCCCGTGAGGGTGGCGATGTCGCCCAGCATTTCTTTGCGACGGTCGCCGAAGCCCGGAGCCTTGACGGCGCAGACTTTGAGGACGCCGCGAATCTTGTTGACGACGAGCGTGGCGAGTGCTTCGCTCTCGACGTCTTCAGCGATGATGAGCAGGCTGCTGCCGCTCTCGGCGATTTTGCCGAGGATGGGGAGCAGATCCTTCGCGCTGCCGATCTTCTTTTCGCTGATGAGGATGTAGGGATTGTCGAGGACGGCTTCCATCGTGGCTTGGTTGGTCACGAAGTGGGGCGAGAGGTAGCCCTTGTCGAACTGCATGCCTTCGACGAGGTCAACTTCAGTCTGCAGGCTCTTGCCTTCTTCGACGGTGATGACGCCGTCCTTGCCCACCTTGTCCATCGCGTCGGCGATGATCTTGCCGATTTGCTCGTCGTGGTTGGCGCTGCAGGTGCCGACCTGCGCGATTTCCTTGCTGGTTTCGACCTTCTTGCTGAGTTTCTTGAGTTCAGCCACAACTTCGGCAACCGCGGCATCGATGCCGCGCTTGACGAGGTTGGGGTTCGCGCCAGCGGTGATGACCTTGAGGCCTTCGCTGTAGATCGCTTCGGCGTAGATCGTCGCGGTGGTGGTGCCGTCGCCTGCGTCCTTGCTGGACTTGGTTGCGACTTCCTTGACCATCTGCGCGCCCAGGTTCTCGTACTGGTCTTCGAGTTCGATTTCCTTCGCGACCGTCACGCCGTCTTTGGTGACGGTGGGGGCGCCGAAGGACTTCTCAAGAACAACCACGCGGCCTGAAGGCCCGAGGGTGACCTTGACGGCGTGAGCGAGCTTTTGCACGCCCTTGAGAATGCGCTCGCGCGCGTCGGTGTTGAAAGCGATTGATTTAGCGGCCATTTTTCGTACCTTTCTGGAGATTCGTTCACCACAGAGACGCAGAGGCACAGAGAGGAGAGCGGAGAGAAGATAATGGAGAACTGGTTCAGAAAGCACCAGCGATTTTGACCATTACTTTCTCTGATCTCCGTTCTCTGTTCTCCTCTCTGTGCCTCTGCGTCTCTGTGGTTATCGTGAATCAGTTGCTTACTTGACTGTTTTGCCGAGCCCGATGCGGACCCACGCCACGCGGGGTGCATCGAGCACGTAGACGGATTGACCATCGGTGACCTTGACGAGGTGGTCAGCTTCGTCAGGGATGAGCATTGCCCGTTTGACTTCGAGATTGGCCAAGCCAGGCACGGGCGAAGGGACTTCGGCAAACACAACCGTGAGGTCGCGTTCGCCGTTGAGTTCGCGGAGGGCTTGGCGGAGTTGGTCGGAAGTCATGGGGTTAGGCACTAGGGACTGGGCACTGGGCACTGGGCACTGGGCACTGGGCACTGGGCACTAGGGGGAAGGCATTTGGTTCTCACCAGTGCCTGATGCCTAGTCCCTAGTGCCTTCTGTCTTACTCAATCACCGCCAACACATCCTCTTCGCTCATCATCAGAAACTCTTGCCCGTCGAGTTTGATCTCGGTGCCGGAGTAGCTGGTGAAGATGACCTTGTCACCCTTCTTGAGCGTGAGGGGGATGCGTGCGCCGGTGTCGGTGTTCAGGTTGCCGTTGCCGACGGCTTCGATGACGCCGGTCTTGGGCTTGTCCTTGCTGGTTTCGGGCAGGAAGATGCCCGAATCAGTCTTGCTGGCGGCCTCGTCGCGCTTGACGAGAATTTTGTCACCCAGGGGACGAACGGTGGTTTTGCTGTTCTTGGTTGCGGTCTTCGACATACGGACTCCTCTTCAAATTCAATTTTTCACCACAAAGACGCAAAGATCACAAAGAGGAGAACAGAGAGAGGAGAACGGAGAACGGGCTCAAAGAGGCCCTGCACCGCGATGTCTTTCCTGTTCTCTGCTCTCCGTTCTCTGCTCTCCCTCTTTGCGCTCTTTGCATCTTTGCGGTGAACTTTGCCATTCTCATCCCGGCCAGCGACCCTGATAATGTCGCTGCAAGCACCGGCGTAACACTTCCAACATCAAATCGAGTTCATGCAATTCGCGGGGGCGATCAACCACGGCGAACGCGCCGAGTTTGAGAGCCGCACTCAGCTCGCGGGCTTCGTCGCGTGCGCCCCGGCGACGCTTGACGACAACCACCGGCGGCGGCTGACTCAGTCGCGCCAGCAGTTCAAGCAATCGCGGGCCGCCTTCGGCAAACTCATCGTCGAGCGATGTTTGTTCGAGCGGCAGGCCCAGATCAACCACGGCGATGTGAATCGGCAATTGCTCGATCACGCGCGTGGCTTCGCGACCCGTTTGGGCGCGGTGGCTCATGATGCCCATGGGCTCGAGCAATCGCGGCAGGCGATTGACCCACGGGTCCGAATCCCAGCCGGCGTAACTGAGCAGCAGGTTCAGCCGGCCGCCGATTCCGGTTGGGCCCGAGGGGCCACTTGCCGGCGTTTGCGGCAGGTCGGATTCGGGATGGCGGCGCAGCATGACCACGAAGGGGAGTAGGCAAGCCGCGTGCCAGAGTTTGAGGCGAAACTTGGTGTCTGGCTGACTGCATTTCAATGACTTAGGGTGAGTTCGGGCTCGATGGGCGAGTATTGGCGGCAACCGGCGAGACTGGCGGGCTTGGGCATGTGCCGATTTGGCAGGCTGAGATTGGCAGCGAAGGAGCGAAGTTTGTTTGGAACGCGGTTGGTCGCGCGGTGCGTATCAATATAATGTTGCATGACGTCGCTTGAAATTGCATTGGGTCTGGTCGCTGTCGCAGCAGTGGGGGCGTGTGTGTGGTCGTTGTGGCAAGCCGGGCGGGCCGCGGCTGCGGCGGCGAGCGAGGCGGGGGTGCTGCGCGCGAATCTGGAACGCGAGCAGCGGGATTTGTCTGACGCGCGCGAGCAAGTAGCGGCGAAGGATCGCGACGTGGCGGAACTGCGCGAGCGGTGCAATGCGCAGGCGAGCGTGATTGTCGGTTTGGAGCGCGACGTTGAAAACGTGCGCGGGTTGGGCGAAGCCGAGATTGCGCGCGTGGAGCAACTGTCTGCGTCGCGCGAGCGCTCGCTGGCGGAACAGCAAGAGCAGTTCAAGTTGCAGATTGAGCAGCGCGATCGTGAGCGTGAGGCGAAACTGGAGGAGAAGTTCAAAGCGTTGAGTGCGAGTGCGCTCGATGCGAGCAACAAACAGTTCCTGCAACTCGCGCAGCAGTCGCTGGCGACACAGACGCAGAAAGGCGTGGGTGAACTTGAGCAGCGCAAAGCGAGCTTCGAGCAACTGATTGCGCCCATTCGCGAGACTCTGAAGGCGACGGACGCGAAGCTGAACGAGATCGATAAGAATGTCGCGGAACGCAACGCGAACATCGAGCGGCAGTTGCAATCTGTCGCGCAAGCGGGAGATGTGCTGCGAATGGAAACCAGCAAGCTGGTGCGAGCACTGAGCAAGCCCGAGGTGCGCGGCCGCTATGGCGAAATTCAGCTCAAGAAAGTTGCAGAACTCGCCGGCATGACGCAGTACTGCGACTTTTCGCTGCAAGAAAACAGGACCGATGATGAAGGCCAGCAACGTCGACCCGATATGGTCGTGAAGTTGCCAAATGGCAGGACAGTAATTGTCGATGCGAAGGCAAATATTCAGGCGTATCTCGATGCACAAGAAGCGACCACGGATGACGAGCGTGATGTGCAGCTTGAGCGATTCGCGAAACATGTTGCAGATCAAGCGACGAGCCTGGCGAGGAAGAAATACTGGTCGCACTACGAGGGCAGTCCTGAGTTTGTTGTGATGTTCCTGCCGCATGATGCGTTTTTGGACGCGGCTCTGGCGCGCCGAGCCGATTTGCTCGAACGCGCGTGGGCTGACAACGTGATTCTCGCCACCCCCAGCACGCTGATTGCCATGCTGCGAGCCATTCACGTGGGCTATCAAGAGCAAAAACTCGCGAAGGAAGCCCAAGCCCTGCGTGCGCTTGGTCAGGAACTCCACTCTCGCGCCGTCGCGACGTTCGGCCATCTCGCCAATGTGGGCAAGTCGCTCAACGCCGCGGTAGATCGTTTCAACGACTGTGCTGGCTCATTCGAGCGTCGCCTGCTTCCCACCCTGCGAAAGTTTGAGAACGCTGGCAGTACTTCGGGTCGCGAAATCGATGAACTTGCAGCAATCGACAACCGGGCTCGCGTACCGATGCTGGAAGCGAGACCAGAAGCCAAACTCGATAGCAAATCCGAGAGCAAATCTGGTGGCAAAATCGAATCCGGCGAAAGCGACGCATCTGCGGAGCGCCGCGCGGGCCTGTTCGAGGCCTGAGCATCGCGCGTCCAGACTCACTGTGCCGCGTTCTGTCCGCTCGTGCATGCAGGGGCAGCCCCGGAACAGAAAACCCTCGAAAATCTTGCCGGAAAGTGACACTTGACAAACCAACGGTCACATGTTAGTATTTACTTACTATGACACCCCGCATCCCCTTCAGCAGTGGATCCTCTTCAGCTCGTCCCGCTTCGCAGCGGACTTCGCGCAAGCGATCTGATGCTTCGCGATCACGGCCTGCGCAGGCGGATGTGAAGGCCGCATTAGCGAAGCTCGACGAGCGTGTTTCACGACTTGAGCAGGCCCGCGTGGTTGCCGAGGTTCAGCCGGTCACGGGTCAGCGAGCGGCGGCGTTCGTCTCGGCCCAGCAGACGCGTGGTGCTGTGCCAGCAAAGCCTGTGGCAGCGATACAAGTCGCGATGCTACCGCCGTTACCCGTGCAAAATGTACAAGCCACGCCGCGCGTTGCTGCCTGGCCACCGTCGACGGGCGCGAGTGCAGAGCCTGAGAAGCCTGAGAAGCGCGGAATCAACTTTGAGCAGATGTTGGCTGGACGGTGGTACGCCGCGTTGGGAGCGTTAGCGGTTGTCATCGCCGTGTCATTGTTCGTCAAGCTTGCATATGACCAAGGATGGCTGCGCGTGTCGCCAGTGTGGCGGTGTGTTGGTGCAGGGATGTTTGGCATTGTGATGGTGGGCGTTGCCGAGTGGATTCGCAAGCGCTGGGGCGAGTGGGCGGCGTGCGGCACGGCGAGCGCGGGGCTTGGCGCGATTTACGCGAGCGTGTTCGCGGCGTACAAGTTGTATGGACTGATGAGTCCTGGTGCGGCAATTGTCATGATGCTAGTTGTTGCGATCGCTGGCACCGTTGTGGGCGTGCGGCTGCGGCTTGGGTTAGTGATCGCCGTCTCGCTGCTGGGTGGTTACCTCGCGCCGATCTTGATGCGAGGTGCGGATGCGTCCATGTTCGCGCTGCCGGGTTATGTGCTTGCATTGATGTGCGTTGGCTTGGCGAGTTGCACGTGGCTTGAACACAAACACGCCATCAAGTCAACCGCAGGCGTGCGAGGGCTTGCAGTTGGTGGTGCAACGCTGCTGATTTCTTTGTGGACGTTCAACACGGCTTCACTTTCATTGTGGGCCGGGCTGAGTGTTCTTGCACTCACATGGTTGTTGGTCCATGCAGATGCCGTCATCAACGCGATGCTTGCGAAGCAGTCAAGCGACGCGCACGAGGACGATGTGTTGTCACGCGAACTGAAGACGCGCGGCGCGTCGCTGGTGCTCGCCACGCTCGCCGTCACTGTTTGGGCGGTTGCGTTGAGCATGCACATGATCGCGACGAATCGAGGTGCCGCGATGTGGCTGCCAGCGTTGGCGGCGTGTGCAATGTCGGGATTACTTGCTGGCGTACTCGCTCCGTTTGGAGCATCGATATCGAAATTACCCGCCACCTTGCGGCACGTCATGGGTCAGTCGCTGCTCGCACAGGCCGCACTGCTGCTGGTGGTGGTCATCGCCGCGGCCTTGGGCGGCTACGCACAAGTTGCGGCGTTCGCGGGCATGGGGCTGGCGGCTGCCGTCATGGGCCCCCGGCTGTCGTCGCGAGCCATGCGCTGGTACGGCATCTGGATGCTCTTGTTGGGAACCTTGCGATTGATCTTCGTCGATACGTTTTTCGCGCGAGCTGGCGTGGCGGAATTTCAGATTGGCGGCCTAGTACTCACGTGGAGCAGCCTGGCGTTGACGCTCATCGCAGGCGTGTGGACCGCTGCAATGTCAGCAACAAACGACCAGCAGCCGAGCCGCACAAAGGGCGTGCTTCGAGCGTGTGTGCCAGCAGCGTTGTTGATGCTGGTGCCGCTGGATGAGCAAGCGCGAGCCATGTCGATGTTGTGGGTGTGGATCGCCATCGCGATTGTCTTGTCGCAGGTGCGGATGCTGCGTGCTGTGCGGTTTGAAATCGCTGCGTTGCTGGTGTTTGCGGTGTGTGCTGCCGCATGGGCACTGCTTGCAACAAACCGCATGGCAGGTGCAGCATTCACGGCGACATCGCCTGTGCAGCTTGCATTCGCAGGATTGACGATCGCTGCAGGAGCACTCATCATCGCGATGCGTGAGCGAACACTTGACCCAGTCGTGCGAAGCGGCGTGATCTGGTCGAGTGCAGTGCTGGGTCTACTCGCGAGCAGCGTGGGCGTGAGCGCAATTGTTGAGGCGATCTTCGCGATGCGAACGTCCACGCGCGGCGCAGTGAGCGTGTGGTGGGCAATCGTCGCGGTCGCCGCACTCGCGACAGGCTTCCGCTGGGCCAAGCCCGCCGTGCGTTACGCGGGGCTCGCGCTCCTGGGTATCGCCGGCGCGAAAGTTGTGATCTATGACCTGAGTGAAGTCAGCGCGGTGTGGCGAATCGCGTGCTTCTTGGTGGTAGGTCTGCTGATGATGGGTGTGGCGTTTGTGTATGGGAAGCTGGCGAAGGGTGCGAGGACGAGCGTGTAAAGCAGCAGTAATCTCCAAGGCGTTGGAGGATCATGTTGAGCGTTCCAGAGTTCGAACTCAGGCGACGGATCAGCGCTTGCCGACCTGATCACCAACCGCCAACTCATCCTCGCTGATATCTCCCGCGCCTGTGTCGCCCACCTTCGCGGGTTTGGGCTCAATGGTCGGTGTGGCTTGTCTTGCCAAGCGTTTCTCGCCGCTGCCGGCGTGTGCGGGGCGTTCGTGCGAAGCCGCGTTTCGGCCATCTTCCGTCACTTTGTAGCTCATGCCGATGGTGGTTTCGGGTTCGCCCAGCAGCAGGCGATTGATGAGTTCGACACCCTGCATCAGGCTGTGGTCGGTGTTGGCGACTTCGTACTTCCACATGCCGAATCGGCCGCGTGAGTAGATGCCGCGAGCTTCGAGCCACGGAATCACTTGCGTCAGAATGTCGTCGCGCTCAACGCTGGGCGTGGGATACGAGTAATCGGCGTAGTAACACCACCGGCTCACGATGTTGGCGCGTTCACCCGGGTTCAGCAAGCCCGCGTTCTCAAGGCCGCGGATGCAATCATCAATGACGGCGTCAGGGTTCTTGCCGAATTCGCCGGGCGTGTGTTTGACATCGCTCTCACTGACTTCGCAGAGCAGCGAGTAGTAGTTGTGCTTGTCGGGCGTCATGAAGGGCGAATAGTTGCTGAGGTAGGTGACGCGATAGAAGGGACAGTTGTCCTCGGGGAAGTACATCCAGCTCTTGGTATCAGGCGAGCCGGCGTTGGGTGTGCGGCTCTTGAGACCAATGCCGACCATGTAGCCGCTGCTGTGCAGCAGGCCCGACGCGAGATTGGCAATGTCGGCAAGTGAGGCGTCATTGGCTCGCGCCCCTCGGTCGCCCGCTTGTTCACCCGCTTGTTCACCCGCTTGTTCACCCGCTTGTTCACTGAGAATCTTCCCCGTCAGCACATCCACCGGCATTGTGCTCAGCAAGATGTCATACGTGTCGGTCGTGCCGTCACTGAACGTGATGACTTTGGCATCAACATCAATCTTGGTCACACGTTTGTTGAGACGGATGTGTCCAATGCCTTTGCCGTCGTCGAAGCCGATCGCGGGGCCGAAACGTTTGTAGAACTCGCCCGTTCCACCTTTCAGAGGAAACTTGAACTGGTTGTTTGGTCCCCAGCCAAAATCGTCGGTACCGAGGATGATGTTCTTGAGTGCACGCTCGACATCGATAACGGCGACTCGCTCACCGATCCAGTGTTTGTTCATCCGTTCAGGCGGATAGGCCCAAACTTTGTAGTTGTACGGCCGCATGAAGTGCTTGGCGATGCCCTCGCCGAAGACCGCGTCGATAAATTCACCGAAGTTGGTGGCTTGTTGCGGGCTGGCGACGGTGCCTTTGCCGTTCTGGGCTTTGACGAGACCCGCGATGCATTCGAACGCCGCTTGCTTGGGGAGGTAGCGCACGTTGTTCTGGAATGGATACGGAACCCACGTGTCAAACATGCGCACCCAGCTCTCGCGGTTGTTGAGCGTGTACTCGCTACCCATGAGTGTTTCGAAGCACTTGTCGTAGTAGGTGTAGTGGCTGAACATCACGTGTCCGCCGATGTCCCACGTGAATCCTTGGTCATCGGTAAAGCTGTGCGACAGGCCGCCGACGTAGTTGTGGCGGTCGTAGACGACAAAGTTGCTGTAACCAAGCTCTTTGAGGCGGTACGCGGCACCCAAACCGGTAGGACCGGCGCCGAGGATGACGATGCGTTGGGCGGAGTCGCGGACGGAAGCGGCCATGTGTTGAATCTCCGAAGCATGTGGAAAACTGGCGAGGAGCGTAGGCTGCGCAGCGAAAAATTGAAATTGTTTCGGAAAAACATCCCCGTTCCTAGTCAATTGTGCTCACTGTTCATGGAATATGACACACGAAAACCACCGATCGTGTACCTTTGCAATCGTCTCTCGGATTTTTCTATGAACTTGCCTGAGAGGCATGAAGACTTGTCTTCTCTGTCAGCGGGTTCAACTGACTGCTTCAAGCCGAAGCATCCGCCACGAAGCGGAATGGAAATCATCAAACTGCGCAGAACCTTAGAAGTTTCAGCAGTTGTTGCTCGGTGAAAGTTGGCTGCACGCGATTTGTAATTTTTTTCAACTCCTCGCGGCTTACCCAAGATGTGGCAAACGCATTGAGCGTTGACTTGAATCTGCGGGAATATGCCCAAATTAGGTGCTTCTAGATTTAACTCTGAAAATAATTTTCGCAATTCGCAATATTTGACACACCTACGGACGTTCGACAGAAGATGGCCCAAGGAGAGTATTTACCGCAATTTGCAATGCTTGACACACAGGTCTCCGAAAGTGTGTTACAACAATGTCGCGAGGCAACAACGCGAAAAGAAGGTGTGCGTTCATGAAGTCCACATCAACGACAGAACGTCCGATCGACAGCTCACAACTAGGCCGAATGCAGCGAATGCTCGAGCGGTGCGCTCAGCTCACGCAGTCGATAGGGAAAATACCCGCTGTCGCAACGCCCGATTGGTGCGAGCGATCATCAGCGGCACTCGCGAGTGTGTTTACCCATGCGGATCTGGCGATTATATTGGCGGATGTGGCCGAGTCGGGTCGCGTGAATGAGGTGCTCTCAATCGGTGCGTGTGCTGTCCGTCATGGGAAACTTGAGCGTCAGGAAGGGCTTGATCTGCGCGTGCGGTTCGAAGGCATGGTCGGTTTGCCATGGTCGCCAGATGGGATGACGATTCAAGACGGGAGCGATGTCGCCTCCAAGACGTACGGTCGCACGGAACTGATCAACACATCACACGCCAATACGTGGTACATCCCGGCGAATGGCTCGTTGATCGCGACAGCGGCACTGCTCTGTCCACAATCTCGCGTGCGAAAACTGCTTACCTATGTGGCGCTGCCCGAATCAACGGAACGGTCGTTCGAGTGCATGATGGTCGTCCGCCTTGCCAGCGCATTGCTCGCACGTGTTGCGCACGTTGCTATGGGTGCTGGCCCCGGCGCAATTCTGTGGCTCACGCATCGCGAGCAGGAAGTACTGGACTTGCTCGTGATGGGCAACAGCGTGAAAGAAGTCAGCGAAACACTCGGCCGCAGCCCGCACACGATTCACGATCACGTCAAGAGCCTGCACCGCAAGCTCAATGCGAATTCGCGCGGAGAACTTGTTGCCAAAGCTCTCGGGCATATCCCGGCAACGCAGCCGAGCAACTGACGCTACTTCTTCGCAGCAACCTTTTCGATATCACGAGCGATTCGCTTCGCAAGATCATCATCGCGACGCACCACGACTTGATACACGCCCGCCTGGCCGCGTGCCTCGGCTTGCGGGTCATACGCCTGCGTCGTCAGACCCACGATCTGGCTTGGCCGAAGGTTTGACAACTGCGTGCGCTCGACGGCGACAGTAACAACACCCTTGGTGTTGTTGTCAAAAAACTCCACACGCACACGCCGGCTTTGCTGGTGCAGCAAGTCTTCGATTTCCTCGCTCGCGCTGCTTTGAGTTGATTCCCAAGGCGCGATGATTCCTGCAGAAGCTTGCGGCGTGGACGTAATCACGCCAGCTTGTGCATCCACGCGATCAAGCGTAAAGCGATAGTCGCGTAGCACGCTGCGAGCGGCACTGAAAGTCTCTTCGAACGAGCCGTCGGCGACGGTGAAGGCGACGTCGCCGCGAGGAGAGGTATGGCAGCCCGTCAGGAGCAGCGTCGAAGCGAGAAGCGTGATGCAGAGAGCCTTCATGTGCGAGGTTAGGAGTGATGCGGCGAGTGCGGGTGTTCGATCGGGGCCTTCGCAGAACCTCAGACCCGGCGTCGGTGAACGCGTGTTCACTTGTGATCAACCGCGATGCGCGAGATGAGTTGCCACGCTGCGTGCACATGCGACTCTTGCGTGGTGGTTGCGCCGATGGCCATGCGAATAACCAGTTGCGAGCTGGTTGCAGCGCCCGCATGGTTGAAGGTTGGGAGGGCCGTGTGCGTGAGGTATGCGAGGCCCGTTGCATTGATGGCATCGAGCATTCGCTTGTTGCGGGCGTCGGTTTGTGGCGAAGTTTCGTTCGCGTGCGGATGCAGGCGGAAGCAAACCAAGTTCATGGTGCGCGGAGCCGAGAGTTCAAACCTCGCGTCAGCTTGCACCCACGACTCGAACAAACTCGCAAGCCGCATGTGCTCGCGGATATACGTGCGCAGGCCTTCAAGGCCGTAATGTCGGATCACAAACCACAGTTTGAGGCTGCGAAACCGCCTGCCCAGCGGCACGTGCCAATCGCGATAATCAAAGACCGCGCCGGATTCGCTCGCGGGGTTGCGCAGATACTCAGGCGTGATGCTCATGCTCGCGGTGAGGCTTGCGCGATCGCGCGTCCAGAAGCAGTCACAGTCGAAATTAGTCAGCAGCCACTTGTGCGGATTGAAACAGAAACTATCGGCATGCTCAATACCTGCCAGCCAAGGTTGATACTCCGGACAAATGCACGCGGCTCCGGCGTGAGCAGCGTCGACATGCAGCCACGGACGATGCGTGGTTGACGCGCGTGCGATGGCGTGTGCAGTCGCGGTGATGTCGTCAATCGCTGTGCAGCCGGTGGTGCCAACGCTTGCGCACACAAAGCATGGCGTGAGACCTGCGGCAATATCGGCACGCATGGCAGCTTCGAGAAGGTCCGGACGCATGCGAAACGTCGCATCCACATCGATGGTGCGCACGCGTGCGCGATCATCGGGTTCGAGTGCAAAGCCGGCGATCATGGCAGCTTTGATCACGCTCGAGTGCGCTTGCGATGATGTGTAAACGCAGAGATTGTGCACGCACGCGGGACCAAGTTTTTTCACTGCCCGATGGCGAGCGGCGACGAGCGCAGCAAGCACAGCTTCGCTCGCCGTACCTTGAATCACGCCGCCGCCAGTGGGGCTCGTGCTGAGAAAATCATCGGGCAGGCCTACGGCGCGAGCGAGCCAATCGAGCACGCGCGTCTCGAGTTCGGTACACGCCGGACTGGTGGCCCAGAGCATGCCTTGCACACCCAGACCAGCACTGAGAAGTTCTCCAAGAACGGCGGGTCCCGAGATATTTGCCGGGAAAAACGCGTAGAAATTCGGATGCTGCCAGTGCGTCAAGCCCGGCATGATGACGCGCTCGATGTCGGCGAACATTGCCTCCCAAGATTCGGCGTGTTCGGGCGCGCGAGTGGGCAGTAGAGCTGCGGTATCACCCGGTTTACTGCGAGAGAGAACTGGAACGCTGCCGGGGTCGCGCTGCAAGCGATCCCAGTATGTCGCGACCTCGTCGACCATGCGGTAGCCCAGTTCGCGAAACTGCGTGGTGTCCATGACGAGTTGTAGGGGCAATTTGCAGGGCTTGTTCAGGGCGTCATGGATTGCAGAACATCGCGCAGTGGCGCATCGCTGATGCGAATGAAGCCGTAGCGCGGGTAGTCAAGATCAAGGACGACCCAGAGAACGCAGGTCATAAGCAAGATGAGCGCGATAGCGGGCGGGAGCAGTGATTGGCGTCCGCCCGCCATGCCGTAGCCGATGCTGCCGACGCTGAGGGTGGCGCAAGCGAGCATGGCGATAACGATGAGAGTGGGCAGGTGCCGATTCGTGGCGGCAATGCGGGAAGCTCGTGCATCGAGCACTTCGCTCAGCGGCGCGAGCAGAACGGGACCGAGTTGAGGCTCGAGTTTGACGGCGGAAAGAACCCCATCGCTCATCGACGACTCCAGTTCGCCGAGCTGTGATTGTGCTTGGGCAAATGCGGGCGACGTGGGGGCATCAAAGGCGGCGGGCAACTGCTGGGTGTACTCGCGCAGGCTTGTGCGAATGAGCGAACCTTGCTCGCCGGCGAGTGCCGAACGCATCCAGAGAGTGCTGATGGCGTTGGCGTGTCGCACGATCAGTTCTTCGCGTGCGGCAAAGCGCGTCATGGCACCAGAGAACGAGAATCCCAGGATCAGCCCCATCAGGCCCAGCGTTGCGCCTTGTACGACGCCGAGTTGGGGGTGTTCGTCGGGGTGACGATTGCCAAGTCGGCGTCCAACGGTGAAGGCGAGCGCAAGCAGCACGAGCAATCCCAATGCAGCCGCGACTTCGATGATGATGGGTGACATAGGTGCATGATACAAAGCCAGGGCGCTTGCCTTTTATGCTCGCTTGACTAGGCTCACCGCGTGAGGGAGCCAACCGCCCCATTTGAGGCAGATTCGCGACCGCACCGGCGAAGTGGCCGGGCGATGTTGCTGCTGGCGTTGGCGGTGGTGGGGGTTGTGACTATTTTGCTCGCCGGTGCGGCACATGCCCGGCGCGACCCGGCCTGGTGGCGCGAGCCGGAAGTCTCACAGGCGGCGGAACTGCGCGGCGAGAGTTTTGAACATGCGGTGCTTGCGCAGCTCACCCGCGTTCGCGAGACCGACGCGGCGTGGTCCGTTTCGCTTTCGGAATCGGACGTGAACGCCTGGCTCGCGACCCGGCTGCGGCCATGGCTCGCGAATCGCAATGCGGCGTCGAAATTGCCCGCCGATGTGACGGTGCAGGTGCAGTTTCAGGCTGGCGGAATGCTGGCGGGCGTTAGGACGCGAGGCGAAGTTATCTGGTGCGAAGTTGTTCCAGTGGTGTCGGACGGCAAGTTGCGCCTCGACGTGCGATCGGCGGCTGTGGGGCGGTTGCCGGTACCGATTGCGCAGGTGGCGGGGCGATTGGCAAGCGACAGTGAACTGAGCGATTTACTTGCCGGCAAGGCCTTGGCAGAAGCGGCGGTTAAGGTCGACGGCAAGCGGCAGGTTGAGATTGAGACGCTGGAATTGCAAGACGGCGAGTTGGTGGTGAAGGCCCGGACAAAGGTCCTTCCCTGACGAAAACCATTCTCGGACCTACCACGACGTAAAGCTATTGAATCTATCGGGTTATGGTAGCAAAAAGATTTGTTAAGAGGCTGTGAATAGCCGGCTTCGGCATTGACTGCGCAAGCGTTCCCACTACGCTATGGTCGGAGCCTAGAGGTGGGAATCACCTAAGAGATCACCCAGGATGGGTGGTAATAAGCGTACACGCTGGTCTGCACGTTTCGATTGCAGACGAGATTGCGTGTGGGTTGCCGACCGAGTTGAGCGTGGCTTAGCTCGTGCGCGGTGATTCTCTCTCGGTGTTTGGGGGCGCAGAGAGTGCGCGATGTCAGTTGCAGATTTGTTTTTCAGGGGTTACTAAAGAGTCGTAGGTTGAAAGAAGAAAGTTGAAGGAGCAGATCATGATGAAGACGTCTATTGCGTGTATGTTGGCCCTCGCTGGTTTGGCAACGACGGCGGACGCCCAAGTTCGCATCAGCCAGATTTTCGGCGCGGGCGGGGCTACTCCCGGCAACTTCGGTTGCCCGGCGTATAGCCATGACTACGTGGAACTGTTCAACGCTGGTACGACCGCAGTGAACATTGCTGGCTGGCGCTTGCAGTATGCCAGCGCAACCGGCAGCTTCAGCGCGAGCACCAACCGCGTGACTTTGCCCGCAGGCGCAACGATCCAGCCCAAGGGTTATTACCTCGTCCAACTTAACACAATCGCACCCGCCACGACGGGTGGCTGCGTGTACCTGCCGGTTCCCGCTAACTTTGTCGGCGTAGGCACCGGTACAGGAGGCAGCGCGACCAGCATCAACGCCAGCGCAACTGCTGGCAAGCTGGTTCTCGTTGACGCCGCGGCGACTCTCTTGACCAGCGGCGCTGCTGGCAACTGCGTGAGCAGCGGCCCTGGCATCATTGACTTCGTCGGTTACGGAGCCAGCATCGAGAACACCACCTGCTTTGAAGGTCCGACCGGTCCGGTCATCAGCCTGGGCAACACGTTCGCAGCGTTCCGTTTGGGGGATGGCTGCCGCGACAACAACAACAACAGCGGCGACTTCACTCGCAGCAACCCCAACCCACGCAATGCAGCAAGCCCCATCAATGACTGCACGGGCATCATCGATTGCGACGGCAGCGGTGTGGATGACGTTCTGCAGATCAACGCCAACGGCGGCGTGGGCGGCTTCGGCGGCACCCTTGACTGCAACAGCAACGGCCAGCTCGACGCCTGCGAAATCAACGCCGCCGGCGGTGTGAACGGCATCGGCGGTGTGTTTGACTGCGACGGCAACGGCGAACTTGATAGCTGCCAGATCGCTACCAACCCCGCGGCTGACTGCAACATCAACGGCAGGCTTGACAGCTGTGAAATTCTGATCAACGCAGGCCTTGATAGCTGCAACAACAACGGCATCATCGATGCTTGCGAAACCCCGGGCCCTGGCCAGGATTGCAACAACAACGGTCGCATCGACTGCTGGGACCTCAAGACCGGCGTGCTGACTGACGCTGACGCCAACGGCACCCCCGACGTCTGCGAAGGCGCAATCGTCGTCGAAGCCGCCACCAACGCAACCGTCCAAGGCGCTGGCGTTCGCCAGACCACCAACGGCAACAACTTCTTCAACATCCAAAGCGCCAACGCGGCGACCAACGCCAGCTACGGCGCTCTCCGCTGGGCCAACGCTGACCTGGGTGCTGCAAGCCCCAGCCGCGTCTACCTGTACCTCCAGCAAGGCAACGCCGGCTTCACCAACAGCGGTGGCACCAGCGACGTTCAACTCTCGTTCAGCGACAACGATGCTCTTGATATCAGCGTCCCCACCTTCCCCGCAACCAACACCAACGCAGTGCTGGCCAACTTCGCGACCGATCACGCGTCACGCCTGGTCATCACGACCTACGACTTCGTGCAGGGTTCAGGCATCGGCGTCTTCGGCGATGCAACCGGCAGCGGCACGACAGAAGGCTACAAGCTGTTCGATGCTGCTGGCACGAACACCGCTGGCGGCGACGCCATCGCTTCAGAAATCACCAGCGGCACGGGCGACCTGACCCTCGTGCTCAATGCTGTTGATGCAACCGTCTCGGCTACCTACGCCGGTCGCACCAATGCCAACTACCGCGGTCCCTCGCTGGTCATCTTCCCCGGCGGCACCGTCGCTTGCGATGACATCGACTTCAACAACGACGAAGTCTTCCCCAGCGATCAAGACGTGATCGACTTCTTTGACGTCCTCGCCGGTGGCGTTCCCGCCACCTGCGACGCCGTTGTCGGCTGCAACGACATCGACTTCAACAACGACGGCGTCTTCCCCAGCGATCAAGACGTGATCGACTTCTTCAACGTCCTCGCTGGCGGCACCTGCCCTCAGTAATTCTCGATGCTTCGCGGTAGGCGATGCTTGCCGCAAGTTTGAGAGAGTTTGACCTTGCAACCCCGGTGCGAAGGCATCGGGGTTGTTTTGTTCGTGTTTCTACGTTTTGACTGAGCTTCGATTCTGAGCGATTCTTCATCTCCACGCGATGCGTAGCATTTCTACAGTTGATCTTGACAACCACGAGCACCACAGCACCTCGCATGGCCAGCGCGCTCTCCACAGCGATGGATACCGCGTGGGCCGCGTCGCAAGCGTGTGAACTGGTGCAGCACAAACTCGGTAACGCTGATATCGATCTGGCGTGCGTCTTCTTCAATCCTCAGCATGTCGAGCAAGTCGAGATACTCAGCGAAACCATTCGCGAGCGGCTCAAGCCGGGCGTGATGGTCGGGCTTTCGACGTGCGCCGTCATCGGCGGCGGTATTGAAGTTGAGCGCGGCGCGGGTATTTCGATCCTTGCGTGCAGTTTGCCGGGCGTGCAGGTGCGGACGTTCTCGCCCAACGACCTGCCGGCGGTTGAAACGGCCGACGCAGCGATTCACGAGTGGGGACCGGTGATTGGCGCGAGCGATGAATTGCGAGCAACCATGCTACTGGTTGATCCCACGAGCGTGCCGATCATGAAATTGCTGCCCATGTTCAACGCGGCGGTGGGCACGCAGCGGAATGTGGACTTGTCGAACAACCCGCGAGCCAAACCGCCTGTGCTGTTTGGCGGCATCGCCAGCGCGACCAACAAGGCAGGCGGTAACGTGCTGCTGCTGGATGACAAAATGCCCAGGCACGGCTTGGTGGGCGTGAGTTTGTCTGGCAAATTGCACGTGGACACGGTGGTGAGCCAGGGGTGCAAGCCGTTTGGCCCGACGATGGTTGTGACCAAGGCGAAGAACAACATGATCTTCGAGTTGGGCGGTCGCCGAGCACTGGATGTGGTGCAGGAAGCCGTGGAAGAACTGGGCGAAGATCCACGAGCGGCGCTCCAAGGCGGCTTGTACGCGGGCGTAGTCATTGACGAATACAAGCCTCGATTTGGACGAGATGATTTTCTGATTCGCAACGTCGTGGGCGTTGACACGGACCTGGGTTGCATCGCGCTCGCCGACTTTGTGCGCGTGGGCCAAACCGTGCGCATGCACGTGCGCGACAAAAAAACAGCGGCGGAAGACTTGGCGCTCCTCATGGATGCCCAGCGGCTGTATGACCCTCCGCAGGGTGCATTGCTCATTACGTGCAATGGGCGCGGCGAGCGGACTTTTGGCGTGCGAAACCATGATGTTGCCGCGGTGCAACGAGCCTTTGCGCAGGAACGCGCGGGCCCTGACGCGGCAGGAGGCGGCTTGTATCTCGATCCCGCCGCAACCGCCCCGATCCCTCTCGCAGGCTTTCACGCTGCAGGAGAAATCGGCCCCGTTGGCAACCGCAGTTTCTTGCACGGACAAACCGCATGCGTCGCGATGTTCCGCGGCATATAAACCGCGCGTGTCGCGTGTAACGCCGCGAAGGGAAGCAATTGATGAGTGCGCCAGCGACTACTCGCGTGAGTTCTCTCGCAAACGCAAATCCACCAGCACACCGTCGGCTGGTTTGGTTGAAACGCCCGCCCGCGCTGCGCCGCTCGCGTCCATCGCGCGGAGTTCAAAGAGCTTGACGACCGCGCCCACCACCAGCGCGACTTCGAGCTGTCCCAAGTTCTTCCCGGGACAAAACCGCGGGCCGTGGCCGTAGCCAAAGTGCATCCAGTCGCGCGTGCCCAGTTCGGTTGCGTCGCGCCCCAGCCAGCGCTCGGGCGCGAACTTGTCGGCTCGGTGCCCCGTGACCGCCACGCCCCAGTGATCTTCATGCCGATTGGCGTGCCACACGTCCATCAAGATGTGCGTGCCTTCGGGGACCATCAGCGTCTGGCCCGCGTCGGTGTGAATCCAGGTGTCAACGGTGGGCCGGCGAGGGTGAAAATACAACGCGGGAGTCAGCCGCATCGTTTCGTTCAGCACGCACCCCAGATACTCAAGGCGTTTAAGCGTCTCGGGGTTGTATTCCTCCACATCGCGAACTTCGTTGTACAGCCGCTCTTGCACTGCCGGGTTGCTCGCCACGTGCGCGAGCGCCCACGCCGCGTACGAGGTCGATGCTTCAACCGCGCCTGCCAAAAACGCCCGGATATTGGGCTTGAGTGCTTCGTCGGGCGCGTCAGACTTGAACTGCCGCCACAATCCTTCGCCGCGAGCGCGCGGCTCCAGCGTGCTGCTGGTCAGTTGCTCAAACCGCGCTCTTGATTCTGTCGCCTTCGCACCGCCGCGCATCCAGGCGGGCAACTTGTGCAAGGGGCATCCCGCCATGTTGACGACCGTGTCGCGCACGATCCCATCGATGAAGAAATCCAGCGCAGGCACATCGCGCGTTCGCACATCTTCAGACGCGAGTCGCGCGCCGAAAAAGTTGTTGACCAGCATCTCCAGCATGACGGCCTTGATCTCCGGTTCCAACTGCAAGCGAAGCGATGACGAGCCCGCCTGCTGCACGCGCTGCCGCACCAGTTCCAGCCGCTGCGACGCCGTTGCACGAAAGGTCTTCTCAAACTCCTCGAAGATCTCCGGCTGAAAAAGCGTGGACTTCGCAAAGGGCGGCGCAACCGTCTGCTTCTGGGCGCGCCACTCCGCCCCGTTGGATGCAATCAGCGTGCGCTTGCCCGTGGCCCGCGCAATGCCGCCGATGGGCAGCGTGTCGCGATCAAACTGCCCCGGCTTGTCGCCCGTCGCCGCCGAGATGGCTTTGATGATCGCCGGGTCGCGCGTAATGAGCACCGGCATGAAGCCCGGCACGTCAAGATATCGATTGTGCCGGGCCCCGTGCGAAGCTTCCTTGTCGGCCCCGTGAAAGAACGTATCAAGAATGACGAGCGGCTCCTGATAGTTCCACGGATGCGGAAAAGGCAGCGAAGGCCGCCCCGCAAAGGGAGCAAACAGCGCCACCCGCCCGGGCACAATCGTCCCCTCAAACGGACTTTTCCCTCGCACCTGCCGCCACACCCGCTGCATCCACGTCGCTGCCATATCGCAACCGTATTCGCGATGCACCCCTTGGCGATCCCTCCAACTCGCTCGCTCTTTCTCCTAATCCCCTCACTACCCTCCCGCCCATGTCCAACTCCCCCATCCCAGGCCCTGATCTCACGCTCGCCAAGATGCACATTGCCACGCCCGCCGCGCCAGTCACGGGACGGGTTCTCTCAAACGATCGCTGTACCGCGAGCCCCAAATCCGCCGGGTTTGTTCGCCACATCACTTTCGATATCGCTGGCACGTCCCTCGCGGGTTCGTTTGTCGCTGGCCAAAGCTTCGGCGTCCTTCCTCCGGGCACTGATGCCAACAACAAGACTCACAAGCTTCGCCTCTACAGCCTTGCTTCACCCAGCTTTGGCGAAGATGGCAAAGGCTGTGTCGTCGCTACGACCGTGAAGCGATTGATTGACGAACACTGGGACACGCACACGCTCTATACAGGCGTTGCCAGCAACTATCTGTGCGACCTCAAGCCGGGCGATCCTGTGCAGCTCACCGGCCCCAGCGGCAAGCGCTTTGTGCTGCCGCAGAAACCCGCCGACCACGATTACATCTTCTTCGCCACGGGCACCGGCATCGCTCCTTTCCGCGGCATGCTGATGGAACTGGCGAAAACCGCGCCGCAGACTCGGTGCGCGCTCATCATGGGCTCGCCTTACGCCAGCGATCTGCTCTATCACAAGCAGATGCTCGACATCACACGCGAACTGCCCAACTTCCACTACATTCCCGCACTCTCGCGCGAAAAACAAGCTGACGGCAAACCTGTCATGTACGCTCACGACCAGCTTATTCACAGCCGCGAAATCCTTGAGCCGCTGCTCACGAGTCCTCGCGGTCTCATCTACATCTGCGGTATCGCCGGCATGGAACTGGGCGTACTGCAGAACCTCGCAACCACGCTGCCGCCCGCCGTCCGCGAGCAATACCTTGAAGTTGACGCCGCCATACTGGCTGACGTGAAAAACTGGCAACGCACGATGCTGCACAAGCAAGTAAAACCCACGCGACGAGTCTTCATGGAAGTCTACTAACC
>BJHL01000013.1:8817-45641 GCA_014192545.1 Phycisphaerae bacterium | reverse complement strand
GGGGGGGGGGGGGGGGTGGGGGGGGGGGGGGGGGGGGGGGGGGGGGGGGGGGGGGGGGGGGGGGGGGGGGGGGGGGGGGGGGGGGGGGGTGAGCGGGGAGCAGGGCGCAGGGAGCAGGGAGCAGGCGGGTACCTCGGCACTCCGTGCCGAGCCCTTCCATCTTCTACACCTCGCTCCAGCCACCAACCAACCGTGCCACCGACCGCTGCCCTGAGCGGTCGGTGCGAGCCACCAGCGACGCCGCCATCACACCCCCACCACCCACGCGGCATTCGGCATTCGTGATTCGTGATTCGGCATTCGTGCAAACCCCTCAGCACCCATCGCGAAGCGATGCCGGTCAGTAGCCGGGGGTTGAGCGCAGCGATACCCCCGGACCACCCGCGCCATGACCGCACGCACCGCGCAGCGGTGCAGGCCGCTCGCCCCCCTCGCCCCCCGCCAGTTCAGTCCCCGCCCTCGGCAAGCACGCGGCGATAGCATTGCCCGAACGTGTGACAGGTAGACACAGGGAGTGCCTATGAGCGATGACGCGTCTTTCGACGTACCCACGGTCATCCTCCTCCTGACGCAAGTCCGGCGGGTCCGGGCCGATGAACTGCGGCGTGTCGTCGCGGCGGAGATCGGTGAAGCTGCGGCGGCCACGGTGCAAGTGATCAACGAGGATCCCGAGGCGATGGAGTACATCACCTGGCGCGACGGGCAAACGCATCACAACTTTGGGACATCGCCGCATCCGTATATCCACATTTTCGGCGAAGGCAGGAACGAGCCTGAAACCGGCACGATCAAGTGGACTAAGTGGACGATGCGCGAGGAAGTACCGCCGGAAGATGAAGTGATGTGCGAGGCTTGGATGCAGCACAATGCGTGGCTTTACGTTGATGCACTACTTCTTGGCATGACGGAACAAACCCGGGAACAAACCCGGCCAGTCGCCCTTAGCAATATGCTGCGTATCGCCAGTCACTTCATCGACGAACGCTGCGTGCTTGTGTGGCGGTGTGGCGGCAAAACAAAACGCGTCGCGCTGCCCACAGTTGACACGCTTGCGATGCTGCGGGCTGGTGAGTGGCCGGCCTGAGTTCGGCATGGCTTGCAGCGTGTGATATGCTGATGGCATCGCGGGGACACGCAACAACATTGGATGGTGGCGGCGCGTCAAGTACATCGCACTCGTGTTGTGTGTGCAGAGCGTGCTTGGTTGGCTCGCGCTGTGTGGCGTGATGCTGACGGTATCTCCGGCGTGGAACGCGAACATCCAGGTGCGCGGCGCGAGCGTGACGTACAGCCGCTTGCCTGATCTTGTGCCGCAGCAGCGCAGCGCTGTGCTGGGGGACATCTTGCTGATTGGCACACAGCAGTGGCAATGGCCGCAGTGGCTGCCTGCATGGAAGGCACAGAGCAAGTTCGGCCCCGGCTCGCCCTTGTGGTCGTGGGAACTGACGCTGCCGTTGTGGCCGGTGCCCGTCGCGTTTGCCGGGCTCGCGTGGTACGCGGGACGGCGGATCAAGCGTCTGCGGCGTGACGTGTGTGCCAAGTGCGGCTACGACACGCGCGGGTTGGCGGCGGGGGCGGTGTGTCCCGAGTGCGGCGCGGCTTGCGCGGGCCGCGTTAGTTCTTCATCACTGTGATCAGCGACGTGACTGCGTCGTTGCGGTTTCACTCACGCCCGCGGCCGTGTTGTGTGATCACTTCACCACTTCACGTCCGTCACCTTCACCGCCACGGAGTAGTGGCATGGTGCCATGCCCAGGTACTCGAACTTCACGCCCCTTGCCGCGACAAACTCTTTCCAGGCCTTGTACTCGTGCTCTTGCCAGCCGGGGTAGTTGAAGTATTCGTCGAAGACGATGACCGTTCCGGCGATGATCTTTTTCGCGGCGTGAAACACATCGAGGATGGTCTTGGTGCTGCTGTACAGATCAGCATCGATGTGCAAAAACGCGGCGGCGGCATCGTGCTGGGGTACGAACATCGGCAGTGTCTGATCGAACCAGCCTTTGTACAGCGCCACGTTGCCGGGGACGAGCGGCGCGTTGCCTTCCAGCGAGAATCGGCCGGCTTTTCGGCCGAGGAACCAATCATCGGGCAAGCCTTCGAAGCTATCGAACCCGTGGATGGTCGTGCCGGGGCGGTGCTCGGCCAAGTGACCGGCCAGATGCGTGATCGTCTCGCCTTTGTGCACGCCAAACTCGCAGAACAATCCCTCGCGCGGCGCGGCATCAACGGCGAACCGCAAGAGAGCGTTGCGACCAACTGGATCATGCCGGGCGCGGGGCGAAGGGCCTTTGAAGACCTGTGCCGCGTGCATCTCGCGATCAATCAGCTTGGCACTCTCCCATGTTGCGAGCAGCCACGCCATGCGTTCGGCATCGTGCAAATAGTCATCGAGCGCAGCAGGCGTGAGAGCCAGATCATGGGGCAATTGCGACATCGAGGCGAGCGTAGCAGCAGTTGCAATGCGCCGGAAACGATGTACGCACGCGTTAGTCTACCACCACTGTGATGGCGGATGTTGTCGGCGGTTTGTCGTCTTGGTTCACGCGTTCAACGGTCCACGTTTTGAGCCAGTTGTTGGCGGTCATCAGTGTGGTGGGAATGGTGCCGGGCGGGATTGGTCCGGTGGGCGGGACGGCCATGGTGCCGATTTGCGCGGGCAGCGGCGTGACGGTTGCGTCGTCCTCGGCGAGGAAGAGGTTGTCGGGGCGGCTTTGCGCGCTCGCAGGCGTGAGTCCTGAGAAACGCCATGGGTTGTTTTCAGGGTCGGCGCGGGTTTCGAAGTTGACGTGGTTGTCGTTGTAGGCGATGTTGCCTTCCCACGTGTTGCGACCGCCGTGGATGGCGAGGGTGTTGGAACTGGTGCCTTTGCCGGTGACGGACGTGAAGCCAGCGGGGTCGCCCACTGCGGCGGGCGAGCCTGTGTTGAGCATGCTGTAGGTCGCTTTGGCTTGCGCGCCGCGGACTTCGTACGAGGGGCCGCGGTTGCCGAGGATGGCTTCGTTGGCTTGAAAGGTGTTGGTCCACTTGCTGCGGCGTGCGCCGAAGAAGGGCATCATGGCGTAGCTGTTGTGCGCGGTGACGTTGGCATTTTCGGCGAGTGGGCCGACGGGTTTGGTACCTGCGTTGACAACTTGCTCGGCCGGTGAGCCGCGGTAGGCGGGATCCCAGAGGGCTTGTTCGCTGTTTGGGCCGGCGGCGGCGGGGGGTTTGGAGAGGGCGTAGCTCTGGTGAACTTGGATGAGCGGCGACTGCTCGGCGGGGCTGACGGTGAGTTCGGGAGAGAAGAAGCCGTTGAAGAGAAGGATCGACAGCACGTGCCCGGGTCGTCTTTGGCGGAGTCGCTGGTGAGAGTGGTGTTGGCTCTGTCGAGCTCGCTGGGCACGGGGTATCGGTCGGCGTTGTTCTGCGAGAAGAGGACCATGCCTTGGTGGACGCCGCGGATTTGCGTGCTGTCCTTGAATTGGCGACCGCCACCGTGGCGAGGTCTGCTCAAGGCAGGCAGCAGAATCGCAATGAGCGCGCCGATAATCAGGATACAAACCAGTAGTTCCACAAGCGTGAGTGCTCGGCGTGAAGACTGCATACCAACCTCCGTCAGTGGTGCGGACCGCAGCGGCGGCGAACATGGGCCGCTTGAGCTGCAGACGCCGCTTAGGCTGGAGGTGCGCGAGCAGTGCTCCAGATCGCGGGCAACCACGGGTACGACACCGCCGACATCATAAAACGTGAAGCACGGGTGCGAAGTTCGGGCCAGAGTCGATTATTTGTGCGCATGCCGACGTCGCAGAGCGTTCGCACCGATCCGCCCAGAGCGGCGGGTCGGTGGCACGGTTGGTACGGGTGGTACTACTTCGTCTCTACTTGCACTTCGTCTCTGCTGCGACCACCTACCTTCCCGCATGCCCCCCACTTCCATCATCTCGCGGCTGCTTGCGCCCGGCAGCGTCGTGGAGCGCGTGGTGGGCGGCGGGCGCGATGGGTATGAGTCGCGGCCGCAGCAGGGCATGATGGCTGAGGCGGTGGCGCTCGCGATGCAGCAACGCACGCACTTGCTCGCGGAAGCGGGCACGGGGACGGGCAAAAGCTTTGCGTACTTGTTGCCCGCCGCGCTGCGATGCGTGATTTATGGCGAGACCATCGTCATCGCGACGCACACGATCAGCTTGCAGGAGCAGCTCGTCAATAAAGATTTGCCGGTCATCGAGAAAGTGATCGCGATGATGCGAGAGGCGGGCGAACTGCCTGACGCGGCGACCAGCGACGGGCTGCATCGCGAACTGAAGCCTTGCTTGGTGAAAGGGCGCGGCAATTATGTGAGCGTGCGCCGACTCAAACTCGCCAGCGAGCGGCAAGAGAAGTTGTTCAGCGATGCGGCTTCACGTCGGAGCCTGCATGTGATTGAAGATTGGATCGGCACAACGCAAGACGGCACGCTGAGCAGCATGCCCACGCTGGAACGATGGAGCGTGTGGGACAAAGTGCAAAGCGACAGCGGCAACTGCATGGGCAAACGCTGCCCGACGTATGACAAGTGCTTCTATCAATCCGCGCGAGCGGTGATGGGCGCGAGCAACTTGCTGATTTGCAACCACGCCTTGTTCTTTAGTGACCTCGCGCTGCGCGTGCAAGATGTGGGCTTCTTGCCGGCGTATGACCAGGTGATTTTTGATGAAGCCCACAACGTCGAAGATGTCGCGGGCGAGCACTTTGGCATCTCGATGAGCGAGGCGCGCGTGATGCACCTGCTCACGAGTTTGTATCAACCCAAGACCAACAAGGGATATCTCGCACAACTCGTGACACTTGAAAGCGAAGCGGCGGCGACGGTGGACAAGGCGATTGCGACCGTCATTCGCGCGCAAGAAGCCACGCGGGTTTTCTTTGAGGACTTGGAAAAGATCGCGCAGCGCACGCCGCGATTTGGAGCAAGCGGCAGCAGCGGCGCGGCAGCCCAAAGTGCGTGGATGCAACGTGGCGGCGAGGGCGCACGCACCGAGCCGGTCATTCATCGCCTGCGCGAAGCCAACTTTATCGAGAATGTGCTCAGCCCCGTGATGACGCAGTTGTCGTTGCAGTTGCGCGGCCTCAAAGACACGGCCCGGCATGAGCCGGATAAGTACGAACTGAATTCGTATCAACAGCGCGCGGAGATGGTCAGTCAGGATGCCGCCGCGCTGGTGAAGCAGACGCAGCCGGCGAGTGCGTATTGGATTGAAGTATCGGGCGATGATGGCAGCAGCAGTGGCAGCAAGCGCGTCACGCTGGCGTGTGCGCCGATTGAAGTCGCGCCGCTGCTCAAAGAGAAGTTGTTCAGTGCCGGGCATGGCGTGATTTTGACCAGCGCGACGCTGGCGACGAAGTCTCGCGGCAAGCGTGATCAGCGTGATGATGTTGAGCGTGATGACGACAACCAGCCCAAGCGTGCAACCGATGCGGGCTTTGCACACACCGCGCGAAGTTTGGGATGTGAAGGCGCAACCACGCTCGCCGTCGGCAGTCCGTTTGATTATGCCAAGCAGGTTGAGGTGTACATCGAGAAGTTGGGAGCGATACCGACACATCGGTCGACGCAGCGGCCAACCGGTCAGCCGCCGATGCTTGGTGCGGGCGGCATCGACGACGGCACCGGGCGCACGTTCGTGCCTGACGATGACGCAATGGGCATGTTCACCACCAGCAACAGCGCTCAATCGCGCGGCAAGCGTGACGCCGCGGGCTTCAACTACAACGATGCCTTGTCGCGCGCAATCCTGAAGCACGTCCACGCCACGCAAGGCGGCGCGTTTGTGCTCTTCACCAGTTTCGCCACGCTCAACGCCGTTTCGCGGCTGCTTTCGCGAGATTTCGCCCAGCTTGGCTACCCCATGCTCACGCAAGGCAAAGATGGCAGCCGCACCGCCATCTTGCAGAAGTTTCGCGAAGATGAACACAGCGTTCTGCTCGGCGCCGCCAGCTTCTGGCAAGGCGTCGACGTGCGCGGCCGCGGCCTGCGCAACGTCATCATCACCAAGTTACCGTTTGATCCACCTGACCGCCCCCTGGTGCAAGCCCGCGGCGAAGCCATTCAACAACGCGGCGGCAACCCCTTCATGGAAGATGCCCTGCCCCGCGCGATCCTGAAATTCAAACAAGGCTTCGGCAGACTCATCCGCAGCAAAGACGACCAAGGCCGCGTGGTGATCCTGGACGAACGCGTCATAACCACGCGGTATGGGAAGCTGTTTTTGGAGGCGCTGCCGGAAGGGGTGAGGGTTCTGGGTGGGCGGGAGTGAGAGGGGTCGCGGAGGGGCGGAGAGTTGCGGAGAGCCGCGGAGAGGAATTTGAGCTTATTGGGGCGAATGGCAGGTAGCACGATCAGTCGTGAGGTTGGTGCCACCTGCCGCAAATGAAGAAGTTAGCTCCAACAACCAAACTTATCAACTATCTTCCTTCGATGGACTGAAAACGAGATACATCATCCACAATGACAATATCAAACCGATTGACCGAATAATTATTCCTCCAGACTCAAGCGGGAACAGAAACCACGATTTTCCAGACACGAAGAAAAACATATCGACTGATGCTAATACCGCAAACAGCACGACCATCACAGATACTAACTCAGAGTGTGATCCATCCGCTCGCTTTATAGCTTTCTCAATTTCAATTGCTCGTTGGCGGATGGTATTCGGTTGCAGCGGTATCATGGTACGGCTTTGGGTACCGTTATGTGTGTTTCGGGCTGGGGTTCGATACGAGGTCGCAACGCGTTAGTGCCTTCCTCCACAGAGGTAGTTCAGGCGTTGCACCGCCCGGTTTGCGGGTTGTGTGGCGTGGATTTGTCGTTGGACGGCGTGGCTCGGGCGTTTATCCGCGTGGGTTTTGGGGTGGGTGGAATAGATTTGGCTTTGGGCGGCGTGGTTTTTGGCGCGAGGCGAATGGTTTTTGGGATGGAACGAATGGTTTTTGGGTTGGAGCGAGAGGAAAAACGCTCGTTCGCGTGTGATTTTTGCGCGATTTGCTGTTTTTGGGGCGTGCGCTGGCCAACGGCAGCGGACGAGGGATGCGATCGCAAGTCGCACGGGTTGGGTGTGTTGACGGCGTAGCCGTCGCGGTGCGTAGCCGTGGGTTGTGGCGAAGCCGCACCCACGGACCTGGGTGCCAGAGAGATGTCACCACGACGTGGTGAAGGTGTGTGAAGTGCAACCTGCACCACTGCGTGGTGCAGGCATGTAGCACGTTTTTTCCGTGGGTGCCGCTTCGCGGCGACCCACGGCTATTGACCTTTGCCGCTTCGCGGCCAAGAGCGGGGAAGGAAGGGAAGGGGAGAAGGCAAGCGGGAAGGCGCGGGGAGGGGATAACAACTTTGCTGATTGTTCCGGTTGTACTGAAGATGCAGGCTGAAGCATCGTGGTTGTTCGGAAGATACTCGGCATCTCGCCGCGCTATGCTGCCTCCAACATTTCACCTACCCGAACGGACGCAAGACGCGTTTGTTTCTGGCGGTGGCACGCTTGGTCAGGAGTCGTTTCGATGGCTGAAAAACCCATGCTCGGTCGCATCTTCAAGGCTTATGACATTCGCGGGACCTATCCCGATGCGCTGACCGACACGATGGCGTGGCAGATTGGTTACGGCGCGAGCAAGTACCTGCTGGGTGATGCTGAAGCCGGTGGCGAGACGACGCCCATGATGAAGAATGTGGTGGTCGGTCGCGATATGCGGCTGAGCAGCCCCACGCTGACCAAGCAATTGATTCAAGGCATCAACGACCACGGCGGGCATGTCATTGATATTGGCATGGTGGATACGTCGATGGTGTACTTCGCGGTCAATTATCTCGATTGCGCGGGTGGCGTGATGGTGACGGCGAGCCACAATCCGCCGCAGTACAACGGGTTCAAACTCAGCAAGCGCAAAGCCAAGCCGGTTGGCGAATCCACGGGCCTGGCGGATGTGCGCAAGCACGCTGCGATGGTGGACAAGGCGAACATCGCGAAGACCACGGGGCGGGTGGAGCAGCGCGATTTGTGGCCTGCGTATGCCAAGCACGTGCGCAGCTTTTTGGAGACGGGCGGCAAGAGCATCAAGATCGTCATCGACGCCAGCAACGGCATGGCGGGCACGATGATTCCGAAGATTTTCGGCAAAGGCGGCCCGATGGGCGAAGTGCCGGGGCTGAAGATCATCGAGATCAACTTTGAAAACACCAAGGGTGTCTTCGCGCACGAGCCGAATCCGCTGGTTGCTGCGAATCTCAAGCAAGTGCAAGACGCGGTCATCAAGGAGAAGGCTGATCTTGGCTTCTGCTACGACGGCGATGCCGATCGCTGCATGGTGATTGATGAAAAGGGCCACGCGGTTGGCTGCGACATGCTGACGGCACTGCTGGGCAAGTTCTACTTGCAGAAGGCACCGGGCGCGGCGGTGGTGTACGACCTGCGCAGCAGCAAAGTTGTTGCGGAAGAAGTCAGCAAGGCTGGCGGCAAGCCCGTACGCGGGCGCGTGGGCCACGTCTTCCTGAAGCAAAGCATGGCCGAAAACAAGGGTATTTTCGGCGGCGAACTGTCGGGCCACTTTTACTTTGCGGGCAACTTCAATGCCGACAGCGGCGTGATTGCCATGTGCAGCGTGCTGACGATCGTCGCCAAGACCGGCAAGAGCATGAGCGAGCTCATCAAGCCGCTGGCGCGATACCAGCAAAGCGGCGAGATCAACTTCAACATCGAAGACAAAGACGCAGCGATGGGGGCACTCAAGGAAAAATTCCTGGGCAAGCCCGGCGCAGTGATCGATGAACTCGACGGCATCACGGTTGATTGCTTCCAGAAGGATGGCTGGTGGGTGAACGTTCGCAAGAGCAACACCGAGCCGCTGCTGCGCATGAACCTGGAGGCCAAGGACAAGGCAACGCTGGCGAAGGCTATGGAGATGATTACGCCGGGGCTGGGAACTAAGGTCGATCACTGATTGCGATGGGTCGCGGAGGAGCGGAGGGAGGCGGAGACACGCGGAAATTTGGCTGGGTTTTGATTCACTCGTTTTCATCTCCGCGTCGCTCCGCTCATCTCCGCTACTCCGCGACCGGCCTCTCTTATGACAGTTTCTGACTTCCTCCAACACTGGCAACTCACCGAGAACCCATTCCGGGGCGAGGAGGCTCGCACAGATGGAGTCTTCGCGAAGATGAGCATGCCTGGCGCGAAGCCGGTGCAGGTGACCAGTGCGGGCGGGCAAGGGCTCACGTTGTCGGAAGGCGAACTCGCGACGTTTCATAGCGATTTTGACAAGATTCTGGGCGATCTGCGTCGGCCTAGCAGCGCGGTGGTATTCGGCGAGAAAGGCTCGGGCAAGACGGCGATTCGTTTGCAGATCTCGCGAAAGATCAGCGAGCACAATGTTGCGAACCCCGGCGCGAAAGTGCTGATCGTGCCCTACGACGATTTGAATCCGTATCTCGATCGATTGCACGAACGTGTCGCAGGCAAGACGTACCTCGAAAGTTTGCAGAAGGTTCGCGCTGTTGATCACATGGATGCGATGCTGCACACGGTGGTGCCGCGACTTGTGGATGCGTTGCTGGGTCACGTCTTTCAAGGTGATGTCTTCGAGCTGCCGAGTGATGCTAAGAAGAGCGTGCGCAAGCTCGACCGCATGATGCGGCGTGAAGTCCTGCTGCTGCAAGCGTTGTATGACCGCCCCGAACACGCGCCCGAGCGCACCCATGCACTTCGCAAGCGATTGGGCATTTGGCCAGCCGCAGCAATCATCGGCGGAAGCCTGTTCCTGTATTTGTTTCCGCTCCTCATCATCGCTGGTGTCGTCGCTAGCAACCTGCGAATCTTCCCCGACATTCCCGAAGACTGGCTGAACATCGCCTTCATGGGCGCAACCGCGTTGTATGTGCTTGGCGCACTCAAGTTCATCATCTGGGATCGCTTCGCGCTGCTAAACGCCGCTCACCGCGTCAAGAAGCAAATCCGCGTTCTGCCTCGCGGCGATTTGAGCTACGCACGCAGCTTGCGATTGCTCCCGCCCAGCTTGCGCGATGCCGCCAACCTTCCTTTGACTGACGCCGACACGCCGCGGTACGCATGTTTTGATCGCCTCAAAAAGATTCTCCGCTGCTTCGGCTACACCGGCATGATCATCGTCGTTGATCGTGTTGACGAACCCACTGCAATTGCTGGCGACGTTGAACGCATGAAAGCTGTCGTGTGGCCACTGCTTTCCAACAAGTTTCTGCAGCAAGAAGGCATCGGTGTGAAGCTGCTTTTGCCCATGGAACTGCAACACGCGCTCATGCGCGAGAGCAACGCGTTCTTTCAAGAAGCACGCCTCGACAAGCAGCATCTGGTTGACGAACTTGCGTGGACCGGCCACATGCTCTACGACCTGTGCGAGTCTCGCCTCAACGCGTGTCGCGTGCCCGAAGCTGGCCCGATCAACTTGCTGGACATGTTCGCCGAAGATGTGAGTCGTGACGAACTGCTCGACGCGTTCGACAAAGTGCGCCAGCCGCGTGATGCGTTCAAACTCATGTATCGCTGCATGAACGAGCACTGCGCGGGCTTTACGCGTGGCCAAAGCGAGTGGCGCGTGCCTCGCAACGTGCTCGTCAGTGTTGCAAAGAGCGAAGCACAACGCGTCATGCAAGTCATCCGCGGCATTCGCCCCGCGTGAGACTTGCTAGAACTGCTCAGTCATGCCGTAGCGCAACGATGGGGTCTTGCTTCGCTGCTTTCCGCGCGGGATAAATCCCAAAGATCAGCCCTGTCGCGACCGCAACCGTAAAGCTGATGATGATGCTGCCGAGCGTCACGGCGGTTGGCGCCTTCGCATCGGGCGGAAAGAATGAACCAATCATGGGCAGCGTGGGCAACACATCAACGAGTTTGCCTAATCCGAGCGAAAAACCGATACCGAGTATCACGCCGATGATGCCGCCAGTGGTGCTGAGCACGCTGGTCTCAACAAGAAACTGGTACTGAATGTGCTTGCGCGTCGCGCCCAGAGCCCGGCGGATGCCGATCTCGCGCGTGCGTTCGGTCACACTCGCGAGCATGATGTTCATGATGCCGATGCCGCCCACCAGCAGCGCGATGCCTGCAATCGAGCCGAACACCAACTGATATTGCAGTGCTTGTTTTCTCGCCGTTTCTAGCAGTTCATACGGCACAAACAGGCCCACGTCCGTCAAGCCCGATCGACGGGTTTCAAGCACGCGCTGCAATCGCTCGGCGATCGTCAGCACCTCGCCACGCGTGCGTGCCGAGACGAAGACTTCGGAAACTTGCACTTCCTGGTTGTCAAAACTTCCCGCCGTGCGCCGACTTGTGGTATCGCCGAAAGTTTCGCGCGCCGTCGTCAGCGGCACATGCACATCCTGGTTGAGATCGCGCCCCACCATGCTCGCACCCGCGCCGCCCGCAAAGCCAACCGGACGCAGCACGCCAATGACGGTAAAAATCTTTTGATCGATGCGAAGCGTTTGCCCCAGCGGATCTTCCAGCGGAAAGAAGTTCTCCGCAACTTTCGCGCCGATCACGCAAACCAGCGCCCGCTCATCCATGTCCGCTTCACTCAAGTATCGCCCGCGATCCACGCCCAAGTTGGCAACGTTGCGAAGTTGCGGCGTGGTTCCAAACGCCTGACTCGTGATCCGCTTCTCGTTCCGCAGAATCTGGCTACCGATCGACTTCACCGGCACGATGTACTCAGCATCTGGAAACTGGAACTGGATGTTCTCAAAATCCTGCCGAGTCAGACCGAAGCGCGTGATCCAACCCGCGCGATTGCCCTGCTGCTGATTCTGCGTCTCAGGCGGCTTCTGACTGCGAATGATGATGTTGCGCGCACCGAGAGCTTCAATCTGCGCCAACGCTTCGCGCGTGCTGCCCTCACCCAAACTGCTCATGACGATAACGCTCGCAACGCCCAGAATAATGCCCAGAGCAGTAAGAATGCTCCGCAGCAGGTGGAGTCGCAGGCTCGTCAGCCCCAGTCGGATGGTTTCAAGAAGAAATGTCATGAGAGTGTGATAAGAACAGGAAAGAACGAGAAAGGAACAAGAACAGAACGGGAAAAAACTTTGTCAAAATACCACGAGTCGGTCGTCCACGAAAACAGAACGCGAATCCTGTGAAAAAGCGTCGAAAGCGTAACGAACGCAGTTTTGGCCGGTTGGCCGCCCAGGTCATCTTTTTCGCTCCCACCTTCATCATAGTTTCCGAATGTGTTGGGCTTGCACGAGGTTTCTGGTAGGATGATGTCGGAGCCGGCAATTGGGCTCCAGAGCCTGCCGCCTCTTGACGATACCCCCACTATGGACGATTCGCCGCGATCAACCAGTCTGCCCAAGCCGCAGGTGGTGGTGCGCGCCGAGGAAGAAGTCGATGGCGGCTGGCTCTACGAACTCGAAGTCACGCAAGGCCCGCTGACCACGCAACACACCGTAATGCTGGGCTGGCGCGATCACGATTACTGGTGTGGCGGCACCGTTGCCCCTTCGCGCGTCGTGCAGAGTTTGATTGAGTATGTACTCACGCACCTCGCGATGCAACTGCCCGCGAACTTTGATGCAGGACGCATCCGCCGAGTGATTCCGCAAGTAGACCAGGAACTGCGCTGGGCTATGTGACTGCGAGTTGTCATTGCGAGTCGCAACCTCCGCGCGTGCGTCAATTGCATCAGACGCGTCACGTGCCACGCTTGTTGCCGAAGATTTCAATGTGAAGTCTCGCACAATACCGCCACCCGCGCCGCAGACAAATCTCCGCAATCCACGCACGCATCTCTCGCGACGGTGAAGTCACACCTTCCGGCATGATCAGTACATCATCACGCGTCCAGTTGCTCAGTTGCGACAGCAAGCCGTCGATCTCCGCGATATCAGCCTCGCTTTGTACCACGAACTTGAGCTGCTTGCTGGGATACGTCGCCAATAACGCATTGAGCGCAACCACATTGATCCTGCGTTCTTCATGCCGCTTCGCCCACGAACCACCGGGGTCACGCGAATCGTCCCAAGGCGTGCTGTTCGCGAGTTTGGGACTGATACTGATGAGATCACACGCAACCGGCTCGAACACCGTCCCCGCAGTCTCGATAGTGATGTGCATGCCCGCCTGCTTCATCGCATCGCACAGTTGCCCCAGCCGCTTGAAGATGAACGGCTCGCCGCCCGTGATGACAACATGCGACGCACCCGTGGCCTTCGCCGCCGCAGCCAATGCATGCACATCCTGCGGCTGCCCATCCGGATTCCAACTCGCGTAAGGCGTATCGCACCACTTGCAGCGCAGATTGCAACCCGACAGCCGCACAAAAAAACTCGGCACGCCCGTGAGCTTGCCCTCGCCTTGAATCGAGAAGAACGTTTCAGAGATGGGCAGGGTGTCGGACACGCACAAGCGTATGAATGCGAAGTTACGATCGCATCGTGCGCGTAACAACTCACACTTTCACCACCGGCTTACCAAACAACTCGAGCATCTTCTCCTTGCGATACGCAAAAATCCGCTCCAAATCAGGTCGAACCAGCAGCTTCTCCGCAATCGGTCCGCCCCAGTGGCTGTATCGCACGCGATCAATGCAGTTTGTCCCGCCGCGATCTGGCTGAAAGATGTGCTCGTGATGCCACAGCGAGTAAGGCCCCTTGATCTGCTCATCAATAAACCGTACAGGCGGCTCCCACGCCGCAATGTGCGTCCGCCACTTCATCGGCACACCCTTGAGCCCGATGCGATAATCAATAAACGCACCCTGCTTCATCTCAATCGGTAGCGGCGTGACAATCTTGAAATCAAGCCAAGGGGGCGTGAGCACGTTGAGATTCGCAGCATCCGCGAAAAACGGAAACAGTTCCTCACGCGTGCGCGGCACCCAAACAGACGTTTCAAGCATGCGGACAGTTGGCATGTCGATGAGTTCGCTCGTGCAACTGTAATAGTTGCACTACGCCGACTTGCGCACGTACACCGTGGCCACTGGTGCCGACCGCTGGAGTGCGTCCATGTCTCCCAAGTCTGCCAGTCGTTGCAATTCATCAAGCCAACGAACGCTGTCTGGCAACACAACGGGTTCGGATGGATCGGCATCAGGAATCACACCATCGACCTCGACGCGCAGGACGCATCGCGATCCATGAATCCACTTGACTAGTCGAACTTTTTTCCCGGCGATCTGCATACTTCACCTGTCAAAGAAGTGTACGGTGACCAACTTCGCAACTTGAATGCCGTGCATGTATCCCCAAACGGATTTCACTCGCGTCCCGTCTGCTAACGTCTGCTGAAGTTCGATCGTGGGATTCGGTTTGGTTTGAGGACGTTCACTCAACACTTCGCTGCGTTCTAAGTCTTCGAGCAACTGCCAAACCATGATCGAACGCTCACGAACTTGATTGTCTGCGTGATCACTTACAACGTATCTGCCAGATTCCACGGCAGTGAAGATTTTTGCCGAAAGTTTGGACACCAACTCAACGTTAGCACTCACCCCCAGCAAGCACATTGAAGAAATCAATCACATCCTGATCCTCCGGAAACACGCCGTTCGCATTGAAGTCGATGCTGTTGCACGCCTCGCACGTCTCACCTGCCAGCACGCGGAAAAAGTCAATCACATCCGCATCTTCCGGGAACACCGTATTGTTGTTGAAGTCAATGTCATCACACGGCGCGCCAATAGCAATCGTCGGCAGTGGCATCAACACAACCGAACGTCCACCCGCCGCTTGCACGCTGATGCGAAGCTGCTCAACAACAGGCACCGTCCCCGGCGTAATCAAAACGCGATACGTCCCCGGCTCCACCTGCTCAACTGCACCAAGCACAAACGCTCCCGCCGCACCTGTGCGGTCAATCGTCACCGTGACAGGAGTCGTCACCACTTGCGCCTCCCAATCGCGCAGCGTGATGAACATGTATCGCGCGGGCGATGCTGTCGTCAGCGAAGGCACACTCACCACGCTCTGCACGCCGTCAACTTTGCTTGTTAAATTGCTCCGCCACGCATCAAACTGTTGCCGCAGAATCGGCACCACATCCGGCGCCGTCGTGGGCACATTCGCGACATTCAGCGAAAGAAAATAATCACCCTCCGCACACCCGCTCGTCGTCACCCACGTTCCGGCCGTGCCAAAAAGCTGTCCAGCATTCGGACCACGATTCTCCAAAATCGTCACAAACCCCTGCGAATCACGCGTTGCGATATCAAGATCGCCATCGCCGTCCGCATCAAGCGTTGCCATCTGCGTCGGGCTCCCAGCGATGCCGCCGGTGCGAAGATTGCTCGCGCCGGTGAACACAACGCCGTTCGCACTCGCCGCCGCTCCGCGATGCACAGCTAGCACACCGTTGCCGCCAACGAGCAAATCTGTTATTCCATCGCCAGTCACATCGCCTGCTGTAATCGCAATTGGCGTCGCCCGCGCCGCAACCGCTGGCCGCACCATCAGCGTGCCCGCGTCATTGCGAATGTACTGAAACACGCTCGCCGTGTTGTTGATCGCAACCGCCAGATCCGTGTCGCCATCGTTATCAAAGTTCCCGGCAGCAATCGCCCGCGCCGGTCCCGCCAACGTGATTGCAGGTCGCGAAACCAATTGCACAAATTCAATCGTGCTCTGGTTCTCAACAATCACCACTTCGCCCACCGGAGCAAGCGCCACCGCAAAGTCCTGATCCCCATCGCCATCAACATCGAGAATCGTCATATCCACCGGCTGCTGGCTGAACGTGACCGCAGCCCGCTGCGTGAAAAGCCCCTCGTTGCGTTCGATTCGCAAAATCCCGTTGCTCGTCAGCGTCGCAATGTCTTGAAACCCATCGCGATTCACATCAACCGTCAACACCTTGCGCACCGCCGGGAAATTGCCAAAGTCAAACGGCGCATCAAACTGTCCACCAATCGACGTCCGCACAATCGAAAGCGGCAAGTTGTCAAACGCCCGCCCAATCAGCAAATCCTGCCTCGCATCACCCAGCAAGTTGCCAGCCGCAATCGCTCGCGGATTTGAGGCAATCGCCAACAACGTCCCCGTCGCCAAACTGGGCGCACCCTTCGTAAACGCAGGCAACGCATTCCGCCGCCCGCGCGAGTTCTCGTACACGCGCAGGCTTCCTGTCTGATCCGTCACCGCAACATCAATCGCCGCATCGCCCACAAAATCGCCGATTGCAATCTCGCCAGTCGCTCCCGCCGGATACACGCCCCCGCAGCGATCCGTATCGCCAAGCCGCGCCACAATCACATACCCAATCTGCGCGCTGGTCGTGAAGTCCGCTGGCGGCGCACCACACCCAGTGGGCGTCTCCGGACTGCAACTGCATCGCCCGTCACCACCTTGCGATCGCGCTGCTTCCATCGCCGCCATCAATCTTGTCGGCAAATCGCCGGGCGTATTGCGAGCCGCATCAAGCGCCGCCGTAATCACCGACTCGCCCGTCAGCACGTTGCCTTGAATCGCGTAACTGATCGTGCCCGTGCTGCCCGCGTACGTGTAACTGAACTGCCCATTCACCCCGCCCGCCCACTGCCCCGCAAAACTCCCCGTAAACGTCGTCGAACGACCCGCCGCGTCCGCAATCCCATACTGCCGTCGCTGGTGGTTGGGATCAACACTCGGCAACCCCGCAATGATGTCCGCCGGGTTCACACCTTCGAGCAGCCGATCACGAATAAACGTCCGCGTCACCAGCGTCGATTCAACAAACGACTGCGCCGCCGCCGCACCAACACCCGTCACCACAACCGGCGAGCCCTGCCGCAAATCAAAACCCGTCAAACACGTCGCGCTTGCAATCCCCACCTCGCGCGTGCGCGTATCAATCAAAATGATCGACCACGTCGCATGTGCCGACGAAGCAACACCTGCAACACTCATCAAAGCCAACGCGATATTCGTGCGACGTGTCATTGCATCATGGTAATCGACACGTCAAGCCGCTGGATGCACCTACTCCAACACAAACTACCACGCCCCGCGCAGTTCATTCACCATATCTCGCGCCAGCCGCTGCGCCGCCGCGTTTTCGCCCAGTTCTAGCCGTTCGCCCGATGGTCGGCTGGGCACAAAACTATCCGCCGCCGAGAAATTCCGTCGAGCCTTCAACACCTCGCCCGAGCGATTATCGCGCCACTCAAAATCAACCGTGATCTGCACCGCAAGTTCCTGCACCAGCCCCGTCACGTTGTTCGCAGAAATCCGCCGCATCCGCACTTCGGTAATCACAGCTGAAAGCGTGCTCGCCGCCTGCCCCGACTGCACCACGCGCATGGGCGTGTTCGCCTGAATCTGCTTGATCACCGCGTCAGTCAGCGTCTGCTCAATGCCCGGAGTCGCCGTCGTATTGCGAAACATCGGCACACTCACCGACGACACCGTCGAGTCAAACGTCGACGTCGGCGCATACCCCGCGCGCGGATCACTGGCGCATGCACTCAGCATCGCCATCGATGCCAGCGCACCCAGCACCCCTGCTACCGCAGCACGACGAACAATGTTTTGACAACGCATGCTCACGTGCTCGGCTTCTCCTGCTCGCCCTCGCTGGATGCGGGCGTGGTGATGGGCTTGCTTTCTTGCTTCGCCTCTTCCTTCGCCTCTTCCTTCGCCGCCGGCGTCAGCGGCTGCGCATCACCCGCAATCGCCGGGTGCTTCTCATCAATCGTCGCAATCAGCGTGAGCGCCTCCTGCGCACTCGCCGTCTTCGGATGCCGCTTCACCAGCCGAACCAGCGTAATCCGCGCCGACACCGGATCATCACGCCGCAAATACCACTGCGCTGTGTTCAGCATGCTCGCCGCCCGCGATTCATCCAGCCTTGCCTGCAACCCATCCGTCAGTCCCGCCTCCTGAGCCACACCCGGATACTCAAGTTGAAAATTCTCAATCTGAATCGACGCATCCGTCAGAATACTCGAGTCATACGCCGGCCCCTTGAACTGCGCAACCGTCGCATACGTCCGCCGCTGCATCGCTTTCTGCCGCAACTCGCTGCGCGGATACAACTTCACAAACGTGTCATACGTCTCTACCGCCATCGGCAAATCCCGCTTGCTCGCATAATGGTCCGCCATCGTCATCAGCGCTCGCTCTGCAAGTTTGCTCCCAGGCATGCGCTCATTGATCCGCAGCACAATTTCCTCAGCCACGCCTGTGCCATCATCCATCCGAATGCCCCACAAGCCCGGCTTTCTCCGCCCACCAAAATACAACTTCGCCACATCAAGCTCGCGCTCCAGGCTCGTCACAAAAAACTCGCTCGCCGGATAGTTCTTGATGACCTCTTCGTAGTCATACAACGCTTCAAACTCATCATCCTGCGCCAACTTCGCATTCCCCCGCAAGTAATACGCCTCCGGCACCTGCGGCGACTGCCCACCCGCGTTGCGCTCCAGCCACGCATCCAGCACATCTTCCGCGCGCGACGCTTGCAAGCTCGCCAACAGCCGCCGCGCCTCCAGCATCGCCTGCTCATCAACATTCAACGTGCGCGGCGCACTCGCCGCCCGCACCGGCTGCGGAGCCGCAACCGTTCCCGAGCCCGCCGCCGCCCCCGCCGGCTCATCCACAATCTTCACCTGCGCAAACGCACTGCTCTCGCTCCCAGCGCACATCGCTACCGCCGCGGCAATCGCCATCGCGCAATCAATCCCAAACCTGCTCAAGCAGCTTCGCGTCATGCGTGCAGGATAGTGCCCCTTTGCATCGCCGTTCACGACCCGCATTCAGCTCCCCAGCCGCGGCGTATCCGCCCACCGCAGCCGCCCGATGATCCGCGCCCACCAATCGCTCGCCTCGTTATGCACAAAGTTCACGCCGTGATCGTGCTTCGTAATCGTAATGTGATCACCCGTGCGAATAGGCGTGTGCGTCTGCCCATCCAGCACCAGCGTCGTCCCCGCGCCCGCCTCCGCATCGTTCACACGCTCCGCCACGATCGAAATGCTGCTGCTCCCGCTCACCACCACAGGCCGAAAGCTCAGCGACTGGGCCGCAATCGGCGTAATCGCAAACGCATCCAGCGTCGGATCAAGTAGCGGCCCGCCCGCCGAAAGGTTGTACGCCGTACTGCCCACCGGACTCGCCACAATCAAGCCATCTCCGCGAATCACGGGACCCGCATGCCCATCCACGCTCAGCGTCAACGTAATCAACCGGTAAGGCGGCCCCGACGTCACCACCGCATCATTGAGCGCAATGGACGTGAACTTGGTCACGCCCGCTTTATCAACCACGCTAATCCGCAGCAAGTTGTACGTGCGAATCGGCAGCGGATGCTTATCACTGAACAACTCCGCCGCGTGCTGCATCGCCGTCGCCACATCAAACGCCGCCAAAAACCCAAGCCGCCCCAAGTTCACCCCAAGCATCGCCCCCTTCGGGCTCGCGCACCGCCGCGCCTGGCTCAAGAGCGTCCCATCGCCCCCAAACACCACAAACAAATCCGCATCGTGCATACCAGCGGGCAAAGGCGACCCATCCGCCGGCAACTCGCCCAGCAACACCCCATGCTGCTGCACCACACGCCGAACCTCCGCCGCCGCATGAGCCGCCGCAGGTTTCTCCGGATTGACAAGCAAAAGCGTTCGCCGCATGAACGAGTTTACTCGGCTAGCCCAGCCGCGTAACACGACTTCCCAAATCGTGCCCCAAAGCGAAAACCACCTTCCCCCCAGTGGAACGGGCTTTCAGCCCGTTCGCAAAGACAGAAAAGCCAAAGGCAAGTTCAACACAGAGCCCGCAGAAAGCGCAGAGCAGAGGCGAGGGAGCGAAGGGGCAACAGCAGGCATTGGGAACTGGGCAAGGGGCATTCGGGTCAAGCTACACCACCGACTTCACGAAGCGAGTGCCTTGCGTCGCGAAGCGACGATGTTCAATAGCCGGGGGTTGAGCGCAGCGAAACTCCCGGACGATGGATCGCGCACAGATGCACCGCGCAGCGGTGCAGGTTGATCCCGCCCTGCGCTCACCGGCACCGCTACGCGGTGCGCGCGCGTCATCTCGCGCATCCCGGGGGTTTCGCTCCGCTCAACCCCCGGCTATGCATCGTGCATCGCTTCGCGATGGCAAAGCAGCCGACGCTGACCGCCACGCCGCCCACGATGCCTTTCCCGCCATGCCTTCCCAACAAGGTCCAATCACACATGATCTGTCACAGATCACGCCCGCAACATGACAGATCACGCCGCTCCAGCGACCATTCACCTCGTTATCGCGTCGATAACTGGCCGCGCAACTCGAACACGTGCCGACCGCGCGAGTTTGCGCGGCTCGCACCGATCCGCTCAGAGCAGCGGATTGGTGGCACGGCGTTTCCCTTCCTCGCTTCTTCGCTTCTTCGCTTCTTCGCTTCCTCGCTCCCTCGCTCCCTCGCTCCCGCCCGCCCCGCTCCTCTACCATGCCCCCCTCATGGGCACGCTGCCTTCTCCCTCCACCCTCCCGCCCGGCGCCCCTGCCGCACACCGCATTCTCATCATCCGCCCCAGTGCACTGGGTGATGTTGCTCGCAGCGTGCCCGTGCTTGCCAGCTTGCGGGCGGCGTACCCGCAGGCGCGCATCGATTGGCTGGTGCGCGACACCTTCGCGCCCGTGATCGAGGCTCATCCGGCTCTGAGCAACGTCATCATCTTCCCGCGCAACGACTTCTCGCGCTGGTTCAAGACCTTCAACCTCGCGGCCCTGCGCGCGTACCTCGCGACCCTCGCCCAGCCGGGCTATGACCTGGTCTTTGATTGCCAGGGCCTCGCGCGCAGCGGCTTGCTGGCGTGGGCAACCAAGGCTCCCGTGCGCGTGGGCACGCGCGATGCCCGCGAATGTGCGTGGCTGGCGTACACGCATCGCATCAAGACGCCCAAAGTCATTCACACGGTTGACAAAGCTCTCGCGTTACTTGAGGCGCTGCACATTCCTGTTGCTCGCGATGCCGCCGCCCGCCAGCTTTACAGCAGCCCTGGCGCCCGCGCGTGGCTCGCGGCCCAGCCATTTGCAAGCACGCACGCGCGTTACGCCGTCTTGAGCCCCACCAGCGCCTGGCCCGCCAAGCAGTGGCCCGCCGACCGCTTCGCGCAGCTCGCTCAGCACCTCACTTCGCGCAACATCACCTGCATCATCACCGGTGGCGGCAAAGAACGCCCGCAGGTGCAGCCGCTGCTGGACCTCGCGTCGCGCAACCCGCGCGTGATTGACCTGATGGGAGCGACTGATGTTGCCCAACTCATGGCCGTCATCGAAGGTGCGGCGTTGGTGGTCGCCAACGACTCCGCCGCGCTGCACATAGGCGTGGGCTTTGACCGCCCCTGCGTGGGCCTGCTTGGACCAACCGACCCCAAGCTCGCCAGCCCGTTCGGCCGCGAGGGCGACATCGTGCAACACGTGGGGCCAGGCGATGAGTTTTACTTCCGCGATGCCCGCAGCGCAGGCATGATGCAACGCATCACGCTGGAGGAAGTGATCGCGGCGTGCGAAAAGCGGCTAGACAATCGCCATTAAGGCAGCAGCGAGTTCTGCGGGAAACGCTCGAGCGCTTCGCGGTTAGCTGAACTGCTCACGTTCAACATGCGCGCTCCGGTTGGGTGGAAGTAATCCGCCCGCTCATAGAACTCGCGGTTGATGATGCGCCGACCAGAGCCATCAAAGAAGCCTGCATTCACGCCGGTATCGTGACGCATGGAAAGCTTCAGGTGATCCGTAAACGTACCACCACGATTGCGCCCATACGCAGTTGAGCCGTTGTACGTCGGGTTATCTGAGTAGTTGCCGAAGATTGAGTCGGGTGTGACGTCGAAGTCGTAGACCGGACCCTCGGGCCGGGAGTAGTCGATGTAACGTGTGCCATCAATGATCATGGCCTTGCTTGAAAGCTGTGTGCCAACCTTGTCAAGCCTAGGGAAGAAGCTGATGGGATTACGGATCGTATCGAAGTATGGTGGAGAACCAATGCTCTGACCCCTGTTGCCCCACTGCGTCGAGGTGTAGTTTCCTGGTGCGCCAGGTCCAGCCCAAACCGCATGAAACCCATAGGACATGAGATAGCTCGACGATTGAAAACCCGTCGTTTCAGTGTCTTGAATCGCGCGAAACTGAGAATCATCTGTTGCAGATCCAAACAGCGTGGTGTACGAACGACGCTGGATCGGGCAACGGAACCCGTTAAAGATCTGCTGCGTGCGCCGGGCCCGGTTGGGCGAATAGTTCAGCGAGTCACCAAAGATCGGGCTCATGAAGTCAAAGACTTGCACTGGCTTGGTGGGCGTGGTATCGCCCAATGAACTCACGCCGCCAGTTGCATCCAGTTCCGCACCGCTCGTCCAAGCCGATGCGTAAAAGTCCTTCTGCTCATTCATGTACAAACTTTGAGCCAGCGTGATGCTGCGAATGTTGCTCAGACAGACAATGCCGCGAGCGACGTTTCGTGCCTTGGCGACGGCGGGCAAAAGCAGTCCAATCAGCAGTGCGATGATCGCGATAACGACCAATAGCTCGATGAGTGTGAAAGCCTTGCGGTTGTGGATGCTCATAAATCTTTCCTTGGCAGTTCAAACCCAACCCATCACCTACCCCCACCTACCCCGACCCATCACCTACTGATTACTTTCGCTTCGGGTACACATCTTTCTTGACTGGCCCGCTCGCTGGCGTCACAAGGCCGCTGCGCATATCAAGGTACGGCCCCTTCAACTTGTAGCGATCCACCGAATCGAAGTACTTTGACTCCAGCGACCACTTGCCATCGTCTCGCTTGCTCACCGGAAACAGCGTGTACTCGGTGCTGGGAGGATTCGCAGCGGGAATCGTCAGCGCTCGATCTTCCCGGTACTCAACCTCAACAAGCTCGCCAGTTTTCAGATCGATGTACATGCCCGTCTTGGCAAATTGCGGCTCATCATTCTTCAAAAACTGCATCGACAGCATGCCCACCAGCACCAGCAGTCCCACCACGATCACCGCGATTTGCCATGGCTTTGCCTCGCCCATGATCTGTCACCTTTCGTCGTGATCGTTACTGGCATCGCCCGACCGGGCAACACCGATAGCCAACTGGTTGCAACACAAGCGCAACCGGCCGCAAGGTATCCTCCCACGCTCGCGCTTGCAAGACCCCTTCCTGCGTGTTCTTATGCCACAAACACAAAGTTAGGACTTTACAAGGGTCATCCGACAGCTTCATCAGCACCCCAGCGCCCGCGCCGCCCGCTCTCCCGACCGCACCGCCCCCTCCATCGTCGCCGGCCAATCCGTGTCGCAGTAATCACCCGCCAACACAACAGCTTCTCCCCACCTCGCACCATCCGGCAAAGCCCCGGGCCGACTCCGCTCAAACCTGGGCGTTGGCACAAACGTCGCCATGCGCTCCTTCACGCTCCTTGCCCGCACCACCCGCGCCCCGCGCGAGCTCGGCATCCACCGCTGCACATCATCCACCACTCTCGCCACGATCTGCTCTTCGCTCAAACCCATCCACGCATCCGCCGCACTGATGACAGCATGCACCACGCATCCGCGTTCATCTTTGCGAAAGAGCCACTGCGTGCCCGCACACACCAACACTGCATGGGGCGTCTGCAACACAGGCCTGTCAAACGTCACATGCACGCCCAGAATCGGCGAGTGCTCCGCCGCCGCCAACTGCACCAGCCGCACATCACTCGCTGGCAGCCAACGCCTGGCCTTCTCCACCGGCACCGCACACACCACGGCATCAAACGCCCACTCGCACGCCCGCGTCGTGACGGTGGTCGCTGTCAACGCCTCGACCGTCTCACCCAAAAGCAACTCCCCGCCCGCTTGCGTCAGCAACATCTCCGCCGCGTCATACAACGCAACCAATGGCACCGTGGGCACCCCAATCCGCGACGCCGACGCCCCTGCCAACAACCCATCCTGAAACACATGCATCGCGCTGCTCGCCGCCACGCGCGAAACTTCGCCATTGCACGCCGACACAATCACGGGCGTCCAAAATCGCTCAATCGCGCTCGCCGGCTGATTCTGCTGCGCCAGCCAATCACCAAATGTCACATCGCGATGCGAGTCCCTGTCCACCAGTGCAATCTGCCCCATCGCCGTCGCGATCGCCGCCTTGTCTTGCACGCTCAAAAACGACGCCCGCAAAAAACTCGCCGCATGCGAAGCAAACCCCGGCAACCACCGATGCCCGCGCATCGGCTCAAGCACACTGGTCCGTCCACCTTCTTCCACCCACCACTGCCGATCATGCCACGCGATGCAATCCAGCTTCCCCAGTTGCCCAAGCAACGCGAGATACCGATCACAACACCCCAGCGCAACATGCTGGCAGTTATCAATAGTCTCGCCCGACTGCTGATCGACAAAACTCGTCGCCCGCCCGCCCAGCCGTCGGCGTTGCTCAAACAGCGTCACCTTCACACCCGCCCGCGCCAGCCGCAGTGCGCACGCCAACCCCGCCAGGCCTCCACCCACAACACCCACCCTCGGTGGGCCGCCCCTCCGGCGCGACAGTCTTCCAGCGTTCACCTCGTTCATCGCACGCCCCACTGCTGCGTCACCGCTCGCAATCCAATCATCGCCTTGCGCCAGTTCGCCACGCGCGCTCGTGGCCCCACCACCGCCCGCGCGGGCTCGGCTCGCAGCACATCCAGCACGCCCTGATACACCCTCGTCATCGCCGCCAGCACAGGCGTAAATCGCGGATCAATCATCGCCTCCAGCCCCACCGACGCCGCGTGATACATATCCGCCTTGGCAATCAGCTCGCGCACCAATCGCTCGCAAGCTACCGGCTCGCGCCACGCCAGCAACGCCTCGCGCGAAAGTCCCGCCCGCGCCAACATCGCCTCCGGCACATACCCCCTCGGCGAACTCGCCGTCGCATCCGTCGCAATATCCCGCGCGATGTTGATCATCTGAAACGACCGCCCCCGCGCATCTGCCTTCTCAAGTGCAACATCGCGCGACATGCCCGCTCGCAGTCCCCACGTGTGCGTACACACCAGCCCCACCGTCCCGCCGACGAAATAGCAGTACCGCGCCAACTGCTCATCACTCACAAACGGCTCATGATCCAAATCCCACGCCAGCCCCTTCAACATATCGCGCAGCCACGCATGAGGCACGCCCGCCTCTGCTACCGCCCACGCAAACGCCGGCCAGCACCCCTCTGCCTGTGCATCACCCGCAAACGCCCGCTCGCTCGCCGCCGCAAACGCATCAAAATCCCGCCGAGCCTGCTCGCGCGATTTCGCCTCATCCACAATGTCATCACCCAGCCGCATCCACGCATACACCGCGTACAAAACACTTCGCTGCGGCTGAGGCGAAACTCGCAAACCCCACCAGAAATTCCGTGCCTGCGTCCGCACCACCACGCCGCAATCCGCGAGTGATGTCGCTAACTCCTTTTGCATGACGCCCGGCACGCTCATGCCACATCATTCGCTCGTCATTCGCTCGTCGCACTCGGCAAGACGCCCCAAACCGCGCCCCAATACGCCCGCAGCAACAACCCCGCCCGCGCGACCTTGCCCACGCGAGGCCGCTCCCACAGCGTCACATACCCGCCCTCTTCAACCAATTGCAACGTCCGCTGCCCACCTTGCCGAAACAACCATAAAATCCACGCAAGCCGCGGCTCCACCATCTGCTCCAGTGGCTTCCCTTGCCTGTACAACTCGCTCGTCCGCCGACACAACTCTCGCATCTCATCAGTCATCCGTCGCCGCACGCCAGTGTCCTTGGGCTTACCCATCCACTCACGTAGCTTGTCCGCCGGCATTCCCGACTCTGCCGGCAAATACACCCGGTCGCGCTCAAGCAAATCCCGCCGGACATCTTGCCAGAAATTCGTCAGTTGCAGCGCCGTACAAATGCAATCACTGCATCGCAACATCTCGCGCGCCCGCGCCGATTCATCCATCGCCTCTCCATGCAGCGCCAGCACCAGCCGCCCCACCGGGTTCGCACTCTTGCGGCTGTACGCCATCACATCATCCCACGTCTCATACCGCGTCACGCGCTGGTCCTGCTCAAACGCGTCCAACAAATCATGAAACGCCTGCACAGGCAACTTTCGCTTGGCAATCGACTGCTGCAACGCAACAAACAACAGATCATCATCGCGCAACGCACCACCCCCGCGCCCCAACTCGCCCCGCTCGCACGCAATCAGCTTCGCCCGCATCGCGCATAGCGTCCGCAAACTCGCCTCGCGCGACGCCGCATCATTGCTGTGCTCGTCCGCCGCATCATCCGCCACGCGACAAAACGCGTACACCGCCGCGTAATCATCACGCAAGTCACCAGGCACCAATCGCGACAAAACCGTAAAATTCTCCCCACTCGCCCGCGTGATTCTCCGCACATGCGCCCGCGCATGCGACAACACACGTGGCTCCACTACCCCCGCGCCAACCGCCCTCAAATCCGAAGTTACCACCTGCCCATCCGCAGAGGTCATAGGGCAAAGTATTCGCCCCAACCACACCCCGCAACCTGAGCCCCCGAAAATTCAACATCTTCCGCATACCCTCACATTCCACCTCCTCCGGTCCTTCGTCTCTTTGGTACTCCGTCTCTTCTTCACCCATGCACCTCCTCCTCCCCAACCCCCGCGGCTTCTGCGCTGGCGTTCGCATGGCCGTCGATGTCATCGACCAAGTCATCGAGCTCTTCCCCGGACAAACCATCTTCTGCTATCACGAAATCGTCCACAACAAACACGTCGTGGGCCGCTTCCAACACAATGGCGTCAAATTTGTCGAGGATCTTGATGAAGTCCCCCAAGGCGGCATCATCGTCTTCAGCGCCCACGGCATCTCACCCGCCATCCGCAAGCAAGCCGCTGATCGCAAACTCACCACCATCGACGCCACCTGCCCCCTCGTCACCAAAGTCCACGCCGAGGCCATTCGCTATTCGCGCCAAGGCTACCAAATTCTCCTCGTCGGTCACAAGCACCACCAAGAAGTCATCGGCACCACCGGCGAAGCACCCGACGTCACGCAAGTTGTCGAAAGCCCCGACGACATCCCCAACCTGCGCATTCACGATGCGAGCAAACTCGTCTACCTCACGCAAACCACACTGAGCACCGACGACGCCGGCGTCATCATCACCGCCCTCAAGGCCGCGTTCCCGCAAATCAAAGAACCACCCAGCAGCGACATCTGCTACGCCACCACCAACCGCCAACACGCCGTCCGCCAACTTGCCCCGCACTGCGACATGGTCCTCGTGATCGGCAGCCGCAACAGCAGCAACAGCGTGCGCCTTACCGAAATCGCCAAGAACGTCGGCACCGACGCGCGACTCTTAGACGACGCCAGCGAACTTGACTTTGCCTGGTTCCCCACAGGCAAAGAGCGCGTGCTCATCACCGCCGGCGCCAGCGCACCCGAAGACCTCGTCGCCGACGTCTGCCGCGCCTTGCTCACTCGCTTCGGCGGCACCATCGAAACCGCCGACATCATGCCCGAAGATGTCGAGTTCGCCGCTCCCGGCAACCTCCGCAAAATCATGATCGAACGCGGCATCGACCCCGCTACGCGCCGCTTCAAAATCGAATCCCCCGTCGTCACGCAAGCCCTCTACGGCGCGGTTCCGCTCACGATCAGTGCCAAGCCATGAAAGGAGTTCGTTGTGTCGATCCCGGTCTTCCTTAGCCATCCTCGACCGCACAATGTCCAGCAATCTCAGCTCGTTGATCGCATTCGCGAGTATTTCCGCGATCGTGACATGGAACCGCGAACACTGGGAGTTAGTGACTACGACACGGAAGTGCCGCTCGCGAGCATCCGACGGATTATGCTCGAATGTAATGGCGTTCTTGTACTTGCCCTCCGACGTTACCTCGTCAAAAGTGGCGAAGTACACCTGGCGCCAAGCGGGAAGAAATCAAACATCAAGAAACTCGCCAACACATGGCTGACAAGTCCTTGGTGCCAGGTGGAAGCGGGCATGGGCTTCCAACTCGGACTGCCGGTTCTCGTCTTCCGTGAACAAGGTGTTTTGGCAGACGGCGTACTTGAGCAAGGTGTCATGGCTTCCTACATGCCCGAAGTCGAACTCAACGGCGATGTCGATAAATTCCTCAAATCCGCTCAGTGGAAGCAACTGATCCAGAAGTTTGAAGCTGACGTCCTTGCGACTCGCAAAAAGAAAGGCATCCCGCACCTGCTTCGTGCATAGACATCACATGCCCCCCGCCACCCACATCTTCGAACACACTCCCGAAAGTCTCGCACAATGGTGCGAACGCTGCAATATGCAACCCTTCCGCGCCAAGCAGGTGCTCGAGTGGGTCTACCTCAAGGGCATCATCGACCCTGCCGCCATGAGCAATCTCAGCAAGCTCGACCGCGACAAACTCGCCGCCGACATTCGCTTCTCCACTGGCGACATCATCAAACAACAAAACGCTACCGATGGCACGCAAAAGCTCCTCGTCCAGTGGCACGACCGCAACAACACAGCTGGCGCTGAAGTACCGCAATCGCCACCATCATCACCAACTTCCCTCCCCATCCTCAGCAATCCGCAACTCGACCAAACCCGCCAGACCGAATGCGTCATGATCCCCGCCGAAGATCGCCGCACCGCTTGCATCAGCAGCCAAGTCGGCTGTCCCGTCGGCTGCAAGTTCTGTGCCTCGGGCATCGGGGGCCTTGACGAAAATCTCACCGCTGGCAAAATCGTCGAGCAAGTCTGGATGCTCCGCAAATCCATGCAAGAGCAGCAAGCAGGCCGCGGCACGCGCAACGACGGCGACTTCCCCCGCATCACCAACGTCGTCTTCATGGGCATGGGCGAACCACTCAGCAACCTCGCCAACGTCATCCCCGCCATCCGCACTATCTGTGCCCTGTGGGGTCACGCTATTAGCGCCCGCAAAGTCACCATCTCCACCGTGGGCCTCCCCAAAGCCATCGAAAAACTCGCTGAACAACTCGATCTTCCCATCACCCTCGCCCTCAGCCTCCACGCCCCCAACGACACCATCCGCCGCCAACTCATCCCCTGGGCCGAGTACACCACCATCACCGATCTCCTCGCCGCGTGCCAAAAGTGGTTCGACAAAACCGGCCGCGAAATCACGCTCGAATACACCCTCCTCCGCGGCGTCAACGACCAACCCCAGCACGCCAAAGAACTCGCCGACATCGCCCGCACCATCCGCGCCAACATCAACCTCATCCGCTACAACGAAGTCAAAGGCATGCCCTTTGACCGCCCCCGCGACGAAGACGTTCGCGGATTCCAAGAGTATCTCCAAGCCAAAAACCTCAACGTCCACATCCGCGCCAGCCGAGGCCGCGACATCGCCGCCGCCTGCGGCCAACTCCGCCACGAAACCGGCAACAAACAACGCAAGCGCGAAGCAACAACCAGCTAACGCGCGTTCACGCTCCCGCCGATACTCTCCCGCCGCGTGCTACCCGCCCTCATCAACTTCGCTCTCGCCGCGACCGATGCTGCTGCCTTCCACCCCTTCACACCCACCCACTACCTCACCACCGGCACCTACCTCACCCTCATGCTCGCCCTCGTGCTGCTAGGCCGCGCCTTGCGCAACACACCGCACCAGCGCACCCTCGAACGTGCCTGGTTCTCATTCGTCCTCATCATCCAAGCCTTCAACATCATCTTCTGGTCCACTCCGCCCCGCCTCCAGCTCGCCTCCAGCCTGCCGCTGCACATCTGCGATCTCGCCGGCATCTTCGCCGTCTTCACCACGCTCTCATGGCTGCGTGAAAATCGCATCACCGATCACTCCATCGCCCGAATCCTCCGCACCATCATGTTCTTTTGGGGCATCGGTCTCTCGACCCAAGCCTTCATCACCCCCGTCATCACCGACGGCCCATCTTCCGTCCGCTTCCACATCTTCTTCCTCAGCCACTTCACCATCGTCGCCACGCCCCTCTACGACTTCCTCGTCCGCCGCTACCGCCCCACCGCGCGCGACCTGGGCATCATCCTCCTCGTCACCCTCGTCTACGGCGCACTCATCATCCCCCTCAACGCCGCCACCGGCTGGAACTACGGCTACGCCGGCAACACCAAACCCGAAAACCCCACGCTCATCGACAAACTAGGCCCCTACCCCCTGCGCCTGCTCTGGATGCTCTTCATCGTCACAGGCCTCTACGCAATACTCACCCTCATCACCGCCTTCATTCCCTCTCACCCCCTCACCTCCCCACCCACTCACCCTCGCACACCCCCACACCCCAACTAACCTGCCCCCCAACATTTATCGCTTTCCGCTTTCTCGCTTTATTGCTCTTCCCCCATGCCCCCCCTCGTCCTCACCCTCATCCCCATCGCCCTCCTCACCGCACTCCTCGCGACCTACCTCGCGCGCACCCTGGGCCGCAAACTCAACACCCTCGACGGCGCAGGCGTCCCGGGACAAATCAAAGCCCCTCCCCGCCGCGTGCCCAACATCGGCGGCGTCGGCATCTTTCTGGGCTTCGCCCTTCCTCTCATCGCCGCACTTCTCTACTTCGCGATGCAAAGCCCCACGTCGCTCCCCGTCAGCCTCCAAGCCCACCTCGCTGGCTTGCAAGACAAATCCGCCCACGCCTGGCTCATCCTCGCCGCCGCCCTCGCCCTCCACGTCCTAGGCCTCATCGACGACCGCAAACCCCTCGGCCCCTTCCTCAAACTCGCCATCCTCGCGGGCGTCAGCCTCGCCGCTCTCGTCCTCACGCAAACCCGCATGTTCACTATGCTCGATGGCATCGCAGGCGGCCCCTGGGCCAGCTACGCCCTCACACTGCTCTGGGTCCTGGTCGTCACCAACGCCCTCAACTTCCTCGACAACATGGACGGCCTCTCCGCAGGCGTCGCCACCGTCGCCGCAGTCTGCTTCCTCGCCATCGCCCTGCTCGCCGGCCAATGGTTTGTCGCCGCCATGCTCGCCCTCCTCGTCGGCAGCCTCCTCGGCTTCCTCTGGTTCAACAAACCCCCCGCGACTATTTTCATGGGCGACGGCGGCTCCCTCGTCGTCGGCTTCCTCCTCGCCTACCTCAGCGTCCGCATCACCTACACCCACACCAACGCAACCAACGCCATCACCTGGCACGCCGTCTTCACTCCCCTCGTCGTGCTCGCCGTCCCCTTGTACGACTTCACCAGCGTCGTCCTCCTCCGCCTCAAACAAGGCAAAAGCCCCTTCGTCGGCGACCTCCAACACGTCAGCCACCGCCTTGTCAACCGCGGCCTCAGCAAACCCCTCGCCGTCCTCACCATCTGCGGCCTCTCCGCCGTCGTAGGCCTCGCCGGCATCCTCCTCCCCACCGCCACCGCCACCGCCGCCACACTGATCGCCTGCCAAGTCGCCCTCCTGCTCATCGTCCTCGCCATCATGGAATTCGGCACTGGTGGGCCGCCACTCCGTGGCGGCTGAATACCAGAATCAACCAAATCTCCAAAACGCGTAAGCAGCCACACCGCGACCAGTTTGAAGCTCAAAAGCATTCACATCGCGAACAGAGTCTCGCGCACTCCATCCGCCCGCACACTCACATAACGAAACATCGCGCACTTCGAAATTGCATCATCAAGGTGCACGCGCAACGCTTCCAACTCCTGCATGCGATTCCGTGCCACATCCAGTTCCAAAATCGAAACCGGGGTAAGCGCGAGATTCTGCTGATAACGAATGTTTTTGTCCACCGTCACAACCACGCCAAACCCCGCGTCAGCCGCCGCACGAAGCAGCTTCCCGTTCGAATGCTCGGCCCATCCCATCGCAATCACGTGAGCAACATCACGGCCGACGAAGAGTCCCTTCGCCCGCACATCCACACAATTGTCCAGCAGTATTTTCACAGTCGCCGCAGCCCTTCCAGCATGCCGCGCGACGCAAGTTCAATCACGCCCACGGCAACCTCGCGCGTCACATTCGGAAACCCCGCCAGAAACGCGACCAGTCCGTCCCCGCTCGCCAAATGATCAAACAGAGTCTGCACAGGTACCCTCGTCCCGCGAAAACACGGCTCGCCACTCATCCTCCCGGGATTGACCGAGATGTACTGCGCCAGCGGGCTGTCGGCGGGGATCAATTCTCGCTCTTCACGCGACCATCCAGCGGCGTTGACAGCAATCGTCGTCATACAAGGCTCCCTGACTACGCAATCGTAGCGATCCATCACAACTTGCGTTTCTCACCATGTCATCATGCACTTCCCGATACTCTCCCCCATGCGCACACCCCCCCTCGCGCTCCTCCTCACCCTTGCCCTCGCTGCCCCCGCCTTCGCCCAGCGACACAACCCCGACCCCAAAAACACCCGCGAGCGCATCGCCGCCATCGCGCTGCACGCCAAGCAAGCCGAACAAGCCTTCACCATCGGCGACTGGCCCCAAGCCGAGATCGCCCTGCGCGAGCAAATCCGCCTCGACGACACAAGCTGGGTCCCGCGCTTCAACCTCGCCATCGCGCTGGCCAACATGGACCGCACCGACAACGCCGCCACCGAACTCAAATCCGCCATCGACGCCGGCTTCTTCGACCTCGCCCGCCTGCAGCGAGAACCCTCACTCGAACACGTGCGCGAACACGCCACCATCGCGCCCTTGCTCACCGACTGGACCAACGTCCTCGCCGCCCGCGTCGACGCCCGTATCGCCGCCGTCGAAGCCAAACTTCACAAAAAGCCCCTCGCCATCCATCGCGACGACGACCTGCAAGTCATCTACCTCTCCTGGGTCAACGAGCGCAGCGTCTCGCGCGTGCGTGAAGAACTGCTCACCCTCGCGACCTGGTCCAACGAGTACATCTACGGCAGCGACACGATCAAGAAAGACGACAGCCTCGACGTCCCCGTCATCATCGCCCTCCCCGTCGAGCGCGACTTCCGCACTTGGATCACCAGCCGATTCGGCGGCGTTCAACAAGGCGCCTTCGCCTCTATCGGCGGAGCCTACGAACCCGAACAAGCTCGCCTCGTGACTAATGATCTTGGCGCATCCCTCCGCCACGAATTCATGCACGCCCTCCACTGGCGCATGTGTACGCGCCTGGGCCAGCGCCACCCCATCTGGCTGCTCGAAGGCCTCGCGACTCTCGTCGAAGACATGGACATGAAGCGCCTCGAGCCTGTCCCCAGTTGGCGCACCAACATGGCCAAACGCATGATGGACTCAGGCGTCCTGCCCGACCTCGCCGACCTGCTCGCAACCGACGCCAGCACCTTCAACACCCAGCGCCCCCTCGCCAAGTACGCCCACGTCCGCGCCTTTTTCCTCTACCTGCACGACCGCGATTACCTCAAACCCCTCTGGGACATCTACACCACGGACGAACTCCTCGGCTGGCAAGCTGACCGCTCCGCCCTCAAAGCCCTCGAAGCCGCCACCGCCCTCACGCTCCCGCAACTCGAACGCGACTTCCGCGACTGGCTCAAACAATTGGACGAAGTCGCCGAAGAAATCCAGCCAGGCATGGCCAGCCTCGCCATCGAAGTCGAAAACGGCCCAGGCGACGGCGTGCGCGTCATCGCCAAACCAGACGTGCAATCCCTGCAACGCAAAGGCGACACGCAAGCCATCGCCCGAGCCCTCGCCTTCGCGACAGGCGACGTCCTCCTCGCCATCGACGACAAACCCACCCGCGACATCGCCGAACTCGTCCGCGTGCTAGGCGAATACCAACCAGGCGATGGCGTGCGCGTCCTGCTCCGACGGGGCCAAACCGAAATCACCGCCGACGTCACGCTCGCCGAAAAGAGGTAGCGTTACTCACCCACCGCACGACTCCCCTACCGCACCGACGCCGGGCCTGATGCCCCGCGAAGGCCCGGATCGAACATCCACTCTCGCGTCCGCATCCGCTCACCGCCCGCCGAAATCGGACGTGGAAAGCTTGGCGCATTCCCCCACTACCCGCCACCGATTCACCCGCCGTCCCGCCAATCCCCCGCCCCAATCGCGTACCCTCGCCCACTATGGCCACGGATGTCGCCCACACCAACCCCACCACCACCCCGCCCCTCGCCGCCGATGTCGCCGGCACTGCCTTCCCCGCGCGTGCCAAAGCCGTCGCCTTCGAGTCCCCCACGCGCGACGTCATGCACAACGCCGCTCGCTGGGAAATCAAGTGCCTCGACCACGGCTTCGTCGCTCTCGTCGACGCCATGCCGCGCCTCGTGCCCCAAGGCCAAACCGCCGACCAGGCAATCGTCCAAGCCGCACGCGTCAGTTACGGCCAAGGAACCAAGCAAATCAGCGAAGATCGCGGCCTGATTCGCTACCTGCTGCGCCACCGCCACACCACGCCGCTCGAAATGGTCGAGTTCAAGTTCCACATCGCCATGCCCATCTTCATCGCGCGCCAGTGGATCCGCCACCGCACCGCCAACGTCAACGAATACAGCGCACGCTACAGCATCCTGCCAGATCGTTTTTACACCCCCACCCTCGACGCCATTCGCAAGCAAAGCAAAAGCAACCGCCAAGGCGGCGAAGAAACCTTCAGTGTTTCACCAGCACCCAATGCCCAGTCCCCAGCGCCTTCTTCCGAAGCCCTCACCGCCCAAGACTTCCTCGCCTACCTCGACCGCGCCGAGGCCCTCTACCAAGACTACCTGAAACTCACCGACGCGGGAGTCTCACGTGAAATGGCCCGCATGGGCCTGCCCGTCAGCGTCTACACCGAGTGGTACTGGAAGTGTGACCTCCACAACATCTTGCGATTCCTCAGCTTGCGCATGGACGGCCACGCCCAGCTCGAAATCCGCGAGTTCGCCACCGCCATGCACGACCTCATCGCCCCCATCGTCCCCATGACCATGGAAGCCTGGCGCGACTACGACTTTGAGTCCATGCACCTCTCCAAACTCGAAATCGCCGCCATGAAATCAGCCAAAGCAGGCATCGTCGGCCCCATCGCCACGCAAAACAAGCGTGAGCAAGCCGAGTGGGAAGCCAAGCTGGCCAGCCTTGGGCTCGTCAAAGGCTGGTAACTGTCAAGGTTTGGTCAAACAGATGTTCAAAATCACACGCCCCGAGCCGCGATTACCGCAGTTCGGGGCGTTTTCCTATCCGTCTGCCGTTGTTATCGAACATGCGACCCGACCAAACTTCGATCAACGAAGTTCCTCTGGCCTGTAACCAGCAAAAAAGTGAATTCAATCTCCAACTTTTCTGGCAGAACTCCCAGCGTGGTGTAGTTTGTAGTCAGGTCAGGAACGAGTGTTCGTTCTCTCCGTTCTCTCTAGTTGGGTCTGTGTACCCGTTTATATCCGTGAGGAGATTGCAATGAAGAATGTGATTGTTTCGATGGTCGCTCTCGCTGGTATCGCTTCTGTCGCTTCAGCCCAAATCGGCACCAACGACGGCCGCCTTGTGTTCCAAACTTGGAACGGCAGCGCTTGGAGCAGCAGCGTCCTCGACGCAGCCCCCGGCCAAACCGTTCAATTCCGCGCCGTTGTCAGCTACGCTGGCAACAACACCAGCGTGTTCGCTCTGGGCGGCATCACCTACCAACCCACGTTCAGCAACGCCGACAACACTGGCGCTGGTGCAACGGTTGACACCCTTGGTTCCTACCGCAACGGCGGCAACCAAGGCAGCGCAATCGCCGGCAGCATGCTCAGCGCTGCTGAAGGCAACGATGGCAACGCCCTCGCCAGCGGCTACGGCCGCGTCGTGTTCGGTGGTACGGCCGCCAACACCTCGAGCCAGAACACCGTGACCAACTTCCGCCACGGCGGCGGTGCAGCAGTTGCTGGCGCTCCCGCTGGCAGCTGGCTCCGCGTCGCTGGCAGCAGCGTCACCAACTGGCCCCTCGCCGCGTTGCCCACCGCTGCTGACGCAACGGCGACCAACCTGAACAACATCAACCGTGGTGTGCAGGCTGGTCAACAAGCTCAGACTAACCCGGTCACGGGCCTCGCCAACACCTTCCACGTTGCTGGTTTCCAGAACGTCGTCATCTTCCGTGGCGCAATCACGCTTTCAACTGACACTGACCTCCGCACGCTGGTTCTCAGCTCGGCCGCTGGCTCACTCCAGCGCGTTGGTGCGACCAACAGCGCCGATGACAACCGCTTCATGACCTGGCAGACCAACAACTTCGGCAGCACGATCCAAACCGGCGTCGTGACCACCGATGCTTCGATCCGCATCATCCCGACCCCCGCCACGGCTGCCCTCTTGGGCCTTGGTGGTCTGGTTGCTGCCCGCCGCCGCCGCGCCTAATTGCAATTGGGCGTGCAGGCCCAAGAGCACTACGGAGCGACATCGATTCCAAAATTGACCGACGCACCGAGGTTTATGCCTCGGTGCGTTTTTCTTTGGAAACTTTTTTGACAGCCTATAACACGAAAAAGGCCGCGAAATACCTATTTTTTCACGAACAAACCAGGGTTTTTGGGGGTCCCAAACGTACAGACTCTGTTCAGACTTCAGAAATTCCTGCAATGCGCTTGAAAATACCCTTGCAGTCTTCTCCAAACCTCGCTAATCTATCCCTCGAGAGGCAGACCCTGTCTCGGTTTCCGGCGGCTTGCTGGTTCCGAGGTCGGTCTCGTGTAACTGTTCGGAGGAGATAGACATGAAGAAGGTTCTCGTTTCGTTGCTCGCAGTCGCGGGCATGGCTGTCGTCGCTAACGCCCAAACCATCGAAGCTGGCAGCACCAGCCTTTCGTTCCAAGTTTGGAACGGCAGCAGCTGGACCAACACCGTCAACGCAGCGCCCGGCGGCCGCGTTGAGTACCGCGTTGTTGTCAGCTACACCGGCGCTTCCAGCAGCCCGGTTGGCCTGAGCAGCATCCGTTACCAACCCACGTTCAGCAACGCTGACAACAGCGGCGCTTCGGTTGACACCAACGTTGCCTTCCGCAAC
>BJHL01000013.1:0-8062 GCA_014192545.1 Phycisphaerae bacterium | reverse complement strand
GAAGGTCCACTTCAAGTACGAAACCACTTCGCTTGTCGCTTGGCTTCTTCCCTGCCTTTGCCTATCATCTCGACCCTACTCAGCCAGCCTTATGGCGGTACTTGCAGGGTAGTTTTGGAGTTTGCCATGTACGCGATCATTGAAGAATCCGGTAGTCAGCGCAAGGTTGCCCAAGGCGATCAGTTCCTTATCGATCTGCTCGACGACGGCCAAGCCGCTAAGGGCAAGTCGATCAACTTTGATCGCGTCCTCGTCGTCGGCGAAGCAGGCGGCAGCGCCAAGATCGGAGCCCCCTACGTCACCGGCGCCGCCGTCACCGTCGAGATCATCGACCCCGTCGTCATGGGCGACAAGCTCTACATCCACCACTTCCGCCGCAAGAAGGGCCGCCAAAAGAAGACGGGCCACCGCCAACGCTACACGATGGTCAAGGTCACGTCGATCAAGGCCTAATGAAGTCGTAAGCACCAACGCTTCACGCACCCAGCAGCACGTTCAACGCCCGCTCGAAGAGTGGGCGTTTTTCTTTTGACTGCGCATCGATGCTGTTCAATCGCGCCGCAACCACCAACCCCGTCGCCCGCCCGTCGCCCGCCCATCACCCACCCATCCCCACCACCCGCAGCAGCGACTTCACGCGATGCACCCACAAGTGCTTCTCTTCCACCAGTGCCCTGCCTCGCATAGCAATCTCCGCTCTCGCACTTGCGTCTGCCAGCAACGTGTGCACACAGTCCCGCAATTGCCCCGGCTGATTCACCCCAAACCCGACCGCCGCTCGCACATTCGGGTTCGTGAAGTTTTCTCGCACCCACAGTCGATCATCCGTCACCGTCGCGCAGCCACCCGCCATCGAGAGCAGCAGCCGCTCACTAAATCCATGCACAAACTGCGTCGGATTCAGCGCAACGCACACCTTCGTCCGCCGCATCCACGCGCTGATATCGGTGTAAGGCACCTCGCCCACATACTCGCACCCCGCCGGCAGCAGCCCCTTCCAAACCGCACTTCCCGCAACGCACACGCGCAAGCCCGCGAGCGACTGCACCAACCGAATCCGCCGCTCGCGATTCAGTTTCGCCGTCGAATATCGAAACACAACCGCAAGCAAACCCCAGTGATCGCTGCACGTCAGCGGCGTGGGCATGATCGAATCAAACGCCTGCCCGAACGACAGCCACGGATACTCCAGCCGCAACTTCGCAACGTCATCGCACTTGGCATGCAATTCAGTCGGCATATCGGCGCGCAACCTGTCGAGTTCAGCATCATCCGCAATCGAGCCCGCGAAGAACACATCGATATCACGATATCCATCACGCGAGCCGTCACGTGATCCATCAAGGTGCGAGGCTGCAACGCTCGCCGCATCACACAGCGCACTCCGCGGCACCCCATGCCACACACGCCCATGCCGCAGCCCAGGCCATCGCAGTTGCAACATGTGCGAGTCATCATCTGTCACATGCACAAAGCGGTAGCCACCTTGCTTCACCATGTCGGCCATCAGTGCCTTGTCCAAGTTGAACGGATGATCCACCAGCCACTGCACCATCGCGGTGGGACCAGTCCGCGGGCCCATCCACTTCAGAATGCGCTCCATGCTCTCTGGAAAATTGAACACAAGAAAAATCGCCGGCGCAGCACCGCTCGCTTCGTTGCGATCCGGATTGACAACATGCCCCGCCTCGCGAGCCGCCTCGCCAAACTCCACGCAAAACGCCTGCAAGAGCGCGTATCGCGACATGTACTTCTCAGGCACATAAATATGCGGCAAAGTCATGCACGCTTTATCGGCTTACCCGTCTCGCCCCCAACAACTGCTCCTCTCGCTCGCGTCACCAACCCGCACTCGCCGCGACCATTCGCCCCACAAACCCACGTTTCCGCCGGTTTTCGCGCTCGTTTTTTTCAGCTTCGCTCTCGCCCTCACGCACCACCCGCGCCCTAGCCCTGCAACAATCTCGCATGACGCTGACCAGCACTCCCCGCATCGTTCGCGCCCCACGCGGCAACCAACGCACCTGCGCCAGTTGGCCCATCGAAGCCGCGTATCGCATGATCCAAAACAACCTCGACCCCGACGTCGCGGAAAAGCCCGAAGATTTGGTCGTCTACGGCGGTCGCGGCAAAGCCGCTCGCAACTGGCCCGCCTTCGACGCCATTCTCGCATCGCTCAAAGGCATGAAGAGCGACGAAACGCTGCTCGTCCAAAGTGGCAAGCCCGTTGGCATCATCAAGACGCACGAAGACGCGCCCAAGGTGCTCATCGCCAACAGCAACATCGTCCCCGCATGGGCCACGCAAAAGCAATTCGACGAGTTCGAAAAAGCCGGCCTCATGATGTACGGCCAAATGACCGCCGGTAGCTGGATCTACATCGGCACGCAAGGCATCCTGCAAGGCACCTACGAAACCTTCGCCGAGTGCGGCCGCATGCACTTTGGTGGCGATCTTTCCGGTCGCCTGTGCGTCACCGCCGGCTGCGGCGGCATGGGCGGCGCACAACCACTCGCCATCACCATGGCCAACGGCACGGCACTCATCGCCGATGTTGATCTTGAGCGTCTGCAACGCCGTGTGAATGATCGGTATCTCGATGAACTCGTCGCGCCAACTGGCGACACCATCGCCGACATCGACCGCGCCATCGACACCGCCGTCCGCTACGCCAACAGCAAAATGGCCCTCAGCGTGGGTGTGCATTGCAACGCCATCGAACTGCTCGAGCGTCTGCTCGAACGCAAAATCCGCGTCGACGTGCTCACCGACCAGACCAGCGCCCACGACCCGCTCATCGGCTACGTCCCCATCGGCATGACCGAAGACCAAGCCAATTTCGAACGCCAGCGCGATGCCGACGCCTATCAAAAACTCAGCATGGCCAGCATGGCCCGCCACGTCCGCGCCATGCTCGAACTGCAGAAGCGCGGCGCAATGACCTTCGACTACGGTAACAACATCCGCCAACGCGCCCTCGACATGGGCGTCAAAGACGCGTTCAACTTCCCCGGCTTCGTCCCCGCCTTCATCCGCCCGCAGTTCTGCCTAGGCCGAGGCCCCTTCCGCTGGGTCGCCCTCAGCGGCGACCCACGCGACATCTACGTCACCGACTACGAAATCCTGAAAGCCTTCCCACTGCCTTCCCCCAATGCCCAATCGCCAATCCCCAATGCCTCGTCCTCCTACAACCAGCGCCTCCACAACTGGATCCTCGGCTGCCACAAAAATCCCGAAGCTCTCCTCGCCGGCGACTTCGCCAACTGCGAGCCTCGCTTCAAATTCCAAGGCCTCCCCGCCCGCATCTGCTGGTTTGGCCTTGGCGAGCGCGACCGCGCAGGCCTTCTCTTCAACGATCTCGTCGCCACTGGCAAAGTCAGCGCGCCCATCGTCATCGGTCGCGATCACCTCGACTGCGGCAGCGTCGCCAGCCCCAACCGCGAAACCGAAGCCATGAAAGACGGCAGCGACGCCATCAGCGATTGGGCCTTGCTCAACGCCATGGTCAACATCGCCGGCGGCGCGAGCTGGGTCAGCCTCCACCACGGCGGCGGCGTCGGCATCGGCTACAGCCAACACGCCGGCCAAGTCATCGTCGCCGACGGCACCCCGCAAGCCGCCGCACGCCTCAAACGCGTCCTCAGCAACGACCCCATGATGGGCGTCTTCCGCCACGCCGACGCCGGCTACCCGCAGGCCCAGCAATGCGCCGATGACCTCAAAGTCCCCATCCCCATGCGCACGTGGTAACGGCCCCACACCTCTTCACCCCATCACCCACTCACCCGCTCACCCGCTCACCTGCTCACCTTCCTCGCCTTCATTTTCACTTTATCGCTTTCCCCTTTATCGCTTTATGCTTCCCCTCCTCACCACCTTCGGCCTCGGCCACATCCGCATCGCCAGCGGCACCTGGGGCAGCCTGCCGCCCATCATCATCGCGGCGTTGCTCTGGCTCGCCGGCATCTCGCCCGCAAGCTCAACCAACTGGGGCCCGTGGGTCTACACCGCCGTCTTCATCGCCATCCTCGTCATCTTCAGCGCCGCATGCATCATGGGTGGCAAACAAGCCGAAGCAAAATGGGGCAAAGACCCGTCGCAAGTCGTCGCCGACGAAACCGCCGGCCAATGCCTTCCGCTCCTCGCACTACCCGCCTGCGCATTCAGTTCACTGCTCTACACAATCCTCACCCTCACCGGCGCGTTCCTGCTCTTCCGCATCCTCGACATCATCAAACCCTGGCCCGCCAACGGCCTGCAATCCAAGCCACACGGCTGGGGCATTCTGCTCGATGACCTCTTCGCCGGTCTCTACGCGGCGCTGGTGCTGCAGGTGGTGGTGAGGTTGACGATGTGCAACTGACCCCACCGGTGGGCCGCCATTCCATGGCGGCTGATCGCTCAGTTGCCTCCCCCACTCTGTGTCTCTGCGCCTCTGTGGCAATCGATCATCCAACCCACTACCGCTACTCGTCCTCCTCCTCATCCAACTCTTCAATCCACGGCACAATCACCGCCGTCTTGCTATATTGCTCGCCGCGATGCTGCGCCCCGTCTCGAAAAATCACAAACGCAACCGGCGGGAAAATCCACTTGATCAAGTTCCGCACCAGCGCCTGCGCCAGCGACGGATTGCGCAACTCCTCCACGTTGTTTGCGCCGCGCACCAGCCGCACCACTTGGCAATTCGCCAAAAACTTCCCAGGCGTGCGCCCCAGCGCGGCTTCAAACACGCTGCATCCAATCACGCCCGTGCCGATGATCGCCAGCAGCATGCCCTGCCCTTGCGAAGTCCCGATGATGTCGCCCAAGCTCGCCGTCAACGTCTGCATCGGTGCCTTGCCCACCAGCAGCCCGCCGGCCATCACCACCAGAATCAGATCAATACTCCACGCCAAAAACCGCCGCATCGGCTCCGCGAGCGACACGCCCATGGGCAACATCCATGATCCACCAGCCCCATAGTTCATTGGCGGCCGAATCACAACCAACGCCACCAGCCCCAACATCCACCCCAGCGAAATCGCAAGAAACGTGAGATCCGAAACCTCAAACGGCTTCATCACACTCACGGGCCCCTGCACAACCATCGAGCCCGTCGCCAGCGACAACGCCGAAACCAAGTAAGGCGGCTCCTGATACTTCCTCTCCACATCCGTCAACGTGCGCGTCGAAATCACCATCGCCCACCCGCGCGCCCCATCCACGAAGAGTTCCGGATCGCCCCCCAAATTGTTCACACTCCCCAGCTCGCGCCACACAGGCTTCGCATCAGCCACCGGCACAAACGCGCTTCGCACTTGCAACCCCTCACCCTGCGCCCGCGCAATCACCAGTTGCCCACTTCCCCCCGCAACCTGCAACGAAACACTGCTCGCCCACTCATCAGGCAGCGCAAGCTCGCGCCACTGCGCCGCAAACTCATTTGCCGCACCCTGCCACGCCCCAGCGCGCGCCGGCGCAGGCGGCCCCACAAAATCCGCATTCGCCGCGCGCTTCTCAACACTTCCAATCCACGCCCGCGTCAAATCGCCGCCGCGATCAATGATCCCAACCCCACCATCCACCGCAAAAATCGCCGCCTTTTCGCTCAGCGTCACACCCGCAGGCGTCGCCACTTCGCGCCACGCGCTCACATCCATCGCCATGAGCGAAACAACATGCACCTTCTCGCCGCTCAGCCCACCCGGCGCCAGCAATGCATACAGCGTCCCCGCGCTTCCCGCTGCCGACATCACCGGCCGTCCCGCGGGCAAGTTCGGCTCCGACGCGGGCCTGCCCATGGGCGTGGTCAACCAGCGATCACCCATCCATTCCGCCCGAAACGAAACCACACGCGTCGGCTGCGCAGGCGCAGGCGGAAAATTCGCCACCGCCTTGCCCTCAGGCGTCTCGAAGAACATGTACAAATAGTCATCCAGCGCGGCCGCGCGATTCGGTTCGTATCGCAATCCCGCCCAAGCCACCCGCATCACCGGCACACCCGCCTCGGTCACGCGCTTCGCTCCGCTCAACTCAGGCGGCAAATGCAAAATCGAAATAGGCGTCGTCCCGCGCGACACCGTCCACACATGCCCGCCCTGCGCCTTGCTCGCCGGACTCGAAACAATAAACGACGGCTGCGCAATCGCCACCACGCACAGCACACACGACACCAAAGCCGCCACAAATCGCGTCATCTTCACTTGCCGCCGCTCCCAGTGCCTTGCACCGGCTTCACGCCCGTCGCACGGATATCAACATCAACATCAACATCAATATCAACAATCTCTTTTACACTCGCAGCTTCCAAAACCGCATCAAGCTGAAACTGCCTCTCGCGAATGCGATTCCCCGTGTTCTCCGGCTTCGCCAAAAACAATTCGATATAGCTCGCGCCATCTGCCGCCGCGTTCTTGCCCGCCGCGCCCTTGACAGCCCCCCCAGGCACCACCGCCCGCACCCGCCCAGGCACACTCGCCGCCGTTGTCCCTTTGCCTTCCACCGCAACCGACTTGAAATTCGTCGTTTCCGCCCACACCGCAATCTTCCCGCTCGCATCGCGCAGCCACACCGCCGCAGGCTCAAACGTCTTTGCGTTTACCAGCACCTCGCGCGTGCCCCATCGCGCCGGCGCAACCACGCGCACATACTCGCCCCACCACGACAACTTCGCATTCTCAGGCATTGGCGTCACCGCCATGAGTTCGAGCAAATCCAGCGGATGGATCGGCAACCCCAACGATTTCGCCTTCGCCAGCGTCGCCTTGCTCATGCTGCCGGTGTAAGCCACCGGCTCATCACCCATCGTGATAAACCAATACTTCCCGCCGCCGCTCCCCAGCGAAAACACAGTCTGCTGTACCTTGTCCATCCGCAGCGACACGCGATCAGGCTGAATGAACTGCAAATTGCCGTCAAGCTGATCCTTCTGCCGCTCACCCGTCAACTTTCCGCTCTCATCAACCCGCGGCACATCAATCACCGCCGAAACCGGCGTGCGCATCCGCGAAATATCCGCTACGCGCTGGTTGTACGCGCGAACAACATCACTCGCCTTAGGCAACGTCGCCCGGTTCGCCGCCGGTTTGTTGTCCGGATCAAACTTCTCCTTTGGCATCGCAGGCCCCGAACACCCAGCGATCGCGACGATCGCGCACGTCACTGCACACATCATTGCGCACATGATCGCACGCGACGCACTCGCGCGCCGACCCCGCGTCACCATGTCAGCCTCGCTCTGCACGCTGCTCGTCCTCATGCCTTCACTTCCGCCCCGCCCGCGCCCGCTTCCGCCGCCGGCGCGCGGTCCGTATCCATCAACTGCGCAAGCTGCTCCATCGCATCCGCAATCGCCATCTCATCCAGCCCCGGATCAATCAGTTCACTAGGCGGCCCCTTATCCGCCGTCTCGCCGCGCCGATAAATACTCATGATCGCCCCTTCCTTGGTGCGCTTCGTACTCACCACGCGAATCAATCGCCGCCGAATCAGCAGCAGCGCAAGCATGTACCGAAACCGAATCTGCTTCGCATCCGTCGTGCCGCTCAAGTTGTCAAACAACTCCATCAACTCGGCGTCATCCAGCAAGTTCTTCTTCGCCTCCGGATTCGGCTGATAGTGGCTCTTCCAGAACCCCACCACCGCCGCCGGAGCCGCCGGCCTCGCCCCGCCGTTCCAAGCATCCACGCTGTAATCGACGCGCGTAATGCCAACGCCCGGAGCTTCCACAAGCGCCGCAACAAAAACCTCCCCAGCCGCAAACGCCCGCTGCGTCGCCGCACACACGCCCGCCGACCGAGAAACCGAATACGCCGTACCAATCGCTGCCATTCCCCAGCGTATGCCCCACAGAAACAGCCCCGTCTCAACCCAACCCTCACGCCAGGTGGCATCACGCGTGAACCGTGCCATCAGGCTGGCTCTGCAGCCTGATGCCCTGCTACCAACAGCTCACGTTTTCCGACCCAGACTCACGCAAACCCCTTCCACTCCTTCAAATCCTCTGGCACGTCGCAAGGCACTTCACCCACTCGCTGCCCCATCCACCAGCGCACACTCGACCATCGCCACTCGGCAGGAT
>BJHL01000012.1:35818-68414 GCA_014192545.1 Phycisphaerae bacterium | reverse complement strand
GGTCGGCTCGGAGAGCCGACGTACCCAAAGGGTGCGGCTGGTGGCATCAACCTTCTCGTGCCATCACGCTCTGCTTTGAGAGCGTGATGCGGTGCGCCGGTTGTCTGGGGTGTTGTGAGTGCGGGACAGGCGTGAGTCGGCGGCGGGTGGGTGATGCGCAGATCGTCGCGGTTGGTGGCTGGAGCGTGAGTAGGAGGAGTAGAGGTCGGCTCGGAGAGCCGACGTACTTGGTGGAAGAGTTAGACGCGGGCTTTTTCGCGGACGATTTCGTAGAGGCGGTCGATGACCTGGTCGAGGTCGAGGTCGGACGTGTCGACCACGGCGGCGTCTTTGGGGCAGACGAGGGCGCCGAAGGGGCGGGATTTGTCGTTGGCGTCGCGGGCTTCGATTTCGGCGCGGAGTTTGTTGACGTCGGTGTCGACGTTTTGCTCGCGCTTCAGTTGTTCGCTGCGGCGGCGGGCGCGGACATCGGCGCTGGCGTCGAGGTAGATCTTGACTTGCGCGTTGGGGAAGACGATGCTGCCTTGGTCGCGGCCTTCGCTCACGATGCGGGGGTGGTCTTTGGCGATTTCGCGTTGCATGCCGACCAGAAGATCTCGCAGTTCGCGAACGCCGGCGTATTGGCTGACGACGGCGGTGACGTCGGGTTCGCGGATGCGGCGGGCGTAGCTTTTGCCGAAGGCGATGATTTCGGGGGGCTGGGCTTTCCAGTTGAAAGTCATGTGCGAGGCGCGGACGACTTCGAGCAGGCGCTTGTGCTGGTCGAGTTCGATTTTGCTGTCGATGGCGATGGCGGCGGCGGTGCGATACATGCTGCCGGTGTCGAGGATGTCGAGTCCGAGCCGACGCGCGAGGCGGTGGGCGACGGTGCTTTTGCCGGTGCCTGCGGGGCCGTCGATGGTAATGACAATGGGCTGATCGAGCCTGAACACGCGCACCTCATCGAGAGACTTGGCTCCGCGCGACGGACCAAGCACTTCGACGACGCCCCCGCTGACATCAACACCTGGCGAAAGCCGCTGGGTTGGCCGTGCAGAAGAATCATGCTGTGCCATGGGCCACCTCGAGAGTTAAGGGACACCACATAGTTAGCGACACGAAGGGGAGTATAAGAAGGGACTGGGGATTGGGGACTGGGCATTGGGGGAGAAATGGAAAAAGGCATTGGGCATTGGGGATTGGGCATTGGGTGGATGCGAAAAACGCCGCGGGGGGGGGCGGCGTTGGTGGGAAGACAGGTTGGGGATGCGATGGCTGGCTTAGAAGTTGGGGGTGGGTGGGCGCCAGTCTTCGAACTTGAGTTTGCGCATGCTTTCGATGGTTTTGACGAGGCCATCTTCGAGCTTGATCTTGGGCTCCCAGCCCAGGTGCTTGCGGGCCAGCGTGATGTCGGGCTTGCGCTGGGTGGGGTCGTCGGCGGGGAGGGGCTTGAAGATGAGCTTGCTTTTGCTGCCAGTCAACTTGACGACCAGCTCGGCGAGCTGCTTGATGGTGAATTCGCCTTCGTTGCCGATGTTGACGGGACCGATGAAGCTGTCGGGGCCGTTCATCATGGCGATGATGACGTCGACGAGATCGTCAACGTAGCAGAAGCTGCGGGTTTGGCTGCCGTCGCCGAAGATGGTGATGTCTTCGCCTTGAATGGCTTGGCGAATGAAGTTGGTGACGACGCGGCCATCGAAGGGATGCATGCGCGGGCCGTAGGTGTTGAAGATGCGGACGACGCGGATGTTGAGCTTGTGCATCCGGTTGTAATCGAAGAAGAGGGTTTCGGCTGCGCGCTTGCCTTCGTCGTAACAGGCGCGGGGGCCGATGGGGTTGACGTTTCCGCGGTAGCTTTCGGGCTGGGGGTGGACGGTTGGGTCGCCGTAGACCTCGCTGGTGCTGAACTGGAGCACTTTGGCGTTGCAACGCTTGGCCATGCCGAGCACGTTGATGGCGCCCAGGATGCTGCACTTCATGGTCTTGATGGGGTTGTACTGATAGTGGCCCGGAGCGGCGGGGCAGGCGGCGTTGTAAATTTCGTCAACTTCGAGCCAGAGCGGATGGGTGACGTCGTGGCGGACGAACTCGAAGTTGGGACGACCGATCAGGTGCTGGATGTTGATCTTTTGGCTGGTGAAGAGGTTGTCGAGGCAGATGACATCGTGGCCTTGGTTCACCATCCGTTCGCAGATATGCGAACCGAGGAAGCCGGCTCCGCCTGTGACGAGAATGCGTTTGACTTTCATAGATTTATCTTTCAATCAACGCCCCTGACGAAGCTATCACGGGAATAGATGTCGACTTTTGGAGAATACGTGCCATGGGCACCGGATTATCGTCCGAATAGTGAGTTCAGTTTCGGCAATTCGAATATCCACCGGGAGGGACCAACCAGGCGGCGTACTCGCGCACAGCCTGCAGGGGAGCAATTGACGGCTTCCACCCCAAACCCTTGGCAGTCATGGACATATCGGCGAGGGTGAAATCCTGATAAAAGGCTCTGATATTGACGGGCATTTCAAAATATTCGACTTCGCGGTCACCGGATTTGAGTGTTAAACCTTCACGCACGGCGTCTGCGACCGCGCTGAAAGGTGTTGCGACGCCGCTGCCGAGGTTGTAGACGCCGGGGGTGATTGCGCGGCCAGCGGGTTGCTGGAGGCCAGCGGCGGCGATGGTGCAGTCGACAACATCGCCCACGTAGACCTGATCGCGGGATTGTGAACCGTCGACGAACAATCGCGGACGCTTGCCGGCGAGGCACTGCTGTGTGAGTTGGTAGGCCATCGAGGCCATCTTGCCTTTGCGAGCTTCACCGGGGCCGAAGACGTTGAAGTAGCGCAGGCCCACGATGTGCGGGGAGCGGCCGTCGCGCGCGAGTTGCGTTGCGAGCCGGCGGTGGTGGCACTCCATGAGCCACTTGCTGAAGCCGTAGACGTTGTTGGGTTTGCCGGCAGCTTCAAGCGAGAAGGCGACGCGCTGGCCGGTTTGCGGCGGGGTGCCGTAGGTCGCGGCGGAACTGGCGTAGACGAGTGGCGCGCGATGGGCACACGCGAGGATCATCGGCGGGAAGCTCTCGGCATTCACGCGGAGCATGTCGGCTTCGTTGGCGTTGGTGGTGTCGGTGATTGCGCCGAGATGAAAAACTGCGGTGGGCTTGTGTGTGTCAATGAGCGTGTGCCAATCGATATCGCAGACACTTTCGGGCAGGAGTTGGCCTGTGAATGCGCCGACGTTGGTGCGGTCGCATGCTTCAACGAGATTGGCGTAGCTGCCGGTGCGAAGATCGTCGATCACGACGACGTGACTGCCCTCGAATTGCTTGAGCAACTGGGCGACGAGGTTGCTGCCTATGAAGCCGCAGCCGCCGGTCACGATGAAGACGCGATCGCTCACGTGCTGTCTCCGGCGGTTGCAATGTCGGTCACCGGCTTGGGCGGAATTTTGAGCTTTTGGCCCACGCGAATTTTCGAGGGGTCGCTCAGCACGTCGCGATTGGCTTGGAAGATCATGTCGGCGAGGCGTTCTTCGCCGAAGACGCGTTTGGCGATGCGCGCGAGTGAGTCGCCTTTTTGCACGACGTATTCCTGCGCGGGTGCGGCTTTGGCTGGCTGGGGGGCGGGGGCGGGCTGGGTTGAGCCGTCGGCCAACTTCACCACGGGCAGGCCTTGCACATTTGCGGGATCTTTGGGGACGCGAATCGTGCGGCCTTCACGCAGATTCAGCGGGCTCATGAGCGGGTTGGCGCGGGCGATGACGTCGGCGCGGGAGGCATCGCCGTAGTGACGCTGGGCAATGCTTGCGAAGGTGTCACCTGCGCGGATTGTGTCATCGATGAATGATGGCGCGACGACGCCGGGCACGCCGGTCAGTTGCATGGGGGGCGGAGTTGGTGCGTTGGCGAGGGTTGAGCCGGCGGGTGTGGTGCGTGCATGTTCACGGGTGGGCGATGCGACTTGCCGCTGACTGATGTTGCTGCGCGATGCTTGTGAGGTTTCGTCGGTTGTTGCGAATCGGATGGGCGGCTCAACTGGCCACCACCAATAGACGCCGATCCAGACTGCACTGAGAATGACCAGCCCCGCCGCGATCCTGCCGCTGCTATTTGCCATGATCGTCCTCCTGACGTGCCACGGGCGTGGAAACTGCCTCGACGAAACGAACACCGAAAAAGTCAGCCCGCTGGTTGAAGCGGGGTGACTGGTAATTACGTGGTCTGAATCACACCGGCATCTTTGTACATATCTGACTCGTGCTTGCGGCTCCAGACAATCGGAGCGGCGACGGCCACTGACGAATACGTACCGACGATCAGGCCCGTTGCGAGTGCGAAGGCGAAGGCTCGCATGCCTTCACCGCCCCAGACGTACAAGATGAAGCACGAAGCGAGTGTGGTGCCGCCGGTGATCAGTGTGCGGCTGAAGGTTTGGTTGATGGATGTGTTGATGATGTCGCGCGTGGCGTGGGGCAGCTTACCGCGGTTTTCGCGGATGCGGTCCATGATGACCACGGTGTCGTTGAGTGAGTAACCGGCGATTGTCAAGAGCGCGGCAACGAGGTTGAGATCGATCTTAAAGGGCAGCAGGTTCAGGCTTGAGGCAAAGCCGTGCGTTGAAGGATTGTCGTAGAGAATTTCGGCGAGTGCGACCAGGCCCACGACGACGAGTACGTCGTGGATGAGGGCGACCACTGCTGCGAGTGAGTAGCGAGGCGTCTTGAATCGCACCCAGATATAGATGCCGATGAAGATGAAGCTGAGGATCGTTGCGGTGATGGCGTTGGCGGTGAAGGTGGCGGCGATTGCCGGGCTGAAGGTGAGCACGCTGGCGGGTGTGCTATCTTGCGTGAGAGCTTCTTGCACGAGAGCCCATTCGCGGTCGCGCAGGTCACTCTCCCAGCGGTCTTGGCCGCTGACGATGGTGACTGATGGATCGGCGACGACGATTGCGGCGCTCGTGACGGCGGTTTCGGTGCCTTCCAGCACGATGACGTCACGCGAGCGGGAGAGTGTGTCGCTGAAGGCTTCGCTTTCGCGTGCGGTATCAAGCCGGGTGCGAAGATTTTCGAGGGTTGAAGGCGGGTTGATGTTGCTGAGGACAATCGCGATACCGCCGGCGTAGGGCGTGACATCCTGGCGATATTGCGGCTTGTCGATGTTCGCGCCCAGCGTGGGCTTGTCGATCACGAATGTTGGTACTTCGCGCCAGTTCTTGCCTGCGTCGCTGCCTGTGAAGGCGAGGGCGGGTTTGCTTTCGAGCTTGTCGGCAAAGCCTTCCTTGACGACGTTGAGCACGGGACTGGTGGCGTTGTTGAGGGCGAGGGTTTTGATGGCGAACTTGTCGCTGGTGAAGCCGTCGGCCTGCGGGTTGATGGGGAAGACTTCGAACTGGTTGAAGTCGGGAATCGTGCTGTTCTGCTGAGCCAACTCGCGCAGTTTCGCTTCTACTTCCTTGCGGGTCATCATGACCCGCTTGGTTGGGTCGGTCGGATCGGGTTTGAATTGCAGCGTGACTTGCGTGCCGCCGCGGAACTCGTTGTCGAGCATCTTGGCGCCTTGCCAGAAGACCATGGCTAGGCCGATGGAGACGTAGACCGCCGAGACGGCGAAGAAGGCGAAGCGATACTTCATCCAGTCAACCGTGGGCGTCAGGAGGTTCTGGAGATTCGGAATTGCGGTGGGCAGCATGTGGGTGGAAACAACCGAACCCTTGCGCCAGCCGCCAGCGAGCATCATGTCGAAGATCAATCGGCTGACGATCAGCGTCGCCGACATGGTGGCAACGACGCCGATGCCCATGGTGATGGCGAAGCCGCGAATTTCGGGCGTGCCTGTGTAGTAGAGCACTATACAGACAATGAGGTTGGTCATGTTGCCGTCGACGATGGCCGACAAGGCTTTGTCAAAGCCGAGTCGCACGCAGGTCTTCATGTCGTTGCCGCGGTTCATTTCTTCGCGGATGCGTTCGTAGATAAGCACGTTGCTGTCAACGGCCATGCCGAAGGTAAGAATGAGACCTGCGATGCCCGGCATGGTGAACACGGCTTTGGAGAGAGCCATGCAGCCGACGATGATGAGGGCGTTGGCGAGCAGGGCGATGACGGCGACTGCGCCGTACCAGAAGTAGTACAGACACATGAAGACCGCGACGATGACGGCGGACCACATGGCGGTGGTGATGCCTCTGTCGAGGTTGTCGGCTCCGAGTTCAGGACCGACTGACGCGATGCTGATGGGCTCGGGGCTGAGCTTGGCTTGCAGGCTGCCGCCGCCCAGCACGCGGACGATGTAATCGATTTCTTCCTTGCTGAACTCGCCGGTGATGCGGCCACTGGCGCCGATTTCGCCTTGCAGCGTGGGTGCGGTGTAGACCTGATCGTCAAGCACCACTGCCATCTGTTCGCCCACGTGGGCGCCGGTCATTTGTGAGAGCAGCTTTGCGCCCGAGGGGTCGGTTTCAAAGCCGATGGCGTTGCGGCCGCGCTCGTCGAAAGTTTGGAACGCGCGCGAGACGCGCCAGTCGCCTTCGGCTTGCGTGAGTCGCGTCTGGCGGGTGTCGTAGGCGAGCATGTAGTAGTCGCCGCCGTAGGGCTCGACGATGTAGCCGATGCGGCCGAAGATGCCGATGGCGTTGCGAGGGTCTTGCGCGAGTGCTTCGACCTCAGCTTTGGTGTTCAGCCAGTTTTCGAGCTGATTGATCTTGAGCCAGCGGGTGTCAGCGCTTTGCACGTTGCGCGGACCAAGCTTTTGCAGGTCCTCGCGCATTCGCGACTCATCGGCGTACTTACCCATGCGAGCGGTGATGCGGAACTCGAGCACGCCTGCGCCGCGCAACATGCGGACCAGATCTTGGGGGTCATCGAGCGTGGTCCGCACCTTTGCGTAGTCCGCGTGCAGTTGCAGAATGCGGTCGATCTCGGCGATGCTCTCGGGGTGGGCGTTGCGAACTTGCGACTCGGCAACTTCGCGAGCGGTGGGCAGAGGGACTCGCTGGCCGCCGTCGTCGATGAATCGCACGCGGGTGCTGGCGGTGATGATCTTGCGGATGTCTGATGCGTTGAGGGCGGTTTTCAGGACGGCGTCGCGCGCGTTGTTGTAGGCGATTTCGGCTGCGGCCACTTGCTCGACCATGGCGTCGCGTTTGGATGATTCCAGTTCCGCGTCGTAGGCTGCGCGCAGCTTCTGGGCGTCGTCGTATGCAGTTGCTGCGGCGTTGAGCAGTTCTTCGCGCTTGGTGTTGCCACCGGAGAGGGTTTTGATTTCTGCTGCGCGGGTTTCGCCTTGCATCTGCATCGTGAGTTGCAGGCGCTGGTCTGACAGTTTGTTGCGGCCGAGTTCGGCGAGTGCGTCTTCAAACTGCTTGCGTGCGGCCTTTACTTGGTCGCTGGGCAAGGGCATGTTGATATCGATGCGGTCGCGGCCTTGCGCGACCATCGAGATATCCATGACGCCTTCGGGGTCCACGCGTTCTTTGAGCACGCGAATGGTGCTGTCGAGCACCGTTTTCGCGTCTTCATTGGCGGCGATATCCACGGCGTAGACCATGCTCACGCCGCCTGCGAGGTCCTTGCCGCGGCGCAGGGTCTTCTCGGGCGGCATGATCTTCCAAGCGAAGAAGACCAGCACCGCGAGAACCAAAAAAGTCATCTTGAAGATGTGACGCATAAGTAGATTCGTCCGAATCACGCCCGCGTCAGTTGCGGGCAATCAAAACTGTTTGACCCTGTTCGACGTTGCAACGCGTGTCCTTACACGTTCACGGTCTTGCTGGCTTCCTTGGTTTCAGTCAGGCTTGAGCCTTTGCTGCCGCCGACAACGCCTTGAATTGCGCCGCGAGAGAAACGAATGCGGCCTTCTTCAACGCGAAGCACGATCTCGTCGTCGTTCATGTCGACGATGTTGCCAATGACGCCGCCGCCGGTGATGACTTTGTCGCCTTTCTTGAGGGCGCTCATCATGGCTTCGCGTTGCTTCTTTTGCTTGCGGCCGCTCCAAGCGGAGATGCCAACCATGAACACGAGCATGAGCAGGAGCATGACGGGCATGAGCCATGCGCTGGCGGGAGCAGGCTGAGCTGCGCCAGTGGTACCACCCGGAGCGGCGACTGCCGAGGGCGTACCTGTTGTCGCGCCGGTTGTTTGGGCTGCTGCTGGAGCGGCGTTGGTCATGCCTGGCACCACGACGGGTTGGCTGGCGGGAGCAGTATCTTGAGCGAGGGTAAAGAATGCATGGACATCGCCCGCGTTGATAGAGGCGGGGAGCAAAGCCGGAGAATCAAAGCTGTTCATGAATCGTCGTCTTTCGGAAATAGAAGCCAGCCAATGACTTACACCCGCAACGAAGCGGACAAGCCTTGGGCAGCCACGGGCCACCGAGCCACCAAACCGGTCCAGTCGTCGCTGGCGATAGTCTGGCGGACATCCAACATAAAGCGTTGGAAGTGGCGGAGGTTATGCAGGCTGACCAGAATTGGCCCCAACATCTCGCTGGACATGAACAAGTGCCGAATGTACCCACGCGTGAAGCCGCTGGAGCAGGCGAGGCAGTCGCAGCCTGGCTCGATGACCTCCTGGCTGCGTTCGTGCTTGGCGTTGCGGAGGCGCAGGGAGCCGGTTGAGCAGAATGCGCTGGCGTTGCGACCGTTGCGTGTGGGGAGGACGCAATCGAACATGTCGACGCCCGCGAGAACGGCGGCGAGCAGGTCGCGTTCGTAACCCACGCCCATCAGATACCGGGGTTTGTTCTCGGGCATGAGCGGGGCGGTGTGGCGTACCACGGTTGCGATTGCGTCGGGGCTCTCCCCCACTGCTACGCCGCCGATGGCGTAGCCAGGCAAGTCAATTGCGCAGATGCGTTCGACGCTCCAGGTGCGTTGCTCGAGGTCGGTGCCGCCTTGGACGATGCCGAAGAGTGATTGCTCATCGCTGCGTGCGTGGGCGGCTTTGCAGCGTTCGAGCCAGCGCACGGTGCGCTCGTTGGCAAGGCGCAGGCGGGCGTGGAGGTCTTTGACGTGTTTGGTGCCAACTTTGTCGCGCGAGGCTGCGCTCGCGATGCGGTGGGCCTGGGCCTCGTCCTTCTCTTCGCTTTCGGGCGCGATGGAGGGCGGGCAGTCGTCGAATGCCATCATGATATCGGGGCCTAGTTCGTTTTGCACTAGCATCGCGCGTTCGGGGGTGAGCCGCACCATGGCGCCGTCGATGATGGACTTGAACGTGACGCCATCGTCATCGACCTTGTTCATGGCTGAGAGCGAATAGGCCTGATAGCCGCCGGAATCTGTGAGAATTGGGCCCTGCCAATTCATGAACTTATGCACGCCGCCCATGTCGCGGATGAGTTCGCTGCCGGGGCGGAGCAGGAGGTGGTAGGTGTTGTTGAGGACGATTTGCGCGCCGGTGTTCGCTACATCACGCGGCAGCAGACCCTTGACGCTGCCTCGCGTACCGACGGGCATGAAGGCTGGGGTGTCGAAAGAGCCATGTAGCGTCGTGACGCGTCCGCGCCGCGCGAGTGAGGTTTTGCTGCGTGCTGAAATCTCAAACGAGAGCGGGGCTGGCATGCCCCACTATACCGCGATGAGCGTGAAACACTGTGAAGAGCGATCTCTCCGGCGGATCACTTGCGTTGCACGCGAACGGTCATGTCTTGCGTGCTGCTGGTGCTTTGGTCGCCCACGCGGGTTGCGACTTGCATGCGCTGGGTCATCTCCATGCTCTTGAGCATGCCAGCTTTGGTATCCCAGTTGGCGGTACCTTTGATGGAGCCGTCTTTGATGTCGGCCAGTCCGCCGTTTGGCGCACTTGCGAGGTCCACGGTGCCGTTGATATCAAGAATCGCATTGCCGCCTTCGTGGCTGCGCAGGGTGTAAGTGTTCTTGAGGCTCATGTTGCCCAGGCTGCCTTGCATGGTGCTTTCATTGACCCAGCTTTCGCCGACTTTTGCGAAGCCGCTGCCTGCGCTGATGCTGAGAATCGGGCCGAAAAGGCCCTTCACGACATCTGCCGCTGTGAATTGCTCGAGCAGATTCGTGGGCACGGCTGCGCCGGCGGGGCCGGCGGGAACTTGCGGCGTGACTTTGGTGATTGAGCCGCGTTCATCGGTTTCGAGCGCGAGCGTGAGGCCCACGAGCGGGCGGAGCAGTTGGCCTGTGGGGTCGTCTTTGTCCTTGGGCTGGCTGCTGTCGAAGGTCATGGTCATCAGCGGACTGGTGGCTTCGAGCTTGATGGATTCGTAGACCATCTCGAGCTTTGCGGTGCCGTCGGCCTTGGCTTCTTTGACTTTGAGCGCGAGGCCGAGGGTTTGCTTGACGGTTTGCGCGACTGCGCCGGCTTCGCCTGCTTGCTGCGTGCTGGTGATGTTGAGATCCATCGTGAATCGCGTTTGGTCACCTGTGCGGAACTTGGGGCGCAGGTCAACGCGGTCATTTGCGCGGGCGGATGTGTTGCCGCCATCTTGCGCAAAGGCGGGCATCGCTGCACCGGCGACAATCGCCAGACTGAGAATCGCACTTGCAACCGGCTTGATGAAACGCGTCATGCTGACCTCCACGTATTTGCGATAACCCATCAACCTTGGACTAAGAACCTTGGACAAAGAACCTTGGGCGAAACCCAGTAGCCCTATCGGTTCTACCGCGCGGGAGCGACTCGGTTGCGTATTCCATCGGTTAGACGGCTGCTGCCCTTACAAGTTCCGGCGGCAAAGTCTACCGAAAACTGGGGTTGTGAGCGAAATCAGCGAGATTGGACCGAGTCACATTTGCCACAAACTGCTGCCCCAGGTCAGGCCACCGCCAAATGCGAGAAACATAACTTTGTGCCCCTCGCGAACCCGGCCTGCGGCTCGCAACTCGTGCAGACAAAGCGGTACACTCGCGCCGACGGTGTTGCCGAAGCGATCGATGTTGACGTACAGCTTGTCGTGCGGCAAGCCGAACCGCTCGCGGGCGCTTTCCAGAATGCGGCTGTTGCTTTGGTGACAGACGAACATGTCAACGTCTTCGACCTTCACGTGGCCCTTGTCCAGAGTTTCTTGAATCAAGTTACTGAACGTGCTGACGGCGAATTTGAAAACCGCTGCTCCGTTCATGTGAACCTTGTTCATGGTCGCGGGGTCAATCACGGCACCTGCCGGGAAGTCGCGTTCGCACTTGGGCACGAAGATTTCTTTCCAGCCGGTGCCGTCGCAGTGCATGGCTTGGGCGATAAGACCTTTGTTGACGTCGTCGGTGGCACGCATCACGATGGCACCAGCGCCGTCGCCGAAGATGATGGCGGTGCCGCGACCGGCGTTGTTGTAGTTCATGAGCGTACTGAGCGTGTCGGCGCCGATCAGCCCGATATTGCGATACGCGCCGCCGCGGATCAGGTCGTGGGCGATGTTCATGCCGTAGACGAATCCGCTGCATGCGGCGTTGAGGTCGAAGCTGCCCGTGGTGCCTGCGCCCAGAATGTCGCAGATCAGGTTTGCTGTGGCGGGGCACTGCATTTCGGAGGTCATCGTCGCGCAGATGATCAGATCAAGTTCGCTCGCTTCCATGCGGGCTTCGGCGAGTGCAGTTCGCAAGGCAGCTGCGCCGAGCGTTTTGGTGCTCTCTTTTTTGTCAGCGTCGATGATGCGCCGCTCGCGGATTCCGGTGCGCTGCACGATCCACTCGTCGCTGGTGTCCATCAATTTCATCAGATCAGCGTTGTTCAGCCGCTTGCTGGGCAACGCGATGCCCGTTCCCGCAACCCGCACGCCCACCCGTCCCGCGAACGTACCCGTCCCTGGGCCATACGAATAACCACTGCGCCGTGCGCTGGGGTCGATCACACCTTGCCTCCTTCAAGCTTGTTCTCCGCGAGATACGCATCCAAGACCGGCTGGACTTCTTCAAGCCGCTGCACGATTTGTTGGTTGGTTGTTGTGCGCGCATAGGCCCGGCAATTGCGAATCGCGGCGCGAATGCTGCGGGCCTCGCTGCTGCCGTGGGCGATGAAGCAGACGCCATTGACGCCCATGAGGGGCGCGCCGCCAGTCTCGTGATAATCGTTCTTTGCGTAGATTGCTTTGACGACCGGCTCGAATCGCACCATCAGGCCCGGGTCTTGCAACAGCAGTTCATGTGCAATCGCTTTGAACAAGCTGCGTGCCATGCCTTCGGCAGCCTTGAGCAATGTGTTGCCCACGAGCCCGTCGGTGATGACCACGTCGGCCACGCCTTCGAAGAAATCGCGTCCTTCGACAAAGCCGATGTAGTTCAGGCCGGGCGTTGCACGCAGCAGGTCGCGCGTTTGCTTCACCAGTCCGGTGCCCTTGGCTTCTTCGCTGCCGATGTTCATGAGGGCGACGCGGGGATTCGTCAAACCCAGCGTTTGTTTGGCCATCAGTTCGGCCATCAAGCCGTATTGCCACAAGTGCTCGGCTTTGGGCTCGGGATTTGCGCCGGCGTCGGTCAAAATCACGTTGCCGTGGAAGGCTGGAATTGTCACGGCGATGCCGGGGCGGATGACGCCTGGCAGGCGGCGCATGTTGAGCATGGCTGCGGCGACGCACGCGCCGGTGTTGCCCGCGCTCATCACGCCGTCGCAGTGCAATGGGTGGCCCACGGCGCCCATCTGGTGCATTTTGACGATGCTGCTATCAACTTTTTGCCGCACGGCTTTGGCCGCACTGTCGCCCATTTCAATGACTTCGGAGGCATGGACGATTTCGAGCCGGGGATCGCCTTCAGCGATGCCTTTCTCGTCGAGAAATTCGCGAATAAGGCCGCCTGAGCCAACGAGCACGATCTTATCCCCCGGGGCCATGTCTTCGAGGGCGAGGATGGCACCCTTGAGGATCGCGTCGGGCGCGTGATCGCCCCCCATGACGTCGACGGCGATCCGCGTCGGACGATGTTGCGCCGAAGCGTGGCCGTTACTGTGCAATTGACCGGGAACAGGTTGCGACATGGGGAAGGCCGTCTCCAAAACGAGTGCAAGGCGTGCGAAAGCCAGCGTATGCCTGAGTCGACGAACGGTTGGGGTGCGTACGAAAGCAGACCGAGCAATCATCCGCCTGCGGGCACACGCGTCCTGGCGGCAGTGTCGTAGACGTACGTGACGGTCGCGTCTTCGTCGTTGCAGATCTTGTGGGCACCGTCGCAAAAGGGATATTTGGCGGAAACGCCGCAGGTGCAGAGTGACAGGACCTTCAGATTTCCTTGGTCATCGCGAGGCCACGCGATGATGTTTGGCGCTGGCGGCGTATCGCCCGGCCTGAGGTTGGGATCGACCTTGATGGGCGTCGTGGATTCAAAGCGAACGATTCGAGGCATAAAAGACAGTAGTAACGAAGTGACGGAGTGACGAAGAAAATGCAGGCCGGCAGAGTGTGTCTGCTGGGAATGCCTTTCCTTCGTCACTCCGTCACTTCCTCACTTCGTCACTTCCACTTCATACCGGACTTGCGACGGTTCGCAGAATTTCGTCGAGCACGTCGCTGGCGGCATCGAGGCGTGCGGCTGGGCCGGATTTGAGAATGACCCGGTGTGCACAGACCGGCTGGATGTTCTGCGTGATGTCTTCGGGAATCACGTAATCGCGTCCCTGGTAATAGGCTTGTGCGCGAGCCGCTTGCGCGAGACTCAAGCTCCCTCGCGGCGAGAGTCCGTGCAGCAGTGCCTCGTGCTTGCGCGTTGCATTCGCGAACATGACGATGTATTGCAGGAGCGAGGGGTCAACTTTTACGCGGTCTACTTCGTCTTGCATCGCGACCAACTGCTGCTTGGTAATCACTGGCGCGAGTGTGTGCAATGGCGTGTTGCCGGGGCGCTCGTGCAGAATTCGTGCCTCCTCTGCGGCGTCGGGATATCCAAGGCTCAGCCGCATCAGGAAGCGATCGAGTTGATTCTCCGGAAGCAGATACGTGCCCTCAAAATCAAACGGATTTTGCGTTGCAATCACCATGAAGGGGCGTTCGAGTTCGATCACGCGGCCGTCGACGCTCACGGTTGCCTCGGCCATGGCCTCAAGCAGCGCACTTTGCGTGCGCGGGGGTGTGCGGTTGATTTCATCAGCAAGCACGATGTTGGCGAAAATCGGTCCGCGCTTATAAATGAACTCGCCCGTTGCTTTGTCGTAAATGCTTACGCCTAGCACATCTCCCGGCAGTGTGTCGGGCGTGAGTTGCAGGCGAGTAAAGCTGCAATCAACACTGCGCGACAGGGCCGTTGCGAGCACGGTTTTGCCCACGCCGGGCACGTCTTCAATCAAGCAATGTCCACGCGCGAGCAAGCAGCAAATCACGCGATCAATAGCGGCTGATTGCCCGAACAAAGCCTTGGCGATATTCGCCCGCAGGGCGACCAGCGCCCCGCGCGCATGCGTGCCATTGCTGGAAATGGAACCGGATTGAAGATCGACGCTATTGAATGGCAAGGGCATGGTTGGTTGGCGATGGTACGACGAACGATGCTGGGAGAGAGATCTCGCTGGACTGGACTGCGTTATCAGTGCGACACGAGTTGATTCACGACCGATTCGTGCTTTTTGCTCCTTTCGGTTCCAATAGGGTTGGAGGTTTTGCCAAAAGCTGGTATGCTGTGCTTTATCTTCACGCGGAAGATCTCAGGAGGTTGTCGTCCTTGTGCCGCCGTTCGCACAGGGCTGGAGTTTGAACGCATGTCCCAGCCGCCCACGCCACCAGCGCCGGCTGAAGACAACTCGCCGTTTCCCCTCAAGTCCCCGCGGCCCACTGCATTGGGCCGCGAGTTGGGCGGTTCGCTCCCCTGCGCTCGCTGCGGATACGACCTGAAAGGCCTCAGCGTCGTCGCGATCTGCCCCGAGTGTGCAACGCCCGTCCGCGCCACGCTGCTGAGCGTTGTTGATCCCAATGCCTCGGAGCTCAAACAGCTTTATCACCCCAAACGCACTGCGTGGGGCATGGTCATCTGGAGCGTTGCTGCGCTTCTGAGCGCCCTCTGTGTTTGGGGCGCACGCCTCACCGAACTCTCCAGCGTCTCGCTCGGAGTATCACCTGCGGGCTTCTCGATTTCCGCCGTTGTCTTTGCCGCGATTTCTGGTTTGGGCGCATGGTCGCTGCTCAAACCACACGAAGGCATTCCAAAGCAAGAAGCCCTCATGGCTCTGGCCGGTGCTCTGCTCTATGTTCCGCTGGTCGCGATCCTCTACCGCACTCTCATCGTCCACGACTGGGCCTTCGCGTTTCCGTACGCGTTTGACCACGCCGCTCCTGCGACGCGCACACTGCTCCGCATCTCAATCAGCATCACGCTCGCTGGCATTCTTCTATGCTTGCGACCTGCCGCTCGCACGCTCGCCGCTCGTTCGTACCTCATGCGCACAGGGCGAGTTGATCGTCAAACCATGGCCGCGATGCTGGGCGTGCTTGCCATCATCGTTTCAGGTGACATCGTCCTGCTCGCCAGCAGCAGCACCGCCGGGCCTATCGAAGAGCAACTCCGCCAAGTAGGCCGGCTCATCATCCTTGTGGGCAGCACGCTATTCACCCTCGGTCTGGTCGGCGTAGCGATTGACTGCATCCGCCTGCGACCCGTGCTGGAAGAGCCACCACTGACGATGCACAAGTTGCTCAATGGCCCATGAACGCGTGGAAGCACTCGCGTCGCAACGGCCACACTGCACACAGTGACCTGCCGTTTGCCGCACTACGTTTCAAGCATGTCTCCTCGGCAACGTGATGAGTTTGATGCCCTCGTCGAAGAACAGATCGCGGCCCTGCCCGCGCAGCTGCGCACACTGCTCGATGAGGTCCCCGTCATCGTCGAAGACGAACCCAGCGACGAAGTTCTCGAAAGCTTCGGCATGACGCGAGACGACGCCGACGAACTTTGCGGGTTGCACTCGGGCTTCGCGTTCACCGAACAAACCGTCGAAGCGAGCGGCGAGTTGCCAGCCGAGATAATGCTCTATCGCGAAGGAATCGTCGCAGAAGCTGGCGGGTGGCTAGTGACCACTGGTCGCGAAAGCCCGCGCGACGCTGATGACTCCACGGGCCCGGGCGGCATCGACGCCATTCGCGAGCAAATCCGCATCACGCTCTTGCATGAGATCGGCCACCAGTTTGGACTCGACGAAGATGACCTTGATCGGCTGGGATATGCGTAAGAAGTAGTAGACTCTTTCTCGCTAAGCGAAGGCTCTCGTTCGGAGACCGGTAGAACGGTCGCACGTGTCACACACCCACAACCTCAGCCGCTCGCTTCACCGGCATCGTCCATCGCTTGATCTCGCTCGCCCACGGGTCGCGTGCGTCAATCGTTGGGTACTTCTTCGCAATCGCGGCGGCGATCAAGCCCATGAACATTGGCTGGGGACGCAAGGGGCGGCTGGTAAGCTCGGGGTGGAACTGCGCGCCGACAAAGTACGGATGCGTGATGCCGGGCTTGGTCAGGCCAGCGGCGGCGGTGCCTGCAAGTTCGCGCACGCCTGCGCCGCTGGCGGCGGGCAACGTGCGCGGAAGCTCAAGGAATTGCATGATGGGCCGCGAGGGGTGGCGGCCGCTGAAGATCATGCCCGCGGCTTCAAGCTGCTCGATATACGCGGGCTCGACTTCGTAGCGGTGGCGGAATCGTTCGCGGATGGTCGTTGCGTTGCTAAACAGGAACGACGCCAGCGTGGCGGGCGTGATGGCGACATCTTGCGCGCCCAGCCGCATCGTGCCGCCAAGGCCTTCGATGCGTTTCTGCTCAGGCAGCTCGCTGATCAGCGGATTCGCGGCCCCGGGATTGAACTCGGTGCTGGTTGCGTCCTTGATGCCCAGCACATTGCGGGCAAACTCGATGACGGCGACCTGGAAGCCAAGACAAATGCCCAGATACGGAATCATCTTCTCGCGCGCGTATCGCACGCACGCGATCTTGCCCTCAACGCCCCGCGTGCCAAAGCCGCCAGGAACAATGATCGCGTCCATGTTGCCCAGAAACTCAGCCGAGTTGTTGTCGGTAATCTCAGTTGTCTCAATCCACTCACGTTGAATCTCAACGCCCAGGCTCGCCGAGCAATGCTCGAGTGCCTTGTCGATGCTCGCGTACGCATCGCGCAGCTCAGCATACTTGCCCGCGATTGCAACCTTCATCTCACGCGGCTTGTCCATCGACAATCGCTTGGCGAATTGCAGCCACTTTTCGCGCTGCACGTCTTCGCTCCGCGCATCCACGCGGTCGTGAATGCCAAGATGGCTCATGATCTCACGATCAAGCCCCTCGCTGCGCATGTCTTCGGGAATCGAATAAATGCTCGTGCGATCATGCATTGAGAAAACACGCCGCATCGGCACGTTGCTGAACATCGCGATCTTCTCGCGAATCTTCTCGCCCACTTCATTGCTCGCGCGACACGCGATAATGTGTGGCTGAATGCCCGCTTCCATCAATCGCTTGATGCCAAGCTGCGCAGCCTTGCTCTTCTGCTCGCCCAGCGCAGGCGGCTCGATGATGTACGTGAGGGCAACGAAGCAAACATTGCCAGCACCCTCTTCAAACGCCAGCTCACGCATCGCTTCGATGTAAAAGCCGTTCTCGTAATCACCAACCGTGCCGCCGACTTCAACAAACACCACGTCGGCCGGCTTCTGCCCATCGCCCCGCATCGCCAGTTCTCGCAGCTTGCGCTTCACTTCGCCCGTCACGTGCGGAATCATCTGCACGTCTCGGCCCAAGTACTGCCCTTGCCGCTCGCGCCGCAGAATCTCACTGAAAATCTGCCCGCTGGTCGTGAAGTTATACCGCGACAAATTTTGATCCAGCAGCCGCTCGTACGTGCCAAGGTCCATGTCGCACTCAGTGCCGTCATCGAGCACAAACACTTCGCCATGGCGATACGGATTCAGCGTGCCTGAATCCATGTTCAGATAGCCTTCCATCTTGATGGGCGCGACCACCAGCCCCTTGTCCTTCATCATCTTCGCCAGGCTGCTGCTGAAAATCCCTTTGCCCAGCCCGCTCATCACCGTCCCCAGCACGATGACATACTTGTGCCGCCCACGAACATACCCCGCTGGCGTGGGGCTGAAAAATTCGCTCTCACTCGCGCCGCCGCTAATGCTCGCGAGGTCTTGGGGCCTGTGCCCACGAAACAACTCAGGCGGCAATCCGCCCGCCGGTGCAGTTCCTTTTGCGGGGCCGGCCATGGCCGCAGCATCCAAACCATCGGCGCGCACTACCTCCACCACGCCGTAGACCGCTTCGCTGCTAAGCGAAACCGGCTGGGTCGGTGGGATAACACTCGAATGGGAACGCTGCGACGCCTGGGAAGGATCAAGCGCAGAGGGCATACCGCATCGTACCACAACGCGCACAAAAGGCGAAGCGCAACCCGAACTGATCGCAAAAGTTTCATCAAGTTTCCAACACTTCTTCGCTCACGCGCGGTTTCCGACCCTTCCCGCGCTTTCTTCCACCGGCCAAACCCGCGCCACGGCCCCACCCTGTTATGCTCCTGCTCCCAAAACCACACGCCACGTCTTTGGCATCTCCGCACCCCCATGTGTCAACCACACACCACCCTACCCATGTACCTCTCACCTCTCCACCTACTCACCGCCCTCTTCGCCTGCTCCACCGCCCTCGCGCAGACGGCCGCCGACCCACGCCCCGACCCACGATTTGACCCCACCACGGGCCAATCCACCCAGGTCTGGCGCAAGCCCATGCCCATCGACTACACCCACGCCACCATCGAGATCGACATCCCCGATGTCACCATCCCCGTCCTCACCGGCCTCACCACCCTCCGCGGCGACGTCACTGGCCTTCCCATCTCGCGCATCGTCCTGGACGCATCGGGCCCGCAACCCCTCGAACCCCTCGCCGCCAGCGTCAACGGCTTGCCCGTCACCTGGAAAACCGCCGCTGGCAAACTCACGCTGAACCTCAGCGACATGCTGCCGCCGCGTTCGCCCGTCGTTATCGCCATCAAGTACAACCTCGCCTACGACAAAAACGAAGGCGAAGGCCTGACCTTCAAAGCCGGCGACCCCGAAGCCGAACTTGAGTCCCGCCGCTCGCCCTTCATTCACGCCCAAGGCCAAGCCGAACTCAACAGTCGCTGGTTCCCACTCTTCGACAGCCCCGCCGATCGCATCACCAGCGAAGTCATCACCACCGTCGACTCTGGTTACCAGGTCCTCAGCAACGGCCGCCTGCTCAGCACCACGCCCGCAACACCCGGCAGCACGCAGCAACCGCGCACCCGCTGGCACTGGGCCTTGGACAACGAACACGCCCCCTATCTCGTCACCCTCGCCATCGGCAAATTCGCCATCGTCGAACTCGGCGGCGACTCCACCGCGCGTCCCGGCATCTCGATGCCTCTCTACGCCCCTCAAGGCCTCGAAGACCAAGCCGCCGCGATGTACGCCAAAACGCCCGACATCATGGCCTTCCTCGAGAACTACTTCGATGAACCCTACCCCTGGCCCCTGTACGCACAAGCTCTCACACCAGGCTTCGTTTGGGGCGGGATGGAAAATACCGGCGCGACGCTTCTCACGATGCGCTCGCTCAGAGGCGAACCCGGCGCTGCCGACGAACTGATCGTTCACGAAATGGCCCACCAGTGGATCGGCAACCTCGTCACGTGTCGCCACTGGGATCATTTGTGGCTCAACGAAGGCTGGGCCACGTTCATGGAATCACTCTGGGTGCAGCACACCCAAGGCGAAGATGCATATCGCGCCTCCATCGCCGACACGTTGCGCAGCATGATCACGCGCGACGCCCTCACCGCGCCGCAAACCCCGGCCATCGTCTCCAAACGCTACAGCAACCCCGACGACACCTTTGAGAAGAAAGACAACCCCTACGGCAAAGGCTCGCTCGTCCTCCACATGCTCCGCGAACAACTGGGCCGCGAAGCATTCGATAACGCCACACGCAAATATCTCAAAGCCAATCGCAACCGCGCCGTCGAAACCGACGACTTCCGCTTCGCCCTCGAAGCCGCAACGGGCCAAAGCCTCGAACGCTTCTTCGAGCAATGGCTCCTGCGCCCGGGCATCCCGCGCTTACAACTGGAGCAATCCTTCGACGCAGGTTCGAACTTGCTGACACTCAAAGCCACACAAACCCAGCTCATCGACCGCTTCAACCCCGCCTATGCGCTGAGCATCCCCGTCATCGCCACCTTCGCCGACGGCTCCACACGCACGCTGACCATCAACACCACCACACGCGAATTCTCACAAGTCATCGCCCTTTCGCAGCGCCCCACCACGCTGCAAGTTGATCCCAACCTCACCCTCATGGCCAGCCTGCGCCCGCGCCTCTTCGACCTCACCACAGGCGGCACATCCCTAGGCGAAGTCGAAGTGGAAGAACCCACCGAAACCCTCGCACCAACCAACTAAAAATCTTCTCACCCCTTCACCTCTTCACCTCTTCACCCACTCGCACACCCCATCACGGCAAATAAAAAACGCCCGAGCACTCCGCTCGGACGTTTTCAATTTCTCACCAAACGCGATCGTTACTTCCCATCCATCCCGCTCGCCGCATCAGGCAGCTTCGCAAGATAAATCTCAACCCGCCGATTGCCAGGCGTGTTCCCATTCGCGTTGTTCGGAATGCTCGGACGGAACTCGCCCCAGCCTGCCGCCATCAATCGCGTCTGCGGCACACCCATCTTCGCCAACTCATCAATCACCGCATTCGCGCGGTTGGTCGAGAGGTGCCGATTCGACGGGTGATTCTTGAGCGTGCCCGGATTCGCAATCCGCTGACTATCCGTGTGGCCTTCAACCACAATCTCATACTGCGTCGCGCTGCCGCTGCTCAAAATCTGCGACAGTGCGCTCAGTGCCTGCTTGGCCTTCTCCTTCACTGCCGCGCTGCCGCTGTCAAACGTCAAATCGCTCGACACCCGCAGCATGCCGCGCGCCGCATCGAACTTGATCAAATCAGGAAACTGTTGCTCAAGCCCTTGCAGTTCGCGCGTGGTCGTCGCATCAAGCGGCCCAAACGACAAACCCGCAATCTTGCCCTGCATGCCCGCGTAATCAGCCATCGCCTTATCAAGCTGGCTACGCAGGTCCGCGTTCTGCTTCGACAACGTCGCCAGCGTGCCTTCACCCTGACCCATGTTGCTCTGCAGTTGCGTCAACGCAACGCGAGCTTCATCACGCTCGCGCGTCAGCTCCGAGTTACGCGCCTGGCAGCTCGTGTACGCTTCGCGCAGCCGGTCATACTGACCTTGGCTCAAGCACCCCGTCATGCTCGTCGCAGCAACAACACAACCCGCGAGCGCCACCACGCGACGCGTAACCATTCCCATTTTCAATACATTCATCAGTTTCATCATGACACGCACTCCATTTGCGTTGATCGGCTTACCAGCCGACGCCTTCCTTGGACTTACCCTGCGGTTTCCACCCGCGTTGCAACCACCTATCAAGCGACTGCACAGCTAGCGTAGCCAGTCTACCGCGCCGCCGACAAAAGTTGCACGCCCTCGGCGAATTTTGCGCTGTGCATAGCCTGTTGCTTACGTCCGCCACACGCCCCACGATCCCCCTACACCCCCCTACCTTCGCCCATGCCCCTCCTCCGCGTCGACGCCGACAGCTTCGCCGATGCCCACCGCGAACTCTCGGGCGGCGTCTCCCTCCTCCTCGATGCCGCCGACGCAAAACCGCTCCCAAATCACCCCGCCCAATCCGCCGACCTCCGCCTCATCGCCGCCGGACTCACCGCCGACATCGACGCCCTCACTACCAACCAACAAATCCAACGCATCAACCGCACCGGCAGCACCCTCATCCCAGGCCTCATCAACGCCCACACGCACCTCGATCTCACCCACATCGGCGCACTCCCCTTCGACAAATCCGCCGGCTTTCTCTCCTTCGTCAAACAAGTCCTCTCCCAGCGCCTCGCCGACCCGCACGACATCGCCGCCAGCGTCGCTCGCGGCGCGCAGCTCAGCCTGCAAGGTGGCGTCGTCGCCGTCGCCGACATCGCAGGCGTCGCCGCAGGCCAGCCCACACTCGCCCCCGCCGACGCACTCGCCGCTTCACCCCTCCACGGCCATTCCTACATCGAGTTCTTCGGCATCGGCACCAGCGAACTCGCCAACTGCGCCGCGCTCGCAACGCTGATGGGCGAAGCAGCCACGCATCATTACGAACGCGTCCGCATCGGCATCTCGCCTCACGCAACCTACACCGTTTCGCTTAACGCCTACGAACACGCCCTGCGCATCGCTCGCCATCACGGCGCACGCATCTGCACACACCTCGGCGAAAATCCCGAAGAGCGCGAGTTCATCGCCAATGGCCAAGGCCCCTTCCGCGATCTGCTCGTCAAACTCGGCATGTGGAACGACGCCGCCGCCGCGACCGTGGGCCACCGCGCAACACCCATCGCGCACATGAAGCCCATCTTCGATCGCGCTCTGCACGCTCAAGTCCCAATCCTCGCCGCGCACGTGAACGACTGCGACGACGCCGGCCTTACGATTCTCAAAAAGCATCGCATCAGCATCGTTTACTCGCCGCGCAGCAGCGATTACTTCCACAATCACACTTACTTTGGCCCCCACCGCTACCGCGACATGCTCGCACGCGGCATCAACGTCTGCCTAGGCACCGACTCCGTCATCAATCTTCCCGCCAGCAACAGCACGCCCCAAGGCCGCATCAGCACGTGGGACGAAATGCGTTTCCTCTACACGCGAGACGCCACCGAGCCGCGCACGCTCCTCGCGATGGCCACCACCAACGGCGCGCAAGGCATCGGCGCAAATCCGTTCGCGTTCGCCTTCACGCCGGGAGACGCACTCGCGGGCCTCGTCGCCGTCGAAGGCTCCACGCTCGCCAGCGCCCTCGCGCGCGACACATCGCCCTCGCTACTCGCCATCAACACGCAAAGCGTCATGCACAACGCGTAACCAAAACGATTTCGCTAAACCACTCCAAGCAGCACGCACAACCCAAAAGAAAAAACCGACGCTCATCGCGTCGGCTTCATTCACTCATTTCATATCGTTCACTTCTCGCCCGTCGGGTCACCCGTCCCAGGCGTCGTCTCCGGCTGCTGCGGCACACCACTCGCCGGATTTGTCGGCTGTGTCGTCGGCTGCGTCGTCGGCTGCGCAATCTCCGGCTTCACGCCCGAGTCCGCCGTCGGCATGCCCGGCACAATGCCCAGCTTGTCCGCGCTCCGCAGCGGATCAACCCGCACCGGCGTAATCAAGTTCAGCATCAGCGAGCGATCAAGTTCCGCATCACCAATCACACCCACCACGCTGCCAATGTACCTGTCCAAATCAAGCTCGCTGCTCTTACGAACATATCCAAGCGTGCGAGGTGATGTGCCGCCCACGCTCACCACGCGATACATCTGAGGCAGCCGCGTGCCGTCATACACCGTGCTGGGCTGCAACACCCCGACAATCGTGTAAACACGTGAAGCCGCCCATGTATCAAGTGCCGTCTGCAGTTCAGTCTTCTGCGAGTTCAGCGCAGCCAGTTCAGCTTCCTGCCGACGCATCGTTTCGCGGAACTCCTGCCGAATCTTGAGTGCATTCAGCCGCTGCTCAAGCCCGGCCTTGCGCCGCGCGTTGGTATCACCAATCCGATCAATCGCCGCTTGATACTGGCTCACCAGTTCATCAATCTCGCTCGACATCACCGGCTGCGCCCACACCTTGTGAAAAATCGGCTCAAGGTCTTCGCCAATCAAATTCTCTTTCGCCGTCGCAACAAACGGCTGCACGTTGGTCTGCGTGCCCGGCGTCGTTTGCGTCACTTGCGCTGCGTTCATCTCACCGGTCGCGCTGATATCAACCACGCTGGTCCCAGTCGTCGAGCCCGTCGCATTGGCTTGCTGCCTGCCCGCTTCCTCCTGCGCCGCAAACGGATCAACACCCTTGACTTTCCCCGCCGCATCACCCGCCGCCCCAGTTGTAATCGTCACATTGGGCAACTCAGGCAGCGTCTGTCCCTTGCTCTTTGCCCCATCGACTTCCGCCTGCGTCGCGCGCCGCAACCGCGAAGCCGCAACAAACCCGCGCGCCTCCGCCGGTGCCTGCACCTTGAACCCAACCACAACTTCGCCTTCCTTCACCGGCTCAATCAGCGTCAGCGCAGTTCCCGTCGTCGCCGCAGTCTCAAGCAAAGGCTGCCACGACCCCGACCAGCCTTGCAGCGAGCTCGCCGCACGCAGCCGGCTTTCCTTGGTCAGCTTCACCGTCGTTCCTTCAAGCGCCGCATCTTCCGCGCGAATAAACGCCGCTAGGCTGGGCGGATACACCACGCGGTTCCATCCATCGCCTTCACCATCAACCACCACCACTTGCCCTTGTGTGAGCGCAAGCACCGAATAGAACCGCTCGCTTCCGCCCGCGCGAAGATTGGTCCCGTTCTGCGTGACCACCGCGTAGTACGGACTCACCGCCTTGGCTTGCGCGAGCGCAACACCCGACGACGCAACAAAAGCAACAGCAGCAACAAGTGAACGGATCGTGAGCATGGCCATGGCCTCCTGCCGTGGAAAGAATCGTCATCCCTGACGCAAAGCCCGCCCAATCGGCGATTCCACCGAGAGCGACACCCGCGCTAACGCGCAAGTCTAGCCGATTTCTCGGCTCCAAGGCAAGCCAATCTGCAAAACACACTTTCATCACATCGCCCACCCACGAACCACCCTCACGTCCCCACCCCGCCCACGCCCCTACCCTTGCCCCTTTCCAATCTAATATCTATGCGCACACCCACCACACTTCGCGTTCTCGCCGGCCTCGCCCTCGCTTCCCAGGCGTGTCTGCCCACCATCGCACGCGCCGATGGCGACGGCTCTGACTACTCCTGCGAGCACGCCAAGCTCGAAGCCGTGAGCAATCTAACTGCCGCAGGCTTTAGCGAAGCAACCGGCGAAGACACCCGCAATTTCGCCCCCACGCGTATCGCCGACATCCAACACATGAAGCTGGATCTGTTCATCCCCGACATGAACAAGCCCACGCTGACCGGCACCCAAACCCTTCGCCTCACCCCCTTCGCCGAAATGTCCTCGCTCACGCTCGACGCCAAAGCGATGACTATCAACTCCGTCTCCGCAGCCAACACCAAAGCCACCTTCACCTACAACGACAACAAACTCACCGTCACCTTCGACCCGCCGCTACCCCAAGACCAAACCGCCCAGCTCATCACCACGTACACGCTCAACGATCCCCCGCGAGGCCTCATCTGGACGCCCGAAAGCCCCGCTTGGCCAGGCCGCGCCGCGCAGCTGCACACCCAAGGCCAGCCCCAATCCAACAGCTACTGGTTCCCCGCGCACGACTTCCCCAACGAGCGCATGACCACCGAAATCATCGCCACCGTCCCCGCAGGCTACCTCGTCAGCGCAAACGGCAAGCAACTCTCGCAAGAACGCGTCATCCGCCGCATCCCCGCAGCAACCGGCCCACGCCTGCAACCCTACGACCGCTTCCACTGGCTGCAAGACAAAGAACACGTCGCCTATCTCGTCTCGCTCATCGTCGGCAAGTTCGATGTCGTGGACCTCTCATCGCTCGCAACGAAATCAAAAGACAAAAACAAGTCCACGCTCCCCCTGCCCGTCTACGTCCCCCCAGGCCGCGCAAACGACGTCGCCCGCACCTACGCCAACACCGGCCCGATGATCGACCTCTTCGCCAGCAAGCTCGACGAACCCTACCCCTGGGATCGCTACGCCCAGCTCGTCGCCTGGAACTTCGAAGCAGGCGGCATGGAAAATACTTCCGCCACCACGATGTACGACACCGCTGTCTTCAGCGAGCAAGGCGACCTCGACAACGACCTCGATGGCCTCATCGCCCACGAACTCGCTCACCAATGGTTCGGCGATCTCATCACCTGCAACACGTGGGAACACATCTGGCTCAACGAAGGCTTCGCCACATACATGGAAGCCATTTGGTTCGAACAACGCGACGGCGAAGCCGGCTACCAGCGCGAAGTCCTCAATGACTTTGACCGCGTCCTCTCCAGCGACAACGGCCGCGCTCCCAGCGAGCCCGGCATGGCCAGCAAGGTCTACGCGCACCCGTGGGAGACATTCCGCAGAAGCGCCAACCCCTATCCCAAAGGCGCGATGACGCTCCACATGCTCCGCGAACGCATGGGCGAAGAGCTCTTCTGGCAGTGCATGCAAGCCTACGTCGAGCGCAGCAAGTTCACGACCGTTGAAACCAGCGAGTTCCGCCGCGTTCTCGAAGATGTCTCAGGCCTCTCGCTCGAACAGTTCTTCGAGCAATGGACCGCTCGCCCAGGCCTGCCCGAAATCAACGTCAAGTTCACCTACTTCCCCGACCGCAACAAGCTTCGCTTCGTCGTGCAGCAAATGCAGGCTATCGATGGCGACAACCCCGCCTTCGCCTTCACGTTCCCCGTCTTCATCAAGAACACCGCCGGCCCTGACGTCATCATCGACCCCGAAATCACCAACGCGCGCCAAGTCTTCGAAGTTGACCTCGAAGGCCCGCCCGCCTTCGTCAGCGTCAACAGCCGCGCACAAGTGCTAGGCAAGTTCACCATCGAACAAAGCCCCGAGCAGTGGACCAAGCAACTCGAAAACGCGCCGACATCCATCGCCCGCGTCTTCGCCGCCCGCGCTCTCGCGCCGCTTGCAACAACCGACGCTGTCGCCGACGCAACCGCGAATCAAGCCTTGCGCAATCTCGCCCTCGATGCGTCGCAGCCCATGTTCGTCCGCACCGCAGCCATCAAAAGCCTCGAAGGCCGCAACGCCAAGAACGACATCCGCTCGCTCGTCACCACCTCGCGCGAGGCATGGGAAATCCGCCAGCAAATCAGCCAATCCCTCGCGGCACTCGTCACTCGCAGCGAAAACATCAGCGACCAATCACTCCGCGACTTCGCAACCACCATCCTGCTGCAACGCGCCGCGACCGATCAAAGCCAACGCGTCCGCGCCGAGAGCATGAAGGCCCTCGCCACCATGCGCGTCAACGAAGCGACTCCCATCTTCCTCAACGCCCTCCAAACCAGCAGCCAGCACGACATCATCCGCCAAGGAGCCCTCGCCGCCCTCGCCATCGCCCAGCCCCAAGGCGCAATCGAAGCTGTCATTCCCTACACGCGCGAAGGCTACCTCAGCCGCACCCGCGCTGAAGCGATCAGCTCACTCGCCAAACTCGCATCGCAAAACCCAACGCGCGCAAAAGACGCCCTCCTCGCCGCCCTGCAAGGCCGCGAAAACCGCCCCCGCATGGCCGCCGCCCGCGCCCTCGTAGAAATCGGCGACAAATCCGCCATAACAAATCTCGCCACCCTCGCCACCGAACTGCGCAGCCCCGAACTCGCCGCCCAACTCCAAACCATGCAACGCGAACTCGAAGCCAAGTAACAACTTGGTTTCCTTCATCCCCTTCACCTCCTCACCTCCTCACCCCCTCACCTCTTCACCCCTTCACCCCACTTCGTCACTTCGTCACTTCCCCATGCACTTCTCCCTCCTCGACCGCATCCTCTCCCTCTCCCCCACGCGCATCGTCACGCTGAAGCACGTGACCAACGCCGAGGAGTATCTTCAAGACCATTTCCCCACCTTCCCCGTCCTGCCAGGCGTCATGATGCTCGAGTGCCTCGTCCACGCCGCCCGCCACCTCGCCACCACCCAGCACGCCGCCGACGACCGCCTCGTCCTCGGCCAAGTTCGCGCCCTCAAATACGGCAACTTCGTCGCCCCGGGCAGCAGCCTCCGCATCGAAGTCGATCTGCACAAGCAACTCGATGAAGGCCAATTCGAATTCAAAGCCCAGGCCCTGCTCCTCGACCCCCAGCGCCAAGCACTCGACGCAAACGACACCCCAGTCGCCGTCTCAGGCCGCTTCCTGCTGCGCCCCGTGCGCCTCTAACTCGCGCTCGCCCAACTTCAACCATTCCGACGAATTCCCCGTCCACCCCGCCCCACCTGCCTATACTGCCATCGTCTGACCAGCCACTCCGTACGATACGAAGCGCGCTCAAAGGCACCGACGCTTCGCCTTGCCCGAGTTCGAGCACCGGTTCTTTACTGTCCTCCCGGGCTTTCGGATTCTGGCCATGAAAATGTACGTCGGCAACCTCTCTTTCCAAACCACTGAGTCACAACTCCAAGCCCTCTTCGCCCCATTCGGCGAAGTTGCTTCGGCATCCCTCGTCATGGATCGCGACACCGGCCGCCCCCGCGGCTTCGGTTTCGTCGAAATGCGCAACGACAGCGAAGCCAGCGCAGCCATGGCTGCCCTCAACGGCAAGAACGTTGATGGTCGCGACCTCACCGTCAACGAAGCCAAGCCCCGTGAAGCGGGCGGCGGCGGCGGCGGTCGTGGTGGCTTCGGCGGCGGCGGCGGCGGTGGCCGCGGCGGCTTCGGTGGTGGCGGCGGCGGCGGTGGCCGCGGCGGCTCAGGCGGTCGCGGCGGCTGGTAATCCAGTTGCTGGACCTGATGCTCTGCGAAGGTCCGGATCGCGAACCAACAACTGAATGACAATTCAAAAAAAACTCCAACCGCAAGGTTGGAGTTTTTTCATTTCGTGCCACCGACCGCTGCTCTGAGCGGTCGGTGCCGAATCACCAAATCCTCGCGTCAACCCCATCGCCCTCCCGCCAATTGCTCAGTTCCGACCCACCCACCAGCCGATTCACTCCACCTAGTGCTTCGCCTCTTCCACAAACTCCGCCTCCACCGTCGTCGCCTGCTCATCACGCTCGCGCTCCTTCTCGCCTCTGCGCTTCTCATCCCACTCGCAGCCGACCGCTACATCCACCGCGTCGCCGCCCCTCATCTCTTCCACGCCGACAATCTCCCGCCGCACCACGACGTAGCCCTCGTGCTGGGCACCAGCCCAACCCTCCCAAACGGTCGCCGCAATCTCTTCTTCACCTACCGCATTGACGCCGCCGCATCACTCTTCGCATCAGGCCGCATCAAACACCTCCTCCTCAGTGGCGACAACCACACCACCACCTACGACGAACCCACCGCGATGCGCGACGCCCTCCTCGCGCGTGGTGTCCCCGCTTCCGCCATCACTCTCGACTACGCCGGCTTCCGCACGCTCGATTCCGTCCTCCGCGCCCGCGACGTTTTCGGCCAATCGCGCATCATCATCATCTCGCAGCCCTTCCACTGTGAACGCGCTATCTATCTCGCCCGCTCCGCAGGCATCGACGCCTCCGGCTACATCGCCCAAGACCCCGCTGGCATCGCCGCAACAAAAGTCCGCGTGCGAGAATCCATCGCCCGCGTCCAAGCCATCCTCGACACCACCATCTTCAAAACTCAACCCAAATTCCCAGGCCCCGCCCAGCCCATTCAGCTCGTTACCAACTGATGTCACTTACCGACCGAGCCGTTCTCTCCGCTTCGCGCCAACACTCCCCCATGCCCCCACCCAAAGACCCCCTCGCCCACGCCCTCCTCAGCCAGTTCGAAGCCGCCTTCGCCATGCTCCGCAACTGCATGCGTGCTTGCCCCGCCGAACTCTGGGACGCACCAATCGCCAAGTACCCCTTCTGGCTCGTTGCCTATCACGTCCTCTACTGCACCGACGGCTATCTCGCCACCACGCAAGAAGCCTGGCAACCCCACCCCACATTCCACCCCGCCGGCTTCGCCGACATTAACAGCGAATACCCCAGCCGCAACTTCTCGCAGCCAGAACTGCTCGCATACCTCGACTTCTGCCTCACCACCGCCCGCAACTCCCTCGCCGCCGAAACCGCCGCCACCCTCACAGGCCCATCCGGCTTCCCACGCCTCCCCTTCTGCCGCACGCAACTCCACCTCTACAACCTCCGCCACCTCCAACACCACACCGGCCAATTGACCGCCCTCCTCCACCGCCACAACATTCAAACGCCATGGGTCAAGTCGGGTTATCCCGAGTAGCGAAAAATCGCTCTCGCATGACTCCTCACTCGCCACGCTCGCAACCAATCTCCACCAACCTTGCTCACAACAGCCTCGCGCGTTCGCGCAAGCAACGGCACCGTCTCGCCGCTACCACGTCACGACTGCAAATCTCTACCGACACCAACACCAGCGACCAACGTCCATGCATCCCACAAATCAGCCCCACATGAACGCGATCTGAATTTGCCCTAACCCCACCGGCATCTGACTTTCCCCCTCCCTTTCCCGCGCGTACCCTCGCAATTCGTATAGCACCCTGCCTTTATTTGCCGCTTTTCGCTTTGCTATCTTCCCGTTTTCTTGGACCCCCCATGCCCAGCAAAATCACCATGTCCCCCGCCGGCCTCTCCGTCCCGAGCGACCCCATCATCCCCTTCATCGAAGGCGACGGCACCGGCGCCGACATCTGGCGTGCCTCCGTCCGCGTCATCGACGCCGCCGTCGCCAAATCCTCCAACGGCCAAAAGAAAATCCACTGGCACGAAGTCCTCGCCGGCGAAAAAGCCTTCAACAAAACCGGCAACTGGCTCCCCGACGAAACTCTCGACGCCTTCCGCAACTACCTCGTCGGCATCAAAGGCCCCCTCACCACCCCCACCGGCGGCGGCATCCGCAGCCTCAACGTCGCCCTCCGCCAAATCCTCGATCTCTACGTCTGCCTCCGCCCCGTCCGCTGGTTCAAAGGCGTCCCCAGCCCCGTCAAGCGCCCCCAAGACTGCGACATGGTGATCTTCCGCGAAAACTGCGAAGACATCTACGCCGGCATCGAATTCAAACAAGGAACCCCCGAAGCCGCCAAGTTCCTCGCGCTCATCCAAGAAGCCTTCCCCAAAGAAGCCGCCAAAATCCGCTTCCCCAACTCCTCCGGCTTCGGCATCAAGCCCATCAGCAAAGACGGCACCGAGCGCCTCATCCGCAGCGCAATCGAATACGCCCTGCGCGAAAAACGCCGCAGCCTCACCCTCGTCCACAAGGGCAACATCATGAAGTTCACCGAAGGTGCCTTCAAAGATTGGGGCTACGCCCTCGCCACGCGCGAGTTCCGCAACGACGTCGTCACCGAACGCGAATCCTGGATCCTGGGCAACAAAGAAACCAACCCCGCCATCTCCAGTGAAGACAACGCCCGCGCCATCGAACCCGGGTTCGACTCGATGACCCCCGACCAAAAGTCCAAGCTCATCAAAGAAGTCGAATCCGTCCTCGCCGCCATCGGCGCCTCACACGGCTCCGACTCGACAGGCAAAGGCAAGTGGAAGTCCAAACTCATGATCAAGGACTCCATCGCCGACATCACCCTCCAACAAGTCTTGACCCGCACCAAAGACTTCGACGTCGTCGCCACCATGAACCTCAACGGCGACTACCTCTCCGACGCCCTCGCCGCCCAAGTCGGCGGCATCGGCATCGCCCCGGGCGCCAACATCAACTACACCACAGGCCACGCCATCTTCGAAGCCACCCACGGCACCGCCCCCAAATACGCCAACCTCGACCAAGTCAACCCAGGCTCCGTCATCCTCTCCGGCGAAATGATGCTCCGCTACATGGGCTGGACCGCCGCCGCCGACCTCATCATCAAAGGCATGGACGGTGCCATCACGGCAAAGACCGTCACCTACGACTTCGAACGCCTCATGAAAGCCGAAGGCGACGCTACAGTGAAAAAGGTGAAGTGCAGCGAATTCGCAGATGCGGTGATCAAGCACATGGCGTGATGAAGCGACTGGGTAGGTCGGCGGTCCCCGCCGACCTCTACTCTCTTCTTCACATCCCTCCTACCGCCCCAAATGCCCGCACCCGCTCTCGCATGGCAACGCCATGCAGCTCAATAGCGTTGGGTCGCCGCGAAGCGGCACCCAACGACACAAAGCCAAAACCGATCCGCACCGCGCAGCGGTGCAGATATCGCTTTATCGCATTCAAAACGTCAATCGCTGCATCGCTACGCGATGCAACAAGATAAACAACGTCCTCGACGGGTGCCGCGTCGCGGCAACCCGTCGCTATCCACCCACTCGGCTTCGCCGAGATCAACGCACCATAACTCAACCCGTATCGTTGGTCATGGCCGCCACGCTTACAAACATCGTGCTGCACATTACATACTCAACCAAACACCGCGAACCCACCATCCCCGTCGAACTGCTCCCGGACCTCTTCGCGTACAAAGGCGGCATCTGCCGCGATCTCAACTCCCCCCTCTTGCACGCTGGCGGCGTTACCGATCACGTACACCTCCTAGTGAGTCTCAACAAAACTCTCGCCCTGAGCGACCTCATGCTCAACATCAAGCGAGGCTCATCATCTTGGCTCAAACAACAACCCAACCTCAAACACTTCGCGTGGCAAGATGGCTACTTCGCATTTTCTATCAGCCACGATCACATTCCAGTCGTTCGCCAATACCTGGACAATCAACCCGTTCACCACGCCAAAACAGACTTCCAATCTGAAGTGCTCGCGTTCCTGAAAAAGTACAACGTGAACTTCGACCCCAAGTACATCTGGGAGTGAACGGCGGGTGGCATCACCATGCCATCAGGCTTTGCCCTCAAACCCGATCTATCTCGCCTTGATGCCTCGATTCCGCATGCCTTACTGCCTGCCTTCGCATCACCCCATCTCTGCCTTCCACGAATGCCAAATCACGAATGCCGAATGCCCCCCCCCCCCCCCCCCCCCCCCACCCCCACCCCCCCCC
>BJHL01000012.1:0-35808 GCA_014192545.1 Phycisphaerae bacterium | reverse complement strand
TTTTTTTTTCCCCACAAACGCCCACCCCGATCGCTCCGTGGTTGGCGTTCTCACGTGCCCCCCGCCCCCCCCCCCCCGCCCCCCCCCCCCCGCCCCCCCGCCCCCCCCCCCCCCCCCCCCCCCCCCCCCCCGCGCGCATCTACCACCTTTGCACAAAAATCCACCCCCTATATACCCACTTTGCGCGCAATCTCCCGGTCACAACAAACTTTTCTCTTTACATCCATTCCACACCTGCGAAGCTACCAATGTCGCCGCGCTGTCGGGCGATCGCTCCAACGTCTCCCGCGTCTGCGGCGGCGGCAACGAGTGTGACAACCGCGAAAGTCGGTGGACGAAAGGCCATGGAGTAATGCCCGGAAGTCGTGCGTCCTCATTCCAACGCCAAGCCACACCCCGCCCCGCCCGGTGATCCCGCGAGAAACCCAAAGCGATCAAACAAAGCCAAGCGACACGGTCTGGTCAAAGCGCATTCAAAATTCCATTCGCATCCGTGCCAAAACACGAATGCCGAATCCCGAATGCCGAATGCCGCCCCGCGGAACACGCCGCGATGTTTCGCGCAAGCGAAACAAGCCCAGCCCGCCAACCCGGTGCGCAATCCGCAGAAATCAAGGCGCAAGCCTCGACCAGGATCACCACGCGCACGCGGAGCGAAAGCCCCAACCAATCCAAAACCCTCGCCAACCGCGAGCGTTTTTTTGCGCGCACATCGCAACCCACCTGCCCAAACCCAAAGCACACCCCCACCGGCCACAACTACCCCAAAAACAAAGAAGCCAGCGCACTCGCGCCAGCTTCTCTGTTCGTTTGACGTATGCAGTTGTCACGAGCGTGCTGCTCGCCACCAACTCACGCGCTCTTTGCGTTTACTTCTTCTCCGCAGCCGTGCGGCCCAGCCACTTGTCCCAGATCTTGCCGAATTCGTCGGCGTTTTCCTTGGTCACGATGTCAACCTTGGCGCGGACGGCGACCTGCGCGGGCTTCTCGCCATATGCCGCGTTGTTGAGCAGCATGCGGACGCTTTCGTAGCCCCAGCCGTAGTAGTTTTGGCCGACGAGTGCCTTCACTTCGCCGCGCTTGACGTACGCGAGGGGCAGTTCGAGCGTGTCGCAGCTCACAACGGTCACGCCCTTGTCAGCAACGCCCGCCAGAGCCTTCTCGGTGTAGAGGGGCCAGCCGCCGACGAATGCCCAGCCGGTGACGTCGGGGTTCGCGGTCTGCACTTGCTTGATCTTCTGCACCGCCGCGTCGGCGGTTTCAACGTGATAGTACGTTTCCTTGATGGTGATGCCCTTGTACGCCGCGAGGCCTTCGCGCACGCCGCGCACGCGGGCTTGCAGGTTGGTGGCGTTTTGGTTGCCTGCGAGAATCGCGACAACGCCCTTGTCTCCCATGCTCTTGACGAGTTGCTCGGCGAGCAACTTGCCTGCGTCGGCATCGTCCATGCCGTAGGTGGCCATGCGTTTGCTCGCGGGAGCGTCGCTGTCGAAGGTGACAACAGCCACGCCCTTATCAACCGCAGCGTTGATCGCGCTCGTGAGTACGTTCGCATCCGTCACGCTGACGGCGATGCCATCAACGCCCACGTTCACGAGGTCGGCGATGGCCTGCGCCTGCTTCTGCGCGTCTTCAGTCGGGGGCGTGCGCCAGTTGATTTCGATCTCAACGCCCTGTTCCGCGCCCAGTTCCTTGGCCGCGTCAAACGCGCCGGTCTTGGCCGCTTGGAAGACGGGGTTGTTTTCGCTCTTGGCAATCACGCCGAAGACGAACTTCTTCTTGCTGGGCTTGCGATCCCCAGACGCGGCGGGCTTGGCGTCAGCAGCTTTGGGTGCTTCGGTCGCGGCGGCGGGCTTGCTCTCCGCGGGCTTGGTCTCCGCGGCCTTGGGAGCAGGAGCCGGTGCCGGAGCTTCCGACTTCTTCTCGCAACCCGTGAACATGCCGACGCTCAAAAGCAACGCCGCAGCCATACCGATCGTGTGTTTGAAATGCATTCAAATTCCCTTTCTGTGAACGACGAACTGAACTCTGTTTTCTGCTCTCTGTTCTCTGTTCTCTGTTCTCTGTTCTCTGTTCTCTGTTCTCTACTTCATCACCGTCCCATCGGCATCAGCCTGCTCTTGAGTTGATCAAGAACAACCGCGCCGACGATGGCTCCACCGATGACGATTTGCTTATAGCTTTGGTCGATATCAAGAATGACCAAGCTGTTGTCGATGAGCTGCACGAGGATTGCCCCAAGCACCGCACCCGTCGGGCTACCGCGACCGCCGCTCAGACTCGCGCCGCCAATCACGGCAGCCGCAATGACGCTGAGTTCATAGCCGGTTCCAGCAGCAGGCTCAGCCGCGCCGTAGTAACCAACGTAGAGGAAACCAGCCAGCCCGGCCATCATGCCCATGATCGTGTAGACGATGATCTTCACTTTGCCGACAGGAATGCCGGCGTATTTCGCCGCAACTTCGTTCCCGCCGATGGCGTAAACCTGCCGCCCCAGCACGGTGTAACCCAGCACCACAAACCCAATGAGCGCGATGATGAGCATGATGCCCACAGGCACCGGCGTCACGCCGTTGACGTCGAAAGTCAGGAAGTCCTGAAAGCTGGGGCTCATGTTCGCCACGCTCTGACTCTTCGTCGGCAGCGTGCAAAGGCCGCGATACGCCGCCATCGTTCCCAGCGTGATGATGAACGGGTGTACCCGCAAGCCGACGATCATGGTGCCGTTGAGCAAGCCGCACAGGCCGCCGACGATGAGTGCGACGACAAGCGCAAGCGGCAGCGTGGCCCAGAGTTTGAGATCGGCAAGTTGATCGCCGCGCCAGTTGTCGCGCATCTCGCGAACGATGGCCCAGCCAGCAACGATCAGCACGCCAATAGCAGCAGCAGCGAGCGCCTTCGCCATGGCCTTGCTGGCTTCAGTACCCGCGGCTTTGGGGCCAGGCTTGCGAGTGCCCGTCACGATCGCGACGACGAGTGAGATCGCGCCGACGGCAAGAGCACCAAACCACACAGCTGTCGAACCGAAAACTCTGGGCGCAAGTCCCGATACGCCCTCGGGCCATGCGTATCGCAGCACCAGCGCAACCATCAACGCCGCGAGCGCATAGATCGAGCCAATCGAAAGATCAATCCCGCCCATCGCAATGACGGCCGTAATCGCCACAGCCATGATGGCGATGAAACTCGCGTTGACCAGAAGCTGCACGAGGTTCTGCAGGTTCAGAAACTTGTTGACGTTGCGCGTGCGTTGCAGGCTTTGATTGCCTTCGGCGCCCTTGAGTTCCCATCCATCGGCAGCCGCAAACGTGCGTGGCTCGTTCTTGATCGTCGCCGAGAAGACGCCCGCGTTTTCAGTGATCTTCGTGTTGTCATCCGCTCGTTCAAAATCGCGCTGCGTGATGGGCTTGCTGAAGATGCTGAGCATCGCCATCAGCAGCGCGATGACCAACACCAGGCCCGCTTCCTGGGCCATGAAGAGGCGCTTCCACCAAGGCATGGGCGGCTTGCCAGCCCCAGCACTTTTTTCAGATTGGGCCGATTGAGCCACGCATCAGTCTCCCACAACCAATCGCAATCACGCGCTCGCGGAGTGCGAGTGTGAAGGGGGCAAGCATATCGCAGTGGGAGGCGAAAGTGTTGGAAATCGGCCAAGAAAGTGGGGGAATGGTGGGATTGCTGCAAGCAACTTCGCGCGAAGGTGCGAAGAGTGCGCGTGGGGGTACGAACAGAAAAACCGATGCCGGGGCATCGGTTTTGTAAGCGTGTGATCGAGTTCTGAAATTCAGTCGATAGTGCGAGTGCGACCGCTGTTGCCGCCGTTGCTGCCGTTGATGGCAGTGTTGCCCGTGAAGATCGCTTCGTGAACATTGGTCGTCACGAATCGGCCTGAACCGTCGGTATAGACAAAATTGCCGCCTGCCGCGCCGTGATTGTCCACCTTGCCGTAGAAGCCGGGGCCGCGGGATTCGGCACGCTCCGCCCAAGTGTTGTTCCCGCCACCGCCGCCGTAGAACGCACCAAATTCAATGTCGCTGCCGTTGGTCTCATCGCCAAAGAATGGCACGGGCATCACAACCTTGGCATCAACTGCAGACAGCCCGACGATGTACACGAAACTGATGTTTGTCTGGACGACTTGGAGTTCGTTCGTGGGAGCCTGGGGTGTGCGGCGATAGGTTATCAAGTTTGTCGCATCCGGGTAGACACCAACCCCTGTGGTTGGTGTTGGCGCGCGGGAGACGCCGTACCACACGTCTTCTTTGTCCGAGGGACATGTCAAAATGTTCAGAGTGTCCAGATAGTTTCGCATGAGCGGGACTTTTGAGCCCCCGGGACCGCCAGCATTGGTATTCACGTTGTAACCATCAAGCGGGTCTTGGTCGTTCAGCGGAGTGACCCCGTACCAACCCTTCGTGTAGTTTTCATTGCCAGTTTGTTGCGAGAAAGCGGCGTTCCCTTCCTGCTCAAGGCTGAACAGACCAGCAAGTCCACCGCGCGATTCTTGCTTGGCATCGACAAACAATCCGCTGCCGCTGTTGACAGGTCCCGGCGGCATGATCGGGTACCAATCCTTGAAGTCGTTCGCATAGAACGCGAAGGCCTGACCCATAGCGCGGACTTGCGTCAAGCACTTTGTCGTGCGAGCGCTTTGACGTGCCTTCCCCAACGCCGGAATCAGAATCCCAATCAGCAGCGCAATAATTGCGATGACCACCAGCAATTCGATGAGGGTGAATGCATGCGTGCGACGAGATGGGCGGTTCAACATTTTTTCAGCTTCCACAGGGGTGCGTGATCAACACACTACTTGTCCAACCGGCCGCGAAACCGGTTGAGCACATCCGATTCGTTGAGCTGACTTGCGCGAAACGAGCCGCAGGTCAAGTGAGCTTAGCGAGTCGGATGTGTGAGCAACGTGTTCAGATACGTGCAACTTACACGGACGTTGGGGGTCTCGTCAAGGGTACTTGAGGATACTTTTCGCAGGAATTTGCACATCTGTTGCCGGATGTGGAAAATGATATGTTACTCAGTGTCGCATCGACACAATTTGATTGTGTTTGCATAACACTTGAGCATTTTGTTTGCCGCCGATTCTCCGAAAAACAAGGAAATGCCTTGGTGTGCACGCCACACTGGATACCTGCGTCCGCAAACGTTAATGAATCTGTGAAATAGTGTAAAAATCACTGTTCCATTTACACCAAAGTCGTGTATATTCAACCCAGATCAGACTTGCGCGATCGGGGGTCCAGCAGCGTTGGCGGTGCCGTGTGGCATACTCACGCTGAACTTTGGGCACCCCCCGCGCGTCAAATGTTCTCGTCTTCTGGAGGAATGCAATGAAGAGTTCCGGAAAGTCTCTGCTTTTGTCCGCCGCGACCTTGGCTGTGGTGGCTGGCTCCGTCAGCGCTGTTGAGCCCAACGGCATTCGCGACAATGCCAACTACGTTGAGCGTTGGGTTAACAATCAGCCCACCAGCTACGGCGACAACGTCCCTGGCTCGCTGGGCACCGCTGGCAACCCAGAAGCGGTGACGACCGGCCTCGAGTTTGCAATTCCCCTCGCTGGCCTGGGCAACCCCGCCATCAACAACATTCGCCTGACGGCTGTGTTTGGTCCGGGCAACGGCCTCAGCAACCAAGTCATTGGCGCTGATCCGCTGCCCTCCAGCGGCACGTACAACGGCACGCCCTTCAGCGGTGGCCACCCCGCGCTGGGCAACGGCCGCAACGTTGACTTCAGCAACAACGCCGTCTTCCCCGGCAACCAGTTCCTGACCCTGAGCGCAACGCGCGTCAGCACGCAGCCCACGCTTGACGGCGTGCTCGATGGCGGCGTTCCCGGCGGCACGGGCGGCTTCTGGGCCGGCAGCCGTCAGTGGGTGCAGAGCAACTACACAAGCCTGAGCAACAACACCAACCCCATCGTCAACGCCTCGGGCGGTAGCGAATTGGATAACCTGTACGCTCGCGTGTATGACAACGGCACGGCTGCCGACACGACCGACGACATTCTCTATCTCTTCATCGGCGGCAACTGGGCCGGCTTCAACCGCATGGCGCTCTTCTTTGACACCGTCGCGGGTGGCCAGCAGCGCATGCTGAGCACCAACGCAGCGGCTGGTCCGTACAACGCTGACTGGGGCTTTGGCTGGACCAACCAGGTAGGCGGCTCGTTCAGCACGACAACTGGCGTGACCACGGGCGGCCTGAAGTTCGACAACACGTTCGATGCTGATTACCTGTTCATCATGAACAGCAACGGCAACGACCAATACTGGGATTTCCTCACGCTCACGGCCACCAACACAGGCGGCAACGCGAGCTACATCGGCACCAACACCGCTCTGGTCCCCAACACCGGCACGCTGGGCGGCGGCGCTGGCGGCGTGATCGCTGGCACGACCACGCCTGTCAAGGCTGTGATCAACAACGCCAACATCATCGGCGTTGACGGCGCGCCGGTGGGCGTCAGCCTGATTCCCAGCCGCGACCTCTCGGGCGGCAGCGAAATCAGCAACCTCCACAGCTACGTTGACGATAACGGCACGCCCTCCACGGCGGACGATCGTCTCAAGATCCACCTTGGTGGCAACCTTGAAACCAACTTCAACGGCCTCGTTCTTTTCTTCGACAGCATTCCTGGCGAAGGTCAGAACCAACTGTTCGGTCAATCAAGCCCGGTTCGCAACCCTGGCTTTGACGCCAACAACGGCCTCAATCGCATGGGTGCAGGCAGCAACGGCGCAACCGCTGGCGATCCACCGGTTGCAATCGCTGGCGCTGGTCTGAAGTTTGACGAAGGCTTCGCGGCGGATTACGTCCTCCGCGTGGGCAATGGCAACAACCCAGTTGAGGTGTATGCCAACGCCGCTGTGCTGCGGACCAATGGCCGCGATGAGATTTCAGGCTTCCAAATCGAGTTCTCGGCCGACAACGGCGGTCAGAAGTCCAGCAACGACCCCATCACGTTCCCCGGCACCCGCGCCAACGCGAGTGACTTCACGAACGCTGACTTCATTCCCAATACCGATGCAGGTCCTCGCACGACATACGCGCCCTTCAGCGTGCTCAACCCGCCGATTGCACCTGTTACGCCCGGCCCAGCTGGCCTCATCAAGGTCGCAGTTGACAACAACAACATCGCCGGCGTGACTGGCGTTGGCGCTGGTGCGTCCGTCAGCGGCGCAGTTGCAGTGACGACGGGCGTCGAAATCGACATCGCCATCAGCGAACTGGGCTGGGACGGCGTGAGCGACCTGAAGGTTGCCGGCTTCATCGCCAGCAGCGACTACAGCAACATCTCGAACCAGATCATCGGCGGCATCGATAGCGGCGCGACTTTCTTCGAGACCAACCTCGGCGAGAGCAGCACGCTTGACCTGACGACGATTCCTGGCACGCAGTTCATCTCGCTCTCGGGCGGCGGTGAAGTTGGTTGCAACTCCATCGACTTCAACCAGAACGGCGTCTTCCCCGAAGATCAAGACGTGATCGACTTCTTCGACGTCCTCGCCGGTGGCACTCCCGCCACCTGCGATGCGGTCCTGGGCTGCCAAGACATCGACTTCAACAACAACGGCGTCTTCCCCGAAGACCAAGATGTTATTGACTTCTTCGACGTCCTGGCTGGCGGCACCCCCGCCACCTGCGGCGGCTAAGTCGTCCGCGTCAGTTGCATCTTGATGCAACGACACAACCTTGCATAATCAAGCAAGCATGAAAAACGGCACGAAAGTGCCGTTTTTTTGTTTGGTTGCCGATTTTCTCGGTACGGGTGGCAATTCCTACGGATCATCACCTGTGAGTCATGCACCCGATCGTGGGCGTGGCAGCAACGCACGCGACATCGATATTGTTCCACATCATCATCGCCATGCGTCTTGACAGAGGGCGACACGTGTGGTAATTTAATACTGACGTTGGCGGCATGAGTGCCAAGCCGACAGGCGCAGTTGGTCGCAGCCGGAGCGTGCGCGAGTGAGATCACTCGTGCAACGGGTTGCGCAGGACTGCTATACGACAGAAGTCGTGCCTCAACGAAACAAACGGCTTTGCTTGCGAAGATGCGGGTGAAGAGCGCGTGTGTAGGTGTCGCGTACGGCTAAGCGGACGCATCGGGTGTGCCGCTGCAGGTACGCGACGAGTCCATACAGGAGTTTTGCGATGAAGCGTGAAAGAGCTTGGTTGGCGGTTGCCATGTGCGCGGGCTGGGCTATGACGGCGATGACCGCATCCGCCGCGACGACGCGCGTGACGTTCGAGAACGGCAATCAGGGATGGGTGGCAAACGGGCACGATTTGCCGGATGCGACCGGCGGAAATCCAGGTGGAAATCTGCACTGGGCGAATTTCGTGGACACGTGGGGCTTGGAACTGCGCACAAGTAGCAACGCTGCGTTCCTGGGCAATCTGTCTCGCTACGGCAATCAGATCACGATGAGTACGGACGTGAAGGTGTTCTCGATTCTGAACTTCTTCGGCAACCCGGTCCCTCGCAATGTCGTGATCGAGCTGCGCGATTACGACAATCCGCCAGCAAACTATCCGTACGTGTCTGTTTTCAAGGTTTTGGGCGAAGTGACGGGCAGCTTCGAAGACTGGCAGACCTTCTCGGTGACTTTCGACCCGACGAGTGCGGCGCTGCCCGCAGGCTGGGGCGGCACCGGCGCAGAAGACCCGACGACATTCGAGCCGCGATTGGCCCCGGGTCGCACGTTCGCGAACGTGCTGGCAGGTGTCGACGAAGTTCACTTTTCGACGATGGAGCCCGGTTTCGCTTATGTTCCAAGCTTCTTTGACATCGCCTACGACAACGTGACGATCTCAACGCCGGGTGTTGCCTGCGACAACATCGACTTCAACCAGAACGAAGTCTTCCCCGAAGATCAGGACGTGATTGATTTCTTCAACGTGCTCGCAGGTGCCGAGTGTCCGACGGGCGTCTGCAACGACATCGATTTCAATAACAACGGTGTCTTTCCGGAAGATCAGGATGTCATCGATTTCTTCACGGTGCTGGCAGGCGGCGAGTGCTGAAGTCAACACGCATCGACCACTCTCGTGATTTCAACGAGCATCACGAGACGACGTGCGATGCTGTGAATAGTGAAAAGGCCCGCGATTCTCCATGGTTTATGGGTGAATCGCGGGCCTTTTGTGGTTGCAGCTTTGGTTTGGAAGTAGTTGGTAGTTCGATCCGGACCTTCGCAAAGCCTCAGGTCCGGCGTCGGCGTCGAATTACTTCACGTTGTCTTTGCCGGCGATGTACTTGATGAGGTCGACGCAGCGGGTGGCGTAGCCAGCTTCGTTGTCGTACCAGCTCACGATCTTGAAGAACTTCTTGTTGAGCTCGATGCCGGCCTTCTCATCAAAGATGCTGCTGCGGCGATCGCCGATGAAGTCGCTGCTGACGACTTCTTCGTTGGTGTACCCAAGCACGCCGCGCATGCTGCCTTCGCTGGCTTTCTTCATCGCCGCACAGATTTCAGCGTAGCTGGTTTCCTTGGCGGTCTTGAAGGTCAGGTCCACGCAGCTCACCGTTGCGGTGGGCACGCGGAAGCTCATGCCCGTGAGCTTGCCTTTGAGCTCGGGGATGCACAGCGTGACAGCCTTCGCTGCGCCGGTGCTGGCGGGAATGATGTTCTGATACGCGTTGCGGCCGCCGCGCCAGTCTTTTTTGCTGGGGCCGTCTTGCGTGGGCTGGGTTGCGGTCGCGGCGTGGACGGTGGTCATGAGACCTTCGTCAAGGCCGAAGCTGTCTTGAATGACTTTGGCAACCGGCGCGAGACAGTTGGTGGTGCAGCTTGCGTTGCTGACAACTTGGTGCTTGCTGCCATCAAAATTCTCGTGGTTCACACCCATGCAGAACGTGGGCACCTGGGCCGCGTCGCTCTTGGTGGGTGCGCTGATGATGACGCGCTTGGCGCCTGCACTCACGTGCAGCATGGCCTTCTCGAACTCGGTGAAGAGGCCCGTGCTTTCGAGCACGTAGTCAACGCCCAGGTCTTTCCAAGGCAGCTTGGCCGGGTCCTTCTCGGCCATGGTCTTGGTCACTTTGCCATTGACAGTGAAGCTGGTTTCCGTCGCCGTCACGTCGGCGGGTTTGCCGCCCAGCATGAATTGGCGATGCATGGTGTCGTACTTGAGCAAGTACGCGAGATTGTCAGCGGGAACAAGGTCGTTGACGGCGACAACATCGACGCCTTGCTCAGCAGCGATGCGATAGACGAGGCGGCCGATGCGACCGAAGCCGTTGATACCGATACGGATGGCCATGGAAAAATCCTTGAGACGAAAACGTGCGAAGGCCCCGAGGGTGAGGCCTGACGTGGCAGTTTAGCGGGGGCAAGGCGGGTCGCGGAGGGGCGGAGGGTGTGCGGAGGACGCAGAGGGGTGAGTGGGGCGAGCGAGTGCGTGGGTGAAGGGGTGAGAAGGTGATCGGGTGGTTTAGGGTTGTTGGGGTGCGACTCGTGTTGCTTCGAGGGTTAGCAGGTTGGTGTTGGCAAGCATGGTGTCGGGGAGCATGGTGAGTTCGCATGTCGCGACGGCGGGGTCGATGGTGTCAGTGCCCTTGTACTTGCAGGCAATTTGGATCGACTCGCGATCGAGCAATAGCCACACACGGCAGCCATCGAAGGTTGCGTCGTCGGCGCGGATGGGATTGATGATCTGATTGAGGCAGCCGTTTTCGTCGATGACAACTTGCGAGCAAACGTACCGGCCGCGCGGCAGCGTGATGGATGGGGCGGCGCAGGAGAGTTCGATGCTGGTCAGCGCGCCTGTCTTTCCGTCGTGGCCGAAGCCCTCGAAGAGGCCGCCAGTCATCACGGTGATGGCAGTCTCGCTGAACTTTTGCATTCCTTGATCGACGACGACCTTGACGGTGCCTTCGCCGGAAGGCGAGGGACGCGATTCGACTGTTCTCAGCCGCAAATCACGTGGCGCGGTGCGCGGGGTGTCTGTGTTTGCAGCAACATTCCCGGGCTTGGGAGCTGGAGTTGCTGCGCACGCGCAAAGCAAGCAGCTTGCACCGCAGGTCGCAAAAAGCACCCATGACAAATTTGTGCGGCTGAGCATCATGATGAATGCTACACCGGCCAGCGCGAGCGTTCGTGCAAGCTGCAAGTTCGCATGGCCCCTGCAGGACACAGGCGGGGCGGGGCAACATGCCAACGAAAAAGGGCGACCGATCGGTTGCCCGGCTCAGCCGCCCAAAGGGGGTCATCGGTTGTTGGACGCTAGATGATACGCAACCGGCGATGCTTACGCCGCATCCTTCTTCGCGGTTTCTTCCACGCTGCCGCCTTGCACGCTGAGCCCCGCGCCCATGCGGCCAAAGTTGATGGTGATGATGTCGCTGACGGGGCCAGCGAATTCATTGCGCTCCTCTCCGCCCCTCCGCGACCTCTTTCTGCGGGCATCGCAGATGTGTGATTGTGCCTTTCCCTTGTGCAAGACTTGCGCTGGGGCGGTTGTCCGTTGGGCTAGACAACCTTGGTATCCTGTACACCAACCTTTGTCTGGAGCTTTATGGCTGATCGCAATCTTCAATCGGACCCGGCGAGTCGGGATCACAAGGCTTCGCTGACGGCGGCGAGCGTGGCCAGCATGCTTGCGGGCCATGGCGTGGCTGCGTCTAGTGGTGTCAGTAGTGCCAGTAGCGGGAGCGGGCCGCTGCTGTTTGAGATTTCGACGGAAGTGTGCAATCAAGTCGGCGGGATTTATCAGGTTATTCGCAGCAAGGCTCCGCTGATGACGCAGCGCTGGGGCGATGGCTATTGCCTGATTGGTCCGTGGGAAGGGGCCAAGGCGCAGGTGGAGTTTGAGGAGTTGCCGGCGAGTGGCTGGTTGCTGGCGGCACTCGAAGAACTGCGCGGGGCCGGGCTGCATGTGCATCATGGTCGCTGGATGGTGCCGGGTCGGCCGCGCGTGTTGCTGATTGAGCATTGGCAAGGGTGGGAGCGGCTGAATGAAGCGAAGTTTCGCTTGTGGGCGGATCATGGAATTGATACGCCGGGTGAAGATGGTCTGGTGAATTTCGTCATCAGCTTTGCGGATGCGGTGCGGCGGCTGTTTGAGGTGTTGTGTCGCAAGCGCGAAGAAGCAGGCGGCGGCGGCACGCCCATGGTGGCCCACTTTCACGAATGGCTTGCGGGGCCGGCGATTCCGATGATGCGCAAGCAAGGCTTGCCGATTGCAACGGTCTTTACGACGCACGCGACGATTCTGGGGCGGTATATCGCGGGCGGGCTCGATGATTTTTATGATCGCTTGCCGTGGCTGGACCATGAGTTTGAAGCCAAGAAGTACAACGTGGTGACGCAGCACAAGATCGAGCGGGCAAGTGCGCACGGCGCGCATGTGTTTACGACGGTCAGCAGCGTGACGGCGGAAGAATGCAACTATCTGTTGGGCCGGCCTGTGGATGTGGTGACGCCCAACGCGTTGACGATTAGTTTGTACAACGCAGGCCACGAACAGCAGCGGCTGCACGGCGTGTACAAAGAGAAGATTCACCGCTTCACGATGGGGCACTTCTTCCCCAGCTACCAGTTTGATCTTGACAACACGATCTACATCTTCACGAGCGGCCGATTTGAGCCGCGAAACAAGGGGTTTGATTTGTGTCTGGAGGCCATGGCCCGGCTGAACGCTGAACTCAAGAGCCAGCGCATCAACAAAAACGTGGTCTTCTTCATCATCACCAAGCGTGCGACGCAGGCGATCAATCCGCTGGCGATGGAGAAACGCGGCATCCTCAACGACCTTGACGAAGTGTGTGAGAAGATCAGCGAAGGTGTGGCCGAGCGGCTCTTCAAGCGAGCGGCTGGCGGCGGCGCATTGAAGCTCGACGACCTCGTCGAAGAATACTGGATGCTGCGGTATCGGCGTGCGCAGAGCGCGTTCAAGCATCATGGTTTACCCATGGTCGTGACGCATTTGCTGCAAGACGAAGACAAGGACCCGCTGCTGACGTACATCCGCAACTTGCAACTTTTCAATCGCGCTGAAGACCCGGTGAAGATTGTCTATCACCCCGATTTCATCACGCCGACCAATCGCCTCTGGAGCATGGACTACGACCAGTTCGTACGCGGCACGCATTTGGGCATCTTCCCGAGCATGTATGAGCCGTGGGGTTACACGCCCCTTGAGTGTGCGGCCATGGGCATTCCGAGCGTGACCAGCGACACGGCAGGCTTTGGGCGATTTGTGCAAGAGACATACGCCGATCCTGATCGTGGCGGCATGTACGTCCTCAAGCGGCGCGGGCGAAGCTATCAGGACGCGGCGGCGGACCTGTGCAAGATGCTGGTGGACTTCTGCAAGATGGAACGCCGAGATCGCATCGCGCTGCGCAACGACGTTGACAAACGCAGTTGGGATTTTGACTGGATGCGGCTGGGACGCGCGTATCACACGACGCACGAACTGGCGATTGCACGCATTCGCGCCGAGCAACATTTGAGCATCAGCGGCGGCAAAGCGACCGGACTCGCGAGTTTGGGAGCGGTGACGGCGGATGATTTGTCGAAGATAAATGCGGGGAGCAGTGGCGCGGGTGGGACGAATGGAACGCCGGGGAAAGTGAGCGAAGATGTGAAGCTGGTGAGGGGAGAAGGGGCGAAGGCGTGAGCAACGCGGACAAGAAGCCGCATGTGCAGTTGTTCACCGACGGCGCGTGTTCCGGTAATCCGGGTCCCGGCGGATGGGCTTATATCTTGAAACACCCCGCCAGCGGCAGCGTGCGCGAGCAGAGCGGTGCCGAACGCGAGACGACAAACAACAGGATGGAATTGCAAGCGGTGATTGAAGGCCTGCGAGCACTCAAGAGGCCGAGCTTTGTTGACTTGACCAGCGACAGCCAATATGTGCTTAAAGGGCTTGATGAGTGGATCGACGGCTGGAAACGCCGCGGCTGGAAGACTGCGAGCAAGCAGCCGGTGAAGAATCAGGACTTGTGGGAGACGCTCGACCTGCTGCGCGCCGAGCACGAGATTCGGTTTCACTGGATCAAAGGTCACAACATGCACGCGGAGAATGAGCGGTGTGATGCGATGGCCGTAGAGGCGTATCGCAAGTTGATGATGGGCGTGTGAGTTCTTGCCACGACGATGCGAGGCACGTTCAAGACAGCTCGCGCTGCAAGCGTTCCACTTCATCGATGATGCCGACGAACTTCTCGCCAAACGGCGTGAGCGAATACTCAACGCGTGGCGGAATCTCGGGAAACGAACGCTTCTCGAAGATGCCGAAGCGAATGAACTTGTCCAGACGCTCGCTCAAGACTTTCGCCGAAAGGCCTTCCGCGCTGCGCTCAATTGCGCCCGGCCGATTGATGCCTCTGCGAACGCACGAAAGCACATGAAGCGACCACTTGCACCCCACAATTGACTCGACCATGTGTGCAACGGTGGGCACTGCAATGTCTGTCGAAGATTGTGGAAGATTATTTGACATGCTGTTTGCCACATTTGCAACCGAAAGGTGCCCACCCCACGCAGCGGTACCCGCTTTTCAACTCGCTTTGCGACACGTAGCTTTCAATAGATGCAGGCGTCGGGCTTGCGTCACCGTTTGGGATGTATGTGGAGCAATGCTATGAAGTTCAAGGCTGTTTTCTATCACGCTGGTTGCCCGGTTTGCGTCAGCGCAGAACGCATGGTTGCAGATGCGATTGATCGTTCGCGTTTTGATCTGTCGGTTGTTCACTTGGGCAAGGACCGATCACACTTGTCGTCGGCAGAGAAAGCCGGCGTGAAGTCCGTGCCCGCCTTGGTGCTCGATAACCAGGTCTTTCACATCAACTTTGGCGCAAGCCTTGCAGATGTGGCGAAGGGTTGAACGCGCTCTCGTGAGACCTCCCCTCTCCCCTCGGGAGAGGGGAGGTCGGTTTATACTGATTAAACGTTGCATCTTGGCGGGGTTGGCTGGCTTACCAGGGTCAACATGCGTGTTCTTCGGACCGATGTTCGAGGGGAGTCAATCCTCTTGGAGATCGCCCCGATGGAACTCAATCAGATTCTGAAGACCGCATATGACGCTGGCGCCAGTGACGTGCACCTCATCGCGAATAACCCGCCGGTGATGCGTGTGAACCAGGTGATGACGCCGCTTGATCGCGCCTCCGTGCTCACAAAGGAGCAGGTGCGTGCGTACTTCGAGCAGATGGCTGGAGCGGAATCGCGGGCGATGTTCGAGCGCGTCAAGGATGCCGACTTCTCGTACTATTCCGAGGGCTTGGCTCGGTATCGCGTGAACGCCCACATGCAACGCGGCGGCGTGGGCCTCGCAATGCGTGCGGTCAAGACGAAAGTTCCGCCGCTTGCAGCCCTGAACTTGCCTGAAGTCATCGCGCGATTGACGTACCTCCCGCGCGGCTTGGTGCTGGTCACGGGCGATACGGGTTCAGGTAAGACAACCACGCTGGCCGCCATGATCGAGGCTATGAACCAGCGCTATCGCAAGCACATCATCACGCTCGAAGACCCGGTTGAATACGTCTTTGAAAGCAAGCAGTGCATTCTCGAGCAGCGCGAACTCGGTGCCGACATGTCCAGTTTCGCGAGCGGCCTCAAACACGCTCTGCGTCAAGACCCCGACATCATCCTCGTCGGTGAAATGCGCGACTTGGAAACCACCGCGCTGGCAATCAGTGCCGCAGAAACCGGCCACTTGGTTCTCAGCACGCTGCACACCGTCAACGCTTCGCAAACCGTGGAACGCATCATCGACATGTATCCAAGTGGCCAGCAGAACCAGATTCGTTCGATGCTTGCAAACACGCTTCAAGCGGTCGTGAGCCAAACGCTGTTCAGCCGTGTCGATCGCCCCGGCATGATTCCTGCGGTGGAAACACTGCTGTGTACGCCCGCAGTCCGCAACTTGATTCGTGAAGCACGCACGTTTGAAATTCCCAACGTGATTGAAACCAGCAGGGCTATCGGCATGTGCAGTTTGGACAGCAGCATCGCGGAGTTGTACTTCAACGGCTACATCAGCCGCGAAGATGCAATTGCTCAGGCTGCATTCCCCGACAAACTGGTACGCCAGCTGGCGGCGTAAGCGAGGCAAAGGCACTAGGCATCAGGGACTGGGCACTAGGGTCATGACATGGAAGTCCACGTGTTGGAACAAGAGCAGAACCGTTGATAGGAGCACGAAGCCACAAAGGACAAACGCACGCCAGGGCCTTGACCCTGATGCCCAATGCCTAGTCCCCAGTGCCTTCTACGAATATGCCCAACTACCGATATCAAGTTCGTACGAACAGTGGTCAGGTGCAGTCGGGCACGCTCGCGGCAGAGAACGCCGGAGCGGCTGCGGCAGTGCTGCGCAATCAAGGTGGGCACGTGCTGAGCCTCAGCGCGATTCAAGCCATCGGCAACGCTGGCGGATTCATGGACAAACTCCGTGAAATGAACGCCGGCACGCCCACCGAAAAACACGTGCTCGACTTCACCACGCAAATGGCCGTGATGATCCGCGCAGGTATCAACCTGCGCAGTGCGCTCGAAGGCATCGCCGATCAGACGCAACACCAAGGCTTCAAAAAAATTCTGATTCAAGTCAAAACCGACGTGGAAGCCGGTAAGCAATTCAGTGATGCCATCTCGAAGTATCCCAAGCTCTTCAACCCACTGTACCTCAACATGGTGAAGGCGTCGGAAATGTCGGGCTCGTTCAGCAAGATGCTCGACCGCATCGCCGTGTACATGGCGCAGCAAATCGAAACTCGCAAGATGGTCATCGGCGCATCGATTTATCCCGGCATCATCGGCACGCTCGCCGTTGGCGTCACGGTCTTCCTGCTCACCTTCGTGCTGCCACGATTTGCCGCAGTGTTCGAAGGCAAAGAAGACGCATTGCCCTGGGCAACCAAGTTCCTCATGAGCTTGTCAAAGTTCATGGTGAACAACTGGTACATCTTGCTTGGCGCCGTCGTCGGCATGGCCGGCGGGTTCTATGCGTTCCTGCGCACCGAAGTCGGCACCTTCTGGGCCGACAAAGCCAAGCTCACGATTCCAGTTGTCAAGATGATGTTCCGTTCGCTCTATATCAGCCGGAGTTTGCAGACCATGGGCCAGCTCATCAACGCAGGTGTGCCCATGCTCGACACACTGAACATCACCGCTGAAATCTCCGGTAACCAGTTGTTCCGCGGCATGTGGCGTCGCGTGCATGCTGGCGTCAAGCAAGGTCGCAAGATTACCACGACGCTGCAAAAAGACACCGTGCTGCCGAAAGCCGTGGTGCAAATGATCAGCGCGGGCGAAGAGTCTGGTAAGCTGGGCGAAGTGCTCGACGAGATCAGCGGCTACTACCAAAAGCAATTGAAGGATCAAATAAAAGCGGTCACGTCGATGATCGAACCCATCATGATCCTCTTCATGGGCACAGTCGTCGGCTTCATCGCCATGGCCATCATCTTGCCCATCTTCAAAATGTCGCAGCTTGTCAAGTAAATTGGATACTTCTTGGGTGCAGTGCCTTTTCCATCATCGGAGCAGGCCGCTGTGCGGAGGTTTGGTGTCATCATGAGCATCGCGAGCACACAACCTGTCAGGCAGAATGCGAAGGCGCGGCGTCGCGGCGGCTTCACGCTGATTGAGTCGCTGCTCGCTATGGTCGTGGTCGGTATCGGTGTGCTGGCTTTTGTTGACGCGCAAGGTGCATTCACGCGCAGCAACGACTGGAGCAGCAAGAGCGCAACAGGCATGCTGCTCGCCAACGAAATTCGCGAAATGACCCGCACACTCAATCGTCACGATCCCGTGACTGGACTCAGCACCACAGGCGGCTGGGGCCAAGAAGGCGGCGAGACGACCATTCTCGACATTGATGATCTTGATGATCTTGACGGAATGACATTCGGCAACGGCGGTACGTTTGAAGGCCCAATCAACAGCTTTCGGCAAGTCGTGACTGAGATCAACAACGATGGTTCAGTCATGCTCGACAACGGCGGCGACCCGATGCCTCTCGAGGGCTGGATGCAGCGAATCATCGTCGAAAAGGTGGATCCGTATAACTTCTTGCTGGTCCGCAGCGACACCTATGCGCAGCCCGCGAGCGCGACGCTGCCCGCAATTGATGCAGATGACTTTCCGCTGCGCGTAACGGTGATTGTCAGTTATCAAGGTATTGACGACACTGAAGCTCGCGAGATCACATCGGTTTCTTGGATTGTTCCGCGATAAGTGCAGCAAGTGCGATGGAAGGCTCAGGAGTGAAGGCATGTCGATGAACCGGTTCCAGTACGACGCGCGTGGCGGCCAGACAATGGTCTCGCGGCTGCGCGCCCGGGCGGGCCAGGCCAGCGGTGTGCAAAGCAATCCTGGTGATCGCCGCGGCGTTGCTGCCATTCTCGCGATGATGTTCCTCATCATGTTCGGGTCGCTGAGTGCCGCGATGGCGATTGCCAGCCGGGGCAACATCGTGACGGCAAGCACGAACCTGCACGTGATGCGAGCCCAGAGCGCAGCCGAGACCGGCCTTGAACTCGCAGAAGCACGCTTGAAGGAGGCTGGCGCGCGGTTCCTCATGTCCGACAGCGACGTGACCCCGACATTCGGCTGGGACTTGTGGCGTGGATCGCTCAGTGGCTTCTCGACATATCAGATCATTCCTGGCAAGACGATGCGGCAAGACCTCGCCAGCCCCAGCGGACTCGCGGAAGCGGTCGCGCAAGCGCACAACCTTGATCAGAACATTGTGGATGAAGCCGGCATTACAACCGTGACGCTCGGCAACGCACCAGCCGGCACACCCGCGACGTTCAAGCAAACCAGTTGGGTCTTTACGCCAGCGGTTGCGGTTGAGAATCAACCCGCAGATGCTGCCGACGTGCCGCCGCTGTGCTATCAGATCACATACGCGCCGCTCGCTGATGGTCGTGATGTGCGCGTGATCGTGACGGGTTATGACTTCAGCTACGAACGCAATGGTCAAGCGATCACCCGGCAGATTTCCAAAGACTTCCGCCTGACAAAGCGCGTGAATCACGCGATCATCTCGCCTACGCGCGTGATGCTGGGCAAGAACGTGCAAGTCACGGGCGATCTCGGCGCGCGCTTCACCGATGTTTCCTTCAACAACGGCGACCCGCTGATTCTGCGGTCTGACTTCCGCAGCATCAACGCGGCTCTTGATCAAAAACTCAACTTCTTCGATCAAGCTGTCGCAACCGACGATGCCGACAACGACAATCGCATGCGCTCTCAGCACACGGGCGAGAGCAATGGGCTGACATCGGCAACTGATGACTACCGCGATAACACCGGCACGAATGACTCACCTTACCAGGACGTCACTGGCGATGGTTTCGTTGATGAGTACGACATCTTCCTCGATCACTTTGATGCCAACAACGACAATCGCGTCAGCCGCGCCGAGTTCACCACCGCAGGCGGCCAGTTGGTCGACGCAGGCTTGTTTGATCTGATTGACTCGAGCGAGCCAGATCGCAACCGCAACAAAGTCTCGGGCTTTGTCGATGCCAACAGCAACGGTCGCTACGAAGAGGGCGAAGTCTTTCTCGATCGCGACACCGTCAATGACGTGAACCGCGACCAGGTCCTCGGATACCTGGATGGGTATCTCGACAAGCGCGATCGCTACGTCAAAGTCAACGGCGGTCTGCGTTTCAAAGTTAATTCGGGCACATGGGAAACTGCGCGCGGCTCGCTGCATGAGAAGCTCGCTGGCGCGATTCGCCCAACCGAAGGCACGCCTCCGCAAGCCTTCAATATGAGCGATCAAGAACTGCCCGTCATCAGCGCGAGCAACTTTGCAACGAATCGTAACGATCTCCAACTGGCGGCCGATGGTGAGCCCTTCGCAATGCAAGTCGCCGCACGCGTGCAAGTGCCCGGCGCAAGCTCTGTCGTTGTGCAGGAGCTAACGCCCGACGCGAACCTCGACGGCTTGCCCGACAACAACGCAACGGCATACTTCGAGAAGATGCCTTTCAACAGTCCCAACTTCTCTGACTACTACTACCGCCCGGTCTATCGCAACATGGTCTTCAAGAACGTTGAAATTCCTCTCGGAAACAACGCACTCTTCGATAATTGCTGGTTCATAGGCGTCACATGGATTCGTACGCATAACGACAACACGCACATTCTTTTCGGCGAGTACGGCAAGTTGACGATGGGCACCAGCAACACACGACCTGTGCCAGCGGTTCCGCGCACCGTTTACGGCGATGATACCGCGGAAACGAATCCGCCCTCGATGCTCCCCAGCACTGCTCGCGCACCTTCGCAGATGGTGCTGCTCGCAAATCCGGTAATGGACAAGGGTGATATTCCTTCGAACCAGGTCGGCACATATATCGCCGCGCAGTACAACGCGTTGCCCGAGCCGCTCATCATCGGCGGCAGGCGCATCACCGACACGAAGACCATCAGCAACAACATCCGCTTCCATAGCTGCTTATTTGTGGGCTCGATCGTGAGCGATGCGCCCACCGGCTTCACGCAGGTGCGCAACAAGTTGCAATTCACGGGTGCCACGCGCTTCGTGTCTGAAAATCCCAACAGCGCCAATGTCGCGCTCAACCCCGACGAAGATGACAAGCCCAAAATTGCAACCAGCAGCCTGATGGTGCCCAATTACTCGGTGGACATCGGTTCATTCAACAGCCCCGACACGCAGCAAGTGCAACTCAAAGGCGCGATCATCGCTGGCGTCATGGACGTGCGCGGCAACGCAGACATCAAGGGCGCACTCCTGCTCACCTTCGCCCCCTCACACGGCTCACGCCCCTTGGTTGACGTCTTGGGCAACCCCATCGGCAACCCCGCAAACTTCAACACTACGCTCGGTTACTTTGGCCCCGACGACGGCGACTCCGAATCGCTCGATCCCACCAGACTGCGCACGCACAGCGGCCAGTTGGTCGGTGGTTGGGACACCAACGGCGACGGTATCGCCGACGTGCCCGGTACCAACGCGCAACCCGCAGGCAGTACGCCTGTGTATTGGAACGGATTTGGCCGCATCAACTTGCGTTATGATGCGAGCATGAAACTCCCCAGCGGCATCATGCTGCCCATGCAGTATGACGCCGTGCAAGGTTCGTATCGCGAGGGCTATCGATGAACACACATCATGTGACACGCTCTCGCGGCGGCTTCAGCCTTGTTGAAGTGCTGGTATCACTGGTCATTCTCGGCACGCTGATGGCCGCGACGATCACAGCGCTTGATACCAGCTTCAAAGCCTACAAGACCACAACCGAGAGTGCATCAACCAACGTCGTCGCACGCATGGTCGTCTCGCGCATGTCAAGCATGGTGCGCACCGGCACAGACTTTGGCCCCTTTCCCACAGACGTGCTCGACGTAACGCAGAATCCCATCAACTCCACGTTCATGGAGTTCCGACTCATCGATGACGCGACCGGCTCAACTGGCGAGAGTATCATTCGCCTCGAACGTCGTGATGCGCCCGTCGGCTCTGCCGCTCCGTTTCAGTTGTGGTATGTCGAAAGCACAGTCACAGGCGGCGTCGTCACTGCAACCCAGCAGCGCATGCTCATGGGCGGCGTGCGCGAACTGAGCTTTCAGCTCGAATACGACATCGGTCCACGGCTCAAGCGTGCAACGGTGGACTTGACCGTGTTGCCCAACGATTACCAAGCCGCTCGGTTCGCAACGCAACTGGAAACGCCCAGCATTCGACTCGTCACTTCCATGGCGCCGCGCCGGCTCGACATTGCCCCGTAAGCACTAGCCCGTAAGCATCAGCCCGTAAAAATCAGTCAGTATCGCTATGGTGATACTGCGGCAATACATCCGCAAGCATGTCAGCAAGTTCGCTCGCGAGCATGCCCGCCGGAGCCACAGATTGCGAGTGATACTCACCCGCATACGCGTGCGCATCAACCGCAATACGAGCAATATCAAAGAGTGAAACCACCGGACTCTGCTCCGCAGGCTCGCGCGGCCGCAGATGCTCGGGTACAGGCTTGCCCAATCGAGCCGCTGCAAGCGCAATCAGATCAACTTCAGGCTCCTGCGAGCGAGTTTCCGCGCGCGAATAAACCGAACGTTGTGCAAGCAGCGAACCAAGCAACCCCGAAAGCACATCGCCCGTTCCCGCCGTCGCAAGAACGGAGTTGACCCGCTCGCACTCCCACGTCTCAAGCCCGTTGCTCACGATCGTGCCCGCACCTTTGAGCACACAAATACAACCCAGCCGCTGTGCAAGTGCGACAGCCGCTTGCAACCGCGACGCGGGATGCGCCGGATCATCTTCGATGTTGAGTGCCGTCGCAAGCCGCTTGAACTCGCCAGGATGAGGCGTCAAGATGCACGCCGCACGAATATCACGCACCAAATCAGGCACATGAGCCAGCGCATTGATCGCATCAGCATCAATCACGACCGGAATTCGCGACTGCTGCATGCAACGCAGCGTGATCGCCTGAATCGCAGGCGATGGGCCAAGACCCGGACCCACAACAATCGCATCCGCATTCGCCATCGCCTCATCAAGAATCGCCGCAGCCTCATGCGCAATGAGTTCACCGTGCGATGCAACAGGCAGTGCAAACCCAGTCGCGCTCGGACACAGCGAAAGAACGTGATCGATAATCGGCTCTGGCGCAGCAATCTTTACGAGCCCCGCGCCCGCGCGAAACGCGGCCCGTGCCGCCAGTGACGGCGCACCAATCATCCGCAGCGCACCCGTGCAGCACCCGCCGATGATCAGCACCGTGCCAAACGTGCCTTTGTGCCCATCATCAGGCCTGCGAGGTAGCTTGGGCAACGCGCGCGGTGGGCCATCTTGCGGCATCACTTGCTTTCCTTATCGCTGCCTTGCTTGCCCGACTTCTGCGAAGCCGCATGTTCAACATTCACAACGCTGATCTGCAATCGCCCCATGACCGAAGCCACGTTCAACAGCGACAGCGTGCCAGTTTCATCAGAAAGGTCACTGGTTGCCACGGCGATATGCGTCGCGTCGTAAGGCGTCGCGTCAGGCAGCGTCGCGTCCAGATCAACCCAGCGTTTCTCGCCATCAACTTCCAACAACGCCTGAGCCCACATGTGATAGCCGAAAATGTCCTTGCCTCCAGCAAACGCATCGGCGTAAATCAACCCAGTCGCAACACGAGCCGGAATGCCAACCTTTCGCAGCGCCGCACACAGCAGTACGCCGTGTTCCGTGCAGTCGCCTTCCTTCGTGCGCAGCACTTCTGTGCTGCTTCCCAGCCCCGTGCCAAGATTCTTATCCGCGATGAACGCGTTGACCTGCCGCCGCAATGCCTCGGCTTTATCCGCTGCGGCCAGATCAGCATCCACGCGTCCAACAAACGCCGCCAATCGTGTGTCATCAAGCTTCGCAAGCGCGCTGCTCGCCGTATAGACCGGGTTCGCGATATCTTCAGCACTCGCCGCAGCAAAAGACTTGCTGCGAATCACCAGCTTCGCTGAGCCTGCATCAACGCGCGTGAAATCCTGCGTCCCGGTATCAGGCAGTTCCGGCAACTCGCCGTCCTTCACGCTGAGCGTGAATTCCGCAGCAGTCGATTGCCTCGCGTTCTTGATCGCCTTGTCAGGCTTCACGAACGTACTCACCATAATCTCCGGCGTCGCTCCGCCGCCGCTCTTGCTCGCTTTCTCGCGCGTGGTCCGCGTCATGATGATCTTCATGCCACCCGCGCCGCCCAGCGTGGTTTCGCCGCGCAGCAGTTCGCCTTCACTGTCCAACCATTCCTTGCTGCCGATGCCCGGCGCGAAGCTTTGTTCAACAGTGGTTTCAAGTGCATCCACTTGCTTCCCATCAATCGTCAGCTTCGTCGGAGTAAACCCAGTCCGCGTCATTTCCACCGGCGTCACGCCGATCATCGGATCAATCGTGCGAATCGTGATCTTGGTTTCGCCCGCTTTGAATCGTCGCTCACCTTCACGCTCCGCCGCTCCCGGCGGCAGCCAGTCACCTTCGATAGCCGGCATCGTGCTCGTGCTAGTCTGTCCCGCTTGCCGCGTTGTCACTTCGATGTCTTTCTCGCGAAAAACATAATCTTGCTCAAGCGGCGCCTGACCTTGCATCTGCCGACTCTTCATGCGAATGGGCTTGCCGTCAAGCGTCTCGACAAATTCGCTCTCCATGCTGATCCGCACCTTGCGTTCGCCGCGTCCGAGTTCAAAAACCATTTTCGTTTCAGAAGTAATGTTGTCCGCCGCATGCGTGCGCTTGCTATGCATGTACCCCGCCCGCTGCCCCATCAATTCAACTACATACCACGCATCCGTATCCTTGATCTGCTCGGGCGCAAGTTCGGGCATCACTTGCTTCATCGCCGGTGGCGGCTCCGCAATGGCAAACGTCGCCCCCGCGCAGCTAACAACGCACGCGGCAACCGCAAAGGCATGGCGAGAAATGCGACCGTTCAATCGGCAAACTTGCATGGTTCATCCTTCTGAGCAGCGGCATGCCGCTTGGCTCGCACTGTAATACGCTCGATCCAGTAGCACGCTCAAGCTACTCATACGCTCAAACTCGCGATCCGTTCTCACTTCCATCAACAGATAACCCTGCAACACTATCGGCACAAAACCGCCACATGATCGACACCCACTGCCATCTCACCTTCCCCGATTTTCAGCCCGATCGCCGCCCCGACGGCGTTGCAGGCGTACTCGCAACCGCCCGCGAACACGGCGTTACCGGCTGCATCACAATCTGCACCACCACCCACGACGCCCCCAACGTGCTCGCCGTCGCCAAGGCCCACGATAACGTCTGGTGCAGCGCAGGCGTGCATCCGCTCTACGCCGACGAAGGTCCGCACCAGTGGCACATGCTGCGGGTCGTGGGGCAGGATGCAAAATGCGTGGCTTGGGGAGAATTAGGCCTCGACAACCACTACAAAGAACCCGCCGCAGCCGTGCAGCGCCAAGTGCTCGAAGAACAACTCGCCGCAATCGAGTCGCTCCAACGCGAAGGCCTCGTCAAGCCAGTCGTCCTCCATTGTCGCGAAGCCTTCGATGACCTCATCCCAATTCTCCGCCGCAGTTCGCTCGATCCAACTCGTTTCGTTTTTCACTGCTTCACCGCCGGCCCGCGCGAGATGCGGCTGCTGCTCGATTTCGGCGCATGCGTCAGTTTCACGGGCGTCGTGACGTACAAATCCGCGAAGGACTTGCGCGAAGCCGCGCTGCTCCCGCCCGCAGATCGAATCATGGTCGAAACCGACGCCCCCTTCCTCAGCCCGCATCCTCACCGCGGCAAATCTCCGTGCGAGCCCTGGATGGTGAGCCTCACCGCGAAAGAACTCGCGACTCTCCGCGGCGTTGACTGGCAAGAGTTCCACGCCTCGATCAACGCCAACACCAAACGCTTCTTCGGCGTCGCGTAACCGAGCGCGTGCGTCGTGCAAGGCGGTTACATTCCCGCATGCTGACCCTCGCCGCATACTTGCATGACATCAGCCCGTTTCTCGTCGAGTTCTCGCCGGGCTTTGGCCTGCGTTGGTACGGGCTTTCCTACGCGATGGGCTTCGCCGTTGCCTATCTGATTTTTCGCTTCCTCTGCAAACGCGGCTACACCACAATTCCCGAGCAAAAACTCATCGACGGCCTGCTGCTGCTCATCGCAACAGTCATCGTGGGCGGCCGCCTCGGATACGTACTCATCTACGACCGCGCCATTCTCACACAGTTCGACGCCGCATTTCCCTACTGGGGCGTCTTGCGACTTTCGCAAGGTGGCATGGCCTATCACGGCGCACTCGTGGGCGTCGCACTCGGCGTCTGGTACATCGCCAAGAAAAACAAAGTCTCCGCCTGGCACGTCGCAGACGTCGCATCACTGGGCGCAAGCATCGGCCTCGGCCTGGGCCGTGTCGCCAATTTCATCAACGGCGAACTACTCGGCAAAATCGTCGCTGCTCCGGGCGAGCCCGCGCCGTGGTGGAGCGTCAAGTTCCCCCAAGAACTCGTCAGCGGCCATGAACCGCCGCTCACCGATGCGCAGCAACAACAACTCGGCGACCTCATCGCCCGCGTCGCCAAACCAAACGACGACGGATACCTCGCAACCTCGCGACTCATCGACGCCGTGCAACACGGCGCGCCATCCATTCGCGGCCCCATCAAGCAAGCACTCGAACCGTTGCTCAGCGCAAGGCATCCGTCGCAGCTCTACCAAGCATTCTTCGAAGGCGTCGTGCTCACAGTCGTCTTATGGATCATCGCGCGCAAGCCCCACCTGACCGGCATGGTCGCCGCCGCGTTCTTGGGCGTCTACGGCGTGCTGCGCGTCATCGCCGAGTTCTTCCGGCTTCCCGATGCCCAGTTTGGTGCCGCCGCCCGCATCGCTGGCCTCTCGCGCGGTCAGTGGCTTAGTGTGCTCATGGTCGCAGTCGGCGTGGCGGCGTTTGTCTATCTCCGCAAAGTCCGCTCGCCCATCAACCCAGGCTGGGCGACCAAGTAAACTGCTCGTTCGGGTTCCGTCCGAGTAGTGCTTGCACTCGCGGGAGATTTGTGGTACACCACCAGCCTACTTGTTTGGTATCCTGACAGACGCCAATGAGTAGGCTACTGTCACAGCCCACGGCGAACGGGCGAAACCCCTAGGTGCCTTGGTGCGGATAGGCATGCACGAGTTTGCGTTGCGAACAGGCTTTTGCCATCGCCACTGCTCGTTTGTGCCAAAGTTCGCAGGTAGTTTGCAGGTAAATAGCTGCCGGTCATCAGCGTCGAAAGGCGTGCCGGACGGATTTGTCAGACGTTTGCGACCTGACGCTGAGGATCGGCGTGGGACGACCGCAGGCGGCTGATGCGTGTGATTTGTTTCCGTCGCGCGGCGGAAAATGCACGCATGTGGTAGGACTTGGCCTAGGAGAGGACTGTGCACATCCTCACGAAGATTTTTGTGGTCATCGCGACGTTCCTGAGCATTGCTCTTTCCATGCTCGTCATCGCTTACGCGACCAATGCTGATCGCATTCGCGCTGACTACGCGAACGAAACCGCTCGCCGCGTCACGTTGGAAGCGACGCAATCAGCCGCAGCCTCGCTGGCTGGCCGCGAAGCAGTTCGCCTGAATGACACCATTCAGACCCAGCAGAACGAGTTGGGCACGATTCGCGCCCAGCTCACGCAGCTCCAAAACGAGCGTGCGCAATTGCAAGTCGCAAAGAACAAGGCTGAAGCTGAACTCGCCGCCACGGTTGCGAAGATCAACCAGCAGGCCGAGCAGGTCAAGACGGCCCTCGAACTGCAATCCAAAGCCAACGAAGAGCTCACGGGCCTTCGCGCCAGCGAACTCAAGCTTCGCGAGCGTGCGCTTGCTTCTGAGCAAACCATCAACGATCTGACCAGCCAGAACGATGTGCTGAACCAGAACTATCGCGCGTTGCAAGAAGAGCTCGCGATGATCAAGCGTGACGTGACCAACGTTGCCGCCGGCGCCGTCGCCAGTTCCAACAACCGCCCCTTTGAATACACCGGCCCCGTCATCAGCGGCCGCATCGAAAGCGTCGAGCGCGACGTCGCCAGCGGCAAGACCCTTGCCAAGCTCAGCGTCGGCAGCAACGACCGCATCGCCAAGAACATGATCCTCCGCGTTGTACGCGAAGGTCAGTTCATCGCCAACATCGTCGTCGAGCAAACCGATCTGAGCTTCAGCATCGGTGCGGTCGACACCCTCGGTCGTCCCACGGAAGTCCGCTCGGGTGACGTCATCGTCAGCCGCGTGCAGTAATCATCGCCGAAAGGAGTCATCACATGGCACAGTTCGGCATGCAATCACCCACAGGTCGCCAGAAGAAGGCCTCGGGACTCAACGTCTACACCGCTATGGCCGCTTTGGCCTGCGTCAGCCTCGCCATCGCGTGCGCCGTGGTCTTCGTCTACGGCAGCCGTGTTGGCAAAGATGGCCAAGCTTGGGGCCTGCAAGACCCCAAGAAGATCCAGTTGCCCAAGTAAGTACATCAACGAGTACTTCAACTCGCACACAAGTTTGCACAAGCCGCAGGAGCAATCCTGCGGCTTGTTCTTTTGCATTCGCGTGCGTTCTCGCCGCCTGCAACTTCGCGTGTACGCCGCGCTCGCCCGAATCCCACGCGAATGCTTGCCGCAACTTCAGCAACTTCACCCCCAGCCCCCGAATAAAACGTCGAGCCCCGCCACTTGAAACCCGCCAATGTCCCGCTAACATTCCCTCCCCGCTCCCGAGTCGACATGAAGGAGCACGCCGGCGGCTTCAACCACTGGCAAGGGTCTTGCCTTTTGGGGCGGTAGCTCAATTGGTTAGAGTACCGGACTGTCGATCCGGTGGTTGCGGGTTCGAGTCCCGTCCGCCTCGCTTGAAGGAACCCGCTGTTATCAGCGGGTTTTTTCGCTTTTGGCCGACGGACCCTAACAGCCCAATCCGGTATCGTGTCAACACTTCTCGACCTCGTACCGGATTCTGCTCAGCCCCTGGCTTGAGACCTGCCCGAGCGACGGGTACCACACCGCCCGTCATGGAACGACGAGCAGGCAAGACCGTCAGCGTCAGTTGGTCCCCAGCCCAGGGTCAATACCGCAAGTACATCGGCTACCAGCTTGGGCGAAACGGCAAGCCGCAGCCCAAGTGCTGGTATCTCGGCGAGGTCGAGCGTGAGGCCGTCAGACGAGCAGTTGAATTTGTCGCTGAATGGAATCGCCTCAAGGCCGCCGGAGCGACCGTGTGGCCTCTGAAGGCCGCCAGCAGCGACGCCAGCGAAAACAAGAGGGCGAAGGACGACTTCGTTGACGCCAACGCTTTGACCGTCACCGAGGTCTGCTCGCTGTACCTCGACTCGTACCGCCGCCTGGCGGAGGCGAAGCAGGTCTCTTGGGGATTCGTTCACTCGCCATCAACCTTCATCGACCGCACCGCGGGAGCCACCGCTTCAGGCTCCGAACGCCTTAAGCTTTTCGAGCAGTGGCTTGACCACCGGGCCGAGCTTTTCTTCAACTCCCGGGATCTTCATCGCTGCATCGATCAGGGGCTGAAGCTTGCCGAGCGAGCTGGTCACATACTTGATCGCCTCGGACTTGTCCACACCGGTCAAGGTATTGAAGGTACTGAGCATCCCGTCAAGCTTGCCGGTCATATCCTTGATCTGCGGGATGGCGGCTTCGGCAGAGGCAACATCCTTGATGCCCGTGAACGCCTTGGTCGCGTCGCCAAAGATCGACGTCAGGTTGCCCGTCAGCTTCGCCGAAACGCTCTCAACCGCGGTCTTCACCGCTGAGGGAGCGACGGGAGCGACCACCGGCGCTGGTTTCGCGCGACCGAACAGGAAGTACAACAGTCCGGCGGCGGCGATGAGAGGAATCAACCACTTCAGCAAGCCAAGCCCGCCACCCGGCGCGTGATGAGTCGCGGCGACGGGCTCGCGCCCCGCATAGCTCGCGGTGTTTGCAACCGCGCGGCCGGCGGTCGCCACCGACTGGCCTGCCCCGCCGAGGATCGAGCCCATCCCTGGAACAGCACCCAGAGCTTCGCTCAGGCCTTTGGGCATACTTCCCAAAATGTTCTGCTTCTGCCCCATCAGCATGCTTGCAAGGCCCGAAGCATCCGAGATGCCCATCGATCCCGACTGCCGCTTGAGCAGGCCCATCACCATTGGAGTCGCCAGGCCCAGAAGTGACGTGATGCTACCGGCGGGAAGCCCGGTGAACTTCGCGATCTGGGAAGCCAGTCCCGAAGTCACCCCACCTCCCAGCAGGCTCGTGAGAAGGTTGCCGCCCTGCTGCGACAGCATAGAGCCCTGCCCTCCGGAAAGCATGCTCGGGAGGCTACCGAGCAGATTGCCTTCCTGCTGGTTCATCGCGTTGAAGAGATTGCTTGCGCCTTCCTTGGTCGACGCCGAGCCCATGATGCCCGCCAGAACGCTCGGTACAACGGCTTCGAGTCCGGCCTTGGTTTTGTCCGGGCTTTCGCCTAGCATGCCCGCGACGTTGCCGATCATGTCGCTGTTGAGTTGGTTCTTGACAAGATCCATAATGTTCATCGTTCAGTCTCCGAGAGAATTTACAGTGTTCGTGCGCATGAATGTGGGGAGCCAACGGTGGCTCCGACGAGAGGCGATTGTAGCACGGGCGGAGCTGGCATCCATTCAGGGGAGTGAGGTGCTTGAAAAGAGCGTTCACCGGGGATTTCCTCTCTGATTTCTCGACACATGGCTGGTGCCATCAACCTTCTCGTGCCATCACGCTCTGCTTGGAGAGCGTGATGCGGTGCGCCGGTTGTCTGGGGTGTTGTGATTGCGGGACAGGCGTGAGCCGGCAGCGTGTACAGATGCGCGCGCACGGGGGCGGGATGTGTGGGTGGGGTGCGGGCGCAGGGGAGTGGTGCCAGTTGCACTGGAACGTGACGCGTGAGGATCGCCACGACGATGGAGCACTACCAGTTGCCCGCCCACGTCCGCCCGGAGGACCTGGAGCCGGTGGTGAAGGCAGAACGAGTGGTAACTGAGGTGGTAACTGCCGGGAGCCCGTGAGCGTAAAAGTGCGTTTCAGGCCGGAAAACATGGGCCAAAACGCACTCTGGCCGCAGTCCAAAGCACTGTACTGTCGATCCGGTGGTTGCGGGTTCGAGTCCCGTCCGCCTCGCTTGAAAATACCCTGCCTTCGGGCGGGGTTTTTCGCTTTTGGGGCATCGGACCCTAACAGCCGAATCCGGTATCGTGTCAACATTTCTCGACCTCGTACCGGATTCTGCTCGGCACCAGACTTGAGACCAGCCCACTCGACGGGTACCACACCGCCCGTCATGGAACGACGAGCAGGCAAGACCGTCAGCGTCAGTTGGTCCCCAGCCCAAGGCCAGTACCGCAAGTACATCGGCTATCAGCTTGGGCGCAGCGGCAAGCCGCAGCCGAAGTGCTGGTACCTCGGCGGGGACGAGCGTGAGGCCGTCAGGCGAGCCGTTGAGCTTGTTGCTGAATGGAACCGTCTCAAGGCTGCCGGAGCGACCGTGTGGCCTCTGAAGGCCGCCAGCAGCGACGCCAGCGAAAACAAGAGGGCGAAGGACGACTTCGTTGACGCCAACGCTTTGACGGTCGGCGAGGTCTGCTCGCTGTACCTCGACTCATACCGCCGCCTGGCGGAGGCGAAGCAAGTCTCTTGGGGATTCGTTCATTCGACCGAGCATCGGTTGGGATGGGTGAAGCGGGCCTTGGGGGAGCATGTCCGACTGGCCTCCATCGGCGAGCGTGAAATTCAAGAAGCGGTCCTGCTCTTGGTCCGCCGCCCGCTCGCTCGGCGGCGAAACCACCAGACCAAGGAACCTCGGCCCTTGGCGATCAAGACGGTCGTGAACTGCGTCCGAGCAATGAAGGCCATGCTGGTCTGGTACTTCGAGATGGATGGCTGCGCCTGGAGCAAGCCGAAGCGGTTCGAGAAGCTCTTCCGTTTGCGCCAGAGACACATGGCGACGGCTGAGGAGCGGGAGCGGGCGGCGATGGAGGTCGTCAGCGGCGAGGTGGCGACGTTCACCATCGAGGAGTTGTCAACGCTGTGGGAGGAGGCGAGCAACAAGGTCCGACTGTTCATGCTCTTGGGGTTGAACTGTGGGGGCAAGGTCAGGATACCGGTCAACAGCAATTACAAGCAAATGAAATAGCTTTACATAGTCGTCACAGCCAGGCATGCAAACTCCTTTCTGTGCTTCGCATTCACTCAAAGGACGACAGCGGCCGACCTTCGTACCGCATGTGTATGGACCCAGGGCCGCCGTCATCACGCCGCTCAGTGCGATGGCTCACGACGCCCTCACGCGTGATCCACACCCCAATCCCGCTCGGCAACAGCAGGTGCCCGGCGAAACCGCGATTGCTCGTCTGCTCGCAGGCACGTTGCACCAGTTCATCTTCGCTGAGGTGCTGCGGCATGGCCACCGGCATGTACACCCCCGCCGCGACGCGCAGCGTCAGCAACGCATCACATCGCTGCGATGCGTTGCGACACGCCGTCGCGGCACGCTCCTGTTCATCATGACCCTGCGCCGCGGCATACTCCTCTGTCGGAATGCGCAACGCAACGACAAGCTGATCGATCCGGGCGTCCCCGTCCAGCAGCCCCTTCTCGACGCGGTCGATGCAACGCAGTCGACCAGCACTCGCGTCGCCAAAAGCTCGCTTTGACAACTCTCGCTGATTCCACCCAAGCCGCGTTCGATGCGCCCGGATCAGTTGCCCCACCGCCGACATGGCCGCCCCCTTTCGTTCGCCGCTCAACCACCCAAACTCACAGCAGCATTTTACGCACTCGTTGTACGATCGCACACGGCTTGAGGTCACACACGCGCACGCCGACACCGCGTAACGAGGGGCCACGGACGCGCAAAGCTAGTCGCGCAGCATCGCCCGCTCGATCATCACCGCCGACGCTACCGGGGGGTAATCGACCTTGACGCGATACGCCCGAAAGTCAGCCGGATTCATGCCGATGCGTGCAAACACGCCCTGCAGCAACGCCGGATAGCGTGGCAAGTCGCGCACATGCAACGTCTCGACGCCCATCCCGTGATCCTCAAGTTTCGCGCCAAGGTGCAGCGTGATGCGCTCGGATGGATCGCAGTGCCCAACCGACACACCGCCAAGTTCCGACGCCGTCAGGAACTCGGGCTCACCCAGTGGCGGCAGATCCTTGTGAAAGATCGCATCGCAGATCAGCTCTTCACAGGGCGTATGCGTCGAGACCACCAGCCGCAGCGGCGATTCACCCCGATCCTCCACACGAGCAAGACCGGGCCGCATCGTCTCCGCGAAGAAGAACGTCAGTGATGCCTGTCGCCCAACAGGCCCTGGTAGCAACCTGTCAATCACCATCCCATCGGGCATGATCGCGCGTCGCACGGGCGGCAACACATCCGACGAGAACCCTCGCAGCAGCGGTACGCCATCATGCTGCTGCGCCATCTCAGCATCCAGCGGCTCAGGCAGCAGTTGTCCATACAACCGTCCTTGGTGGTCAGTCCGTCGCCCGCGCCCCAGTATCCACGTCGTGTCAGAACGCAATCGGCGGAAGCCTGCGTACCCGCGCAAGATCGCCATCGCAGACGACTGCTTGCTATCTGCCGTTTGCTCAGGCCAGAAGATGTACGCCGCCAACTGCGCGTGCGTTTGGACACCCAGCAGCGTCGAGTTCGCGCGGAACGCCGCGCGCCGCGCGGCGATGTCGTTGGCTCGCTCCGCCCCGTCCAAATGCGTGAGCAACGATTCAAGCCCACTGCGATCACCGGCGTGCGCTTCAATCAACGCTTCATACGCCTCCCTCGCGGCTTCCAGCCGAGTAATTGTCGCCGCACCGATCTGCATCCGTTTGGCAGCACCGGTCAGAATCTGCATCGCCGCGCTACCGGGAACGCGCTCGAGTACCGTTGCTGGCGAGCCGGGCTTGGCAACATTCAGCACTTTCCACGCCAGATTGACATCAATGTCCATCACTCCCGCGAGTTCTGAACCGGTCCACCCGCGTTCGCCGCCCGGTAACTCCGCCAGCAAGTCTCGCATCGCAGCCCCCATACTGCGTGCAACAGTCGCCACCGCGACTGCAAAGTCGGCAGGCGCTTCGGAGGTATCAAACTTGTCCAGTGCAGCGTTGGGCATACAGACGGATTCCTCCCGGACGATATTCATCGCCTACGCACGTATTTTTACAGCATAATTGACGATCGTAAAGCCCAAAAGATGAAGATTCCAAATATTTTTCTGCAATTACTTCTAAAAGTGCTTGCAGAAATCCCTACTCCCGGTATGCTGCTTTTCCCGCTCGGCAGCATCAGTTCCACACACACGTATGGACTGGAGGCATCTTGATGCAGCGCAGCATCTCGTCATTCCTTGCAGCGTATGGCAGTATGTTGTACGTCGCACCGGTTCGGTCAGCATCCAGCGTTGCTGGGGGATTTGAGCGTGCAAGTCACTCTAGGAGATGTTTCATGATCAAACTCAGACCGTGTTTTGTGGGTGTCACATCAACTCTGCTTTTGTCCGGCTTGGCTCAGGCCCAGGTCCAGAATTGGAGCACCGGCGGGGCGAACTCCCGGCAGAACGGGCTGGTCTCGGTCGATGGTCCCGACACCCCCAACGTGCTCTGGCAGGGGGGCGAGTTTTCCTATATCGCCTACCAACCCTTCATTGAAGGGCGGAGTCTCTTCACTGTCAGACAAAATGACTGGGTTTTCAACATTCAACCCGGTAATCTCAACCCGACAGATTCACCCATCATCGCGATGAACCTCGACACCGGTGCAGAACTGTGGCGTGTGAACCTGCCCCTCGATCAGATCGAGGATGTGCCACCGGATCCCGAGCTTGATGACTTCCTTTTTCCTCGAAGTTGGCTGCCTGAGGTCAACAACGATTGGACGACCTGGATCTTCGGGGTCAGCAACGGGCGTCTGTACGCCTCGCGGTCGGGCAACGGCGGGCGAGTTGCTTCTCCGCTCTACTGCATCGATTCTGCGACAGGGGCGATCCTCTGGAGTACCGCCGGGACCGGGCCAGGCGATCCACTCCGATCCACGATTCACGCAAGCACCTGGAGTGGTGGGCTCTTTGCCCCCAACGGCGATCCGATCGTTGTCTGTCCGACGTACATCGACCGCTACGACGCACAAACCGGTGCCCGGCTTTGGCGCACGCGGCGCGTGGCCAACGTGTGGGAGTACGGTGGTGGCGCTATCAACGGCAATGCCGTTTATGTTGCCGATCTGGTAGGGGCCAGTAACCGAGTCAAACGGTTCAACCTGAGCACCGGCGCGTTCGAGTATCAGGGTCCGCCCATGATAGGTGGCAATCTGGAAAACGCACCGTTCATCGGGCTCGATGGAAGTATCTACGTTCCGCGCGCACAGAACGGCGATTTCGATAATGACAAACTCTACTGCTTCACCGACAACGGGACCGCGATCACCGAGAAGTGGAACATCCAGGCCCACGGCGGCGGGGCGGCGGCACGATGGGGTGTCGGACCTGACGGGTCGATCTACTCGATGTCCTGGTCGGGTACACCCATAAACCAAGTCACCTTCGGACAACTTCAACGCCTCAATCCCGACACCGGGGCCATCCTCAACGAGTCTACGACCGTCTTACGCGCCGCGTGGATGCAGATCCACATGGCCATCGACCAGCGAGGGGTGATCTACGTTTCCAACGGACACCAGGGCGGCCCGTCCTTCTTCCCAGATACCGGAAAGCTCTATTCCTTCAATGCCGACTTGACGCAGCGATGGGTCGTTGAGACCCCCGGCAGCCTCCACCAGGGTGGACCGGCCCTCGGGACCGACGGCACACTTGTTCTGGTCGGCACCGAAAACGACATCTGGGCCTATCGAACAGCGCCCACCCCCGCCGGCTGCGATGACATCGACTTCAACAACAACGGCGTCTTCCCTGAAGATCAAGACGTCATCGATTTCTTTGACGTCCTCGCCGGTGGGACACCCGTGACGTGCGATCCAGTGGCAGGCTGCAACGACATCGACTTCAACAACAACAGTGTCTTCCCCGAGGATCAGGACGTCGTCGACTTCTTCAACGTTCTCGCGGGCGGTTCGTGCCCATGAGGATTCTTTGCACGACCTGCGTTCATGGTCTGCACACATGATCTTCCCTGTGGCTGAGTAAGCCACCCCTTCCCTTGTACAACTGAAGTCACCATTTCAGTTGTGCATTTCTGAATTGCCCCGACGCACACACTTGGAGTTCCGTCATGTCCACGCCTCTCCGCCGCTGCATCGCCCTCACCCTCTGTTCCGCAAGCACCATGTGCTGTTTCGCACAAGATCAATCTTGGT
>BJHL01000011.1 GCA_014192545.1 Phycisphaerae bacterium | reverse complement strand
ATCCTGCCGAGTGGCGATGGTCGAGTGTGCGCTGGTGGATGGGGCAGCGAGTGGGTGAAGTGCCTTGCGACGTGCCAGAGGATTTGAAGGAGTGGAAGGGGTTTGCGTGAGTCTGGGTCGGAAAACGGGAGCTGTTGGTAGCAGGGCATCAGGCTGCAGAGCCAGCCTGATGGCACGGACTGGATAATGCCACCAGTCGGATTGGATGTTCATGCGTCATCATCAAGTTACACGAGGCCTGCAACAAGACACACTAGGCCTGCAAAGCCAGGCCTAGTGGCACGAAGGCACATTGAGCCTGATGCCATCCGGCGTCAACTCCTTGGCTCTACACTGCCGCGAGAGTGACGAGTGCCCCACTACAACCTGCTCCGGCTGTTGCTGCGTCTGCGCCAGTAACGGGTGATGTCTTGGCGGTGTTGCAGCGGTACTGGGGGTATGACACATTGCGGCCTTTGCAGGATGCGGCGATAGCGGCGGGGCTGGCGAAGCGGGATTCGTTGGTGGTCATGCCGACGGGGGGTGGGAAGAGTTTGTGCTATCAGGTGCCGGCGGCGTTGGTGAAGGGTTTGAGTGTGGTGGTGTCGCCGCTGATTTCGCTGATGAAGGATCAGGTGGATGGGCTGCGGCTGAGCGGGTATCCGGCGGGGGCGCTGCATAGCGGCGTGTCGCCTGAAGAGGCGAGCGAGGTGCGGGCGCAGGTGGCGAGTGGCGAGTTGAAATTGTTGTATGTCTCGCCTGAGCGATTGGTGGGCGGCGGGTTTTTGAGTTGGCTGGCGCGGCTGTATGACGCGGGCAAGCTCGCGAGCTTTGCGATTGATGAGGCGCACTGCATCAGCCAGTGGGGACACGATTTTCGGCCTGAATATCGGCAATTGCAGACGGTGCGTGAGACGCTGCCCAAGGTGGCGTTTCATGCGTTTACGGCGACGGCGACGCCGCGGGTGCGTGAGGATATTTGTCAGCAGCTTGCGCTGCGCGAGCCGACGGTGCTGGTGGGACGATTTGATCGGCCCAATCTTTCGTATCGGATTGTTGAGCGCGGGAGTGACCCGCTGAAGCAAGCGGCGGATGTGCTGCGCCGGCATGATGGGCGCGCGGCGATCATTTATTGCATCAGTCGCAAAGAGACGGAGCAGTACGCAGCGGAACTGACGGGCATGGGGATTCGCGCCAAGGCGTATCACGCGGGGCTCAACCCCAATGTGCGCTCGAAGGTGCAGAGTGAGTTTCTTGAAGAGCGGCTGAATGTGGTGGTTGCGACGGTGGCCTTTGGCATGGGCATTGATCGCGGCGATGTGCGGTGTGTGATTCATATGGGGATGCCGAAGACGGTTGAGGCGTATCAGCAGGAGACCGGGCGCGCGGGGCGCGATGGGCTGGCGAGTGAATGCGTGATGATTTATGGCGCGCAGGATGCGACGCGGTGGATCAAGCTGATGGAACTGGGGGCGCAGTCGAGTGATGCAGACCCGGAGCAAGTTGCGGAGGGCATGCGCGTGCAGCGCGAGTTGTTGCAGCACATGCAGAATGTGTGCGGCAGCGCGCGGTGTCGGCATGCGGCGCTGAGCGAGTATTTTGGGCAGATGTATGAGCAGCCGGAGGAGCTCAAGGCGAGTGGCGTGACGGGGTGCGGCGCGTGTGATGTGTGCCTGGGTGAATTGACGGCGATGAGTGATGGCACGACGGTGGCGAAGAAGATTTTGAGCTGCGTGTATCGCGTAGGGCAGCGATTTGGGGCTGCGCATGTGCGTGATGTGCTGGTGGGCAGCCTGGCGAAGGCGATTGTGGAGCGCGGGCACAATGAACTGAGCACGCATGGATTGCTGCGGGAAATGCCGAAAGAACGGGTGATGGGGTGCATTCAGCAGCTGATTGACAAGCAGCTTTTGGGCGTGGAGATGATCACGACGGCAGCGGGCGGGCAGTTTGCGGTGTTGCATTTGAATGATGCGAGCAACGCCGTGCTGCGCGGTACGCGCGAGGTGACGCTGTATGAACCCAAGCGCGAGCGCGGGGCGGTGCGGCCTGCGGCGGCGGCGACGCAGTTGGCGAGTGGCGCGCAGTTGTCGAAAGAAGAAATGGCGTTGTTTGACAGCTTGCGCAACTTGCGGCGCACGATTGCGGAGAAGAAGGGCGTGCCGCCTTATGTGGTGTTTAGTGATGTGACGCTGGAGGAACTGGCGCGGGTGCGGCCCAGCAGTGAAGAGAAACTGCTGGGTGTGCGCGGCATCGGGCAGATCAAGCTGCGCGAGTTTGGCGGGGCGTTTATTGAGCATTTGCTGGTGTATTGCCGGGAGAACAATTTGCAGCTTGATGCGGCGGAGGGTTCGCGGCCGCGAAGTGCGAGCAGGCAGGACCGTGCGCGCGAGACGGCGATTGAACCCAAGCCCAAGCGATTGCGGCATGACGCGGCGGCGATTTTTATGCAAGGCATTCCGCTGGCGCGAGCGGCGGAGCGGCTTGCGCTGACTGTGAGCAGCACGTGTGATTACTTGTGTTTGTGGATTGAGCAGACCAAGCCGGCGAACGTTGAGACGTGGGTGGATGATGCGACGTACAAGCGCGTGGAGAGTGCGCTGGATGAGATTGGCGGGTCACGCCTGCGGCCGATTTGGGAGCAGCTTGAGGGCAAGGTGAGCTATGAAGAGATCAAGATTGTGATTGCGCATTTGCGGAGCGGGGCGTGAGCGGTGCGTCCAAACCTTCATTGCTACTACCGGTACCCACTACCTTCAAACACACTTCGTGGGGAATCGAACCGATAGTCGCATTGGCCGACACGTCCGATGGCACAACGCATGCTTTACACCTTCGTATCGCGAAGATACGGTGGATCTTGGCTGCGGTGACCGCAGTCGGATCCGCGATCATCGCGATTAGCTTTTCGCTCCTACTCCCGAGCGCGTTTACGAGTAGTCAAATATTCTCGGCATTAACAGTACTCGGCTTGGTCATTGTCATGGCGATCATCTCGATCTCGACGACTATGGCGTGTATCAATGCCTTGCGTGTTGTGCGCCGTTCACGCGTCCGATGTGTATTGATCGGAAGACGTTGCATGCATGTTGCCAACGAACGGGTAGATAGTGAAGTTGATCACATCCAAGTCATCACCGAGCAGATGGGTTACGCACGTGTGACACAATGGCAACTGGTCCTGCATGATGGGAGGCGACTCCTGTTGCATCAATGGTCTACAACATCTATCGCACTCGAGAGTTCTGCGTTGGGTCAATTTGCTGACGCAGCGGGCCTTGCGATTCGCAGGTAGTTATTTGTTTCGCTGCTTTCTTCTCGCCATTTTGCCGACCAACAGGGTTCTGATTGGAAGCTGACAAATGAAAAACGCGGTGATCTGTATCACCGCGTTCTTCCCCCAGTCCCCCTCGATTTAACCCCCCAATCGCCCCCCGAATCATCCCCCCGGTTCAAACCCCTTGGAGCCCCCCAAGGGCCGCCCTGACAGTTGTTGAGACTCGACGTGTGTTGTGTGAACGCCTCGCTGGTGGTTGCATCGGGACAACAAACCGCACACTTGATTGCTCGAAGTGATGTTCACACTGCACTGTGTGTGCGCACGTTGAGCGATGCCTTGTTTTTGGGGCTTGCCCGGCGCAGTTGTGGTGGCATCGCCGTTACTTCAACTCCCACCAAGATGCGGATTGGATCCCTTGCAAAAACTTGCAGTGGCGGAGGTTTTTCTCCTCAAAGGCCCTGCGTGCAGGGATCGGCAAATTATCCGACCGCACAATCGAACGGCGAACGATGGGTGCAACGCGAGGCCGACACGTTTGAGCCTGGCTTGCAGTCTTACACGCCGGCGTTTCATCGGTTTCTGGCTCAAGCCAACAAAGAAGCACGCGAGGCTGAACACGTGCATGTGCGGCACGCTGCTTCGATGCTGAGTGCGGCGAGTTCAACAGCGGTTGCGGTTGATGCGATGCGTGCGTACGCGTGTGCGAATGCGTGCACGAGCTCGGCGGGCAATCTGCAGCATGTCGCTGCACCCACCGCAACGCTGGCGACTACAACATCGCGAGAAGCGAGCGTGACACTGGTGCAAGCCACGCGGACAGTCATCGTGCGTCGCGGCTTGATTGATGTTGTGGTGTGACACGCGTGCGAACTACATCCAACGCCTCCCGACGCCGGGCCTGAAGCTCTGCGAAGGCCCGAATGAAGAGTGCAGCCGCGCACGCGCCGACGCATTTCAAAACCAAAACGCAGTGCGACGCCAGCATGTTGATTGTGAAAATGAAAAAACGCCTCGCCTATGAAGGCGGGGCGATGGTTCACTCTTGCGTGGTTGCTCTTCCAAATCAATCAGGTTCAGATGAACTAACCGATCTGCAACCGACTCAAGCCCGACGACGCTTGGCAGCGAAGATCATCAACGCCGGAACGCCGATGAGCAGGCCCACGCCGGCCCTCTGCCACAGCGGCGCACCTTCGATGACGGCGGGCGACGCCGTGATCTGCACCTGCTGCTTGGACATGCTGTCCAGGCGAGCGGCGAGTTCATCGATCTGCTGCTGCTGAGCCGCGAGCTTTTCATCACGAGCCTTGAGCTCGACGGCGAAGCGCGAGTTGGTGACGTTGGTGTTATTGGCTTGCAGCGTGGTGCCGACTTGGCCTGGACCAGCGGCGGCGATGTAGAGACGGAATTCAAAGCGCATGCGAAACGTTCAACCGTTCGAGCAGGTACCGCCTGCGAGGACGTTGACGTCGTCGGTGACGTCTTGATCTTCGGGGAAGCTGCCGTTGTTATTGAAGTCGATGTCGGAGAAGGGGGCTGCGCTGGTGTTGGCCCAGAAGCCGCCGACGAGGCTGTAGCCTTCGGGGGAGGTCAGTTCGTCACTGGCGTCGGGCTGACCGATGGTGCCTGAGAGTTCGAAAAGACCTTGGAATGTGAGGGCTGAGGAATAGCCGCCGCCCGCGTCGACGGTGTACCAGTCAACGTCGTAGGGCTTTGCGAGTGAGGCACTTGCGGTGAGAGCAAGGCCGGTGATCGCGAGAAAACATCCGTGCATAGAACCTGTCACCCGCCGGGGGTGCCAACGAGTTACGTGAATGTACGGGATTTGCGCAGGGCATCAAGGGCGCATATGCCACAGTGAAAGATTTTTCGCGATTTTGTCGAGAAAAATGGGGAGATTGTGGACAAGCTGGGCGCGTATGTGAAGTGCGAGCCGACCGATAGCCGAGCGGGTGTGGGGTTTTAGGGAGGGCAAAAGAAAACGCCGCGAAGGGAATCGCGGCGTGGGGAAGAAAGTGCCCAGGACAGGACTTGAACCTGCATGCCGGTGAAGGCTCTACCACCTCAAGGTAGTGCGTCTGCCAATTTCGCCACCTGGGCTTGTGGTATTGAGATGTGCCGATTGCCGAGGCGACCGGGAGGGAAGTATACGTAGGAATCGGGGCGGTTCCAGTGGGCGGGCGATGTTCTGGAATTGTGGCGAATGTGGGGCGGCGGCCGCGCGTGGGTGGGATGGGGCGGGAAAGATTGGCGGTGGTGGTGTGGATGAGACGCCGGTGTTGCGGCGGATCACTGTTGGGTTTGAAACACTTTGGTAGTGAAATACATGGTCATGATGAATCAGTCTGCATCCGTCGTTGCGTTTTTTGAAGCTGTTGCTCTGAAGGTTCGAGCGGCGGGAGTTTTTGGTGAGGTTGCGGTGTTGCGTGACGTCACGGCAGCGCATGCGATGGTGCGATGCGATGCGCTGGCGAGTGGCGATCCGGCGTTTTATTCGCTGAGCGTGGAAGATGGGAAGGTGTGGGTGAATCTCAAGACGGCGGCGCGATACTTGAGTCAGAGCATCGAGCAGGACTTGGTGCATACCGGGGACAAGATTCCGGATTTGTTGCATGAAGAGTTGGTGGAACTTGGGTATGACGGGCCGGCGCTGACGTTTGAGCATTTTCGCGATGAGGCGAAGTTGTACACGTTTCGGAGTGTGACGCCGATTGATGTGCGGGAGTTGGGCGAGGGGAAGATGGGGAAAGCGGTGGAGCTTGGGGTGAAGATGCTTTTGGGGTATGAGGCGACGTTTCGGCCGCTGGGGGATATGGAGGCGGGGGAGGAGGAGTAGTGGGGTTGTGGCACGGGGAGTGTGGCACTAGAATGATGTATGGTTTCGCCCGTTCCTCGCAACACGCGATTGGCTGAGCCCTCGTTTATGGGCCTGCGTCTGAGTGCTGAGGCGTTTGCCCAGCTCGAAGACGATGGCCATAAGTATGAACTTTTGCATGGGGTGGTGGTTGTGTCGCCTAGTCCAGATTTTGCACATCAGCTCTTTCAAGGTTACTTGTACGAATTGATGCGGGCGCACGCCAGGACGCATGGTGCGGGAGTTGTGGTCACTGAATGTGACATTGAGCTCGCCGCAGACGTCGTATACCGACCTGACATCATGTTCATCGCGAAGGGTCGGCTGGGTGGTGTGCCCAAACGTGTGCAACTGGCACCGGACCTGGTTGTTGAACTTCTTTCGGCGTCGACTCGCAATCTTGATCTTCGGACGAAGCGAGACGATTACGAAGCTGCGGGCGTTCGCGAGTATTGGGCGATTGACGTTGCGACACTTGCCGCGACGCAGTTCACGCTTCGCGATGGGAAGTTTGTATCGCGAGAAGTGCCGGCGACGGAGAAGCTTGTGAGCGAGGTGCTTGTGGGTTTTGGTCTCGTGCTTTCGACGATTCGTCGGGCAATCGACGACGTGTGAACTTCACACAACTTTGACTTGATCGGGCAATTGGGGGCAATTCGGCTTTATGGCCGACTTGGCCCGATATCATGCGGCGTGGCGGAGTGATTTCGCCGGTGGAGGTCTTGTCATGCGCGTTCTGATGCTCGGTTGGGAATTTCCGCCATTTATTGCCGGCGGGCTGGGCATTGCGTGCTATGGGCTGACCAAAGCACTCGATAAGCAGGGGCATTCGGTCATTTTTGTTTTGCCCAAGCCGGTGGACAAATCCAAGAGCAGCCATGTGAAGATGCTTTCGCCGCTGAGTGTGGCGGGGGTGGCGGCGCAGGGCGGCTTGCCGTTGCGAGATTTGGCGGCGCTCAGCGGGCCTGGTGGTTCGGGGCTTTATGCGTTTCAGCATGCGGTGTTTCATGGCGTGCAGGCGAGTTTTAGCAATCCATATCCGGGCAGCAGTGTGCAGCGGGCGCAGGGTGTTGGGGCAAGTGTTGAGAAAGTGCCGGCGATGGACTCGGATGGTGCCCTCGATATTGAGGGGGCGGTTGATAGTGCGGGTGAGCCGCTGAATGTGCCGCAGCCGGCGCAGCAGATGAAGAGCGGGACGGAGCGCGGGTTTATTGGCACGGGCGGCGGCGCGGGGGTTGGGTATGGCAATGACTTGATGGGTGATGCGGAGCGGTACGCGCGGCTGTGTGTTGCGCTGACGCGGCGTGAGGACTTTGACATCATTCATGCGCACGACTGGCTGACGTATCCGGCGGCGATTGCGGTGGCGAAGGTGACGGGGAAGCCGCTGGTGGTGCAGGTACACAGCACGGAGTTTGATCGCTCGGGGAACAACGTGAACCAGCGGGTGTATGACATTGAGCGTGCGGGGATGCATGCGGCGGACCGGGTGGTGTGCGTGAGCCAACTGACGGCGAGCATTTGCGAGCGGCGGTATGGTGTGCCGGCGGATAAGTTGGATGTGGTGTATAACGGGCTGGATCGTGATGCCCACCAGCCGGCGCAGGGTGCGCACATTGAGAACGATGACAAGATTGTTTTGTTCCTGGGGCGCATCACGATGCAGAAGGGTCCGGAGTATTTCATCGCGAGTGCGAAGCGCGTGCTGGAGAAGGTGCCGGATGCGAAGTTTGTGCTGGCAGGCAGCGGCGACATGGCTCTGCGGATGATTGATCTGGCGGCGAGCATGGGCATTGGTGGGAAGGTTTTGTTTACGGGCTTTTTGCGCGGCGGGGATATTGAGCGCGTGTTCAAGATGGCGGACTGCTATGTGATGCCGAGTGTGAGCGAGCCGTTTGGCATTGCGGCACTCGAGGCGATTTCACATGATGTGCCGGTGATTTTGAGCAAGACCAGCGGGGCGAGCGAAGTTTTGCAGCATGTGCTGAAGGTTGATTTCTGGGATATTGATGAGATGGCGAACAAGATTGTGGCGGTGCTGAAGCACCCGCCACTAAGCCAGACGCTGCGGGCACATGGGCGGATGGAGTTGCATCGGCTCACGTGGGATCAGGCGGCGGAGCGGTGTGTGAAGGTGTATGAGGGCGTGATGAAGCAGCGCGGGGAGCGGGCGGTTGGGGCGTGAGGGTGATGCGCGTTTGCGTGCGTCGTGCGGCTGGTGGTTGACGCTTCCTGTATAATGCGTGGTTGTTGCAGGCTTTTTGCGGAGAACAACCATGACGATTGCATCACGTTTTGCATTTGCGGTTTGTCTGATTGCTGCGGGTAGTGCTCAGGCTGAGCGCGATATTCGTGTGACGGTGACGGGGCAGGTTGAGAGCAACGGGTTTGCGTCGGGCACGTTTGCGGGGTTGGGGGCGGGAACGCCCGTGGTGATGACGATCGATTTGGATTCGACGGATTTTCTTGATAGCCCGCATTTGCCGGGTCGGACGCGCGGGTATCGGTTTGGGCCGACGAACTTTTCGTTGCGAGTGGGAAATGTGGTGACGACGCTGCGGAGCAATCCGCAGCCTGCGGCGTATTTTGTGTTGCGGAATGATGATCCGCGGGTGGATGGATTTTTTCTTTCGCAGGGGACGGACATTGACACGCAGATTCCGCTGGCGATGACGCCGAATAATTTCGGGATTGCGTTTTCGCGCACGTTTGGGAATGTGCCGCCGGTGGGGCCTGATCCGACGTTGGGGTCGCTGCGTTTGTATGATGCGATTGGGACTTGGGGGTTTGAAAACATTTCGTCGTACAACTTCACGATTGAGCTGAATGAGAATGTGACGCCGCTGCTGTTTGCGTATGAGACGATCACCATTGCGTCGCTGTGCGGCGACATTGATGTGAACAACAACGGGGTTTTTCCGGAGGATGCGGATGTGATTGCGTTCTTTGACGTGCTTGCGGGCGGCGAGTGCGCGGGGTGTGATGACATTGACTTCAACAACAACGGGGTTTATCCAGAAGATTTGGATGTGATTGATTTTTTCAATGTGTTGGCGGGTGGGGATTGTGCGAATTGACGAGGCAAAAGGCAGGCTGGATGAGTCGCGGCGGCAGGCACCGGGTTCGCATCAGGCTGCAAGGCCAGCCTGATGGCACGGGATGATGCCGCTTACGCTATCTATTGACGACGCAGTGGCGAAGCGTCGCGATGAGAACGAAGGCCCATGCGCATGCGGCGAGCAGGTGGAATGCGAAACTTGGGAAGTAGTATCGCCATTCGTAACTGCCGGCGATGATGAGGAAGCCGGCGAAGTAGCACAGGCCGATGAGCCAGAGCAGCAGTGCGTGTTGCGCGATGAGTTGAGCATGGGCGGGCATGCGGGTGCGATTGACGAGACTCAAGGCCGCGAGGATTGATGTGATGGCGCACCAGACCCAAGGCAACCAAGCGAGTCGGGTTTGCGTGGAGAATCGTTCGCCCCACTGGTTGATTGGCTCGCGCCATGCGGAGAGGGGGCCGGTTGCGCTGAGATCGATGCCGCGATCTTTGATCCAGGCGGGAGGCGTGGTGCCTATCCAATACAGGCCGGAGGGATTGCCGATACCCAGCACCGTTCGCCACACGCGCAGTTTGTTTCGCGCGTAGAGCACGGGTTTATCGCGAACGAGATCGATGAATGAGTGACGGATGCGTGAACCGACATCTGGCTGACGGAGCAATCCGGCGGGAAGCGAAGCATCTGGGGCGAAGCATGTGGGCACCATCGATTCCCATGAGTGTGCACTGATCGCACGAGCAGTTTCGCCGTCTTTTCCGAGAATTGCATCGAGTGAGTGACGTGCGCGCAGATCGGGATCGCCTGTGAATCGCAGCGTGCCGACGTGTTCCCATGCGAGCATCGGCGCAACCACGTCGCTTTCGCGATAGGGCACGAGCCGTTGGAGCAGGGGTCCGACGCCTGCGCTAAGAACCAGTGCGGCGACAAGTGATGCGGCACCGAGTTTGCCGAATCGCGGCGACATAACGAGGACTGCGACGACCAGTAGCGGCAACACGGTGACGGTGTTGAATCGGTAGCCGAACGCGAAGGCTCCGCTGGCGAAGATGATGCCGCATCGCAGGAGGAGTTGTCGTCGCGCAGGCTGTGTTGGCCAGAGCAACGCAGAGGTGATTGTGAGTAGTGCAGCGGCAACGACTGCGTCAGGCAGCATGGCCATGGTGTGATTCCAGACGATGGGAATCAGACAGAAACTCAGCCACACCAAGCATCCGCGCAAGCAACCCATTATAAGGACGGCGAGCACGCCGAAGCTTGAAAAGAGCCAGCACGCTTGCAGAAAGGTGTGGAGTGACCAGCCGCCCCCGATTGATCGAAGCGAAGCTCCGGTGAGGGTCATCATGGGCGGGAAGACGTGTTCAAAGACGAGGCGAGGCGTGGTGTAGGTGGAAGTTGTGCCGGCTTCGACGACGGAAGTCATCATCCATGCGCGCTGGGCGCTGTCGTTGCTGCTCAAGCCCGGGGCGAAGACGAGCATGAGGGCGAGCGACCAGCAGATTGACAGCGCGATGATGAAGAGGAGAACGCGAGCGACACGCGCGACTTGGAAAAAATCGAAGAAAGGGCTTGTTTCGACTTGTCGCATTCGGTAGATTATGCGTTCGAGCATGTTGTTTGTCGTCGAACCTCACCACCAGAAAGGATGTAGCCATGTTCCGAACTCTCTCCGTCACGCTCGCACTCGCTCTCTCTCACGGTGCCGTTGCGCAGCCTTGGATTACGTCAGGCTCAGACATTTTTTACTCTGCAGGCCGGGTCGGCGTTGGTGCGGCTCCGTCTTCGAGCTATTTGCTCGACGTAGTCAATTCTGGCATCGCTGTAACGGCAGCGATCTCTGCGGTTGATACCCGCACGGGCGGTCAAACGCGAGGTTTGAACGCTGGCGTTGCGTCGCCGCAAGGGTCGGCGGTTTTTGCGGCGAATACAGCACTTACGGGAGGTGTGGGCGTTTACGGTCGCAGCTTTGACACCACCGGCAATGGTTTTGGCATCTTTGGTATCACGACGGGAGCGAACAACCACGCGAGGGCGGGCGGGTTCCGTTCCACATCGAACTTGTCGCCGACAGTCGAAATTTTGTCGCAACCAACGACGGGGTCTGCACCGGCGCTGTACGCCCAAACGTCATCGACAACTGGATATTCCATCTATGCACTGGGCGGGCGGGCGTACTTTGGGTCGCCGCTGGTGGGGCTGGGGACGTTGACGCCGACGGCACAGTTGCATGTGAATGGAACAGTGCGCGTCGCGGGTACTGCTTCTTGGAATGACCTGACCAATTTGGAAATGGAGATGGTGACGGACACGTCGGGGAACGTATCGATCGTCAACGCAATCGGCAGGAATGGATCGATTGAGTCGAGTAACTATTTCAATGCAACTAATTGGACAGCACCCGCCAATGTGACGCGTGTAAAAGTGTCACTCGTAGGTGGTGGTGGTTCGGCTGGGCCAGGCTCGTCGACTGGTCGTCAAAGTGGTGGTCCCGGTGCATATTCAGAGTGGATCGTCTTGGTGGAGCCGGGTGCGCAGTATCAGTTGATCGTCGGTCGGCCCGGACTTGGAAGTCCTTCTTTTCCAAATGGTCAACGGGGTGGCACAACCGCCTTTCGACGAACAAGCGATTCATCTGGCTTCAACAGGGCCTATGCCGAAGGTGGTTATCCCGGTGGGCAGAACTCCTCTCCCGTTTCAGGAACGTCCTTTTCGTTCAGTGTGGCGAAGTCTGTCCGTGTGCCCTCTGTGCCCCTGCCCAATGACGGGAATGTCTTCGTGTTTCCCGCAGTTGCTGGTGCTTGGGGTGTTGCCAACAACACGCCGGGTCTCCAGCAATGGGTGCCCTTTGGTTCGGGTGCACCAGGTACAGATGACGGACTCAATGAAGTCGGTTCGGGTGGATGGATCCGAATCGAGTGGTAAACAGTTCGATGCCCGCAAGGCTTGGCAGAGTGTTCGATTACGGGCCAAGTTCGCGAGCTTGATACTTGCGAACTTCCCCACTTCTACGGGCTAAACTTCCGTCCCAGAAGGACGCTGGGCGGGAGTGGCTTTGCCGGTTGTGGCGATGGGCCTTCCTCGAGAACTGGCTTTTGTCCTCTGCCTCGAGGGTTGTCGGGGCGGGCTCTATCTTCTCAAGATGAGGAGAAAGGCTGACGGCGCGGCGTGCGTCGCGGGTTGTCCTACCGCGATGGGCGGAGCGTTGGTGTGGAAGGCTACCGCCCTTTTGCGGGCGGCCTACCTGACGCATCGGAAAGTGTTCTGTCATGATCGATGAATCGCTGATTGCTTCGTTGGGCCTTGCGGATATGGACCTGGACAAGATGATGCTGGATGCCATGGGTGGCAAGCCGGCGGCGTCCAAGGGCGAGTTCATGGACTCGCTGATGTCTGGCACCATCGCGGACCTGACTGAGGGCAAGCTGATCAAGGGCAAAGTGATCGGCTACGCGGGCGACGATGTGGTCGTCGAAGTGGGCCTCAAGAGCGAGGGGCTTATCCCCAAGGAAGAGTTTGACGGCGTGATCGTCAAGCCTGGCGATGAGATTGATGTGCTGCTGGAGCAGCTTGAAGACGAAGAGGGTTTGATTCGTCTGAGCAAGCGTCGTGCGGACCGCATGATGGCGTGGCAGCGCATTGTTGATACGCAAAAAGAAGGCGACGTGGTTGAAGGCTTTGTGACCAAGAGCATCAAGGGCGGCTTGCTCGTCGATATCGGCGTGCCGGTGTTCCTGCCCATGAGCCAGGTTGATGTTCGCCGGCCGGGCGAGCCCAAGGACTACATCGGCAAGAAGGTTCGCGCGGAGATCATCAAGATTGATCTGGAGCGGCGGAACATTGTCGTGAGCCGGCGCAAGCTGATTGAGACTGAGCGCGACAGCGCGAAGAAGCGGCTGCTGGAAACGCTCAAGGAAGGCGATCTGGTTGCTGGCGAAGTCAAGAACATCGCCGACTTCGGCGCGTTTGTTGATCTTGGCGGCATTGATGGCTTGCTGCACATTACCGACATGAGCTGGTCACGCATCAACCACCCCAGCGAGCTGCTCCGCATCGGTCAGCGCGTGGATGTGAAGGTGCTGAACATCGACAAGGACAAGGAAAAGATCGCCCTGGGCCTGAAGCAGAAGGAAGCCAGCCCCTGGGAAGAGATCGAGAAGAAGTTCCCCGTGCAGTCGCGCATTCACGGCGAAGTCACGAGCATTATGTCCTACGGCGCGTTCGTCAAGCTCGAGGACGGCGTCGAAGGTCTGGTGCACATCAGCGAGATGTCGTGGACTCGCCGCGTGAACCATCCCAGCGAGATGGTGACGGCGGGCCAGATGGTCGATGTGGTTGTCCTCGAAATCAACAAGGACAAGCAAGAGATCAGCCTGGGCATGAAGCAGACGGAAGTGAACCCCTGGGAGCTGGTGGGCGAGAAGTACCCGCCCGGCACGGTCATCGAAGGCAACGTCCGCAACCTCGCCAACTACGGCGCGTTTGTTGAGATTGAGCCGGGTATTGACGGCTTGCTGCACGTCAGCGACATGAGCTGGACGAAGAAAGTCACGCACCCCAACGAAGTTTTGAAGAAGGGCGACAAGGTTCGCTGCGTGGTGCTGGAAGTTGATCGCGAGAAGCAACGCATCAGCCTCGGTATCAAGCAACTGACCGAAGATCCGTGGCTCAACGCCATCCCCGAGCACTACAAGCCGGGCATGGTTGTGCGCGGAACTGTCACGAAGATCACGAACTTCGGCGTGTTTGTCGAGCTCGAAGCAGAGCTCGAAGGCCTGCTGCACATCAGCGAACTGGCCGACCACAAGGTTGAGAACCCGCAAGACGTGGTGAAGGCCAATGACGAGATTGACGTGAAGATTCTTCGCGTTGACCGCGCTGATCGCAAGATCGGCCTCTCGCTCAAGCGCGCTCAATGGGGCGACAGCACCGGCGGCGGCTACACCGAAGGCGGCACGCCTCCGGCTGGCGGCGAAGAGCCCACCACGATCAAGAAGAAGGGCAAGGAACCGGCCCGCGGCGGCATGGACGACCACGGCGCGATGGGTACGGACAAGATCAAGTTCAAGTAAGGTGAGCTTGGTGGGCCGCTCGTCAAAGGGCGGCAGTCATTCAGAAAGCAATGAACCCCGCGATGTGAGTCGCGGGGTTTTTCAATGAAGTGACGAAGAAACGAAGTGTCGAAGTGATGCAGAATTGGGCGTTTTGCAGAGCCTGCCGCCCCGGAGGAGCGGCCCACCGCTACCTGGTCACGATCATGTCTTGTTCGTCGGTAAGGGAGCGGGCGCTCACGGCGTTGTCGACTTCGGCTGTTTCGAGTTGCGCGAGTTTGGTGAGGTACTCGAGCACCACGATCACATACGTCGCGTGGCTCCACGTGAGCGGGCTGACGCTGATGGGGTCGCCTGTGTGCGGGTGGAACTGTTCGGCCATGACGCCTGATTCTTCGGCGCGGTAGACGCACCATTCGAGCAGGCCTCGGGCTTCTTCGAGTTCTTCGACGTTTCGGGCTTTGGCGATGACGTATTGAGCGCGCCAGAGCGAGCAGATGGCCCAAGGGTTGCCGGGCACTTGGTCGATGCGGTCGCGTTCGATCTGGTGGTAGTAGTCGCGCTCGTAGCGGGCGTAGCCGCCCACGCCGGTCTTGACGCTGAGGCGTTCTTGAATCGCTTTGGCTTCGCTGACCATCTGCGGATCATCGACGCTGATGCCGGCGATAGCGAAGATGGCGAAGTTCGCGCTGTCGCTGGTCATGTCGAGGCGATACTGGCCGTTGGGCATGGGGGTGGCCATGCGGGCGAAGCGTTTTTGCTCGGGGTGCCAGAGGTAGCGCTTCATCGCGACTTCCATGCGGTCGGCGCCTTCGCGATATTGCTGGGCGCGGTCGAGATCGCCGAAGTCTGTCGCGAAGAGCGCGGCGGCGCGCAGGGCGCCGATGGTGGACGCGACGGTGAAGGTGTGGATGCCGCGGCGTTCTTCCCACAAATCCCAGGACTGGTGCGGAATGCCGTTGACGTCGCGGTAGGAGAGAATCCAGTCGGCGGGTTTGACGACCAGCGGGATGTAGAGGCTCTTGATGAACTCGACATCGCGGAAAGTTTCGAAGTGTTTGCGAAGAGCCCACAAAACCAGGCTGGTTTCGTCTTGTTGAATGGGCAAGACGCGCTGGCCTTCGACCATCCAGGGGTGCCAACTGCTTGCGAGTTCGGCGGCGGGCGTGTACTTGTGCAGGAAGTAGCTGTTGCCATTGAGGCACTTGGCGCAGAAGCGGAAGAAGCTGCGCGAGAGTTCGCTTTGGCCTGTCAAGATGAGCGAATAGGCGACGAGCGCGCCGTCGCGCGGCCAGCAGTATGAGTAGTGATCGCCGCCGAATTGCGTGATGTCGCTGTCGTTGGCGGCGATGATTGCGCCGCCGTTGTCGATCTGGGTGCGCAGCACGAGCTGGCTGCGAACGAAGAGATCGGCGACGCGCTCGGGAAGTTTTTCGATGCCCGGAATGTCTTTGCGAGCCCAGAGGCGCCAGTAGGCGGCGGTGCGGGCGATCATGCGATCAGGACCCGTGTTGAGGACGCGCTGATTGAGGGCTTTGACTTCGCTGTGGCTTTTGCCGCAGGCCATCCAACTGGTGACGTACGCGCTGCCGCGTGCGGGCACTTGCAGGTTGTAACCGACGGTGGCATCGACCGAGCCTTGCGAGATGGCGTTGCGACCGAGCTGACCATCTTCGGCGTCGCGCCAGGTGCCTTCGGCTCCGCGGACGCGCTTGGTGCCGATGGCCCAGTTGTCGATACCGCACTTGTTTTCGTCGCAGGCGTTGAAGAGGAAGTAGGCATCATCTTTGTACACAACGAGGCTGCTGGAGGCAGGGTCGTAGTTGGCGGTGTCGCCCACGGGGCTGCCGCGGACGGAGAGATCCCAGTGGCTGAAGAGGCGCACGTCGCGATCTTTGCCGGAGAGATCGGTGACGACGCAGCGGCGCATGTAGACGGGTTCGTGGAAGTCAACGGCGTCGTGGCAGCGAAGTTCGAGGCCCAGGCCTTCGTGGCGCAGGGTGACTTCGGTGACGAGGGTACCTTCTTGGTATTTGAGGGAGCGTTTCCAGCCGTTGTCTTCGATCCACGCGAATCGGCCGTCGACCCACACGCCAAAGCGTTGGACGTGGCCTTCGGTGTGGTTGTAGCGACCGACGTGCGGAAAGTAGATGTCCCGCACCCGATAGAGTTTATCGAAGGTGATCAGAAGATCGCCGTTGCCAACCGGGATATCACGCGGCATCGCGTATCACTTCCTTGCGACGTACCTAGCAGTTTCCGAATTCGCAAACGACGCGACTTCGGATCCTCACATCATCGGATGTTGGACGCCGGCGGGCCAGCGCACGTCTCAAGATTGGTACAGAAGAGCGTAGTGCGCGGAAGCTGCGCGAGCGCGAGGGCTGGGCGCAAGGGGAAGGCGCGAAAGTGGCGCGAGGCGAGAACGAGTTAGAGCTGGCCTGAGAGCAGTTGTTCGGCCAGAGCGGTGGCGGCGGCTTCGTCGTCGCTGGTGACGGCGGCGAGGGCTTCGGAGCGTTGTTTGACATCGCCCATATATGTGATACGGATGCCGAAGTTCTCGCCCACTTTCACGGCGTTGCCGCAGCCGATGGCTTTGTCGTTGCAGAGCAAGTCGAGTTCGGCGTTGGCGTTTTTGGGGAGTTGGATGATGGAGCCGGGGACGAGGCTGATGACGTCGCGTAGGCTCATGGGTCGCTCACCCACGCGCACAACGACGGGGATTTCGAGGTGCAGGACTTGGGCGAGGGTGGGCGAAGGCATGAAGGGGTGGACGCAAGGGGTGTGCCAAGAACTTTTGAAATGAAAAACGCTTCGGGCATGTGACCCGAAGCGTCGTGTGGGAAAAACGTGTTCGCGGCTTACGAGCAGATGCCGCCGGCGAGGATGTTAAAGAAGTCGACAACATCTTGATCTTCGGGGAAGACGCCGTTGTTGTTGAAGTCGATATCGTTGCAGGTACCGGTGGGGCAGACGCCGCCTGCGAGCACATCGAGGTAATCGACGACGTCTTGATCTTCGGGGAAGACGCCGTTGCCGTTGAAGTCGACGGTGTCGCAAGTCGCGGGCAGGATTGTGTAGTAGACTCGAAGCTGCGGGGGCTGCGTGCTTTCGGAGGAGCGGATGTCCCAGCCGTTGTTGCCGCGGGGCAGCAGAACCCAACCCTGATTGGTTGCGGGGTCTTGTACCCACGCTTGCAGGCTGGCAGTGACATCAATTTCAACCCGTCCGGTCGTGCCGGCGATGACGGTGTCTTCCATCGTGACTGCCTCGATGCCGGTGTTTTGCACGCCGTTGTTGCCGAAGCTGTTGGCCCAAGTCACGTTCTCGTCCCATGACTGGAGCATGCGATGCACGCTTGCGCCGTCGCCCGCGTCGAAGCCTTCAACCACGAGGAAGGCACGATTGATGAGTACATTTTGGCCAGCGGGAACCTGATCAACACCTTCGCCGATGATGTCACGGAACTGGACGAGGACGTGATTGTCATTGCCTGTGCCGTTGGGGTCGTCGCTATCGATGGAGAATGAAGTTGCAGCACCGGCGTTGCTGGTTGGTGTTGCTTGCTGCAATTGGGTATCCAAGGTACCTGCGTAGCCGTTGACGCCGTTTTGGAAGATTGCTCGCTGCACGCCTGGCGCGAGGGCTCGCACGGTGAGTTGCGGGCGCTGGGAGACGGTGGCGCCTTCGGAAGAAGTGAAGTCCCAGCCGTCGCTGCCCACGGGCAAGATGGCCCAACCTTGGTTGTCTTCGCCGCTGAGCCAAGCCGAGACGCTGTTGGTGACGTCGAAGCTGATGACACCGGTGGCAGTAGCGGTCACGGTGGCGTCGCTGGTGGTGCGGGCTTCGGTGCCGTTGGCAGAGATGCCGGTGGTCAGGCTGTTCCAAGTGCTTGCTTCGCTCCAAGTAGCGATCATGCGGTGGAAGTTGCTGGCGGTGGCTGTGCTGTTGGTGGTGTTGAGCGAGAGCGATGCGAGATCGATGGTTGCGTTGACTGGAATCTGGTTCGCAGCCGTGCCGATGATGTTTTCAAAGCGCAGCAGGCCGTGTACTTGGCCGCTGGGCGTGCCATCAACGGTGTCGGACTTGACGATGGTCGCGGAGCCGAAGGCTGTAGCGGGTGTTGCGAACGCGACGTACGTGTCCTGCGTGTTGGCGTATCCGTTTACGCCATTGCGGAAGGTGTAGGTGACAAACGCGGGGGGCGGCGGCGGTGGCGGTGAGGGAGGAGCGACAAAGCGTGTGGCAAAGTCCACAGTCATATCGAATCGGCTGTTGGCGTCAACCTGCACTGTGCCACTGGTGAGGGCGGGAAGGCCCGCGGGCATCACGTATGGAGTAGCTGGGCTCGCAACGAAGAAGCGTGAGAGACCTGCCCCGGCGGTGTTGACGGCGTTGACTTTGGGCGAATAGCTAACCGTGTGGATGGTGTTGGCAGGCTCGTTGAAGACGTACATGCGGAGGAATGCGTCACCGCCGTTGGGATAGGCCTGATAGTCGCTGAGCAACTGGTGCACTGGGCGACCGAAGTTGTTGGTAGCGACTTCATAGCGTTCGCCATCGTCGCCGTCGGTGCCGCGATGGAAGTGACCATTGAGCGTGAGGAAGATCTGGTTGTTGTTGCGGACGAGTTGCTGCCAGATGGCTTCGCCGCCCGCGCTGCGACCGTTGGTGACGGTGAAGTCGTCGATGATGTACTCGTGCGTCGAAAGGATCGTGGGCACGTTGGGATAGGTGTTGATGATGCCTTGCGCCCACGCGATGGAATCATCTTGACCTGCAACCAGCGATGCTGGGAGCCACTCGAGCGCGAGGTGCAGGTACTGACGTCCAGCGATGGTGACGAGTTGGGCATGGTTCCAGCCATTGGAAGTTGAGCCGATGTACCACGGCTTGCCGGCGTAGCGCGACGCACCGAAGTTGTTCACGTAGTTCGCCGCGAGCGTGGCCTTGTTGCCCGTGCTCGCGTAATCGTGGTTGCCCGGAACCGCGGCGTAAGGAAGTTCGGGGACGATGGTGTCGAGCACGTCCATCGCTTCATCGGCGCGTTGCCACTCGATGAGCACGCTGCCATTTTGCACGATGTCGCCCAGGTGGCTGACGAACTGGATGTTGTACGCGCTGCGGAAGTCTTTGATGAAGTTGGTTTGCTGCAGGAACTGCGGAAAGCGGATGGCGCTGTCGCTGTAGAACTGGGTATCCGGGAGGGCCACGAGCGTGCCGGGCTGGGCGTGGGCTAGCCCCGCACATGCAATGAGCGCGAGAACACTAAGTTTCTTGATCGGCATGTTTCAATCCTCCTCAATTTTCGAATGTGCGCAGGGAACAGAACGCTCTCTCGCGAGACGCTGAACTTGCTTGGTGATGATTCAAGAACCGCCCGTTAGTACTGGAATTCAATGACGTCAGATATTACATACTACAGTGTGTCAATGCGTTTAGACGGTGTGAATGTCAGACGAAGCTTTGTCGCTTGTAGTGTTAGAGCGTTGAAAAGAAAGACGCCCCGGGGTTGACCCCGAGGCGAGAGGTTTCGTGATTTCCCTGCGGGCTTACTCGCATTGACCGCCGGCGAGGATGTTGAAGAAGTCGATCACATCCTGATCTTCAGGGAAGGCGCCGTTGTTGTTGAAGTCGATGTCGTTGCAAGGGCCGTTGAATTCGCCGATGAAGCCACATGCCCTTGAGTCAGCATAGTGAAAGGGAGGCGCATTCCATGGCGACTGCGAACTGTCGAGCGAGTCGCGGGCATGAATGCAGGGGATTTTGGTGTGTTTTGGTGATGTTTGGCGGATGGGACGAACGTGGCCGGGGACAGTGGTCGGCGAGGCGGGTGATGGCATTCGTGACTTTGGGGATGCGGATGAGTTTGGCCGCACGCACTGAAGAAAAAGCCCCGAGCGAGGTGCTCGGGGCTTTGGGGTTGCTTGTGTGCTGAGTGATTTACTGACCCGCGAGGCTCTTGCCTTGCGGCAGGATTTCGACGTGAGGCGTGCCCACGGCTTCGTTGGGGTCGGCGCCCAAAGCCTCGGCGGCTTCGGCGGCTTCTTCGAGCATGAACTCTTCGTCGTCTTCGTCGCTGGGCAGTTCGACCAGCGGCTTGACGCGGATCTCCTGGTAAGGACGGAAGCCCGTACCAGCGGGGATCAAGTGACCCAGCAGCACGTTTTCCTTGAGGCCAACCAGCGTGTCGATGGCGCCCTTGAGGCTGGCTTCGGTCAGCACCTTCGTGCTTTCCTGGAAGCTGGCACCTGAGAGGAACGAATCGCTGGACAACGCGGCCTTGGTGATGCCCAGCAGCAGCGTGCGGCCCTTGGCGGGGCGTGCACGACGAGCTTTGGCGCCATCCTTGCCGGCAGCTTCTGCCTTGGCGTTGGCTTCCTTGATCGTGTCGCGGTGGACGAGTTCGCCCAACTTGAGATCGGTGCCGCCAACTTCGCTGACGCGGAAGTATGACTCCATCTCGCGGTTCTTCTGCTTGAAGGCGTACTTGTCGAGGACTTCCTGCGGGAGCAGGTCGGTGTCGCCGATATCTTCGACTTTGACCTTGCGGAGCATTTGGCTCAGGATCAGTTCGATGTGCTTGTCGTTGATACCCACGCCCTGAGCGCGGTAGACGTTCTGCACTTCTTCGAGCATGTATTCCCACAAGCTCTCTTCACCCTTGATTCGCAGGATGTCCTGCAAGACCATCGGGCCTTCGGTAAGCTTGTCGCCTGCCTGCACAAAGTCGCCCGTGTGCACCAGCAGTTGCTTGTCGGCGGGGACATGGTGATCCTTCTCGAGGCCAGCTTCGCTGACGACGCGAATGGTCATCTTGCCCTTGCGCTTGTCGCTGAAGATTTCGACCTTGCCCGAGATTTCGGCCATGACCGAAGGGTCTTTGGGCTTGCGGGCTTCGAAGATTTCAGTCACGCGGGGCAGACCACCCACGATGTCCTGCGTGCCGCCTGCTTGACGCGACTGACGCGCAAGCATTTGACCGGCGCGAATCTTCTGGCCATCTTCCACTTCCACGCGGGCCCGGGCGGGCAGGTAGTGGAAGTCGAGGATGTTGCCCTGAGCATCAACAACGTTGATTGCCGGGTGCAAGTCGCCCTTGTGTTCAATGACGACCTTGGCCTTCTTGCCGCCGCCGGCATCGTCAAGGCGGTACGTTTCCTTCTCAAGAAGGTCAACGTACTTGATGATGCCGTCTTTTTCAGCCAAGATGGGCTGACGGTGCGGATCCCACTTGACCAGTTCCTGGCCCTTCTTGACCTCATCGCCTTGGTTGGCGTACATGAAGGCACCGTAAGGAACCTTGAACTTCTCGAGTTCGCGGCCGCTGCCGTCAACGATTGCGAGTTCGCCATTGCGCTTGAGGACGACCAAGCAGTCGTGCTGATCGTCGTCCTTGCCGGGCACGGCGTTGCAGTCACGCAGTTCGAGCTTGCCGGCGTGAGCCGTGACGAACTTGTTCTGGTCAGTGCCGCGCTGGCCGACGCCGCCGGTGTGGAAGGTACGCATGGTGAGCTGCGTGCCAGGTTCACCGATGGATTGTGCAGCGATGATGCCCACAGCGAGGCCCGGTTCAACGAGCTTGCCGGTGGACATGTCCATGCCGTAATCGAGCACGGAGCAGCCGAACTTGCTTTCGCTGGTGAGCGCGCTGCGGACAAGAACTTCGTCGATGCCGATGTTCTCAACGTGATCAGCTTGCTCGGGCCAGATGACTTCGTTCTCGCCCACGATGACTTCGCCAGTCTTGGGATTGACGATGTTGTTGACGCTGACGCGGCCGATGATCATTTCGCGGAGCGGCACGTCGACCGTTTCGCCCTTGAAGATGGCCCGCTTGCGGACGCCGCGCTTGCTGCCGCAGTCCAGTTCGCCGATGATGACGCTCTGGGCGATATCGCACAACTTACGCGTGAGATAGCCGCTGTCGGCGGTCTTGAGGGCGGTGTCAGCCAGACCCTTACGAGCGCCGTGCGTGCTGCTGAAGTACTCAAGGATGTTGAGGCCTTCGCGGAAGTTGGAGCGGATGGGGGTCTCGATGATTTCGCCGCTGGGCTTGGCCATCAGACCACGCATGCCTGCGAGCTGCTGCATCTGCGTGATGTTACCGCGGGCACCTGAGTCCACCATCAGATAGACGGGGTTGAGGTAGGCCTTGCCTTCCTTCTTGCCTTCCTTAGTGATGGGGGCTTCGCTGCCGTCGGCGAACCGGCGGTCGAGCTTGAGGGTGTCGACCAGGCGCTTTTGCACCTGTTCGCGGCAGTGGCTCCAGATGTCCAGGAGCTGGTTGTAGCGTTCGCGCGCGGTGATGATGCCGCGTTCGTAGTTCTTCTCAACGCGGTCAACCTTCTTCTGCGATTCGTTGAGGAGCTCTTGCTTCTCAGCCGGGATGCGCAGATCAGTCAAGCCGAACGACAGGCCCGCCAGCGTGCTCTGCTTGAAGCCCATTTCCTTCAGGCGATCGAGCAGATCGATGTTGGCGGCTTTGCCAGCGATGACGTAGCAATCGTCAATCACGCGGGCGCAACCCTTCTTGCCCAAGGCGCAGTTGTAGAAAGGCATGCCCGGTGCGAGCACGTCAGCGAACAAGCAGCGGCCTGCAGTCGTGACGATGCGGCGGTTGGCGGGCATGGGCTTGGGAGCCGCGCCTTGGTTGTCGACGATTTCATCGAAGCCGTCGATGCGGACGACGATGCGGTCGTGCGGGTGGACCTTGCGTTGTTCCATCGCGAGGATGGCTTCGCGGCGATCCTTGAAGATGGGCATCTTTTGGATGTCCTTCTCTTCGGGATCGATGAAGGTGATGAAGTAGACGCCCATGACGATGTCTTGCGACGCCGAGATGATGGGCTTGCCGTTGGCGGGGCTGAAAACGTTGTGCGTGCTGAGCATCAGCACGTGCGCTTCGGCCTGAGCTTCGACGCTGAGGGGCAGGTGGACGGCCATCTGGTCGCCGTCGAAGTCGGCGTTGAAGCCGCCGCAGACGAGCGGGTGAATGCGAATGGCGTTGCCTTCCACGAGCACGGGTTCGAAGGCCTGGATGCCCATTCGGTGCAGCGTGGGAGCGCGGTTGAGCAGCACGGGGTGCTGGAAGATGACTTCTTCCAGAATGTCCCACACGGCGGGATCGCGACGCTCAAGCATGCGCTTGGCGCTCTTGATGGTATCGGCGAGGCCTTGCTCCTTGAGCTTGCGGATGATGAAGGGTTGGTAGAGCTCAAGAGCGATCTTCTTGGGAAGACCGCACTGCCAGAGCTTGAGTTCAGGACCGACGACGATGACCGAGCGGGCGGAGTAGTCCACGCGCTTACCGAGCAAGTTTTCGCGGAAGCGACCTTGCTTGCCCTTGATCATGTCGGTGAGCGACTTCAGCGGACGGTTGCTGCTGCCCAGCACGGGGCGACGGCAACGGCCGTTATCGAAGAGCGCGTCGACCGCTTGCTGCAACATGCGCTTTTCGTTGCGGATGATGACCTCGGGGGCGTTGAGGTCCATCAGCTTCTTGAGGCGGTTGTTGCGGTTGATGATCCGGCGGTACAGATCGTTCAAATCGCTGGTGGCGAAGTTGCCGCTTTCGAGCAGCACGAGCGGGCGCAGATCAGGCGGGATGCACGGAATGACGTCCATCACGAGCCATGCTGGATCGTTTTCGCTGCCGCGGATTTGCTCAACGAGTTTGAGGCGCTTGGAGAGGTCCTTGATCTTCTGCTTGCTCTTGGTTTCGCGCAGTTCTTCGCGCAGTTCGGTAGCGACCTGCGAGAGATCGATGCGTTCGATGAGCTCACGGATAGCGTCGGCACCCATGCTGGCCTTGAAGGCGTTGCCGTACTTCTCTTGTGATTCGCGGAACTGATCTTCGGTGAGCACCTGCTTGAACTTGAGCTCGGTGTCGCCAGCATCGACCACCACGTAATCCTGGTAGTAGATGATCTTCTCAAGATCGCTGGTCTTCATGCCCAGCAAGGTGCCCAGGCGCGAAGGCATGCTCTTGAAGAACCAGATGTGCACGACGGGGCTGGCCAGGTTGATGTGGCCCATGCGCTTGCGACGGACGCGGCTGTGCGTGACCTTGACGCCGCAGCGGTCGCAGATGATGCCCTTGTATTTGGTGCCGCGGTACTTGCCGCATGAGCACTCATAGTCGCGCTCAGGCCCGAAGATGCGCTCGCAGAACAAACCGTCCTTTTCGGGGCGGTAGGTGCGGTAGTTGATGGTTTCGGGCTTTTTCACCTCGCCATAGGACCAAGCGCGGATGTCGTTGGGCGACGCCAGCGTGACCTTGACGGCGGAAAAGTCATTGACGCGATCGTAAATGGTCTCTGCCATAAGACTGCACTCCACTCGCGGACGCCTTAGCGGCTGCCGCGTGAACGAACCCGAATCGGCTTGCTCCCAGCGCGACCCGATGCTTTGGCACCGGAGACGCGACGAGAGACCTGCTTGCTGACTGCATTTTCCGGCACCAACACCACGCGCAAGCCGGCGTGATGTTGCTGAATTTCTTCTTCGGCTTCGGCGAAAAGTTCGTAGAACGCTGCGAGACGCGCAACGGGACGAACCGGCGTGACCTTGACGCGATACGAGGCGTTGTCGCTGAACGCGCGACTGACCTTGAATCGCATGGACTCACCGCGACGCTTGGCGACAGTGTTCACCGCTTCGCGCGCGATCGTCTCGACGGCATCAAGCAAGTTTGGTGCGCTCATGCAACACCTTCCTTGCTTTCTGACTCGCCGAGCGACTTGAAAACCTTGGACATCAAGCGAGCGCAGTCGCGGCACGCCTGTGCGTCGACGTTTGCATGCGGGCGATAATCGGCATCCTCACGATGCATGCGCAAGACGCGCACCGCACGTGAAACAGTGCGACGATCAGCTTCGCTCACGCCCGCCAAGCTGCTGAGAGCGAAGGCCGCAACATCCACATGAGCGGGATTGCTGAAGCGACCGAACGTCTTGAAGCCCTGCGAAACGAGACGATGCGTGACGAGTGAATAAGACGCGTAGTACGAGCGGCTGATGGACGAGCGATAGCGATGGCCGCGAAGGAGGTCCTTCGCCGCTTTGCTGCTATCAGCCGCCATGTGTCGCCAGTCGTTCATGCGTCGAATCGTTCATCACTAACCGCAGTCACTCAGCCGTCACTTACAGCCAGCACTTACAGCAGGCTTCCGCCTTCCAACTTCTTCTTCTCCAGCGTGACGTTCAGGCCCAAGCCCTTCAGTTCGTTGCACAACACGTCAAACGCGACGGGCATGCCGGCTTCGAGCTTGTGGACGCCCTTGACCATGCTTTCGTAGATCTTGGTACGGCCTTCGACATCGTCGCTCTTGACGGTGAGGAGTTCCTGCAAGATGTACGCCGCGCCGTAGGCTTCGAGGGCCCACACTTCCATTTCGCCGAAACGCTGGCCACCGGTGCGGGCCTTGCCGCCCAGGGGTTGCTGCGTGATGAGCGAGTATGGACCAGTTGCGCGAGCGTGAATCTTGTCGTCCACCAAGTGGTGGAGCTTCAAGATGTACATGACGCCAACCGTGGTGCGTTGGTGGAAGGCTTCGCCCGTGCGGCCGTCATAAAGCTGGACCTTGCCACCGGCGGGCATGTGAGCCAGCATCTCGCGCCAGTGCGGGAAGGTGCCAGTCTTGTCCAGGTGCTCCATGCGGTTCTTGACGTACACGTTGGCGTCTTCAACGGCCTTGTGCACTTCAGCTTCGGTGCAGCCGTCAAAGATGGGCGTGAGAGCTTGGAAGCCCAAGACCTTCGCGGCCCAGCCAAGGTGTGTTTCGAGAATCTGGCCGACGTTCATGCGGCTGGGCACGCCCAGCGGGTTGAGCATGACGTCAACGGGTGTGCCGTCTTCCATGAACGGCATTTCTTCTTCGGGCACGATGCGGGCGATGACACCCTTGTTGCCGTGGCGGCCGGCCATTTTGTCACCGACGCTCAATTGGCGCTTGGTGGCAATGTAGACCTTGACCATTTCCAGCACGCCTTGGGGCAGTTCGTCGCCACGCTTCATGTGGCTGACCTTGCGGGCCTTCTCAGCTTCGACCGCTTTGATACGCGGCCAGAACTGACCGAACAGCTTTTCAGCTGAGTCTTTGGCTTCCTTGCTGCCCTTGGCCCACTTGATATCAAACGTGCGGACCTGTTCCAGAATGACTTCGGGAATGTCCGACGCGCCGACCTTCTGGCGGGTCATCGGGTCAACCATCGGGGTACCCAAGGCATCGTTGATGGCGTTGGTCATCTGCCGGAAGAGCGAGATGGACTTTTCATCCATTTGCTTTTCGTAATCGGTGATGTCCTTCTTGAGCTGCTTCTTCTGCTCTTCGTTCATGTGAAGTCGGCGGCTGAACTTGCGAGCGCCGATCACGACACCTTCGACGCCCGCGGGGACTTCGAGGCTGTCGTTCTTCACATCTTCACCAGCGCGACCGAAGATCGCGTGGAGCAGTTTTTCTTCGGGCGTCAGTTCGGTCTTGCTCTTGGGGCTGACCTTGCCGACGAGAATGTCGCCAGGACCAACGCGAGCGCCGATGCGGATGATGCCTAGATCGTCGAGATTGCGGAGCATCTTCTCGCTGACGTTGGGAATATCGCGAGTGAACTCTTCGCGACCCAGCTTGGTTTCGCGAATTTCGACATCGAAGGCATCGATGTGAATGCTGGTGAAGACATCGTCCTTCACCACGCGTTCGTTGATGACGATGGCGTCTTCGAAGTTGTAACCATCGAAGGTGTTGAAGGCCACCAGCATGTTCTTGCCGATTGCGAGTTCGCCCAGCTTGGTGCTCGCGCCGTCGGCCAGCACTTGGTGCTTTTCAACCTTCTGCCCGGGCTTAACGACCGGACGCTGGTTCTGGCAGGTGCGCTCGTTGAGGCCCACGAACTTGCGCAGCACGTATTCATCCGCGTTGTCGATGATGATGCGTTCGCTGTCAACGTACGTGACCACGCCGGAGTTCTTGGCCTTGATGACCATGCCCGTGTTGTGGCCTACAGCCTTTTCAACGCCCGTGCCGATCATGGGCGGATCAACCTTGATGAGCGGCACAGCTTGGCGCTGCATGTTGCTACCCATCAATGCGCGGTTGGCGTCGTCGTGCTCGAGGAACGGAATGAGCGCGGCGGAGATGCCGACGATCTGCTTGGGGCTGATGTCGAGATAGTTAACTTCCGACGATTCGACTTCCGTCAATTCGCCGTTCACGCGGGCCATGATCTTGCCCTTGGTGAGCTTGCCGCCTTCTTCGAGGGCGTCGGTGGGCGCGAGGATGGCCTTCATCTCTTCGTCTGCACGAAGGGTGAGGATCTTGCCCGTGACTTTGCCTTCGCGCACTTCGCGGTAAGGCGTCCGGAGGAAGCCGTATTCGTCGATGGTGGCGAACATGCCAAGGCTCGCGATAAGACCGATGTTCGTGCCTTCAGGCGTTTCAATCGGGCAGATACGGCCATAGTGGCTGATGTGCACGTCGCGCACTTCGAAGCCGGCACGCTTGCGGTTGAGGCCGCCAGGTCCGAGGGCCGAGAGGCGACGCTCGTGCACGAGGCTGCTGAGCGGGTTGGTCTGGTCAACGACCTGGCTGAGTTCGCTGCGACCGAAGAAGAAGTCGATCGCGCTGCTGATGCTCTTGGTGTTGACAAGGTCAGCAATCTTGATGACTTCTTCGGGGTCCTTCACGCTCATGCGCTCTTGCACGGTGCGGCGCAGCTTGAGGAAACCCTTGCGCAGTTCTTCAACCGCGAGTTCATCGAGCATGCGCAGGCGGCGGTTGCCCAAGTGGTCGATGTCATCGACGACGGCGATTTGCGCGCCGGTCTTGGGGTCTTGGCGACCACTGCGAAGGTCAAGCACATACGTGACGACCTTCAGGAAGTCCATCGAGGTGACGAACATCAGGTCTTCGGGCGTGTTGAGGTCGAACTTGCGGTTGATCCGGAAACGACCCACGCGGCCCAGGCGATAGCGGTTCTCGTCGTAGAACTTCTCGTAGAAGAGCTGGCGAGCCTTCTCGACTTGCGGCGGGTTGCCCGGACGCAGCTTGTTGTACACCTTGAGCAAGGCGCGCTCGTAGGTGCTTTCAGCAAACTCAGCGAACTGATCGAGCTTCTCTTCAGCAACGGTGTTGAGGATCAACACGTCGCTGGGGTTCTCGATGACGCGGACCTTCTTGATGCTGCTGTTGTTGATAGCCGCGGCGGCGTCGCCAAGCTGGCGACCCACGTGCACGAGTTCTTCGCCCGATTCAGTATCGACGATGGTTTCCGCCGCCCAGTGTTCGGGCTTGGCGTTTTCAGCCTTGATTTCGGTGATTTCGTAGAACAGGCTGAGGAGCTTGTCGGTTTCAGCGACGCTCTCATCCAAGCAGCGCAGGAAGGTCGTCGCGGCGAGCTTGGTGCTCTGGTCGATGCGCATCGCCAGAACGTCCTTCTTCGTGACTTCGAGCTCGATCCAACTGCCGCGCTCGGGAATGATGCGGGCAGAGTGCAGCGGGCGGTCGCCTTCGCTGGTCAGGATGCTGAAGTCAACGCCTGGGCTGCGGTGAAGCTGGCTGACGATGACACGCTCAGCACCGTTGACGATGAACTCGCCGCCACCTTGCATGATGGGGAACTCGCCCAGATAGATATGCTCTTCGGGCTGCTCAGGGCGGTTCTCGCGCTTGAGGCGCAGGGTGACCTTGAAGGGGAAGCCGTAGGTGAGGCGCAATTCGCGACACTCATCGCTGGTGTAGCGTGCTTCTTCGAGCGCGTACGCGACGTACTCGAGCTTCATGGTGCCGTCGTAGCTTTCGATGGGGAAAACTTCGCGCATGAGCGTTTCGAGGCCCAACGAGGGGTCGCGCTCTTCGGGCTTCTTGTCAAGCTGCAGGAAACGCACATAGGCGTCGGTCTGCACCAGACAGAGGTCCGGAATATTTGCGCCATCGCCCCGCTTGGCGTACGAACGAGTCGGACGCGCGGGAGTGACGTGCGCGGCGTGCGCGCTGAGATTGAAATGTGCGGCTGAGTTATGCGTCGATGAAGTACCTGCCATCGCGCTTCCTTTCGATGGAAAGACGAAGCGACACCGATCTCGGCCAGACTTACCAATGTCTAGACTTGCCGAGGTCCGTGTCGCGTCAACTTTGTGTCTGCGTTTTGTTCAACGGTCGATCCAAACCGCCAAACCACCGGTGCGGGCCCATAGGAACAGTCGCGACTATAGCCAAAGTATGAGTGCGTAGCAACTTGGATGCCGCGAGAAAATTAAAGGAAAAGTAACTGCGACATTGCTCGCAAATCCAAACAAAATACTAATTCATTCAGTGACCGCGTCCGCAAACCGCTGGCTGGTGTCTACTGCTACAGTATTGGCAAGAGGGCCTGAGTGTGGGAAACGATACAACGGAAAAATTCACATCGCCACCCCGGGATGTTGCGGGCGACCAGTCCACTGGCGATCGTCTGGGAAAGTACACACTTCTCACCGTTTTGGGGAAGGGCGCTTCCGGCGTTGTTTGGTCGGCCCAAGAAGACCCCCCACTTTCGCGACGGGTCGCCGTCAAGATATTGATAGAAGGATGCAGTCCCGGCGCGGCGGCACGGTTTCAGAAGGAAGGCCCGATATTGGCTGGGCTTCGGCATCCGGGCATCGCTGAGGTGTACGACACCGGCAAGACCCCGCAGGGCCAACCGTATCAGGTGATGGAATACGTCGACGGGCGGCCGCTGAGCGGCGCGGCGGCGGGCCTTACGGAAGAATCGCGGTTGGAGTTGTTCGCGAGCGTTTGCGATGCGGTGGCGTATGCGAATTCGCGGGGTGTGGTGCATCGGGACCTCAAGCCCGCGAACGTCTTGGTCACCACGCATAATGACAAGCCGCATGCCAAACTTGTCGATTTTGGGGCAGCGAAGGAATTGCGTTCGGTGCCGACGGATGCAAGGAACGTGACACTGGAAGGTCAGGCCATTGGCACGCTGGGATACATGTCTCCTGAACAAGCTCAGGGGTTGCTTGCGGCGGTTGACCGTCGATGCGATGTGTACGCACTGGGTGTGATGTTGTGCGAACTGGTGACGGGCAAACTGCCCATGGACTTTCCGACTGGTGAGTCTGAGAGGCAATCACTGTTGCGGATTGCAACGCATCACGGCTTCCGCAAGCCCAGCAAATTACGTCGCGATGTGCCTCGCGACCTCGAAACGATCGTTCTTCGTGCAACGGACGTCTCGCCTGCGCGACGCTATGACAACGCTGGCGAGATTGCCGCGGATGTGCGTAACTACTTGGCGGGGGTCCGCATTGCGGGCGGTCGCGACAGTGTTTGGTACACGGCTTGGCGTGATTGCCTGTCGTGGATGCAACGCAACACGGCGATGACGGCGACACTGTTGGCAGTGCTCGCGACGCTGGTGGGCGTCTTGGTGCACTCGCCGATACTTGCTCGGTACACCAAAGCGAACATGATTGTCGATAGCCGAATTTTCACGCCGCCGACGAGCATCGGAGAGTTGCAGCACGCCAGACTGATCACGCTTGATGATGAAACGTCGCCTGAGGCTTTGGCGCAACTGGCGAAATCTGCAACGAGCGATGCCGCGTTGGTTGCTGCGCTTGATGGAGTGAATTATGAGGACAACGGCTCACTGCGTTTGCTGCATGCGGCACTGATTGAGAAACTTGCAAGAGCAAAGCCGAACGGCGTGCTGCTGGACATCATTTTCCGAACGACGCGTCCGGTGGAGGATCCATTTTTGATCGCTGCGTTGAAGGAGTTGGAAGGCGCGTCGCCCACGATTCCTGCGGTGATCGCGTCGTCGAGTTGGGCCGAGCCGGGTGCGCAACCGGCGCTGGCTCCAGAGCTTTTGAAAACGCCCGGGGTGCGATGGGGCGCAGTAATCATGGAATTCGTTCAGGGACGTGACATGATTGCGCAGCTTGCATTCAAATATCCGGGGCAGCCCGCGCAGGCTTCGGCATTTCTGCAAACTTACGCGGCGGGTAAACATCGCGATGCGCTCGCAGATGTGACAATCGACGTGGAACGCGGAGGCGTGGTGCTTTCGCACTGGGTTGCCGACGGCGCCACAACTGCTGGGCGACGAGCAGTAGGCCATGAGACATTTCTGAAGACGGGCGGCCTATCGCTGCTGAAGTCTGAAGCCGGAGACGGTGAGGGGGCGATTATCGCTGATTGGAAGGTACCAGTGCCAGCGAACTTGGACTCCGTCACTGCGTCAACTTGGAGTTATGCGAGAGCTTTGCAAGCATCGCCTGAGGAGCTGGCTGCTTGGTGTGAAGGTCGCGTTGTCGTCGTTGGAGACGCTCGCAGCAAGACGCCGTCGGGCAAGACGGATCTGCTGACGTTTGCGGACGGCCGCGTTATTCCAGGCCCGTGCATCGCGACGCTGATGGTCGAACACCTTGCAAGCAGCAGGCCAACGCGAGTGCCCAACATTCCTGAGGCTGTTGTGATACTTGCGATTGCAGCGTCGGCTGGGGTGTTCATCGGCATGAGCTTGGCGAAGCGTTGGGGTGCGCTTTGGGCGACCCTGCTTATTGCAGTGGCCGCGTGTGTGGGTTTGGCGATGTTGGCAGCTCGCATGCTGGCGTATGAGTGCGGGCCACTGATTCCATCAATGACTCTGCTGACGGGCGCGTTGCTCGCCGCAGTGGTTTTCTCACGGTTTGTTCGCGTGCGGACGCACACGATCACACTTTCGGCACAGACTTGAAGATTGAAAGGATGTTTCAATGCGCTATTCGATTACCTTGACGTTGGTTTGTCTCGCTGGTCTTTTGGGTGCGTGCGCCCATGCAACACGAAATGATTCGTCGGCGGGGATGCTCGCCAGTCGTGACGTTCCCAGACTCGAGAAAGTCGAAACTCGACCTTCATTGGGCAATACGCCTCCCAAGTCAGCCATGAAGCTCAACTACGACTCCGGCGCAGCACTCGACCTGAAGTTTGACAGTACGAAGTATGATGTCGTAAGCGTTGAAGATGGTTCGGGAATCACGATCGACAACGGAATCGTGCAAGTGAATGCGGTGTTGCCGAAGGACACGATGACGCGGATTACGGCACCGACGTTTTGGCCCATCATCCGGACCAAGCGGGTGGTGATTGGTGCAGAAGGAACAAAATTTGTGGTGCAGGCGATCAATCAACCGCCTGGGGCAGACGGACGGACGCTGGTGGCAAAGGTGCAGATGATCAGCGGCACGAAGGTGAAGATCTATGCTCCGGAGAAGTACGAGGAGCTGACGAGAGTTGGTAGCCAGGCAAATGTCTGGCAGCTTCGCGATGGCTCCCATGAAATCGAGACGCTCGCGCGAATCGATACAGAGCTTCAACAGGCTGTTCAAGAACTGGATCAGGGCGTGCAAGGCGAGTGATCGACGAACGAAGGAGGGACTATGGCAGTAATCAAAACACTGACTGGAATTCTGGCTGGCGCATCTGTGCTTGCCGCGATGGGCGGATGCAGTTGCGAAAAATTGCGCGCGAACTTGATCGATACGCCGCAGGTCAAGGGGCTGCGACTTGTGCATGATGTTGCCGGCAAGACGCAAGGCTCGCTGGCTCGGCTGGAGTACTTCCGCGGCGCGAAGTTTGACGTGGGTTTTCTGGGAACGGAGGTGGAGTTTGAAGGTCAAGACGCGATTTCGCAGAAGCAATCTTCGGGTATTGTGCTGATCTCCGGGCTGGCGTTTGTTGACGCGCAGCAACTTCCGCTGCAGTCAAATTACAACCCGGCTGCATCGTCGTTCTGGACGTTTTGGCCGATCATTCGCACAAGAAGGGTCATCATCGGAGCGGAGGGGACGAAGTTTCTTGTGCAGTCGCTTGATCCGCCGGAGGTCACGGCGGAAGGATCGCTGGTGGCACGGGTGTTCAAGGTGGACGGCACCGTGGTATTGGTGCAAGCACCCAACTACCCCGTCGAGGTGCGGCTCAAAGATAATCGCAACTACGCCGAAGTGTACTTGAAGGCATTAAACACGTACACCATCGTCGAGAAGCCGGACTACAACCGTGATGTGACATTGAAACAATTGGTAGAGAAGGCTGAGCGAGACATGCAGGCACTGCAGTCGCAAACGCCTGGCGGATGATGGGCTGATGCGCCGCATCGGAAGCAAAAACAAACACGCCGCGATTGCTCGCGGCGTGTTCTATTTTTGATGGCAATCTGAAAAGGCTTACGCCAGTTCGATCGTCGCGCCAGCGTCTTCCAGGCTCTTCTTGAGCTTGTCGGCTTCGGCCTTGTCAACACCTTGCTTGACGGGCTTGCCGGGGACGTCGACCAGTGCCTTGGCTTCCGCCAGGCCCAGGCCGGTGATTTCGCGGACGACCTTGATGACGCCGATCTTCTTGGCAGCATCGACGGCCTTGAGGACGACGTCGAAGCTGTCCTTGACGGCGGCAGCGGCAGCGGGAGCAGCAGCGGCGGCCATGACGGCGCCACCACCAGCAGCGGCTTCAATGCCGTAGGCTTCCTTCATGTACTTGCCCAGGTCGACCGCGTCCTTGAGGGAGAGGCCGGCCAGTTTGTCACCCAGTTCCTTGATGTTTGCAGCGATATCCATTGTCCAAACCTTTCAACGCCGGAGAAGTCCGGCTCACTTGTCACCTCAGAGGGATCGGCACGCCCGATCTTTCGTCCGCCGGTGCCCGCAACGCGCGGGAAACGGACCAGTGAGATGTACGAGTACTCAAACCATTTCAACACAGAGAGCACAGAGGACACAGAGAGAAGACAGGGATTGGAAACGTCACACTGCCTTGCTGTCTTCCTGACTTCTTCCCATCTCTGTGAGCTCTGTGCCCTCTGTGTTGAAAAATGTCTTTCCGACTTAGTTCTTCGCGATGGCTTCGCCCTTTTCGAGCTTGCCTTCGATTGCTTTGATGATGCCAGCGATGTTGCTGCCTGGGCCCTTGAGTTGGCCGAGGAGCTTCTTTCCGGGGCTGATCGCCAGGGTGACGATTTGGCCGACGGCTTCTTCGCGCGTGGGGAACTTGCTGAGTTCGGTCACGCCGGCTTTGCCTTTGAAGACGGTGCCGTCGAGGACTGCGCCCTTGAGTTCGAGCTTGGGGTACTTGTCCAAGCTGGCGACCAGAGCCCGGGCGACTTCAACGACGCTTGCGCCGCCGTAGGCGAGGGCGCTGGCACCGGTCAGCAGATCGTTGAGATTGCTGAGCTGGCTGCCTTCGAAGGCCTTCTTGGCGAGGCTGTTGCGGATGACGGTGATTTTGATGTTCTGCTTCGCAAGGTTGTTGCGAATCTTGGTGGTGTCAATGGCCTTGACGCCGCGGATGCTGATGAGCACCGCGTCTTCGAGCTTCTCACCACCCATCGACACGCGCGACTTGTAGTCCCGCATGATGATGTTCTTCATTGCTTTCGACATGGTTCTTCCTTCGCTTCAATGGTCGCTGGGTGCGGTGACCGCGAACCCAGCGGGGGTGAAAGTTCGATTACTCGGCGGCAACTTCAGCCTGGGCGTAGTGGACGGGGACGCCTGGGGTCATGGTTGCGCTGATGGTGATGCTCTTGATGAACTGGCCCTTGACGGTGGAGGGGCGGGTCTTCTCGATTGCTTGGATGAAGAAATCGAGGTTGGTCGCCAGGTTCTCGGTGGGGAAGCTCATCTTGCCGATGATGGCGTGGACGTTGCCGCCCGCGTCGGCGCGGTATTCGACCTTACCAGCCGAGTATTCCTTCACGGCTTCTGGGATGTTGGTGGTGACCGTGCCGGCCTTGGGGCTGGGCATGAGGCCCTTGGGACCAAGGACCTTACCGAGCTTGGAGACCACGCGCATCATGTCGGGGCTGGCGACACAGACGTCAAAGTCCATGAAGCCCTTTTCGATTTCAGCAACGAGTTCATCGCCGCCGGCTTTGACTGCACCCGCCGCCATGGCCTTGGGAGCGATGTCGCTGCCGCAGAATGCGACGACGCGCTTGGTCTTGCCGATGCCCTTGGGCAGGCTGATTGCGCCGCGGAGGGCTTGGTCGGCTTGCTTGGTATCGACGTTGAGGTGCATCACCACGTTGATCGTTTGATCGAACTTGGGAGCCTTGAACTTCTTGAGCTGCGCAATTGCCTGATCTGAGGGCAAAGCGGCCTTGATCTCGCTGCGAACGGAGGCGTTGGCCTTCGCACGCTTGGTGATCCGCTTGGGCATGTCTTCCTTCTTTCGTGCTTCACTCGGCGAGCGAACTCAAGCCGGGTGTGGTGTGTGTGAGTGCGGTGAACAAGTAGTTAGGCGACGGTGACACCCATGGAGCGGGCGGTGCCTTCGACGATTCGCATGGCGGCTTCGACGCTGTTGGCGTTGAGGTCGACCATCTTGGTCTTGGCGATGTCCTGCACCTGAGCCTTGGTCAGCTTGCCGACCTTGTTCTTGTTGGGAACGCCCGAGCCCTTTTCGAGCTTGAGCGTGTCCTTGATCATCGCGCTCACGGGGCTGCCGCGGACTTCGAGTTCGAAGCTGCGGTCGCTGTACACCGTGACGATGCAACCGACGACTTTACCCTTGACGTTCTGGGTCGCCGCGTTGAACTTCTGCACGAATTGACCGGGGTTCACACCCTTGGAACCCAGCACGGGACCAAGCGGCGGGGCGGGAGTGGCTGCACCACCCGTCGCCATGATCTTGAAAATGTTTGTGACTTCTTTTTTTGCCATTTGCTCCAACCTCCCACCGCTCTTTTTTCGCTTCAGGGTCGCTGAAGTTTGAGCATGCCTTGGCTAGCGGCACGCAGAGTCGGTAGTACCAACGGTCCAACATGGCCCGCCAAGACACTTCGTCCGGGCGGTTGATGGGAGGGGATATTAGGCGGGGGTGGCGGGTGGGTCTAGTGGCGGTGGGTAGCCCGAGCTTCAGGGTGGCCCGCCCGTCCCGGGCGGGAGCGAGCGCAGCGAGAAGGGGTTTGTTTGGATTTTTGTCAGATCCGTCAACTAAATGGATGCCAAATCCGCGATTTGAGAATGTCGTCCCGGATTTCCTTCGCGAACTCATTCCGCGTCCGTACTAGGGAACGAGCCAGTTTCTCCCCTTCCTTCACGCGTCCCATTTGCACAAGCACCCGCGCGGCGATTGCCGTGGCGCACGGGTCGTCGCCGTACTTCATCGCTTTACGTGCGGCAAAAAGTGCTTGGGGAAAGCGATCGGCCTTGTCGTACATGTGTGCGAGCCCTTCCCACGCCCGCGCGTTACGCGGGTCGATCCTTATCGCTTTGCGATATAAACGCATGACAGTTGCTTGGGTTCGACGCGCTACTGCGAGAGCACCGTTATGTGGTGGTTCTGCGAGAGCGCCGCGCATCCATTGCTGGCCTGCGAGCTGTTCAAGATACTCGGCAACACGCGTTGCGACTTCCGTTGACTTGTCGTAACGACACGGTACGCGACGGACAAATGCGCATGCCGTGGCGGAGAAATCGCTCTTTCTGGCCAATTCAGTCACGCGCATGCACGCGGAATCCAATTTCTCGAACTCAGCATCAGTCAGTGTGTTGTCCCAGATTGGACACTTCGGCATGGAGCAATTGTAGCGAAAAGAGAAAACACCCCAACCATGAGGTTCGGGCGTTGATGTGCTTGCATGCTGTCGAAAGCCTGCCGCCCGGGACGGGTGGCCTACCTCTGCAATCAGTGCTTTCGCGTGCGACCCTGCGCGGACCGCCCGGGGGCGGAGCCGCGACTTTCGATTGCTGCGATGTGCAAGTAGGGCAACTGGACCCACTCGTCGCTCTTTCCCATGGCGATGAAAACTTCGGACTTGAGCAGCGCGACTGCGTGTGGACGATCGACCACATAAGCCTCGCCGCTGCTGCTGCGAATGACGAATGGTTCAAACGGTGAACGTTCCAGACGTTCGCGGATTGACTTGGAGATCATGGAGAATGGTAGGACCAATGAAAAACGCCCCGATTGATCGGGGCGTTGTGGGTCTTCGTTTGCTATTGGCAGCCTGCCGCCCGGGACGGGCGGCCCACCTTTAGCCCAGCTTCTTGAGCATCATGCGGAATTCGTCGACGTTGGGGCTACTTTCTTCGGCGACTCGCAGGGCGATGTATTCCTGTTCGACCAGTTCCACCAGACATTCGTTGAAGTCTTTCATGCCGGTTTGTTTGGCTTCGACGGTTTTGAGGTACTCGCGCAGTTCGCCTTCGCGGCCTTCAAGGATGTGCTTCTTGACGACGCCGGTGTTGATCAGGATTTCGAGGGCGGGGATGCGGGGGATGTTGGGGTGCAGGGTGGGCAGCAGTTTTTGGTAGACGAACGAACGCATCTGGTAGGCGAGAATCTTGCGGACTTGTTCGACTTCTTCCTGCTCGAACAAGCCGTAGATGCGGCTGAAGGTTTGCAGCGTGCTGGATGCGTGGATGGTGCCGTAGACCAAGTGTCCGGTTTCGGCGGCGTGCAAGGCAGCTTCGAAGGTTTCTTGGTCGCGCATTTCTCCGACGAGCACGACGTCGGGGTTTTCTCGCACCAGGGCGCGGAGGGCGATTTTGAAGTCGAGGCAGTCGATGCCGATTTCGCGCTGGTTGATCGTCGCTTTTTTGTCTTGGAAGATGTACTCGATGGGGTCTTCGATGGTGACGATGTGGACGGGCTTGCGCTCGTTCACGTAGTCAAGCATCGCGGCGATGGTGGTTGACTTGCCCGAGCCGGTCACGCCGCAGAGGAGGACGATGCCTTGGGGCTGCATCGCGATTTCGCTCATGATGGGCGGCAGATAGAGCTGATCGAACCGGCGGATGTTGCTGGTGATGAGGCGGGCGGCGACGCTGAGCTTGCCGCGGGCTTGGAAGAGATTGACGCGGAAGCGCGCGTTGTCGTCGTAGTCGTACGCGAAGTCGACGCTGCCCAGGCGGTGCAGGTCTTCGACTTGTTCTTTGTCGAGAATGTTCTCGGCGATGCTCCAGAACTCTTCGGTAGAGACGGGTTCGCAGTCGAGGGGCTTGAGTGCGCCGCGGACGCGAAGCTTGGGCACCTGGTCGGACTTCATGATGAGGTCGCTGGCGCCGATGGAGATGGCGGCTTTGAGAAACTTGCCCCAGCGCGTGGCGTGGGGGTCAGATTTCTTTTTGCGGCCCATAGCGATGTGGCCTGCGTCTGCTGCTGCGGATGGTGTGGAGTCGGTGTCGAGGCTCATGGCGGGTTCCAAGGGATTGCTGTTCCGATCTATACACGTTCGGCGGGGCGTAGGCACGTCAGTAGACAGGTTGAGGGACGCCGTAGGAGAGAACGATACGTCGCTCGCGTAGAGCAGGTTCCGGACGCGGCGTTTGGCGACTGGTCGTATGTGAGAAATCCAAGGAATTTCATAAATCGTGTCCGACGCGTGCGATGGTTGTCGCTTCGCTGACGCCGGAACGTGTGCGAACGCGCTTGGCAAAGCGAGAGGTCGGGTCCAAAGTCATGGGGCGAGTCTCAAGGCTGCAACGTGGGTTTGCAGTTGACGCGGCTTGGCGCGGCTTGGCGCGGCTTGGCGCGCCATGATGCGACTGGACGCGACTGGACGCGACTGGACGCGATTTGGAGTTGTAGGTTGTCGTGGCGGAGAACGCCAAGAAGGAGATCGGTCATGCGTCGTTCAATTACTTCGTTGGTTCGTAGCGTTGCGTTGGCTGGTCCGCTTGCGCTGGCACTTGCGGCGGGTGTTGCTTGGGGCCAGCCCGTGGGCACGCAGTTCACGTATCAGGGGCAGCTCAACTTCAATGGCATCGCCACCAATGGCGGCACGGCGGACTTGCGTTTCCGCGTGTATGACGCAGCGAGCGGCGGAGCGCAACAGGGTGGCACGCTTACCAGCAACAACACCTCCATCGGCAGCGATGGACGATTCACGGTGGAACTGGACTTTGGATCAGCGGCGTATGGCAACGCGGCGAGGTACATCGAGATTGATGTTCGCAGGCCAGCAGGTGTTGGAGCGTTCACGACGCTTTCGCCGCGCGTGCGGCTGAGCCCGACGCCCAACGCGTCGTTTGCTTCGATTGCTGAAGCGAGCAATCAGGCGGGGAACGCGTCGAACTTGAATGGGCAATCGGGGGCGTTCTATCGCAACGCGAGCAACTTGAATGCGGGCACGGTGCCTGATGCGCAGTTGCCGGCGGCGGTTGCTCGCACGGGCAATACGCAGACGTTTACCGGTGCGAACACGTTCAACAACGTGGGCAACACGTTCACGGGAAACGGTGCGGGGTTGACGGCGCTGAGTGCGAGCAACATCGCTGGCGGCACGCTGGCTGATGCGCGGCTATCGAGCAATGTGGCGCTGCGGTCGGGTGGGAACACCTTTACTGGCGCTCAGACCTTCAACGGCGGATTTGTGGGTGTTGGGCGGAACTTCTCGGTTGGTTCGGAGCAGTTTGGCATCGGCGCGAATGCCCCGGGCTACAACGGCATGTACGTTGACAATCGCGATGCAGGAGGCGTGCCCTTCTATGGCTACAGCACGCTGAACCGCCAGGCGTGGACGCAGTATGACGGCAGCAGCGGCGACTTCTCGCTCTACAACAACGGGCGGTTCCAAGTGATTGCTAAAGAAAATGGCAATCTGGGCGTGGGCGGGGTAAATCCGCTTTTCAATCTGCACGTTACAAGCAATTCTGACACGCAGGTTGCGCTGCAGAGCACCAGCTCCGGCGGGCGCACATGGAGCCTGCAATCCACCACCGGCACCGTTGCCGGCGCGACGCACCTCAACGGTGCACTCCAAATCATTGATCGCACGGGCGGCGTTGCGCAGATGACCATCGGCAGCAACGGCAAAGTCAGTTTCGCCAACGGCAATCCTCCCGGCTCGGCGAAACTGAACGCGCTGTCCGATTCCAATTCGTTCGATGGTGTTCGTGGCTGGACAATTGTCGGCACTGGCTGGGGCGTGGAAGGTCGGGCGAGTGCTACGAATGCCATTGGCGTTCGCGGGAATCTTGACTCTGCTGGATTCACTGGTGCGGGCATCGAAGGCAGCGCTACCACCACGCTCGCCGGAGCTTGGGCCGGCCGCTTCTTTGGCAACGTCACCGTGCTAGGCGCCTTTAGCGCCACCAGCAAGTCCTTCCGCATCGACCACCCGCAAGACCCCGCGAACAAGGAACTGTGGCACGCGAGCATTGAGAGCGATCAGATGATCAACGTGTACTCGGGCAATGTGACCACCGATGCGACGGGCTATGCGACAATCTCGCTGCCGACGTGGATGGAAGCGACGAACACCAACTTCCGCTACCAACTGACGGTGGTGGACGAAGGCGAGCAGCAGACCGACTTTGTGATGGCTCGCGTGGTGCAGAAGGTGGCGAAGAATCAGTTTGCCATCAAGACCAGCGCACCCAATGTTGAAGTGAGCTGGCAACTGACGGGTGAACGTAAGGACGCTTGGGCACTCAAGAATCCGCTGCAAGTGGAACGCGAGAAACTTGAGCAGAACCGCGGCAAGTACATCAACCCCGAGGCGTTTGGATTCGGCGATGAGAAGCGGATGGAATACACCTCGCGGCCCGACGCGGCAGCGACTGAGAAGTAATGCCGACGTTGGTGAAGCGACCTGAGAGCGCTCGCTTACAAGAACACAAACAGGCGTGAGGTCCGCCTTTCGCTTGCCACACACGGCGGACGTCTGCTTCCGAGAGCGGCGTCCGCCGATTTTCATTTGGTTGAGAGTTGCGACAGTGCGAGATGGGTCTCGCGTCGTCGGGCGATTCAACTGGGTTCATCCGGGCCTTCGCAGAGCCTCAGGCCCGGCGTCGGTGCATTTGCATACGCATGCACAACATGATTATGTCAGGCGACCATCGGCGGCGATGGTGCTCCCGCGGGCGGCGAGGAACCACTCGCAGACTTCTCGCACGGCGCCGTGGCCGCCGATGCGCTGCGTGACAAGGGCGGCGTGGGGCAGCACGCTGGGCCAACTATCGGCGACGGCGATGGCGAGGCCCACGATGTTCATGCAGGGCACGTCGTTGACGTCGTTACCCACATACGCAACGCGTGAGGCGTCGAGTCTCTTGTCTGCGAGAATGCGGCGCAGGGCGGCGGCTTTGTCTTTCTCGCCTTGCACGCAGGGGATTTTCACTTTGTTGCAGCGGGCGGTCACAACTGGATTGACTTCGGCGCTCAGCACGAGCATGTCAAGGCCGGTTTCGCGAAGCATGCCGATGCCCAGGCCATCGCTGCGATTGGCGAGGACGCCCTCGGTGCCGTCTTGCATGACGAGGACTTGATTGGTGGTCCACACGCCGTCAAAGTCGAAGACAAGCAGGGCGATGTCTCGCAGGCGGGCGAGCATGTGAAGCGGCAGCGCGGTTTGAGGATCGCGGGTCATGCCGAGTTGTAGGCGAACTTTTGCGACCGATGTTCATGCAGCGAAGCATCAATCACGCAGCCCGGCGCGTGCGTTCGAGCGCGAATTCGATTGCTTTGCGATGTGCCTGCGCTTCGGCTTCCACAACTTTCGCAAGGCCATAGCTGGCTTCGGCGAGGCGGACGCCCGACGAACCCATCATGCTGCGCCACTCGTCGTCGGCGAGGACTTCTTGAATGATGTGGGCGAAGCTTTGCGCGTCGCCCGCGCAGCGCAGGCCGGTGACGCAGTGGTGAACGACTTCGCCAAGGCCTTGGGCATCAGCAACGACGCACGGGCAGCCACGCGACATGGCTTCGACGAGTTCGAGGGGTTGGCTTTCGAGCGCGGATGCGTGAACGAAGATGTCGCACGTGGTCATGCGCGCCAGCTTGTCTTCGTGAGTTGCTTCGGGAATGAACTTGATGGGAGCCTTGAGTTCCGCTGCGAGAGCTTCGAGAGATTCGCGGTGCGGGCCATCGCCCATGACTTCAAGCACGATCTGAGGATTAGCTTCGCTGAGCATCGCAACGGCTTGAATGAGCGTGTCGACGCGCGTGCGAGCGACGAGCGGGCCGGCGTACAGCAGCAGGCCCTTGACGCGTTCTTGAAGCAGCTCGCTCTCGACAACGGGCGTGGCGTAATTGGGCACAACAGCCGTGTTCGTCGGGTCAAGCGTGTAGCGCCAGGCGAGATCGCTGATCATGACGGGCGTGGTGCCGATCAGCATGTCGCTGATTTGGCAGACTGTGCCCTCTTCGGTGCCGCTGAGAACGGCTTCTTCGGCGTGCGGACCGGTTTCGTGGGCGACGAAACGTGTCCAGGCTTCGGTGGTACGAGCGACAAACGCGGTGACGATGCCGCGGCTGCGGAGTTCGTAAACGAGGTCGATGCCGTAGAAGGAGCCGCGGACTTCGCACACGCGGCAGACGATCGTCTTGACATCGCCCAGCGCAGCGGCGACGCGCTCGGCGAGCACGGATGCGGTGATGGGGTTGGGCTCGGTTTCTGCTTCGAAAACGACGGCAACGCGATCTTGCAAAGACTCTGGAACGATCTCGCGGAGAACTTCGAGTTCTTCTGCATCGCCCGTGCTGGCGATGATGATGCGTGGATAGTGCTCAAGCATCGCGTGCATCAGCGCCCATTCGCGGCGAAGCGTGCCCGTGGCGCGGTAGCCCGCGAGCGTGCAGCCCGCAGGAAGCAACCAAACCAGAGCATTAGCAATCGGCGTACTCATATGCGGTCCGCTTATGCGGACAAAGGTGTCATCGGACGTTGCGGCGGTCGAAACCAGTGAGGGAGTCTAATTCTGGGAAGATCGCGTGAGTTACGGCTCCTGACAAGACCCGACCCGCCATTCGGAGAATATTTGCGGACCTTTGGCGCGGAGATTGCGTGATCCGGGCAGTTGGTCGCGCATCAACCGGGAGGCGTCGTGAAGCTTGCATTTGTCATTTTGTCGCGCAATAAGCCTGCGCAATTGCAGCGCACGCTGCGCAGACTTGCGCAAACGCCCGCCATTACGTTGGGAAGCGAAGTCGTGGTGGTTGATGATGCATCGCGGGCGCGGCTGGTGCCACCTGCGGCGGTTGCGGATGTGCCGGTGCGGATGATTGCGCTGCACGAGCGACTTGGACGCCGCGGGTGGGACGTAGGACTGCGAGAGCTGGAAAGGCCTTGCGATTGGGCGTTGCTGCTCGATCAGCGGACGTGTCCGGCGGGCGATGGATGGCTTGATGCGTTGGCAGGGTGGAGCGAAGATGTTGCGTGCGTGAATGCGGACTTGTTTGCGATTTCGCGCGAAGGCGAACCTAGCAAGCGGCTGCAAGGTGGTACGCCTGAGGCAATCACGCGGGGCTGTGTTGCGGTGCGGCCATTGCATATGCAAGCAATCGGCGGGTATGCAAATGTATTTCGCAGTGAAGTTGCGGAAGTTGCACTCGCAGCGCGCGTGCTGCGTGCGGGGCTGCGAACGGTGATGGATCCGCGACTGCTTGCGGTGCGTGAACGCTCGCATAGCGCGAACGATGGGCGTCGTGTGACGCGGTACACGCGCGAGTTGCTGGCGTTTGTGCATCAATTCGCGCCGCTGCCCGAACTGCATGAAAGCTTGCGCATCGCGAGGGCTCGTGCGCGGGCTCTGGCGGCGAACGTTGGAAGTGTGCGGTTGGCGGCAGCGGGTGCGAAGCGATATCGCCGGGATCGCGGCACGCTGAAGCGCGATCCGCTTGCGAATGTGTTGTGGGATCGGTTGACTGGACTGGCGGCGGCGCGGGATGCGTTGTCGCGGCAGCTATCCAGCGGCGAAATTACGCGCGTGGCGATTACCGACGCGAGTGCCGACGCGGCGATCGTTGTGCGTGCGCTGCGCGAGCTGGGCGTAACGATCGTTCATGAGACTGATAGGCCGCAGGCACTGGTGATTGGCTCGCTGGCGACAGGCGACATTCTCACGAAGTACTTTGCACGCAGCGGCAATGCTCGGGCCGGATCGCCCAAGATTCTGACGCCTTGGTTGCCGGAACTGCCGAAGGTTGTGCCGACTTCGCCCGCTTGCGCGGCGTGAGTGGTTACTTCTTCTTTGCAGCTTTTTTCCTGGAAGCCGAGGGCTTGGCTGCGGCTTTCTTTGACGTTGCTTTCTTGGTTGTCGGCTTGGACTTCGCAGCGGCGGGCTTGGCAGCAACTTTCTTGGTTGCCTTGGACGCTGCGGGCTTTGCCGCTGCCTTGCTTGCTGATTTTGCGGCGGACTTCTTCGCGGCAGGTTTCGCGGGCTTTACAGCATCTTTCGCGGCAGGAGCAGTGACTGACGCGGCAGGCTTCTCTGCTGCTTGAGCAGGCTTGCTTTGCGGCTTTAACGCTGGCTTGGGTGCTGCCTTCGGTGCGGGCGTGTCGAACTCGGACATCAGCGACCCGGCATCATCGGCATCATCGGCATCATCGGTATCATCGGCATTATCGCCCGGCGTGCCACCGAAGCTGACATCACTCACGTCATCAACATCGTCGAAGCCTTCATGATCGGCCTTGCGCGATTTGGGCTTCTTGCGAAGATCCGCTGCTGTCGGCTTGGCGTCGTCAGCAGCGGAATCCGCGCCTGCGTCATCAACCGACACGGGCTCGGAGAAATCGTCGCTGAGCCAACGATCGTCTTCTTCTCCCAGCGACAAGTTGCCTGCAAGACGCTCGCTGACGCCCTTGCGACCGCGCGCAACGCGGATCGTCGCGCCCTCGCCACCCTCTTCGGCTGCGACCAGATCATCCTCGCGCTGACGCCGGGCCCGCACGACGATGCGCATGGGCACTTCGGTAAATGGAAGTTGCTCGCGAAAGCGATTGCTGAGGAATCGCAAATAGTTGGGCGTGAACATCTCCGGGTGATTCACGACCATGGTGATGGTCGGCGGCTCGACGCCGGTTTGGGCAACGTAAAAGAGCTTGGCGAATCGGCCGCGCAAGTCGCTGGGGCCGCGTTCGTCGATGATGCCGCGGACGAGGCGATTGAGTTTGCCCGTGGTGACGCGCTGGCGAGCCTGTTCGACCATTTCGAAAGCAAGATCGATGGTCTTGCGAACATTCAGGCCCGTTGCACCGCTGATGAAGCTGATGGGGGCGTACCACAAGCCGCGGAGTTCGTTGCGCAGATACGTTTCAAAGTGACCTGGCGTAACAAGTTCGCCCTTGTCGTTGCGCTTGCCTTTGGCCATGTCCCATTTGTTGACAACGATGACGGCGGGCTTGAAGCTTTTCTGCGCGAGCATCGCGAGTTGCTCGTCAACCTGGCTGATTTTCTCGGTTGCGTCGATGAGCACAATGACCACATCGCAGCGGTCAACGCTGCGTTTGACGCGATCAAATGCGAATTCTTCGATCATGTTCTGGAAACTGCGTTTGCGGCGCAGACCGGCGGTATCAATCGCGACGACGCTCTTGCCATCCATGTCGAAACGCACGTCGATCGCATCGCGCGTGGTGCCGGGCACTTCGCTTGCAATGACGCGTGCTTCACCCGCGAGCGTGTTGACGAGCGTGCTTTTGCCGGCGTTGCGCTTGCCGATGATGGCGAGCATGAGATCGGCGCGACGCTGATCTGAGTCTTCTTTGGTTGCGTGAGGAACGAGGTTGTAAATCGTGTCGAGGAACTCACGCCGCATGTAGTTGTTCTTCGACGAGACCATGATGGGCTGGCCGAAACCCAAAGCAGAAAGCTCGGCGGCGTGCGCTTCCCAGCGCGGGCCGTCAACCTTGGTGGCGATGATGCGAATAGGCGGCGTCTTGGTGTTTGCACCGGGCGGCAGCGGTTCGTTCTTGATGCGTTTGCGGAAGCCGCCTTCGCGGAGCATGCGCGCGATTTGCTCGTCGGCGGGCGTGACACCAGCTTGTGCATCGATCGCGAAAAGAATCAAGTCGGCGCCTTGTACGGCTTTGGCGATCTGAAACTCGATGCTTTCGGTGAGCTTCGCGAGGTCATTCCCGACTTCGTCAAAGCGTCCGCCTTCAGCGACGTACACGCCGAAGCCGCCCGTGTCCATGAACTCGATGGTTTTGGTTTCGTCGGTGCGCGAGGGGCACTCGAGTTCGACGATTGCAGAGACGCGATCGCGCGTGACGCCTGGCGTTGGGTCGACAATCGACACCTTCGCTTTGGCGATCATGTTCATGAGACTGGATTTGCCGGCATTGGGCCGGCCCACGATTGCGACACGGGGGAGCATGTGCGAAGGTATGGTGCGCCTTTGCAGATTTCGCGGGCAAGCACGGGGAATTGCCGCGCGTACCGTGCGACGCATGTCATGGCTCGCGGCACGCAATCCGGCAACTGGAAGCGGCGACAGCACACGAACGCTGCTGCTGGGTGCGGCGCGCGGGCCGCTGGCGTGGGCCGGTTTGTGGCGCGGCGGACTTGGGCTGGTTGTGCTGTGTTTGTGCGTGTTATTGCCCGGTTTGTGGCAATTGCCCGCGATTGATCGCGATGAATCTCGCTTTGCACAGGCATCACGGCAAATGATGACGAGCGGCGATTACGTGGTGCCGCGCGTGCAAGATCGTCCCCGGCTCAATAAGCCGCCGCTTATCTATTGGTTGCAAACGGCAAGCGTGCAGGTGTTGACGGGCGGCAATGTTTCTCGCGATGCGATCTGGATGTATCGCGTACCCGGGGTTATCTGTACGATTCTCGCGGTGCTGGCCACGTGGAAGTTGGGTCGCGAGATGATGGACGCGCGAGCGGCGTGGCTGGCGGGCGCGCTGCTTGCGATTTGTCCGCTCGTTGTTTTTGATGCGCATCAGGCTCGCAGCGATCAGTTGCTGCTACTCACGGTTGTGGTGTCGCAATGGGCGTTGTGGCGATGCTTGCGCGAGCCGACGTTCGCGAAGGCTGCGCTAGTTGGGCTGTGCGTAGGTGCTGGCGTGCTAGCAAAGGGGCCGATCACGCCGATGATCGCGGCGTTGACGGCGGCGGCATGGATGCTGGGAAAACGGCAACTGCCGACTGGTCGCGGGATGGTGATTATTGCGACGAGCACGGTGGTCGCAGTCGCGTGCGTGCTGCCTTGGGTGGTGATGGTCGCGCAGCAGGTGGGCTGGGGCGAGTATTTCGCGATCATCCACCGCGAGACGCTGGGGCGAAGCGTGCAATCGATGGAGCGCGGGTTCTTGCCGCCGGGTTATCACTTGGTGTTGCTTGTGGCGATGTTCTTTCCGGGATCGCTGCTGACGGGAGCTGCGGTTATTCGTGCGCTGCGAACAACCAGTGACGCGAGTTCACAGCGGGACAGGCCTTGGCATCAGCGATTGCTCGCGCGGGTGCCGTCGCATGATCGCGAGTTGTTTCTGCTGGGCTGGATCATCCCGGCGTGGATTGTCTTCGAGCTTGTCGCAACCAAACTCCCCCACTACCCGATGCCGATTTATCCGGCGCTTGCACTGCTGACGGCGCGGCTGGTGCTGCGAGCGAGCGAAGGTCGGTTCAGCGGCATTGCTGATCGCATGACCCGCGCGGGGTTTGTGATTTGGGGGCTGGTGGGGACAGTGATTCTGGGCGGCGCGCCGTGGGCGCTGCTGGTAGCAGTTCGTCGGGCGGTGCCTGAAGTTGCGGTGCCGCAATGGGCGCTGGTGGTGGGCATCGTGTTTGGCGCGATTGCTGCGGGGCTTTGCGTTGGAGCGACGGTCGCTGCGTTGGCTCGCAGGCCGGTGCGGACGATGCTGCTGAGTAGCTGCGCGTGCTTGCTGAGTTTGTCGTGTGTGCTGTGTTGTGTGCTGCCTAACGCGCAAGCGGTGTGGATCAGCAATCGCGTGGTGCAATCACTCGCGCAGATTGATGCCTCCGCCAGTTTGCCCATCGCCGCGTGGGAGTTTCACGAAGACAGCCTGATATTCGGCACGCGCGGCAGGGCCATGCGCGTTGAAGAAGATGGCGAAAGCAAACGCGGCTTGCGAGATTTTCTGGCGAGCCACTCGACGCAGCCCGTGCTTGTCTTGCTGATTGAACGTCGCAATGGCGAAGAACGCGGACGGCTTGCGCAGTTGCGAGAACTTGCAACCAATCGCTCGGTGCGCGAGCTTGATCGGCAATCCGGTATCAATTACAGCAACGGCTCGCGCGTGACAGTGGTCATCGCAGAAGTTGGCCCGCTTGCGGAGACTTCACGATGACAGACGCACCCACCGCAAGCGGCTTACTGCTGGTTGACAAACCCACCGGGCCAACATCAATGGATGTGTGCGCCCGCGTGCGTTGGCGGCTGCGACAGGGCGGCGCGCCCAAGCGAATCAAGGTGGGTCATGGCGGCACGCTTGACCCCATGGCGACGGGTTTACTGGTGCTGATGGTTGGCAAAGCAACGAAGCTCTGCGAAACGGTAATGGCAGGCGAGAAGGAATACGAAGCCACGATCGATCTCTCGCGGCGATCGACGACTGATGATGCAGAAGGCGAACTCACGTTCGTTGATGTTGCGTCGCCGCCCACGCGAGCGATGGTCAGCCTCGCGCTTGCAAACTTCGTCGGCACGATCTTGCAGGTGCCGCCCAACTTCAGTGCTTTGCACATCGGCGGCGAGCGTGCGTACGACCTTGCGCGCGAAGGCAAGCCGGTGCAACTTGCAGCAAGGCCCGTGACGGTTCATGCAATCGATCTCTTGCATTACGAATGGCCTCTGGCGACGGTCCGCATTGCATGTGGCAAGGGCACGTACATCCGCAGCATCGCGCGAGACCTTGGTACGGCGCTGAGTACTGGCGGCATGCTGACCGCGCTGCGTCGCACGCAGGTTGGCCGCTGGCACGTGCGCGATGCGGCGCTGATGGACTCGCTGCCCGCCGTCATGACGCAGGCGGACTTGCTGCCACTGCTCGGCGAATCGTGAGTAAAAGCTCCGAATTCGGCCAAAACACGAGCTTCCGTTGCCGCGCTTCTGGTTCTGTGATGGTCTACCGCGCGGTACTTGCGCGTTTCCTGCGCGAATTCGTTACTTCACGCGCACGCGACGCAATTGAAGTTTCGTATCCGCGCGATAACCACGCGGCTTGCTTCATTGGCGGTGTTTCCTAGTCGATGGTCCTTTCGGGAATCACCGCGCGAGCGTGGTGCCCCAATCGCGGAAAACGACCAAGACGAGCGAGTGCAGCCATGGATAAAGCAAGTCTGATCGGCCTCATCATCGGTGCTGTGTGTCTGGGCATTGCCTGTCACCACACCTGTCACGGCAACTGGGGCATGTTCTATTCGTCTGAAGGCGTGCTGCTGGTGCTCGGCGGCTCGGTCTCAGTTATCTTCATGTCGATGCCGCTCGACAAAGTTATGTCGCTGCCGGGCTATCTCAAGAAGTTCATGTTCAACAGCGGCTTGCAAGCCACTGAAGTTATTCAGCTGATGAACACGCTTGCTGAAAAGGCTCGTCGCGACGGCATCCTCGCTCTCGAAAGCGAAACGGCAAGCATCAAGGATCCGTTTCTCGCGGCGGGCATGAAAATGGCCATTGACGGCGTTGATCCAGGTGCAATCGAAGGTGTGTTGCGCATGGAAGTGCTCGCGATGCAAGAGCGACACAAAGCCGGCAAGAAGTTCTTTGACCTTGTGAAGGTGTACGGCCCGGGCTGGGGACTGGTGGGAACGCTCATCGGTCAGCTTGGTATGTTCGGTAAGCTCGCAACCGCCGACATTGGCGAGCTGGGCGCGGCGCTCATGCTGGCCGTGGGTGCAACCTTGTACGGCGCGTTCATCGCGAACGCAGTTGCTGGACCCATGGGTGAAAAGATGGCTCTCAAGAGCGGCGAAGAAATTCTGGGCCGTGAAATGATGATCCAGGGCATTCTCTCGATTCAAGCTGGCGACAACCCACGCATCACACTCGACAAGATGCTCGCGTTCATTCCTTCACCTGGTCGTGCCAAGTTCCGTCAAGCCGTGTAAGTGTTCATGAGGTGATTCGTCATGGCTGAAGAGCACAAAGAACAACACGGCGGCGGCGAACACGCAGAAGGCGAGTCGCACGGTGGAGGCAGTCACGGCGGAGGCCATGGCGGCGGACACGGCGGTGGCGGTGGTCACGGTGAAGAAGGTGCGCCCGAATGGCTCATCAGTTTCGCAGACAACGTCGCTCTGCTCATGGGATTCTTCGTGATTCTGCTGGCCATGAACATGGGCCCCAAAGGCGGCGGCACGGCTGAAGGCGAAGGAAGCGGCGGTGCAAACAGTGCTCAGCAAGATCAGATGCTCGACTTCATCATCAGCATCCGCGAAGGCTTCAACAACCCAATTAATCCCAACAGCAACAAGAAAGAAGAGCAAGCAGCGGCCAAACGTCTTCGCGAACGCAACGGCGGCTTGACCAAGAGTGATGGCCCAACCGGAAAGCACTCCCAGCAGCAGGCCGTGCGTCCCTCCGACTACGACCGCGTCACGGCACTCATTGTGTTTGATCAGAAGAGTGCGGTCCTCAGCTCATCGGCTCGCGTGACGATTGCGGAAGTGACTCAAAAGCAGAAGGATCAACGGTTCATCATCGAAGTGCGCGGACACGCCGCTCCGTTTGAGAGCATGCGCGATCCGGGTAAGGCGTATCAACTGAGTTACGACCGTGCGATGGTGGTGGCGAGGACCCTCGTCGAGACCGGCATGGGCTGGCCCAGCATTCGCGTGGTTGCATGCGGCGATTCTGATCGCGTTGTTGATCGGACGTTTGACCAAGACGCCGACAAGAATAACCAGCGCGTTGAAATTGTCGTAACGAATTATCCGGTGCCGGAAGATCCGTATAGCAAGGGTGCCGAGTAAGTTTCACATGTGAAACTTGCGACGAAGCACGTCGGCAATCTGCGGCGTGGGAGCTTCCCACAATGCGGCATCAGTTGATAGCGTGAAGCGCGCGCCGAGTTGCGGGGCTTCGAGAAACGCCGTGCCACAGTCGGCAACCTCTCGCTCGATCATTCCCGGCAAGTCTGTCACTCGGGCTTGAACTGGCTGTGAAATGCCATTCTGCGACAGCAGGATTTTCTGCTGCGAAAGTTCGGCCAGCGCGCCCGCGAGCCGAATCGCTCGCTCGCGAACTGAATCGCCGCTGATTTCGCCCCAGAAGCCGCTCATGACTCATCCTCGTCGCTTGCGTCTGCGTCGGTGGTTGCAGGCACGAGCGCGCGTGAGCCACGCGTTGGATCCCAGATGTCGCGCGGATGCTGACCATCGACGACTTGGCGCATGCTGAGATAGAGCACGCTGCCCGCGCAGAACACGAAGCTCAGAAAGACACTTGGTGCAATCATCAGCGCGAGCTTGGTCCAGAAGCCAACGAGCATGCCGGTTATTGCAAGGCCAGTTGTTGGATTTGCGAGTGCTGGTGCTTGACCGGTGGTCATTTGTGATTGCAGCAAGTCGCGAGCTGAATCACTCACCCACAGCGTGGAAAGCTGCGAGCTTGTGTACAACGCCAACTGTGTGAACACTGCAAAAACGGCGAGCAACCCAACACCCACGCCCGCCAAAACCAACATCGCTCCGCCAAACCGCAGCGGCTGCGCAAGCACATACGCGAACGCACGCTGGCATGCTTCGATAGCTTCGCCGCCTTCGCTCATCACGCCTGCGACAAGCATCGGCAGGCTGATAATGAACACAATCACGAGAGCAGTCGCGATAAAGCTCAGCAGCATGGGCACAACGTACAGCACGCCTGCTGCGTACTGCACAAACTTTACATCGAGCAATTTGCCCAGCACGGGCAGCAACGCGAGCAGCATGCCGACGATCAGCAGCGGCCCCAGCGTCGCCAACGCCACGCTGTGCCAGCGTGACATCGCATGACCCATCGTTTGCGACCACGTCGGCTTGGCACCTGTGGCAAACTCCACCGTTGCGCCGCGAGAAATCGCACCACCCAGCAATCCCCACAAGATACACGTGGGCAGCAGCAGCGCGAGCATCCACTGCGGATGCGCACGCACGAGCGCGACCGGAGTCACGATCATCGTTTGCGCAGCGTCGATGAAACGATGACCCGCGAGTTGCTCGCTCATAACTTCAGCGCACGCGGCGGCAAGATCACTAGGAACTGGCGTGTTCGCGATGCCATCGCTGCCGTACGCCGCGAATAAGTCAGGCACGCGGATGAGAGCACCGAGCACGACGAGCAGAAAAAATGCCGTGAGTACGCGACTTGGTGCAATTGCCAACCTGCCAGCGTGCAGCAGTCGGCCCCACCAAGCGAGCGGACTTGCAGGCGGAAGTAATGCAGGCGATGAAACGTACGCGGAAGTCTGCGCCATCGCTGGCAGGATAGTGGCCTTGGCGGTTCGTCGATGGTTTCAAGCATGACCAGACGCTGCGAGTGAAAACCTTGCACACGTTGCGAAGTTAACGCGTCGGATTACCCAACCTACATGCCTCAAAAATCACACCCGGAGACCTTTCGGTCTCCGGGTATGCGGGGAAAGTGGGGGTTTGGTTTCCCTTTCGGGAATGATCATGCCGCTTGACAGTTCGTACTCTCGGCATCATGCTCACGGAGCGGCGGGGAGGGAAAGTCCCTTCGCTCGGGCGACTTACTGGTGATTTTCCAAACGGGGAAGGAGTGGGCCCTGCAATTCGGTCAATCGCGCTGTCGTCACATGTTCATGATGTGTTGGTGAGGTTGGCGAACTGTCAAGCGGGTGTTGGTTCCTTTACTCTTCGTTGTGCTCGCCGCCTTGCTGCTGCGAAATCAACTTGCGGAGATAGTCATTTTCCCGGCGGGTCGCTTCAAGATCGAAAACGAGGTACTTAATCGACAGTCGCAGATAGTCCAGGCTCTCTTGCAGATCGGCGACGGTTTTCTTCATGCGTTCATGGCGCGTCTTGGTCTCTTCCGCCAACGCGACAAGCGGAGCCCGCTGGTCTTCTGGAATGGCGGCGATTTGTTCGATGAGGTCACCCAACTTGGTTTGGAACTCTTGCTCGTTCATGGCTTCCCTTTCAGCATCTTCATTTGTCGTTCGCCTCGCTGGCCGCTCGCTGCGGTGCATTGCGTTCGTGAAGGGAAGAGATGCAACAACATTGCCACGATTTGGCACGGCGCGGTGCCAAAGTCAGTTGCTGATAAAAACGTGCGTGAAATCAAGTGACAAGCGGTCAGCGCGCATGGCGCCGCACCCCGCGATCAGCCGGATCACTCACCGTGCCGTCTGTTGCAAAAAATCAACGCATCGTGTCGACACGGCGCAACGCAGCCTTCGCGCTGGGGCCTGCCGTCAACAGAGCCTTCTGCACGCCGCCAGCATCCGCCTTCCGCGCAACCGGCAGCAGCTTCTTCAAGTGGTTATCAACCCCGATGCGGAACTTGTCGAGTTGCTGTTCAAGCTCGTGGCGATTGAACATGGACATCGGGTCGCCCAGACCTGTCTGCGTCGTGGCCCATTCCAGCACCCCCGCCGGGCTGTCCATCCACTTGTATATCTTCAGCATGCTTTGCAGCCGCTGGATGGGCGTGCGAAAGGGATCTATCGCGTCTTCGGGCACTTTTTGCAGGCTCTCTTCAGCCGCTCGGCGCCGCATGGTTTTGTCCAGCGGATCGGTGGATTCCTCGCTGGCCTTGATGATCTGCCGGCTCATGCTGTCTTCCGCTGGCTTGAGGTCGGCGAAGGCTGTAGAAATTGTTTTGAGTCCGGCGCGTGCAAAGCGAATCGTGAGCCGCTGGCAGGGCTTGCCCTCGTGCAACTGCCCTTCGGCAGACACGATATCACCGGGCCCCCATTCGGGCTTTCCAGTATGGATAACGCTCTCACCCTTCGCGAATGTGCGTGACTGCATAGGGCAAGGCAACCAAAGACCGTCCGGAACATGCCGAACCCAACCAAAGCACCGACAGCAGCCAAGACCCGACAAACCGGAAACCCGCGGAAGCGATGCCTATCATGGAGGCCTTGCATCGCAAGCATAGCCCCCGTACTTCAACGCGGGAAGGCTTGTTTCCGAACGACTTGCGTGCCGCCCGCGAACGGCCAAGGCCTGAGGTATGAAGACGCCATGATCGAAGCACTCAAGAGCGATGAAATTGTCAATAAGATGGGTGGCCGATTCAAGCTGTGCGCACTTGTGCAGCGCCGCTTGGAACAACTGATCGATGGAGCCCGCCCGTTGGTTGCTCGCGAAGGTCGCAGCGACCTCGAAGTCGTCATCGACGAGATCATGCAAGACAAGATCACCCTTGAGTGGGACCCCTCAAAGCTGGACCAGAAGGCCCCCACCACCGGCGGCGGCTCGCTGCTCTGAATTTCGTTTGATGACTGAACGGTAATGCCGGAGCAGTGCTTTGAACTGTTCTCCGCTCTCTGTTCCCCGTTCTCCGACGACTTCCCATGCCGCCTGATCTTTCTTCCCTCGCCGCTCGCGCCCAAGGCCGCCGAATCATCATCGGCGTCAGCGGTGGCATCGCCGCGTACAAGACGTGCATGGTCGTGAGCCGCCTTGCGCAAGCTGGCGCGCACGTCACGGTGTTGATGACGGAAAACGCGACCAAGTTCGTGACGCCGCTGACGTTCCAGGCCCTGAGTGGCAACCCGGTTTACACCAGCGCGTGGGAACACGTTGAAAGCAAAGACCCCCAGCACATCTCCCTCGCGCGAGATGCGGCCGTCGCGCTCATCGCGCCATGCACGATGGACTGCATGGCCAAGCTCGCAACTGGTCGCACCGACGATGTTGTGACGCTTGTGCTGAGCGCCATTGACCGCACGCAGACCCCCGTGCTGCTAGCACCAAGCATGAACGATGCGATGTGGAACCAGCCCAGCACGCAGCGCAACCTTGCGATGTTGATCGAAGACAAGTTCCAGATCGTCGGCCCGGGCGAAGGCTGGCAGGCTTGCCGCACTGTGGGAACTGGGCGGATGAGTGAGCCGGAAGTGCTGCTGGAAGCAGTGGCGAAGGTGCTGGTAGGCACCGGGTACTAGGCACTGGGCACTAGGCACTAGGCACTAGGCACTGGGCACTGGGCACTGGGCACTGGGCACTGGGCAAACCACGCGGCAACAAATCACGCCGCACGTAGCACACCGCACTTCCGCCTTCCTCAACTCCCGCGCGGCGCAACCACCACGCGTCGCTTCAGGTCAGGCACCCAAGTGCCGCCTGGCTTCTCGACGGTAATCGCAAACAGTGCAACCCGCCCCACTGCGATGCCTGGGGTGATGGGCACGATCACTTCGCCGTCTGCTGTCGCGTTGAAGATGCCGCCTGAAACTTTCTGTTCCATGCCGCGTTCGTCGATGACCCAGACCTGATACTGCTCCTTGGTCGGATCGTTGGGCTTGAGGCCCACAAATCGCAAGTAGCCAGTTTCAAGGCGATCATTCCAAACAACATCACCAGTGATGTTGGGCTGCTCGGCAGCGGGTGCACCATCAAGATTGAACGGAGCCCACGCCACGCGGATGGTGTCGGGCACTTCGAGCAACTTGGTACGGTTCTGCAAAGCAATCTGCGGGTCAGCCGGAGCTTCCAGCCGAGCGATGACCAGCTTTGCGTCATCCAGTTCACGAACTCGCTGCGCAGCAGTTGTCGTCGCATCGGCAAGTTGCTGCGCGAGCAAAGTGTTGCGCTGCGCGGCCGCGATCACCTGAGCTTCCTTGTCGCGCAAGTCGTCCGTACGAGTCGTCAGATCGCGCGCCAAGCTCTCGATATGTGCACTCGCTTTTGCGAGCACCGTTGTATTGTCACTGATGCGGGCTTCGAGAATCTTGACCTGTTCCTTGGCTGCGACAAGTTCGCTCTGTCGCGCCGAGAGGCGGCCGCTGATGACACCAATCGTCACCGCGCCCGCAAGCAACGCTGCAGCAGCGATAGCCCAAGGCACAAGCGAGAACTTCTTGGCAACGGTCGCAGCAAACGGCAACGGCGCAGTCGTCGCATCACGCTCGGCGAGTGTTTGCTCATCCATCGCCATATCGAGCTTGCTCGCAATGCTGCTCGCGAGCGACGCTGGCATGCGTTCCATGGGTGCTGCTGCGCGGTGCAATGACGCAGCCGCAATTTCTTCTTGCAAGGGTGGCCACACGTCAACGGGTTTGCCCGCACCGGTCGCGGCGTCTGCCAGAGGGTTGCCCATATGAACGCCGGGATTGCGAGGGGATTGATCGCTCATACGACACTCCCCTTCGCATTTCGCTCGCTGCGAGTCAGCCGATCTCGCAACGTGGCGAGGCCCCGATAAATGTGGCTTTTCACGGTTCCGAGCGGCATCGACAAGTGTTTGGAAATTTGATCGTGCGTCAGTCCGCGCACCACCGACAATATCAGCACCGTTCGTTCCTCATCAATCAGCGTCGCGAAATGCTCGCGTGCCACCTTCGCATCGTGCGAGCGTTCCACGTTCCCATCCGCACGCAAACTCGCATGAATGTCAGCATCAGCAACCAACATGCTGCGCCGTGACTGCTCGCTGCGATAGCGATCAATCAGCCGACGCCTGGCGACGACGGCGACGAATTGCTCTTCATCGCCAAACCGCGAATCGTACATGTGGGCTTTTTTCCACAAGTGAATGAAAACGTCCTGCGACGCATCCTCCGCATCAGCCTGTGAATTCGCAAACGTTCGCGACAACGACCACACGAGCGGCCCAAACTGCTCGACCATCTCGCGTGCAGCAGCCTTATCGCCCGCTGCAACGCGTGCCAGGAGTCCGGGATGTTGAACGACTGATGCCATAGGGAACGGTAAAACTATAAGGACGGTTGCGAACTTGCGATGCAGCGATCTCAAAGGTGATTTTTACACCAATCTACGTCAATCTGCACCAAGGCAACTTACATCAAGACAACTCACACCAAGACAACTCACACCAAGACGCGGGATCGTGATTCGTCAGCATGCGGGCCCGCACGCACGCCGGCGATGCATCGCATGAGATGCAGCGTTCTTTCGTCGCGTGTCGCCAGAGTGTCCGCAGGGAATGAAAAAAACTTGAGAAGAAGCACAACCGGACGTTGCGTGAGTCCGTTTCCACATGTGACGAATCACGCGGCAGATTGCGTGACGACCACGAAGCGAGGACCAACTCGCGCGAGCTATCGATTCCGACAACGAGCGGTCAATCACGAAGGATGAGATGGAAGGGCCACCGCGCCGGACGACAGTCCCGCTCGCGTGGTTTCGCGTGCAAGGTCCGGCACTCGCCTTAAGGGCTATCGCTGCACTACTCAGCAGCCACCAGCCACTCACACGCTATAATCGGCCCCATTCGGAGAGGTGCCAGAGCGGTTGAATGGGCTAGTCTCGAAAACTAGTATGGCCTTCGGGTCATCGGGGGTTCGAATCCCTTCCTCTCCGCTTCGCTTCAACCCCCGTGTGCAGACTCCTCTGATGAGGCGTTTGTAGATGGGGGTTGCTGATTTTGAGGGCTGTGTTTCGGGTAAGTTCCGGATGAGTTCCCAGCCGCTCGATACCCCCGGCGAATCGCGCCGATCAACGCTGCCGCGAACGTACCAAGAGCGAGTGAAGGCCGCGCTGCAAAAATCGGCCCACCGAGCGCTCGCGGACACTGCGGAAAATCTCGAACTCCATCGCAGCAAAACGAGAACGGCAGACCCGATCAAGATCGAGTCTCCCTTTGAAGCCGAGAGCGGGAGTCAAAGGGGCGGCGTAAGTCGAGGAACAGAGATCGATCCGTAGAGTCGCACATTTTGGAGGAACCTGAGGTTGTGCGTTGATCCACGAAGAGTCGGGTTAACGGCTGTGGCCGGAGAATCACCTCATGTGGGACACCGTGGACCGCGCGGCATGACCACTGCAACGGGAACATTAGGCTTATGCAGCGTGGGCCCCAAGCCAATCAAACTGCTTCTCGATCGGATACTCTTATAGGGTGGTGGTTCCACAGAGTAATTCGCATCCATTGTATGACGGCCTCTACGAGCAATTGCTGTCGGGACAGTTGGCTCGCGCGCTTGGTCCAATGCACGACCAGCGATTGGTCGAGTTTGCGAATGTCGACACGGGGGACGCGCACGCTGCAGCCGCTCAGTACTTGGAAACGCTCCTGTTTAGTGCACTCGCAAAGTTCAGGGGTGAAGAAGCGAATGAAAAGCAGCGAAAGCTTGTCAATCGAGTCATCGCCACATTGACGGAGGAGATGGGCACCGAGTGGGGCGAGGCAGTGAGTTTGGCAGATCCGCTGCGCAGATTGCTCGCAATCCATCGGCAGCCCCAAACCGAACCGTCCGTCCGTCCCGATACGCCCCTGGCACGTTCGGCGTTGCTGACAGGAACTCGGCTCGATCCGAGTCTGGCGTTGCAGCTTCAAAAAGAGATCGCATCGGCTGATCGCGTCGACGTGCTCTGCTCGTTCATCAAGTGGAGCGGCCTCCGACTCATTCTTCCAGACCTTCAGCAGCTCGCTTGCACTCCCCACCCGGACGGTCCTCGCCTCCGCATCATCACGACCAGCTACATGGGAGCGACCGATCCCCGAGCGGTTGAGGCACTCCGCGAACTGCCGAATACTGAGGTTCGCGTGTCGTATGACACCTCTCGCACACGCCTCCACGCGAAGGCGTACCTGATTCACCGGGCCACAGGTTTCGGGAGCGCGTATGTCGGGTCGGCGAATCTCTCGCATGCGGCCCTTTCCGAGGGATTGGAGTGGACCAGTAAGATCAGCCAATACGAGTTGCCGCATTTGTGGCAGCGGATATTGGCAACGTTTGATACCTACTGGAATGATGACGAGTTCGAGCCGTTCACGGCAACGAGCGCGTCCCGACTGCGACAAGCGATCGAGCGAGAACGCAGCGGCAGCGGTGAGAGCGCCGCACTGCCGACGTTCGACCTGCGGCCGTTCCCCTTTCAAGAGGAGATCCTCGACGTCCTTGCGGCAGAGCGTGAAGTCCGCAAGAAGATGAACCATCTCGTCGTGGCCGCGACAGGCACCGGCAAGACAATTATCGCGGCGTTTGACTACAGGCGCTGGAGCGAGCTCCAATCTCCGCGGCCGTCCCTGCTCTTCGTGGCACACCGTGAAGAAATCCTGCGCCAGGCCCTCGGCACCTATCGCACAGTGCTGCGCGATCAGAATTTCGGAGACCTTCTGGTTGGAGGCTCACTGCCAGGGCAGAGCGAGCACCTGTTCTGCTCCATCCAGACCTACAACAGCCGCGAACTGTGGAGGCTGTCCGCAGACAGTTTCCGATACGTGGTGGTCGACGAGTTCCACCACGCCGCGGCACCGAGCTATCGGCGATTGCTTGATCACGTCCGTCCACAGGTGCTTCTGGGGCTTACCGCAACTCCTGAAAGGTCAGATGGTCTCGACATCTTCCAGTGGTTCGGAGGAGAGGCCAGCGCCGAAATCAGACTTCCGGATGCCATCAATCGGCGACTGCTCTCGCCGTTTCAGTACTTCGGGATCGCGGATAGCGTCGACCTCGACACCCTTCGCTGGCACCGCGGCGGTTACCGGGTCGATGATCTTGATCGGGTCTACACGGGCAACGACGCTCGCGCCGGGCTAGTACTGAACAAAGTGAATGAGTACGTGCTGGCGCCGGGGAGAATGCGGGCGATTGGCTTCTGCGTCAGTGTCGCTCATGCTCAGTTCATGGCACGTTTCTGCACGGAGCACGGGCTCAACGCCCTGGCCCTTTCTGCCGAGAGCACCGATCAGGAACGTCGTACCGCTCAAGATCGACTGCGTCGACACGAGATAAATGTCCTATTTGTCGTCGACCTGTACAACGAGGGCGTCGACATCCCCGAGGTCGACACGGTGCTCTTCCTTCGCCCGACCGAGAGTCTGACGGTGTTCTTGCAGCAACTCGGACGTGGTCTTCGTCTCCATCGCGACAAGGACTGTCTGACGGTCTTGGATTTCATCGGGGCGCAGCGGCGAGAATTCAGATACGCACCTCGCTTCCGTGCGATCAGCGGCGAACCAGCTGCTAGAGTCGACAGGGAGATTGAGGCAGGATTCCCGCACCTGCCGCCGGGTTGCTCCGTGCAACTCGAACGGGTTGCGCAGGAACGAGTGCTCAGGAATGTCAGAGAGTCGATCTCTTTGCGGCGAGCAAGGGTGATCGACGACCTCCGCCAACTGGCGGGAGCCTTGGGACGAGCGCCGACGCTCTCGGAAGCCCTCGACCATCTCGACACGAACATCGATGAACTGCTGCGGCGGGGCCTGTGGTCTCGGTTGCTCTCTGAATCAGGTCACGGATCGACGGTGGATGATCCGGACGAGGAACGCCTGACGAAGGGCCTTCGCCGGCTCTGCCACATCGATGAGCCGCACACGATTCGATTCCTGCTTTCTCACTTGGAGCTGCCGCAGGCTGTGGAATCACTTCATGCTCTTGACCGCTGTCGACTCTCGATGTTGCACATGTCACTGTGGGGATTAGATGGCGACGGCTGGGAGCTTGAGGCCGCTGAAGCGAAGCTTCGTGGAAATCCATCGGTGTGCCGCGACCTGCGAGCGATCTTGGAGTATCGGCTTGCCCATTCAAGGGTTCGGCCGCACGACGCCGCGCCTCATCTCTCCGGCCCGCTCGGGCTCCATGCGACCTACACGCGTGACGAGGTTCTCGTCGGTCTCGGGCACTGGACGATCTCGGATCGGCCAGAGTTCCGCGAAGGCGTCCTGCATCTGGCCAAATCGAAAGTCGATGCCTTCTTCGTCACGCTCAATAAGACCGAAGATGCCTACTCCCCGACAACGATGTACGAGGACTACGCGATAAGTGATCGACTCTTCCACTGGCAATCCCAGAGCACGACATCCGCGGACTCGCCTACGGGGCAGCGATACATCCGGCATCGCGAACAAGGCTACACACCACTTTTGTTTGTGCGCGAGCATAAGTACCTGCCGACCGGTCTAGCCGCTCCGTATTCGTTCCTGGGTTCCGCGGACTATGTCTCGCACGAGGGCAGTCGTCCAATCAGCGTTGTGTGGAAGCTGCTGCACCCTATGCCAGCTCGGCTCGTGCGGACTACAGCGCGGCAGGCTGTGGGCTGAAGCTCCGTCCGCGACACGATCACTGATACCTCCGTGCGGCTGACGTTCCCTTAGGCGTAATGCAGGGCACATCGTATGGAGCCGTTGCAAGCCCTTGCACCCGGGGTAGTTTCCCGGGGCAGTGCTCGCCCACCGGACCACGCCCCTTGCGCAAGTCCCTATGAAAACAGCCCTTGCATTCGCAAGGGCTGCTTGAAGCGGAGAGGTATCGCGGATAGGGGCTTTGCTCTCTGAAGCAGAGGTGAGCGAGCTGCGGATTTGGCGGGATCGGGCAGAGCTGATCTTTGCATAAGTATTTGTCATTCCGTCATATATGAAAATCAGTCGGTGGCTGCCCGCCATGGTTGAGTCCGTCAGTAGAGAAAACAGTGTTAATCAAAAATGATTTTGTAGTTTCACGCCAACAGGGCAGCGTGTTTGTGGTACTGTTTTCATATGAAGTTCCGAACCTGCATCGTGAGCATTTTCTTGCAAACGTCGCTTGTGGCAGCTGTGCTGTCTGGGTGCTGCGCTAACAGCAGTTGCAACAGAGCTGAACCGAGTGTGACTCGATCGAAATTCGATCCGCTTCCGATTGCGTTGGAGTTTGCTCCGCCGGATGCAGCGGGGCTCAATGTGAATGGAGCGAGGTTTGGATGCGGTCGCGACAATGGGACAAAGCGACATAACGGGACTGACCTAAAGGCTCCTCTGGGCACAGATATCACTGCGTTGTTCGATGGGACTGTAATTGCTGTACGAAACACGTTCAAGAAAGACGAATACGTTGATAAGAGCCTCGGCAACACCATCATCGTCAAGGTGAAGGATCAGCGACTCTGGTTTCGATACGCGCATCTCAAGTACCTAGAGACGCCCCTCGTGAAAGTAGGCGACACGATAATCGCAGGCCAGGTTCTCGGAAAGACCGGCCGTTCCGGAAACGCATTCAACGCTCCATTCACGCATCTTCATTTTGAAGCCTCGACAACGGGCTTTGGTGGCACGGCCCCTTCGAATTACATCGACGCTGAACCATATCTCAAGACAGAGTTTCTGCCTAATCCGAATTGTGTGACTAATTGCCCGGGTTGCGCGGCTGATGATACGTGAAAAGGAGTGAATCGATGACGGCAAAGAAAAGTACTAGTTCAAGCGAATTATTCTGGGTGTACAAGACCTCGATGGGAAATGTCTGCAGCGTCATACCCGAGGGTGGGTCGCCGGTTGGCAACAAGCACCTTGGGCCCTTCGCGACGAGACAAGCCGCTGTCGAAGCGATGTGCCGCGATGTTGACGCAACGATTTCAGATCTGAATCGTTGTTGGAGTGTGACCCCGATTGACGCGTGCAAATTACCTCAGCGACTTGCTCGTCTGCCAAACGCGGACGCACCGAAGGACCTCGAGCGAGTCGCACAGTTAACAGCGGTTGTAAGTTCGTGCATTAGCATTGTTGACCACACGGGTGCAATCGACCCTCACAAGAGCCTCTTCCTGCACCGCGTGGCGTGGCACGAATCATTGCGTTTGATGCATCGGACGCAGATCGGTGGCGGGCCTGGGCGCGGCATCTACATGTTTGAGCCCGACAGAGCTACAGAAACGGTTGTCTATGCGATCAAGATGAATAAGTCCTGGTGGGCTGCATTGTGCGATGTTGGAGGCTGTAACGCAGGCGACCTTGAAGAGAGTACAAAGAGAATCGCAGCTTCAAAGAAGTGGGGTACGAACGAACTGCTTGAAACCCTGCTTCTGACCAACGATCATTTCACAACGCTCTTGGCTCGGATCGCGTTCTGGATGATATCTGCACCGATCAACTCCAGCGATCTGGACTTTCACACCCAGTACTGGCTTGACCATTGGTGGCGTGGAACGGGCCCCAACGATCCTAACCGCCCGGTTCGTAAAAAGGCATTCCTAGCGAGCGCCGCCGACTTCAAGAAAGTGACCGGAGTGCTCGTCTCGATGCTTACCGGCGCACCGTCGCCGAAACGCAAGAAACCAGTCGGCACGCGTAACGGAGCAGGCAAGCCGCGTTCTCGCGCACGTGCAAGCAAGCGTTGACCTGACACATCACGCAAAGGAGGCGGTAGCATGGAACGTGAAACAGCTCACTCCCTTTCCCGCCGAGAGTTTCTTGGCGCGTCAGTGATCATCCTTCTGCCAGTAGCCGCATCTGCCAGCGAAACGCGTACAAGATACGCCGACACCCTGTGGGTGCTGGAACCAACCGGACGCCTTCCGAGGCCTCTGCGGATGGACTTCTTGCTGCGCACCGATGAAGACATGTTGATTGATCGCAGAAAGAGAGCGATCAGCATTCGAGTGTTTCATGCTCCTGCACTTGGCTCGCTTCGACTGGAAAATGTCCCCATCCATCTTTTACAGAGAATTCCTAGTAACTTTCGTGATGGAGTTCCCGGGCTATACATCGGCCCCGCTAGTTCACCCGGGCTTCCGTGCACAGTCTGCTTCCCCCCTCAGCACCTGGCCGAACAGGTGTTCGCTGCCTGCGACTTTGAAGAAGTGAGTCAGCAGTTGCGTATTAAGGGAACGATCCCTTTGAGGCGTCTAGCGCGCCTTGCCGGAAACTCCAAACTCGACATCACCATCCCCCCCGGCATGGCCCCGTTCTGGCACGGCTATCTGCCGCTTGACGCCACGAACATACTTACTTGGCGCAATGTTGCGCTCAAGCCCGACGTGAAGAACTTGCCAGATGGCTCCCCGAGTCAATTTATCGAAGCACCGTTGGGCATGCTATTGGTTCCCACCACAAAGTGCACAGTGAAGTTCGATTCGAGTGTGGGCCGACTCGTCACGGATCATGAGCAACGCATTCAACGGATGCCGCTCTGGGCGGCCCGCATGACGGCGCAGACCAAATCGAAAGACGCCGAATCAACCACAGTCGGCTTTGATGTCAGGAGGCGGCCGCAGACGGAGAGTGGCGTGTCAGACCAGGTCGCCTGCTGCGCGTCAGACTACAACGACTCGTTGACATACCTGCCAAAAGACTCTGATGCCAACAAGATCGTCAACCCCGATTCATATCTTGACCCTTGCCAACCGCTCGTGACTGTAAAGCACGCGATGATCTCTTCAATCGGGCTGCACGCGGATATACAAACCGCTGTGAGAAGGCCCGAGGTGGGTATTGAAAAGTGGACGCACAGGATCCGCTTCGGGCGCGATCTGGAAGCCACCGTCGCATACGGAGGGTTGCTCTGGCCATTCCTGATTCCTGCAGTCTTGATTCAGCGCAGAAACCGCGAGATTCACGAAGTTGCTGCTCCAGAAAACGCGAAAACACTCTCCGTGGCAACGCTCCGCGAGACGTGGTTGGTCGAGTTGAAACAGCAATACTGGGACTATGCCAAGCTAGAACCCGAAAAGTACGGCGCAGATACCGCTGATAAGCCACTGATGGGAATGCGATGGCCGTTCAGGCGGGTCGAGGTCCAGGAAACACAAACCCAGCCGCTCAATGTGAATTGCATCAGGTTCGAGTCTGAGGAGTGCGGAGGCTCTGCGCGGTATGCATGGCTGTGCTTGGAGAGGGGTCATGTCCCTGTACGCTTCCACGTCAAAGTCACTGACCGGAATGGATCAACGCGGGAAGCGACGTGCCCGATGTTCTGGGTGAGCAAAGTTGTTGTCACAAAGGACGATCCCAGTAGCGACAAAGTGCTTAGGGAAGCCATGGCGGAATACGAGACAGGAGTTCCGCGAACGCCCGATCCTGACAACCTGCCAAAACCAACCAAAGGTCCCTATCCCGGGCGCACCATGAATCTCGGCGGCTTTCCGCTGACGATGGTGAGTGAACGAAGTGGATTGGAAGGCGATGCGAAGGAACCGAATCCGCCGCCAGTGGTGCATGATGTTGTCTTTGGAATTGAGTCGACCGTCGAGAACAACTGGAATCACTCAACTGCCCGCACTGACGGCTCGGACTGGGAAGCACGCATCCATCCCACAATGGAGAGTGCGTCGGCGACGTCCAGGTCGATCAGTCCGCTCTTCGCTGGGGCGCCGGACGCCGAGGTGCGGGTCAAGTACACAGACGAGTTTGCCAAGTTCGGCCTGATGCCCCGCACAAAGAACAAGGGCAAGCCCTTCGATGAAGCGCCGCACAAAAATCCAACCGATTCGATTTTGAGTGTGCTGAACGATCCGCCGAAGCTGCCGTTCCCGCAGGCTCCCTCGTCGTCGCTGATCAACCCAACTGTGACGGTGGGAACCCTCTCTCGAACGCTGGGCCCGATGGGCCTGGCGGCGGGGCAGTTGCAAGAGGTTGCCAACCTCGCGAAGGACTTTTTCGCTAGTGTCAAAGACGGATGTGACATACTCGGCTGTGTGGGGCTGGGTGACGTTGTCGCGCCGATCCGCGATGCGACGAAGGTTGCAGAGCAGCTCCCCACGATGCTCGCGAGGGAAGTCGAGCGCGTCCGAGCACCGCTGGACAAACTTACAGAAATCTCAGACGCGCTGCGCCAATTCGAGCATGTCGCAGACTTCCGCGAGCTGGCACAGACCTGGACCGATCGATCCGCGATGCTCGTCCGCGCGTTCCGAGATGAAAACACAAAAGTTCGGTCGACTATAAAGACCATGACTCTGTTCGCGCTGCATGTAGACAGAGCACGCAAAACGCTCGGCATGAGCCTGGTCGGATCGATCCCGCGCGAAGCGATTGAGAGGATTCGTGCAACCGTTTCAGATCAAGATGAGATAAAGGAAATCATCATTGCTTGGAACGAAGTCCAGAATGTGCGCACGTTGGAAGACGTGTTTGCTGGCTATGTTGATGAGTTGCACGCGGTCCTACACGCGAAAATCGCAGGGGGTATCGCGCAATTCGAGTACGCTTCGAAACCGCTGATCGAGTACATTCAGGATCGCGGGGGCAGTGAAGTTCGGACACGAGAGGAGCAACTGCGCGATCTTGCCCGCTGGATCGAATCGTGGATGCAACGCGAGATAGAAGCGAACGCGCATCGGCTGATGTCCGGCTGGGCGAAAGCCGTGTCGTTGGTGTCTGCGGAGTTGCAGCAGAACGCAGCGCAAGTAGAAGCATGGGCGAGCGTTGCCCGAGGCGTTTTGGGCGATATCGAGCGAGTGCGAGATACAGCAGAGCAATTGCTGCACGACGTGCAGACGCTCGATCCGAGGAGGATTGTAGATGCTGCGGGGCAACTTGACGACAATCTGACACTGCTCAAAGACGTGCTGGGCAACCCAAAGTCAATACTTGCGGCGCGACTTGGTGCCGTGAGCAAGCAAGTAGAGTCATACTACGGCAGTCTGCGTTCGCAGCTCGCGGACGCAACGTGCGCCGCAAGATTGGCGTATGACAAGGCCATTAAAGACGTGATGCGTGACATCAAAATCAAAGCCGACAATGAAGTCAACGAAGCGCTGCTCGAGAGCTTACTGGCTTGGCATTCGACCCCTGATCCAACATTAGCCCGCCAGGCGCTTGCCGTGATGCTCCGTGGTGCCGTAGAACGTGAGCTAACAACTGTGCTTCAGGAGCCAAGCAAGCGCCTTGATGCGAAGCTCAAGGACTGGAGAGAGCAGGCCACAGAAGCAATTAGCAAAGCTGAAAGTGCAGTGAAAGAGTTCGGCTCCAACGTTGTTGTCGAGGGATGGAAGGCAATCTCAAGCGCAATCTCACCCGTTGCAAAAAACCTGACTGATCAATACGAGGAGGTTCGCGACCTCAGCAAGAAGCTCAAGAAGGAACTTGAAGACGCGACAACACCGACTTTGTTCCACATCTCTCACCGCTGGGGAACAACGCTGCAAGAAGCCGGGCCGTTCGTGCCAAGACGCGGGAGATTTCCCGCACAGGCCTCTGCGATCGCGAAGGCAGGTCAGGCAAATGATCTTGAGTTTGCGCTCGACATAGAAATGGACGCCTCTCTCATTGAGCAGCGAGTCGACACCCGCTCTGTCGTCCATGTGGCGCTGCGGGACTTTGATCTGCGACTCATCGGTGGTTCACCTTTCCTGACGGTCGCTGTTGAACGCCTGGCCTTCACTTCCGTGAACGGTGCGGCTCCAGTCGTCGACCTGAAGATCGCTTCCATTGCGTTCGGACAAGGCCTCGCCATGCTCGCGGAGCTCGCCAGAGCGATTTCGCCAAAGAATGGTCCGAAGATCGATATCGATTCGAGAGGGATTTCGGCGGGCTTTGGCTTTGGGTTTGACAAGATCGCGGCCGGTGCATTCGGCCTGCGGGATCTGCGCTTTGGCCTGCACCTTTTGTTGCCGTTCACGGGCGAACGGGCAACCGTTGAACTCGGCATCAGCAGCCGTGCTGCGCCCTTCCTGGTCAACATCGGCATATTCGGCGGTGGAGGCTTCTTTGCGTTGCGGGTCTCGGCAAAGGGCGTTGAATCGATGGAGGCGTCCATCGAGTTCGGCGGGCTGTTTGAGCTCGATGTCGTTGTCGCCTCCGGTCGTGCGGAAGTACTCGCTGGAATCTACTACCGGCGCGCGGCGGACGCACTGACTATCTCGGGCTATGTTCGTGCTTCGGGGCGGATCGTCGTGCTCGGATTCTTCAAAGCCAGCATCGAGCTCTTTGTCGGCATCACATACGAAAAGCGAGGCAGACAGTCTGTCGTGTACGGCGAGGCTCGAGTGACTATCGAGATCAGCCTGTTTTTCTTCGACATCTCGGTCGGCTTCTCAGTTCGACACGAATTTCAGGGATCAACATCGGACGAATCAACTCGGTTGTCGAGTAACACCTCAGTTAGAACCACGATGCGCCATATTGGCGACAGTGTTCAATCTCCGGAGCGCAACCTCGCAGCGTGGGCCGACAACTGCATCTTGTTCAATGAGTTACAGGAGGGGCCATGACTGTTGATCCCACAATCATCCACTGGACAATCCTGCCCCGAGGCGTGCACAAAGGCACCTTCGTCTTCTCTGCACTCGTGTCCTTTGAGTTCAAGGCTAGCGATGAACACGACACCAAAGAACTTCTGAAAGCGTGGCCCGAGCTTGTACAAAAACTCCGCTTCAATCTGGTGACTTCGCGTGAACCAAGGCAACAAGTAGGGCTTGACGGCGGCGATAAGGTTGACGTTCTCGTCGAGAGGATTCACGCGGAGCCCTGCAGCCTTAACTGGAAAAAGTACCTTGGTTTGGATCAAAACGACGTGTATATGACGGAAGCGTCCGCGCAGAAGATTTCTGTTGCGCCCGTTTCGCCAATTCGGACACTGGCACCAGACCTAACAATCAAACAAAGTCCTCGTAAGTCGGTTCGAGAAGCACTCAAGTCCGCATACGGCATGATGGGTGGTTTGAGCTCTCAGAAGAATGGCGAGCATCCGCTCGATCAATTTCGCGTTCGCGTGGGCTCGCTGCCCAAGCCGCTCGAGAGTCTTGTGACTCAGATAAAGGAAGCGGATCCGTGGTGGTCGCGTGAACTGGATCGTCTTACGAACAACCGACGCGAGCATCTGCGTCCTGCGTTCTCGAATGCCGAAGAGAACGGCATTCGCACTCGCAATAAACTAAAAACACTCTGGGAAGATGACGTCGTCAGCATCGAAAGGTATGTGCAGCGTGTTCCGCCTCCGATCCACCGTCCTGGACATGTTGTCGCGATGGACCATCGCGTGTGGCTGAGCCAAAAAAGGCCGCACACACTTCGACCGGGCGACTTATTTGTATTTGTAGACCCCACCGAGTCACTCAAACTTAAAGTATCGTGGGATATTGGCGAACCAGAGGAAGGCGTGCGATCAGAACCAAGCCTGCTCATTCCGTTGGGTGGGACTATGCGACTCACCAAGCAGAAGTCAGGCAACGACAAGGAATCGGAACTAGCCAGTTGGTTCAGTCAACGCCACCTTGATCTGGAAGTGACTTTCAGAGAAGAGCCACCGGACGCTGCTACGGCCGATCGTGGTTTCACTCTGCTTCGCTACTGGTGCAATTCGCAAACAAAACAGCTCTTCCGCTCAACTGTTGATGCAGCGGGCAAGCAAACACCCTGGCGGCCTGTTAAAGGCGACGATCTCGCATCGCGCATCGATGCGCTCCGCGACTACGCGCAGGTCATGAGGGCGTGCGGATTGTGCTTCGACCTGACCTGCAGCGCTGAGAGCTTGCCTGCAGGCGTTGCTGTCGCCGTGCAGCCAGTTGTTGACTCAGTGCCCGAGAGCATTCCGGAAACAGTCAAGGCGCTCTTCGCTTCAAAGCTTCGTCATTCACTGACATTGGTAAGCCTCGGGAAGAATGGTCTAGCGACTGACGAATTCGATCCCAAGCCATATCCTGCAGGTGGCACCTATCTGCACAAATCTCACATACGTGTGCGAACACTCAATGAGGAAGCTGCGGTCCACTCGCTGATTCGAGTGGCGGAAGACCTGGCGACACGATTAGGTTGGTACTTTGTCGTGAACAACGACGGAAGCGTTCGATCGACCGAGACACAATTGAGCTTGGTCGATGAGCAAATGAAGCTGGTATGGCCGAAGAATCAACGGGCCAAAGGCGACGAACTCAAGAAAAGTGATCTGGCGATGAAATCCGTTTCAAAGATCGCGCACCGTGTGCCGGTCCTTGTGAATCTGCCATTTGTCGGAATGATGAATTCGTTTGCAAGTCTTCGTGTGGACCGTGACGATGGCAAAGCACAGACGTTGACAAACATCAAAGCCACGTGCCGTGTCAGCACAGACGATGAAGGCATTGTCGTGCAACTCGTGCGGCTGCACGACAAGTCCCATCGCTGGGAAGTTCCAGGAAGATACTCGCGTGCGGAGGATGAGCAACCTCAACTCGCATCGCTGACCAGCGACGGATTGTCAGTGATTCCCGCGAGCCGAGCCGTTGTGGAGGCACTGTGGTCGGCGTCAACGGACCTCATCAAAAATCGCCGAGACGCAAAGCCGCTCATGCGAGGCGATCTTCTTGGCGGATTCGAAGTACTCATTCGAAAAATAGGCGACGGAAGCACAAGTTCCTGCTGGCGTTCGATGACCGGCGTTAAATTGAATGCTTGCGATTGCGAGCGATTCATTCCGATTCGCGCAGCGACGCTGCACGCGACTGACGGCACATCCGAGCAGGTGTCGCAGGGGCGAGTGCCGCCGGAGTCTCACGCCCCGCCCACGCTCGCTTCATTTCACGGGAGGAATCTCGCCGCGACCTTCAAACCGCAGAACGACGACCAAAGCCTCTCGTGGGAAGCAGAAGTAGTGCCGGAACTGCGTTTCGGAACCCAGTATGACCTGGCCGTGCGAATTCTCGACAAAGGTCTGGCGTCGGTTGTTGACGACTCGAGTTCGGTGCTGGGAGTCCGCGAGCCAAACAAAGATGAGATAGTCACCAGTACATGTCTGCGCTGGGAGTCTGTTGCCCCACCGGTCGTGATGCTTGACGAGCCTTGGAGCCAGGCAACGCACCCGGGTCGAACGCTCCTCAGAATGGTCGTGCGCCTGGACCAGCCGCGAGATACTCGACGCATTGTCCCGCCCCGAGTTCACAGAGACTTTGCCCTGCGCCACGGCGTGTTCGATGAGGCACTTCGCGAGTATCGCCAGAATCCGACGTCCGGCGTGACCAGCCTTGCTCAGTTTGTCCACGGCATGCGGGAACTGAGCGTGAACTGCGAAGTGTTCACCGCAAACGACACGGGAAAAACCGAGGGAGACGCACAGGCAAGCGGGCCCGCATGGACCATCAGGTCCCTCAAAGATCGCGGAAAAACAGATCACGGCCTTCAACGCATGTTGGAATTCAACTCGAATCCCGCTTTGCTCGACTCGCCTATATACGTCAGATCGCATCCTGATGATGACGCGTTCAAGGAAGGATGGCTCCCGGATCCGCTGGCACGCGGCGTCGTCGTTGATGTCGTTGACGAAGCGGGCAAGAGTTGGCTGGAAGGCGATGAGGTAAGCGCACCGTGGTACCCGGATGGCCGCCGCTGGCCTGATGCAAAGCCAATTCAGTTAGTGACGTTGGCTAGCGAAAGCATTACGAGACCAAGCGTGCGGTTTGCTGCGGTATCGAGGTCGATTGTCGTGACGGTGCCAAAGTCATTTGTGGGCTCGATACGCCTCCGAAGCGTGTGCGTCGATGACGCGAAGCGCGTGCTTGGACTGTGCACCGACAAGGATAAGGGAGAGGGTTTCGGGCTGAAACCAGAGGACCTGCTTGTCACGCCAGCTCTTGACGTCGCGTGCGCATTCGCTGTTTCACGTCCATTGGCATCACCACACATCAGTTCAATCGAACACGAGCATGCCAAAGCAATGTCTCTCGCACTTGCAAATTTTTTCGGTACAAACCAGCCATCAGATAGCGCGGACAATACGGATAACGCGGGTCAACTACAAGTAGCTTCGGACGCGGCGAAGGACAGTTCCGCCAGCATTTGTTTGGATCGTTCTTCAACCGGCTCTCTGATATTGGTGCGAAAGTGGCCAAAGGCGTGTGTGGAATGCGGAAAAATAGTGTGGAAAGAGCACAGGGGGGTGGTGGACACCTACAACGTGTCCCCCCGCGATACAGCACAATCCCGCGGCACCGTCGCATCGGACCCGTTGGACTTTCCATTTCACAGCGGATCGCGTGACGCGTATCGGTACTTCTATCAATACTGGTGCGAGTCCCACTCGCGGTTCAGTTCTGACTTTCCACAAGGTAAAAACAACGAAGCACCACTTCTCAGCAAGATGTTCTTTGACGAGCAACGGACGCAGCTGCCACCACCTGAAGTGCGTGCGGAGTACATTCTGCCGCTGATTGGATGGCTCCGACAATACGACGAAGAACGAAAGGTGTATTCAAGCACCTGCCAAAGGCGATCCCTGCGCGTGTACCTTTCCGGAGATCCCTGCGTCAGCGGGCCCGGCGAGTGCATCGGCGTCGTATTCGGATGCATCGCCTCGGAAGCAGCTCAGAATACAGCGTCAGAATGGGCGGCGGATCCTGTCACTGTGGACACCCACCTCGCGATGTCTCGACAGATTCCTGTCAGTGAACATGACGAAGTAGTAACCGGAGCCGCTGATCCTGAAGCGTTTTATCCGAGCACGCCTGAACAGCTTGGAAGAATCATCGAGTGTGATCAGCAGGCTTTGCGTGAATTGAAGAAGACTCGTGGCATTCACACCGCGTATCCAATGTTTGACCCCGACCACAATAGGTGGTATGTTGATGTTCATCTGCCAGAGCCTTCACAGCCGGACGCCTTTTCCAAACTATCACTCGTCCGGGTTCAGCCAGGCCACATGCAAGAGAAGGCAAGCAACGCAACGAACAAATGCGGCAACCAGGTGCTGAGTACATCGACGGAACTGGCGATTTCAAAGCCGTCCCATTCCGACTTTGCACTGATCGCTTCAGATCGTGTGGTGCAGGTATCGCGAACGAACGACGATCGAGGGATACGTGTAGTAGTGTCTGGCCGCGTGCCCCCGCACGCGCAAAACGGTGAGTTGTGCTCCACTATCCGCATCGAACTCTTTGAACCCGTGTTCGACCATGTCGGCACAATCTTGGGATGGTCCATGTGTCACTGCCCTGACGCTGATTCAAGTGACTCGAGCGCGCCAATCGTCCGGCACGTTGGGCTCTCGAACAACCCTGACGATGCGGACATCGACCGTGCAGGCGTCATTCTGACAACGGAATTCCGTTGGAGGCGAAAGACCGGCCCGCGACGACTCGTCGTGACGGAGGTGCAGGCTGATTCCGCTCCGTCTGCCAAACAACTGACCTGTACCGCTGACTGCGAGCGAGTTGTGTATTGTGATATATTGGATTTGTGAGGCGATGTGCGCTCTCCCCAGAATACTGATCCAACGCGAGCATTGTTCTAACACATTGACGGAGGCTTATGCTACATCGTCAAGGGACCTTGTTGGACGCAATCGGGCGCGCCGAAAATCGGAAATACGACGATGCGGGGCAATAGCCCAGTCTTGCGTCATCCCGAACAGCAAAGCCCCCTGCATAACCCCCCGACGGCGCATCCCGCCCGGTTGGCGTCGATCAGGCTTCGATCATTCCGCACCATCGCGCCGCCACATCTCACGGTAAGATGGGATCGCACCAGAACGCGAACATCCCGGAGAGTGATCTGATCGAACGTCTCCGCAAGTCGTGCCGAGAGAATCCCGTTTGGAGCGGGCACTTGAAAACTCCGGCTTCATAATGCAGCGAGATCACTGGCCGCGTGCTCGATCAGTGGGCATACATGAGCGGCGTGGGATTAGCGCGAACGACAACAACTGACAAGAAAACACACGGCACGTAGAGTCTGCCCAGCGGCTGCCGTGACACTGCTTTGCTGTGTATGAGTACCCCAACATTTTGCGGCTGCACAAGTTGATCTCTCTGTTGAAGTGGGGTAGGCTTCACTGTCACACGCTAACATGTGTGGCTGGTCGCTTCTGCGGTGGAATGCCAACGGAGCGAAGCCCGGCGGAATGCCGGCGACGCGGTAGGGTGGAAGCGGGAAGCTTCTGCTGGCGAGCTGAGGCGGGATGCCAAGGCAGGTGCCAACGAGCGTGTTCTTCGTTCACAAGTTTGCCCACAACTGATCGTTTCATCGTGCAGGTTGTCGCATGGTGTGACGCGGTCTCAACGCGTGTTCACCAGTGACATCGCGTGGCCGATTCTCGCATGGCTGACATGCGGGCCGGTTGCGATGCGCTCGCATGAGAAGCCGTGCGTCAAGGTGCGTGCAGGCAACGATTGCCTATGCACATCGAGCGCGGTCGGTTCATCACCGCGTTGTGCCGTGCGCACAAGCGATCAGGAAGATGGTTCCGAACATAGCTGCACGAGCAGCCAGGAGGTCAGTCATGCCCACAGATCGCTCGAAGTCAAACGTCCTTCCGCACAGCCAGTCCGCACCCAACTCGATGCAGTTGCGCCGCGTCGCAGTAACAAACCTCAAGCCCGCACCCTACAACCCGCGCGTTGATCTTGTGCCCGGGCACCCCACGTTCGAGAAGCTACGCCGCAGCATCGAGACGTTCGGCAGCGTCGAGCCAATCGTGTGGAATTGCCGCAACGGGCACGTAGTCGGCGGACATCAGCGACTGAGCGTGCTCAAGCATCTGCGGCGCTCGCATGTCGATGTGGTGGTCGTCGATCTGGATTTGCCTGCCGAGAAGACGCTGAACCTCGCGCTCAACCGGATCGTCGGCGAATGGGACGAGGGCAAGCTTGCCGAGTTGCTCAAGGACCTGACTGCCGATCCGTCGCTGGACCTCGGTCTCACAGGTTTCGACGGGACCGAGATCGACCATGTCCTCGCGAACGTCGCGATCACAGCCGGACTCGCCAACGACGATGCTGCGTTCGATGTTGCGGCCAATCTGCAGACCAGCAAGCCCGCCATCACGAAGCCCGGCGAGTTGATCGTGCTGGGCGATCACCGGCTGCTGTGCGCCGACTGCACGGTTGCTGCGGACGTCGACCGCTTGATGGACGGCCAGCGAGCGGTGCTGTTCGCGACCGATCCACCCTATCTCGTCGACTACGACGGCACCAACCACCCCGGCACGAAGCCGGGCAAGCACAAGACGAACTCGCCCGGCACCAACGGGGTGATCATGTCGCGTGCGGCATTGCCGTCGATGCGTGTGGCCCACGCGTCAAAGCTACGCAGTCGCCCAACGAAGAATAAGGATTGGAGCGGCACGTATGGCGTGACGTGGGATGACGCGGATGCCAACACCGACCTCTACGACAAGTTCATCGCTGTCGCCGTCGAGCACGCGATTGCTCCCAATGCCGCGTGGTATTGCTGGCATGCATCGCGCCGACAGGCGATGCTCGAAGCGGCGTGGATCAAGCACGGGGCATTCGTCCACTGCCAAATCATCTGGGCGAAGAACCGCCCCGTGCTCACTCGCACGTGGTATGCGTGGCAGCATGAGCCCTGCCTTATGGGCTGGCTGCAGGGCAACAAGCCTCCGCGAACGCAGCGCGATGTACTGAGCACCGTCTGGCACATCGACACCATTCCAAATGGCGAGCAGCGCCCCGATCACCCCACCCCCAAGCCGCTGGAGGTGTTCGAGACTCCCATGAAGCAGCACACCCGAGTCGGCGATGTCTGCTATGAACCCTTCGCGGGCAGCGGCACGCAGATCATCGCCGCCGAGAAACTGGCGCGCCGCTGCTTCGCACTCGAGATCAGTCCCCACTACTGCGATGTCATCGTGCGCCGGTGGATTCATGCGGTGGGACCGGCGAAGGCGCCGCGTGATCTCGTCACGCGCTATGCGGTCCAGGCTCAGGGTGCCACTGTGAAGGCGACGGGCAAGAAGGCGGTGTCCGCATGAGCCGTCCACGCACTCGCTCCTCACCGCAGCACGCAGACTCGCAACACGCCAACGACCTGCACGGCGACACGGACGGCATCGGGCGGTCACTCGAATTGCTCGCCAAGGTCCGTGCGGGCACGCTCTCCGGCAAGATGCTCGGCGCAACAGAGCGGCAAGCACTCGTCGCGCTGCTGGCGGCGGATGGTCTTTCGGGACCCGAGATCGCCCAGATCCTGCAGGTGTCGGATCGCACCGTGGAGCGTGACCGCCGCGACATTCGTGATCGGCACGCGCTGCCGCGCGACCCCAAGCTTATCCAGCAGATGGCCGGGCGCATTCTCGCCGAGGCGGAGCTCTCCATCCAGCGCATCCGGCGCACAGCACGCGAACGCGAGGTAGACCCCGCCGTCAAGATCGATGCCGAGCACCGCTGCTTCCAGATCGCGGACTCGACGGTCGAGCGACTGCAGAAGCTGGGCTATCTGCCCACGGCCGCGATGCGAGTGCAGGCTGATCTCACACACCACGCGGCCGAGTTGCCGAGCAGTGAAGACCTGGAGAAGCAGATCGCCGGGCTGCGCGAACTGGTTGCGGCGACGGGGCAGAATGATCCTGCGCTGCTCGAATCCCTCGGCAACATGTCGGATGCCATCACTCGCGCACACGTGGCGACGCAGATCAAGCTCGTGGCAAACACAGCAACGGCTTCCAATATACATCGCTGAACGCACAGCTCACGCCCCGCCCCCCGCCCCCCGCCTGCCCCTCGACCGCTCGTCCCGCTCCCCCATCCCGAAAGGACCGACGTCATGTCCATCGCCCCGGAGTACATACCACCCCTTCAACGTGAACTCTCCGCCCAGCGGCGCCGAATCGCATCGACATCGCCGCAGCTCTTTGCCCAGATCTACCTCCGCAGCGCGTTCATCGTCGCGCCCTCGCGCATGCACACGGAGATCTTCAGCTGCCTGCACACCCTGCACGAGCGGCGTGGCAACCACGTCGCGATCGCCGCGCCACGCGGACATGCCAAGAGCACCGTCGTCACGCTGGCGTACGTGCTCTGGTGTGTGCTCTATGGTGTCGAGCCGTTCGTGGTCGTGGCCTCGGGCACGGAGCAGCAGGCCGCGCGATTGGTCGAGCACGTCCGTGTGCAACTTGAGTCCAACCCGCTGCTGCGGCAAGACTTCCCGGAGCTCGCCGACGTCCGCCGCTTTACGCCGTGGCGCAAAGACTCGCTGAAGCTCCCAACAGGCAGCCTGCTGATGGCCTTCTCCAGCGGTCAGAATCTGCGCGGCATCCGCTTTGGCAAGCACCGGCCAACGCTGATCGTGGTGGACGACCTGGAAGACAAGCAGAACGTGGTTTACGAGGAGCAGCGGGCCAAGCTCAGCGACTGGTTCCACAGCACGTTGCTTAAGGCCGGTTCGCCCGACACCAACGTCATCGTCGTCGGCACCGTGCTGCACCATGACTCGCTGCTTGCAAACCTGCTCGACAGCACCAAGCGACCGGGTTGGCGCACGTTCCGGTATCAAGCTGTCGAGCGCTTCTGCGATCATCCCGAGTTGTGGGATCAGTACAGTGCCATCGCTTCGGGGCAGCAGCCGTATCCAGCCCCGCCCGTCGTCGGCGGACAATGGGGCGAGAAGGGTGCGAAGCAGTTTCTGAGCGACAACAAAGAACGCATGGCTGAAGGCGCCCTCGTGCTCTGGCCCCAGCAGTATGACTACGACCATCTCATGCACGTGCGACTGCGCGAGGGCGAGGCAGCGTTCCAAGCTGAGTTCCAGAATCAGCCACTGGATCCGCAGGCCTGCGTGTTTGCGCATGCAAAGCTGCGCATGTGGGACGACATCGCGGCGACACCGGAAGATCTGCTGCGGAAGTTCAGCCCTGGCTACGGCCGCGTAAGTGGTGCGTTTTACGGAGCCTGCGATCCTAGCCTTGGCAACGACCCGCATCGCGGCGACTACAGCGCGATCGTGATTCTGTTTGTGCCTGATAGTGAAGATGATGCTCGCAAAACCAAGTACGTCCTCGTGGCCGACATCGCGCGCCGCACGCCCGATGAGACCATCGCCAAGATCGTCCAATACGCCCGCATCTACAACTTCCGCCGATTCGGCGTCGAGGGCAACCAGTTCCAAGAGCTCATGATCAATGATCTCAAGCGTCGGTCGCAGCAAGCCGGAACGCACATCACGATCGAGGACATCAAGAGTCGCTCCAACAAACAGCAGCGCATCATGGCCATCGAAGCCGAGGTGAGCCAAGGCCTGATCGCGTTCACCCGGCGACACTCGCTGCTGCTGGAGCAACTCCGCACCTTCCCCGGCGGCAAGTATGACGATGGACCTGATGCCCTGGAAATGGCAGTCGCCATGGCAAACAAGCCCAGCGGGTGCTGGTGGGGACCGATTCTCTAGGCACGCAGGTTCGGGAGGTTCCGCTGCGTACACGCAATTGGCGGCACTTCCGAAACCTGGCATGATAATGCATGAGAGTTAACAGAATCACTGAGGACTGCGTCACTCTGTTTTGCCACAGGGTGAATTGGTACCCACGCTCTGACACGATGCAAACGACGGACGGCAACAAACGAGCGCACAGCGCCGATGTAACGGTTTGACACACAGTTCGAGTCTCGATCTCGGAGCTTTTGACCGGCCCGCGAAAGCGGGCCGGTTTTCGTTTTGGAAGGCGAGAGGCCGCCGGGTTCGGCCCGGCCCGCCAGAACTCGCGGGTTTGGCGGGGATTCTGGCAGTGTGGCCTTCAGGCGACGGTTCGCGGGTTCGTGGCCGGGGACGGGGGAGCGATCAGAGCACCGTGCCGTTCGGGTCGAACTCAGCCCGGAGACTCTCGAACTCTCGAACTCTCGGTTTTACGCTCGCGGGCCGTTTACGACCAGTCGTCGGACTTCTTTGCACCGGGGCGTGCGAATGATCGGGAAGCGGTGCGACGGACTCGCGTGACCGGCACTCCGAATCCACGCTCAGTAGCGGTTTCACAAATCACGGAGAAATCGCGGGTCCCAGCGAGTAGGCCGCGAATCGCACTCCAATCCAGAACTACGCAGCAGCTGATGCTCGAATCACGTAGAATCAGCGCTGAGTCCCAGAGGTCACCCATGCCGGAAGCGATTCCCCCTGCCGAAATTACCGCCACCGCGCTCAAATTTCTGCCCGCAGCACGTGCGGCGGATGAGTCAGTGCAGCAAAAACTCGATGCGCTCTGGGGCGCAGGTAGACGCTTCGCTGTGCTCTCGGGCCCTCCTGGTGTCGGCAAGACCAGAGCGGCAGAGGACTACCTCCTCGGAATTGCCCACAAGCTACAGCTTGGATTCCCACTTGAAGCCTGTCGACTTTCGTCAGTCTTTCCGGATTTTCAGACGCGAACGTACTCCAGCGTCGAGATCGAAACTACATTGCGACAGCGCGGCATTTCCCTTCTCTGGGATTTGGCTGTCCTGCATCCCCAGTACGCCTATGAGGACCTGATTCGCGGCATGAGATTGGGTACTGCTGCCGCCGGCGCTCCATCACTGCAAATTCGTGAAGGGCTATTGGGCTTCTTGTCGCGATGTACCGAAGTTCTTGATTCCATTCGTCCCCCAACAGATACACCGAGCAGTGTGATTGTGCTGGACGAGATCAATCGTGCGGCACTGGGCCAGCTGTTTGGTGAGGCGATCTACGCCGTCGATCGTCGCGGAGTGCCAGTGACGACCCCTTACTCCGTAGAAGGGTACGGGTCTCACTTCTGTGTCCCCTCCTCGCTTTTGATTCTGGGCACCATGAATTCTGTCGATCGGGCAATCTCGGGCTTCGACTTTGCTCTGAAACGGCGGTTCGTGGTCGTCCCCATGCAAGTGCAGAGAGAAGCACTCATCAGCCGTTATGGCGGGAACCCAAGACTTCGTTCCATTGCGACAAAGGCGTTTGATCAGGTTTCTGGCTTCTTGAAGTCCGCCTCGAAGACGGGTGCAGTGGCCTCATCAGAGCTCCTAATCGGTCATTCCTATTTCTTGGCACCTGCCTCCACAATTTCCGACGCGGACATTCTCCGCTGGCTCGCCCAGTCGATTCAGTTCCAGATTGTCCCGACACTGCTCGATTACTCTGAGCAAGGTCTGTTGGCATACGACGCTGCCAACCTAGGTGGCTCGCCTTTAGCTGAGTTTATCACGGGGGGCCGGGCGCTTGCCGAACTAACAACGGAGGCGGTTCTGGCATACTTGAATTCGCTGGAACCCCCAGCACCGGCGGCACAGTGATACGCAGTGTTGGCATGCAGACCTACTGGTTCCATGACTCCGATTCCCTTCGAAGCCCCGCGTCCCACTCGCTGGCGGCTCGATTAATTGACGCACCGGCGTCGCTGAGGGAGTCCGTGCGGCGCTCGCTTGGCTTGTCCGTTGAGCTCAACTCGGACCCGATTAGAGTCGTTCATGACGGGCGTCGCGTCGGGCTGGGTTCATTTCGCGTCGGCGCCGAGACGCTCTCGGTGGCCATCAGCCCCAAAGTGGGAATCCGTGTCAAGAACCTGGTCGAGGGTCTGAAAGGCACGCCGTCGTGGGCCGACTTGGTTCAACTTCGCTCGTCGACGTCTGCAGCGACGGTCGTCACAGGTACCTCGGACTTTGCTCCCGCCTTCGTACTGAACACATTGGATCAAATCCGTCGCTATGCAGAACAGCATGTGGATCTAACTCACCGTCGTCACGCGGTATTTTGCGGGTGGCGCCCGCGAGGGCGCCCGTTGCTCGCCCAAAGCTTGCGGAGACTCGTGTCGGGAAAAGTGGACGGCGTGATCTGCGAAGTGCCGGACGATCAGGCATTCTCGCTGTATGCGGACGTGCTCTGCGGAACGGCGGAGGACATTCAGAGGCGACTCAAGAAGTGGTCTGATTTCACGTTGCCAGTGTCGCCACATGTTGAGGAAAGCGTCCAATTGATCTTGGCGCGACTGGGATCGCTTCGCGGCCAGGGGTTTACCCTCGGGCGAATGTTCGCCGCCGCTCGCCCTCCCTTTCCGTTCGGACTTCGGGACCTGTTGCAAGGCTGCCTCAGATACTGGGTTGGCCACGGCGAGTGGGCGCCAGGCGCCAGTGCGGTAACTGCAGGCCATTGGGATCTAGGTATTCAACTCGACGCGATGTTTGAGGCATATGTTGGGCAGGTCTTTCAAACAGCTCTTCTGGCTCGCGGGTATACAAGTGGACTCCTTCAGCCGAGTACAAGTACCGGATCGACGGCGAATCTTCCGACAGACTGCTCCGGATTGATCACGTTTTCCATCGGCTCGAAACTGCGACCCGTGTCCTTGTGGATGCGAAGTACCGCGAGCCACCCCCTGGTGACTCCGAGCTCTACCAGATGCTCGCGTACCTCGCTCACAACGATCCGGCATCCACAAATTCCACCCGAACACTTGGCGTACTCGTCTACCCGGGCCTACGGTGGGAGTGCCGACGGGTCTGCGGATTCAGGCACGAAGTTCACTGCATCACGGTGCCGGTCAACTTCGCTGCAGACGCAGCCTGCGCGGCAGGTTGGATTCAGGAGGCGACGTCTTGAAGATCTCGCGGCCAAATCCTCTCTCGCCCACACTCTGGCCCGCCACCGGCTCCGAGCTGTCCTCCGTCACTGTGGAGCGGATGGAAATTCCAAAGGCGGTAGCCGAGGCATATGCGCAGTTGGAGCGAGGTGTCCGCACGATCGTGCACACAGATCGAGTCAGCTACGCCGCGCCCGTAAACTTCACGGAGTCCATGAAGACCCCACGGCATCGTTGGTTTCCATATAAGGAAGGGTTCTCGCCCTCGTTTGTTAGGTCCTTTTTTGACATCCACGCCGGCAGTCGAGTTGGTCGAACTCTCGACCCGTTCGCTGGCGTTGGAACGACCGCCCTTGAAGCGAGCCTTTGCGGCGGGGATGGAGTTGGGATTGAAGTGAGTCCGATGGCCGCCTTTGTAGCGCGGACCAAAGGAATCCAGCTTTCTTCTCTTCAACTAACTCGCTTTCGCGCACTGATTGGTCAGTACGAGCGTAGCCGCAAGTTGCGGCCGTGCCCGTTTCCAAACAACACCACCGTCACATCCTACTTCGAAGAGCCGTATCTGGACGCTTTGATGTCCGTCCGAGGCTTTGCCGAACAACTCGACGACGAGACACTCGCTGATCTGTTCAGGCTGTCGTTTCTTTCAGAGATTGAGCCATTCTCTACACATCGAAAGGCCGGCAACGGACAGAAGCGAAAAACTAGGCTCCTCTACCGTGATCTCCCGGGCTCGCCGCTTGAGCAGGTGAGGGCGGCAATCGTCACAAGGCTTCGAATGTACGCAGATGATATTGAACGAACACCGCGCACCGGCACGATGCTAATTGAACAGGGTACCTCACTTGGTGCGGTTCGTTCTATGGACGAGGCGTCGATTGACAGCGTTTTGACGTCGCCGCCCTACGCGAATTGCTTCGATTACAGCAAGATTTACCTATGCGAGCTATGGCTTGGCGGCTTCTTCAAGTCAATAGACGATCAGCGTGCGTTCAGGGAATCATCGATGCGGTCTCACGTTCATGCCCGATGGGTGGCGAGGCACGATGATTTTGGCAGTCGAGTCGTCGATGATGTGATTGCGCCCCTCCTTGACCGTGCCGATCTGTGGTCCAAGCAGATTCCAGAGATGTTGAGAGGATACTTCCGTGATTTGGGAAAACTCCTGCATGATCTGTACCCAGTCATCAAACCGCATGCACCGATAGGAATCGTTGTAAGCAACTCGTCGTACGGCGGTATCCCGATTGCCACGGATCTGTTGGTCGGCGAGGTAGCTCGCTCGTGCGGATATGCGATCGACTGCATTGAAGTCTATCGCTACATGATTCCATCATCACAACAGTTCATGCAGGTGCGAGATCGCAGCCTGTTTCGGGAGAGCATGGTAGTATGCCGCAGGCCACAGTGAACAACCCATGTATCGATTTCACACCATCAGCGCTAGCCTGGGGCGAGGAGATCTTGTTTCCCAATACCCGCACTTTCCGCCAGGGTTCACATCGGATCTTCAATCGTTATCCTGCCCGCAGCATCTGCCTTGTGCCGAGAGCCATTATTCGGGAACTCTGCCAAGAGCACGCGCGGGGCGTGAGCGTTCTCGATCCATTTATGGGCTCCGGGACTACTGCTGTAGAAGCCACCATGCAGGGTTGCACCATATATGGCGTCGAGATCGATCCGCTCGCCAGATTGATCACGGAAGTACGGCTCTACAGGTACAATCACGAGCTGATCTCGGAGCTGACGGAGTGTTTCCACGGCATCGAAAGTAAATGGCTTGGCACTAAACAGGACGAGAGTCTGGCTCCACAACTGCAACGCATTGAGTCCTGGTTCACGCCTGCACAGTATAGAGATCTCCTCAGGCTCAAGACCGCGATTTATAGCGCCACTGCAGAAGACAGTCCGAGTCGCAACTTCTTCCGTATTGTGTTGGCCGACATGGTTCGCCCGTGTTCGCAAGCCGAGCGTCAGACACTGAAGCCCTATATTTCTACAAAGTACATCAAGCAGGCAACGCCCGTTGCGGTTGCATTTGCAAAGAGTTTTGCTGCACACATCGCTGCAGTAGCCGAATGCAACGAGGGGACTCTGGTACCGAGTAGATCACGCGTGCAGTGGCTTGGAACGGATGCTGCAAAGTTTCGGAAGTCGACAAAGCCGATCACGGTTGCCATTACCTCGCCGCCCTATGCCAATGCACTGGACTACGTTCGATGCATTAAGATTGAAAGTGCGTGGGTCGACTGCGGGAGCGACCCGGTATTTGCAGAATTGCGGCGCGGGCAGATTGGTGATCCGGCTCGGGCCCGCGCAGCGCAGGACGACGTTGTCGAGGCAGCAGTCGGGCATCTGTGTCGTCAGATCGAAATTGACGACGCTCCTCGCGCGAGAACGGTGAGGGGGTACTTCGCTGACATGCTCAACAATCTCCAGTGTGTGCATCGGACGCTTGGGGCAGGCGGTAGGTACCATGTCATCGTTGGGGACGGAGTAATTCGCAAAGTCTCTGTGCCGACGCACAAGATCATCGCCTCGCTCGGAGAGTCCGTCGGGTTCAAGTGGGTGCACTACTACAAATACCGCATTCGAGATCACCGCACGTCGATTCCTCGACAGAATCAAGGTGGCAAGATCGAGTACGAACACGTTGTCGTGCTGGAGAAGTAACGAGATGCCCCGAGTGCATGTGCCGCTATACGTCTATCCCGATCAACTGATCCGAGACACTTGGACCAGGTGGTCCGAGCAGGTCCTCAGCCAGCCCCAGGATGCTGCGTTTCGAACTGCTCGCGGCTTCCAGGATGCGATCTCTGGTGTCGAAGGAAGCGTGGGAGCAAATGAACGCACACGGGCCGGCGAGCTCTTCGACTCCGGTTTCCTCAGAGGTGCGTTGGTTAACAGTCGCGACAGCGGCGCTTCCAGATCTTCGATTCCGCCAGGTTGGGAGTTGACAGTCTCCGGGCAGGATGTACATTCCCGTTTGGGTTATTGTGCTTACGCAGTCGGTAAGGCACTTGCTGTACCGACGATCAGCGGCGAGTCCTCAAGAGCGCTGTCCGTCATCAGCGCGATCATTTGCCTTCAGGCGGGATTCAGATACAACAACGACTGGATAGGGTTGGTGGACCTGTTCTATCACGTTCTGGCTTCTTATCCCTGTCCACCCGGGGCCACCGAGAGCGCGTGGAATCGCTATGTGGCTGCCGGAATGTTCTGCACCATGGACGACGGTCCAGATTCTGATTCTCTTGTTGACTTGCTCGTGGCCTCTCGGCCAGTAACAGCGCTGAAGTACGTGCGAGCTGCGGGAGTGGATCGTCTGTCGCCTGTTGAACTTGAGAACGAAATACGCGACGGGTTTCCAATTGCAAACGTGACACCTCCTAAGCACTCGCTATTCTGGATTGGGGATCCTGGAGTTGCCGAGCCGAGGGGGCTGTATACCCTGGCGGCAATGAATGGGCATCAACTGTTGGAGTCCGGCATCAGCCTGCAGAGGGAGGCCCGTCGATTAGGGGAGCCCAATCCGTTCAGCCTGCTCTTTGAAGAGCGCGAGGGCATGGAGCGAGATTGCGTACTAGAAGCCCTTGCGACAATCTTTGCGAGCACCAATCGGTCACGCGAAGTCTGGAGTGCACATATGAGAACGCTTTACGAAGGTGTCCTTGAAGGGCTTCAGTACTTGCGACAGCAGGGCGGAATGGGCGCCATACAGCGTGTGTTCCACGCGCACGGCGTCGTCGAGGGGGCGCGTGGAACACAGCTACGCGTGCCTAAGACGTCGTGCGTTCAGAAGCCAGCCAATGGTGATAAAGTGATCGTGGCGGATGTTGGTTACCGCGTCATGGGTGTTCGGGAAGATGGGATGGATCTTGTACTTGCGATTGAGCAGGCATAGCCACTCGTTTGCAGGTCGTTGGCAACAGATGCTTGCGATCTCCTGAGAAAAGATGACTACCCTAGCTCCTTGAGCTTTTGCAACTTGCCGAGCACATCGGCGTGGTGTTGGGAGAGGTAGCGGACAACTCCCGCGTTCTCCAGCATCTTCCTGAAATAGGCGAGCCGAGCACGAGATGCAGCGTGTTCTGGCCGTACGACTTCTCCACCAGGCGGAACTCGCGGCTGGAGGCGCTCGCGCTTGACCTCTGGCGCACGATGCAAAGCGTGCTCGACAAAGTCACTCCCAATGACGCCGCCAACTGCTTTCGCCGCTGCGGCTACTCGCTAGGCTTGGGGTAGGAATGCTCTAGTCCGCGACCGTCGGCCATTTCCCCCCAAACAGGCCGTAAACTCCCGCAGTGCCGCCGGCCGCCCGTACGTGCAACCGGGGAGGCTCCAAGTCGTCTGGAAGGTTAAGCGAGTTGACTACCCGTGACGAATACCTCAGATGGAACGACGCGATCATCACTACGGTGATCGGTGGCTGCATCACCGATGAGCCCGTCTTTCTCGCGGTCGACGCGGAGCGTTTGGCTCAAATTGCCGTCACCTGTGATCTCTGTGACGGACCAAGGGCCTGCGATCGGTTCGTGACTGCCGTGCGGGAGCGGTGTGTCGTCGACGGACGCATCAACGTTCGGAGTATCGAGGGCGTAGACGAGTCTGGCCGTCCGCTCGGCGTGGGGTTCCTCGCATTTCTGGTTCTTGCCGCGGGTGAACGAGGCGCGGCCGGCGATGACAGGTTCTATTTGTCGCTTTCAAAGTTGCTGTGGCCGCAGAGGACGCAGCCAGCGCAAAACCGTCAAGATCTCAAGATGCCCTCAGGCGAGAGATGTGAAGAGCCGCTTTGGAGAGTGTGGAACTCGTGGTTGCTGACTCAAGGGTTTGCGCCGACCGCCCGCCGGGGGCAGGGTCCACGCGAAAAGTTCCGAATGTACCCCATCAGTCAGGCAACGCTTAGCAGGTCAGAAAAGATCTACTTAATTGAACACGTTTTTGGGCCTGCTATCGAAGCTCGGCAGTTGTCCGACTTTCTCGATCAGGAGGCGTTCGACTTCTGGCTCAGACAGCGGGTGAAGAGAGCTCCGCACCTTTGGCAGGGGATCACCGATCGCGTGCTCGGCCGCGACCGAGTTGGAGGACATCGATTCCCTGCAGCGTTCAGGGAGGAGTTCCTTGCGGAGTGCTTCGAGATTTACACGCTGGCAGTGACCGGCTCCGACGCATCCGCCATCGCGACCGGAATCGACACACGCTCGGTTCGGCCAACCCTCGGTGCCGGACTTGTTCGAGAGGCCGCCCTCGACGGCACTGTCGATTACCGCCTGCGACCTTCTCGTCCTAGGCGCGGAAGGGACTGCGCTGGCGGCCGAGTGGTGATCAATGATCGATCGTGGGAACTGTTGGCTTCCGAGGATCCGCAGTGGTTTCAACCGATTGGCGAGCCGCTTCCAAGTCTCGCGCCGGCGAGCTTTGTCGTGGAGAACTATCCAGGAGTTGCGAGCCTGGACTTGCCGGACCGTCAGTTTTGGGTCTTAGCACCAGATCCCACCGCACCAACTGATCAGCTTCTAGTAAGCGATCGCAAGCCTGATCCCGATGAACGTGTAATGGTGGTAGTCCGACTGGCCGGTCAAAGGACCGACGCGGTCATTGCGTCGATGCAGCGATTGAAGGAGCTCGGCTTTCTCGATTGGCAGGGAAACGCGGAAACGATGCCTGGTTGGCGAGAATACAGGCGTTGCCGCATACTCATTAGCCCCTGGCCTTCAGAAGCCCCAGCCGGCGTAGACCCGGAGCTCTACCTCCGGCTCTCCCCTGAGGCCAGCGACACAATCCGATTCGAGTCGGGTCTACGTGTCCCTGAAGAGCGGGGCGCGTTTATGGAAGGCTGCCTGCCCGATCTTTCGATCGTCACTGAAGCCGACCCGCTGATACTTCGCATCGCGCCGCTTGACAAGCATGCTCCCCAGGAAACTCGCGAGCTGCAGGGAAGGCGAGGCCAACCATTCCGCTTGCCTCCGGAACTGCGCCCCGGACTTTACGTGCTGCAGGGGCTCTCCGGGGAGCCTGGCGACGAGAGGGAAATTTGCCAGCGTCGCCTCGTAGTGCGTGCATGGCAAGATCTTGCGATCCAACGGCCGTCCACCGGACTCTGGACATCCGTCGCCGGCGCACCGCGGGCGCTCAGACTCTGTGGCCCCAGATGCGAGGCGGATCCCGCGTGCATTGAAGGTGAGGTCGCCCAATGAGCAGCTGGTACCTCGTGGGGCAACTGACAAAGCGCGGCGACCTGCCGTCCCGCATTCGAGAGACTGCACGCCGCCTCGGTTGCCTGCAGGAGATCGATTCAATTCGACTGGAGAAATCATGGGGACGGGTCAAGGCCGGCAATGGCGTCTACTGCGCGATTGGCTTCGCGGATCCTCGCCCGCACGGCGGGGCGACCGTGCCGGAGCTTCCGTTTGATGCAGAGCCGTTCGTCGAGCGCCTCGGTTTTCGACTCATCGCACCCGGAGACTTTTCCCGCTCGGTCTTGCCCGAAGCGCAGGCGGTGAATTGGACGCAGGAATCTCTCGTCAGCGGGGATCCAGTTGTGCACGTCGAGCGTGCGCCGCCACCCGATCCCGCAGACGTTGAATCGGCCAGAGATGCAAACGCTCGGGCGAACGAAACGGTGGAGAACCAAGAGGCCACGATTAGGTTCGATCGCCTCCTGGCATGGCTCTCGGTTCAGGTGTCAGGCACGTGGCCCCAATTCGCGGATGCCTGCCGCTCGCTTGGACTGGACGCGTCAACGAAGGCTGGAGATGTGCTTGGACGCCTTCAACTCCTAGGTCATATCGAGGTGTCGGCGGACGGCAATCGATGGGCGATAACTCCGCCTGCGATCGTCGGCGACGTCCGCGGCGGTTGGTTCTTGTGTGGTCAACGCTGCGACCGTCTACTCGAGCAGCTCGCTGCAGTATTGCCCATCGAACGCTTGCTACAGCGCGGCGGCCCAACAGTTGTGACGCTCTTGCCGAGCACCGAGCAGTTGGCAACTCGGTTGGTGACGGTCGATGCCATGCAGATTCCGCTGCTGGGGGAGGCATGCAGGAGTATCGCTGCCAGCTTCCCGACCTGGGACCGGTGGTACGCAAACGTGCGGAACAGCTACCACCCAGATCTTGCGGCCACCGACATCGTCGAGAGAATCGCCGTCGACGGGCAAGCGACGACCGTTCGCCCGGAGTCGATCAACGGCAAGTTGGGGGTCGGCCAGGGGCTGTACCGCTTAACGTTTCGTCATGGCTATACAACGGTCGTTCGGGCCTACTGCGACGGCTCCGGCGCTTGGACTCGTTGCGACTGGTATGGCATGAGCTATTTGGCACAGCGCTCTTCTGGCCTCCGCGCCTTTTGCTGCAACAGCGATGTCATTATTCCGGTCGACCAGCCGTGGCCACGGGTTTACGAGCGCCCGTTGGTACTCGCGACCGGCAAACTCCCATCGTGGGTTCCTGGCAAGGGCAGGCTATTCGCTGCTGCGAGCGACATCGCCCGCTTGTTGGCCCCGAAACTAGAAGTTGAACTCGAAAACATTTCTGCAGAGGGGGCCTCGTCATGATCGACGCTGTCGGCTCGGCGCTCCGCCTAAAGCGCGTCTATGAACTCTATCTTCAATCCGCGTTCCCACTGTCAAGCCCCCTGCTTGCTGCTGAGCGCGCACGCCTGCTGCAGGGACGCCTATCGGTATCGCGGCCACTCTTGCTGGAACCCACGCCGGTCTACGAGTCGTCCGGCCTCACGCTCGCCCAAGCAAGCACGCGTTTGGGTGCAGGCATGGAAGACCTTTCGCATTTGGCTAGTCCAATCTTTGCTGAGGGGCGGACACTTTATCGTCACCAGTGGCAATCGCTGGAAGCGGTGGTTCTCCAGCGCAAGGACATCGTCGTCACGACCGGCACGGGCTCGGGCAAGACGGAGTGCTTCCTTCTACCACTGTTGGCGACCATTGCTGCGGAGAGTCGGCAGTGGCGGACATGCATTCCCGAGGCAGCGCCGCGGCGGTGGTTTGAGTCAGCCGGTCTCTGGGAGCAGCAGTGGGGACGGACCGGGCGGGCCGCCGCCGACCAGCATGCAGTCCGTGGGATGATCCTCTATCCACTAAATGCGCTGGTCGAAGACCAGCTGCGTCGGCTCCGTCAGTGTCTCGAAGCACCTAGTACTCGACGCTGGCTCGACACGGCGCGTGGGGGCAACCGGGTGACTTTCGGTCGATACACCGGCCTTACGCCAGTTGCTGGTCAGCGCCCCGACCGCGTCGGTGACGCGAGGCAGGCCAGAACACTGTCTGACAAGCTCAGACCGCGACTGCGAAGCATGGCTGCCGCGAGCGATCAACTCGACCAGCTGCTATCCGAGGACGACGATCGCGAGCGGCGTGGAGAGGCCCGTAAACTCGATCACGAGCTCAGGTACTTCATGCAGGACGCGGCAGGAGCGGAGCTTTGGTCTCGCTGGGACATGCAGGCGACGCCGCCGGACGTGCTTATCACAAACTACTCGATGCTGAACATCGCTCTCATGCGATCAGCAGAGAACGATCTGTTGGATGCGACGCGAAGGTGGATTGAGCGTTCACCAGACAACACGTTCTTTCTTGTAGTTGACGAGCTGCACGCATATCGCGGTTCTGCGGGAACCGAAGTGGCCTATGTGATTCGTCTGCTCCTTGAGCGGCTCGGTCTTACGCGGCGGCCTGACCAGCTTCGGATCGTGGCCACCTCGGCAAGCCTGGGGACGGACGATGAGTCTCGTCGATTCCTGGAGCACTTCTTCGGTCGCGATCCAGACCGATTCGCCATCCCGATATCTGCCGACCAAACCTCGCCGCGGCGCGAGGGAATGTCCAGAGTGCGCCATGCCGCAGAAGCTCTCGCTAGGTTTGCTGACCGGGTACAGGCGGATCCATTGGCGACCCTCGAGCCGCCTGAGGTTCAATCCGATGAACTCACTCGCGCCGCAGAGCAGCTCGCGGTGGAACTGACCGGCGCATCGCCGGAACCTGGCAGTGCAAAGCTCCGTCTAGGTCGCTCCCTCTGCACCATCGGCGCCCACGAAGCACTCCGTGCGGCCTGCGACGAACACTTCGAGACTCCCGGCACGCTTTCAAACGTTCGCGCCACCGACGTGCTCCGCGTGGACGACCGGATCTTTGGCACCGATGCGCAACGGCTCCGTCGAGATGGAGCCGATCGCGATGAGCCAAGTCGATCACTCCGTGGACTACTGCTTGCGCTTGCGGTCGCGGAAGATCCTTCCAACCCTGGTCGATCATTGCAGCCGGTCCGTGGTCACATCTTCTTCGACAACCTCAGCAACCTTTGGGCCTGTACCAATGCGGCGTGCCCAGGCGTACCTCAAGAGTTCCGGGGACCCGAGCGCCCTCGGGTCGGAAAGCTCCTCGGTGCGCCGTCGCTTGCCTGTCCGGACTGCGGGAGCCGCGTATTGGAGGTCGTTGTCTGCGAAGTGTGCGGTGACGTGCTCCTCGGCGGCCACCGGCGCAAGACGCAAGTTAATGGGGCCGACCGGGACTTCCTTACTGCAGACGAGCCCGACTTGGAAGGACTCCCTGACCGTGCGGCACAGCAGCAAACACACGGCCGATATTGGTTGCTGTGGCCAAGCGATCAGACCCCGCTCGATACCGGCTGGACAAATCAGGGTGTTGCGTGCAATTGGCGACAGGTGAATTTCGATCAACGGAGCGGCTACGTGCACCACACCGCCGGCACCCGAGGGGCCAATGCCTGGCTCTGGCAGGCGACCCGGGGCGGACAGGTCGCTCTCGCGGCACAGGCCCTCCCGCACAAGTGTCCTCGTTGCGATGCGGACTTCCGCAAACGCCAGCACGGGCTGAAGAGTCCGCTACGCAACCATCGCACGGGCTTCAGCAAGGCAGCACAGGTGATTGCAGGGGCATTACTCCGTGAACTGCCAGCTCAGATCGCCAGCAAGAGTGCGCGGAAGCTGGTTGTGTTCTCTGACAGCCGCGGCGATGCCGCGAAGCTCTCGGCGGGAATCGAGCAAGACCACTTCCGCGATGTTGTGCGAGGGGAACTCGTGCGCGGCACGCGGCAACTCCGGACCGTACTGGAGTCCTTCGTCCGGTTTGAGTGCCGCGAGGAAGAGTCTCGGCGATCACTTGTAAAGGCAGCGAATCCAGCCTTTGCAACTGCCCTGGATCTGCCGCGATCGGATGCTGACCGTCCGTTTCGAGATCTGTTTCGCGAACGGTTCCAGGTTGCGGCAAACCAGCTAAGGGATTGGCTCGACGGTGACGCCTCAGATCCAGGCACTGAAGGTGGCGTTCTGTTGCGCAATTATCCGACTCGGTTCCCGATCAACATGCTCTGCGAGATCCTGTGGCAGCGACTGTTGGCAATGGGAATCTGTCCCGGCGGGTGCGGCAGCGACGTTCTGTCATGGCGCGACGCACAGTCCAGACGGGACTATTCGTGGCCCGAGTGTTTCGATTGGTCGGGCCCGCGTGCAAGGGAGCGTTGGGGCCAGAATAGTGGCCTGTTCGATGCGCATCTGACGAGAATGCGACGGGGTCTCATGGCCGAGATCATGTACGTGCTCTTTCCCCACCGCGCCCGCACGTTTGAGGGGTTGGGGCTCGGCCGTGTGACTATCGCGTCGATCGCTGGGCAGAGTGCCGAGCATCTGGGTTGTGCCGAATCGGTGATCCGGCGTCTCGCTCTCCGCCGCAACTACGTTGGCGCTGCGTACTTTGAGCAGGGCAACGCCGCACCCGGGCTGCCCAGCGGACCAAAGTCCTGGGCCACCGCGTACATGAATGACGCTGCGCAATGCGCTGCCGTCGAGGCTCTTCTGCTGCAATCGCAGGTGCTAGTCCCCGGCGATGCGCTTCCAACAGAGAAGAAGCCCGGTCTCGACCCGGAAAAGCTGATGCTTGATCTGACGCCGCCGACGGACGGTATCGTCAACCGGTGCAGCCAATGCAGGTCTGGCTATTTCGCTCGCGGGAATGGTCGCTGTGTGGAGTGCGGAGGCCGTCTGCAGGCGGAGCCAGCTCGCAACGGTCCATCAGCCAGCGACTATTTCGCATATCTTGCGGACGACCGTCGCCAAGCATTTCGACTCCACGCCGAGGAGCTCAGCGGCCAAACAGACCAGGAAGACAAGCCCGACCGCCAACGCCGGTTTCAGGACGTGTTTGTTCCGAGGGAACTGCCTCAGGTTGACGGAATCGACCTGCTTAGCGTGACCACCACGATGGAGGCGGGAGTTGACATCGGCGCACTCTTGTCGGTCATGCTCGCAAATATGCCGCCTGAGCGGTTCAACTACCAGCAGCGTGTGGGCAGAGCAGGCAGGCGTGGTGCTGGAGTCTCGCTCGCGGTTACGCTCTGCCGAGGCCGCTCGCACGACGCATACTACTTTGAGCACGCGGAGAAGATAACGGGCGACAGGCCGCCGCCTCCCTTCATCGATCCCACCAATCGCGCCATTTTCCGTCGCGTTCTGACGGAAGAGTGCCTTCGACAGGCTTTCCGGGCAGCGCGCGCCGGCCAACCTCCTGCCGCTGGCGAGAGTGTTCACGGTGAGTTTGGTGACGCGGCGGACTGGGCCGGCGAGAGAGCAGACCTCATCGCCTGGATGGCTGGACACGGAGCCGAACTGCGGTCGGCTGCCGAGGTGCTTGCTGCGAGAATGCGGCTCACCCTGCCGACCGAGTTGTCTTCGTTCCTTGATTCCGAAGTTAGCTGGGTTCAAAGCCAATTGCCGCCTGCCATTGACGCGTTTGTCGCGGATCCGACCTTGACTCAGGAAGCCTTGAGTGAGCGGTTGGCGCACGCAGGCGTGCTACCCTTGTTCGGCTTTCCAACCAGGATTCGGCTGCTACATACCCAACTGCCCACTCGCGCGATGCCGTGGCCACCGGAGCATGGAACTGTCGATCGGGCGCTGGACATCGCGATTGGGCAGTTTGCACCCGGAAGCGAAACCGTCAAAGACAAACGGGTACACACTGCCGCTGGCGTTGTTAGACTCGTGCCGGTCGGAGATCAGCTAATGGCCAAGCCCGGCTTTGTGCCGGCCATCGGCGAGCCAAACGTCACGATCGGTCGCTGTGCGGCCTGCCAACACTTGGGCTACGGACCCACAAGAGTGGATCCTCCCGCTTCCGGCTCGCCGCCCGCGAAGTCGAACTGCCCCGTTTGTGGTGAGCAGGAGTTCCAGTTCATTGATGCCCGTGAGCCCACCGGCTTCTTCTCGAATTTCTCACCGCGCGACTACGACGGTCTCTTCGAGTTCTTTCCCCGAGCGACCAAGCCGTCGCTCTCGCTGAGTGTTGTCCCACAAACGACGAGGATCCCCGGCACCCACGCTGACGTGGCCGTAGTGAGCGACCGCATCGTCACGCTCAACGACAATGGTGGCGCGGGTGGTTTTGATTTTCAGCCCTCCACACTTCTGCGCTGGCAGAACCCCGTACAGCAGGACGGCAGAGCTGCTTGGGCGGTGTTCGATGACACAACCAGCAACGACTCGGGGTTCCACAACTTTGGGCAACCGATCGGCCCCGGCCACAGGCTGGCCCTGCTCGACCGTCGGCGCACTGACGTGCTTCTCGTCGACATAGGGGCTTGGCCGGAGGGTGTGCTGGCAGATCCGCGAAGGCCCGAGGGGCGCGCGGCTTGGTACTCCCTCGCCTTCCTGTTACGCAAGGCTGCCGCCATCCTGCTCGACATTCGGTCGAGTGAGATCGACGTGGGTATCCGGACATATGGCCAGCCGGGCGCCGTCCGCGCGCAGGCTTTCTTGTGCGACTGCCTCGAGAACGGTGCCGGCTACTGCTCCCGCCTCGGCGAGCCGCAGCAGTTTCAGGCTCTCTTGCGGTGCGCGTTCGAAATGGCAATGGGCTCTCCGGCCGGCGGGCCGGCGTGGGTGTCCCCTGAACACGCTGGCGGGTGCGGTGCATCATGCCCCCGATGCCTCCGGGAGTATGGCAATCTTCCGTACCACGGACTTCTGGACTGGAGGATGGGCTTCGACATGCTCCGCATTTTGCGCGACGGCGCCGCCACAACGGTTGATCTGAGGACGCCCATCCGTGAAGGACTCGAAAACCCTTGGTTGCGCCTGGTCGAGGGAGGTGGTGACGTGTTGGCCGGCCCCGCACGGGCTTTCGGGTTCGCTCCTTCAGACGAGGGCAGCGGAAGGCGGTTTGTGAAGGATGGAGTGATCCTCATCGAGTCGCACCCACTCTGGATCGAGTCGCACCCAGTGCTGCAAGCAGCTAGATCTTCGTACGGGCCGGGCGTTCGCTCGGTCAATCCGTACCGGGTCGGCCGGCGTCCCGGAGACATCGCGGCGCAGTGAAAGGAACAGGCGAGCATCCATGGGCATCTCGATCTTTGGCGACACCTCCAGCGACAACTACAATGCCGCGCTCGCCCTTCGTCCGGCGCTTGAAGAGTTGATCGGAGAACGCGGAGATGTCCGCATTGTGGTGGGAGCATTTACGCCCGGCTGCCAGGTCCAGGACACCGACTTGTTGGTCCTCGGGGTTTGCACGGGCGTGGTCCCCATTCCAGAAGAACTGCTCGCCGAGGAACTGAGCAGTCGGCCGGCGCGGTTGTCCAACTTCGCCATCGCGATCGAGGTCAAAGGCCACCCTCCAGAGGCCATCCGGTTTGAGGGCAATCAAGTACTTGTCCGTTACATCAATCGAGCGAACGGGCAGGTGGAGTGGCACGGTGCCACAGACCAGAATCTCAAGCAGGTGCACTCTCTCAAGACGTATGTCGAACGCCAGGGCTTTCGGTCGCCATTCTGGCTTTCGGCCCTGTGGTTGAGGAACGTCCCAGCCAGGGCATTGCCCAAGGTTCAAAGCAATATCCTGGGCGCTGACGTGACCGCCAAGGACTTCCTGCGGGCGATCGTCAACCAGCGTCACGAGGATATCAAACGGGACCTGCACAAGCCCTGGCAAAACTCATTTGTTCGCTGTGGCCGCGATGATGCCGCGACCGAGGTGAAGAACGCGATTGACATTTTCACACGACGTATCGAGGCTTCGCCTCTAGACCGTCAGAAGATCGAGCGCATTACCAAGCGCACCGTCGAACCCGAGCTCCCAGAATACATGAAGAAGCTGGGAAGCCAGCTCTTGATCTTCCGCGGGCGAGGCGGATCGGGGAAGACCGTGCGACTTCTGCAGCTCGCCAACCGTCTGAGAGAAGACCGCGGCGCGCGAGTTCTGTTCCTCACGTACAACCGCGCTCTCGCATCGGACTTGCGCCGTCTAATGCACCTGATGGGAATTCGCGAGAATCTCGACGACCCTACGGTCAGCATTCGTACCAGCGAGAGATTCTTTTGGGAGTTGATGTCCGCCTGGGGCGAAGCTCCGCCCATCCAAGAGGGTGAGCCGTTCCCCGCAGAGGAGTTTCAAGCGAAGAAGCTGGTACTTCGAGAGCTATTTGCGGGCGAATCCAGAGAAACGCTTCAGCAGGAGGAGGCTTGGAAGGCTCATCCGTCGTTGTTCAACTGGGACTTCGTGCTTATTGACGAGGCACAGGATTGGCCGACAGAAGAGCGGGACATTCTTGGTGCACTGTTCGGACCGAACCGGATCATCGTCGCGGATGGAGTTGACCAGCTCGTGCGACGTGACGGGCGGTGTGATTGGACGTTGCTCGCCCCGACCGAATCCCGGCAGATTGTTCCGCTACGCAAGTCGCTTCGTCTCAAGGCGAATATCTGCGCGTTTGTTGAGGCGTTCGTTGCCGCGTCCCACCTTGAGTGGGATATGGCGATAAACGACGAGGTACTCGGTGGCCGCGTGATTGTGGTGGTGGGACCATACACTCAACACGTGCACAGCCGGATCATGGGCGAGCATCAGGCTGCCGGCAATCGGCAGGTCGATGCACTGTTCTGTGTGACGGGAAGCTCTGGCTCCACAAGTACAGGTATCGGAGCAACCCTTCAGCAATGGGGCGAGCAGGTGTGGGACGGCTCGATCGCCGCCAACAGGGACACGTTTCCTGAGAATGTGCAACAGTTTCGAATCGTTAAGTACGAATCGTGCCGCGGGCTGGAGGGGTGGACTGTTGTCTGCCTTGACTTTGACCGCCTGCTGCAGCGACAGCTTGAGGAGGGGCTGCGGCGACCGAAGGATTTGTTCGAGACTCAGCAGGAGGTTGCCGACCGGTTTTCCGCGCGATGGGGCATGATTCCGATGACTCGCGCGATTGACACCCTGGTGCTTCAAGTGTCTCCGCATAGCAACGCCGCTGGAGTGCTCACGGCCATCGCGAAGGGCCGAGACTACGTTGAGGTCATTGGCGGTTGAGGGAGGAGCTCCCGCTTCTCTCCCGCCACAGCCTCGCAGTCGTTTGGTTAACACGCCTTTATACGTCGGACGTCCACCCGTCCGGCGACCTAGGAAGCAGACTTCAGGTCCGGGGCGTCAGCGAGCTTCTGAAACTCCCCCAGGATGTCCGGATGCCGCTGGGACAGGTACTTGACGACCCCGGCGTGATCGAGCAGTTTGCGGAGGTAAGCGACGGCCAGCACCAGATTCAGAGTGTTCTTGCCGTGGGATTCCTCGATCATCAGGAAGTCCCGGCCGAGCAGTTCCATCTCTCGCTCCATACGCGCGATGTCTTCGGGCTTCATGCCCGGCAGCACTTTGTTCTTGTCGGTGTCGATGAGGTCTTTCTCGGGTGTGGCGGCCAGCAGGCACATCGCGTAGTCGGTCGAGAAGTTGTTCGCCGCCACCATTAGCTCCGCCATCTCGATCTGCCGCATCGGCACGGCCCGCTTGAGCTCGCGGAGCCCCTTGGTGGTGACGTTCTTGTCCTTCAGCAGCACCACGGCCTCGGGACAGATCCCCGTGAGGAGGTCACGCTTGAGCCGAATCGACTTCACGTCGACGCTCAGGGTGGCGGCGATCCGCTTCTCCGTCACCCCGTTGTCGAGCGCTCGGAGGATCATGAAATGCTCCTGGATCGGGGCCATGCGATTCACCTTGTGGTTGTAGGTGAAGCCCTCGTCATCCTTGGCGATTAGGCAGAACGCCTCGGTGCGCCCGAGTTCCTTGAGCACGTCGAGCCGGAAATGGCCGTCCAGAAGGGTGTAGCGTCGGTCACGCCCCTCAGAAGAGTCTTGCGGGAAAATGATCAGCGGCTCAATCACGCCGAGCTCGCGTATGGACGCGAACAGGCGCTGATACTGCTGCCCCTTTCGCATTTCAGGGCGCACGGTGCGAACGGGGAGGATCTGGCCGATCGGCACCATCATGCCCTCAGGGTTGAACGCCATCTGGACCGCGTCGGCCATGTCAGGCTCCCTTTCGACTGACATGATCGGCCAGGAACTGCGGCATGGTGGTCAGCTCGCCCGCCTGGAGAATGGCCATGAGTCCCGGGTCGGCGAACAGCTGCTTGAGCGCGCTTGCGACGAACAGCAGACGGGTTTCACAGACCTTGGCCTTGTGGACCAGCAGCCGTTGTTTCGCGCTCTCCCGCTTGTAAGCCTGCATCAGCGAGTCGCTTGTCAGCTCTGCCTTCAGGTTCTTTCGGCCCGCGTACCGCATGGACTTTCCAACGGCACGCCGCACCTCAATCAACCTCCGCGCCTTTAGCAGCTGCTTGCCCCGGAGACTCTTCGACTCGTACGCCTCTGTCAGTGCCCGTTGAACCTCCTGATCGTCCGACGTGGCAATCGTCACGGCGACACTGATTGGAATCTGTCCCCATTCCACGGCTTCAAGAAGGCGAGTTTCACCTTGCTTGAGTAACCGGACGATTCCCTTGACATACGAGACGTGCAAGTCAGTCTTTTGCGCGATCTCCGCGTACGAATAGCCGCGTTCTTTTAAGTTGCCGACCTCACGAAGCATCTCAACGCAGGTCTGGCGACGGCGGGCCAGGTTCTCCGCGAGGCTCATGAGCAACAGATCCTCGCGCGAGGCGTCGATGATGAGCGCCGGCACCGTAGTGTCCCCGAGTTGGCGGCACGCCTCGAGCCTGCCCTGTCCACACACCAGTTCGTAGAGAGGTTTGCCGTCCTTGGTCCCTCGCTGAACCACGGTGATGGGCTTCTTGAGCCCGATGTTGGAGATATTCGAGACGATCTGCTTGAACTTCACCTTCCCACGCTCGCGTGGGTTCATCACCGTGATCTGGTCAATGGGGATGCGGACGACGTTGGTATCGCGATGGTCGATCACGCCGCCACCTCGATCTGGATGACCTTCGCCATGCCGAAAAAGAACTCAAGGGACTCAAACCGGAATGTGTCGATCGATGCCCCATTGAACTCCGACAGCCGGAAGTCGGGAAGCTCCATGTCGATGCTCGGCAACAGGTAGTAGTCAGCGGGCTGCTCATTGGACTGGTCCATCCTCACCACGATGTGGATGTCGGCGACCCTTTCCTCGGGCATGCGGAATCGCCATCGGGGCGAGCCCGCTGCTGTTGAGCGGTATCGTGCCAAGGAGAGCGACGCGCTGTAGAGCCCGTTGATCGTCAAGACGTCCGACGCGTCGTTCCGCTCGACGGTCGCGCCCATTGTCTGGAGGTCTTGGATCAGGTCCCTCAGGAGCTGTGGATGCACCTGCTGCAGCTGACGGTTGACTTCCAGATACTCGAAGTTGCGCTCCGGCGTATATCCCGCCAGCCGGTACGCATTTACCAGGCTCCCGAAGCGCGTGCGGTAGGCCGAGCTGGACGGCATGCCGTCTGTCTCGTCGATGAGTGCGCCGGTGAGCTCAGGGTGAACAGCCAGAAGGGTGCGCAGGCGGCCCAGCATGTCGTCGTCGCTGAAATGCCGATGCCGCTCTTGGATGATCCCCCGCGCCATGAAGAACGCCTCGGGCTCGACGAGGCCGTCAAACGCGCCATCGCCGCGAACCCAGATGTCCGGTGGGTTGATGACCCGTTTCTTCTTGAGCTTGAACGAGACCCGGTTGTAGACGTTGTTGCCGATGTACTTCTCGTTGGACAGGATCTGATGCACCATGCTCCGCGTCCACGGCCTCTCGCAAGCCGAAGGGATGCCCGCCCCGTTCAGGCCGTCAGCGATGGTTCGTTCGCTCTTGCCCTCCTTGACGAACTGCTCATAGATGGACCGCACGATCGCAACCTCTTCTTCCGGTCCCGGCACAAGGATGACACGGTCGGTCTGCAGGCTCTTCTGTTCGCCGCGTTTGAG
>BJHL01000010.1 GCA_014192545.1 Phycisphaerae bacterium | reverse complement strand
CGATACGGTTTGGTATGCCTCAGTGTGCGCCGTATCCGTTGTTGTTTGAGCCTCTTTTGCTGGAGAAGGTGTGGGGTGGGGATGCGCTGGCGCGGGTGGGGAAGGCGGTGAAGGCTGGGGCGCGGGTTGGGGAGAGTTGGGAGCTGGCGGATTTGGCGGCGACGAGCGCGAGTGGGGCTGGGGGTGGGGCGGCGCGCAGTGTGATTCGTAATGGGGAACTTGCGGGGAAGACGTTGCATCAGGCGGTGGGGGCGTGGGGGCCGCTTTTGATGGGCGATGTGGTGCCGACGGGGTCGGGCGGGTTTCCGCTGCTGATCAAGTTTTTGGATGCGAGGGAGAACCTCAGTGTGCAGGTTCACCCCAGTCCGGCGTATTGCCGGATGTATCCGACGGCGCACTTGAAGACGGAGTGTTGGTACATTTTGAGTGCGGAGCGTGGGGCGAAGATTTATAAGGGTGTGAAGCCGGGCGTGACGCGGGCGGAATTTGCGGCGGCGCTGCGAGAGCATGATGGCAGCGGCGTGGTTGAGTTGCTGGAGTCGGTGGATGCGGTGGTGGGTGAGTGTCACAACTTGCCGAGCGGCACGGTGCATGCGCTGGGGGCGGGGGTGCTGGTGGCGGAAGTGCAGACGCCCAGTGACACGACGTTTCGCGTGTATGACTGGGGGCGCAGCGGGCGCGAGTTGCATGTGGAGCAGAGCTTGACGTGCATTCAGTGGGAGCAGGCGCGGGATGCGACGAAATTCAAAGTTGGGGCAGCGTTTACGCGGCTGGTGACGACGGGGTATTTTGATTTGGATGAGTTGCGGCCTGCGAGTGGCGCGGTGAGCGGGCTTTCGCATGAGCAGCCAGTGAAGCGGCCTGTGGTGCTGATGCTGGTGAGCGGGGTGGGTGAATTACGCAGCAGCGAGGGGAAGTTTGCGGCGATGCAGTTGCGCGCGGGTGATACGGCGCTGGTGCCGGATGCGGTGGCGCGGGGGTTGGAGTTTGTGGCGGGTGAGGGGAGTGTGGTTTTGCGGGCGACGCCGAGGTGAGGGAGGACAGAGAACGGAGAACGGAGAGCAGAGAACAGAAGCTGATATCGTTTTTCCGTTCTCCGTTCTCCGTTCTCCGTTCTCCGTTCTCCGTTCTCCGTTCTCCGTTCTCCGTTCTCCGTTCTCGGTTCTCCGTTCTCCGTTCTCCGTTCTCGGTTCTCCGTTCTCCGTTCTCCGTTCACCGACACGCCACTCGTTCGACGATGTCGAGGCCGAAGGCTTCGATGCCGGGCATTGGACGGGTGCTGTTGGTGAGCAGGCGGAGTTTGGTGAGGCCTAGGTCGCGGAGGATTTGGCAGCCGACGCCGAAGTCGCGGAGGGGCATGCGGCTGCTCACGGCGTCGGCCATGCCGGAGAGGTCGGGGGTGTTGATGTCGAGTGATTTGGCGCGGAGGGTTTGCAGCGTGCCTTCGAGGTCGGTGACGGCGGTGATGGCTTTGTCGTCGCTGCGGTGGCCGGTGGTGCGGAGGTAGACCAGCGCGCCGCGGCCTTCGGCTTGGATCATGCGCATGGCGGCGTGGAGAGTGTCGCTGCTGGGGCCTTCGGGGCTGCTGGCGAGATCGCCGAAGACGTCGCCGAGGAGATTGCGGCGGTGCATGCGGACGAGCGTGGGAGTGACGGAGTGACGAAGTGACGAAGTGACGGAGTGGGAAGGCAGGAGGACGAGGTGGGGGAGGGGATCGACGACGCTTTCGTAGAGGAGGATGGTGAAGGGGCCGAATTTTGTGGTGATGGGGGTGCCTTCGTCGGGGCCGATGCGTTTGACGAGGCTTTGGCGCTGGAGGCGATACTCGATGATTTGGGCGACGCTGCACATTTTGATGTTGTGCTCGGCGCAGAATTTTTCGAGGTCGGGGACGCGGGCCATTTCGCCGTCGGGCTTCATGATTTCGATGATGGCGGCGGCGGGGTAGAGGCCTGCGAGGCGGCAGAGATCGACGGAGCCTTCGGTTTGGCCTGTGCGGACGAGGACGCCCCCATCGCGGCTGCGGAGGGGATTGATGTGGCCGGGGCGGACGAAGTCAGCTTCGGTGAGATTTTTGTCGATGGCCATTTGAATGCACTTGGCGCGTTCTTTGGCGGAGACTCCGGTGGTGCCGCCGAAGCGCGGGTGCAGGTCGATGCTGACGGTGAAGGCGGTGCCGCGGACGCTGGTGTTGACGCTGCCTTGGGGGTGCAGGTTGAGGCGGTCGCAGTCTTCCTCGGTGAGGGAAAGGCACATGTAGCCCATGGCCTTGCCCAGCATGAAAGTGACGGCTTCGGGCGTGACGAACTGTGCGGGCAGAACGAGGTCGCCCTCGTTTTCACGATTTTCGTCGTCGGTCAGGACGATCATTTTTCCGGCGCGGAGATCGGCGAGTACGTCATCGATGGAACTAAATGGCATTGGCGGATTGTTGACATACTGGCGTCGCTAAACTTTGGGTATGGGTGATACATCGAGGCCGGATCAACATGCTTCTGAAAATCCACTAAATGAGCTTGGTGCGAGTGAGCCCATGCTGGAGGCGGTGTGGGGTGCGCTGACGAGCGAGCCGAGTACGGGTGTGGCGCTTATTACGCTAGAAGGTCGATTGCTTTATCTGAATGACCAGTTGGCGCGGATTTTTCATGGGCCGGACGCGAAGGCGGAGCGGTACATCGGACGGACGTGGTCGGACCACATGCCTGATGACTGGACGAAGGAACGGATTGCGTTGTTGCAGCGGATTCGGGTTTCGGGGAAGGCGGTTTTGTTGCGGAACATTTGGCGCGGGCAGCAGCACTTTACGTATATCTACCCGATCGATCGGGAAGGCGATGCGCCGGATTTGTTCTTGACCATTACTCGGCGGGCTGAATCGTCGGAGGACGCGGAAGAACTGGCGAAGGGCGATTACGAGTGGATTGATTCCAACGTGGCGAACCTGGGCGTGCTGGATGCGTTGAGCCCGCGAGAGCTCGAGGTGATGGCGCTGCTGGGGCAGGGGCTTAGCGTGAAGGACATCGCCAAGTTGCTTTTTCGCAGCGAACACACGATTATTTCGCATCGCAAGTCAATTGGGCTGAAACTGGCGGTTGATGATCGGGTGAAGCTGGCCCTGATTGCTCACCGGGCGGGGCTGACGGTGAAGGATGTGGAACTCAATCGTGTTTCGGAGTGAGGTTGACGGGTGGGAAGTGAGTGATTTGCGCGTGGGGAGATTTTGGACTGACGACGTAGTTCCCCCGGTTGTGCACCTTGCGGAAAGTGGGAATATCCGGTATATTCCCGGGTATGAAGACTCGCATTTTTACCGTGATCGCCGTGACCGGGTTGACGACTGTTGCTTCGCTGCTGGCTGCCTGTGCGGCACATCGCCATGTGGAGTGTGATGGGGATGAGTGCGAGCGGGCGGACTATGTGGATCACGCCCATGGTGACGCGCCTGAAGTGACGAAGGCTGCGGACCCGGCGACGCGTGCTGCATTGTTTGGACGCGTGGCGAAGCTTGAGGGCGAGTGGATCATGGACATGACGGCGGAAGAGATTGCCCAGCAAGGGCCGCCGCAGACGAGCATCATCAAGGTGACCAGCGGCGGGAGCATCGTGCGCGACATCATGTTCCCGGGCAGTGAGCATGAGATGACGAATGTGTATCACATGGATGGCGATGAACTGGTGATGACGCATTACTGCGCGATTGGGAACCAGCCGCGGATGGAAGCCGAACTGAACGATGGGCACAACCACGCAGCGAATGAGATTCATTTCCAGTTTGATGAAGTGAGCAACCTGACGTCGGCAGATCAGGGGTATATGGGCGAGGTGGTGCTGACGTTTGTGGATGACAATCACTACATGCAGACGTGGAAGCACTTTCAGGGGGGGAAGGTGACGAGTGGGCCGGTGATGAAGTGGAAGAGGAAGTGAAGAAGTGACGGAGTGACGAAGTGAAGAGGTGGGGGAGTGAGGGGGTGAAGCGGTGAGAGGGTGAAGGGGGTGGTGGTTGGGTGGCTTTCTACTGTTATGCGCATGATTACTTATATCATCATTTCGATCGTGGGCCTGCTGATTTTGTTGGCGGGTGTGGTGGGCATTTACGGCTCGATGTTGCCGGCGACGCATACGGCGAGCGTGAGCGTTGTGGTCAATGCGCCGCGGGAGAGGGTGTGGGAGCTTGTGAACGCGGCGGAGCAATTTCCCGAGTGGCTCGAGGACATCACCAAGGTGGAGATATTGCCCGAGCAGGATGGCAAGCGGGTGTTTCGGCAGCACATGGGGCGCAATTCGTTTGTGCTTCGTGAGACGATCAGTGAGGCGCCCAGCCGAGTGGTGCGGACGATTGTTGATGACAATGGGCCGTTTACGGGAACCTGGGATCATGTTTTTGAGGATGTGGGCAACGGGCAGACGAAGCTGACAGTGACGGAAGAGGGGACCATCAAAAGCGCGATTCCGCGGGCCATCATGAAGTTGTCCTGTGGGTATGACTATTACCTGAAGCGGATGGCGGTTGCGATGAAGGCGAAGTTGGGGTAGAAGTGACGGAGTGACGGAGTGACGAAGTAGAGACATTTGGCCTTGCGTATTTGCCTTTACTTCGTTACTCCGTCACTTCGTCACTTCGTTACTACTCTTCTCCATGCCCACCTACGTCTACGAAATCCTCGACAAAACCGGCACGCCTACGGGCGAGACCTTTGAAGCGGTGCAGATGATGAAGGACGATGCCTTCACCAAGCAGCCGGGCACGGGCAAGCCGTGTCGGCGGGCGATTGTCGCGCCGGCGATTGCGGGCAAGTGGAGCGACATGAAGGGCAAGAGCCAACTGAGCAACGCGAACCTGGAGCGGATGGGGTTCACGAAGTATGAGCGCAAGGGGAAGGGATATATGGAGCGGGTGGCGGGGAAAGAGGGACCGAAGAGTATTTCGGCGGAGGATTGAAGAAGAGAGTACCGGAGTACCGGAGAGACGAAGTACCGGAATAGCTGAGGGTGGGTGCGCGTTTGCGAATGGAGCAGCGCGAGGCAATTGGAGCAGGTGCCGGGGATGTATCGATCGGTGCTTATTTCGATGACGTGCCGGAACTCTCCGGGGATGCGTGGTTGGCCGCCGGCGGTGTGGTGGCCGAACGCCGAGCAACTTGCGATGCGGGCGTCGCTACCGAGCCCGTGCTTTACGCAGGCGGTTGCGGAAGAGTTGTTGTGGGCGGGACAGTGGGTGTGCACGCAGCGCGAGATGCAACTGGGGCGCGTGATGGTGAGCCCGACGGGCTGCATCATGTCGATTCGTGTGACTGCGGAAGGATTCAGGTGGTATTGGCTGCGCGAGTGGCTTGTCGCTGTTCCCATCATCGCACGCAGGCGCGCGCGGCGGCGCGGCGTGTGGTCGCTGGATGAACGACTGGTCTCGAATCGGTCGGTTGTGACTTATGGCGACGATGAGCCGCTGCCAGCGGGGACGATTGACGAGACGTTCGAGCGGATGAAGCCGCATGCGTTATTCCACTGGATTTGGCATGGGCATGCGTGTTGACGATGGCGCAATGGTGCGGAGCGGCGTATGGAGTTTGTGTTCGGTCGCTCTGGTCAGGGGTTGCCTTGCAGGGAGTTGATCATCGTTGTCAGTTGGGTAAAGACTGATACGAAGGCGATGAGCAGGTAGAGCAGGGTGAAGAGAAGGATGGCCAGGGCGATGATGATCGCGGCGGCGCGCTGGCGGGGCAGGAAGCACATGCCGTAGAGGCCGGCGGTGGTGATGCTGAGTGCGACCAGCACGAGCGGCCAGGCGGGGAAGGTGGCGGGGGCGGTGGTGCCGGTGAGCCAGGTGGTGAGGCGGAAGAATTGCATGGTGGTGGGCGAGAGTTGCATGCCGAAGTCTTTGGAGATTTCGATGGACTTTGGGCCCATGAAGAGTGTGATGACGAGGGCGAGCAGCGCGGTGAGCATGGCTGCTGAAACCGCGAAGAGCGGCAACACGGGCGTGTGCTTGGGTGATTTTTGGATGGACCCTGATAGTTGCATCACTGACATGATGGCTGCTCCCCTGGTGCTGCGCGTGCTGTGCGGCTCAAGATGGCGGCGGAGGCGGCGCGGCGGCTTTGCGTGTTCGTGTAATAGTATCGGTATCGTTGTTGGGAGAGTGGGGGTGATGGTTGCGGGTGGCGCGATGTGTGGATGCGGTCAAGCGAGCGGGGTGGAATGATGGCAGAGCAGCAGAAAGCCAAGCACGATGGCGGGCGCGGTGGGAAGACACTTGCGGGGCGTGGCCGCTTGCGGAGTGTTGGGATTTATGTGTTGATAATGAGCGTGGCGGCGCTCGTGGTTGTGCTTGTTGTTTGGAGCATGCAGGCGGTGGTGCCGAATTCGTCGCCGCGTGCGCGGCCGATTACGATTTTTGGTACGCTGGTGGTGCTGATGGCGTTGGTGGGTTGGGGCATTACCGCGCTGATACTTTTTGCGACGCGGCAACGGCGCGAGTTTGATCGGCGGCGGGCACATGGCTTGTGCATGCGGTGCGGGTATGACAGGTCGAGTCTTGCGAAGGTTGCGGCGTGTCCGGAATGTGGGGATGTGCCGGGGGGATGAGGGCGGGGTTGGATGATTGCTGGAATGGAGAATGCAAAGTCCAACACGAAGCGATGGTTCCTGCCGACGGGGCTGCGGTGGTTTTTGCTGCGATGCGGCATGTGGGTTGCAACGCTTGTGTGCACATGTCTGGGTTTGCTGGTTGTTTTGTGGGTGCTTTCGGTGATTGCATCGCGCTCGCCTCCGACGCTGCGATCGTTTGCAGAGTTTGGCGGGCTGGTTCTGGTTGGGCTTCTGGCGGCGTGGGGGTTCGCGCGGTTTCATCGCTACGCCAATGGGCCGTGTCCTGTGTTTGAGCACCGGCGGATCAACGGTTGGTGCTTGCAATGCGGGTATGACAGGTCGAATCTTGCGAAGACGGCGAGGTGTCCGGAGTGTGCGGATGTGCCGGGGGTGTGAGCTTTCACGATCCTCTGCGGCTCGCCGCCGCTTGCTCGGCGGAGAGCATGAGATCAAACGCGAAGGCGATGACGGTGGGCCAGGTGTGTACGGCGATCAGGGTTTCGTGATCCCAGTGCGTCACTTTCGCGTCACGAGGCGGCTTGTCCTTCGGAATGCGCACACTGAACCAGTCGCCATACCCCGACTCCGCGAGAACGAGATCGCGACGCGATGGGCTCGTCGTCGCGCTCCGATCCTGATCATCGACCATCCATGTGTTCCACGCGGGCTGGACAACTTCACACGAAGGCACCGGCGATTCATCCGACTCATCGCTGACATCCGCAGGCAAGTGCGCAAACAGCTCAGCCCAGTTCGCCGGCGCCATCGCGAAGAGTTCGCTCTGCTGCAACGTTCCAAATGCGCGTGTCGCCCCCATGGGCTTCCAGCCGTGCTGCTTCGCACTGGCTTGGAGCAACGACATCATCGCATTCACCGTCTTGGGCGCTCGCGGCTCGGCGGCCGCAGGCTTGTCAACGTGCGCCGCCGTGCGGCGTGCATGTTCCAAGCGGGCTTCGTCAGCCGTGTACGCCGGCAGCGGCAATGTAGCCGGATACGCACGATCACATACGGTGCCTGTTGCCGTATCGGCGGAAAGCATGACATACGGCGTGAACTCACGAGGTGTCATGACCCCAGCCGCGATCAGCGCTTCGCGTGCACGATGTGTACACGCAAGTGAACGTCGACGTGGCAGTAGGCCTGCATCGTCGGGCTCATTCATGGGCCAACCGGTATAGGCAAAATCAACGGCTGGTGCGCACTCCGTCGCGAAGCTCGCACAGTCAGGAGAGTCCGCGCCGAAAAGCTGGCTCTTCGCCGAGCAAGGATGGTTGATCAGCGCACGAAAAACCGGATCAGCGAATGAAACACCCTGACGAAATAACGCCCGATGAAAGCGCTGCTCCCCGTAGCGAAGTTTCGCGAGTGTCTCGCGCGACATGTCTCGATGGCACTCGCGGTCATACGACTTGCTGTCAAGCAAGGGGTGATCGATGCCCCGCCCAAGCGGATGCATTGCAAAGACTTCGTACCACCGTTCCACTCCAGTCGGCGTTCGAGCATCAAGAAGCAGGAAGGTCGCACCCGTCAGACCGTTGTCCTTGACCGCAGCCATGAAACGCTCGCTCGCGATCATGCGGCCACCCTGAGACTGATAGGCGAGCGACGTGTTCTTGGGTGGTCGCGCGGGTGACTTGAAAGTGCTCCGGGGATCCAGCTCATACCACGTACTGGTTACAGGTGGTGGCTCACGGAACCAGAAAACGTGCAACGTGATGGACTTGTTGGCCACCGCTTCGAGAATCGCAGGCCATCGCCGATCACTCAGCTTGAGCTCATTGCCCTTGAACCTGTCCTGCGACAACTTCAACTTCGTGACAAGCGCCGGATCACCACCCTCGACGTTGAAGTAAACAACAGTGCCTTTGGGAGTTTCGTAGACCATGCGACCATCTCGTCTGCACAACACATGCTGATCCACGGCGCACACGGGCGCCAGTAGAGCTCCCTTAGCTCCCCGCCCCCGCGCCGATATCCGCGGCCGCAAACTCCGCATTTTCCATAAGGTACAGCCCGTTCAGCCAGCTCACCGTGGGAGTCTTGGTCACATACGGCTCGACTTTGAAGGTGCCGCGGACGGTGCCGTTGATGGCGAAGCGGGCGTCGCCGGAGACGGGTTTGTTGATTTTGACTTCGATGGCGTCGTAGGGCGTGGGGGGGACGCCCATGCAGCAGCCGTCCCATTGGTTGAGCATCATGAGCAGTTCGGTGGGCTTGGGGGTCATGAGGGGGAAGGCGATGTAGCCGGTGATGGTGACGACTTTGTCGTGCAGCATGGCGACGCGTTCGGGGATGGTGTTTTTGCCTTTGCTTGGATCGAAGTCGCCTTCGCTGGCGACGAGCATTTCCCAGGAGACGACGTAGGGCTTGGCTTGCGTGCCTTCGCCGCGGATGATGTATTTTTCGTCGACGACGAGTGCGCCGTCGTCGCGGTTGCGGAAGGTTGCGCCGGTGACGGTGTATTCGCCGATTTTGGCGGGGGCGCGGGTGGGTGGGGTGGTGGGTGTTGTGGCTGCGGCGGTTTTGTCGGTGGCGACGGTGGGTTTTTCTTTGCCGTCGGTGATGGAGGGCTTGGTGGTTTTGGCGGCGTGTTGTGGGCCGCTGTGTTTGGCGGCGATGGAGTCGAGGATGGCTTGCTCGGCATCTGCGGCGGCGGCGAGGTCGGCGGGGGTGGAAGTGGGAGTGGTTGGGGTTGTTGGCGCGGGCGCGGGGGTCGGAGCTGTGGGCGCGACGGCTTGCGGCGCGGAGTCAGCGGTGGGCGCGGGTGCCGGCGCGGTTGGTGGTGTAGGAGTGGTGGCGGGTGTGTTGGGTGGCGCGATGCGTGGGGGTTTGCTGGATGTGAAGAACATCGCGGCGGCGGCGAGCAGGATGAGCAGGGCGATGAGTGCCCAGAAGATGCGCATGGGGGATGGTATGAAGGTCAGAGGTGGCACGGGCTAAAAGCCCGTGCCACCAAAGCCTCAAGCAGTCGGTCGCAGACTCTTGGCGACGCTGGTGCGGTAGGCCATGATGGCGGGGATGAGGCCGGCGAGTATCGCGAGGAGAATCGTTGCGGCGAGGAGGTAGACGATGATGATGGGCGAGAGGTGGGGCTCGATGACGACGCCGTAGCGGGTGAGGACGATGCTGGCGGCGAAGCGGGTGCCGATGAGGGCGATGGCTGCGCCCAGCAGTGCGCCGGCGAGGCCGATGGCGGCGCATTCGGTGATGACGAGGTTGAAGATGCGTGAGGCGCTGGCGCCGAGGACGCGCAGCACGGCGATTTGGCGGCGGCGTTGTTCCATGCTGTTGTAGAGGGCGAGCATGATGCCTATGCCGCTGGTGATGAGGACGACGATGGCGATGGCGATGAAGATGCGGTTGATGGGGTCGATGATGCTGCCGAAGAGGGTGTCGGTTTCTTGCTTGGGCTGCGCGACGGTGAGGGAGCCGTCGCGGCGGAGGAGGTCAAAGACTTGCGGCAGGTTGGCGGGTGCGTCGCTGCCTGGGCGCGTGACCAGGCGCGTGTAGATGCCTGTGATGAGCTTTTCGCTTTCGCGCAGGTCGGCGGAGGTTTTGGGGGCTTCAAGCGGCGGGGTTTGCGGCGGCATGCGCTCGCGGATGTCTTTGGCGTGCTTGATCCAAGTGCTTTCGAGGTTGGTGAAGATGGCGCGGTCGTGCGGCGTGGCGGTGGGCTCGAGGATGCCGACGACTTTGGTGGGGAACTCCATGTGGACGTGTGCGGCGCCGGGGGCTTCTTCGGATTCTTCGTTGTGTGCGTCGTGGTCGTGATCGTGGTCGTCGTGCGCGTGCTCGTCGTGTTTGGCGGCAGGATCGGGCGAGCCGGGTTTAGTGGCGCGGGGGTTGTAGCCGTGGGCGAGGTAGATGGTGTCGCCGAGTTTGAGGCCGGTTGTTTGGGCGACGGTGCTGCCCAGGACGGCTTGCCAGTTGCCTTCGTCGCCTGCGGGGAAGTACGCGCCTGCGCGGAGTTTCCACGGTGCGTCGCTAGCGGGGACGAACTTGGTGAACATGTCGGTGGTTGTTGCGACGACGGGGAAGCCGCGGTAGCTGTCGCCGATTGCTGTGGGAACTGCGTAGGCCCAGGGGGCTTGCTGCGAGAGTTGTTGATAGCGGGCCCAGGTGATGGGGCGGCGCGGGGCGTTGGCGTAGAAGACGCTGTTGAGGACGCTGACGAGCGGGCTGTCTTCGGCGGTTACGAGCAGGTGCATGTCGCCACTGCCGCGTTCGAAGGCGGCTTTGCCGCTGTTGCGAAGGGTGAGCAGCACGATGATGAGCATGACGGCGACGGCAACGGACGCGATGGTGACGAGGGTGGAGAAGGCGCGTACGCGAAGGCTGCGGAGGACGATGGTGAAGTCGGTCATGGGTGGGCTCCTTCGCGCACGGGCTGAAAGCCCGTGCCACCGGCGGAGGCGGCGATGAGTTCTTCCATCGTGATTCGCTTGGTGAAGCGTGAGGCCATGGTGGGATCGTGGCTCACGCACAAGAGCGCGGCGTTTTGCTCTTTGCACAGACCCTGCAGCAGGTCCATCGCGGCGGCGGCGTTGGTTGGGTCAAGGCTCGCGGTGGGTTCATCGGCGAGGACGAGCGCGGGCTTGCAGGCAAGGGCTCGCGCGACGGCGACGCGTTGCTGCTGGCCCACGCTGAGTTCATCGACGAGTGCGTTGATTTTGGTGATGCCGAGTTTGCTGAGGAGTTCAGCGGCGCGCGGTTGCATTTCGCTTGCGGGTTTGTCGGCCATGAGCATCGCCGCCATGACGTTTTCGATTGCGCTGAAACCTTGCAGCAAGTGGAAGGTTTGAAAAACGACGCCCAGATTGCGGCCGCGAAAGAGATCGCGAGATGCGCCGGTGAGTGCGTGGACGTTTTGTCCGGCGACTTCGATGGAGCCTTGTTGCGGGTCCATGAGACCGGCGATGAGATTGAGGAGCGTGCTTTTGCCGCTGCCGCTGCCGGCGGAGAGGAGGAGTTGTTCGCCTTGGTCGAGGGTGAGAGTGGGGATGCGGAGGGAGAAGGGGTTGTCGGCGTCGCGGTGGGCGTATGCGAAGACGAGATTTCGAATGGATAAGGCAGGCATGGGTGGAGCGTACGCGAAAGGTGGATGCAGCGACCCATTTTCGAGTGCGATGCGAGGCTCGCACACCGGTCGATTTTTTTGGAGCCTCGTTGCGTCAGGGGTGAGCGGCGTCGATCGTTGCTGACTTTGGGGTGTGGGTACTTGTTCGCGGCTGGAGTGATGTGTAGAAGTGGTAGAGGTCGGCGGGGACCGCCGACGTACCCAAGGCGATGTACCAAAACGGCCACAGGCCCGAAGGTTTGCCTTCGGGCCTGTGTTCACTCGTGCGGCGTGTAAGCCGAGTTCTGTGCTGCTTGCGGTTTCCTTCGCGACTGCTATTGACGGGGGCCCGACGCGAAAGACCTGCAAGCCTGCGACAACCATTTCTCTGGGATTGCTGTTGCCAGCAACCTCAAGCAGCCTACCCGCGTGCATCGTCCGGACCAGACTCAAGCGCACGCTGTTTGGCCTTGCACGCGGTGGGGTTTGCCGTGCCGTCACTGTCACCAGTGACGCGGTGGGCTCTTACCCCACCTTTTCACCCTTACTAAGTTGGGTCGGCTCGGAGAGCCGACCTACCCAGCGGTATCTTCTCTGTGGCACTGTCCCGCGTTCGGAGTGCCGCGAAGCTTTCGCGACGCGGGGTACGAACGGGTGGGCGTTACCCACCACCGTGTCCTGCCGTGCTCGGACTTTCCTCAGCGGGCCGCCTTTACAGGTGACCGCCGCGGTTGTCTAGCCGCACGGGGGGAGTGTATGGGTGGGAAGGTGAGGGGGGTGAGCAGGTGAGGGGGTGAGAGGGTGAAACACTTTTGGTACAGTGGCCCCGAAGCGGCAATTCCGTGGTATATTCCTGCATTGTCGCTCTTTGCCGCCAATTCTGCTTTGGGTCCGCCGCCGCCGCCGACGATGCTTTGGCTTCGGCCTGAGCAACTTGCCTTTGCCCGGCGAGTGGTTGCGGCTGCCAATCTTGATGTTGTGAGCATCGGCACGCCCGCGAAGGGGCGAAGCGATGCGCTTGCGAGTGAATTTGGCGTCGGCGGGCAGACTGACCTTCGGGCGGCGGTTGCGGCGTGTGATGTGCCGCTGCTGCTGATGCTTGATACGGGTGACTTTGGTGCAACGGCGAATGATGAAGATGCTCGGGCCATTCTCGCGGCGGCGGCGCGCGGTGTGAAGATTGCTTCGCTGGTGCCGCTGCCGGCGTCGGTGCAGATTCTTTCTCGCCAGGCGTGGCTTGGGGAGAGAGCGATGGTGGACGCAGGCGCGTGTGACCGCGTGCACTTGCTTGCGACGCCCCGATCGCTCACGCGCGTGCGCGATGCGATATCGGCGATCGAGCAAGACGAGTTGCCTCGGCATGTGAGCTTGCGGGTGTGGGGCCGGGCGGGTGAGCACAACCTTGCGAACTTGCTGGTGGGCGGGCTTGATCTGGTGACGCATGTGCTGGGGTCGCCAGAGTCGGTTGATTGCGTGTATACGAGCGCGCAGATGACTTCAGGCTTGCATGCGTTGCCTGGCGAGAGTTTGCACAACACGAGCGAAAGTCTGCATGGCGACTGCGCGTGCGTGCTGCGATTTACGTCGGGCGCGGCGGCGAGTTTGGACATCAGCAGTGCGGCGGGCGGCTTTGGGCTTGAGTTCACAATGCTGGGTGAGTTTGGCCGGATAAGCGTGCGGCATGATGGGTTGGGCAGTGAACTGTTGTGGCTGGGCGCGCAGGGTGAGGCGGTGGAGATACCCGTGAAGGCTCGCGACGCAAGCACGCCGGAGGGTCGCGAACATGCGGGGTCATTGGCGGGGCTGATTGCGGATGAATTGACTTCGCTGTTGCATGATGAGAGCCGGGGCTTGCCGCGTGTGGAGATGGCGGAGGTTTTGCCGCTGGCGCAGGCGGCGCTATTGAGTGCGCGGACGGGGCAGGGGGAGAGTCCGGAGTTGTTTGCGCGCATTTTGGAATAGGTTCGGCGCACGCCGCGCTTGGGAAGTGGTGTACCCTCGCACCGTGAAGAAACACTTGCTCAGTGCGTTTGGGTCATCGCTGCGTTGGGGCATGCTGCTGATTGCGTTTGCGGTGGTGGGGCCGCTGGCGTCGCTGCCGCTGAATGCGGTGCGCGATGTTGATGGCGGGCATGCCATCAGCATGTTTGTGAACGCGGGCGTTTTTCCGGGCGTCATTGGCGCGGCGTGCGTTTTTGCGGCGGCGCTTGCGCTTGGAGCGATCGGCGCGTTTTTGTTCAGCACGGGTTGGGCGTGCGCGTATAGCGGCATCGTCATCGCGTGGGGCGCGTATCGGTGCGGAACGCTGGAAGAGATTATTCGCCAAGCCCGCAGTGATGCGCCGCTGACGATGCTCGCGAGCGAAGGGCTGACGGCGATTTTGTTCGCTGGGTTGATTGCTGGCGTTATTCAGCGCATCAGCGCGAAACGACAAGGACTGGCGGTGATGCCAGGCTCGCTGATTATTCAGGGTGATGTGCCGAAATTGAAAACTGTCACGCAGATTGCGCTCGCGGCTGGTGGTGTGGCGGCGGGCGTTGTTGCGTATCTCGCAGCGGTGACGGATTTCAAGGGCCAAGGCATTTTCGCGGCGTTCTTCGCGGCGATCATCGCGGGCGTGGCGACGCAAATCGTGGCCAAGAGCAAAGGTGGTCAGGCGACTGTTGTGCTGGTTGTGGCCAGCGTGGTCATCCCGGCGATTTTGGGGCCGGCTGCGGCGAAGATTTTGCAAGGCAGCACGATCGTTGAGACGGTTTTCGCAGGACGAGTCATTCCGCTCGCGCGAGTCATGGGTCTTGATTGGGCGGCTGGTGCGTTGCTCGGTGCACCCGTGGGGCTGGGCTGGGCTGGTGCGATGATTGACAGTCGAGCGGAAGAGCAAGCGCAGAGCGCGTGAGTGCGTGAGTGCGAGAGAGAACGCGATCAATCGCGTGAGAAAAAGCTTCCTGCAAGCAGATCACACGATGTGCGACAAGGAACAAACGTTGTGATAGCGGTGCGAGTGCCACCCGTGCGCGCGGGATTTATGTGTTACTATTCGCCGTGTGCGGCATCGAGTAGATGCGTGGGAAGTGATTTTTTCTGCGGCATTTTGCAGAAATTCCGCCGTGCATTCGCCCAATCTCGTGTTTGGACCGGGCATCTATCGTAGCGACTTTGCCGAAAGCATGAGTATGTCCAACCTCGAAAACCTACAATCAGCTTCCACTGGCACTTCTGAGGAAACGGAGATTCTGATGGCTCAGCGTCGAGGCACACCGGCGGCACCAGCTTCAACGAGCAAGCCCGCCCGAACCACCAAAGCCGGCTCCAAACCTACGGAGAAGGCGGCGATGACTGACATCCAGAGTTCGCGTGATCCGCGCAACGTCGCGATTGATCGCGTGGGTGTCAAGGATGTGGTGTATCCGCTCACCTTGCGCACGAAGGATGGCAATAGCCAGACGACGGTCGCCACGATCAATATGTATGTCGCGCTGCCGCATCATCAAAAGGGCACGCATATGAGTCGGTTTCTGGAGGTGCTGAACCAGCAGACTCAGAATGGGCCCATCACTCCGCAGCAGATTCCGGATGTGGCGCATGCGATCAAGGAGCGTCTCAATGCAGAAACTGCGTTTTTCGAGGCGAGTTTTACGTACTTTGTGAATAAGAAGGCACCCGTCACTGGCACCGAAGGCTTGATGGATTATCGCGTGACATTTGAATGCACCACCAACGGCACGACGGATTTTTTGATGGAGGTCAGTGCACCTGCTGCCAGTTTGTGCCCTTGTAGCAAAGAGATCAGCGAGTACGGCGCGCACAACCAGCGATGCCGGATTGAGGCCAAGGTTCGCATGGATGGCGTGCTTTGGATTGAAGACCTGGTGACCATTCTTGAAGAGGCGGCAAGCTGCGCGGTGTTTGCGGTGCTCAAGCGGCCTGACGAGAAGTACGTGACGGAAGCGGCGTACGACAACCCCAAGTTTGTGGAAGACATCATCCGTGATCTTGCGGTTGCGCTTGAGCGCGAGAAGCGTGTGACGAGCTATGAAATCTCCAGCGAGAATTTCGAGAGCATTCACAATCACAACGCGTATGCGATGATCACGCGTGATAAGCGCAAGAAGAAATAAGAACGCGAGGGCGCACGCCCTCGATGCCCCGATCTGATATCGGAAGCAGCAAATCATTTTCTGGATTGAGCCTGCATCCGCCGCCGCGACCATCGCGAAAACAGTTCAGCAACACAGCCCCTTTCCCCCTAGCCCGAGCCCTCGCCCCTCCAGGCGGCTCGGGCCTTTTTTCGCGATGTGTCGCCGAGTTGGCGAGTCGCTGCGATGCGACTCGCGCTCGGCTACTTGTCTGGAGGCGTCTGCTGCTTGTGTGGCGAGATCAGTTCGTTGATCGCCGCGCCGGCGAGTGCACCCAGTATCGGCGCGAGAAGATACACCCATAGGTGTCGAAAGTCCCACGCAACCAGTGCTGGCCCCAAACTGCGCGCGGGGTTCATGCTCGCGCCGCTGATGGGACCTGCGAAGATTGCTTCTAGCGCAACAACGCCGCCCACGGCAAGGGCGGCGGTGATGCCTTTCTCCTTCGGGCCGGTCGAAACGCGAAGGATGACGGCCATGAGAATGGCGGTGAGGATGATTTCGAGGGTGAAGCTTTGCAGTGCGCTGCCGAGCGTGGCGCCGAATTCGGATGATGTGCTGCGTGGTAGGGTTTGTCCCAAAGGTGGAGTGATTTCGCCTGGTTGGTCGCCGAACATGCCTGCGCGAAACAACAGACGCAGGCAGCCCGCTGCGGCGATTGCGCCTGCGCACTGAGCGGCCACATATCCCGGCACATCGCGCCAACTAAATCGCTTGCACGCCGCGAACGCAATCGTGACGGCGGGATTGAGGTGTGCGCCGGAGACGTCGCCCACGGCGTAGATCATGGCCATGACGATGAGGCCAAATGTCAGGCCGATACCCACGTGAGAAATCTGGCCGTTGGATATCTGATTGATGACGATCGCTCCGCAGCCAGCGAAGACCAGTGCGAAGGTGGCGAAGAACTCGGCGGCGAGTTTTTGTCGAGCGGAAAGCATCGGCGGCATAGCGAGCATTATTGCATGGGTATGCAAGCATGAGAGATACTGCTCGCTATGGCTTGCGTTCTGTTTCCGTATCATTGAGAGATGGCAAAGTGGGGTACAACGTGCAGGCGATACCGAGTGACGCTCGCGGGCATCGAGAAACCAACACGCGACGGCGTTGAGCTATTTCCATGGCATCAAGTGTCATTAACGGGCAGCGGCTTTCGAAGAAGATTCGCGGGGATGTGGGCCGTTGCCCGCGAATTGACGCCGGCGCAGCAGGTAGTCGCGAGGGCCGCTCAGCGGCGGACGTTCAAGCGACTGCTGCGTAGTGACGAGTTTGAAGTTGTCGATCACACCTCAGTCGGAGGTGAAAGACTCACGATGATCTTTATGGCAGCCTGTGCTTGGATGCTGACGATCATGTTCTGCGGCATGATGTCAGCGGGAACGGTCACAAGACTTGTCCAGGCACCTTCTCCGCTCGATGCGGCAATTGCGATATTCGGAGTATTGGTGCTTGCCTGCCTTCTCGCTTTCTCAATTCAGTTGTCTCGCATCGCCCGAAAGTGGTTTCGAATCAACGCGCGAGCAATGCACTGGCGTCGCGCCGGTGTGAAGTGGGTTGACGCAGTAGGACGCGAACGAATCGTGCCGTATGACGAGTTCACCGAGTCGCAGGAACCGTCTGGAGAGCTTCGCAGTTGCATTGCGATACGGGATGGAACGCAGATCATTTGTAAACGCCCAACACGCGATGCCCAACTCGTGCTTGAACTCGCTCGGCCTGATCTGTATGCGAAGTTCTTTCCGGCGCGAGAGCTGAGTTTCAACTGGCGTAAGCCGCCTCGGGCAATGATCATCACACCTGTCCTCGCAGTCGTGACGATGGTGGGAATCTGTTTACTCGGTCAGATTCCGGTGAAAGATATTGTCTTGATGACTGAATTTGCCCTGTTTCTCTTCGCACTGGTGCCGGTCGCCGCTTTCAAGCAATCCAAACGTTCGCAGCCAGCCCGGCGTCGTCGCCGACGTCTTGTTCCGTAGCAGTCCACTGCCACCACCTCCGCCCAAACTCCCTACATTTCCCCCATGTCCAAATCTGCCCCATCCGCCGGTGAAGTTTTCGCCAAGCTCCAGACCCAAGGCGTCATCCGCGACGGCATGACCGTTATGGTGGGCGGCTTTGGACTGTGCGGCATTCCCGAGAGTCTGATCGTCGCGCTGCGCGACACGGGCGTGAAGCACATCACGTGCATCAGCAACAACGCGGGCGTGGACGATTGGGGCCTGGGCCTGCTGCTGCAAACTCGGCAGATTCGCAAGATGATTTCGAGCTATGTCGGCGAGAATGCGACGTTTGAGAAGCAATTCCTCAGCGGCGAGCTTGAAGTGGAGTTCAATCCGCAGGGCACGCTCGCGGAACGGATTCGCGCGGGCGGCGCGGGCATTCCGGCGTTCTTTACGGCGACTGGCGCGGGCACGATTGTTGCCGATGGCAAAGAGACTCGCCAGTTCCTCAAGCCCACCGAAGGCACGTGCGGCACGACGATTCCGGGCAACGGTTTTGCAGGCCGGGCGTGGACGGACAAAGAGCCTGCCGGTTCGCTCGCGCGGCAAGCTCAAACCGGCCAGCCGCGCGAGTATGTGATGGAGACGGGTCTGTTTGCCGATCTGGCACTGGTCAAGGCGCAGCGAGGCGACGCATTCGGCAACCTGCGATATCACGCAACGGCCCGCAACTTCAACCCGATGATGGCAACGGCGGCTCACGTGGTGCTTGCGGAAGTTGATGAACTGGTGCCGGTGGGTAGCATGGAACCGGACGACATTCATACGCCTGGCAGCTATGTGAATGCGATTATTTGCACACGCAGCGTGAAGCGAATTGAGCAACGCACGGTGAGTGCCTACGCCCAATAAGAACACGAGGGCGCAAGCCCTCGAAAATCTGATTCACTCAATCGACGGCATAAATCAAAAAGGCCCTCGCACGCACGTAAGGGCCTTTCACTTCGTCACTCAGTCACTTCGTTACTTCGTCACTTCTTCGAGGGCTTGCGTCCTCGCGTTCTTATGGCTCAGCAGCTACCGCCGGCGAGCACGTTGAAGAAGTCCAACACGTCTTGATCTTCAGGGAAGACGCCGTTGTTGTTGAAGTCGATGTCGCATTGCGGCAGCGACAAATCCGTGACTGTGCAAGGTCCGCCCGCAAGCACGCCGAGGAAGTCGATGACATCGGCGTCCTCGGGAAACACATCGTTGCGATTGAAATCGATCGGATCGCAGCCGCACCCCATGCTGCCGCAGAAGAATGTGAGTTGTGCGACGCTGCTGAGTGCGATTCCATCGGGCGCGGCGGGATCAATGACCTGCCACTGCACGAAAAGTTGTTCGCCGGGCTGTGCGTTCACGAGGTTGAGTTCCCAGTGCTCGGTCGCGACGCCCATGCCGCTTCCGACGCCGCTGGTCGTTTTCTCGCGGAGCGTCCAGTCCGCCGTAATGCGTCCATTCGATGGCGGCGTGCGTGAGACTGCCAGCCGCGCCGTTGTGCTTCCCAGCGCGGCGGTCAATCCGATGCGATACTCGGCGTTGCCGATCATCGATGGAGATTGCACGATGACTTGTGGCACCAGCCCGCCACTGCCAGGCACGCCGCCGCCGAGTACGACGTTTTGATCCAGCGGACGCTCTGTGAAAAGCAACGGGTGATCAAACGGAAAGGTTCCGTTTGCGACGCGAGGATCGGTCAGTGCCTGCAGGAAGACGATGATGTTCTGTGATTCTTGCTGCGTGAGTGGCAGGATCAGGTCCATGACGCCATCGCGATTGTCGGTCTGCTGCACCGGGGCACCGGGCGCGCGTGCGTAGAAGGCGAGCACATCGTTGAGATTGTCAAACTGACCGGTGTGCATGTATCTGGCTTTGAGTGCGACATTTCGCAAGGAAGGAGTTTTGAATTTGCCGCGATCATTGAAATTGCCGGTGATTGCCTGACGACCTGTGTCTTCTGAAATCGGGCGCAGGCCGATGTTGCGGAAGGAATGATCCGTGAATAGATCTTGCGACGCGGTGTGGCAGACTCCGCAGTTGCTTGCCTGAAAATCGGTAAAGCCTTGCCTTTGCTGGGGCGTCAGCGCGTTCACGTTCCCCGCGCGAAACGCATCAAATGGCGACTGATTGCTGATCAGCGTCCGCTGATACGTCGCCAGTGCCATCGCGATTCGTGCGGTGGTGATTTGCGAATCGCCGAACGCGGCTTGAAACAACGCTGGGTACGACGGATTCAGTTGCCGAGCGGACTCGACATCTGCGGGCACGCTGGTTGCCAGTGCCAGCGGCTTGACGCGTTGCAGCTTCGCCACAAGTTGCGGCCAGTTCCAACTCATGTGCGCCATCTCAACGGTGTTCAACGGCGGCGAGGTTGCTTGTCGCTCGAGCGCGCCACCAGATGGAATGAGCACTGCTCCTGTATCAGGATCGGCGAACAAGCCATTCGTGCGACCATCCCAGAACAGCAAGGGCGAGAACGCGGCGTTGACGTTCGCGGCGGCAGCACGGATGGTGATCTGCGGGCTTACGTCGAAGATCGGATCACGCACGAAGTTGTTCGCACTGTCACTGCGAATGATGCCAGCGGAGCCCAGGATGTCGTCAGAGGTAAACGGCACGGCATCGACGCCAGGATTGCGCGCGACGCGTGGATCGGTTCCGCTTCGGCTGGGGTTGTGACAGGTGCCGCAACTTACGACATTGCTTGTGCTGATTTGCTCATCCCAAAAGAGCATCTTGCCGAGGACACGCTTGCTCTCGGTGATCGGATTCTGCGGAGGAACAGGCACAGCAGGCAGCGCGGCTTGGGCGCGATGCTGCAAATGTGCAACCGTGAGCAGCACCGTTGTTACCAGAGGCACGCCGCAAACGATGCCAAACGTGGAGACACGTGCCAAGAGTCCACGCACGTTCGCAAGATTCGGGCATAGACCAACTCGTTTCAGCATCTGCTCGCTCCGTCGCGTCCGTGCGTTGTGCCTCGATCGAGTACAACTCCCAAGCTCATTAGTATCGCAGGTCTGTCAAGTCCTGCGTTTGGTGCCGCGCAGTGACCTGCGTCAAGTGCTTGCACTCGCGCCAGTGAAGACGCAAGGCTGTAATTGTAATGGAAAAAACGGTCGGTTGCAAATCGTGCAACCGACCGTCTCACGAACTGAATCCGAATAGCGATTCTCGCTACTTGCGTTTAGCAGCTACCGCCAGCAAGCACGTTGAAGAAGTCCAGCACGTCTTGATCTTCGGGGAAGACGCCGTTGTTGTTGAAGTCGATATCGCACGCTGGCAGGCTCATGTCCGTCGTCGGACATGGCGCACCGGCGAGGACGTTGAAGAAGTCCATCACGTCCGCGTCTTCGGGGAAGACGCCGTTGCGATTGAAGTCGATGGGGTCGCAGCCGCAGCCCATGCTGCCGCAGAAGAAGGTGAGTTGGCCCACGCTGCTGCGAGCGGTGCCGCCAGCGGCTGCCGGGTCAGTCACGAGCCATTGCACGAAGAGGCGCTGGCCCGGTTGCACGTTGAACAAGCTCAGCGGCATGTGCTCGGTCGCGACGCCGATGCCGTTGCCTGTGCCCGAAGTCATCTTCGCGTCCAGCGTCCACTCAGGCGTGATGCGGCCGTTGACGGGAGCATTTCGCGAGAATGCAAGGCGAGCACTTGCTCCGCCCAGCGCGTTGGTCAATCCAATGCGATACTCGCTGTTGCCGATCATGGTGGGGGCCTGCACCAGCACTTGCGGCACCACGCCGCCGCTGCCAGCGACGCCGCCGCCCAAGACAACGCTGCGATCCGCAGGACGATCAGCAAAGAGCAAAGGCCGGTCGAAGGGGAAGGTCTGGTTCTGCACGCGCGGGTCAGTGAGTGACGACAAGAACGCCACGATGTTTTGCGAAGCTTGCGGCGGCAGCGGCACAACTTGGTTCATGAGCGGATCGCGATTGTCCACTTGCTGCACCGGAGCTCCACCTGCGCGAGCGTAGAACGCGAGTACCTGATTGAGGTTTTGGAACTGGCCATTGTGCATGAACGTGGTCTTGAGCGCGACGTTTCGCAGCGAGGGCACCTTGAACTTGCCGCGATCGGCGATGTTGCCCGTGATGGCTTGCCGGCCGCTATCTTCAGCAATTGGACGCAGGCCGATGTTGCGGAAGGTGAAGTCTGTCATCAGGTCCTGAGCGGGGCTGTGGCAGGCAGCGCACTGGCGCTGCTGGAAGTCGTTGAATCCGGCTTGTTGCTGGGGGGTGAGCGCGTTGGTTTGGCCAGCGCGGAAGGAGTCAAACGGCGACTGGTCGCTGATGAGCGTGCGCTGGTAGGTCGCAATCGCCATCGCAATGCGCGACGCGGTGATTTGCGAATCGCCGAACGCAGCTTGGAACAGAGCGGTATAGCTGGGGTTGGCTTGCCGGGCAGCTTGCATGTCGGCTGGCACGTTGATGCTCAGCGCGAGGGGCTTCACGGTTGCGAGTTTGGCCGTCAAAGCGGCCCAGTCCATGCCGGCGTGGGCCATTTCGATATTGTCGAGCGGTGGGCCAGCGGCTTGGTTTTCCAGTGCGCCGCCGTTAGGAATAACCGTCGCGCCGGTTTGCGGGTCAAGGAATGGGCCTTCAGCCCGGCCATCCCAGAAGAGGCGTGGGGCGTACGCCGAGTTGATGTTGCTGTTGGCGGAGCGATTGGTGATTTGCGGCCCGAGCAGGAAGACAGGGTCGCGCTCAAAATCGTTGTCAGCGTCACTGCGAATGATGCCGGGTGAGCCGAAGATGTCATCGCCGTTGTTGGCGATGCCATCGATGCCGTTGGTGCGAGCAAGGCGCGGGTCGTTGCCGCCGCGAGCCGGGCTGTGGCAGGTGCCGCAGCTTACCACGTTGCTGGTGGACATCTGCTCATCCCAAAAGAGCATTTTGCCCAGCACGCGCTTGCTCTCGGTGATTGGGTTTTGGGGAGGCACAGGCACCGGCGGCAGAGCCGCGACGGCGCGGTTGTTGTAGTACGATGCGCCCAGCAGTGCGGCGGTGACCACGGGCAGGCCAACGGCCAAACCGGCGACCAGCACGCGACCAGCACGGGCACTGCGAGATTGGGGCGAACGGGATTCAGGCGAACGGGAATCAAGTTGGGTCGTCATAGCAATTCTCCGCGAAAGATGAAGTTGGGCAACCCACGAATCCGTGCCCGGCCAATCGCCCGATGGGTGGAAAACGGAGCAACTTGAGAGGTATTGCGGAAGTCCGTAATTATTTTCTCCCCGTACGTTTCCGATCATGCCGGTTATGACACTTCCAACGCCGCAAGACTTTGTCCTCGCGAGAGATGTGTGCTCGTACGGGTACTTTGTTCTGGCTCCAAACGTCTGGGACCCGCGCACGAAGACCCTCATGCGGGTGCTTTCGCTGCGCGACGGGGCGACGAGCGATCCGGTGCTGGTTGCGATTCGGCAGAGGGCGAAGGGCAGACTCGCGATTACTATTTCGCATTCGCTTGAGCCGTCGCAGCGCGAGGTCGTCCGAGCCCAAGTTTCGCGCATGTTGCGGCTGGACGAATCCGCCCAGCGGATCGCGCAGTTTCATCAGCGCGATCCGCGATTTGCGGCCAGCGGTCGCGGACGCATCTTCCGCAGCCCGACTTTGTTTGAAGACGTGGTCAAAACCGTCACGAGTTGCAACGTGCAGTGGCCCGGCACGATTCAGATGAATCGCCGATTGTGCGAAGTCGTCGGCAGCGCGGTTGTGATTGCTGGCAGAGGTCCGGCGGCGACTCGCGCGTTCGCGTTTCCGACACCCAAACAACTTGCACGCACGCGGCCGGGCACTCTGCGGAGTCGTTGCCGGGTTGGCTATCGCGATGTGCGATTGGTCGAACTTGCTCGGCTGTTTACGTTGGCTCCCAGCAAAGGCGGCGTGGACCAGGCGTGGCTTGAGGACCCAGCGACGCCTGATGATGCGATGTTCAAGTATTTGGTGAAGCTGCCGGGCGTGGGGCCGTATGCCGCGGCGAACATCATGCAGTTGCTGGGGCGTTATGCCCGGCTGCCGCTGGATACTGAAAGCGCCCGGCACGGGAAGCACGTGCTGGGTTTCAAGGGGTCAGCGGCGAAACTCGCAAAGCAGGTACGCGAGCATTTTGCTCCGCTTGGAGAAGATGCGTTTCGCAGCTACTGGTTTGAACTCTGGACGCAATATGAGGCGCTGAAAGGCCCAGCGTGGACGTGGGATCGCGATGGCGTGGGCAGCACGTTTGTGAGTGATGCGGCGAGGGCGATGAAGTAATTGGGCACCGACAATCACACGCGGATCACACGCGATTTAGAAAATCGTTCATCGCTGCACCGAATTCGTCGGGCTTTTCGATCATCGGGGCGTGGCCGCAGTTGTCGAGCCAGACTACGGAGTTGTTGACGATTTTGCTCGCAAACTGATCGCATGCTTCGGGTGGCGTGACAATGTCCTGTCGACCCCAGATGATGAGCGTGGGGGCCTTCACGTGGCGGAGTTCTTCGCCCAGATGGTTTTTGCGAGCGGTTCGGCTGAGTCGCACCATGGCGCGGGCGTGGTCGCGGTCGGTCAGTTCTTTGTACGCGCGTTCCACATCATCGGGGTTCATTTTCGACTGGTCGTAGAACAATTCGCCGATCTTGCGCTGCAGCCATTCCCGGCTGGGGCGAATCTGCACATCGCTGACCATGCTCTTTTCGATGAGGCCGCTTGCGCCGGCGAGCACGAGGCCTCGCACCAGATCAGGGCGAGCGATTGCCATCTTCGCGGCGATATGGCCGCCGAAGCTGTTGCCTACGAGCACGGCGGGCTGCTTGAGGTAGGTCGCGAGCAGACGAATGGTCAGTTCGGTTGCGCCGTGAATCGAGCAGTCATCGCCCGTGAGATCAAGCAGCGGCGTTTGCACCAGCACGGCACGGGCGCGGTGCTTAATGCGATGCACAACATGTTCCCAGTGATCGTTAAGCCCGACTAATCCGTGCAAAAACACCACAGGAACACTGGGAGCGGGCTGGCCTATTTCGACAACTTCACACTTGACTGGCACGCCAGCTAGACCAGTAACGACAACGTGCTTAGCCGCACCGATGGCCGCGACCGACGCGCTCGCGCTCGAAGCACCGTTGGTGCCTTCGTACGTGGTTTGCGTATTGGCTGGCACGGACGTCATTGCGCTGGCGATCTCCGAGAAAATCGAGCCTCCCACGCTAGGCAACCAAGCCACGTGTAGGTTTGTGGATAATAACAAGCATATTCCCGTCAAGCCGGGGCGACGGGCGAGGGTGGGGCAGCCGTCAACCAAACCTGATCAGAGCGGCGGAACGAGTTCGCCCCTCGCGAGAGGCTCCCAAAGCCGGGTTATAACGTGAAAGCGATACGATTTTACTTGCGAAGTTTTCAGCATCGTGCATACTACTGAAGACTGCTTGCAGATTTCTGACATCCCAGTACTTTCGCCAGTTTTCGGGCCAATTCAAGTTCTCGTACCTTGAACGGCAACCTCACGTGATCAGTGAGCGAACAATGAGACACGAATTCGAACAGACTTGGGAGAAGTGCATGCATAGTGACAACGTCGTGCGGGTGGCCGGCAATAGCCGCAAAGCGTTCGCAACGCGAGTGATCGCAGGGCTTGCGATTGGCGTGCCGGTGGCTGTCGCTTGCGTGCTGGGCACGATGTATGTCAGCACGAAGGCTGATGCCTCGCTGCCGCCTGTGCCAGTGCCGGTGGAGAACCCCATCACCGAGCAGAAGCGTGTGCTGGGCAAGATTCTCTTCTGGGATGAGCAGTTCTCGACGAGCAATGTTGTTGCGTGTGCGACCTGTCACATTCCCGAGCGTGCGGGGACTGATCCGCGATTGGCTCGCAATCCGGGTGTTGATGCGGTTCCTTTCAACAGCGATGACATTTTGGGTTCCATCGGCATCATCAAGAGTGATGTCAACAACGAGTTCTCGCCGTCAGCTATCTTCGGGCTTGAGGCGCAGGTCACGGGTCGTACAGCCAATGGTGTCATCAACGCGGCCTATTACAGCGATCTTTTCTGGGATGGTCGTGCGAGTTCCACGTTCCGCGATCCGCTGACCAACGCCGTCGTGATTTCTGAAGGCGGAGCTCTTGAAAGCCAAGCCGTGGGCCCACCGCTCAGCGGCGTGGAGATGGCGCACGCGGGCTTGAGTTGGAACGACTTGACGACCAAGTTGGCGAACGTTCGGCCGCTTGACCTGGCGAGCGAAATGCCTGCTGATGTCGCGGCGGTGCTTGCGAGCAAGCCCAGCTACGGCGATCTGTTCGAAGCGGCGTTCGGCGACTCGACGATCACGCCCACACGCATTGCGTTTGCAATCGCGACGTATCAGCGCACGTTGATCAGCGATCAAACGCCTTGGGATGCGTTTACTGCGGGCAACGATCAGGCCTTGACGCCGCGCCAGCAAGATGGTTTCGCGCAGTTTGTCGCCAGCAGTTGCATCACGTGTCACAGCGATCCGCTGTTCATGGAGAATGACTTCCGCAACATCGGCTTGCGGCCGATTGCTGAAGACCCGGGCCTTGCGACGACCACGGGCAATCCGTTTGACAACGGCAAGTTCAAGACGCCGACTGTCCGCAATAGCAAGCTCAAAGCCACGTTCATGCACAACGGCATGTTCACGACGCTGGGCGATGTGGTGCGTTTCTACACGCAAGACCCCAGCGCGCCCCCCATGTTCCAAGACAATCTCGACACCATCATGCAGTTCACGCAGGTGCCGCAGAACATGATCGGGCCGATGGTTGACTTCATGGCCAACGGCTTGCTTGACCCGCGCGTGCAGGCGGGCACGTTCCCGTTCGACAAGCCTTTGCTTTTCACTGAGCGGTCGGAGCAGCAGCCGGTTGTCATTGGCGGCGGCGTTGCGGGCACGGGCGGCGTGGTGCCGCAAATCATCGCGGCGAGCCCGGCGATGATCAACATCACGGAGTGCCGGGTGGGCTTGGGCCAGGCTCGTATTGGTGCGACGGCGCGACTGATGTACTCACGCAATATGCCTGTGGGCGGCGTGATTACGCCTGAATACTTGTACACGCCCAAGGTTGTTTCGGGAGCGGGCGCTTCGACGGAGAAAATGTCGATTTCGATCGATATGTTCCAACCGGGCGAAACGATCTACATGCAGTGGATGATCACGGACCCCGTCGCGCCCGGCGGCGTGGCGTACAGCAGCGTTGCGGCTTTCCCCATCTTCTGCGGCAGCATGGGTTGTCCATGTGACAGCATCGACTTCAATCGCAACAGTGTGTACCCAGAAGATGCTGATGTGATCGACTTCTTCAACGTGCTTGCTGGCGCTGATTGCCCGTACACGGCGATCAACGGCTGCGATATCGACTTCAACAACAACGCAGTCTTCCCTGAAGATGCAGATGTGATTGATTTCTTCACGGTGCTGGCGGGTGGGCCGTGTAACTGATGGGAAAGTACCGAAGTACCGAAGGGGCGACTGGTAGGTCGGACAGTTAAACAGAACGCCCTCGCAAGGATTGCGGGGGCGTTTTTGCTTGTAGACTCCGCTCACAGCTCACAGCTCACAGCTCACAGCTCACAGCTCACAGCTCACAGCTCACAGCTCACAGCTCACAGCTCACAGCTCACAGCTCACAGCTCACAGCTCACAGCTCACAGCTCACAGCTCACAGCTCACAACTCACCGCTCACCGCTCACCGCCCCCTCACCCATCCAATCCGTTCACTTTCACGGCTTTATCAATCCGCCGCATCAGGCCCATGAGCGTTTTGCCGGGCGAGAGTTCATAGACCTCGCCTTGCACGTTGCCGGCCATCCACTGGCAGCTTTGGCTCCAGCGCACGCTGCTGGTCAGTTGCTCGGCGAGGCGCTGGCGGATCTCGCTCTCGTTCACACTCGTGCCGTTGCCATAGGGCCGTGCTGTGACGTTCGCGATGACCGTGCTGCGCGGCGGCTTGATGGGCGTCTTTGCGAGGGCGGTGCCCAACTGCTCAGCGGCTGGCGCCATCAGAGGCGAGTGGAACGCGCCAGCAACTTGCAGCATGCTGCTGCGCAGGCTCATCGTTTCCGCAACTTTCGCGGCTCGTTCACACGCGACTTTGTGCCCACTGAGAACAACTTGTCCGGGCGCGTTGTAGTTCGCGCACACCAGCACGTCTTTCTCGCGAGCTTTGTCGCAAATCTCAGCGGCCTGCTCGTCGGTTGCCCCAATCAGCGCGAGCATGCCGCCGCCACCGCCCGCGCGGGCGGCAGGACTGTCGGCGGCATCTTGCATTGCTCTGCCGCGAAGCGTGACGAGTTCGAGGCCATCTTCAAACGAGAAGGCACCGGCGAGGGCGAGTGCGGTGTATTCACCCAGTGACAAGCCAAGTGCGGCTTTCACACTCGCGACTGCGTCGCTCTGCGTGACGTTCTGCGATGCCAGCCAACCCGCCCAGCATGCCATGCTGACGGTGTAAATCGCCGGCTGGCTCGCGTCGGTTTGATTCAGTCGCTCGGCAGGCCCGTTGAAACAAAGCTCGCTGAGCGTGACACCCAGCCGCGAGCCCAGTTGCTTGTCGGCACTCGCAAAGACCTCGCGCGCTGCCGTTTGTGCCGCCGGGTTGGCATAATCGAACCAGTTCTTGCCCATGCCTACCGCCTGAGCGCCTTGGCCTGGACACAAGATGATCCATGAAGTTGTCATGCGAGAATCCTACGCCGGACGTGATGTATCCGGACCCGTACGCATTCCTACTCGTGTGCGGGTTGCCGCCCGTAAACTACTCAAACCAAACTTCGTTGTGCAGAAATAGTGCTCTGTTGTTCACTTTCTTCGGACTCTGTTCGCATCTGATATTCTGGTCGCGGCGGTCAAGTAGCTGGTTTGTTGGTCCGATGATTTCGATCAGTAATCACGTCCACAGAGTTAGCCGTTGACCGGAGCACAGCGATGAGCGTCATCACACACGAACGCGAACAAGTAGTTTCCAACGCCTTGCGCGAGATCAGTCACATCGCGACATTGCCCGAAGTGACCGTCAAGGTCGTCGAGCTCGTCGAGAGCCCCAAGAGTACCGCGCAAGACCTTCATAAGGTAATTAGCACCGACCCCGCGCTCTGCACGCGCATTCTCAAAGTCGTCAACTCATCCTTCTATGGCCTGCCGGGACAAGTCGGCAGCATCAATCGTGCCATCGTCATGCTGGGCCTCAACGCCGTCAAGAACATCGCCATCGCCGCGAGCATGGCCAAGCTGTTCCGTGGCGGCGACATCGGCCCGTCATTCAGTGGCCGCGAACTTTGGGCTCACAGCAACATCACTGCTGCGACTGCCAAGATGATCGCTGGATCGCTCAAACTGGGCTTGCAAGACGAAGCCTTCCTGGGCGGCCTCATCCACGACATCGGCTTGATGGTTGAAATGCAATACGACCGCAACAAACTGCAAGAAGTCATGCGTCAAACCGCGTGCGATGGCAACGGCGTTCCAGTTTCTGACATGATTCTCGCCGAGCGCACCGTTTTCGGAGCCGATCACCAAGACTTCGGCGCAGGCCTGTGCGAACGTTGGAAGTTCCCCAAGAGCTTCGAGTTCATAACGGGCTTCCACCATCGCCCGCTTGAAGCCGCTGCCGACAGCCGCACGCTGCCCGCACTCGTCTACGTCGCGGACCGCCTCGCAGCCGATAGCGGCCTTGGTTTCCGCGGCGATCTCATCAGCACCAACATCGAGGCCGACGTGCTCGACTTCCTGAAACTCAGCAGCGACAAAGTGAACGAACTTCGCGCACAGGTCAAAGCAAACGCCAGCGAACTCGCCGCGGCGTTAAGCTAGTTCCCGACGCTTTCCGAGGTTTGGCACCAATCAAAGTTCACAATGCAACGCCGCGATGCAATACACTCGCGGCGTTGTCATGTTTCCGCGCCGCGTCATCTCGTTGTTTCGCCTGGGCATTTTCGCCTGCATAGCAGCGTGGGCAACGTCGGTTGTTATCGCAGTTCTCACAGCGCCCATCACGCCTCAGTTCGCTACGTTGCTCGCATGTGGCTGGCTTCCAGCCTTCATCGTCTGGATCGCGCTGCGCTTTTACTACGCGCACGTTCGCCGCATGGTGCAGCACATGGACTATCTCATCTGCCCCAAGTGCGGCTACGACCTGCACGGCTGCGACTCCTTCGGTGCCTGTCCCGAATGCGGCCGTGCGTATGCACGTGACAAACTGCCGCTCGATTGGCACCGTGGCGGCTTTGCTCCGCGTCTGCTCTTCTGGCGCTTCTATCGCAAACGCTGATTATCGCTGACTACTTCCGCAGTATCGCCCGCTTGAGCACCACGCGATCCTCCACGCTGCCTTGATTACCAGGATCAAGCGAAAGCGTGAGTTGCTTGACACCCGCTGGCAAATCTGCCGCGAGCACACTCGTGGGCGCTTGCGGCGTCAGTCGCACTCGCGCCAGCTCTTTGCCATCAACTGTCATGATGAGCGTGCAATCGCCCCACACGCGGCAGCTATCGGGCAACTCGACATCCGCCGCAAATCGCTTGACATTTGCAGGCAACTCCCACGTCGCCGACATCGGACCAGGCAATTCGATCTGGCTCGCGCCCAAAGGTGATTGATCCGCCGGCGCAATCACCGGTGCTGCGGTCCATCGCCGCGTGGGCCAAGGCTGATGGCGGGGCGCCGCCAAACTCGCGAGTCCAACCACGCGATCATGCGCAGGCGTATACGCCAAAAGTTGCTCAAGCGGCAGCGAAACCGCGGCCCGCGTGCCTGCTTGCGAGCCTGCATCGGTGTTAGTACTCGCCGAAGTCAGCATCAGCGCAACGTCGCGAGATTCGCTGACGGCGATTGCATCCACGCGCACCGCCGTGCCATCTGCAAGCCAGATCCACGCGCCGTCGCGGGCCTTAGCCGGGTTCGCAAACGCAATCGCCGCGATGCGCGACAAGGGTACTTTCGCGACTTTTCCAGGCTGCGTTTCCACGCCCACCGTCGCACCCGCTTGCAGCGAAACAAACCCAACCAGCTTGTCGCCGTTGGTCAGCAGCACGATGTCGTCTCGCAACGCGCGCACCGACGCCGCCTGCTCAGCATCCACAAATCGCAACATGCGAACATCTTCAAGCGAGAAGACCAGCGATCCCCATCGCGGCGATGTCCAACCCAGCGACTCCGCCTTCGCCGCGCCGCTGTCGATTGCGCCGGGGATCGTCTGATCATCCGTCAAAATCGCCCATCCTGCATCCGACCGCTCACGCCCCTCGCGCACCGCGCCCAGTTGCTCAACCTGCACACTCACCGCTTGTTCAATCGGCATAATCGCCAGCACATCGCTCAGCGATACCTTGACCAGCGCACCCTTCGCATCGCGCGCGACAAGTTCCGTGCTACTCAGCGACCGCAGCGTTACGCGCGTGCGCGAAAGATCCGCTCGCAGCAAATCAAACTTGCCACCACTTGCAGCTCCAGTAGTTGTTTCATCTGCCGCGAGAGAAGCTCGGCCACTGGCCGCAACCAGCAGCACCGCCAGCATGGAGAGAAACGAATGTCGCATGCACGCTCCGTAGCAGAATTCAGTCAAACCAGACCACGAACAACTTCTGCCATCACCTTTGCCATCACTTCTGCCATTACTTCTGAAAGATCGGCAGATATCGCTTGGGCATTTGCAGAACTATCAATGCCATCGCAGTCCCGTAATCATCGCCCGCGCTGTCATCGTTCCAACTTCCATCCGCCCGTTGCCGACCAAGAAGCTCGGATCGAATCGCCGGCCACCAGCGTTCCCAAGGCCGGCCGCCTTGCAAGAACATCGCCTGCACAGCGTAGTAATGCCCGTAAAAGTAGTGAATCTGGCTCTCACCCATGTTCGCGCCAGGCATGGCGGATCCAACAACATATCCGATGCCCGCGTCGATGGCGCGGTCTTCGTAAATCCCCGCGTATTGCAAACTCGCAATGCCCGCCGCACTGCGTGGCCATGAACTCGGACCCATGCTGAATTGATATCGGAACCCGCCGTCAACGTTCTGACAACTTCGCACGTACTCCACAGCCTTGTCAACCACGTCCTTGCTCACCTCAAGCCCCGCATTGCGCGCACTGCGCAGCGCCATGATCTGACAAATCGTCACGCTCGTATCCGCATCAAACGGCACCGGGTTATATCGCCAGCCACCTTCGCGATTCTGACTCGTCTCAATCAGTCGCACGGCTTTCACTAGCGCGCGATGCGTGCGATCGGCCAAGTCGGTATCGCCCCCGCCCTGCGTCATGCCATACACCTCGCCCAGAAACAACGTCGCAAAGCCGTGCCCATACATCGGGCTATTCGCGCTATCGGTGGCGACCAGTCCGCTCTCGGTCGTGTTGCGGAGCACATACTCGAGACCTTTGCTCACCTGCTCGCCATACACGCCGCGTCCGGGCGTATTGCCGTCGGCCATCAGCGCCAAGCACGCCAGCGCCGTCACCGCGACTGACCGCCCGAACTGAATCTCTCCCCAGCTTCCATCGGGATTTTGCTTTGCCGCCAGCGCCGCCAATCCGCGTGTGACGCTGCGATCAAGCGCCGCCGTCATCTCATTCGCCATCGGATTGTTCTGCGCGCTGCGCGCGTTGCCCAGCGCCTCATCAGCCACCGTCCGCTCAGCTTGCTGCATCATCGCGCCATTTACAACGATCAAAGGCTGCGAACGAAATCCATCGAATCCATTGCGAGTTGGTTCAACCAGTGCAGCGTCAACCAGTCCAGCTTCAATTGAAGAGTCAGCTTCATCAAGCTGCGCACCCCGCAACCCAGCATCCTGCTGCAACATCATCGCGAGTGCAAACACCGCTGGCGTCATTGCGAACCTCCGCTCTTGCTCGCAGGTGCAGCACCAGTGCCCGGTGCAGTACTCGGCAAAGCAGTGGGGGAGCTATCCGGCACCGCGCCGCTCGGCTGCGCCAGCCGCTTGTAATACTCCTCCGTCAATCGCTCATACGTCGCGCTGAAACTATCGCTGCTTCCCTGCATCAGCGCATCGCGCACGCGCGTGGGCAGGTTGCCCCATTCCGCCATGTTGCCCGCGGCTTGCTGCCGACGCTGGCCATCACGCTTGGGTTGGTTGCCGCCTTGCGCGTTGTTGCCCGCTTGCTGCTGTTGTTGCTGCTGAGATTGACTGCTCTGTTGCTGTTGCTGCTGTTGTTGTTGCTGCTGATCTTGCTGGCTTTGCTGCTGCTGCTTTTTCTGCTGGCTCTTCTGCTTCGCATCTTCGATCAACTTGTCCAGCTTCTTCAAAATCTCATCTTGCACGCGCTGGGTTTGCAGCCCCGGGTCCTTCGCCTTGCCCAGCCGATCCGCGCTCTCGCGCATCAACCCAACCGCCGATAGAAAATCGTCATTCACCGGCGCAACTTTCAAGTCACGATCAAGCTGCGATTGCGTCGGGTCAGTGTTGGTGCTAGGCGTGCGCTCCCCGTCACTTTTCTCGTCACCCTTCTTCTCCGCCGGCTTGCTCAACCCCAATAACTCATCCAACGTCGGCTCTCGCGCCGGCGGTACCTTCGTGGCATTCACAGGCCCACTCGCTCCCGCCTGTCCCGCACCATCGGCCATCGCCACCGCCGCGCAGCCACCCGCGATCATCATCGCAATCACAACCCGCAATCTGCTCGAAGCGACCGACTTCATTTGCCGCCTCCATCTTCTTTCTTCTTCGTCTCTTCATCCGCAGGCTTTGCCGGTTCTTCACCCGGCTCACCCGCTGGTCCAACTTCCGGCATGCCTTCGGGCTCCACGCCGCCTTGCAGCCGCTTGATCAGCTCCTCGCTCTGCTCCACAATATCCGCCTGCAACTGCGACACCGCATCAAGCTCGCCCGCTTCAACGTCCGCGCCTTCTTCACTGAGCGATTTCGTCCTCGCCAGCGTTTCAGCTTGCATGCCTCGCAGCAACATCAATTCCGCCGCTGGAGGCACCGCCGGTTGCGGCTGCCCGCCGCCACTGCCGCCGCCCGCGCCTTGCTGCCCTTCCGAAAGCCCATCCTGATTATCCTGCGCTTGCTTGAGAGCCTCGACCATGCTCTGCAGCACCGACTGCGCCGCCAACTGATCGCGTGAAATCGCCTTCGTATTGCGGCCTTCACTCATCGCCGCCGCCGCTCTCGCCATCGCTTCATCCAGCCGCTTGTGCGCAAAGTCAAAGACCTTCGCATCACCAAGTTCTTCGGTGCGCGACCTGATCTCCGCGAGCTGCTGCCGCAACTGCTGCTGCTTGTCACCAAGTTGCCGCAACTGGCTGCGCGTCCGCCGATCAAGCTCCACGCCCACCAGCGGCTTGGTCTCCGCACTCAGCTGCGCCTGCTGTTCAAGCGCCTCCGCATACGCCTTGCTCAATTCGCGCCGCGTTCGATCCTGATCGCGATCCTGCGCTTGCTGATCCATCTTCGCCGCTTCTTCGCGAGCTTCCTTCAGTCGCGCCAGCGCCGCACGTTCAGTCTGTTCCGCCGCTGCAAAGTCCGCCGGATCATCGCGCAGACTCACCACCGCACTCGCCTGTGCATCAGTGGCACTTTCGATGTATCCAATCAACTTGTCCGCCGTCTGTGCCTCGCGTTTCACCTTCGCCAGCACTGCCAGCGTGTTCTGGTGCAACTGCACCATCGCTGAATCCAGATTCGCGACGTTCTCGCCCGCCAGCGCTTTGCTGACGCGACCAATTTCCACCTGCTGCCGCGCGATCAGTTGATCCAATGACTGCAAAAGATCCGCCAGCGTCCGCCGAAGCTGCTCATCGCGCGCCTTCTGCGTCTCTTCCAACGCTCGCAACACCTCTTCCAGTGCTTGCTCTGCCGCCTGCTGGCTTTCCTGTGCTTCACCCGTCTGATTCTGCTGTGCTTGCTGTGCCGCCTGGCGTTGCTTCTCGCTGGCTTGCTGCTGCCGTGCCTTCTGCGCCGCCTGCTTCATCGCCTGCGCCTGCGCCGGACTGGTCTCCTCGAGCTGCTTCGCCCGCTGATCAAGCTGTTCGATTGCCGCATCCGTGCGCTGCGCCATCTCGCGTTGCCGCCTCGCAATGCGTTCCAAATCCTCTCGCTGTTTCTGCGAAAGTTCCGCCGCGCTCTGCCCCTGCGTCTTCTCGCCTGCCGCCGCCGTCTGCGCCCGCAGTTGCCGCTGTTCCGTCAGCAATTGTTCAATCGATCGCCTCGCCGCCCAATCATCCTGGCCTTCACTGAGCATCTGCAGCAGGTTCCCCAGTTCCTCGCTCACCTTCTGCTGCGCCTGCTCCGCCGCCGCACTGCTCTGCTCGCGCTGCTCTTGTTCACGCTGCTGCGCGAGCCCCTCCAGCGCGCCCTTCGCTTGCTCCGCAGCCTTCGCCGCTTGCTCAGCCGCGTCACTTGCATCCTTGAGCAACTGATTAAACGCCGCATCATCCAGCCGATTGCGTTCCGCCCGCTCCTGCAGCTTCGTCAGCGCACTCGTCAGTGGCTTCAGCCGTTGCTCCACGCCCGCCTGCTTGCCCGCTTGCTGCTTCGACGCATTCCTCGCCGCATCACTATTCGCCGTCGTCTGCGGCAACTGCTCGCGCAGCTCACTCTGCTCACTATCCAGCCGCTGCGTCGCATCGCGTAGCCCCGTCAGCTCTTGCCGCAACTGCTCCACGAGTTCACTGGGAGAAATAAACCGCAGCCGCCGAACCGGCGAAACCACGCCATCTTGCACGCTACCACTTTGTGCAGCAGTAACCGGCTCACCCGCGTCCAACGCATGCTCGCCGTTATACGCCGTGATGGCATCTCGCACAAACGCAGTCAGCCATACTTCATCACCGGCTGCTGGGTTCAACGTCGCCAAGTCCAACATCGTGCTCGCCCGCACCGCCCGCGCGCTCTCCGCGTTCGCGTCAGTCTTGCCTTCCGCAATCACCTTCGGCTCACCCACTGGCTCTGGCGCAGCCCCCACACTCCCCGGGTCAGCCTTCGCAAGCTGCGTCCGCAGCACCACACTCGCCAACGCAATGTCATCGCGCCCCTCGCCAATTGCTTCAATCACCGCCGTTGTCAAAACCGTCTCATCCTGCGCGGGCCCAATCACCGCGGCAACCGGCGGCCTGTCTGCAACGACATCCACGCGATACGTCGCATCTTCCCGCGGCCCAATTCCCGCAGCATCAATCGGCTTTGGCACAATCCGCACCGACTCATTCGCCGTAAACGTCACCGTCCACTCGCGAGCCGTCATCTCCGCTTGTGCATCACTTGGCAAGCCAGGCAAAACCGCCTTCATCCAATCCGCGCTGGCGCGATCCGGCACCACCACATCCTTGCTCATCCCAATCACCATCCGCACGCGCGAACCCGCCAGCACAGGTCCAACCAAAGCCCGCTGATCCAGCCCATTCCCGGCTTCAACATCTCCCGTAAGCACATTCGGCGTTGCCGCCCCAAGCTGTGACAAGTACGCCAAATACGCAGGAGGCGTCACATTCACCTTCGTCGCGACAATCGCCGGCGGCTCTACCAGCGTCACGCGCACAGGCTGCGTCGTGTCATCGCTGGTTTCAAACCAGTATTCCAGCGTCGCTTGCTGCGTGCCCGCCGGTACAAGCCCCTGCGTGTCTAGCAATCGCTCAAACAAATCCCCTTCCATCATCGGCGCGCCCAAACCCGGATCATGCGCCAACTTCCGCCCTTGCGGCGTCAGCAGCGCCCGCTGCGTGCCCGACGTGGATCCATTTGCACCGTCCACACTCACGCGATAACTCAGCGTGATGTTCGTCTCATTCACCGGCTTGGGGCTTCGCAGCAAAATCGCTCGCAGCGGCAACGCCGTCCCCAGCGGATGCGCCGCAGGCGTTCCCGCTGCGACAACACCCGTGCGCTTGGGCCACTGCGTATCCGTCCAAGGTGTGAGCACGCGCAAGCTGCCCACGCGAAACAACCCCGGACTCGCCAAACTCACCGCAGCAACCGCGCCGCCCGCGAGCACCAACCCAGCGAACGCTCGCCGCAACGTGCCTGTATCCAGCACGCTCAAAATACCTTTGGGGTTCGCAGCAAACCGCTCGCGCGCCAGTTCACTCGCCGCTTGCGCGAGCCTCGCATCATGCGGCGCACCACTCGCGCCTTGAGCATTCGCATTCGGCCCACTCACGCCACTCTTCGCGAGTTCAATCCCGCTCGCCAAGAGCCCCTGCCACCCGCGCTGCTTCCCCAGTTCGCTCTTCTCCAGTCGCAGCGCGAGGTCCGTATCACTGGGCGAAAATCGCACCGCCGGCAACACCCGTCGGTAAAACACAAACGCCAGCCCCATCACCCCGCCCACCCACATCAGCACCCGCAACTCACGCGGCAACCGCAACACATAGTCAAGCAATCCCAAAACCAGCGCCGCCCCGAGCACCGTCGCGACAATGAGCCCCACGCGCGACACAACCAACTGCGCCCGTATCGCCCCGCGCAGCCGACCAATCGCAGCAACCAGCAACGACACATCCGTGGGCTTGCTCTCCGCGCCGTCAGCGGGCATCGCCTGCGTGGTCTGCGTGGCCTGCGTCGAATCAGAATTGTTCGGCTCGTGCGACATGTTTGTACGTATCCGAATGTACCTTCTCTATCGACCCAAGCTCTATCGAACCAAGCGCAGCCCCGCCAAACGCAAACCGTCCAGATTGCCCAGCCTTCTCGCGTTTCGCAGCCCTCTGCATACGCCCCAAAGCCCGTGCAATTACCCAAACAACATACGTTCGCCGCCGCCACCGGATCGATTCGCAATCACGCCAATCGCAACAACCGCCGACCAATCCATTCGCCGCTCAGCAAAACCAGCAAAAGCAGCAACGCAACAGGCTTATCCCACAGCGTTTCCACCTCAGGCGTACCCAAAAGTCGAACCTCTCGATTCGGCAGAATCTTCGGCAAATCCCCCAACTCATCCACCATCAGCACCCGCCCACCCGTCGCTTGTGCAAGTTCCGCCAGCGCCGCATGGTCGGTCTGCGGCCTTCTCAACTCATCCTCAGGCAGCACCACATTCACACTGGCGCTCAGTTCCAGCCCCGCCAAGAGTGCATCCGCCGGCGCAATCGCAAACGCCCCCGCTTCACCCGGAACCCACAACCCCGTATACGTCGCCACGCTCGCATTCTCAATCGACGCCGACTCAGGCCGCAACACAATGCGCGTGCTCGCGCCAGTGCCACCACCCGCACCCGTCGCGCCACTCTTCGTCACGCCTACTTCCACCTCACCCGCCCGCCGCTCAATCAGCGCCTGATCCAAAAGCCGTAGCGTCACCCGCACCGGCTGATTCACCAGAGGCGTCGCGGGCGAAGCCTCAATCGTCGCCGGCTTGCCACTGCGCCCCAAACTCCCGCGCGCAAGCAGCCGCACCAGCGGCACCCAAAACCGCTCCGTGAGCGCTTCGCCCCGCCCATATCGATAGCGCCACGTCTCATCCGTCGCCACATAAATACTTCGCCCCGCCCCGTATCGCATCGTCATCACCAGCGGATACGACTTGCTCGCATCACCCAGTGTGGGCGTCGCCAACGCAATCACTTCACTCGCCGGCTTGAGCTGGCTGCGCTCAATGCGCTGCGCCCATTGCAACTTGGGCCACCCCAGCTTCGCATCGCTCAACGCATCAGGCCAGGTCTGGTCATTCGCCGCACCATCCGCCAATTGCAAAACCCCAAACCCGCTTGCCGCCGCACCCGGCTTCATAAGCACCGGCTCATTGAATCGCGAAATCCCCGTCGCGCTATCACTCCCAAACGAAAACGGCACCAAGTCCGCCAAAGGCGTTGCTGCCCACGACCCAGGCGTAAAGCTCTCGCCACCAATCCACAAAATCCCCACGCCGCGCTCGGCAACCACCGAGCGCAAGTTCTGCAATTGCTCTTCGCTAAACAAGGCCGAGCGCACATCACCCACAATCACCACATCAAACGCCGCCCACTCCTGCTGCGTGCGAGGCAGCGTCGCAATGCGATCCGTCCCCTCCTGAATATACCGTTTTTCCGAGGCCAAAAGCAACATCGTGCTCTTCACGCTCGGCTCGCGCAGCAGCAGGTTTTTCACATATCGATATTCCCACCGCGGATATCCATCAATGTACAACACGCGAATCGGCCGATCCACAAGTTCCACCGCAACCGCCTGCTCGTTGTTCGCCGTCGCCAAATCTTCCTGATCCAGCACCAGCTTCACCCGCCAACTCGTCGCCCCCGCCGCGTCCGCCTTGCTGCTGAGCGTCACGCGCGGCTTCTCCGCCCCAGGCAGCGGCTTCTCATCCAGCACGCGCCCGCTCGCATCCACCAACTGCACCTTCCCCGTCGGCACATTGCCGCTGCTCGCGCCCGCCACATCCACATCCACACTCACCGGCACAATGTCTCCCACAAACGCACTCGTCGGCGACTCCAATCGCGACACCGCAACATCCGCTATCGCCTTCACACTCCCCAGCGCAACCGGATACACCGCAATCTGTCGCTCCTGCAACTGCTGCACAAGAGCCCGCGATGGCGCATCAAACGATCGCCCATCAGTCATCAACACCAGCCCCGCCACTGGCTTCGCCGCCACGCGCCGCAGCGCCGCGTCCAAGCTCGTCCCCAGCGCCGTCCGCTGTCCCGCCGGCTCGGCAAGCGCAAACGCCGGCTCACCCTTGCTCACCGCATTGTCATTCCACCCCAAATCAAACGTCGACGCATCAAACCCCAGCGCTAGCACATTGCGCTCGCTCCGCAGTTGCGTCAACATCGGCGCACCCTTCGTGAGCGCCTCGCGCAACTGACTCTCGCGCGTCTCTCGCACCCCGCTCGCACCCGGCTGTACATCCGCAATCGTCATCGACGCACTGCGATCCGCCATCACCACCACCCAGTCCTGCTCCACGCGTTCATTCTGCTTGACTAGCTGCGGCCCCGCAATCATCGCCACCAGCGCCAGCAGCGCAAGCGTCCGCAGCACCGCCAGCGCAGTTCGCGCTCGCACATTCCCCTTCAGCCGCACATACGTCAGCCCCGCAAACACCGCCGCCGCCAGCGCAATCAGCACCCACGCCCACAAAGGCCACTGCCTCGCAAATTGTAACTCCACGCCCGCATCACCAAACCCCAGCGTGCGCGTGCCAAACAACCAATTGAAAACGCCGCTCATGTCGTCACTCCTTGAGCGCCCTTCTCAACCGTCGCATGACTAAACCACCTCGCCATCAGCGCCTCCAGCATCGCCACAATCGCCGCCGCAATCAGCAACGGTAGCGAAATAGGTGGCGGCTGCCGCGAACTTCCCAACACCTGCGCATTCTCATTCCCCGTTCCGCCGCTCGCGCCAGCTTCCACCATCGCCACGCTCGCCCCCGTCGCGCTCAGCCATTTCTCTACCGCCGCCGCGTCAACAGGCGTCGTATCACTCGCGCTCGTATCCGCATTCACCGCAACTGTCGCAATGCGTTGCCCCGCCGCGTCGCGCATCGCCCACAACCCCGCCGCCTGCGGCACACCGCGCGCATTCGCACCCGTCGCATTTGCACTCCCCAGCGCCAGCAATTGCGCATCAATCCCCGCCGCCTCCTCGCGCCACACCACTTGCTTCGCCGCTTCCACACCGCCCCGCGTCCCCGCAATCGCAACCCCCGCCACGCCCACCCGCGTCGGCACACTCTTGCCCACACCCTGCCTCACCAGCTCTTGCACCAGCGGCACCATCAATGGCTTCGCCGGCAAATCAGTCCAAGAAAGCGATGGCGGCACCAACCACACCACCACCCACCCCGCTTGCTGACCACGCTCAAACTTCGCCCGCGTCGCCATCACCACTGGCCGTGACGCAGACCCGCTCCCACTCGCATCTTCCAACGAAAGCAAAACCTGCCCCGCCGTGCTTCCCTCAACCACACTCAGCAGCCGCTGCACGCGCACAGGCCTCAGCAAATCCGGCAATTCAGGCCGCAAAATCCCCAGCAAATCATCATTCGCGCTCGCGCTGGTCGTCCCCGCAATCGCCGCCCCGCCCCCGTCACCGCTCGCGCCAACCACGCTTGCCTCGCGCGACAGCTTCCAGCCAGTCCCTAGCGTCTCCGTCAAGTTGTCCGCCCACAACTGTGTCTGCTCGCCATCACTGGGAGTAACCATCAGCATCACACCGCGATTGCTCGCCGCCCGCAGCGCCCGCCACGCCCCATCATCCAACTCATGCGGCTGCGTCACAATGATCACATCCGCCTCGCGCACACTCACCGGCAGTTGCTCTGCCGCCACGCCAAGCAGTTCGCGCGATTCCACGTTGCTCACGCGCAGTTCACCACTCAGCCGCTGCCACGCCTGCGCCTGCGCCGGTGCCAATGCCAACGTAAACCAGTCCGCGGGCGAAAAACTATCAATCTTGTTCCCCGCCGCCGACAACGTTCCCACCACCACCACATTCACACCCGCGCGCAGCGTAATCGGCGCCGCCGCAATGTTGTCGCCCGCAATCGCATCTGCATCACACCTTGCAACCAGCAACACATCACCGCTCGGCGCCGCCGGCATCGCCAAACTCACCGTCACGCTCGCCGTCGTTTGCCCACTGGTCCAGTTCACACTCACGCGCTGCGCACTCTCGCTGGGCGATGCACTCGCAATCGCCCCCGCCGCCGCCGCCCAGACCGAAACCTGCGAAATGCTAGGCGAATTCACGCTAGGCCCCGCCCTCGCCAAATCCACCCGCACCGCAATCAGTCCCGCATCAGGTCCGCCGCCATCTTTGCTCGCCAGCACCAAGGGCCTTAGCGGCGAAACCGCGCGCACACTCACATTGTCAATCCCGCTGCTCGCAGGCGCCATCGCGATGATCCTCACCGGCTCAGCCCGCGGGTCCGTCGCCAGCGCAGGCAAAGGCTTGCTCAAGTTCGCACTGCCCACGCGCAGATCACTCGCAACATAAACAATCGCATCCGTCCCGCCGCCATCTCCTTGCGTGCGCTCACTCGCAATCGCCGCGCGAGCAACTTCCATCGCCGCTGGCAAGTCCGTCGCACTGTCTGTCGCTTCAACCTGCTCCAGCACGCGCCGCACCTGCGCTAAATCACTCGCCGCCGGAATCACAAGCCCCTGCGCAGGCCCCGCCGCAACAATCAACCCCGCCTGATCCCCGCGCTGCATATCAAGTTGATTGATCGCTTCAATCGCCCGCGCCTTGGCCATCGCAAACGAACTGCTCGCATCGCCAGTCGCACTAACTGCCGCGCCAGGCACCGCAATCTGCTGCGTCAAACCGTTATCCAACACCACATACAACGTGCGAGATGGCGAAGCAAACCCTTCGCGAATCGCCCCAATCACCGGCTTACCCAGCGCAAGCGCGAGCAATGCAATGATCAAACACCTCGCCGCCAACAGCAGCACCTGCTCCAGCCGCAACCGCCTTCGCTGCTGCTGATACGCCTGCAACAAAAACTGCATCGCCCCCCAAGCAATCGGCTGCCGCTTCCGCCGCATCAAAATATGTATGATGATCGGCGCCGCCACGCACGCGAGTCCAACCGCAAGGAGAATGGGATTCAGAAAGCTCATAGATGATCAACTACCCAGCCATCAATGAATGCGAGAACCTATCTACGCAACCACACCCAACCCGTGACCACGACGCGCCTTGAATCCCACCCCGCACTCAGGCACTTCGCACTCAGGCACTCTCTTCCTCACTTACCTCCTCTGATCATCGCGTTGCGTTTCGCAATAAACGCCGCCAACGTCGGCCCCAAAAACTCATGCGTACTCACCTTGTGATAGTCAAATCCCAGCCCGCGTGAAATCCGGTCAAGCTCGGCATTGTGCGCCCGCATCGCCTCGATATACGCCTTCCGCAGCGCACGCGGATCAATCCGCAGCGTTGCTTCACCTTCCAACCCTTCAAACGGCGCCGCGTCATCAAACGCAAACTCTTCTTCTGCTTTATCGAGCACCTGAAAGATCATCACATCGTGCCCGGCGAACTTCAGCCGCGCCAGCGCATCACGCACATCTTCAATCTCATAAAACGCATCCGTAATCAGCGCAACCAAACACCGATTGGTCGTCTTCCCCAACACCTGATCAATCACCCGCTTCAAGTCCCCCTTGCGGTTGCGATTACTCGCCTCCACCGGATGCGTACTCAGCACGCCCACAATCTGCCGCCACGTCCCCTGACTGCTCGACCGCTTCACCTGCCCGCGAACTTCATCCGCATGCACCACCACACCCACGCGGTCGCCTTGCCGCAGCGTGATGTACGCCAGCGCCGCCGCCAGCGCGGTCGCATGGTCAAACTTGCTCCAGTTCATCCGCCCATCAATAGATGTATCGCGCCCCGCGCCACTCGCATCGGCAAAGGTCCGGCTGCCAAAGCTCATCGACCCCGAACTGTCCACCAATATCTGCAAGTCCAGCGTCGTCTCTTGCTGGTGCTGCTTCAAGTACAGCCGATCCGTCCGTCCGTACACCTTCCAGTCCAAGTGCCGCAAATCATCACCCGCCACATAAGGCCGATGCTGCGCGAACTCCACCGACAACCCCTGATACGGGCTGGCATGCGACCCCGACGAAAACCCCTCAACAATCATCTTCGCCCGCAGCTCAAAACTCCCCAGCCTCGCCAGCGTCTGTGGGTGCAAATAAAGCTGCGCGTCTTGCTCCGGCAGCCGAACCGAATTGGCCTGAGTCATGCCCAATCCTATCGGATGCGCCCCCGCCGCAGTTCGTCCAACTCCCCAAGACGCCCGAGAATTGTTCGGCAAGCAGTGGGGGACAGTGGGGGCTGGCTTCATTCGCCGCGATCCGAATTCTTCAAAATTCCAAAACAATTGTTGCTCGCCGCCTCCACCCCGCTATCGTTATTGCGACTCAGTCGCAAGTACCACCAAGTCCAATTCCCACAACCCTTCAACGGATACGCTTGTCTACAATCCCCCGCCTCTCCTCCTCATCCCCCTCGGAGGCCCCCCCTTTGTCCAACAACTCCAACAACGCTGCCACCCCCAACCACACCAACTGCGACTGCCCCCCCGGCCACTGCCAACAAAAAAGCGTCGCCCTGACCTCCCTGCGCGAAGGCCAAACCGCCGTCGTCTGCGCCGCCATGACTTCCATGCCCACCGATGACGCCGCCTACGTCCGCGCTCTGGGCCTTCGCCCCTCGGCCCACGTTCGCGTCTGCCGCGCCGGCCAGCCCTGCATCGTTGAAGTTCTCAGCGGAGCCTCCGACGACAGCGCCTGCTGCCAAGATGACGCCTCCCTCGCCGGCAGTTGCTCCTGCCGCATCGGCCTCTCGCGCGAACTCGCCCAGCACGTCATGGTCGAACTGCCTCGCTAACTCATCTCGCCCATTGCCAACATCATGACCACGGCCACGCACGAACCTGAGCACCCGCCCGCCGCTCCGCAAATCCCCACGCGCGTCGCCCTCGTCGGTAATCCCAACACCGGCAAAACCACGCTCTTCAACGCTCTCTGCGGCCTGCGCCACAAAACCGGCAACTTCCCAGGCACCACCCAAGAAGCTCGCGTCGGCCGCCTGCGCCACACCTCCCAATCAATCGATCTCATCGACCTCCCGGGCATCTATTCCCTCGAGCTCGACCTGAGCGAATCCGAAATCGCCCGCCGCGTCCTCGCCGGCTCGCTCGCCGCGCCCGGAATGATCCAAGCCGCGCCTGACACCGTCTGCGTCGTCGTCGATGCCACCAACCTCGAACGCAACCTCGTCCTCGTGGGCGAAGTCCTCCGCCGCAGGCTTCCCACCATCATCGCCCTCAACATGATCGACCTCGCGCGCAAACGCGGCGTCGCCGTCGATCCCGCCCAGCTCGCCCAAGAACTCGGCTGTCCCGTCGTCGCTGTCAGTGGACGAACCGGTGAAGGCCTCGATGATCTCTGCAAACAAAAGAGCCACGTCCCTCTCAACAATCGCACGCCCCCCAACACGCAAGAAGGCGTCGAAGCCTGGGCCAGCCAAACCTTCGTCGCCGCCATGGCCCGCACGCGCGCCCACGCCGGCAAGCGCGACACAACCCAAGCCGCCAAAGCCAGCCAGCGCACCGATCGCATCGACCGTGTCCTCACGCATCCCGTGCTGGGCCTTGCCTTCTTCGCCGCCGTCATGTTCGGCTTGTTCTACAGCATCTTCAGCCTCGCCGCCATCCCCATGGGCCTCATCGAGACCATCTTCGGCTCACTCACCACCTGGCTCCAAGCCAAACTCCCGCCCGGCATCCTCACCGATTTCATCACCAGCGGCGTCATCGCGGGCGTAGGCAGCACCCTCGTCTTCCTGCCGCAAATCATGCTCCTCTTCTTCCTCATCAGCCTGCTCGAAGACACCGGCTACTTCGCCCGCGCCGCATTCCTGGTTGATCGTTTCATGCGCCCCTTCGGCCTCAGCGGCTACGCCTTCGTCCCGCTTCTCAGCAGCCACGCCTGCGCCCTGCCCGGCATCATGGCCACGCGCGCAATCCCCGACACCAAAGAACGCCTCGCCGCCATTCTCGTCGCGCCCTTCATGAGTTGCTCCGCGCGCATCCCCGTCTACGTCCTGCTCACCACGCTGCTCTTCCCAGGCAAGCCCGCCATGCAAGCCCTTGCATTCATCGGCTGCTACGCCCTGGGTGCCGCCGCCGGCATGTTCAGCGCACTCATCGCCCGCCGGACCATCCTCAAAGGCAAAGCCCGCGCCATGGCCTTGGAACTTCCCACCTACAAAATGCCCAGCATCAAAACCGCCCTCATGACCACCTGGGACCGCGGCCTGATGTTCACGAAAAAAGCCGGCACCATGATCCTGGCGATTTGCATCGTCCTCTGGTGGCTCAGCAGTTATCCCAAATTGCCCACGCCGGCGAAGGCTCAACAGTACCACGAGGTCGCCGACCAACTCGATGCCGGAACCATCACAGCCTTCGATGCCCGCAACCAAACGTTCGGGCCACTACACGGAGAGTTGAAGGGTCGCGGCGAGCAGCCATCGCACCTCAGTATGCTCCTGCGCCGCGAAGCCGACGCAATCTACGGTCGCGAAGTCACATCCAACAGCTTCCTAGGCCGCATCGGCAAAACCATCCAACCCGTCTTCGCCCCACTCGGCTACGACTGGCAACTCTCCATAGGCGTCCTCGCCAGCTTCGCCGCCCGCGAAGTCTTCGCTAGCACCATGGCCGTCATCACCACAGGCAGCGACGACGCCGAAAGCGAAACCGCCATGCAACGCATCGCCACCGCGACGCGCGCCGACGGCGTCACCCCCATCTTCACCCCCGCCGTCAGTTGGAGCTTGCTGGTCTACTTCGTCCTCGCCATGCAATGCCTCCCCACCCTCGCCGTCACCGCCAAAGAATCCGGTGGTGGGAGTGCAGGCCTCAAATGGGCCGCCCTGCAACTAATCTGGATGTGCGGCATCGCCTATGTCGCGGCGTTGATTGTGTATCAAGTGCTGAGCTGAGGCTACTCCAAGCACAATCGCGACAGTCTCACCTCCCCCATGTCTCCACCTCATCCGGATTCCTCCGCCGCGCCGCGATCTTCACCTGCTTCCCATCCAGCATCGCCACCGCCAGTTCCCCAGTCACGCGGCCCGATGGATCAAATCGGAATGACATGTTCGTAACCCATGAAGCTGACGTTGCAACCCGCAGGTGCTTGCATGAAGATCGTGTCCGAGGGCTGTTCAAAGTGGATGTCGAGGTAAGCCGTGGGTTGGCCCGCAAAAGGTGGCAGGTGGCGTTCCAACCGTTGTTGAAGGCCGTTGGTGAACGCCATGTATTGATCGCTCGCCAAGCCCTCGATGCCGAAGACTGCGCGGCGTGTTGCTGCGGGCAGTCGGCAAGCAAGCACCGAATCGTTCCCCAGAAAAGTCAGCGTGTCCCAACGCGTGTAACCGATGCCTTGACTCGTCGCGGTTTCCCAAAGCCAAGGCATCATGAAGCGGCGCTCGCGCAAACCCGGCGATTTGGTCATGATGCAATCGATGTAATACCGCATGAAGCAGGGCGGGATGAACATCGGGAAGCTGCCCGCGTTGGCGGCGAAGAAGCGGCCCAGGTGAAGTTCATCGCGCATCACGAGGCGTGCTGGCAGCAGCAGCGGGTCATAGTTGGCAGCGACGATGCTATCCACGCCGCTGTCGGTGTCGTTGGCGAGAGCGAGGACGAACTCGTGGTGACTGACGCCTCGACCCAGGCGTACAAGCGCTTCGGCCAGAGCGTCCGGGCCTTGGTCACGGGCCTTGTTCATGGCATCGGTGTAGAACTCGCGCGGTGTGAGCGGGTAGAAGCGTGTTGCCATGTCGGGCGGCAACTGCAAGTTGAAGGGCATGTTGCTGGTGTGATAGTCGCCCCAGGTGAGGCGGTTGGGACTTTCGCAGATCACGATGATGCCGTCGGGCTTGAGGTGTTCGCGGGCGACGCGAAGCACATCGATGCGCTCCTGCGTCGTCATATGTTCGAGGACGGCGTAGAGCATGAAGACGTCAATGCCGTCAGGAAATTTATCGACCACGCGGAGAATGTCTTCGCCCGGCGCGGCGTGGAACTGCGCGTTTTCGATCTTGAGTTCGGTCTGCTTGCGACGGGCGACGCTCACCGAGCCGTCTTCGATATCTATGCCATACACGCTGCGAGCACTTTGGGCGAGCGCAAGGCCCACGCTGCCTGTGCCACACCCAAATTCAAGCACATCGCAGCCAGCAAGGGGCTTTGTCTGCTCGATCCACGGCACAAACCTGTCGCGCGTGACCACGTAACGATCATGCCAGTCATACATGGGGACGAGTGTACCACGTCGCGATGAGGACAGCACAAGTTCACGCGTACATCAACGTGTGCGTCAATCAAACCGATGCGCCGTCACGTTTGACGCCAAGCCTCAACGCGCGAGACAACCACCCCCTCACCGCCCCCACGTCTCCACCTCATCCGGATTCCTCCGCCGCCCCGCGAGCTTCACCTGCTTCCCATCCAGCGTCGCGGCCGCTATCGTCGCGCCCGCGCTGCGAATCGCCGCCAGTTGTCGCCGACCAATCTTGGCCCGCAGCGTCACCGTCGGCGGCGTCGCGTCCATCGCGTACTCGCGCGACACCACTTCCGCCTGCCGCTCGATCATGTTGATCGTCTTCGCATCAGCAAGCGGCACCGTCACATCAAACGTCTCCACGCCCCCCTGCGCCGCCGCGCGAATGAGTTCCGTCAGTTCGACTTGCCCCATAGGCGGCTTGCTTTCGTGCACCTTGCCGCCCGCTTTCGCTTCCTGCGGCAACGCACAGATCGCAATCGCGCTCGGCACGCGCTGCTGCCACACCAGCAACTCGCGATTGTCCTTCAGCCGATCAACCTTGTTCAGCAGCAGCACGCGCTTGGGCGCTTCCCACGTGCGATCTTCCTCGTGCTGGCTCTTCGCCACTTCGTCCATCAGTTCATCCAGCACGCGCTGCACCGTGTTGTACTGAATCTCCGCCGCTGGGTCCGAAACATCCAGCATGATCAGCAGCACATCCGCGTGCGTGGCTTCCTCAAGCGTCGCCTTGAAACTCGCGACCAGGTGCGTCGGAATGTCCCGCACAAATCCAACCGTGTCCGAAAGCATCACGCTCAGAGCCTGCTGACCTTCACTGGTTGAAAGTTTCCACTCGCGCGTGCGAGTGGTCAGCGTCGCAAACAGCCGATCATCCGCATACGCCCCGCCCGCCGTCAGCGTATTGAACAACGTGCTCTTGCCCGCGTTGGTATAACCAACAAGTCCAACCGTGAAGTGCTCTTGCTTGCGCGCATACACCTCGCGCCGCCGCCGAGCCTGAATGCCCTCAAGCTCGCGCCGCAGCGCAACCTTGCGATCACTCACGAGCCGCCGGTCGATTTCAAGCTGCATTTCACCAGGCCCGCGACTGCCCACGCCGCCGCTGATGCGCTCCAAGTGGTTCCACATCGCCTTCAGTCGCGGATATGTGTATTCCAGCTGCGCCAGCTCAACCTGCAGCTTCGCTTCCGTCGTCGCCGCACGATTCGCGAAGATATCCAGAATCAATTCGCTGCGATCAATCACCTTTCGCAGCGTCACCTTCTCAATCGCCCCAATCTGCCTGGGCGACAAATCATGATCGAAGATAATCGTCGAAGCCTCCAGCTCCTCACACATCGCCTTCAGCTCATCCACCTTCCCCTTGCCCATGTACGTCCCCGCAACCGGCTTCTCCAGCCGCTGCGAAACTTCACCCACAACCACCGCCCCCGCCTGCTCAGCAAGCGACCGCAGTTCGCCAAAGGGATCACGCGGATCAAACGTGGAATCAGGCAACCGCACCGCCGCCACCACCGCCCGTTCAGACTTGACTTGCAGAGACTCTCTATCTTTTGCCATGTGTACACCATCGTAGGTGCCCAAAAACCCCGCATATTTCCACACTCGCTCCAACTTCCATCGCCTCGCTTCATACCATCGTCCACCTGCGCACGGATGCGCACAACCCAAGAGGTGGAACCTCGTGAGCGTCAATCTCCAAACCTCTCCCTCGCAGCGACTCCTGCTGCTCGCGGCCATTGCTGGCCTGGGCCTCTGCGCCCTCACCGCACGCCTCAGCATTCTCACGCTCGCCAAAGGTTCTGACCTCCGCCGCCAGGCCGATGCTCGCCTCGTGCGCGAGCAGTGGCTCTCCACCGTCCGCGGCAAAATCCTCGATCGCAAAGGCCGCGTCCTCGCCCAAGATCGCCCCAGTTACGCCGTCGCCGTGCAATACAACGTCCTCGCCGGCAAGTGGGCGCAAACCGAAAGCCAGCGCGCCGCCCGCCGCCTCGCAGGCGTCAAGTGGGGCGACATGAGTCCCGCCGAACGCGACGAACTCACCGCGCACGTCGAGCGCATCTATCAACAGCACGAAGAACGCGCCTGGCAAAATCTCGCCGACACCCTCGGCATTTCGCGCCAAGAACTCGCCGAGCGCGCCATGGACGCCGCCCGCAAAGTCCAGTCGCGCCAGCGCATGGTCACCGACCGCCGCATCACCGATGAAGTCACCCGCGCCAACCAGCGAGGCGACGAGCTCAGCGAAACCGATCAAAAGAAACTCCGCCGCGCCGCCAGCGAACCCATCCTCGAAATGAAGCGCCCGCACCGCATCGCCGAGCAAGTGAGCGATGCCGTGGGCTTCGCCTGCCAAAGCCTCGCCTCGCAAACTGTCGAACTCCAACTGCTCGAACCCGGCTCTGACATCGACACCGAACAGTCCTTCGCCAAGTGGAGCCTCCCCAGCGACCGCGTCGAAATCGTCCCCGCCATGCCGGGCCTGGTCGTCCTCGATAGTGGCCTGCGCGACTATCCCATGGACGTCATGACCATCGACGTCGACACCGCAACCTTCCCCACCCCGCTGCGCACCGGCACCTTGCAAGTCACCGTCGAAGGCGTTGCTTGTCACCTGCTTGGTCGCCTCCGCGATCAGATTTACCCCGACGAAACCCGCGAAAATCGCATCATTCCAGGCGATACCACCCGCCGCGCCCAGTTCCTGCAGCAGTTCCCCGCCTTCGCGCAGCAAGCCCTCACCGCCGACGGCAGCGACCGCGGCGCATATCGCGAAGGCGACAACGTGGGCGAAGCGGGCGTCGAATCTTCGCAAGAAAATGTCCTCCGCGGCCTTCGAGGCCTCTCGCGCGTGCAGCTTGACACAGGCGAGCGCACCATGCTCGATGCGCAAGCAGGCCGCGACGTGCAACTCACCCTCGACATCATGCTGCAAGCCCGCGTGCAAGCACTGCTCACCCAGCAAGCCGGCCTCGCCGTCGTGCAACCCTGGCACGGCACACTCACGACCGACCGCGAAGGCGTCCCGCCCATGAGCCACGGCACGCGCCTCAACGGCGCGGTCGTCGTGCTCGATATCGCAACAGGCGAAGTGCTCGCGTCCGTCAGTTCGCCAACATTCTCGCGCCAACAACTCGCCGACAACCCCGCGTCGATTTACCAAGACGCCATCAACACGCCTTTCCTCAATCGCACGATCGCCGCAGAATATCCGCCGGGCTCCATCGTCAAGCCCATGATCTTCGTCGAAGCCAACATGCAAGGCAAAGTCACGCTCGATGAACGCATCGCCTGCAACGGCTACTTCCTCGAAAACAATCCCAACATCCTCCGCTGCCTCATCTTCAAACGATTCGGGACAACGCACAGTGCGAAGTTCGGCCACGCCCTCAATGCCATCGAAGCCATCGGCGTGAGTTGCAACATCTTCTTCTACGAAATGGGTGATCGCCTGGGCACGCAAGGCATCGAAAAAGTCTATCGCGACTTCGGCGTGCGCAGTACCTTCAGCATGGGTGCCGGCTACGAAGCCTCAGGCCAACTGGGCGCAAAAGACCCACTCACGATCTCCGACGCGCGCCTCATGGGCATCGGCCAAGGCCCCGTCACGTGGACCCCCATGCACGCCGCCAACGCGTACGCCACCATCGCGCGAGGCGGCCTGTGGAAAGCCCCGCGCCTCATCGTCGGCGCACAAACGCCGCCCGATTACATGATGAATCTCGCTCCCGCCGCCGTCGCCGAAGCACTCGCAGGCCTGGACTACTCCGTCAACAACTCCAACGGCACAGGCCATCACCTAGGCGTTGACCTCGGCCGCGAACCAATTTTCTCGCTACCACCCAACGTCAAAGTCTGGGGCAAAACCGGCACCGCAACAGCGTCCGATTTGCTCATCGATCCCGATGGCGAAGGCCCTGCCGAACGCGCAATCGCCCGCGCAGGCGACCATAGCTGGTTCGTCGTCCTCGTAGGCCGCGACAAACCCCAATATGCCATCGCCACCATTATGGAATACGCCGGCAGCGGCGCCAAAGTCAGCGGCCCCATCATCAACCAAGTCATCACCGCCTTAAGCATCGAAGGCTACTTCACTAACTAGTCACCAAACACCCCGCTCCCCGTTCTCCGCTCCCCATGTCTTACCTGTATTCCAACTCCACCGCCAACCCCATCACTCGAGCCACGCGCTCGTTCGTGAACTTGCTCTCGCGTGGCGGCTCGGCGTGGTTGGTCATTCTCGCGAGTTTGCTGCTCAGCATCATCAGCATCGCCGCCATCGACGTTGCCGAAACGCTCGATCCCACCAAATCGCTTGGCCCCATCGCCTCGCGTCAAGTGCTGTATGTTGTCGCGGGCTGCATCGCATGCGCCATCGTCGCGCTGCCGCATTATCGCAAGTTTGGTCCTTGGTCGTGGGCCGCCGCGGCGGGCGTGCTGGTGTTGCTTTTGTTCTTGCTCATCCCGTTCATTCCCAGCAGCATCGTGCGCCCGCGAGGCGGCGCGCGAAGTTGGATCGATCTGGGACCGATGGACTTTCAACCCAGCGAACTCGTCAAGCTCGTGTACATCGTCGTACTCGCGTGGTACTTGCGATACCGCCGCAATCACCGCACCATGAAGGGCCTCTTGCCGCCCGCCATCATCACGGCGATACCCGTGGGCCTCATCATGTTGCAGCCCGACCTCGGCACCGCGCTGCTGTTCATCCCCGCGCTTTTCTTTGTGCTCATCGCCGCTGGTGCAAAGCTCAAGCATCTGGTCATCGTCATCACCATCGCCATTCTCGCCGCACCTGCCGCGTATCCGCTGCTCAAGCCGCACCAAAAGCAACGCATCGTCGGTCTGGTTTCACACTGGACCAGCGAAGACAGCGAGCGCAGCCGGGCCGATGAACTGGGCATCAACATGCAGGGCCTCACGGCACAGCGATTGATCGGCGCGGGTCGTATCGCCGGCACCAGCGATGAACACGCCCGCGCGCTGCAGCGCTTCAACGCGCTGCCTGAGCGTCACAACGACATGGTTTTTTCGCCCATCGTCACGCGATTCGGCTTGCTGGGCGGCGTGGTCGTGCTCGCGCTGTTTGCACTCTGGATGCTCGGCGCGCTATGGACCGCCGCGGCGTGCAACGAGCCGTTTGGCCGGCTCATGTGCGTGGGCGCGTGCGGTTTCCTGTTCGCGCAGGTCATGATCAACCTGGGAATGAACCTTGGACTCTTGCCCATCATCGGCATCACGCTGCCATACGTGAGTCACGGCGGCAGCAGCATGCTTTTGCAATGGCTGATCGCGGGGCTTGTGCTGAATGTGGGCTTGCGGCGCGAGAGCTTTGAGTACGGCCGCAACTGGGATGACGAATAGCTATCGCTTGTCGCGGCTGACAACTTTTCCGTCAATCACAACACCCACGCAGTGCGACGCGTATTCGAGCGGGTCTCCGTCGTACAACGCGAGATCGCCGTCTTTGCCGAGTTCGACGCTGCCGACGCGATTGTCGATGCGGAGAATCTTCGCGGCGTCAATGGTCACGGCGCGTAGCGCATTTTGCATGCCCATGTTGCCTTGGCCTGCGGCGACGCCTGCCTCGAACAAGACCACGCGGGCTTTGGGGACGTAATCCTCGAAGCCGCCCTGGATGGCGACGCGAATGCCGGCGTCTTGCAGCTTCTTGGCGGTTTCCGCGCTTTTGTTTTCCATTTCGCCATAGCCGCGGGCCATGGTTGGGTGAACGATCACCTCGATGTTCGCGGCTTTGATTTCGTCCAGCAGCATGTAGCTCTCGGCGGCACCGTCGAGGATCACGCGGATGTTGAACTCTTTGGCGATGCGCAGCACGGCTTGGATATCTTGCGAGCGGTGCGCGGTGACGAGCAGCGGCAGCTCACCTTTCAAGACTCGCACGAGGGTTTCGAGTCGCAGGTCGCGCGTGGGGGGCTTTTTGTCTTCTGGTTTGGCGTCAGAGGCGTTCTCTGTGGGCAGTTTGTCTACAAACTCGGTCAGTTTGCGTTGATACTCCTGCGCTTTGAGCAGTTGATCGCGCAGCATTGCGATTGTTTTTGCGCGCGTGCCGGGTGCGCCGCCGGGGCGATTTGCACCGGGGCCGATGGTCGCGGCGACCATGGCTTCGCTCACGACGACCGATTCTTCCACGGTGTTGCCTGCGGTTTTGAAGATCGCGGTTTGGCCGCTGATGAGTTCACCTGGCGCGTGGCCTGTGTTGACAGTGGTGATGCCGTAGCTGCGCAGGTATGCGACGAGCGGGTCGAGCGGGTTGTAGGCGTCGATTGCGCGCAGCTCGGGCTGCATGGGCGCGCTGGTTTCGAGTTGGTCCTGGTCTTGTTTTTGATTTGCGATGCCGCTGACGCCAACGGTGCAGCGTGCGTCGATGAGTCCCGGCGTGACGATGGGTGCTTCGAGCACTTCGTAGCCTTCGGGGATTTTCGTGGTTGCGGCGGGGCCAATGGCGGCGATTTTGCCGCCCTCCATAACGACGACCACGTTTTTCTGCGGCTCACCGGCCATGGTGTAGAGCGTGCCGGCTTTGACGGCGACTTGAGCGAGCGCGGATGACGCAGCGAGCAGAAGCGCAAATGCGCTGAGGCGAAGGTGCATGCGCGAGTGTAGCGAAACATGGCGCGGGCGGCGGGCTAACGCGTGGCGCGCGGGTTTGGCCGCTGGTTGCGATTGCGCGGGTTTGCACGCGGCGGCTTGTACGAAAGCTTGTGCGTTTGCTTGCGACAGTGTTTTGGCATCGCTGATTGCTTGCGCAATATGCGGCTGGCGGCTCCAGTGAAAGATTTGCCAGAACGTGAGGTCGCGCTCGTAGGCGACGACTGAGCAGTCGCCGTTGTGTTTGAGAAAGAGTGCGAGCAGGTCGTTGTCGTATGAATTCAGTTGCATGATTCCCCTCCCGGTTGAAACAGATGTGTGACGAAACTTTGAGCCAAGCAGGTGTAGAAGATGTAGAAGCGGCAGCCCGCGTTACAAACGCGGGGCACCAAAGACATGCATATGTATACGGGAAAAGTGGTGCGAAGGGAAGGGGCAAAAAGAAGAGTGACCGCAAGTTGGCGCACAACCGCGGTCACTGGGATGCAGATTTTTGATTTGTCAGCTTCGAGAGACGACGAACTCGCCAGACGAGGAACTCAGCCGCCGCCCATGCCGGGCATGCCTGCCATGATTGCTTTGAGGAATGCGTTGGCAGCGGCGGCGGAATCAGCGAATTCGCCGGCTTCGACTTTACCCGCGAGTTCGTCGGCGCTGGTGCTCATCTTGTCCATCATGGGGAGCATCATGCTGGCCATGGCTTCGGCTTGGCCCAGGGACATTTTCCATTCGCCTTCGACTTGCGTGACTTCCATCGGCATGGGCGAGCCGGGGAGGCTGACCATGACGGTGTCGCCTCGCATGGCGTAGGTGACGGATGCGGGGTCCATCGCGCTCATGTCGCCTGCCTTGAGCATCTGGCCCATCATCGCGCCTTGGGGCGTTTTCTCGAGGGCAGCGGCAAGGTCTTCGTTGAACTTGGCTTTGAGTGCGCTGTCGAACTTGGCCATCGCTTCGCTCACTTTGGCTTGCGCGGCGATCATCTTCTTGCCGTCTTCTGTAGCCGAGTGCATCAGCGCGGCTGAACCGGCGTAGTCCTTGTCCTTGGCGAGTTGGATCATCTTGCCGATGAGTTGCTTGGCAGCGACCGGCACGCCGTCCGCATCGAGCTTGGGCGGCGGGGCTTTGCCTGAGAGGTCGAGAGCTTCGCCCTTGACGACTTTGTCGAGCTTGCCGACAAGTTCGCTGAGTTGCTGCATGCGTTCGCGGTTGGCGCCTTGCACGCCGTTCATGCTGTTTTGCGCATCTTGCAGGGCTTTGCTGGATTCTTCGACGCTGGTCTTGAGGAGTTCGGTGAGTGCGGTGATGCGGCTTTCGTAATCAGCTTTTTGCGGCAGGGCGGGGCTGGAGTTGCTGAGGACGCGGAGGGTGCCGATCATGCCATCGAGGAGCTGGGCGCGGCCGTAGTGGAGGCCTGCGAGGGAGAGCTGAGCGGAGCCAGCGGTGACGCGGCCTGCGCTGGCGGCGGTGCCGCTGGGTTGGTCGGTCTGGGCCTTGCGTGCGCCGGTGACGACTTTGGTAAAGCCGCTGGTGGCTTTGGTGAAGGCGGGGAGATAGGTTTCGTCGTGAGCCTTCATGAGTTCTGCGACGAGGGTGTCGATTTCGCCCGCGATGCGGCCGGCGTCGGCCTGGGCTTGTGTGTTGGTTGATTGGCTTTCGGCCTTGCGCGTGTTGAGTTCGCCCACGGCGGTGTTGAGGGCGGTGATTTGGCTATTGAACTGGTTGGCCATGACGCTGGCTTCGGCGAGGGCGGGGCGCACGGCGTCGATTTCGGCCTGGAGTTGTTCGCCTGCGAGGCGGCGCATGTCGCCTTGCTTGCGGAGCGCCGCGGCTTGCTCGACGAGCGGCACACCGTCGCGAGCGCTCACGCTGCTGACGCGCTGCATGAGATCACTGGCTTGCTTGAAGAAGCCTTTGCTGGCTTCGATTTCGGTTGTGCTGCGCGACTCGAGGTCGGTGAGCTGGGCTTGAAGCTGGTCGCGCTTGGCGGTCCACTCGGCGAGGTCTTTTTGGCGGTCGCGCTTCTGGGCTTCGAAGGAGGACATGTCGCGGCTGGGGTCAAAGCCGGCCGCGGCGGTGCCGACTGCGTTGAAGTTGGCCCATTGGCTGGTGCGCTCAGTGAGGAGGGCGAGGTTGCGGCGGATGAGGCCTTCGGCTTCGGGAATTTTGCTGGCTTCGGACTCGGCTTGGGCGAGGTCAGCTTGGGCGGTGAGCAGGACTGCGCTGAGGGACTCGCCGCCTTCGCCTTGGGCGATTTGGCCCAGGCCACTGGTGGCCTTTTTGGCGTCGGCAGCGAGGTTGGTGGCGGAGTCGGAGTTGATGCCCGAGGCTTGCACCTGGTTGGCGGCGTCTTTGATGGCACGGGCGGAGGGGGATTCGTCGCAAGCGGCGAGCGAAAGGACGGTGCCGACGCAGAGGGTGAGGGCGATCGTGGGACGGAGGTTGATCATGGCAATCCTTCTCTACGCACACTGAGGGGTCAGGGGTCTGACCAATGGATAATGGCAAGGTAACTCGGTTGTCACGCTCGTCACGCGCGCGGTGAGACGCGGTTACGGCTGGGGTCGCGACTGTAGGACCGAGTCAACGGGGCTGGGGAGGGGGTGTGGGCTTGGGCGCGTCCTTGGACGGGTCGGCGGACGGGTCGGCGAGCTTGGGGTTGCGGTCGCCTGGGGCGGTTTGCAGCGGGCCGGGGACGGGCGGGGTGTATTCGATGGGGTAGCCCGAGCGATTTTCGTACATGGATTGGATCCATGAGACGGCGGCGCGGAATTTGGGGTCGTCTTCGCTGTCGAAGGTGGGCTTCCAGACGCGGCCGAGGCCGCCAACTTCGGGGTGTTTGAAGAGGGCTTTGTTGCGGGGCAGGCCCATGTGGAGGAGGGGGCTGCGGCCTGGTTCGGCGTAGTCGATGAGGCCGCCGCCTTCGGTGGTGCGGAAGCGGTCCAAGATGAGGAAGTTGGTGTAGGCGGAGCGGGCGTTGTTGGGTTTGCGGGTGTAGAGGAAGAGGCGGCCGGCTTCTTCGCCGCCATGGCATTTGGTGGTGGAGCAGGCGTTGATGAGCCAAGTGCGGTGGACATCATCGATGAATTGACGCATGCCGCGGGGGTTTTCTTGCACTTCGACGCGTTCGTAGAACTCGCGGGCGCGGAGATCGAAGAACCAGGCGAGGATTTCGGCGGGCTTTTGGCGGAGGAACTGCTCGCGGCCTTCGGGCGTGGTTGGGACTTGGCCCCGGCCTTGGACGAGTTGGCCGGCGTATTTGGTCATGAACTGTTCGACGGCGGCGCGGGGGATGATCATGCGCGGCGGGTCTTTGAGATCGACCTCGAAGACGCGGATGAGATTGATTTGTTCGTCTGAGAGGAGAGGGAAATCGTCCATGGCGTCGCGCGGGGCCAAGGGGCGGACGCGAGGCTCTTTGGGCTGGGCGGGGGCAGGCGTGAGGCCTTCGAGTTTGAGTTGTTCGTCGAGAACGATTTTGAGTTGGTTGGCGCCGGGGTGGTCGGGTTCGGCTTTGAGGGCGCGGCCAACTTCGATCAAGGCGAGGTCGTAGCGTTTGCGTTCGTGCAGCCAGCGGGCGAGTTTGAGGAGGCCTTCGACGTCTTCGTCGGGGGTGTTGGCGTGGAAGCGCTGGTAGCGTTCGGCGATGGTGGGCAGGTCGGTGAGGCGCGCGACCTGGTTCATGGCGAACGTGGTGCGGACGCCTTGGATATTGAGGACGACGTTGGCGGCGTCTTGCGAGACGAGGACGCCGGTTACTTTTTGACCGTCTTTGAGGGTGAGTTCGGTTTCGCGCTGTTCGACTTGGGCTGGAGTGGGAGTTGGCGCGGGGGTTTGAGTGGGAGTTGGCTTGGGTGTGGGGGCTGGTGCGGTTTGGAGGGCGAGGGCGGTGGTGGCGGCGGCGGCAGTAACCAGCGCGACGACACCTGCAAAGGCGGTGAGCGGGACGACAAACGAGCGATGTGGCTTCCGCACAGGCATCAAGCACCCAATCTTGAGACGAGAAAGCGGGGCTAGCCACGCGGGCCAGACGCAGTGTCCGCTGGGTGAATGGTAGGGCCGGGGGCAAGCGTGATTCAGGCGGCTCGCATGGCGGCGGCGACGGTGGCGATGGCGTCGAAGTCGAGGCCTAGTTTGCGGGTCAGGGTGCGGATGCTTTCTTCGGCGGATTGGCTGTGGACACGAGCGAGTTTGTTGGCGGGGGTTTCGGCGCCTGTCAGGAGATTCTTGATGACGGGCATGGCTTCGCCGTCGGTGCTGATGCGGACGGGGCCCACGAGAGGCTTGGTGAATTCGCAGGTCCACTTGCCCATGCGAACTTGGGCGCCGGGGTGAATTTTGTTTTGGACGGTGAGTTGGTGGTGGGTGTGCAGGGCGATCAATTGCGAGACGCGAGTGACGGCCTTGACGAGGTTTTTCATCGAGCCCGAGCTTCGGTTGAAATTGAACTGAAGCTGGGTGAGTTGTTCAGCGTGAGAGGCGGCGAGACTTTTGACGCTGCGGAGTTCGTCGAGTTTTTTTTTGTCGTGGTCGAGGCGACGATCGAGCTGGTCTTGCGTCGTGGCGAGGCGAGCGATGATGGCGGTGAGGGAGCTTGATTCGCCGATGGTGACGATGGTTGTGCCGCCACCTTCGCAGCCTAGTTCGCCTAGTTCGCATTCCATGGCGGTGGTGATATGTCCGCGCACGACGCAGCAGGTGGGGGCGGTAAGCCGGCGGCCGACGTGCAGTTCGCAGTTGTTGAGTTCTTTGATGATGCGAGCGTCGCGGGCGGCGGTGGCGCGGACGTTGGTCATGTACTTCGCGGCGAGGTCGCGACCGGCGGTGACGGAACCTTTTTCGCGAGCGGCGATGCCTTGCTCGAGCGTGATGGAGCCGTCGGCGATGAGCGTGGCAGCGTCAACGAGATCGCGCACGGTGATGTCGCCTTTGGCTTCGACCTTGAAGCAGTCGCGGACGCCTCTTTCGATGATGACGTTGCCTGGGAAGACGACGTTGCTTGTGGAGAAGTCGACGTTGCCTGTGATGGTGATGGTGTTGTCGAGGCGGAGGGAGTTATTCTTGTGGATGAGCTTGCCAGTGCGGAGGGCGATGATGTCGCCGTTGGCGTTGAGTTGCAGGAAGTCATCGAGGCGAGGATTTATTGCGCGAGCGGGATTGGCGGGGATGGCTTCGCCTAGGACGTTGACGCCATCGCGACCGTGCTTGGCGGGAATGATGCGGGCGACGACGGTGCCTGCGGCGACCCAGTTGACTTGGGTGCGGGCGTAGGGGTCGGTGGTGGCGTTCGCTGCGGCGTCTTGCGTGCTTGGCGTGTTTGCGGTGTCACCGGCCGCTGGCGGGATGATTTCGAGTTTGGCGTCGACGCCGTGTTGGGGCGGGGTGCCGGTGATGACGGTGCGGCGGAGTTCTTCGGCGGCTCTGTCGAGGTATTCGCGGATGATCCAGCGGACGCCAGCGTCGCGCTCAGCGTTGCGGATGATGCCGGCTTGATCGAGGCGCATGTGGAGATATGCGTCGATGAGCAGGTCGGGCGAGATATTCGGCGCGAGATACAGCGAGGCTTCGAGGCGGTCGGCGGCGATTTCGACGCGGATGAGACGCTCGAGGCTGGTGTGCGCGGAATGTTCCTCCGATGCAGACATGACGCGAGGCTCCTGGGTCCTCGGCAGCGAACAGACAGGGTTCGCGCGGTTGTCAGATGTTCCCACCCACTGATTGGACTGGACTTAGTGCGGATGCACTGATTGTGTGCAGAGCAGTTGCAGAGTTGGAAGAAGATGGAGCCGCGTTGGAAACGTGGGGTTCCTTCGACCCGTTGCCGCACGGATTGCATTTGTTTTGTGCGCGGCTGGTTGTTCGATCCGGACCTTCGCAGAGCCTCAGGTCCGGCGTCGGAGGATCAAGCCGCAGCGGATTGGCCGCACTTGGCGAGGGTTTCTTGGATGCGTTGGCTGAGGAGGTCAGGCGTGAAGGGCTTGACGACGTAATTGTTGACGCCGGCTTTGATGGCTTCGATGACGCGGCTCTTTTCGGCTTCAGTCGTAACCATGATGATGGGCGTGGTTTTGTTGTTGCTACGCCAGGCCTTGACGAAGGTGAGGCCGTCCATGTTGGGCATGTTCCAGTCAACCAGCATGAGGTCGGCGCGGAAGGCCGGGGCCTTGCTGAGGGCGTCTTGACCGTCGCAAGCTTCGAGGATTTCGGTGTGACCGAGTTGCGCGAGAACAGCCTTTTGGATGTTTCGCATTGTTTTGGAATCGTCTACGAGGAGAATCCGCATGGTTCATTTCCTGATGTGCTGTCGTGTGAGGAATGTCGTCGCAATAGCGAGCGAGCTTTGGTAAAACAACGGGAGAGGATTAGGCTTTGGCGGGGTGGGCCGTGGCAGCAACGGTTTTGGCGGGCGAGCTGACGGAGGCGGGCTTGATCATGACTTCGATGTAGACATCGCCGCAGTCAGTGGTGCAGGGGATGACGACGCAGGGGATGTCGCTCTGGCGAGCGACGTGGTGGTTGCCGCCGATGATGACGCTGGGGCAACTGATGGAGACTCTCTTGTCTTTGAACATGGCTTTTGCGCCGCCGCTGACCATGTTGACGAGTTCACCGATGGCGTCGGCGAAGTCGGGCGTGCCGAGTTGCATGGGGCAGCCAGCGAAGAGGGCGACGACGTTTTCAGCGGTCTTTTGGGGTAAGGAGAGGATGACACTGCCTTGGACGTCGCCGCTCATGCCGATGATGCCCGAGACATCGTGGCAGGGATTGCTGTCCTTCTTGACGAAGGGTTCTTTGACGGTGACTTGGAGTTGCATCATCGTCGAGAAGACGTTTTGGATGCTGGCGATGAAGGGTTTGATGAACATCGGGTCCATGGGCTGTCTGCTCCTTGACGATGGTGCGGGGTGCTTGATTGACTGACCTGATCTTGCTCGAAACTGCGTGAGTTATGAAACGACTACATAACGCTGCTGATTTATCTACCTTCGGCCATTGTGATGAGGCGGTCCACATCAACGATCAAACTGACGCCGCCATCGTCACGAACGGTGGCGCCGCTGACGGCGCGAGGCGTTGAACTTGCGCCTGCTTCGTCGAGGGCTTTGATAACAACTTCTTGCTGACCGATGAGTCGCGTGACTTTGAGGCCTACGCGTTTTTCGTGTTGTTGGAGGACGACGACGAACAGACTGTCAACGCGTTTGTCTGCAGGTTGGTCGAAGAGGTCGGCGGCATCGACGAGGGGGAGAACCGAGTCGCGCAGTCGCATGACGGAGTGGCCGCCGATGCTGTTGACCTGCTCGGGTTGTGGGCGGACGATTTCAAGGATGCTGCCCAAGGGGAGGGCGTAGATTTCGGAGCCGACGCCGACCATCATGGCGGGGAGAATGGCGACGGTGAGCGGGATGGTGATGCTGATGGTGGTGCCTTTGCCGAACTCGCTGGAGAGGTCGATGGAACCTTTGAGCTTTTGGATGTTGGTGCGGACCACATCCATTCCTACGCCGCGACCGGAGAGGTCGCTGACTTTTTCGGCGGTGCTGAAGCCAGCTTCGAAGATGAAGCTCCAGACTTCGCGATCAGAGAGGGCAGCGACTTGTTCTTGCGTGACGAGGCCGCGTTCGACGGCTTTCTTGCAGATGCGTTCGCGGGATAGGCCTCGGCCGTCGTCGATGACCATGACGCGGACGTGGCTGCCTTCGTGGCTGGCGCGCAGGGTGAGGATGCCGGTTTCGGGTTTGCCTGATTTGACGCGATCTTCGGGCAGTTCGAGGCCATGGTCGCAACTATTGCGGAGCAAGTGGATGAGCGGATCGCCCAGTTCCTCGATGACGCTTTTGTCAACTTCGGTGTCGCCACCTTCGATGATGAGTTGGATTTTCTTGCCGGTCTTGCTCGCGAGGTCGCGGATGAGGCGCGGGTAGCGGCCGAAGAGTTTTTCGAGGGGCTGCATGCGGGTGCGCATGACGGCGAGTTGGATGTCGCTGGTGACTCGGTCAAGAGTCCCGGCAGCGGCGGTGAAGGCCTCGGTGAGTTCGACATCGGCGATGGTTGTGCTGGCGGCGCGGCGCGTGAGGGCGCCGATGCGGTTCTTCTGGAGGACCAGTTCACCCACGAGATTCATGAGTGATTCGAGGCGACCGATTTCGACGCGGATGGTGTTCTCGACGGTTTTGGTGTCGTGCTTTTCGGCTTTGGCGTCGGGAGTTTTGGCGTCGGGTGCGACTTGCGGCTGTGCTTCGTCGGCGGGCTGGGCGAGGGGGTGAGGTTCGTGAACGGGCTCGTGAGGAGGCTCGCCGAGTGGTGCGGATGGCGCGGGAGTTACCGCGGATGCGCCGGTGGAAGCGACTTCGAGTTGATCCAAGACTTCGTCGGCGGTGACTTCGCGGACTTCGCCGGCCTTGATGCCCAGGGCTTGCACGTTGACGAGTTCGCAGAGTGAGCGCAGGTGGGGCATGACGCTTTGGAGAGCATCTTGCCTGGTGGTGAGTTTGCCGGCGGCTTTGGCCATGGCCTGAGCAATTTGGCCCATTTGGCTGTGTTCGAAGAAATCGACGCAGCGTCCCAGTTGTTCGCAGGTGTCGGAGAGAGACTGCGCGGATGTGGTGACATCTTTGGCGCCGGCGAGGGCGTCGAGACTGGCTTGCACCTTGCCCATGGTTTCGTCGAGATCGGCGACGAGGTAATCGAGCAGGTCGGCTTTGCCTGGGCCGAGTTCGAGTTTGCGCACACTGGTGGAGTTGGTTGACGTTGGTGTGGTGGGTTTGGTTTGTTGCGGTGCTTGTGCTGCGGGCGTGGGTGTTGCGGGTACGTGCGCGGCGGTGTGCGCGGCGTTGATGTTTGATTTTCCTTCGCCGATTTCGGCGAGTTGGGCGACAAGGTCGGCGCGGGGAACTGAGAGTTCTTCTGCCGCTGCGAGCTGGCTCATGTGGGTTTTGAGGATGTCAACTGCGTCGAGCAGCAGGTTCATCATCGCGGGGCCCACGACGATGACGCCATTGCGGGCGGCGTTGAGTGCGCTTTCGGCGGCGTGAGCGATGGTGACGAGATTGGTAAGTTGCAGGAAGCTCGCGCTGCCTTTAATGGTGTGCAAAGCGCGAAAAACCTTGTTGAGCAGTTCAGGATCGCGAGGCGTGGACTCGAGCACGAGCAGGTCGCCCTCGAGCAAGCCAAGCAATTCACCTGACTCAGTCAGGAAGTCTTGCACAATCTCTTGATCAAAGCCTGCAGGCACGGTTGACTCCCTTTGTGATTAAGCGGCTAATTTCGTTACTGCTTTGACCTTGCGGTAGCAGAAGCCCTGGGCAATGGGCATGGCGGCGAACTGATTGCTGGTGCGGATGTTTTCGCTGTGACCGATGAAGAGCGTGCCATCGGCGGCGAGTTGATCGCTGAAGCACTGCACGACGGTGTCCTTCATGGCATCATCGAAGTAGATCATGACGTTGCGGCAAAAGATGACGTCGAAGGTGCCGAAGCGCTTGGCGCCCAGGCGATCTTTGAGATTGTGCAACTGGAAGTTGACCATCTTCTTGATCTGCTCGTCAATCAGCCACTGCTGGCCGTCTTGCTTGAAGTAGCGGGTCTTGATCAGAGTTGGCGTGGTGCGCATGGCGTAGTCGGTGTAGACGCCGGTTTGCGCGATTTCGAGGACTTTTTCGGAGATGTCGCAGCCGACGATTTCGATTTTCCAGTCGGCGGCGCGCAGGCCCAGGCAGCGATGGATTTGAATGGCGAGGGTGTAGGGTTCTTCGCCGCTGCTGCAGGCGGCGCTCCAGATGCGAAGGCGCTTCGTGGATTTGCGAGCTTCCAAGAGTTCGGGGAGGACTTGCTTTTCGAAGACATCGAGCTGCGGCTCGTTGCGGAAGAAGCTGGTTTCGTTGATGGTGATGCGATTGAACATTTCCTGGAACTCGTCCTGCTGGTAGGGTCCCATGGTGAGGAAGGCGATGTAGTCTTCGAAGTTTTCGAGTTCGAGTTCCTGCAAGCGCGAGCCAAGGCGGGATTCGAGCACGTACTTCTTGTTGTCGGGGAAGTGAATGCCGCTGCGGGTGTAGATAATTTTGCGAAGGTCACCAAACTGTTTGTCGCTCATTGCGATGCCCATGCGCGTCTCCGAATCCTGTCAGCGTGTAAAGAAGAAAAGTGCGAAGATGCGTCAGGGCTTCTTCGGTCCAGTGCTCGAAAGGCATCGTGAGTTACGCCGCTTTGGCCGCGTCGTTCTGCGCGTGATTGGCGAAGAGCTTGGCGATGTCGAGCAGAATGATGAGGCGGTCTTGGAGTTTGCCGACGCCTGCGATGAATTCGCTATCGATGCTGCAAACCATGGCGGGGGCGGGTTCGACGATGTCGCTGCTGATGCGCAGGACTTCGTGGACGCGATCGACGATGAAGCCGATCACGCGCTTGTGCACTTCGACGACGATGATGCGGGAGGCGTCGCTCTTTTGGGTTTCGGTCATGCCGAACTTGCGACGCAGGTCGATGACGGGAATGATTTTGCCGCGGAGGTTGATGACACCTTCGACTTCGGCGGGGCTCTGCGGGACGCGCGTGAGCTCCATCATGCGGTTGATTTCTTGGACGGCCAAGATATCAACGGCGAACTCTTCGTTGGCGACTTCGAACGTGACGAGCTGGAGCTGCGTCGCGCCGGTGTTGGTGGTTCCTTCGGTCCAATTTGCTTGCGTAGCCATATGCCGTTTCCTTCCATGGCGAGTGACTTGAATTGCTGCGGATTGCAGCGGGTGTGATTTCGACGATTTCTGCGGGCGACTTCACGAAGAAGCACCGGGCGGAGCACGCCATAGGCGGGGAGATGACGGCGTGGACGTTATGGCTCGTTGCAGACGGAACGGCGAGCAAAGGCGCACGTGATTATGCGGCTTTGCTGGCGAGAGCACTGGGGCAGATGGAAATGAGTGCGTCGGCGAGTTCTTTGGGCGTCAAGGCGGCGGCGGCCATGCCACCTTCGACGATGGCTTTGGGCATGCCGTAGACGGCGCAGGTTTCACCCAGCTGCGCGAGGAGCGTGCCGCCTGCGCTGAAGAGTTGTTTGCCGCCGACTGCGCCGTCGTCGCCCATGCCGGTGAGTTGGATTGCGAGGACGCGTTCGCGGGCGCAGGCGGCGGATGCGTAGAGCTCGTTGATGGAGGGCTTATAGAGGGCGGTTTCGGGTTTGGGGCTGATTTCGAGGCGGAATTTGTTGCCGGCCATTTTGTGAACGCGCGAGTGCTTGCCGCCTTGGGTGATGTAGGCGACTCCAGGTTCGAGCAGGCAATCGTTTTCGGCGTGCTGGACGCGGATTTTGCAGACTTCGTTGAGGCGCTGCGACATGCTCTTGGTGAAGAGGGCGGGCATGTGCTGGGCGACGACGATGGGAGCAGCGAGATCAACTGGGATGGGGGTGAGGATGGATTCGAGCACGGGCGGGCCGCCCGTGCTGCTGCCTATGACGATGATGTCGAAAGTGTTGCCAGCGTGGTGCCACTCGCGCACGATGGGCTTGGCGGTGGGCGATGCGGGTTTAAGACTGGCGGCTTTGCTGCTGGGAGCAATCGCTTTGATGCGGGCGATGATGTCTTTTTTGGTTTTTTCGTTGCCTGCGCCGATCTGGTCGGGCTCTTTGCAGATGACGTCGGTTGCGCCCAGGCGCAGGGCCTTGAGGGCGTGTTGGCTGCCGGCGACGGTGAGGGTGCTGCAGACGAGTACGGCGGGGCGTGGCTCAGGCAGCAGGCGAATTTTGGAGAGGCAGGTGAGGCCGTCCATCACGGGCATTTCGAGATCGAGGGTGACGACGTCGGGCTTGTGCAGCGCGATTTTCTTCAGGGCGTCTTCGCCGTTGTGGGCGGTGTCGACGACTTGGATGGATTTGTCAGATGAGAGCAAAGCGGCGAGGGCTTTGCGCATGAAGGCGGAATCGTCGGTGATGAGAACGCGCATTGTGTTAGCTTCCGGAGTCTTGCGATATGCAGAGGTCTTGCCATATGCAAAGACAATGCGGATATCGGTCGCACCAAGGAGCGAGTTGAGGGGGAGTTGGGAAGAAGCAGGACGCGGGTTGGGCGCGAGTTGGCCGCGCACCGGGAACGGGCGCGTTGGTCTGTGCTGAATGTGCGGGCGAATTAGGCGGGAAGGGGGAACTTTTCGCAGAGGTCGCGGACTTCGGCGCGGACTTTGCCGGCTTCGGCGGTGAGGGCGGCTTCGCCTTGGAGGCCGGCGGTGAGTACGCGGTCGATGAAGGTGGCGATCATTTGCATTTGCGGTTCTTTGAAGCCGCGTGTGGTTGTGGCGGGGGTGCCCAGGCGGATGCCGCTGGTTTGCTTGGGTGGGCGCGGGTCTTGGGGGATGCCGTTTTTGTTGCAGATGAGGCCGGCGAGTTCGAGCCACTTCTCGGCTTCGGCGCCGATGAGGTCGGTGCTTTTGCCGCGAAGGTCAACCAGCATGAGGTGATTGTCGGTGCCGTTGCTGGTGATGCGGTAGCCGCGTTGCGTGAGGGCGCTGGCGAGGGCCTGTGCGTTTTTGACGACTTGTTGCGAGTAGGTTTTGAATTCGGGCTTGAGGGCTTCACCGAAAGCGACGGCTTTGGCAGCGATGACGTGCATGAGCGGGCCGCCTTGAATGCCGGGGAAGAGTGCACGGTCGTATTTCTTGGCGAGGTCTTCGTCGTTGGTGAGGAAGAGGCCGCCGCGTGGGCCGCGGAGGGTTTTGTGGGTTGTCGTCGTGACGACGTGGCAGTGGGGGAAGGGGCTGGGGTGAACGCCGCTGGCGATGAGGCCGGCGATGTGGGCGACGTCGGCGTGGAGCATGACGTTGCACTTGTCGGCGATTGCGCGGAAGCGGGGAAAGTCGATGACGCGTGGATACGCGCTGTAGCCGCACATGAGGAGTTTGAATTTGTCGCCGTGCTGTTGCTTGGCGTCGAGGCAGACGCGTTCGACGGCGTCGTAGTCGATGCGTTCGTGGTTGGGGCTGGCGGTGTCGTAAGTCAGGGGATAGTGAACGGCGCTAAACCACTTGCCACTCATGTTGATTTTGAGGCCGTGGGTCAGATGGCCGCCGTCAGCGAGAACGAGGCTGGCGAAGACGTCGCCTGGATTGAGGTACGCGAAGAAGAGGGCTTGGTTGGCGGTTGCGCCGCTGTGGGGCTGGACGTTGGCGAATTTGCAGTTGAAGAGTTTGCAGGCGCGCTCGATAGCGATGCGTTCGATGCCGTCGTGGTGGATGCAGCCGCCGTAGTAGCGCGCGCCGGGGTAGCCCTCGGCGTATTTATTGGTGAGGCAGGTGCCCATGGCGTGCATCACGGCGGAGGAGACGTGATTTTCGCTGGCGATGAGCTCGATGGTGGTGGCTTGGCGCTGGGCCTCGAGATTGAGGAGATCGCCAATGGCGGGGTCGGAGGTTTGGAGTTCGCGGATGGTGCCGGAGGTGATAGCGTCGTGGGCCATGGGGGACTATACGAGCGATTACCACAATCTGAAGTAAAAGAGGAATGCATCTCGGAAGGAAATGAGCAGAACTGTGGCGACGATGACTGGCGCGGACATGGCGAGCAGTGCGGCGAGCCAGTCTCGCATGCGGAAGCCGATTTTGAGGGCACAGAGCCACCAGAGGAAGAACCAGGCGAGGGCGATGATCCACTCGAAGCGCCAAGTGGGGGCAGAGGTCGAGAGCAGGTTGAAGGTCGCGAGGCTGTAGATTGATCCCCGGGGAAACCACATCATGAGTGTGGTGGATGGAACGAGGCTGATGGCTGTGGACAGGAAGATGAGAGGGATGGGCGCGAGCGAGTAGGCGGCGGCGCGGAAGATGTGACGCTTGCGGACTTTGGACTGGGCGCGGGTGAAAGGGAAGAGGAAAAGCATGAGCGGGAAGCCCATGAAGGAGATGAAGGCGGCGATGATCCAGGAGCGCGTGCGCGAGAGGTTGGTGATGTCGTTGATCTCGGGGACTACTTGATAGAGCAAATCGCTGCTGGTGCGGTAGACGGCGTCGAAGAAGTCTTCGGCGTTGGCTGGTATTGGCGGCGTTGTGGGTGTTGCAACGCCGCCGACGATTGTGAATGTGATGGGCGGATTGAGGGCGTTGTACGTGGCCGATGCGTAGAACGTGAAAATGAAAATGAGTGCGGGCAAGAGCAGGGTTGTCCACAGCAGCCACCATGCGGTGCGATGCGGCTTGAATGGGGTTTCGAGTTTGATGCGCCGCCAGAAGAGCGGGGCGAGCCAGGCGCGGATGGTGGTGAGCGGGACGGAGAGGCGGGTGCGTTTGTTTTTTTGGCATTCGACGAACCATGCGACGCCCGCGAGCTCGGGGTGCATGGCAAATCGCCATTCGAAGCTGAGGCCGCATTCGCTGCAAAGGCCATCGGTGGGGCAGTGTGCGTCGTCGGCGGTGGGGCCTTGTGGGTGCCATGTGGCGAGTTGACCTTGGAGGTCGTAGTCACAGCGGGGGCAGTGGGGAGTGGTGGGCATGGGAGTGGGTGCTAAAACGTGAGCGTGAAGTAGAAGCGAAAGCACAAGCCGAGCAGGCCGGCTGGGATTGCCATCGCGAGCAGAGCGGGGAGCCAGTCTTTCATGCGGAAGCCTGTGCGAAGGGCGCAGAACCACCAACTGACAAACCAGAGCGTGGGCGCGGCCCAAAGCGCGATGGCGACGCCATTGGACGGGGTGACGAGTGCTCGATGCCAATTGACGAGCAGGGCGGGCACCCAGGTAGGAAAGGGGCCGATCTCGATGCTGAGGAGGCCCACGGTGATGATGACGATGGGCAACGGCGCGATGGCGTAGGTGGCTGCGCGGAAGACGTGGCCCAGGTGGACTTTGGAACGGGCGCGGGTGACTGGCAACACGACGAGCATGGCGGGAAAGCCCAGTGCGCAGGCGAGGAACATGCTGATGAGCGAGGCGGCGGGCGTGTCGTCAAGTTGGTTACGCAGGTGGCTGAGCTGCACGTCGAGTCGCATGAGTTGATTCGAGAAGGCGTCTGGCAGAACGAAGAAGAACTCGTGCAGCGTGGGGGACGGTGTTGGTGTGGCGACCCAAGCGGTGCCGTTCCATGCTTGCATGACAAGCGGCGAGTTGTAGGTGCTGAGGGCGACGCTCAGAATGAAGAGGGCGGCACAGAGCAGTGATGGGATGATGAGCAGGTTCCACGCGAGCCACCAGAGCCGGCGGGAGACATCGTGTGATGTTTCGAGCGATATTTTCTTCCAGAAGTGAAGTGGACCACGCGCGTTGAAACTGGTGCGAATGACAGAAAAGCGTTCTCGGTGCGAGCGTTTGCATTCAACGAACCAACTGACGTCGGCAAGTTCGGGACGCATGGCGAGGCACCACTCGAAGGTGAGGCCGCATTCGCTGCAGAGGCCTTGGGTGGGGCAGTGTGCGTTGTCGGCGGTTGGGCCTTGTGGGTGCCATGTGGCGAGTTGACCTTGGAGGTCGTAGTCGCAGCGGGGGCAGTGGGGAGTGGTGGGCATGGGGACTTGCCGAGGGATTTAGACCGTCATGAGCATGGCGCCGGGGATGAGGACGAGGATGAGGAGGGTGAGCAAGATGGCGGGGATGATGAGGGCGAAGTAGACGGGGCGGTAGTCGGCCATGCGCCAGCCGTGGCGGAGGACTTGGTACCAGTAGATGAGGTACCAGAGGAAGAGGGTGATGGCGTAGAAGACCGCGGTATTGCTTGCGCGGTAGCCATTGCTTCGATTGAAAGGGTGGAGCCAGCGCAAGGGGCTTGTGAGATAGTCGAAATAGTCCGCTCGATGCCATCCGGCGCTTCCTGCGATGTAGCGCACGAGATCGCATACTAGAACGATGACGAGTAGTGCGACCAAGGGTGAAATGACATACAAACTCGCCCGGGCGATGTGCGACAATCGAACTTTGCTACGCGCGAGCGTCCACGGCAGACAGAGAAGCATGAAAGGGGGCATGCACGTGAAAGCGACCATCGGGCCAAACCAAACTGGAAGATATCGAGGTTGAAAGTCCGTGTCGTTTCTGAATAGAAAGGTCGAATTCCAGTCACGGGCGAACTGACTGACGGCGGATTTTGCAATGATCGTGAGGTCTGTGGTTCGCGCCGATGCCCAGCGGGTTGGATAGTTGGGAGAGAGGGTCATGATGCCGACCCGGCCACTAAAGCCGATGACCGCGTGAAGCAAGAAGAACGTCGCGAGCAGGAGCGCGAGTGAGAGCAGGATGCGGCGTGGGCGGGGGCGGAGTTCGAGGGAGATGGTGCGCCAGAAGGTCCAGGGGCGGAGGGCTTGCAGCCAGGTGACGCGCGTGGCGCGGAGGTATTTGTGGCGCGTGGTTTCGAGGAACCAGGTTGGGCCTGAGATGGTGGGGTTGAGCAGGGCGCGCCATTCGAAGGTGAGGCCGCATTCGCTGCAGGTGCTTTGGGTGGGGCAATTCGCGCCGTCGAGGGAGTCGCCGTTGGGATGCCATGCGGCGATTTGACCGGCGAGGTCGTAGCCGCAGCGGGGGCATTCGGGGGCGGTGGGCATGGGTGTGGTTTACGTGTAGACGGCGAAAGTGGTAAGAGCGACGAGGGCGGCGAGGATGCTGGCGAAGCTGAGGAGGGCGATGAGGGTTTTGGGTCGGTGCACGCGCCAGCCTTTGGCGAGCGCGAAGGACCACCACAGGGCGAGCCATGGCACATACACGACACCGCCAACGGCGGCGATGGCGATGAAGGCCATGGAAAGTTGGCGAAGGGGTGATTGGATAGATGCGTTGGCGATGCCGTAGGCGATGAAGTCGAGCGTGAAGGCGAAGAGGCTGGCGGCGAAGAGGAGGATGAGGGGCCAGGCCGAGTAGCCCCACGCGCGTTGGATGTGGACGAGGCGGATTTTCGCGCGGGCGCGCGTATCGGGCAGGACGAGCAGAAGGAACGGCCAGAGGAAGAAGGGGGCGAGCATGCCGGCGAGGAGTTGGGCTGCGGGGCCGGCAGTGACGCCTCGTATGTCGAAGTCGAGGTAGGGGTACATGGCGCCGATGAACCAGGTGTCGGTCGAGTACCACAAGAGGTTGTCGATCGGGCCGGTGCCTGTAAGTAGTGTGTAGCGCTGTGCGGTACTAAAGAAGATGAAGGTGCCCAGCACGAGGCGTTCGAGGATGAAGAAGATGGGAATGGCGATGAGGACTGGTGCGAGGATGCGGCGCGGGTGGGCGCGGTGGTGCATGTGAACGCGCGACCAGAAGAGCCAGGGGAGAAGGAGCCAGAAGAAGGTGCGGAAGAACCACGCGATTTTTTCGCGGGCCGAGCGGGCGTGTTCGTAGAGGCCTTGGCAGGTTGCGCGCTCGGGGATGAGCAGGTCGGACCAGTCGAAGGCGAGGCCGCATTCGCTGCAGGTATGGTGGAGGGGGCAGGCGGCGTTGGGGTCGGTGTCGTTTTGGAACCAGGAGGTGATGGTGCCGGATTGGTCGTAGCCGCAGCGGGGGCACTGCGGGGCTGGGGTGGGGGCGGGAGTTGGCAGGGGTTGGGGCGAGCCGGTTGACACGGGGCGGTTATACCTTCGGGGGGTGGGACGTGATGCGGGAATTGTGAATGGGGCGGGTAAATATGTGGCTCAGGGCGGTATTTTACCGAGTAAAAACCGAAAATATGGGTAGGTGGTCTTGACTTTGCGCGTTTGGCTGCCGTTTCAATACGTTGGGTCGGCATTGGACGGCGTGATCGGGCGAATGTGCTTGGGGTGCGCTGGACGGTTAGCCGATGTGCGGACGGGAAGCGTTCGCGAGATATCTATCTATACACGGAATCGAAGTTCATATGGCCAAACGTGCCGCGACCAAGACATCCAAGACACCAACGAAGACGAGCAAGACCGCCGCGAAGGCGGCGGGGAAGACTGCAGGCAAAGGGAGCGCGACGGAAGCGCCGTTTGATGCGGCGGTGGAAGCCAAGCCGGTGGCGGCGGCGGGTGGAGGTGGTGGTGGTCGCGCGGGGAAGAGTCGCGGGAAGATGCAGGTGTTTACTCCCGGGAGCGCGAAGGGGAAGGATTTGGTGATTGTGGAATCGCCCAGTAAGGCGAAGACGATCAACAAGTATTTGGGGCCGGGGTTTGTGGTGCTGGCGAGCATTGGGCATGTGCGCGACTTGCCGAGCAAGAACCCCAAGGGCGTGAAGAGTCCGGTGCCGGGTGTGGATTTGGAACACGATTTTGCGCCGACGTATGTGATCAGCGATGGGAAGGATCGGGTGATTGGGGATTTGAAGCGGGCGGCGAAGGAAGTGTCGACGACGGGCGGGAATGTGTGGTTTGCAACCGACTTGGATCGCGAGGGCGAAGCGATTGCTTGGCACCTTGCGCAAGAACTTGGCATTCCGGCGAGCAGCGCGAAGCGCGTGATGTTTGCGGCTATCACGAAGGCGGAGATTGATCGGGCGTTTGCGAATCCGCATCCGATCGATGAGGACCGCGTGAATGCGCAGCAGGCGCGGCGGATTCTTGATCGCATCGTGGGGTATCAGGTGTCGCCGCTTTTGTGGAAGAAGGTGGCGCGCGGGCTGAGCGCGGGGCGCGTGCAGAGCGTGGCGACGCGGCTGGTGGTTGATCGCGAGCGCGAGATTCGGGCGTTTGTGCCGGATGAATACTGGGAAGTGGAGGGGCTGTTTACGCCTGAAATGGCGAAGGCTGTTGGGCTGAGCGAGCAGTTTGAGCGCTTCATGGCGCAGCGCGATGAGAAGAAGAACGGGCCGACAGTTCGCGCGCAGACGGCGTGGCTGAGTGAGCATGGGAGCTTTCGCGCGAAGCTGGTGGAAGTTGGCGGGGAGAAGTTTGAGATTGCCAGCAGCAAGAGCGTGAAGATTGAAGACTTGACGCCGCGCGCGGTGGAAGTTGCGAAGTTGGCTGGGTTGACGAACATCAAGACGGGACTGCGCGAAGATGCGGATGGGCGCGGGCCGGCGAAGTTTGTGCGCAGCGTGAGCGGAAGCGTGGCGCCTGCGGCGAAGTATGTGATTACGGCGATTGATGTGAAGCGCACGAGCGTGCGGCCTACACCGCCGTTTATCACGAGCACGTTGCAGCAGTCGGCGAGTTCGCGGATGGGGTTTGGTGCGCAGCGGACGATGCGAGCGGCGCAGCAGTTGTATGAAGGTGTGGATATTCCGGGCGAGGGGCCGGTGGGTCTCATTACGTATATGCGTACGGACAGCACGCATTTGTCGCGCGAGGCGATTGAAGCGGCGCGTGGGTTTATTGAGAAGAACTACGGGCCTAAGTATTTGCCTGAGAAGCCCAACTTTTTCAGCAGCAGCAACAAGGATGCACAAGAGGCGCACGAAGCGATTCGGCCGACGAATCCGGAGTACACGCCTGCGCGCGTGCGGCGGGCGCTGAGTGATGATCAGTTCCGGTTGTACTCGATGATTTGGGAACGATTTGTGGCGTGCCAGATGGTGCCAGCGCAGTGGGATAACACGGCGATCACGATCAAGGGTGGGACGGATACGAGCAAGGCGTGTACGTTCCGCGCGACGGGGCGCGTGTTGGCGTTTGATGGTTTCTATAAGGCGACGGGTGTGCCGCAGAGTGCGACGGAGCAGACGTTGCCTGCGCTAAAGGAAGCGCAGCCGGTTGCGCCGATTTCGTTTGATGTGGAACAAAAGTTCACGAGCCCGCCGCCGAGGTATTCGGAAGCGAGTTTGATCAAGGTGTTGGAAGAAGAAGGCATTGGCCGGCCTAGTACGTATGCGAGCATCATTACGACGATTCAGGATCGCAGTTACGTGGAGAAGCTGGAGGGGCGGCTGTATGCGACGGATTTGGGGCAGGTGGTGACGGACAAGTTGATGGAGGGATTTCCCGACATCATGGACCTTGGGTACACGCGCGAGATGGAGACGCAGCTTGACAAGGTTGAGGAAGAGCACCTCGACTGGATTGACATGCTGCGGAAGTTCTACGGGCCTTTCAAGAAGAGTTTGGCGAATGCGGAAGACCGCATGAAGCATGCAAAGGCCGAGACGCAGCCTGCTCCGAAGGAGTATGTGTGTCCGACGTGTGCGAAGGAAGGGCGCGGGGCGGCGGTTGCGCTGGTGTATCGCTTTGGGAAAAACGGGCGGTTTTTGAGTTGCAGCAAGTATCCCGAGTGCACGTATGCGTGCCCGGTGGATCGTGATGGCAAGCCTCGACCCGCGGCGGAGACGGTGGATGTAGCTTGCATCAAGTGCGGCAATGCGATGACCAAGCGCGTGGGCAAGTTTGGGCCGTTCCTTGGGTGCAGTCAGTACAACAACAAGGAAGCGCCGTGCGATGGGCTGCTGAATCTGGATAAGAAGGGGCGCGTGGAGGCACCGAGCCCCAAGCCGCTGCTGACGGATTTGCCGTGTCCGACGTGCGAGAGCCCGATGAATTTGCGGACGGGTTTGCGCGGGCCTTGGCTGGGGTGCTCGCGGTTTCCGAAGTGTCGCGGGCGCGGGAAGTGGAATGAAGTGCCGGAAGCAAAGCGCAAGGAGCTTGAGGCGGCGCTGGAGAAGCAGCTCACGGCGAACCCGACGCCCATCGTGAAGACGATGAGCGGGATTGCGCTGACGGATGCGAATGGGAAGGCGCTGGCGACGGCGCCGATGGTGAAGACCGGCGCGGAAGCGGCGGAGGCCGGTGCGGAGACGTTTGAGACGGTGGCGGAGGAGATGGGGGTGTAGGTTGCCAGTCAAATGCTGTTATAACGACGATGTCGGGATTCGTCGGGTGACTGATCGGTCGTCGTGCTTCGCATTCCCAGCACTCGCTGTAATATCATGGTGCCATGAGCTTCTATTGGATTTACGAGATTCCCAACTGGGCGTTTTGCGCGCTGTGTATCGTCGTGTTCGCGGCCTTGAGCGCGGGCGGTGTTGTCGTGACACGCGGCGTGGTGCGCCGGGTCTTTGGGCCGCAGGGCAGTAACGACATCGTGAGCTATTTCCTCTCGGCCACGGGCGTGTTTTATGGCATTACGCTGGGACTCATCGCGATTGGCGCTTGGCAGAATTTTGACAGCGTCTCTGGGAGGGTTTCGCGAGAGGCCGCCGCAGTGGCGACGGTCTGCCAAGATGTTGCAGCGATGCCCGAGAGCGCTGAGAAGACCGCAGTCAATGATGCGATCAAGGAGTACTTGCGGTATGTCATCGAGGAGGCATGGCCATTGCAGCGCAAGGGCGTTGTGCCCACAGGCGGAGCGGAGCGGTTCATGATGATCCACCGTAGGATTTTGGCGATAGAGCCCAAGACCGAGACGGACAAGATTGTGCTCGCGGAGATGATCTCTCGCATCAATACCGCGCTGGAGGCACGGCGTCTGCGTCTTGAGGCGGTGACGTCGGGCCTGCCAGCACTGCTCTACTGGATCGTGCTGCTAGGGGGATTCATCAACGTGAGCATTACGTGGTGCTTTGTCATGGAGCGGCTGAAGGCGCACATGCTCTTGTGTGGTGCTATCGGCGCACTCATCGGCCTACTCATCTTCATGGTTGCGGCGATGGACAATCCGTTCCGCGGCGAGTACAGCGTGGGGCCAAGTGCATTTGAGCTTATTCAGCAGCGGTACTTTGGGCAGTAGGCGGTATTGCGCGGGACAGTCAGCCGAAGTAGTACTTGAAACTGCTAGCTGACTTTTAGCCCGACCATGGCCGCGAGGACTTCGGCTCGGTCGGGCATGCTTTGGAGTGCGCCATGTTTGGTCGTGGCGAGGCTGCCGGCGACGGCGGCGGCGATGGCGGCTTCTTCGACGAGTTTGAATTCGGCGGGGTCGCGCTTTTTGATTGCTTCGTGGACGTTTGCCCACCATGTGGCGAGTGCGCCGCAGAAGGCGTCGCCTGCGCCGACGGCGTCGATGCTTTTGACGACGGCGGGGGGCACGCGGCGCGGGCGGCCTTTGTGGGCGAGGATTGCGCCGTGGACGCCCAGTGTGAGAATGGCGGTTTGCGGGCCAAGGTCGGGCAGGCGAAGGGCGAGGCGCGCGGGGTCGAGGTTGGCGTCAAGGCCCATGATGCGGGCGGCTTCGTTTTTGTTGACGACCAGGACATCAACGAGTTTGAGCAAGTCTGCAGGCAACGGTCTTGCGGGAGCAGCGTTGAGGATGACGGCGCGGCCGCTGGCTTTGGCGATTTTGGCGGCGGCGATGACGGCGGGGTTGGGGATTTCGAGTTGCAGGAGCAGCACGTCGGCCATTTCGATTTTGGCGGCGTGTTGTTGGACGAGTTCGGGCGTGACTTCAGCGTTGGCACCGGGCGCGACGACGATGGCGTTCTCGCCGCCTTCGGCGACGGTGATGAGGGCGAGGCCTGTGGCGGCTTGGGAGCGGGTATCGACGCCTGAGATGTCGAGCTTTTCGCGTTCGAGAGCTTCGCGCACTTTGAGGGCGTGTTGGTCAAGGCCTACGCAGCCGATGAGGCTGACGAGTGCGCCCATGCGAGCGGCGGCGACGGCTTGGTTGGCGCCTTTGCCGCCGGCGAAGGTGCGGTATCCGCCGCCGAGGATGGTTTCGCCGGCTTGAGGAATGCGCGGGACGCGGATGACCAGGTCCATGTTGAGGGAGCCGACGACGCAGACGCGCGGGGCGGAGGCGGGGAGTGTGGCGGGCGAGGTGGCGTCGGATCCGGACATGGGGCAGTCTAAGCCGGGTGGTGGAAAAGTCGCGAAGGGGTGATGAACTTGAGAAAAGGGGGTATTTTGTTTGAAAACGGGCGCGGGCGTGCGGGATATTCAGAATTTCCCACGTTTGTGGTTGGGTCTGGCTCAACTGCACCCCCGATAGCCACCGATAAACTCGTAGTTGGGTTGCAGTTTTGCTGTTTGCTGTCGGTATTTGGCCTGATGATGGGCCCCGGAGCAGCGGCACCAACCGGAGATTCGCACATGTTTCAACGCAAGACTATCGCTTCGCTTCTTTTGGCCGCCGCTGCTGTGACGGGCATCGCATTTGCGCAGGACACCAACCCTGCGACCGCACCTGCAAAGGACATGCTGGAGAAGCAGAAGCAGGTGGTGAAGGATGCTGAAGAGACGGCGAAGAAGAAGGCAGAGCAGGCCGTGAAGGAAGCGGACATCTCTGCAAAGAAGGCTGCGCAAGATGCGGCAGATGCGGCGGCGAAGGCTGGCAAGACTGGCGAAGCTGCTGGTGAAGGCAACCCGATGGAGGCGTGGGCGAAGGCCAACATGCCTCAGAAGGAACACGCGAAGCTGATTGCAGACATGCTGGGCGAGTGGACGGTTGTCAACGAAGTGACGTTTGCTCCGGGCATGCCTGTTGAGAAGAGCACGGGCACGGCAAAGTGCGAGCCAATGTTTGGCGGGCGCTTTGTGAAGATGGATTTTGAAGGCGAGATGATGGGTCAGCCTTTCAAGGGCTTTAGCTTGTGGGGCTACAACACGCCTGCGGGCAAGTTTGAGAGCACGTGGATTGACAACAGCACCGTGGGCATGATGTACAGCACGGGCACGCAACTGGCTGACGGCACCATCGAGTGGACGGGTACGTACACGGATCCGATCACCAAGCAGACCAAGACCAGCCGGTCAACGACGAAGATGACTGAAAAGAACGTGATGGTCTATGATGCGTTTGACAAGACGACGGATGGCACGGAATTCAAGATGATGACGGTGACGTATACGCGTGTGAAGGGGATGGGGGCGGAGAACGCGAAGTAATTGAGACGCGCGTAGTCAGGTAGTTATTGAATGAAAGCGACGGGCAGGACTTGCGTCTTGCCCGTTGTTGTTTTTGCGTTTGTTGTTGGATCTGCGCGGGGGGGGGGCGGCGATGTGGAAAGTGGCTTGCGTGTGCTGGAAATTGTGGCGGATTGGAGACAGTTGGGCCAGAAGGTTGTATGTTGTTGGGGAGGAGATGCGTTGCGATTAGGGGTTGCCGAGTTCGGGCGTTGGCCAATCGGCGTGGTCCATCACCGGTTGGTCGGGCATCAGGCTGCAGAGCCAGCCTCACGCAGTTGCTCACGCAGGCGGGGTGTCATTTCACGTGGTGGACGAATTTGAGTGCGATTGATATCTCGGGCGATGGTCGCACGATTGCGGGCAATGGAACCAACCCCCCTGGGGCAGGCGCAGGGGTGGGTGGCGACGGTGCCGGGGCCGGGGGTGTGGCTGTCGTAGCGCGTGGGGCGTGGTGATGTTGCGGCGGCGGCGGGGTGGAACGCGGTAAACCGGCGAATGGCAATGGGGGATGTCGTCAACCTAAGGGTTCAACTTAGCCAAGCAACTGCAATGCGCTTTGAGGCTGGCTGTTGGCGAGGCCGAGGATGTTGGTTGATGCGCTGGCGAGAATCTGCGAACGGGTAAGGTTGGCAGTTTCGGCGGCGAAGTCGGCGTCGCGAATGACGCTCTGTGCGGCGGCGGTGTTCTCGATGTTGACGCCAAGGCTGCGAATGGTTGCACCGACGGTGTTCTTTTGGAATGCACCGATGCGGCCTCGAAGGCCTGAGACTTGCTTGATGGCTTCACCGATCACCTTTTGTGCATCGTTGAGGTCGCCGTCAACGACGTTGTTGGCTTTGCCACTCGCGAGGCTGCTGACGAAGCCCGCGGAAGTGTTGCCGAGTTTGCGAGCGGCGACATCTTGGATGCCGATTGAGACCTGGCCGTTGATGTCAACGCGGCTGGCGAGCTGGAAGTTTGCGCCGCCGCCTGTGATGGTGAAGGTTGAGGAGCCAGTGCCGCCCACTGCGCCGAGGGTGCGAGAGGCGGTTGTGCCGAGGGTGACGGAGACGTCGAGGAAGTCGGTGGCGAGGCTGAGGTTGTTGCCTTCGCCTGTTGCAACGACGCCGTTGATGGTGCCGCGAATGTCTTGGCCGCTGTCGCGGACGGGGTTGCTGGCGGCGGAGAAGTCGACGAGTTCGGTGGTGTTGGCGGCGTCGAAGTTGGTGGAACTGAGGGCGTAGATGCCGCTGCTGGCGGTGTTGAGCCCACCGGAGTTGCTGGATTTGACCGAGACGAATTCGTTGTCGCCGAAGCCTTCGCTGACGAGCTTGATGCCGCCGCCTGAGGTGGTAGCGGTAACGCCAGTGACATCGGAGAATTGGTTGATGGCGTCTCTGATGGCGGTTATGCTGGTGCCCGAACTGAAGCTGAATTCGCGGCTGCCTTTGGTGCCGCCCAACTCGACGACGAGCTGCGCGTTTGCGCTGCTGAGATCGATCGTCGCGCCGCCCAGCGAGAGGAAGAGGCCGGCTTGCTGAGCCGAGCGGGTGACGGCGACGTTGACGTTGAGGCTGCTGCCGCTGAACTTGGCGGCGTTTACCTTGGTGTCAGTGAGGTTGGTAGCGTTGATGCCGGAAGTTTGGAAGTCGTAGTTGCCGTTGAGGAGCTTGATGCCTTGGAAGTTGGTGGCACCGGCGACGCGGTCGATGGTTTGGAGGATCGAATCGACCTGCAACTGGTTGGCGTTCTTCTCTTCTTTGCTCAGGCCGGCTTCGCTGCCGCTGGCGGTCAAGAGGCCTTGGAGTTCGGTCAGCAGGCTGCTGACTTCTTGCAGGCCGCCTTCGGCAATGTTGAGGACTTGGTCGGCGCGGTCGGCATTAGCGACGGCTTGAGAGAGGGACTTTTGCTCGGCGCGAAGGTTTTCGCTGGCAATGATGCCTGCGGGATCGTCTTTGCCGCGATTAATGCGAAGGCCTGTAGAAAGGCGTTCGAGGGCTTGAGCTAGACCTTGGTTGTTGGTGCCAAGCACACGCTGAGCGACGAGAGACTGAACGTTTGTATTGATGCGTGCCATGTGCGATCTCTTCCTTCCGTGGAATGAATGTGCCGGTGGTTACGAATTCACCGGGCCGAGAAGCATCGACGTGGAAACCTGAGTGGGTGACGGGACAAGCGTGCATTGCGGCGAGAAATTGCACATCCGCGTTCTCGGTGCTGCGATGCGTGCGCGGTGGGACCGGGAACGCGGTTGCTGTGTGCGGATGGTGTGGCGTGTGCCGCGCGGCGCGACTGTGAGGGCGAGACACACGTTCTGTGTGCTCAAGAAAAAACCCGGCTGTTGTGCCGGGTTATTGCGGACGCGGAGTTGGTGAAAGATCGATCAGCCCAGCAACTGCAGAGCGCTTTGTGGTGCGCTGTCGGCGATGCTGAGGATGTTGGTTGATGCGCTAATGAGAATTTGCGAACGTGTGAGATTGGTGGTTTCGCTTGCGAAGTCGGCGTCGCGGATGACGCTTTGTGCGGCGGCGGTGTTCTCGATTTTGACGCCTAGGCTGCGGATGGTTGCGCCAACGGTGTTCTTTTGGAACGCGCCCACGCGGCCTCGCAGGCCTGAGACTTGTTTAATGGCTTCGCCGATCACTTTTTGTGCGTCGGCGATGTCGCCATCAACGACGTTGTTGGCTTTGCCGCTGGCGAGTGAGTTGAGGAAGCCAGCGGAAGTGTTGCCGAGCTTGCGAGCGGCGACATCTTGCAGGTCTATGGAAACTTGGCCTGCGATATCGACCTTGCTGGCGAGTTGGAAGTTTGCGCCGCCGCCTGTGATCGCGAAGCTGGCGGTGCCGGAGCCCGCGACCGTGCCGAGGGTTTGGGCGGCGGTGGTGCTGAGAGTGACGGAGACATCGAGGAAATCGGTGGCGAGGGCGGTGGTTGAAGCGGATGTGTTTTCGTTGGTGTAGGTGTTGACGTTGACGCCTGCGTAGCCGCCGTCGTCGATGATTTTGACGGAGTCGAGGCTTATCCCCGGAATCGTGTAGTGTGAGGGCGGATGAGGTTGGGTTATGCGATGTAGGTGAAACGCGGGGATTGTTGGTAGTTTTTGGATGGTGCAAAAAAGCAAGCCCCGGCGATTCCACGCCGGGGCTTGGTCAGATCAGACTCACTGAACGATCTCGTTTCCGAGATTGGGATTCAGGTTTAGCCCAACAACTGGAGGGCCGACTGAGGCTGGCTGTTGGCCAGCGACAGAATGTTGGTCGAAGCCGACACCAGAATCTGCGAACGGGTGAGGTTCGCGGTTTCGGCGGCGAAGTCAGCATCGCGGATGACGCTCTGAGCGGCAGCCGTGTTCTCGATGTTGACGCCCAGGCTGCGGATGGTTGCACCGACGACGTTCTTCTGGAACGCGCCCACGCGACCGCGGAGACCTGAGACTTGCTTGATAGCTTCGCCCACGACCTTCTGAGCGTCGGTAATGTCACCATCAACAATGTTGTTCGCCTTGCCGCTGGCGAGGCTGCTCAGGAAGCCGGTGGTGCTGTTGCCGAGCTTACGAGCGGCAACATCTTGGATACCGATAGAGACTTGACCAGCGATTTCAACCTTGCTGGCGAGCTGGAAGTTAGCACCGCCGCCAGTGATGGCGAAGGCAGCCGTACCGCTACCACCTGCGCCGTCGACGTTACCGAGACCTTGCGATTCAGCGGTGCTGAGTGCAACGTCAACGTCAAGGAAGTCGGTCGCCAGACGCAGGTTCTTACCTGAGCCGGTGGCAATGACGCCGTTGATGGTGCCGCCGATGTCTTGGCCAGCGTCGCGGACGGGGTTGCTCGCAGCACTGAATTCAGCGGCTTGCGCGGCAGCGGCGCCGAAGTCGGAGGCGCTGAGGCTGTAGATACCGCTCTGGCTGGTCTGGATACCACCTGAGTTGGTCGACTTGACCGAGACGAATTCGCTGCTGCCGAAGGCGTCGCTGCTGAGCTTGATACCGGTACCTGAGGTGGTAGCGGTCACGCCCGTGACGTCGCTGAACTGGTTGATGGCATCCCTCATGGCCGCGATGCTGGTGCCCGAGCTGAAGCTGAATTCGCGGCTGCCCTTGGTGCCGGCGACTTCGACAACGAGCTGCGCGGTTGCGCTGCTGAGATCGATATTTGCACCGCCCAGTGAGAGGAACATACCGGCTTGCTGAGCCGAACGGGTGACGGCGACATTGACATTGAGGCTGCTGCCGCTGAACTTAGCCGCGTTGACCTTGAAGTCGGTCACGTTGGTGGCGTTCACACCGCTGACGGTGAAGTCAAAGTTACCGTTAAGGAGCTTGATGCCTTGGAAGTTGGTTGCACCAGCGACGCGGTCAATGGTCTGCAGGATCGAGTCGATCTGCAACTGATTGGCGTCCTTTTCTTCCTTGCTCAGACCAGCTTCGCTTGCGCTGGCGGTCAAGAGACCTTGCAGTTCGGTCAGCAGACTGCTGACTTCTTGCAGGCCACCTTCAGCGATGTTGAGAACTTGGTCGGCGCGGTCTGCGTTAGAGACAGCCTGGCCGAGCGACTTCTGCTCGGCGCGCAGATTTTCGCTCGCGATCAGACCAGCGGGGTCATCCTTACCGCGGTTGATCTTGAGACCAGTGCTGAGGCGTTCGAGCGCTTGACCGAGGCCGGCGTTGTTTTGGCCCAAGACGCGCTGAGCGACAAGTGACTGAACGTTTGTGTTAATACGTGCCATGAAAACTATCCTCCGTGAGTGCGAGCCCCGCGTTGGTGACGCGGGCTGATCTGAAGCGGGTAAGCAAACGAGCTCATCCGCGAAAAGCCCGAGACCAACAAGGCTCGGGGCTCGCGACCGGCTGACAAGCCGAGATCGCGACCTGCACCCACCGCGTCCGTGCGATGGCGTGAGGCAGGGAGGGAATCGACGTGTCCGGGGGGTCAATTCAGTCGTGGAGCGGATTCTGGAGAGATTTCGGACCAGAATGGGGTGGCTTTCCCTTATATTGGTGGTCTCAAAAGCGAAAACGGCCACTCATGCGGGGCATGAATGGCCGTTTGGTAAGGCGAAGATTGCGCGTTAGCGGGGCTTTAGCCTTGCAGCAACTGCAAGACCTGCTGGCTTTGCTGGTTGGCGAGCGAGAGAGTTGAGGTGCCGGCGGAGACCAGAATCTGGGCACGCGTGAGTTTGCTGGTTTCGGCAGCAAAGTCGGCGTCACGGATTTGGCTTTCGCTGGCGGTCAAGTTCTCGAACTGGCTTTGGAGGCTACGGACGTTGGTATCGAGGACGTTGCGTTCGAAGGCACCAAGGCGTCCACGCAGTTCGGTGACTTCATCGATGGATGCACGGAGAATGCCTTCGGCGGGGGCGAAGTCGTTTCCGCGCGAGACGGCTTTCTCGATGCTATTGCGACCGCCCGTGCGCAGGCTGTTGAGGAACTCGATCCCGACGGAGGTAGGAGTGCCGCCTAGGCGAGAAGCAGCGACGGAAGGAATGCCGAAGTTGGTTTGTTGGAGGGCGGTGACGCTGGGGCCGAGTTGGAACAGTGCGCCGCCACCTGTGACGTAGAAGGGTGTGATGGCGGCGGAGGGGTTGGTGCCTGCGGACTCACTAAGGCGGATGGCCGCACCGAGGCTGGGGCTGTTGACGGTGAGCTCGAGACCGTTGCCGGTTGCGAGCGCACCGTTGACAAGAGCGGTGACGTCGCGGCCACGATCGCTGTCGGCGGTTTGGAGGCCGCCCCACGGGACGGTGCCGGTGAAGGCAGCGGTGTCGGCAAGGCGACCGGTTTGGAAACTGTCGCCCGTATTAGGTTTGCTGATGCGGCGAACGCTGACGAAGTTGTTGCTGCCGTACTCGGTGGTGCGGAGGACCATGCCCGAGAGGGGCTGGCCTGACACGACGAGCGCGGCTTCAACGCCGGTGAACTGGTTGATGCTGTTGACAGCTGCAACCACGTCCGTGAGGCTGGTGTTGCTGGTGAAGCTGAGCTCTTGGACGCCCAGCGGGCCTTTGATTTCGAGCGTCATGCTGCTGGCGAGGACGCCGTCAGTAAGAGCACCGGGGTTGTCGCCGTTGACGTAGAGCGCGCCTTTTTGCGCGCTGGCGAGGACGTCGATGGAGACTTGGAGCGGGTTGCCCTGCACCAAGCTTGCGTTGCGCACGCTGGCGGTTGAGACATCGCTGGTATCGACGCCGCTGAGGCGGTAGTCCAGGGTTCCATCAAGCAGTCGCAGGCCGCCAAAGGTGGCGGTGTTTGAGATGCGGGTGATGGAATCGATGGCACTGTCGATCTGGAGCTGGTTTGCAGCTCGCTCCTCGATGCTGACGGCGCCGGTGTTGGCGCTTTCAACGATGAGGGAGCGGATCGAGTTGAGCAGGTCATTGACTTCAGCCAAAGAGGCTTCGGTGGTTGAGATGACGCTGCTGGCGCGATCCGAGTTCTTGATGCCTTGCTGAACGCCATTGATGTCAGAACGGATGCGTTCTGAGATGATGAGTCCCGCGGGGTCATCAGCACCGCGATTGATGCGCAGGCCTGTGCTGAGGCGCTCGAGGCGAAGGTTGAGTTCGCCTTGGTTACGCGACAGGTTGGCCTGTGCGATGACACTGGGGATGTTCGTATTGATCCGAGCCATTGCAATCCTCCGTGATTGCCGGTGCCGACCCGACGCGGGCAAGCGACCATCGTCCTGGATCTGCCTCCGCCAGTTGCATCCGCAACTGACGGACCAAACCGTGTTTTCGCAGGGAAATTCCTGCGAAATGCCGGGCTACGCGCCCTTCATCTGACTGGCACGAAGCTTCGTCGTGGCATTGGTTTGCGTACTGGACGTGTCCGACAGGGTCGCCTTGGGCGGGATGGACCCGACCACGGGCGAAGAAGTGACGCTTGTATGACCTGCGGTCAGGCCATCGGTCTTGAGGCGGGGCTTGGGCGCGATGGTGGGCTTGATGGAGCCCAGTTCTGCACCTGCGAGAGTCGAGGCTTGCTCGTTCTCGCGCTTGATTGCCTCATAGACCTCTTTACGGTGGACGGCGATGCGAGTTGGGGCATTGATTCCAAGGCGGACTTTGTCGCCTCGAATATCAACGACCGTTATCTCGATGTCGTCCCCGATCATGATCGTTTCTTCCCGTTGCCGGGAGAGGACCAGCATGGGGTTCTCCTCGCGAATCTCCCGTGCGCATCCTTGCGCGACGGGCGGGGCACAGTACAAATGGCCCCGGGGCTTTAAGAGGAATGGCGGACGCTGCACGAGCGTGGTTGGGTGTGTAGGACGACTCGTGCGAAGAGGAAGTAGGTGGAATGCTCGTACAAGGCACGAGCGGCGGCATCAGGCGATCATCGCGGCATGAGCGGCGACGGCGCCGACCTTGACCAGCGGATGACGAGTGGTCCAACGCTTCTCCGCGAGGACCAACTGCTCGCCCACTTTGTTGAGGGTGTTGATGACCAGCGGGCCTTGGAGGTTGCCGGTCAGCATTTGATCGACTTTGTTGACGATGACGAAGACTTGGGCATCTTCGAGTTTGCCCAGGCCCATATCGCCCATTTGTTCGGGGCGGATGGGGACTGAGTATTCAGCGATGAAGAGGCTGGGATCAGTGATGACGAAGGCGAGGGCCGGTTCGTCGATGCACTGGAACCAGAAGAAGCAACTGTCTTCACCTGGCTCGAGCAGGCAGTAGCGCGTGTACTGCGAGAATCCAAGCAGGCCCTTGGGCATGTGGATGATTCGTTCTTCCGCGATTTGCAGCACGCCGAAGCGTGACGTCCGCACTTCCATAATGCAACTCCGCTGCATGTGGCTTGTCCGGTCCTTCGGATCGACCAGCCCGGCGTTCGCGCCGGTCGGTGTTACTGATGAGCTGCGTCGCCAAGCTACGAACGACGCGAGCGAAGAGTCGAAAGGGCGAGGGAGGCGTTGCCGCTTCATATCGCCCTGGTGGTGGTGCGCGCTTCTCAGCGCAGAAAATCCAGGAGGCTGAGTTGTTGTCCGGTAGCAGCAACTCGCAGGCCAGCTTCAAGCTGAGTCTGCAAAGCTGAAAACCGGCTGGCGGCCTGCGTGTAATCGACATCACGCAGTTGGCTTCGCGTTGAGTCGTCGAGCAGGGCGCGGGAAGTTTCCCGATCCGAAGCTGCATCGACGCGTTGGGCGAAGCTGCCGACAAGGCCGCGCGTCTCCGCAAGTTGCGTAGCCGCGTTGCCTATGTCTTCTCCAGCAAGTGTTATGCCAGGAACGTTGTTGCTCCGGAGATTGTCACGAAGGTCGACGAGATAGGTGAACATGCTTTCAACGCGCACTTTGGCGACGTCTTTGCCTGTCAAAGTTGCGCTGGTGGAGTCCCAGGTTCCGCCTATGAGTCCGAGTTGATTGGCGGCTTGGGAGTTGTTCTTGGGTTCGACGGTGAGGATGCCGGGTCCGTAAACGCCTTGATCTTGCGAGATGGTGAGACCGTTGCCGTCGGTTGCAAGGCCAACGGTCACACTGTTGGGCGGGAGGCCTTGGGCGGCAAGCTGGGCGTTGATTTCATTTTGCAGAACGTTGATGACGTTGCCGATGGTGGTGAGGTCTTCGGGTTTCAGATCGATTTCGAGGACTTGTCCGCCGCCGAGGGTGATGGTCATGTCGGAGTTGAGGCTTGGGTTGACGCCGCCGGAGACGGGATCGGGGACGTTGCTCAACACAGTGACGCCTCGGCCTGCGTTGAGATCTGAGATGCGAGTTTCGGCAGAGAAACTGCGGATTCCGAGGCGCGTGGCGGTGTTATTCTGGCCGGCGATTTCGCTGATGGAGAGGGCGTTGGTGGTGCCGGCCGCGACTTCGTTGACGACGTCGATGCCCGTGCCTTCTTCGTTGATGCAGCACTTGACTCCCAGGTTGGCGCGCTCGATGGTGTTCTTGATATCTTCGATGGTTTGGGCTTGCGAGAGATCAATAACGGCGGTACGGCCGGCGTTGGTGATGCGGATGCTGCCGAGTGGTCCCGTGACGCCAGCGAGTGATGACACGGGCGAGCGCATCGTGAGTCTGGGCGATAGGTCGGCGCCGGTTGTGGATGTTGAAGTGAAATTGGTCGCGGGAGTAGTGATGAGACCTAGGTCGCGGGCGACGGTGCTGTTGCCGAGTTCGAAGAAGGAGAGTGTGGGGGCTGGTGTGCCGGCGGGGACGTCGAAGGAGAAAGCCTCGCCCGAGATTCCGACGCCTGCGGGACCGAGGACGGTGACGCCAGCGTCGGTTTCATAATCGCGAATGGCGGATTCGATGGCGTCGGCGACGTCTTGTACGGTGTCGGCGTTGCCTAAATCGACGCGAATGCGCGGGCCGCCGTTGAAGCTGAATTCGAGTGGACTGAGGCGAACACCCAGACCTTGTGCGCCGCCAATGTCAGTGAGGCGCGTGTCAGGCGTGAGCTGTGGTTGCAGACTGACGCTGCCTTTGACGCGCGAGGTGCGGCCTGCGATGGCGGTTTCGCCCAGCGTGATGGGGACGCTGGCGGCGGAATCAAGATCGGTGCTGAGGCCCGTGCCTTCGCCCATGTAGCGGAAGTAACCCAGGTAGTCTTGCACGGGCTGGATGGTGGTGGTGGAGCCGCCCAGCAAGTAGCCTGCGACGCCTTGGCGATTGGCGATGCTCATCATGGCGCGGAGCATTTGGTCAACGACGGTTGCCTGGCTTTCGCGCTCGCTGGGTGAGGCGGTGAGATTGGCTTGTTCGCTGGCGATATCGCGGGCTTCGAGAGCCGTGTCGCTGGCTTCGTTGAACAAATTGTCGAGCACGTTGAGGCTGGCGGTGGCGTGCTGGTAGTTGCGTTGCAACTGCGAGCTGCGCTCGAGGCGATCATCGAGGACGCCGATAGTGGCGGCTTTGACGATGTCATCGCTGGGGCTGAGAATGGCCCGGCCTGTGGCAAGCTGATTTTGGATGCGCAGAATGTCGACGTTGGTGCGATTGATGTTCCCCAGCGAGAGGCGCGTGGAGAGAATGTTGGGCATGCGCGTGAGGTTGGGAGGGATTGCGGCCATGGGGATGCTCACTGGGCGATGCGGGAGAGGGGCGACTTGAACGATGGCGAAAAGTGGTGATTTGTAGCGGAAATTTAGATGAGATTGATGAGGGTTTGGGTCATTTCATCGGCGACGGAGATGAGTTTGGCGGCGCCTTGATACATGCGTTGATACTGGAGGAGATTGATGGACTCTTCGTCGATGCTGACGCCGCTGACGGCGGCGACTTGACTGAGCAGCGCTTCGCGAACGGTGCCAGCGGCTTGGGCTGCGCTCATTTTGTTGGCGACGCCTGCGCTGGTGTCTTGCACCGTGTCGCGCCAGAGGCCAGCGAGGCTGCGGCCTTCGAGAGCTTCGAGGGGTTTGTCTTGCAACTGCGCGAGGGCGAGAGCGGTCCCGTTTTCGACGAGGGTTCTGTTGACGATTCGGCCAGCGGCGAGCAAGTTGGGATTGTTCTGGAGTTCGCTGCGAACGCGAATGTCGCTCGCGTCGAGGCCGGTGAAGAACGCATTCATGCCGACGGCGGCGAGCGTGCTGGATGAGTCGTCTTGGAAGTTGAAGGTGAAGCCGTCGTCGGCGGTGACTTCAAGCTGGCCGCTGGCGTTGTATCTGGCGGTGATGCCATCAACGTTGTCGAGGGCGGCGACGATGTCGTCCATGCTGGTGTCGTCATCGAAGCCTCGAGCGCCGGTAGCGTCGCGACCGTCGAGGTCGATGTCGATGCGAGTTTCGGTGGTTGCCCCGCTGCTGTGCTTGACGCGGACGACGAAGCCGCCGTTGACGGGTTTGAAGGGCAAATCGCCAAATGCGCTGTTGGTGGGATCGTTAATGGCCGTTGAGCGGTCGGCGGCGTTGAGGCGAAGTTGTGCAGAAATGTTCGAGAAACCAGCAGTTGTTGTGCCCGTTGCGTGGAGTTTGTTGGTTTCCCAGATGAGCTGGTTGGTGACGGAGTCGAGTTGCCTGATGATGTCGCCTACGACGCCATCTTGAGCTTCGAGAAGTGCGCCGATGCGACCGGATTCGACGCTGAGGCGCGAGCCGTCGGACTTGGTGGCGATGCCTAGCTGCAAGTTGCCGTCGCTGTCGGTGAAGCGCGTGACTTCGAGTCCACGGCTTTGAGAACCTAGGACGACGGGAACGCTGCCGACGAGGACATCGGTGCCTTCGCGGCCGCGATCGACGACGGTGACGGGGAGGAGTTCGGAAACTTGCGTGATGAGTTGGTCGCGTTGGTCGCGCAGGACGTTCGCGGGCTGGTTGCCGATTTCTGCGTCGGAGATTGCGCCGTTGAGGGTTGCGATTTGGCTGAGCAGTTCGTTGGCTTGAACGACGCTGCCGCCCAGTTCGCGTTCGGCTTGGGTGGCGCTTGCGGAAAGATCGGTGCGGACGCGGCGGATGAAGTTGGCGAGTTTTTCGCCTTGTTGCACCACGCTGCTGCTGCTGCGAGTTTGGTTGGCGCGTTCGCTCCAACTGGCGAAAAACGCGGAAAGCTCGCTGGAAAGATCGTTGTCGCCCAGTTCGCCCAGGATGCCTTCGATTTGCGAGTAGAGGTTGAGCGTGGTCTCGGCGGCGGCTTGGTCGCTGGTGGTTTGCCAGAGGCGAGATTGCAGAGCTTCGTCAACTTGGCGCTGGATGCTGTTGACTTGGACGCCTGCGCCGATGGAGACTTGCGGGTAGTTACTGCCGCCGCGGAGGGGCGTGAGACGAGCGATTTGACGCGAATACCCGGGGGTCGTCGCGTTGGCCATGTTGTTACCAGCGACTTGAATGCCGATTTGGCTCGCGTTGAGCGCGGTGCGGCCGATGGCGATCGACTGGGTGAGGCTCATGGTGGAAGAGCCAGCAAAGCACGGGCCAAGTGCGTGCGGAGATCGTACGAAACTTAGCTGCGAAGGTCCACGGCGGAGATGACCAGCGCGGGTTCGACCACGCCTCGGCGGCTATAGGTGCCAGCGTGCGAGAGTTGACGCGCGACGTGACGCATCAGGCCTTCCATGTGGGCGAGGAGGGTGGCGGTTGCGCTGCGCAGACTTTGGGTGATTTCACGTACGCGCGTGACGCGCGACTTGAGGTCGCTTGCGAGTGAGAGAAGCTGGTTGCGGTCGTGTGCGGGGCAGGCGGAGGTGAGATCGCTGAGCGTGATGGGGTGGCGTGTATTGGTGGAAAGCTGCGGAAAACTACTGGTTGCGCGGGCAACGAGCTCGCAGCGGCGGAACTCGAGTGAACTCAGATCACGCATGAGGGCGGCGTGGTGATCGATGGCGATTTGCATGGCTTGCGTGTCGGCACGGCGGATGGCGTCGCGATGAGCGATGACGACGGCTTCGAGCGTGGTGTAGGCGGTAATGAAATCGGTGAGGAGTTCGCGCAGGCGCTGCGAAGTTGCGTCGGGCGTGAGAAGGTCGGCGAGTTGTGAAGTGGATAGTGCCATGATGGGTTGGTGTGCGATTGGTTGCCGGGTGATTGGTTTTGGTGTAATGCGTCAGCGGAGATTGGTACGAAGCGGCGGTGCTTGTTCGGCGAGGTTGGTGACAGTGGGGGTGTGCTGCGATGGCAGTGTCGTGTTTGCTATCTGTGGAGTGTGCAGCGTGGTGATAGTGGGTTTGGTTGGCGCGGGCGGCGCGAGGCTGGTTGTTTGCGGGCCAACGACGGGTTTGGTGCCGTGGCCTAAGCGGTCGAGCATGCGCTGTTCAACGCGGTTGACGAGCGACCAGTTGCCGTTTTTCACGATGTTGTCTGACCATGCTTGGTCGAGCATGGTGCGCATGCTTTGTTCGCCTTTGCCTGGGCCAAATGGTGCGGCGGTATTGTTGCTCTCGCGCATTTGCTTGAGGATGGGTTGGAGGAAGGCCATGGAGACAAGGCCCTCGGCGGCTTCGCGGGCTTCTTGCTGAGGAGTCTTGGGCGTGTCGCTCTTGGCGCGGTTGAACGTTGAGGCGAAGGTGTTGCGTTCGTCGTTGCGTTGCTGGTCGCGCGATGAAAGTTCCCACGCGGCGGGCGAGATGCTTTGCGTACGAGAGATGTCGGGTGTGAGGTCGAGCATGGGTGGGGCGTGGGTTAGTCCATCACGAGTTTGGCGTGCAATTTACCGGTTTTGTGCAGCATTTGAATGATGTTGACTTGTTCGCTTACGGGAATGTCGAGGTTCTTGAATGCGGCGAGCAGGTCAGCGAGGCGGGCAGTTTCGCGAGGCGATGCGCCGGTGGTGACGTCGGTCCAGCGCTGGGTGCGGACTTGCGGATTGGCGATAGTGGGCGTGGGTGCTGGAATGGTGGTGGTGATGGTGAGGTCTTTGTGCGTGATGGCAACGGGACTGATTTGGACGTCGCCAGTCACAATGATGGCGCCGGTGCGCTGGTTGACGATGACTTGCGCGGGCAGGTCGAGAAGTTCGGTGCGGATTTCTGTGCCGAGTACGTCTGCGAGGAAGGCCGCTTTGTCGGAGCGTTCATCGATCGGAATCGTGATGCGGATTTTGCGTTCATCGATGACGCGAGCGAGTTTGGGCATGCTGACGGTGGTGCGACCCAGCGGGGCAACGGTGCTTTGAATGCTTTCGGCGATCCTGGCGGCGCTGTTCCAACTGGCGAAAGGCGGCTCGATGACGATGTCGAACTCGTTGCCGATTTCTGGCGGCGGAATATCGCGGATGAGGCGTGCGCCGCCGCGTACGCGAGCGGTCGTGAGTGAGGTTTCGGTTTCGAGTTCGATTGCGCCTTCGGCGATGGCGAAGACGGGTTGGCCTTTGAGGGGGCCTTGCAGCGCGGTGAGGTAGAGGCGACCATCTTTGAGGCTGGTGGCGGTGTTCATGACGCTGACGCTGACGTCGATTTTATCGTCGGTGAGTGCGCCGCCGCGTGGGATGATGCAGGTGACGCTGACGAGGGCGATGGCTTTGCCTTCGTTTTTGCTTTTGGTAAATTCGTCGGGGAGGCCTACGCCTTGGCCGTTATTCTGCAAAAGTGCGACGAGCGGGCGTGCGATTTGGAGGTCTTTGGTGGAGTCGCCTGTTCCTTGGAGACCGATGACCAGACCGACGCCACGGAGAACGCTTTCGCCTTGGCCGTCGATGCGTGTGAGGTCTTTGACGCTGGTGGCGAAAGCGGCGCGTGCGAGCATGGTGTGCGCGAGGAGCGCACAAATGATGAGAATGGTGTTGAGGGTGCGTCGCATGTGAGGAGAGACGCAAGGGGTGTGCCGGGCCGTGGGCGTGCGCGGCTGGGCGAGTGACGCGGCGCGTTAGAAGTTAAAAATGGTGTCAAACAGCCGGGTCAGCCAGCCTTTTTGTGCGGCATCGTCGACGTCGCCTTCGCTTTCGACTTTCACCGTGAGCTCGGCGAGTTGCGACGAGAGGACGGTGTTGCCCGTGGTGACGTCTTCTTGGCGGACGATGCCGCTGACGACGACGGTTTGGGTTTGGTCGTCTTTGGTGATAGTTCGGCGAGCTTCGAGGACGAGGGTGCCGTTGGGCTTGACGTCGATGATGACTGCTTGAATGCGGTCGGTCATCGCTTCGCTGCGTTCGTACTTGCCGTCACCTTTGAAGTTCTTTTTCGCGTCGGCTTTGACGCCCGTGAGGTTGGTGCGATCGCTGCCTTCGAGGCGTAATTCGAGCAATTTTATGAGATCGGGCAGGTTGTCGATAGAGCCATCGATCTTGGCATCAGTCTTGGTGTCGAGCTTGGCGGTGCTGCTTTGGCGGCTTTGTTCTTGGATGAGAATTGTGACTTGATCATGCACGCGATACTCGCGCGGCTCGGGCGCTTGCACCAGCGTGAGGCTGTAGCCTTGCAGGTTTTCGGCGGGATCGACTTTGGTTTTGGTGTCAGCGGGCGGCTTGACGGGCTCGGCGCGCAGCAACGATTGGGCGTGCGAGTGTGAGCACACAGCGCAGAGCAGAACTGCAGCGATGGGCGCAACGCGGGGTGTGCGATGAGTTGTGCGATGAGTTGTGCCCTGAGTCATGGACGCGGATCCTCGCGAGGCGCATCGCTGGCAGGTCGCAGTGGCAGAACGATGGTTCGTTTGCCGGGCTGCTTGCCGCGGGGCGACGATGGAGACAGTGGTGCGGCGTCCGTGCCTGAGGAATCCGGTGCGCTCCGCGCGTCGGATGTGTTGCCAAGTTCGTCGGTTGGCTGACTGCCATCACGCAATTGGCTTGCCGAGGTGTCGGTGGTGGTTACGGCTCGGCCTGGGCCAGCGACCCGCGCACGAATGATGGTGGGTTGTGCACGAGACTGCGCATCGCGTGATTTCTTGCCGGATTTCGCGGTTTTCGGAGGCGTGACGGCGACAAGGTCGATGAACTCGCCCACGCGGCCGTCGGTCTTGGCGCGCATTTGCGAGCGAAGCACGACGCTGCCTGCGAGGCAATCGACGGCGACGAGATCACCTTTGCGAATGACGATGGCTTCTTCGGTTTGGCGCGTTTCGATCAGGCTGCCGGCGCGAATGGTGGACTTGGCCATGCGTCCCAGGATCGCAGTGGGGTCGCCCACGCGAGTGGCGAAAGGCATCCAGCGGCGTTCGCGCGTGGTGGTTGCGTCGTCGAGCGGGGTGCCGCGTGAGATGTCGAGCGCGGCGATGAGGACTTCGCGTTGGATTTTGATGGCGACGCGCGTGGTTTGAGCGGCGATGAGTGTGTCGCCTTCGTAGATGCGGACATGGATGGGGACGCGATCGCTGGTGCCTTGGGGCGCGAGGGTGTAGGTGCGATTGGTCAGCGGTGTGTCGAGGAGTTTGGTGTCAGAGTCGTCGAAGGTGAGTTGCAAGTCAGTGGGAGCAACTTTGTATTCGCGAGCGAGGAAGTCGGGGATGGCATCGCGGATGCGGAGTTGGTTGGCGGTGGCTGTGGTTTTGGTAGTGTCTTGCTTTGCGGGAGTGGGGGCGGGTTGCGATGGCGCGGTGAGAGTGACGCTGCTACCTGAGAGTGCGATTCGGCCTGCGTTGAGGCCCTTTTGTGCACGCATCGCCGCGCGAATGTCCGCGAGCGAGATTGTGTCGCCTGGGTTGGCTGACTCACGAATGACGATGGAGCTCAGCAGCGAAGCCTGTGAGCCTTCGATGGTCGCAATGTGCGCGAGGGTGACTTGCTGGTTGGGCGTGATGGTTGTGGATGCGAGCAGGCGGACGGCGTCTTGTTTGCCGATTTGCGTGCCGGTTTGGGTGACAGCTTGCGTATTGGCTTGCGAGGTGTTTTGCGCGCAGGCGATGCTGGTTGCGAGCAGCGGCGCAAGAAGCGAGAGGAGATATGCGAGTGCGTGGCGCATGAGGTGTGTCGTTTAGCGGCGCAGCTGCGCGACGGTGCGGAGGCTTTCGTCTGCACTCTTGATGCTTTGGCTGTTCATTTCAAACGCGCGCTGCGTGCGAATCAACTCGATCAGTTCGCGAGTTGGATCAACGTTGCTGTTTTCGAGGAAGTTTTGCTTGATGCTGCCGCGACCATCAACGCCTGCTTCGCCGCTGTTGGGTGGGCCGCTGGCGGCGGTTTCGACGAACAAGTTTTCGCCAACTTGCTTGAGGCCAGCGGCGTTGATGAATGTGCTGAGGGTGAGCTGCGCGAGTTCCTGCGGTTCGGTTTCGCCGTTGACGGTGACGAAGATTCTGCCATCAGCGCTGATGGTGATGTCGGTTGCGTCGGCAGGAACTTGCACGACTGGTTGCAGGCGGCGGCCTTGATCGTTGGCGAGGACGATTTCACCTTCGCTGTTGAGGCTGAGGTTGCCGGCGCGGGTGTAGGCGAGGCCGCCCGCGCCCAGACTATCTTCAACGGCGACTTCGAAGAAACCTTCGCCGTCGATCATGATGTCGAGGGGGCGACCTGTGTACTGCGGTGCGCCTTGGGTGAAGTCGAGGTGGGTGCCGCTGACGCGCACGCCCAGGCCGATTTGCAGGCCGATGGGGCGCTGGTCTTGGTTGGCGTTGGTTGTGCCGGGCTGGGCTTTGTCGATGTAGAGAAGGTCTTGGAAGTTTGCCCGGCTGGCTTTGAAGCCGGTGGTGTTCATGTTGGCGAGGTTGTTGGCCGACACGTCAAGTGAGGTGTTGAGGGCGGAGAGGGCGGAAGATGCGGAGTGGAGGGCGTTGATGGCCATGCGAGGGAGAACGCAAGGGGGGTGCCAAGGGGGAGGGGGAGCGAGGGAGCGAGGGAGCGGGGGAGCGGGGGAGGGGGAAATGCGATAATGCCCGGCGGGTTGTGTCGGGCGTTGGGTGCAGCTGGATTGTCTTTGCCCTTCTTCGCTTCCTCGCTCTCTCGCTCTCTCGCTTCCTCGCTCTCTCGCTTCCTCGCTCCGTGCGCTCTCACGCACTCGGGCGATAGGCGACGACGGCTGGCGAGTTGTTGCGGCGGATCCAGGGTTGGTTGCCGCGAGGCTTTTGGGCTAGTTGCAGGTGTTCGAGGTAGGCTTGGAGTTGGTCGCTGGTGAAGCGTGAGAGGAAGTCGGTGCTCGCATGCGGCGAGTATTCAAGGATTTCGGCGACAAGTTGGCGGCGCAGTTCGATCTCGTGCGGCTTGATCTCGCGCAGCGTGTCGGCGTTTTCTTGTGACCAATCGTCGGGGCGGTGCAGCATGCGTAGCCTCGGGTTGACGCGTTGGCTATCGAATCATCCGATCCGCTGGCAAACGCGAAATAGGAACTGTGATGGGCAGTAGCGACGCAAATGCCGTACCGATAGTGACCAGCCGGGTGGTCTCACGGTTTCATGTGGGTAGTGCGCGGGTGGTGCCGGAGCAACTTGTGGCGGAGAGTGGTGCGCTTGCGGGGGTTTTGCTGCGCGGCGTGAATGCGCTGGATGAATCGACGTGGCCGCTCTCGCTGGTGGGAGCGGCACAGGCGGGGCAGCATGTGTTTGTCGCGACGGGTTGGGCGACGGCGGCGATGGGTGATACGCCGGCGTGGCTGCCGCGAAACAGACCGGCGTTTGATGCGTTTGCGGTGCATCTAGCGCGGTTGGCGAGTGAGGCGCAGGTGGTGCCGACGTTGGTGCCGTTTGCGAAGGGTGTGCTGAGTGATTCGCCCAGCACGCTGACGTTTTTGCGCGGGAGCGCAAGTAAGGGTTGGCGGTTTGTGCTATCGCCTGCGGATATGTGGACGCCTGAAGTTGCGGCGAATGGCGTGGATCACTTGCTGCGACTGATGGAAACGATCGCGATGCACGAGGCGTTTGCGGCGTGGGTGATGCCGACGGGGCTCGCTGACAATCTCGCGCCGGGGCATGCGGCGGTGGTGCTGCCCGAGAACGTGCAAACGCTGTGGCAAACCCGTGCCCAAGGAAATGTGATTACGGTGTGATACTGATTTGGCAATTTGGCCATTTAGAAATTTGGTCATTTGGCAATTTGCGTTTTCCCGCCCCCCGCCTGATTCTGCTACCATCGCCCTCCCATGGCTACTACCCCCTCGCTCGACCACCCCATGTTCAAACTTGTGAAGGATGCCTTTCCGGGCAAGACCTTCCGCGGCACCGAATTTCGCGGCGAAAGCACGCTGATTGTGGAGCCCGGTGATCTGCACAGCGTGCTGAAGTTTCTCAAGACGAATGCCGCGTGTGATTACAACTTCTTGAGTGACATCGCCGGGATTGATTACCTGAACTATCCGGCGAAGACGCTGGGGCGGTTTGCGTTGGTGTACAACTTGATTTGCCTGGCTCGCAACGAGCGGTTCTTCGTGAAGACTTCGATTGATCCGAGCTTGCCGACGGATGGCATCGTGAATGATCCGGCGCTGGTGGTTGATAGCGTTTGCGATTTGTGGCCCGGGGCGGAATGGATGGAACGCGAAGTGTTCGACATGCTGGGCATTCGCTTCAAGGGGCATCCGGATCTGCGGCGGATTTTGCTGTGGGAAGACTACCCGGGGCATCCGCTGCGGAAGGATTATCCGGTGCGTGGGCGGGGCGAGCGTGAGAGCTACCGCGTGGTTGATCGCACGAGCGCATAAGAACACGAGGGCGCAAGCCCTCGAAGGCACGCTGATTTTTTCGAGATCGCGGCGTGCAGGACTGGGTTTGTAAAGTAGAATGAAAAAACGCCCGCAAGTGCGGGCGTTTTTCGTTGATAGCTAGCTGCGGGCTTCGAGGGCTTGCGCCCTCGAGTTCTCAATTAGGCGCGACGACGACGAGCCGCGACCAAGCCGCCCATGCCGGCGAGGGCGAGGACGCTGGGGCTGGGAATCGTGTAGCTGAGGAGGGTGCCCGAGTCAGAGGCAACGCTCCAGTCGCTGGTGGCGAGGTCGGAGCGGCTGAGGTGGTCGACGCCGGGGTCGCCGCCGCCGCCGCCTGAGCTCATGACATCGAAGCGGAAGGTGTCATTGCCCGTGAGACCCAGGGCCGCGCGGCTGAGGGTGATGGTCTGCTTGAAGTTGCTGGTGCTGCCGCTGATGAGCAGGCCCGTGGTGTAGGTGGCATCGAGGAGAGCGCCGCCTGGCTGGCTGCGGAGTTCGCCGCCCATGCCGTAGCCGCCGTTGTCAGCCCAGGTGCCGACCCAGAAGTCGATGCCTTGGCCGCCGGTCCAGTTGATGGGACGGGTCCAGCCGTTGTCGGACGCGCCACCAGCTGCGCCGGTGTCGATACCGATCATGTACTTGCCCCAGTTTGAGCCGCCCGTGCCGGGGTTCATATCACCACGCACGTTGATTTCGAACGTGATGGTGGAGGCGGTGTGGGTGACATCGACGCTGGTGATGTCAAGGTGCGAGAAGCCGTTGTTGAACAGGTCGTTCTGGGCGTCACCGTAGTTGTCGGCCATCGCGGCGCTTGACATACCGGCCACTGCGAGCAAAGCAAGAATCTTCTTCATCTCAATCTCCTCAAAAGTCTCTCTTTGGCCGTGCGCGAGCGCTAACGCTCGCAGGGTTAAGCCAACACGACCATTCTTGTGTCTCGGACAATGTTACCGCGCGGCGAAATTCTTCACAACCCTATCAGAGGGTCTTTGTAAAGAAAATTGCACGGTCCTCGGTGTTTCTATGGTGTAAAACGACCGAAAACGGGTCAAGTTTGGGTGTATTTTTAACGCTAAGTCAGATTACTCGGGCTTTTCCCGGCGCGGGCTGGCGGGGACGCCCAAGTACGTGAGCGACCGTTCGAGGACTCGGCGGGCGACGGGGCCAGCGGCGGCAGAGCCGTAGCGTTCGGCGCGGGCGCGACCTTCGGCGGTGCCGGGGTCGTCGATGATGGCGATGAGAACGATCTGCGGATTCTCGACGGGCGCACCGGCGATGAAACTACTGATGAACTGATTCTCGTAGTAGCCCTTCACGCCGCGTGGGGCGCGGTGGTTGGCGGGGGCGGCGCCGAGGGGAATCTTGGCGGTGCCGGACTTGCCGAACATGGTGTAGCGCCAGCCGCCTTCGGGGGTTTCTTTCTTCATCCAGCGATCTTCGATAACTTGGGCGACGCCGACGAGCGTCTCGCGCGTGGTGCGAGCGACGCCTGTGGGTAAGACGCGATAGGTGACGGGCGGTGCTTCGTCGGTTTCGGCAGAGGTGAATCGCAGGGTGGGCAGGGTGCCGGCAAGTTCGCCCGTGCGAGCGAACGCGCTGTAGGCCCGAACCATTTGCACGGGCGTGACGGCGATTTCGTGGCCGTAGCTGACGCTGATTTGCGTGTAGCCTTTCCAGCGCGAAAGCGGCGTGACGATGCCGGCGGTTTCGCCCGGCAGGCCCAGGTTGGTTTTGCTGCCAAAGCCGAAACGCTCGACGAGGCGATGCATTTGCTCGTGGCTGAGGCGCTGTCCCGCTTTGACCATGCCGATGTTGCTGGAGTTGACGAGCACCATGGGCCAGAGCATGGTGTCGCGCTTGGTGACGTCTTCGAGGTAGCGACCATCGGGCGCGAACCAGCGGCCACCTTCGGTGTCGAAGGTTTCGTTCATTTTCGCCAGGCCCAGTTCGGTGATGACGGACCAGACGAACGGCTTGAAGGTTGAGCCGGGTTCGTAGACATCTTCGACGTTGCGGTTGCGTGCGAGGGCGGGGTGCAGCTTGCGGCGTTCGTCACCTGAGAGGACTTGATAGCGCACACCGGGCTTGAAGAGGTCACGGCCGTCGTTGATGGCTTTGCCTTTTTCGTCAACGGGCGACCAGGGGAAGGGGATTGCGCCGGGGACATCGCGCACGATGTCGACCAGTGCGAGAATTTCGCCCGTTTGCGGGTTGACCATGACGAGCCGGCCACCGGCGGCGTTCATGGTTTCGACTTGCTTTTGCACTTCTTCGTAGGCGATGCGTTGGAGTTCGAGATCGATGGAGAGGCGAACGTTTTGGCCGTTGCGAGGCTCGACGATTGCGCCTTGCTCGATCCACAGGGGCCGGCCCGAGCGGTCGCGGACGTAAGCGACTTTGCCGGATTGACCTTTGAGGTCTTTCTCCATGCGATACTCGGCACCCATGAGGCCGACGTGACCGAAGCCGACTTTGCCGACGACGCCGGCGATTTCGTCACCTGCGACGAACTCGCGCACGGGGATGCGCTCGAGCATGACGCCCACGAGTTGCTTCATGGCGCCTTCGGGGCGTTTGCCGCGGGCGGTCAAGGCGCGGACGGATTCTTCTTGCGAGTCGCTGAGGACATCGCCGATGGGCAGGTAGCGCAGGGGCTTGGGCGGGCTGACTTCTTCGGGCTTTTTCGCTAGTTCTGCGGCGATTTCGCTGGGCGGGGTTTCGCCCGCGAGGATGGCTTTCTCGTCGGCGTACTCGATCTTGGTCATCGAGAACGGATCGTCTTTGCCCAGGGGCGGGACGGCGAAGTTGTCTTTGTTGATGGGCTCGGGCGCGGGCTTGGATTCGGGCTTAGATTCGGGCTTGTTGGCAGCGGGGGCTTTGGAGTCAGGCGGATCGATTTCCGCAGCACCAGCACCGGGCAGGGCGGGGACGACTTCGCCGCGCGCGACGGCTTCGGCGTGTTCGCGTGATTCTTGTTTCTGCTTGAGTTCGGCGATCCACGCGTCGCGAGTGGCGGGCCACGCTTTGGCGATTGTCTCGCGGCGGTCGTTCTCGGCGATGGCGGCTTTGATGCGAGTCGTGACTTCGCCCTCGGGCTGGCCAGCGGCTTGCGCGAGGGCGACGATGGCGGCGTCGAGGGTTTCGTGCTGCTTGAAGACGGTGGGGTCAATCACGACGCGGCGGGAGAACTTCGTGCTGGCGAGCAGGCGACCGCGACGGTCCAAGATGTCGCCTCGGAGGGGGAGGTCTTCGCGCGAAGTGACGCGCGGGGACATTTCGTCTTGCAGTTGCGGGCTGGGGGCGACTTGTAATTGGATGACCCGGCCCAGCGTGGCCAGCAGCATGAGCGTGATGCCAACAGCGACGGCGATGGTGACCCAGCCGAAGTTTTTATCGCTGGCGCGCGAGGGTTGCGATGAAGAGGGTGGAGTGAGAGTGGGGGCGGGGAAGGTGGTCATGCGGAGTCTCGATTCGTCGGCGATGCGCGCGTGCGGCGGTGCGGGCGGGCAATCGCGATGCTTTACTGCGGGCGGGTGGCGTACCGAGACGGACCCGTGGAAGGCTTCTTCGGTTGCGTGGGTTTGGTGCCTGACGGCTTGGCAGCAGGCTTTGACTTCGCGTTCTTGTCGGCTTCTTCAGGCGGCGGCGAGAAGTTGCCTTGGTCGTCCAGGCCCGTCAGTTCGTTGTTGGTCAGTTCGCCCGGAATCTCGTTGGTCGCTGGACGCAAGCCGCCCGCGTCGATGGCGAGCTTCTCGACCTCTTTGGGCGTGATGCGAGCGGCGACTTGCGAGCGAAGTTCGAAGAGGCGTTCATCGGCGGTGCGCACGCGGAGCTGGGCCTGGGCCATTTCACTGGCGGCTTGCAGGCGTTGCTGGCGCAGGGCGAGCAGGCAGCACCCGACGATGCCCAGCGAGACGACCAGGAATGTGAGTTTGGAAAACATGCCGCGCCTGCTTGGTTGGTCACTGCCCGACTCGCACGAATCTAACTTGCACAAATGCCGACACGCCCTGTCGGACGTGTCGGCGCGAAGAGTCTTGATGCGGCGGGGCTGCTTGTGGCAGCCTTCGCCGCGGGAATTACTTGGTGGGCAGCGAGAGCTTCATGCCTTCGCGGATGCTGCTGGCGCTCTTGAGCTTGTTGAGCTTGACGATTTCATCGGCGCGCTTCATGGTGCCCAGTTCGCGCTGAGCGATCTGGCCCAGCGTGTCGCCCTTCTTGACGGTGTAGCTGCGGCCTGAAGTTTCGGGCTTGGGGTCAGCTTTGGGCCCTTCGGCGGCTTTGGCTTCGGGCTTGTTGAGCGTCTTGGTTGCGACTTTTTCGTCGGCCTTGACCACTGGCGCATCTTTGATGCCCAGCTTGGCGGCTTCGGGTACCTTGACGCGAACGCCGACGCGGACGCTGCCGTCGGTGCCGATGCGGTTGCCGTTGTAGGCTTGGAGCTGCTTCCAGTATTCGCCCTTGCCGTAGAACTTCTTGGCGATCTTGAAGGCGCTGTCGCCGGCGGCGACGGTGTACCACTTTTCGTCGGTGGCTTCGGTCTTGGGCTGGCCGGGGATGGACTTGGGCTCTGGCAGGACGATGTCCTTGCTTGCAACGCGAATGGTTTCGCCGCCGCCGAAGGGCTTGACTTCAAGGCCGTTGGTGCCGTTGGCGACCTTGGCCTTGTCGATCTGCTTATCGATGGGGGTTGCGTCGGGCGAGGGCTGCTGGTTGCCGCGCAGCGTGTCGGTGCCGAGGGTTTGGTCGGGCGTGGGGGTCTGGCTGATGGTCAGGTCGCCGACGAGCGTGGAGTTGACCATGGGGGGCGTGATGGGTTCGCCCGTGCGGTCGGCGATGGTGGTCATGGTGCCATCGAGAACGGCCTGGCCGCCTGGCGTGGTGCCTGCGTCGGCGAACTTGATCGCTCCGCCTTTGCCTTGCTCGATCGTCACCAGCGGCTCTTGCGGCGCGGGGGCGATGATGGGCGCGATGGCCGGGTTGGGCGTGATGTTGGTGCTGAGTTCAGCTTTGCGAGCGCCCGAGAGATGATCGGCGATGAGCACCGAGACCAGGAGCACGAGCAGAAATCCGACGATAAGGGCAAGTTTGAGTTCGCGAGTCACGGCGTGCGTCCTTGCAGGCTGTGCCGCGTGAACCATACCCCAAAGCCGGCAAACCCCGAGCCCCATGCTCGCTCGGCCTCCGTGCCTTGGGCGTGTGAACCACGCGTGCGTTGCTAAGCCGGAGAATCTGACGCATCCATGCGACGTGATCTTCGGCGTTGTCCATCCAACTCGTCCATGCGAGCTTTCGCTCGCAGGTCAAAGAGCTCAATCTTTCGCGGCTGACGAGAAACGTCAACCGGCGGGCAAGGCAATTGCGCGGAGTTTCGCGCTGCGTGAGCGAGGGTTTGCCATTTCCTCGCCATCCTCTGCTGTCACGCAGCCGTTTGTCAGGTCTGTGCAGCCGGCTTTCACCAGCTTCGCAAAGGCCTGCTTGACGGCGCGATCTTCCAGCGAATGAAAGCTGATGATCGCAACCCGCGCGCCAGAAGAGAGCCACGTTGCACGCTTGTGATTGATTTGCTTGACAGCATCCTCAATTGCCAGCAGCAACGCTTCCAAGCTGCCCAGCTCGTCGTTGACTGCGATGCGCACAGCTTGGAAGGTGCGCGTCGCCGGGTCAATGGGTGAGCCGTGCGCGGGGCTCACGCTCCGCACCGCATCGGCCAACTGACCAGTAGTTGCTATCGGCGACTTGCGGCGAAGGTCCGCAAGTTTCCGCGCGATCTTCCGCGCGTTGCGCTCCTCGCCGTATTCTTCGAGAATGCGGGCTAATTCGGCCTCCGGAAGCGTGTTGACCAGTTCGGCGGCGGTTGGGCCGGTGGACGGGTTCATTCGCATGTCCAGCGGGCCATCGCGCTTGAAAGAAAAGCCTCGGGCAGCGTCGTCCACATGATTGCTGGCAAAGCCAAGGTCAGCCAGCACCATGTCGGCGGGCGTTTGCGCGGCCTCCAGCTTGTGACAAAGCTCGGCGAAGTTGCCGTGCGAAGAAACGACGCTGACTTGCGGCGAAACTTGCGCGACATGCGCGGCAGCCAAGGCCAAATTGGCCATGTCGGCGTCGTTGAGGACGACCCGGCCCTTCCCAATCACGCGGGCGATAGCCCCGGCGTGGCCGCCCAGGCCAGCGGTGCAATCGGCGAAGGTCTCTCCCGGCTTTGGTGCCAGCACGCGCAAACACGCAGCGAGCAAAACCGGGACGTGGGCGGGGTTGTGGGCGAAAGCTGACACGGGGGCAGCGTAGCGAGGGGAGGGCAGGGTAAAGGCAGCGGCATTGGGGATTGGGGATTGGGCATTGGTGGCTGCGCATGTGCGGGTGCAGCGCGGGTTTGTTAAAGAACGCATCCGCTACGATTGTCTTCCGCCGATCCATGCTGCCGCGATGTTGCCCGCAGCGTTCGCATCGAGCGACTTTCCTGCTCACCAAAGGCTCCCCGCCATGCACATCGCGATGTTCTCCACGCAAAAGTACGAACGCCCCTTCTTCGCGGCGGCCAACGCCCAGGCGGGCCACACGCTCACGCATCTTGATGCCAAGCTGTGCACCACCACGGCAGCCCTCGCCAAGGGAAGCCAGGCCGTGTGCATCTTCGTGAATGACGATGCCTCAGCGCCCGTCCTCGAAGCTGTGGCGGCGCAAGGCACCAAACTCCTCTTGCTGCGTTCGGCGGGCTTCAATCATGTTGATGTCGCGGCGGCTGATCGTTTGGGCATCGCCGTTGCGCGCGTTCCCGCCTATTCGCCCCACGCCGTGGCCGAGCACGCCGTCGCTCTCATGCTGACGCTCAACCGCAAGACCCATCGGGCCTTCAATCGCGTCCGCGAGCAGAACTTTTCGCTCGATGGCCTCATGGGCTTTGACATGCACGGCAAAACCGTGGGCATCGTCGGCACCGGCAAGATCGGCGAGATTGTCTGCGCAATCCTTCGCGGCTTTGGTTGCCGCCTGCTCGCGAGTGATCCCATCGCAAACCCCGCGTGCGCCGCAATGGGCGTGACCTACGTGCCCCTCGCGCAACTCCTCAAAGACAGCGACATCATCACCCTGCACGCTCCGCTCACGCCCGCGACCAAGCACCTCATCAATGCCGCGGCGCTCGCAAGCATCAAGCCTCACGCCATGCTCATCAACACCAGCCGCGGCGCACTTATCGACACGCGTGCGCTCATCGCCGCTCTCAAGGCTGGCCGCGTGGGCAGCGTCGGGCTGGATGTGTATGAAGAAGAAGGCGACCTGTTCTTCCGCGATCTTTCGGGGCAAGCATTGCAAGACGATGTCTTCGCGCGGCTCATGAGTTTCCCCAATGTGCTCGTGACCGCTCACCAAGGTTTCTTCACGCACGAGGCCTGCACAGCGATTGCCCAGACGACAATCACCAACGCCACCGCATACGAACGCGGCGAAGTGCCCGCGACCAACCGCGTGAGCGTGAAACACTTTGCGTGAAGCGAAGAGCCGTAAGCAGTGGCCAAGTGGCACAGTGGCAGAGTGGCAAAGTGCTCCGAGTCCGTTCATCACTCTGCCACTTGACCACTCTGCCACTCTGCCACTTTTCCTGCCCCGCCTCACGCCGCCACCACCGCCCTCACCTCTTCCCCCCACGGCCCCGCCGCCCCCGTCGTCCCAATCCACCGCACGCTGTACACCGCCTGTTTCCCCTTGTTTTCCGACGCAAACTCGGCCTGCACCTTTCCATCCGTCACCAGCGCGAGCGTCGGCATCGCGGCGGGATCAAGCGGAGCGGTTTGGTTCACATCCACAATCGCGAGGCGAACCTCCGCGCAGAACGCATCGCGCGGCTTGGCCGTGCGCGTCGGACTTTCGCTGTCAGTCAGCCGCAGTTCATGCCGCAGCCGAACAATCTTTTCCACGCGCACCACCGGCACGCTGACGGGCGCATTGCCGCCGCCCGCCGCGCCGCGGCGCGAGCCGCCCACGCGCACGCCGTTCAAAGTTTCGCGCCGCGTCGGCAACCCCATCCCCGCGCGAGCCCCGTTGGTCATCCCCGGCGCAACCTGCAACTGCCGAGCCACGAGCCGCGCCAACGCCACCACGCCTTCACGCACATCGTTCTTGTCCGCGACGGCCTCACGCGCCGCCGCAATCGCCGCCTCACTGCGCTCCAGCGCCGCCGCAAACTCGGGCGCGGCCACCAGCAACCGCTGCGCATCGACGTTGTCGATCCCCGCATTGCTATACCAATCCGCCGCCCCACCCGCAAAAGTCAAAAGCCACAACGCCAGAGCATCATCATCCTGCGGCATGTAATGCAAGCCACTAGCCATGCTGCATGCATCGGCCGCTGGCCGCCGCGACTTGCGAGCGACGAAGGAAAAACCGGTCGCGGAGGGGCGGAGAAGAAAGAGGAGAGACGCGGAGAAGGTAAGAAGAGGCAAAGCCTGCGCAT
>BJHL01000009.1 GCA_014192545.1 Phycisphaerae bacterium | reverse complement strand
CGCGAATGTGGCAAGCGCCAGCGCGAAGATGGCAAGCGTTAGCGCGAATATGACAACAGGCGGCGCGAAGGTGGCGACGTGCCGCGTGAGTGTGACAACATGTGGCGCAAACGTGACAACAACGAAAGCGGTTGTGACACGCTGCGAGTTCAACTCCCACATGCGTCCCGCACCCCCTCACCCTCTCACCCCCACACCCAAGCACTTACGCACACGCCCACACCTCTCCCTGCCTTTCCCCTCTGTGTCTCTGCGTCTCTGTGGTAAACGCCTTCGCCTTTCCGCTTCCGGTCTTCCTCTTCCGACTTCCGCTGAAGAAGTCGCTATGCTTACCTCCCGGCGCTGGCTGTCCACCAGAAGGTCGGTAGGAGATTTGGCAATGTTGATTCGTTCGCATACGTGCGGCCAACTGCGTGATGCGCAGGTGGGGCAGACTGTTCGATTGAATGGGTGGGTCAATAGCTATCGTGACCATGGCGAGCTGATCTTTATTGATCTGCGCGATCGCTACGGCATTACGCAGCTGGTGTTTGAGCCGGAGTCGGGTGTGGCTCGCGATGTGATTGAAGCGGCCGACAAGCTGCGCAATGAGGACGTGGTTGCGGTGGAGGGAACCGTTCGCGTGCGCATTGGTGGGGAAAACCCCAAGCTGGCGACGGGGAAGATTGAGATTGTGGTGACCAAGCTGGAGGTTCTGGCGAAGACGGATAATCCGCCCTTTCTTCCTGATGACATGGTCAAGCTGCCCAACGAAGAACTGCGGCTGACGCACCGGTATATTGACCTGCGCCGGCCCAGCATGCAGAAGGTGCTCGCGACGCGGCACAAGATTTACCAGACAACGCGCAAGTACTTCGATGAGAACAGCTTTCTCGAGATCGAGACGCCCATCCTCTATAAGAGCACGCCAGAAGGGGCGCGGGAGTTTCTGGTTCCGACTCGGCAAGTGCCGGGGTCGTTCTATGCGTTGCCGCAGTCGCCCCAGTTGTTCAAGCAGATTCTGATGGTGTCGGGCTGCGACCGCTACATGCAGATCTGTCGCTGTTTCCGTGATGAAGATCCGCGCGCGGATCGGCAGGCCGAGTTCACGCAGATCGATCTGGAGATGAGTTTCGTGCGGCGCGATCAGATCATGGAGATGATGGAAGGGTTTGTGCGCCGGCTGTGGAAAGAGTTGACGGGATTTGATGTGCCGCCGATTCAGCGGATGGATTACCGCACCGCGATGGAGGAGTACGGCATTGACCGCCCCGACACGCGCTATGACCTGCGGACCAAGGACATCAGCGAGTTTGCGGGCAAGCTTGATTTTGGTGTCTTCAAGACTGTGCTGGAAAAGGGCAAGGACCGGCCCAAGTACTACAGCAAGAAGGGCGTGGTGAAGGCTCTGCGCGTGCCTGGCGGCGCGGAGAAGCTGACGCGCAAGCTGACTGATGGCTACACCGAGTTTGTCAAGGGCTTTGGGGCCGGTGGCGTGGCGGTTGTCAAGATCATCAAGGGCGAAGATGGCGGGCCCAAGTTGGACACGGGCATCGCGAAGTTCCTTGAGCCGATGAAGGCGGAGTTTTTGGCATTGCTCAACTGCGAAATCGGCGACACCGTGCTGTTTGTCGCGGATACGTACAGCGTGGCGACGAAGGCCATCGGCGAGCTCCGACAGAAGGTGGCGCGCGATATGGGAATCGTGCCCAAGCCCGGTGCTGAAGGCGGGCCTTGGAACTTCCTGTGGGTTGTTGACTTCCCGATGTTCGAGAAGAACAAGGACACGGGCAAATGGGTCGCGATGCACCATCCATTTACCAGCCCGCGCGATGACCAGATGCAGGCGTTCCTGAATGCTGACGTGGATGACGAAGTCACCATCGAAGGCATCGTGAGCGCTGGCTATGACATTGTGCTCAATGGCCAGGAAATCGCCGGCGGCAGCGTGCGTATTCATGATCGTGACGTGCAGAGCAAGGTCTTCAAACTGCTGGGCATGACGCCTGAGCAAGCGAAAGAGAAATTCAGCTTCTTGCTCGAGGCCCTCAGCTTTGGTGCGCCGCCGCATGCTGGTGTTGCGTTTGGACTTGACCGCTTGGTGATGAACTTCGTGGGTACGGACAACATCCGCGATGTGATTGCCTTCCCCAAGACGCAGATTGGCGCGGATTTGATGACGCGTGCGCCGAGCTTTGTGCCGGACACGCAGCTCAAGGATGTGCATATCAAGAGCCTGGAACAGCCCAAGGCGTGATTTGCAAATGTTGAGGTCTTGTCATAAGCCACGCATCCGCGTGGCTTATTTCATTTCAAACATCGCAGCGCGCGTGCAGTTTGACATCGCTGTCATCGTAATCCTTGAAATTTTGCACTCAGAAAGTATATGAAATACATACATCCGGGGAGGGGAGCAGGCACTTTCTGCCAAGTTCTGGGTGGATGTGCCGCGTTGACTGATAACCCGACTATTGGGGATTTCAATGTTCTGCTGGTCACTTTTACAGGACATTGCTGCGCAATCCGATATCTACACAACCACAGCGCGTTCGCGATTGGTGGCATGAGCCGGGAGTCGGACCCTCTGCTCACGCTTCTGGACCATATTCCGGCGGAGCCTTGCCAGCGATGCGCACTATTGCGATCATCAATCAAAAGGGCGGATGCGGAAAGACCACTTCGGCCATCAATCTCAGTGCAGTTCTCGCTCGCGCGGGCAAACGCACTCTTTTGATTGACATGGACCCACAAGGGCATTGCGCAGCAGGACTTGGAATTCCTGAACAGCGTATCGAACTGGACATAGGCGACGCCATGCTCGGCCTAGGCAGCAAACCCATCGATGCTTCCAAGCTGCTCTGGCGAGCGGTTCGCAACCTTGATCTCGCGCCCGCTCGCATGCGGCTGGCCGGGCTTGAAGCTGCTCGCGGCGGACTGGCTGACCTGCCCGACAAGGACCGGCGGCTCTCAGCGGTGCTCGAGAAGTTCGCCAGCGAGTATGACGTAGCCGTCATCGACTGTCCGCCCAGCATTGGCTTGCTGACGTACAACGCCCTTGCCGCTGCTGACATGGTCATCATTCCGGTGGAGACTGGGTTCTTCAGCCTGCAAGGTGCGACTCGCCAGGTCAACACCGTGAAGACGTTGAGCAAGCGGCTTGGACTTGAACCACACGTGTGGCTGTTGCCCACGTTGCATGACACCAAGAACACGGTTTCGACCGACTTGTTTGAAGAGATGTCGCGTCGTTTCAAGGACCGCGTGGTGCCGGTGGTCATTCGCCACGATTCTCGCCTTCGCGAAGCAGCCAGCTTTGGTCAGTCGATCGTCGATTACGCCCCTGGATCGACGGGTTCTGAGGATTACGGCCGGCTGGGCGTGTGGGCGATTGAGAATTTGAAACCTCGCACGCAGTTGCCGGCGGATCAGATTCCCATCATCAACGTGGCGACACCACCCGTGCCGATGGTCAACACGACAATTACCACGGCCGCCGGCATCGCCCGTGCCGTGACGACCAAGAGCGACAAACCGCAACCATCTTTCGCGAACGCTGGCGAAAATGGCGAGGTCAAGTCCGTCAGTCGCGCGGAAGATGTTGCTCGCCGGGCGCAGGAGTTCCTCCGCCGTATCGCCTTGGGTCGCAATGCGGCTGAAGCCCCGGCCGCCAACGGCAACGGTTCGCATGAATCGACGGCAGTGCTCACGCCGCCCGCGCATACACAAACGATCACACCCGTGAGCGTTGCGATGCCTCGGCAGGTGCTGACCGTGATTGATCAGCCCAAGCAGCAGCCAGCAGCGATGACTGCCGGGACGCAGAGCTTGCTGGGCGTGCGTGAAACGTCGCAAGGTGTGTTGTTTGTGCAGCCGATTGAATCGGGCCAGACGATTGCCGTTGCGGGTACCTTCAACGGCTGGAGCCCGACGACGCATGTGATGCAACGCCTCGATGCGCAGGGCGTGCATCAGTTGTGCATCAAACTGCCCGCCGGCAAACATGCATACAGGCTCGTTGTTGACGGGCAATGGCGCACGGATGGACACAATTCCAACCACGAGCCTAACCCGTTTGGTGAAGTCAACAGCGTGGCGTACGTTTCGTAACTCGCTGGTCGCAGTTCTTTTTGATAAGTCGTTGCTGCCGCGCGGCTTGGACGCGTGAGCTATCAAATTGTGTGCGCATTCACCTCGTCCCACCGATCTAAGTGGAACTCAGAGGGGAGTTGTTCTGTGGCTGATCAGTTTTCGCGAAGTGAGTATGACGCTCTGGCCGACCTTTTCTTGGCGGCGGATGCACCGCGCGAACCCAAGCCAGTGACATACCCCGCTCGTGCCACGCACGGCGGCCCTGCTTTGCGACTGGCTGATCAAGTCGATGCGTTCGCGAGCGATGCTGCACCGACACAACAAGCACAACCCGCCCGGCGTGAGCCGCTGAGTGTCGAAGCTTTGGTGCTGGGCCACTTGCCTGTGCTGGGTGCGGCTTGGGTGACGCAGTATGCCAAGCATGTTGCCGAGGAGGGGCGGACACCGGTTGCGTTGCTGCGATTGCATGAAGGCCAGGTCTGGATTGATATTCTGACGCCGCGTTCGGTTGCGGCTCGCCCGCAGTCGCGGGTTGGTAGCAATAGCGACGAGCCAGCATCGCTCGAAGCGGCGTTGCGCCGTGCGGCGAGCGAGTGCAGCCACTGGCTCGTGCGCGTGGATGAGATCGCTGAGCCTGATCTTGTCGCCTTGCCGCACTTGGCTCGCGTCACGCTGCTGACTGGTGCTGATGATGCTGCGGTTGTCGCCAGCTATCGCACGATCAAGAACCTTTCGCGTTCACTTGATGCTGCTCGCAGCGATGTCGGCTCGGGGCCTTCGCTGAAGCTGGCGATCATGGGAGCCGACGAGGCGAAGGCGACGGAGGCTGAAAACAAGTTGCGCAAAGCAGCGGCGACGTTCTTGCAAAACGAACTGGAGCCAGCGGCGAAAGTCGCGAAGATTGGCGGAAGTTCGACCATCGCGCTCTTCCGCGGGCAGGCGACGATGGACGTTGCGGCGATGCTTGCGACGGCGCATGTTGGAAAAGTCAGCAGCGCGACGATGCCAGGTGCGGAATCTGCGGCGAAGCACGCCGTGACTGAAACCGCGAGCGAGTCGAGCGCGGCGAGCGTTGCGCATCAGGGAGATGCCGTACATCACGTCGAGCAGATCGAGCATGCAAGCTCGACGCCGCCCGTCGTTTCGCAGCCTGCAACGGGCGACGCCCGTGTGGCTGCGCCAATCGCCGCGAAAGCAACGAACGCGTTGCCCATCGCAGGCTTGCAGGCATTGGGCATCACATGCCCAGTTGCTCGCGATGTCACACTGGCTGTTGCCAGTGACAACACGTTGCACATGATCGCGCAGGCGAAGCCTGAGGCAGCACAATCGCTGCTTGCGTCTGCGGCGTGGGCTCTTGATCATGCTCAGCTCTTGGCGATGGCCAAGCCCGGGCTGCTGTGCGAGCAGCCGCAACTGCATGTGCTGGCGAATGAAATGCACGAAGCTCGCGGGTTGCTCGAAACGGCGATTGCTGTGCACATCGTCATGCAAGTGGGGGATGTGGTTGTGAGCAAGAGGGTTAACTGATCACGTTGACAACTCCAGGGCGCAAGCCTTCGGAAATGCTAGCAATAAAAAACGCCGGAGCGAGATGCTCCGGCGTTTATGCTTGCATCGAGATTGCGCCAGCTTTCGAGGGCTTGCGCCCTCGTGTTCTTGTTGTGCTTACGCACTTTCCTTGCGGCGGCCCTTCATCTGCACCAGCGGCGTCTTTTCCAGAATCGCGCGCTCGTCCAGCACGTACTCCACGCCCTCGTTTTCGAGTTCGGGCAGTTCGTACATCAGCGGCAGCATGATTTCTTCCATCACCGCACGCAATGCACGAGCACCAGTTTCGCGCTTCACCGCTCGCTCAGCGATGACGCGCAGGGCGCCTTCGGTGTACGTCAGCTTTGCGCCTTCGATGGCGAAAAGGTGAACATACTGCTTCGTGATGGCGTTCTTAGGTTCAGTCAACACGTGCATCAGGCTTTCGGCGCTCATCGGGCTGAGCGGCGCGAGCACAGGCAAACGACCGACGAACTCAGGAATCATGCCGAATTCGATGAGGTCGTCGGCCGTGGCTTGCTGCAGAACCTTCGCAGCTTGCTTGGCGACATCGTCCATCGAATCGTTGCGATTCGTCAGGTTGAAGCCGATCTTGGTTTTGCCCAAGCGGCGGCGGATGATTTCTTCAAGACCCACGAACGAGCCGCCGCAGATGAACAGGATGTTGGTCGTGTCCACCTGGATGTACTGCTGCTCGGGATGCTTGCGGCCACCTTGCGGGGGCACGTTGCTGACGGTGCCTTCGAGCATCTTGAGGAGGCTCTGCTGCACGCCTTCGCCGCTCACGTCGCGCGTGATGCTGACGTTGTTGCTGGTCTTGCCGACCTTGTCGATTTCGTCGATGTAGATGATGCCGCGTTGAGCCGCTTCGAGGTCGAAGTCAGCACTTTGCAGCAGCTTCAAGATCAAGTTCTCGACGTCTTCACCCACGTAGCCAGCTTCGGTCAGCGTGGTGGCGTCGCCGATGGCGAAGGGGACCTTCAGCATCTTGGCGAGCGTCTTTGCAAGCAGCGTCTTGCCGGTGCCGGTTGGGCCAATCAGCAGCACGTTGCTCTTATCGATTTCGATGTTCTTTGCGTCGTCGCTTTCAAGGTGCAGCAGGCGCTTGTAGTGGTTGTGCACCGCCACGGACAGCGCGACCTTGGCGTAATCCTGACCGATGATGTACTGGTCAAGAAACTCGCGCATGGCGCGGGGGCTGGGCACTTCGCGCAGGCGGCTGCTCGCGTTGCTCACGCGGCGGCGTTCCTGCTTGAAAATGTTCTGGCACAGATCTGTGCAGTGATTGCAGATGTAGACGCTACCCGGGCCTTCGACCATCGCACCAACTTCCCGGCTCGTCTTGCCGCAGAAGGAGCACGTGGTGACCTTGCGGCCCTTGAAGCCCTCGTCCTTGCCCGGAGTTTGCGGTGGAGTTGGGGGCATATCGGTGCCGTCCTGCTTGCCTTTGGCCATTGGCGTCCTCTAATTTCTGTCGCCTGTGAAGAAGCGATTGCGAGCGGAATAACAGCGTCCCAGTCGCAGTCGCGCCTCCCTTCCACAGAGTGTATCGGTCAGTGGAGGCGACGTCTGAACAGGGACTTCACTATCCGCAGCAGGTTGCGAGTTGGCAAGATAATTGACGGGATTTCGCTGTGCGATTTCACGAATCAAGCAGGATAATGCGTTTATGCCTTGCCGCCAGGCGCGTTCGGTTTGCGGTTGTGCGAACGAGTTTTCGCAGCATCGAGCGTTGCGGCGGACTTGTCGCTGGTTTTCATGCGTTCGGCGGCTTTGCCGATCATTTGCTTGCGAGCTTGCTGGTATTCCTCGTCGCTGAGTTTGCCCTCGTCGCGCATGCGCCGCATGCTCTCGAGCAGCCCCTCGTCGCCCGGCGAGATGTCGCCGCGGAGCATCCATTTGCGAACCAGCAGTGCCCCGCCGAAGAGGACGAGGACCGCGATAACCAGCGCGATGACCCACGGCACAACGTTGTTGGCCTGCTTGGTGGATTGGGCGAGGAGGAAGATCAAGGTGGCAAAAGATAGACACCGACGAGGCGTGCAAAAACGAATCGGCACGGGCGGGTGCCCGTGCCGTGGAAAACTATCTGCGGGTTATATCGCCCAAACTTACCGCCCCGAACCGATCGCCTCATGAATCGGCACAAGAAGGTTTGGCACGATGCGGTGTTCGATCAGGTCTTCCCCCATTTTCGTGAGGCGGGTAAAGGCCGTGCCCAGCTCTTTCATGTCGGCGATAGGACCGAGCTTGCGCATCGTGAGGTACACGCTGATGGGCTCGCCCAGTTCGGGGTCGCGCGTTCGCATGCCGGCGGGGCGGGTTTTGACTTCGACGTAGACCTCAAACTCTTTGCTGCGCCCGAGTGAGACGCCCAGCGTGGGTTGGAAGTCGCTGATGGAGGCGTGTGGAATATCCATCATGCCAGCGAGCGGGCTGCCAGCAAGGAGTGCGTCGAACACGATGGCGTCGTGATTGCCTTGGGCGATCATGTCAAAGCCGTAAAGGACTTCAAGATGATCAAAGTCCAAGGGCGACACCGTGAGATACGTCGGTGCTGCTTCTATAACCAACTGATGCAAGGCGTACGCATCCGTCAGCGAGTCCGCATTCACGCAGCCGCTGCGGACCGTGGTGCCTTTGACGGCGAGCCAGCGGTGGGGCATGTCTTGCGGATTGCTTTCGAGGGCAAGTTCATCGCGAATCTTGCGAAAGCCCATCATGTGCGGGTGTGACTTGCGAACACGTTCGTAAAAGTCCAGAATCGTCTCGCGGGTGCGAGGCAACTCCATCTTCACTTGCAACTTTTGGTTGACGTAGAAGTCCGTGCAAAGTGCTCGAAAACTGTCGGGCATACGACCAGACTCCCGGTGCGGGCACTAAGACCCATGAGCTTAACGCCGAACCGGCAAGCCACGGCGACTTGATTTCATAATAGCCGGAAACGCTGCTGAATCGAAACGTTTTCTTTCGATGTTCATCACTTGACAGGATTCTCAGACGCGCCACTCGGTATGGCACGCTGCGTAGGCATGAATATCGGAATCAGTCGGCAATTTCAGCCTATTTTGGGGATGCTCGCGACGTCGCGTTGCATCGGCTGCAAGTGCCAGTATGTCAGCGATCGCCACAGCCACTCTGCGGGACCCATGCGAAAGGCGCGAAGCCAAAGCGGGCTGTACGCCAGTTGCAACAGCAGCACAATCGGCACCATGATGAAGACAAGTTGCCACCGCTCCCACGCGGCGAAGTAACCCAAGCCGTAGCCGTAAAAAATGGTGGTGCAGATGAGTGTCTGCATGAGGTAGTTGGTGAAGGCCATACGACCCATTGCCGCAAAACTGTGCCCTAGCACGCCGGTTTCGCACAGAACTTTTGTCCGGTAGAGCAACATCGCTATACCCAAATAGGCCATGGCCATTCCGAGGCTGCCGATGTAACTGAGATTGAAACTGATCGCGAGCGTGCGTGCGTACGTGAAACCGTCTTGGTACGAGTCCCACATGGCGAGGATCGTCAGGGGAACGCCCGCCGCGAGCCCAAGCACGACGCACATGCCATAAAACCTATTGGTTCGAGCGGCCGAAAACACGCCCATCTTCATGAACGCCATTCCGACAAGCATGAGTCCGCCGCAGCGCCACAGTGCCCACAAAGGCAACATGAATAGCTGCATGAACACGTTGTGCCCCGCACGTTCCTTCAAAGCATCGAGCCACGTTCCGGTGTACGCGGCCTTTTCCCCAGCCAGTATCGCTGTACTTGGTGCCCAAGCTTCCGTGCTTTGATTCCACTGCGAAATCGTTGAGAGTTGGCTGGGGCTGAGAACGTCGCCGCGAGTCTGTGCCTCGAGTGCTTCGCGCACGCCTCCGGACTCGTACCACATGATCATCAATCCGCCTAGGCCGCCGAAAATGAAAATCGGGACCGTCACAACGGCAGCACCCACGATCAGGAGCACACGCGGCGATAGATTGCGCATGGGATAGATGATCAGTCCGCAGATTGCATACGCGAACAAGATGTCGCCATACCAAAATAGCCAGGCATGAAGCAAACCGAAAAGCAAGAGCCAGAGCACGCGCCGGTAGTAAATGCCCGCGAAGCCAGTTGCACCTGTTTTGGTCGTGATGCGATCACCCAGTAGCACCAGCCCCGCGCCAAACAGCATCGAAAAGATGCTGATGAACTTCATGTCGGCAAAGAGCGACGTAAACACCCACGCGGCAAAGTTCGCACCTTCGACCGGTCCCGCCGCTGCCGGGTTCATGTACTCGGCGGTGTAACGTCCGAACGCGACGATGTTCATGAACAAAATGCCGCACAGCGCGATGCCGCGGAGGATGTCAACTGATGCGGTTCTCTCGGTCGGTGCGACCGAAGCGAGCGCAACTGGTTCCTGACTCATAAGACCTCCGTCGGAAAATGCGGGCACAATCGAATAAGTCTACGCGCAGATCACCAGACTGTGACTCGCATCGAGTTGCTGCGATCCATTTCGCCAAGCTTCGCGCAGCAATTACGCAATCACGAAGCTAGTTTCCCCAGTTGTTGCATTGACGCTACCTCGATCAGCATGCTCAATCTGCCGTCGCATCCGTTCGTGGATTGCCGTCAGCAGACCTTCAACCGCCGTCGCATCGCCCTGCGCCTCCATCAGTACGCTGCCGTCGGTTTCGTTGCGAACCCAGCCCGTCACCGCCCGGCCCCGCGCCAGCTCCCGGCACGTTGCACGAAATCCCACGCCTTGCACCCGTCCGACAAACCGCACGCGAACACGAATCATCACCGCTCCTTTCTTTGAGTCGGACAATTCTGCAAACCGCACACCCGGCCCAGTCCCCGCCAAGATGGTCTGAGAACCTTGCAATCTCTGCGAACCGCTGGCAACTCGCCAATCCGGTGGTAGGTTGCATCATTGGCGGGCCATGGTTGGCCCCGCCGACGCGCCCGCGCCCCGCATCATAGCATTTAGGCGGAGGCGGGCATTTTCGGTGGTGGTTCAAAATGCTGTCGGTCACTGGCGCATGATGCGCAAAGGTGGTCTGATTCGTGCCTGCAGAGCGGTGGACAAATCCTTCTTCAAACGCTGGCTCGCCAGCCGGTGGCAAGCGTGCCATCGGTGATCGCTCGGACATTGACCGCGTGCGTGACGCCAGCGACATCGTGCGCATCATCGGCGAGCATATTTCGTTGCGACCCAAAGGCCGGGAGTATGTGGGCCTCTGTCCGTTCCACGATGATCGCACCCCCAGCATGACGGTGGTTCCGCACAAGCAGTTCTATAAGTGCTTCAGCTGCGGCGCATCGGGTGACGTTTTCACGTTCGTGCAAAAGTTTCTGCGCATGGAGTTTCGCGAGAGCTTGGAGTTTCTGGCCGAGCGTGCGGGCGTGCAACTCACGCCGCTTCGTCAGCAGTCGCTGGCTGAGCGAGGCGATGGACCGGCAATTACGAAAAAGGACTTGCTCGCAGCAAACAACGCAGCAGCGGCTTTCTTCGCAGGCGTGATGAAGCACGAAACGCATGGCGCAACAGGCCGGCAAGTGCTGGTGTCGCGCGGCGTGAGCGAAGAGATGATCAAAGAGTTCCGGCTGGGCATCGCGCCTGATCGCTGGGATGGGCTCGTCATGACGCTGGGCAGCAAGTTTGGCAAAGATGTGCTGGCGCAAGCGGGTTTGCTGAAGCAGCGCGAACAAGGCGGCTATTACGATGCGTTTCGCAATCGCGTGATGTTTCCGATTACAGATCGCACAGGCCGGGTCATTGCCTTTGGTGCACGCAAGATCAATCCCGACGATGAGCCAAAGTATCTCAACAGCCCCGAGACGCCCGTCTTTTACAAGAGCAAGACGCTTTACGGCCTTGATCTTGCTTTGCGGACCATTCAGCAAGAAAAGACCGCCCTGATTTGCGAAGGCTACATGGACGTGATCGCGTGCCACCAGGCTGGTTTCCGCAATGCAATTGCGACGCTGGGCACCGCCCTGACGCCCGAACACGCGAAGGAACTGCGGCTGGCGTGTGATCGCATTTTGCTGCTTTTTGATGGCGATGAAGCGGGCCAACGCGCTGCCGATAGAGCGGCGGAAGTGTTCTTCAGTCAGCCGGTTGATGTCGCAATCGTCTCGCTCAACAAGTTCACTGACGCGAAAGACCCAGACGAACTGCTCAAACGCGATGGCGGGCCGGAAGTTTTCCGCAAGGCACTTGCGGGAGCGATCGATCTGCTCGACTTCCGCTTCCAACGCGTTGCCGAGCGACTTGAGGGCGCAGGCTTGGCTGCGCGCAGCAAGGCCATGGTGGCGGAAATCGAGCGGCTGGTTGAACTGGGACTCGCCAACGTTGAGCCGATTCGCAAAGCGCTGATTGAAAAGCGTCTGGCGCAAATCGCGGGCGTGCCGGAAGCAATCGTGCGTGCGAGCGTGCCGGCTGGCAGAGCAGCGCGGCCCAATTCGTACAACAACGATGCACCAACGCCCGTTGTGATCGGCGCGAACCAGCAACTGACGCTTGAAGAGCACCTGCTCGGCTGTTTGCTGTGCGATGGCGCACTGTGGACGACACTGAGCGAACGCGACAAAGACATCATCGCGCCCGTCTCGTTCGAGAGTGACATCATCAAGCGCGTGGCCCAAAGCATTCATGATCTTGGCGAAGACGGCGAACTGCCCCACATGCAGAGCGTGCTCTCGCAGCTTGAAGCCGACGATGACGCGCGTTCAGCGGCGATTGCGCTGATGTCGCGCGTTGACGAACAATCAGGCCATGATCAAAATCGCGTGCATGCGTTGTGGCGTGCGTGCATGTCGCGGGCTCGGGGTGATGCGATGCTGCGTTCATCGCAAGCGGGATTGCCTGAGCCAAAATCCGCGGGTGATGCGTCCGCCGCCGCGGTGGAACGACTCAAACTACTTAATAGCGTGCAACAAACGCTGGGTCCGGATCGCCGGAAGGTACCGCGACCTAGTTAGCAGATGGTTGGTAGTCGATGGGTTGGAAGTTAGCGATTACTCGGCGAGATGAGCGACACGCAGCGGCACGAATCTTCAAACGCAGTCAACATCGAGTCACTAGACTTTCGCCCGTTTCGTCAGTTCTGTCCGTGTGGAATGTGTCTCTGCCTCGCGTTTTTTCTTTGTCAGTTCGGGATCAGTGGGACATCGAAAGAGAGGCCTTGCTTGAACGGTGATCTGCATCCTGCCGTGGAGCAACTTTTGCTGGTTGCTCGTCGTCGCGGCTGGCTGAGCTACGAAGAGATGAACAACATCCTTCCCGATGAAATGGTCGATGCTGCGCGCGTTGATGAGCTTCTCGTCGTCGTTGATCGTCTTGATATCGAGATGATCGATGAGCTTGAGCTGCGCGCCCGCTTGCATCGCATGAGCATGGACCAGGGCGGCCCAGGCATGACCGCGCCGGTCTTGCCCGCTCTCTTCCGCGCCATGAGTGTTTCCGGCGGCGAACGCAGCGGCGAGATGGCCAACCTGCGCAAGGCGATCCACGATGGCGAGCATCCGCCTGTGGAACTTGATCCCGAGCAAGCGCAGATTCACAAAGACATCGCCGATGTGGTTGCCGAAACCAGCGCGAAGGGTGTGGATGATCCCATCCGCATGTATCTGGCGCAGATGGGCTCGATTCCGCTGCTCAATCGCGATGAAGAAGTGCGTCTCGCGAAGAAGATCGAAACCTGCCGGATGATTTTCCGTCGGCGTTGCCTTGAGAACGATTACGTGGTGCAGCAAGCAGTCGAGTTGCTGCGCAGCGTGAGCAAAGGCGAAGTGCCGTTTGATCGCACCATGCGCATCAGCACGGCTGATGCACACGCGAAGGAAAAGCTGCTCAAGCGCATTCCTGTCAACCTTCCGACCATCGAGCGACTGCTGGAACTCAATCGCGCCGACTGGGTTTCGCTCCGGCAAGCCCGCAAAGAGAAGAACGTCGAGACGTATCGCGCCATCAAGCTTCGCATGGCCGCACGGCGGGCGCGCATGGCGAGATTGGTTGAAGAATGCAGCCTGCGCACGGGCCGGTTGATTCCGCTTTTCCGCAAGCTCCGCGCTATTTGCAAGAAGATGATCGAGCTGGATCACGATCTGAAACTCGCGAAGACACCCGAGGACAAAGTCGAGAAGCTCTCGGCGAAGCTGCGCCATCGCAAGCAAAAGAAGCAGTTTGAGCCTGAAGATATCGAAGTGATGAAGGACGAACTCGACGGCCTCCGCAGCCTTGTGCTTGAAGAGCCGGGCGAACTGCAGCGCCGGATACGTGAACTCGCGACGGTCTTCTGGGAGTACGAGCAAGCCAAGCGCGACCTCTCAGGCGGCAATCTGCGGCTGGTGGTCAGCATCGCGAAGAAGTATCGCAACCGCGGGCTCGGCTTCCTTGATGTCATTCAAGAAGGCAACACGGGTCTGATGCGTGCCGTCGACAAGTATGAGTACAAGCGAGGCTTCAAGTTCAGCACGTACGCAACGTGGTGGATTCGCCAAGCAATCACGCGAGCAATCGCCGATCATGCGCGCACCATTCGCATTCCCGTCCACATGATCGAAACGATGGGCAAGATTCGCAACATTCAGAAGCTGATGCAGCAAGAGACCGGCGTGGAACCAACGGTCGAAGAAATCGCCGAGCGAGCAACGCTCACGCCCGCAGAAGTGCGCCGCGTGATGAAGATAAGCCGGCACCCCGTCAGCCTCGACAAACCTGTGGGCGAGAGCGAAGATAGTTACTTCGGCGACTTCCTCGAAGATGACTCCGCCGGCGCGCCCGGAGACCTGGCCGCTCAGGAAATGCTCAAGCATCGCATCGAAGGCGTTCTCAAGACGCTGACGTACCGCGAGCGCGAGATCATCAAACTCCGTTACGGCATTGGTGACGGCTACACGTACACGCTCGAAGAAGTGGGTCGCATCTTCAAAGTGACGCGCGAGCGCGTGCGGCAGGTGGAAGCCAAGGCCATTCGCAAGTTGCAGCACCCGGTGCGGGCTCGCAAGTTGCAAGGCTTTGTTGACGGCACCATGGCCCGCGAACGTGAGGCCCGCCACGAGCGTGCGGAAGCGCAGAAAGCTCAGGCAATGCGGTCGCGAGGTAGTAACGCAGCCGGTTCGCCCGCGAACGCCGCGAACCCGCCGCTGATGGACGCAGCGCTGGAGAGCGCGATGGACGCCGCGATGCAGCACGATGAGGCGGATGACCTGATGGCTGAGATTGAACTGACCGACAACGGCGACGATGCCTGAATTAGGTGTGAACAACTTGCAGTCTGACGAATAACTGCGGATATTCGCAGGTGTTTTTCTTCTGGCCGTTTGGACGGGTGAACACGTCTTTGCGTCGACCACAGTGCGGGACTAGCTATTCAAGACATCGGTGTCCGTCGTCTTTTCTTTTCCATCTGCTTGCTTCCACTGGTCGAAGATGTAGTATCACGTTCCTGCTGATTGAGCAGCCCTCCGTCGCGACCTTCTTCACCTCACCGCGACGTGGCGCTCGCCGACGTTGTTCGGCTTTCTACGACGGGTACGACTCTGGCAGGTCGAGTAAGCGGCTGGCTTCGGCTGGCGGCTTTGTGCGTTGGTTGGAGTCGTTCCCGATCTGGTAGGAATTTATCATGACTGAGTTTTTCATGCTCGCGCAGGCCGCGGCGGATGTTGCGCCAGCAACTGATCCGGCGTCGCTTCGCGTTTGGGCGTACGTCATTTTCATCGGCATCGTCCTCGCGTTCCTCGCGCTGGACCTTGGCGTCTTCCACCGTGACGCTCACGAAGTCACGATCAAAGAAGCCACGATCTGGAGCATCATCTGGCTCTCGTGCGGCGTTGCTTTCTCCGGGCTCGTGTACTTCGCGTACAACGCCCACTGGCTGGGGCTGGGCGTCGACACGCCCATGTATACCGACAAAGGCATCGAGCCTGGACTGGTTGACGGCGCAACCGCTGCGAAGCAGTACCTCACGGGCTACATCGTCGAGAAGTCCCTCGCGATGGACAACATCTTTGTCATCGCCATCATCTTTACGTACTTCGCCATTCCCAACAAGTACCAGCATCGCGTGCTGTTCTGGGGCATCATCGGTGCGCTGCTCATGCGCGGCGGCATGATCGCTGTCGCCGGCGCACTCGTCGCCAACTACATGTGGGTGCTCATCATCTTCGGCTTGTTTCTGCTCGTTACCGCCGCAAAAATGGCCTTGGTTGAAGGCGATAACGATCCGGGCAAGAACCCTGTCGTCAAGATCGTCCGCAAGTTTTTCCCCGTCACCACGTTCTTCGACGGCCAGCGCTTCATCACCAAGCGCACGCTCGCTCCGACGTACAGCATCGACCCCAAGACCGGCAAGGAAGTGCAAGACCCGCCGCCGCCCGGCACGCTCAGCCTCAAGTGGGCTATCACGCCGCTCTTCCTCGCGCTCATCATGGTCGAGATCACCGATCTGGTCTTCGCCGTCGACAGCATCCCCGCGATCTTCGCGATTACGCCTGATCCGTTCATCGTCTTCACCAGCAATATCTTCGCGATTCTGGGCCTGCGAAGTCTGTACTTCTGCCTCGCGGCTCTCATCGCCAAGTTCCGCTTCTTGAAGCCAGCCCTCATCCTGATTCTCGCGTTTGTAGGCGTCAAGTTGCTGCTGCTCAGCGTGCCGCCTTACCTCGATGTGCTTGGTGGATGGATCGGCCAAACCTGGGAAGCCAAAAAGTCCATCAAGATCGATACGACTTGGTCGCTGGGCACTGTGTTGGTCACACTCACGCTCGCGGTGGTTATGAGCATCCTGATTCCGGCGAAGGCCAAGCCCCAAGACGACACCGCGAAGAAGCCAGCGTAACCACTTGTGTTTGCACCAAGAGCGTTCTCACCAACCCCGCGATCTCGCGGGGTTTTTCATGTGCGACCTTCAAGCGCACTAAGCTCCCGCGATTCTCATCCGAATCTCCGGAGTTCACTGCTTGGACATGTCTCACACCATTCTTTGGGTCCTCTTTGTCGCGCTCGTGCTGGGCATGCTTTTTCTCGATCTCTTCGTCCTCAACCGCAAGGCCCACGAGGTTTCACTCAAGCAGGCTCTTGTCCAGACCGGCTGCTTTGTTGCTATCGGAGCTCTGTTTGCCGGCGCGATCTACGCGATTTATCTCCATGATCTGGGTGACCGCGGCACGATGTTCGCCCACAAGTTCAGCACGCACGCGATGGACGCTGCGCGAGAGGCCAAGATTGCGGGCGTTGAACTGCCGCCCATCGAATCGCGCCCACCCATCACCGACTTTCATGCGTTCGCTCGCGATGCCTCGTTGCAGTACTTGTCGGGTTGGATCACCGAGTACGCCCTCAGCGTTGACAACATCTTCGTGATCGCGTTGATTTTCACGTACTTTCGCATTCCAAACAAGTATCAGCATCGCGTACTTTTCTGGGGCATCATGGGCGCACTCATCTTGCGCGGGCTCATGATCGGCGTTGGTGCTGCCGCCGTCGAGCGCTTCCAGTGGATTCTCTACATCTTCGGAGCATTCCTGATTTTCACGGCGATCAAGATGGTGCTTGCGAACGAAGACGAAGAACCAAACCCCGAAGAGATGTTCGTCTACAAGGCCGTGACGCGGTTCATCCGGGTCACGCCACAGTTGGACGGCGAGAAGTTCATCACCCGCGTGCCACAGACAGAAGGCAGCAGCACGCTCGTCAAAGCCGCCACGCCGCTGTTTCTGGTGTTGGTTCTCGTCGAGTTCACCGACGTCATCTTCGCCGTCGACAGCATCCCCGCCATCTTCGGCATCACGCGCGATCCGTTCATTGTTTTCACCAGCAATGTCTTCGCGATCTTGGGCCTGCGCAGCTTGTACTTCGCCTTGGCTGGAGCCATGGGATTGTTCAAGTATCTCAAGCCCGCCCTCGCGTTCGTTCTCGCGTTCATCGGCGTCACCATGCTCTTGCACATGTGGCATATTGACCTGCCAACCTGGGTCAAACTCGCCACCATCGCCAGTGCACTCACCATCGGCGTCGGCGCATCACTTCTGCATGCCAACAAGCAGCGCAAACTCGCTGCTGCCAACCCACCCGCCAACGACAACCCCGCCAAAGCCGAATAGCCTTGCGCGTTCCCGTTCCTAGCAGCACACATGGCTCTTCTCTGGCTTAGTTTCATCGCCGTTCTGATTGGTCTTGTCGCCCTCGACCTGTTCGTGCTGCGCGCGCTCAAAAAGTCAACCAAACTTGACGCTCCGGAGCCTGCCCGAACGCACGTGGCCTTCGCCACGTGCTGGCTGGTCTTGGGAATGCTTTTCACGTTTGCGGTGTTCTTCCTCTACCAGTTCAAATTCATGGGCGCGGGCGTCAAAGACGGCGGGTACACCGAAGCTCTTACCGGCACCGACGCCACGCTCCAGTACCTCTCCGCTTTCATTCTCGAACTTGTTCTCTCCATCGACAGCGTCTTCGTCATCGCGGCGGTTTTCGCTGCTTTCGGCGTGCGCACCGCGTATCAGCATCGCATTCTCTTCTGGGGCATGTTGCTCGCGTTGGGCATCCGCGCGTTGGTCATCTTGGGTGTGGGAGAACTGGTACACGCGTTTGATTGGGTCCGCTTCATTCTCGCCGCAGCACTCGGCATCGCCGCTCTTCGCATGATGCTGGTGCGAAAAGAGAATATCGACCCGCAAAAGAATCTCGCGTATCGCCTCATCAACAAAGTTTTCCCATCAACGCGCTGCGATGACACTCAGCTCTTGTCCATCCAAGGCGGCAAGCCCGCCATCACGCCGCTGCTTATTCCACTCATTCTCATCGAGACGGCCGACGTCTTCCTCGCCATCGATTCGATTCCGGCCAGTTTCGCTTTCAGCCGCGAACCATTTCTGATTTTCACCGGCTCGTGTTTCGCGATGCTGGTGGTTCGCAGTCTGATTCCGGTGCTCACCAATCTGATTGATCGCCTTCGCTATTTCAAACTGGGCCTCGCCGCCATTCTGGTTTACAGCGCAGTGGTCATCGCCATGCCCGCCAGCGCCACGCTTGCTGGCTACGCGACCGCCGGCTGGAAACTCTCGGCCCCGCAAAAGCTCGCGTTTCTGGGTTTTGCCATTCTCTTCGGCTTGCTGGTCGCATGGGTTGTTGATCCGCGCCAAACACGCAGCGAGATCTCGCCCTTGGGTGAAGATGCCGACCGCGTCGTTCGCAGCACGCTCGTGACCGTTCGCAAGGTCATCGTGTTCACCGTCGGCGTGATCGGACTCATCGGCGGTGCCCTCATGGCCATCGGCCCAGGCCCTGGCATTCCGGTACTGTTCATCGCCGCGTTGCTGCTTGCCAGCGAGTTTGTGTGGGCTCGCCGCATCGTGAATAAGTATCGCCAACCCGCAGAAAAAGCGACGATGGCCGCCGCTGCCGAAGCCCGTAAACGCGGCCCGTGGCTGCTGGTGGCACTGGTTGCAAGCACCTTCGTCATCTCCGCGCTGGTCGCCATTTTTACGCCAATTCCCGTGGGTCTCGTCATCGCCGGTGCTGTGCCAATGCTGGCTGGCCAAGCGTTCCTGGGCTATCTCGCGTTCTTCTACAAGCCGCAAACCACGACGACGCAAATGACGGATGAGCCCCTCGAAGGCAAGAACGCAGAGGACAAAAAAGCCTGAGCTTCTGCCCCATGACTCCCCGCTTCGCCCAACTCCCCAGCGCACTCTCTCAACGCACTCGCACCACGCGATTCGGCGACATTCCCGTACTGCTCGCCCATCCCGATTGGTCAACGCCCGCGCCGGTATTGGTCTGGTTGCACGGCCGCACTGTGAACAAGGAACTTGACCCAGGTCGATACCTGCGACTGATCCGCGCGGGCATCGCCGTCTGCGCTATCGACTTGCCAGGCCATGGCGAGCGCGCAATCGAAGGCTGGGATCAACCCGCCAAAACCCTCGACGTCCTCGATCAAGCCGCGAGCGAAATCGACATCGTGACCGATGCCCTCGCTGATGCAAACTTCAAAAGCGTTTTTGATCTCGAACGCACCGCGCTAGGCGGCATGAGCCTTGGCGGCATGACCGCGCTGCGCCGACTGTGCGATGCTCATGACTTCGTCAGCGCCGCAGTTGAAAGCACCACCGGCTGGCTCGAAGGCCTGTACTTTCCCGCCAGTTGGAATGCTCCAGCCAACGTGCCGCATTGGCCCGTGCAACATGATGCACGCCGCGTGGAAAAAAGCGATCCCGCCCAGCACTTGCTGGGCTTTCGGCCACTGCCGCTGCTCGTTCTGCATAGCGAGGCAGATCAAGTTGTTGCTTGGGAAGTGCAACGCCGGTTTCTCGACATGCTTCGCCATCACTACACCATCAACGGCGCCGACGCGGCGATGATCAACGTCAAGACGTGGCCCACCACCGGCGCCCCCCAAGAACACAGCGGCTTCGGCACCATCGCGAATGAAGCGAAGACATTGCAAGTTGAGTTTCTGAGCCGCCGCTTGCGAGCCAAGCCGCCCGCTGAGGCGTTCTGAGGCGGGGAGCGGAGAACAGAGAACGGAGAGAAGAGAACAGAGAGACGAGAACCGAGAACACAAGAAGTCGCGGAAAACTCACCCCTTTCTCCTTTCTCCGTTCTCCCTCCCCCTCATCCCTCCAAAAACGCCAAATGCAACTCCGCATGCTTGCGATGCAGCAACAGCCACTCATCCCGGCTCATCTTCCCAAACACCGGATGCTTGGCCGGCAGCGGCTGATTCTGCAGCCTCGCATACGCTTTGCGAAGTCGTTCAAGGCCGGCTTCAAGTTCCACCGATTCATCGCCGTACGTTCCCGACGGAGCACCCGGCAATCGAAACCCGCGCTGCGTCGGGCCGTTGAGCAATCGGCCTTTAATGAACGGCCCGAGCAACCGGATAAACAAAGGCGGCGTTGGCCCATCACCGCGATCAATCACTTCGATCCACCACGCGAGGTGCCCAAACACCGTGCCAGGCGTCCAGTTGCCAAGCTGTTTGCAAGTGCCCGCCCGCGCCGCCTCCGCAAGACGCTCGGCTTCTCGCAACGCATCATCCAGCGACGCAAACTTCACTACTCGAATCGCAACGTTCTTCGTATCAATCACAGCGCACCACTTCCCTTATCCCCACATGCTTCTCTGCCTTCCTCTGCGGTCTCCGCGCCCTCAGCGGTAGAAACGTCTTTTGTCTTTCTTTGCGCCCATCGCGTCTTTGCGGTGAACTTCTTCTTACCGCAAATCATCATCCAACATGCCATGCAATTGCTTGAGTTCCTCGGCCTTGCTCGCGTGCATCACCAGCGTTGCCTCGGGCGTGTGAACCACGATGATGTCTTGCACACCCAGCAGCGCAATCGTGTGGCCTTCGCTCGCGACGCTCAGCGTGTTTCGTGAGCCCAGTTGCACTGTCTTGCCGCTGCCAGCCGCGCGGTTGCCTTGCTTGTCTGCCGAAACAGTCTCCGCAAAGCTGGGCCAACTGCCAACGTCGAGCCATTGCAAGTCCATCTGCACCGTGCACACACTGAACCGCGCTTCGTTCTTGCCGGCTTTCTCGGCCTTCTGCGCTTCACGCGTCACCGGCTCCATCACGGCGTAATCCACGCTGATTTTTGGCAGCTTCGGATAGACCTCTTCCAGCACGCCCTTGAATTTCTTCGTGCCCCACGCCTTCTGAATGTCCATCAACCCTTCATAGCTTTCAGGCTTGAACTGCTTGAGCGCATCAAGGAACGTCTGCGCCTTCCAAACAAACATCCCGCTGTTCCACGCGTAATCGCCGCTCTCGACATATACCTCGGCTCGCGCGCGATCTGGCTTCTCAACAAATCGCGCAACGTGATACGCCTCTTCCTTCACGCCATCGATGGCCGCTCGCTTGCCTTGCTTGGCATCACGAACCGGCGTGCCGCGCTCGACATATCCAAAGCCGGTGGCGGGATACGTGGGCTTGATGCTGAAAGTCACAAACCGCCGCGGATCGTTCTCGACAAGTCGAAAGCCCAGGTCCATGCGCTCGCGAAACGTGTCCATGGGTTCGATCACGTGGTCTGCCGTCAGCACAGCAAAGACCGCGTCTTCGTCTTCTTTCGCGAGAATCGCGGCAGCGAAGCCAACGGCGTTCACCGTGTCGCGCGCCGCCGGCTCACCCAGAATCTGATCCTTCGCATACTCGGGCAGCAACTTGCTCACCGCATCGCGATACGCCTCGGCTGTACAGATGTAGCGATGCTCGGGCTTGATGAGACCATCAAGGCGCGCGTCAGCAAGTTCCAGCAGCGCACGCGGCTTCTTGTCACCCGGTCGCGAAATGAACCGAAGCAATTGCTTGGGCTCGCCCTTGCGACTCATAGGCCACAACCGCGTACCAGCTCCGCCCGCCATGATCATCGCATAACGCATTGCTGAAAGATAGCCTGCGACGGCGCAAGATCGGTTGGTCGTGCCTTCACAGAAAATAGACAAATAAAAGTCCGCTTTTTGTCGAAAGGCCCTTGTTTTTTTTTTTTTGGTTATGGTAACTTGACTTTCGTCCCGCATGGGGCGGGACATATTGAAAGGATGGGTACTATGTCCAAGCAAGTTGGTTTGAAAGCCGTCATCGCGTTCGGGCTCTCACTGGCCGCAGCCGGTGCAAGTATCGGGAACTGCCAAAAGTGTCACCCAGACGATGCGACGCTCTGCGATACTACTGCGGCTCCGTGCCCAAGCAACGAGGTTTGCTCGGGCGACTCGGGAACGTTCCCTTCGACTCACCCGACGCATCCGGGTCAAAGGTGGGTAAAGGCCAAGTGCGTTCGTAAAACGCAGATGACGCCTGGCGGCGGCGGTGGCGGTCCCGAAGCGTAAAAAACTTGGTTGGTGGGCGTGCAAATGCCCGCCAACTATTTCCGGAGAATTGAACGCATGCAAAGTTCGACCAAAACCTGGTGCATTGCAGCGGGTTGTGCAGTTATCGCCGCATGGCTTGGGTTTCGACTCCTCACATGGTTTGGACCGTCGCCGCAATCACAACCATCAGCACAGCGCCGTTCAGACACGCCTCCGAATAGCAAGGCCCTTCCGACTGACGCTGCAGTTGGCGTGCTTGTGCTCAGCCCAGACAATCTGCAAGTAATCAAGAATGCTGTGAGCACGAAATTGACGGGGCAAGTTCCGGCGCCAAAGCAACTCGCAGCCGCAGTCGTGGCAAGGCTTGAAGTCCTGCGAGCGGGTGACTGGGACACCTATGTTCGATACGTATCCTCGGCATCATCCCTTGGTGCGAATGCTAATTTGTCCTTACGCAATAAAGATCATTGGCAGCAAGATATGATGTATTGGTCAAGTGCGATGCTCTATCCCGAGCGCGCAGAGGCACACATCGCAAGCCGCAAAGAGCAAGTTCTTTGGTCACGGTCCAGCGGTAGCACATCGACACGATCCGATGATGGCTTGTACTCCGATGTTGCTCGGACTTCCTTCCCCGAACTTGTCGTGACTGTCGAGATTCCTGCGTTGGTGTTGGACACGATACCAATGGATAAGCATGTAGAAGCAGCGTTGACGATGGATTTCGTGTTCGTGGGAGGAAAGTGGGTGCCTTGGAAAACTGGGGTCTGGTTTCCACCTGAATATGACAATCCAGGAATTCCGCCGTGGCTCTGAACATATCTCCTACCCAACGCTGCAAAATAGCTTGCTGCAAGGGCTTTACGCTTGTCGAGTCCCTCGTGGTCATCGCGATAATTGCCTTACTCGTTGGCCTCGCTGTCCCCAGTCTTGCCAGTGCGCGCAGCTTCGCCCGCCAGGCGAAGGCAACGACACAAGTTGCCCAAACTGGAGTGACGTTCGCGAACTACGCCAACACCTATAAAGAGTCATTTCCGTTTCACGTTCCGGGTTCGTGGCTCCAAGTAGAACCGCCCGATGAAGTCGAAACGCCCACGATGTCAGACAGTTCGCCCTTTGGCATCCGTTATTCGTGGCCAGTGGTTTTTCACGCTGTGGCTCCATGGCGAGAGAACTATCGCACATGGCTCAACCCGGGCATCGAATTTGATCCCTCAGCCCCTTGGAGATCGCCCGACGGTGAATCGAATTGGCCCAGTTATTACATGTCCAGTTCGCTCGCAGGTGATCCGTCAACTTGGATGCCCATCGGAGGCGATCCCGGACCGCGTGCAATCCGATTGTCGGACGTGGCATTCACGTCAAGCAAAGCCCAGTTGATTGAAGTCATTCGTCCGTACCTACCGCCACCGGCACAAGTCAATGTGGCGACAAGATTGATTGGCGCTTGCGACGGATCCGTCAAATTGCGTGACGACACCGATGCTCGCTCCGCGTCGCTCAATCGCACGACAGGCTCGCAGGTGATCTACTTCGACACGACCGACGGAGTCCGTGGGGCAGACTGGTAGCCACTCGCTCGGCCTCACAGTTCATTGTGCCGCGCATTTGATCTAGGCCGTACACCAAACAATTTCCTGAAATATATCCAAACATGTACTTGACAAGCACTCGGAAAAAGAGTTCAATATCCGTCAGGTATGCAAAACGTTCCACTCCCCCAATTCCGTCCGCTCGCCGATATCGGCCCGGCCTCGCAACTTCCCCTTCGCGGGCGCGGTAGTGGCGTCAATCCCCCCAACCGTTTCGAGAAGCTCGGCTTCACCGTTGACGGTGAGTTCATCGACGGGCAAACGCAAGAGGATCCCGACTTTCTCAAGCCGCGTTCGGTTGCGACTGCGATTCTTGAAGATACGTCGCGCACGATTCTCAACCATGTCGACTCGCCCGACCTGGGCTTTGCGTGGACGGTCAACCCCTACCGCGGCTGCGAGCACGGTTGCATTTATTGCTACGCCCGACCGGGCCACGAGTACCTGGGCATGTCCAGCGGCATCGACTTTGAAACCAAAATCATGGCCAAGCACGACGCGCCGGAGCTGCTGGCGAAAGCACTCGCCAAGAGCAGTTGGCAAGGCGAGCCCATCGTCTTTGCTGGCGTGACCGATGTCTACCAACCCATCGAAGCAGAACTAGGCATCACGCGCAAGTGCCTCGAAGTGTGCCTGGCGTTCCGCCAGCCCATTTCGATTATCACCAAAAACAAGCTGATTTTGCGAGATATTGACATCATTGGCGAGATGGCCAAGCTCAATCTCGTGCACGCCGCGGTGAGTTTGACGACGCTGAGCAACAAGCTCGCGAGTGTGATGGAGCCGCGCGCCAGCAGCCCGCGCTCGCGACTCGACACCATTCGCGCGCTCGCCAAGTTGGGCGTGCCCACAACCGTCATGACCGCGCCGATCATCCCCGGACTCAACGATCATGAAATCCCCGCACTGCTCCGCGAAGCCTCGCACGCGGGTGCAACGTGCGCTGGGTACGTCTTGCTGCGGATGCCGCATCAGATCAAAGCGATTTTTCTTGATTGGCTGCAGCGGAACTTCCCACAGCGAGCGGCGAAAGTCGAAGCACTGATCCGCGATACGCGCGAAGGCGAGCTGTACCGAGCGGCTTTCCACGAACGAGGCCGAGGCACTGGCCCCATCGCCGATCAGATCGGCGCAACGTTCCGCATGTTTGCGCGTAAGTACAAACTCGCGAACCGTTTGCCGCCGCATGAACGAGGGCTGTTTCGCGTGCCGAGCGAGCTTGCAGACCGGGGCCAGCTTTCGCTGTTTGGCCAGTGAACGTCGATCCAAGCGTCTATTTTGTAAATACTTACGGTGGCCCGTAGACGATATACATGTTTTTTTGGTTGCGTAGAATGCGAACCACCAAGGACTAATGAAATATTCAGAGAAAATACTTCCTAGACATGGGCAGGTTCGCCAGTTTCATGGTATATTCGCCCAGCCCCGTTTAGCGGGCGGGATAAAGGAAGTGACATGGCTGGCTTACTCCAGCGAGAGCTGAACAAAAAGTTGACCTTCGATATACCTGAGCAGGAGGTGTTTCTCAACCTCCTGCGCACGACCAGTCTGTTTGAAAACACCGCAGAGCGTTTCTTTCGGGAGTATGGCTTGTCGATTGCGACGTACAACGTGCTGCGCATTTTGCGTGGTGCCGGGAAGGACGGCAAGACGTGCTCTCAGATTGGTGAGGACATGGTCGCCCGAGTTCCCGACGTCACTCGGCTTGTTGATCGGCTTGAGGAATCAGCCATGGTCAAGCGAACTCGCGAGCGAGACGACCGCCGGGTCGTGCGTGTAACGTTGACACCGAATGGTCTTGAGCTTCTGACCAAACTCGACGAGCCTGTGATCGAACTGCATCGCCAGCAGCTCAATCACCTCACGAAGGAAGAACTCGCAGACCTCACACGTTTGCTTGAGCGTGCCCGCGATCCGATGAACGCAGACTCGTCCAAGTAATTTTTCTGACAGTCACACTTACAACTTACGCACGCAATAATGCGACCGCAGGGATCCACGCTAACGGTCGCTGTTCTTTTTCATTCCGGTTACGGTCATACCAAAGTCGTCGCCGAATCGCTCTTCGCGGGCGTCTCCAGCGTTGCTGGCATCACCGCACATCTCATAAGCGTTGATGAACTGCCCGCGCCAGGCGCTGATCGCTCGCTGGGCGGCAAGTGGCAGCTACTGCAAGCTGCCGATTGCATCGTCTTCGGCACGCCCACGTATATGGGCGGCGTCTCAGCGAAATTCAAAGAATTCGCCGACCGCTCCAGCAGCATCTGGTTCAAGCAAGGCTGGAAGGACAAACTCGCCGCCGGGTTCTCAAACAGTGGCAACCTCAGCGGCGACAGACTCAGCTCACTGCAGTACCTCAGCCTCTTCGCCTCGCAACACGGCATGGTGTGGATCAACCTGGGCATGCTTCCCGGCAACCCGCACGACGCCAACACGCCCAACCGCGTGGGCAGCAGCTTGGGGCTGATGACCCAGAGCGATCAAGCATCCCCCGAAGTCACGCCCGGCAAAGGCGACCGCGAAGCCGCACGCTTGTTCGGCGTACGTATCGCACAGACGACGTTGCGATGGACCAAGTAGAACCGGTTGCGTGCTGGGTGTCAGATGAATTTGCTTCGCAGCGAATCCCTGGCTTTGGCCGGGGATTTTTGCGTCGGTTCGCTGATTCGGAGAGCGGGGCGCAAGCCATGAGCCTCGCAGAACACGTGCGAGACCCGGTTACTTCTTCTTGTCACCAACTGCCTTGCCGCCGATGGTCAGGGAAGTCTTGGTGCCAGGCTTTTTCTTGCCCCACATGCCCGCCGGCAAGACGCGGCGCAGCAGAAACACGAGCGCTCCCAGAGCGATCGCGGAAACAACCCAAAATTGCCAGTCGTGCACGGGCATGAAGCAGCGTAGCGATGTGCGAACAGCACCGCAAACCTCGTGAGGGCCTTGCAAGTGGCTTCGACAGGATTCGAACCTGCACCACAGCGCTCATGAGACGCCTGCCCTGCCAATTGGGCGACGAAGCCGAATGACGCCAGTAGATGCGGGCACGTGCTGGAATGACCTGCGTGGGACTCGAACCCACACCACGCCGAGTCTGAGTCGGCGGCCTCTTCCGTTGGGCTACCAGGCCAAGCAATGACGTCCGCGGGATTCGAACCCGCAACATCCGGCATCTCGAGCCGGCGCCTCTACCAAGTTGGGCCAGAACGTCAAACGTGCCGGACGGATCGCGATTCCGCCGCGGCGTCAAGCTCTCAAACAAGCAACCAAACGATCTCGACGGGAGTCGAACCCGCATTGCCGGAACGAAAATCCGGCGTCCTGCCAATTAGACGACGAGACCAACAACGCATGCACAAGCACCTTTCCTTCTGCTGGAGACGCAGATTCCACTCGTCCGGGGACGAGCCAAACGATCTCGACGGGACTTGAACCCGCATCGCCGGATCGACAATCCGGCGTCTTGCCACTTAGACGACGAGATCAGCAGCGCATGTGCATGTAATAACTGCATGCTATATAGCATTCAATAAATGACACAAATAACAGCCTTGCCCGCCTGCTGCAGGAAGCGAACCGCGCTGATGACATTCATCAAGCGGCCGCTTGGAAAGCAGCAAGCAGACAGTGGTGGGGTTTACGCGGAGGGGAAGGGCAACAACAGGCCGGCGACGGCGCGAGGGGCGTGCTTCAAACAGTTGCTGCGAGTGATCTCAGGGCAAAGCCCGGTCATGCAGCAGGCAACAGACTGTTTGAGAGGAAAGGCTCCCGGTGAACCCGGGGCCCCACGCCGCGCGACTTACATTCGCACGGCCCAGGTATCCGAGAACTCCGAATCCGATGCTAGCTCAACAGGCATGAAACTAGCACGCATCTCGCTGTTTTTACGCGTCTCGCTTGCAAGCACGCTCAGGGACCGTCCGATAGACATGCCCGATAGGTTCTCGCGAAGCTCAGCCGACGCCGGCCATGTTGGTGTAGTGACTTTCGAGCCAGGACGCATGCCGCGATATAAATTCTCGCGATACGCCCTAGTCGAAAACCACCGTTGCAGACGCTCGCGCGATGCACTACCTCGGCGTGCGTCCGCCAGATCGCAGCGAGCAGTATGAATACTGCCATTGCGAGATGGAGCGGACGATGCGGGGTTGTGAATGACGCGGGATTGCATGGGAATTCTCGTGACGCTACTAGTATCGGCCACAAACGCCGTCTTGTCAAGTCAGTTTTCGCAAAATTGTTTTGCTATAAAACGATCATTACATATGTATCCGAGTCCGGCGCCGGCTGGAGGTGCGATTGCCCATCAAAAACCGCCTGTTTCGACTATCCGCCCATCCGCCCGTTGCTCCGCCACTGCTCGCACATCACGCAACTGGACCCAACACCGTCCGACTCACCCGTGTACCCTCGGCCATGCTTTCACGCCTTGTCGCTGTCTCGGCTGCGTTTGCTCTTTCGCTTGCCGCTTTCGCCCAGCAGACTCCTATAGCGTTCACCAACGCCCGCATTCTCACCGTCGCTGGCGAGCAAGGCCTTGGGGAAGTTGCAACCGGCACCCTCATCGTCCACAACGGCAAGATTGTTGGCGTCGGCGCGAATCTTCCTGTGCCCGCGAACGCAACGGTGATTGATGCCAAGGGCAAGACCATCATTCCGGGTTTGATTGATACGCACAGCCACATCGGTGGCGTGGGCGGCGCTGATCAATCGGCGACTATTCAGCCCGATGTCCGTGTCTTCGACTCGCTCAATCCGCTTGATTCTGGTTTCCGCCGAGCCGTCGCGGGTGGTCAGACGACGCTGAATGTGATGCCTGGTTCGGGCCACCTTTTAAGCGGCCAGACGATTTACGTGAAGCTTCGCGGCGGGAAGACCATCGACGGTCTTTTCATTCATCCGCCCGCCGGTTCCAACTTGCCTGATCCGATGGGTGGCATCAAGATGGCCAATGGCACCAACAGCATTGGTGCTCCGCTCTTTAGCGGCACGCGCGGCAAGAGTGCGGCGATGGTGCGTGAACGCTACATCAAGGCACAGGAGTATCGCCAGAAAATCATCGATGCTGCAGGTGATGCCAAGAAAATGCCCGAGCGCGACCTTGCACTTGAGGCACTCGTCGAAGTGCTTGAAGGTCGCCGCATTGTTCATCACCACACGCATCGCAGCGATGACATCATGACCGTGTTGCGGTTGCAAAAGGAGTTTGGCTTTCGCGTCGTGCTGCATCACGTGAGCGAGGCGTGGAAGCTGCCTGACGAACTCGCCGCGGCGCAGCGAGAGACCGCCGGCAAACTCATGGGCTGCTCGATCATTCTCGTTGATTCGCCGGGCGGCAAACTTGAAGCACTCGAACTCGACATGAAGACCGGCGGCATCCTCGAAACGGCCGGCGTACGGACCTGCATTCACAGCGATGACTGGATCAACGACGCTCGTCACTTCCTTCGCAGCGGCGCACTAGCGATGCGTTTTGGCATGACCAAAGCAGGCTCGCTGCGAGCACTGACGATTGAAGGCGCACGCATGCTTGATCTCGCCGACCGCGTTGGTAGTCTCGAAGCGGGCAAAGACGCTGATTTCGTGATTCTCTCGGGCGATCCGTTTAGCACCTATACCAAGGTCGAGCAGACCTGGGTTGAGGGCAGCAAAGTCTTTGATATCAGCAAGCCTGAAGACGCTCTGTTTGCAACCGGCGGTTACGGCGCTGGGCGGGACCAAGAGCCTTATTTGTGCTGTGCGCCCAACGGAGGTTTCTACTTCGGCGGCAAGCAGTGGCAGTGAAGCGATCGTGATTCGAGAACGAACTGGCAACGCAATCGGCAATCTGTCTCGCACTCGCGAACTCACATGACGCGATACGAGTCAATCACCGCGCGAACTTTGTCAGGCCGCGGCACGTGGTCCATGTGCACTTCCGGCACTTCGTCGCTGCTGGTGTAAATGCTCAGCGTGCCAGCATTGGTGATGCGCTCGAGCAGCGACTGCTCGACGCGCACGTTGCGAATATCGCGATGCAGAATCTCGCTGGTTGTTTTGCGAAAGAAGCCGTCGCTGTCGATGATGCGCTTACTGGTAATACGCACCCACGAGTGCATGGTGCGAAGCTTCCACACGCCCAGCGAAACCGCGCCTGCCGTCGCGACGACCGCGCCCGGCAGCCACAAGTACGACCCGCCCCACTTGAAAATCGCGAGACCAGCGAACCCGATGCCCCCAAGCACCGCCAGCCACAGCCCGGCGTACGCAAGCGGACTGCTGCGAAATAGCGCAGGCCGCAATGTCATGATCTCTTGCTCAGGGCCGTTTTTGTCGGGCAGTGCGGGCGTGCTTGGTTTCTGAGTTTGCGGCTGCGGCGTCTTCGCTGGCCGCTCATCGCGATCACCGCGCGCGTCAGTTGCATCGCTCGCTCGCCCCCGGTACCGCACGGCGAATTCGTCCTCACAATGCGGACACGCAAACGTCTCCCCCTCGGCAGGCTGCGCATCCACCGCGATGCGTTTGCCGCACGTGGGACAAGGCATGATGACGTGTTGTGGCGAAAGCGTGGGCATTGACCGCGCATCGACAGGTTGACACTTGAACGATCAATTTTGGCGCTTCATCGCTAGCACAGGCGTTCTTTCACGCCTCATCTTCCGTCGCATCCAGCATCCACCCTAAGTTCTCCACCGTCTGCTCCACAGTTTGCCCATCGATCGCGACAGTGCAACTCGCAATGCTCATGTACAGCGGATCGCGCTTCATAAACAGCATCGGCACTTCCGCAATCGGGTCCGCGCCAGTGAGTCCGGGCCGGTCTGCGACGCCCGCATCGCGAAGTCGTTGTTGCAGCGTTTCGATGCTGCCGCGCAGGTACACAATCGCCGCTTTGCCCGTTTCTTCTGCCGCCGTCAGCATCGCCGTTGCGCCGGGAGCAGTGGGGGTTCCGCCGCCGCACGCGATGACATAGTTGTCCTTGCTCAATGCATCTCGCAACGCAACCGCCTCGGCGGCACGAAAGCCATTTTCGCCGTGGTGCTTCCAAGCATTAACGACCGACGTCTCACCAAGCACGGCTAGCGTTGCTGCGTCTAAGTCGAGCCACTGGTATCCCAACTTGCCCGCCAAGATGGGTGCGAGTGTGGTTTTGCCGCTGCCGCGAAGTCCGATGAGCACGAGATGCATGACGGAGTATCGGAAAACTACGGACCACCAAAGCAACAAAGCAGCAACTGTGCAGGCATTTCGCCTACGCATTTGCTGCTTTGCTGATTTTCGCCCTGTCGCCCCTGTTGCCCAGTCTGGCAGTCTGGTTTGTCAGTCGCTTTACGCCCGGCTCTGGTAGCTGCCATCCGCCGTCGCAACCCGCAGGTTTTCACCCACTTTGATGAACGCCGGCACGCGGACCATGAGGCCCGTTTCCATCTCGGCGTCCTTGGTCTGATTCGTGACCGTGCCGCCCTTCACTTCGGGTGGGCAATCCTTCACTTGCAGTTCGACGCTCGCGGGCAGTTCGATCAAAATCGGGTTGCCGTCATACAGCAGCACGTTGGTCTTGCTGTTGGGCCGCAGGAATTTGAGAGTATTGCCCAGCACATCAACGGGCATGGTGTACTGCTCGTAGCTTTCGCCATCCATGAATGTCGCGCCGGTGGAGTCGCTGTACAGGTACTCCATCTCGCGACGATCAAGGTCGATGATCTCGATGTCATCGGTGGGCTTGTAACGCTTTTCGAGCGTCTGCGCCTTCAGCACGTCCTTGATGGTCAGTTGCACGAACGCGCGCAGGTTGCCGGGCGTGCGGTGTTCGATGCCCGTGACCACGAAGAGCTTGCCGTCGATCTTGACACCCATGCCGGGGCTGAGGTTGCTGGCTTGCATGAATCAGATACTCCCAAAAGCCCGCGACACAGGACCGCAGGAACCAAAAACATACCGAACGCGCATTGCGTCGGTGAAGGGGCCGATCATAGGACGCACGCATGAAAAAAGCACGCAGCCTGTGCTGCGTGCTTTGGTTATAGATCGGTGCTCGATCATGTCTGACGCAATTTCAGAGTCGTTTAGCCGCCGAAGATGCTCGCGCCCTTGTCCGCCGCTGCTTTGCCGATGGGCTCGCCTTCGGCATCGACGATCGTGGGTGCCGGCAGCTTCAGGTCAGCCAGAGTCGCATCTTGCAACGCCGCGAGAATCGTCGCTTTGTCACCAACCAGCACGAGGACCGCTTTGTTGACATCCACGACTTTGGGCGCGAGGGCGTTGAGCATCGACGCGTCCACGGCTTGCAACGCTTTCACATCAGCCGCGATGTCGCTCCACGTTCCACCAACGGTGATGATCTCCGCAGCAGTCGCCGCCGTGCCTTCGAGCGTGCCGAAGTTCGAGACCACGTCGTTCAGTACGGTTTCGCGCGCCTTGGCGGCTTCATCTGCCGAGATATCGCCTGAGCGAATGCGATTGAGCTCGAAGAAAAACTCCTTGAGCGCGGGAGCCGTGACAGCTGATTGCACGCTCGTGCGGGCCACAAACTGCCCGACAAACCGCCCCGCCGACACGCGCGAGCCCGCGCCATACGTGAAGCCGTTGCGCTCGCGCAGATTCTGATTCAATCGGCTGGTGAAACTACCGCCCAGGATTGTGTTGAGCATGTCCGTCGCGACGCGGTTCTTGTCGCTGTACGTCGCGCCGGGCGAGCGCAAGTGAATCACCGTCTGCACCGCGTCAGGCCGATCGACCACAAAGATGCGCATTCCGCTGGCTTGCGTCGCATCAAACTTTGCATCGGCGGCGGCACTCGCTTGCGTCGAACTCGCTTTCCACGCGCCCAGCGAATTCGTCACCAGCTTCTTCGCATCGGCAACCGAAACATCACCCGACACAATCAGCGTTGCGTGCTTGGGCTGCAACAAGGTGCCATGTGCCGCAACGATGTCCGCCAGCTTCAAAGGCTCGACCGTTGCCTGCGTGCCCGAAACCGGCACCGCATACGGGTTGCCCGCCGTCCACACCATGCGCGACGCAATCTTGCTGGCAATCGCGTTGGGATCGTCGTTGGCTTGTTCGAGATTCTGCAACTGCAGCGTCTTCACGCGATCAAAGTCCGCCTGATCCATCCTCGGCGTCAGCACGGCCTGCGACATCAAATCCAGACCCTTCTCGAGCCCCGTTCGCAAAACCGTCATCGACGCCGAGACCGCATCTTGCGAAGCGCCTACGCCAAAGCTCGCGCCAATGGCCTGCAACTCGCTCGCAAACTGCTCACCCGTGAGTGACTTGGTACCTTCGCTGAGCATGTCCGCCATCAGCGTTGCTCGGCCCATCGTCGCCGCGGTGTCCGTCGTCGTCTGCGGCTTGGCAACCAACTCAACATGCACCAGCGGCAGGCCGGGCTTGCTGAAAACTTGCACATTCAGGCCGTTTTCAAGTACAAACGATTCTGCTGTCGGTGGCGTAAATGCTGCCTTCGCAAAATCCTTGGGCCGCTCATCGCGCGGATTGCTCGTGCGTTCCACTTCTTCAGGCAGCACATATTGCACCAATCGCGCGTTGGGCGTCAGCACCTTCGCGGCCCACGCTTTGATTGACTCACCGGTCACGCCGCGGTATCGCGCCAAGTCCTTCTGCAATCCATCAGGCGTGCCCAGATAAAAGTCGTACTCATTCAGCCGATCAGCACGTTCTTGCAGCGATTGCAAACTGGAAACCTTCGCCAACTCCACCGCGCTCTTGCGGCTTGCCAAATCCTTTGCGTCCGGGCCATCCTTGGTCAGCTTCGCAATTTCCTCATCCACAATCTTCTCAATCTGCTCCAGTCGCGCGTCGGGCTTGGCAATCACCGTCACGCGGAAAATCGACGACAAGCCCGCCGACTCCTGATACGCCGCGACTTCAGTCGCCAACTCCTCCTGCACCACCAGCCGCTGATACAACCGGCTGTTGTTGCCGCTGCTCAGCATCGCCGCGATCAGATCACACTCGGCATCACCCTCCGCGTAAATCGCCGGACTGTGATACGACAGGAACACGCCAGGCTGCGCGACCTTGTCCAAACTCGTCTGCCGCACAACGCGATCAAGTTTGATCTCGGGCACATCGCGCGCCGTCGCAACGTTGCCCACCGGCAGCGTGCCATACATCTGCTCGATCATCGGCTTGACCACCGCCGGATCAAAATCTCCAGCGACGACCAGCGACGCGTTGTTGGGCACGTAAAAGCTCGCGAAAAAGTCCTTCACATCCTGCACCGTCGCACTCTCAATGGTCGCGTGCGGCCCCATCACGCCGTTGTAATACGGGTGATTGTCCGGATACAACAGCCGCGTCGAGTCATCGCTCGCCTTCTGATACGGCGCGTTCTCGATCACCTGTCGACGCTCATTGCGCACGACGGCAATCTGCTTGTCAACCTTCTCTTTCGTCATGAAAAGACCCATGTCTTCCAGTCGATCCGCATCGAGCCAAAGCAACGTGGGCAGGAGCGACGAAGGCCCGCTCGAAAAATAGTTCGTGCGATCCAAACTCGTGCTTGCGTTGTTCGCGCCGCCACCAGTTTCCATGATCACATCAAAATCACTGCCCGGCACGCGATTGGTTCCCATGAACATCAAGTGCTCGAACAAGTGCGCAAACCCGCTGCGACCCACCGGCTCGTTGCGAGCTCCCACGTGATACCAAATGTTCACCGTCACCTGCGGCACGCTGCGATCCTGATGCAAGATCACCGTCATGCCGTTGGCGAGTTTGTACTTCTCGTTGGCGAGTTGCTGAGCCTGCGCCAGTGAAGGCACGACAAAGGTCGAGACGATTGCGATGACCGTGGGAAGCGAATGCCGCGTGAACATGCGTGAACCTTTCGAGAATGCCGCTCGCGATGGAGCAGATCAAGAAAGCGTATCGCGATATCCGTAAAGCGTTACATGCCAATTGCGACAATCACGCTGCGACAAGTCAGCCTTGAGCACGCTCGGCGACTCAAATCAACCCCTTCTCGCGCGCCATGAACTCCAGCGCATGCCCAAACCGCTCGCACATCGCCTTCGCGTCACCGATGGACGAAGCCATCATGCGATCACGCAACGTGGCCCGTGTGCGAGCGAGTGCCGCACGGTCCGCCGCCAACGACTTCGCAATCGCGACATATCTATCTTCACTGGTTGCACACCACTCGCCACACCCCGCCGCGTGCAACACGCTCAGGCCGACTCGGCACACATGCGAATCTCCCGCGAGCGAAACCACCGGCACGCCCATGTACAAGCTCTCACAGGTCGTGGTCGTGCCGTGATACGGATACGTATCCAGCGCGATATCTACGCGCGAGTAAAGTTCCAAGTGCTCACGCGTCGATTTCGTAAATCTGAAAAGCTCGACGCGATCTTTCGCGATACCCGCGTCCGCCAGTCGCGCGAAAAAGTCCGCTCGCAGCGAATCACTCTTGAGCGACGAGTTTTTCAGTACCAGCCGCGAATCAGGCACTGCTGCGAGCACGCGCGACCACAATCGCATCGTGTGATGCGTCGTCTTCTTCATCGCGTTGAATGATCCGAAGACAATCGGCCCGCTTGCTTCGCGCTGCGCAACCGGCGGTGCAAGTGGCGAAGGCGAGTAACACAAAAAGCTCGGATCAAGCCGCACCAAGCGTTCATTCGCCAACGCCTGCGCGTCATATGGCGATCCCGCAGGATCGGTTTGGCTGTCAACCAATCGGTAGTCCATCGTCGGCAAGCCCGTCGTCCCCGGATAGCCCAAGTACGTCGCGTGCACCCGCGCCGGCTTGCGCGCAAACGCAAGCATGTTGCCGCCCGCCGTGTGTCCCGCCAGATCAATCAGAATGTCGATGTCATCGTCGCGCACGCGATTCGCCACGGCGTCATACGTGCCCAAACTCACATCACGCCACAAGTCGCAAGCCTTGCTGATGCGCACCGACACCACATCTTGCTGCGGGCATGACATGTAACACACGACATGAAACTTCGCCCGATCCAATCCCGCGATGATCGGCTCAATGAAATATGCAACAGAATGCTCGCGAAAGTCCGGCGAAACAAATCCAACCCGCAGCGGCCCTGCTTTGCGCGGCGCGGGCACCGCCATCGGCGGCAAGTTGGGCAGTTCTCGCTCCCAATACGTCTGCGCATCTTTTAGAGCTTGCGCCGGAGGCATCGTGCCCGCATAATGCTGAATCGTACTTCGCAGCAAAAACGCAGGCGTGTACTTGGGCGCGTTGGTTGCCAAATCATCAACCAGCACCGCGGCTTCTTCCGCGCGACCCAAGTTCAGCGTCGCAACCACGCCATTGAATCGCAAATCCGGACTCGTGGGCACATGTGCAATACCCGCCCGAGCCGTCGCGGCCGCCTCGGCGTGTTCATCCATCGCCAGCAAGTTCTCCGTGAGTCCAATGTGATATTCCTTCTCCGTCGGATCAAGTGCCACGCACTTGCGGAAGACGCGCGTGACACGTTCATTGGGGCCAAGCTGACGAAGTTGCCGGGCGAGCGAATACAGAAAGTGCGCATCGTTCTTGGGCGCGTGTTGCTCAGCCAGCAATCCATAATGCTCCGCCGCCGCGTACTTGCGCTGCAAGAAGAGAGCATTGGAAATCACTCGTAACGCATGCGGATAGTGGGGGGCCTTCGCCAAGACACGCCGACAGATCGCCTCGGCATCCGCGGCCCGTTCGGCATCAATCATGTCCAACGCCTTGAGCACCATCGCCTCAAGCGGATCAGTCATCGGTTGGTTGTGCCTGGGCTGGTTCGGCTGGCGTGCTTGCATAAGCGAGCATTGTTGGCATCGCGAGCAGCAGCACACGTCATCTTTCGCGAACGCCTCTCATCACCAGCAATGCGGCCGCCACCATCGCTACTACCAGCCCGCTACCCACCACCACAATCGCACCCGCCGCCATCTCTTCTTGCCTTGCAAAATGCAACTGCGCCAAGAGCGTCTGCGCCAAACTCTGCGTGCCCGGCTGCTGCAAAACAATGCTCGCATCAATCTCGTGCAAACTCAAACACGCTAAGGCGAGCATCAACCCAAGCAATGCCCCACCCTTGCCGCGCACACTCGTCACTACCCACGCCCACACACTTGCGCCAGCGTCCAGTTCGCGCTGCGCCCGCACATTCTCGCTCTCGCTGCGCGCAAAGAAAATGCCCGCTAGCACCGCCAAGCCCATAAACCGCGTCACATGTGCCAACATGCTCGGCACAGGCGTATCAACAAACCAGTACGGCACCATCGGCTCATTCACCGCCAGCGCCCACGCCTGCCCAACCAGTGTCCCAGGCGTCAGCAGTCCCACAATCGCGAAAAACGCCGCAAAACCCACACATCGCCGACTCCACGCGCTGCGCTGCGAAGCGACATACCACACTACCAGCGTCAACGCTGCCAGTGCTGCTGCAACTCCAACTGCAATCAATCCGCTGCGCACCACCGCATCGCCACTCACGCGCACGAACACACCCAGCGACTTCCAACTTCGCAGCGCAATGGCGTAAAGCACCAAAGGCAACAACGTCGCGCTGCACGCCAAACAACCCAGCACCACGACTGTCCAATCAACGCCGCCGATCTTCCTCGCCGCGTTCGCCGTTTCATCCGCAATCGCATTCACCCGCGAGACTCGCCTCGCAAATACCACGCTCATCACCACCGCCACCAGCAACACCAACCAACTACTCAGCCACACCTTCACGTTCGTCGGATCAATATTCACCGACAACCACGCCTGAATCGCAATCGTCGGTACCTGCGCCAAATGCAGCGGCACACTACTTCCCAGCATCACCAGCACTACCAATCCCGCCGACCACAACATGCTGCCTTGCACCAGCCGCATCATCTCGATATGTCGCCGCACGCGCGAGGCCCCATCCACGCGCAAACTTTCCATCACCGTCGGCGAGACTCCGGCGAGCGCCCACGCCATCACCACCGCCGCGATGGGCCACATCCACAACGCCAATCCCGCAAACGCCAACACGCGGCCCGCGAGTACGGGCGCATCCGGAAATGCTCCGTGCGACAATCTCTCCAGCCAATCACCCAGCAACGTCTGCGGCGCGCGCGACAATCCCAGCGCGTGATAAATCAAATAACTCGGCAGCAGCATCGGCACCATGACCATCACCGCCAGCACCGCGTTGCCGCCGCGAGCGAACGCCCCTCGGCGCGCGAGCGCAACCGCTGGCAACCACGCGAGCACAACCGCCGCGATTGCTACACCCACGGCCCACGCAACTGTCGAAGCCAGCAAGCGCGGCGCAATCGCCAAGTCATGCCAACCCACACTGCGCACGTCTTGCGCGTTCCACGCGTGTACAACGCGAATCATCACGCCAATTGTGGGGAGCACAATCAACGCTGCCACGATCACCACCACCACCGCAGCGATCAAACTCGGCAAAAATGGCTTGTTTCGGGGGGTCATCGTGGGCATGCAACTGACCAATGCTTGGGAATCGTAAACAACTCGCCACGCAATTGCTCGCGCGTCGCCACGTACTTCGCACTTTCCGTTAGACTCTTCGCATGCAAGGACGCAACGACCGCCTCGACGCCATCAGCGTCATGGTGCTCGGCATCTGGGCCGGCAGCCTCATCATGACGGCAGCGTCAGCCGCCATCATTTTCCCGCAAACCAAAGAGCTCGCGCCAACACTCGCCGACAACATCCTGCCGCAAGTCGAGCATTGGAAGTACCTCGCGGGCAAAGTGCAGAATCGCATTTTCATCGTGAGCGACTGGATCCAGATCTTCTCCGCGCTCATCACGTTCGCGCTCTTCGCCATCGTTGCTACGCGCAGCCGCGCGGCGCAGACACCAAAGCTGCTCTGGCGCATCCGCGTCGCGCTCACATCAATCACGCTCGCGCTGCTCGCGGCGTACGCCCTCTGGCTCGCGCCACGCATGCGAGCAAAACTCGCGGCCTTCTGGACCACCCTCGACGCCCGCGACCTCGATCGCGCACGCATCGCTCAAGCCGCGTTTGAATCTTCGCACCCCGTTGCTACTCCCATGCTCGGCGCGCTACTGCTGTGCGTCGTCGCGACTGCTATCGCCACCGCCTTCAGCATCAATCGCGCGGCGAAGCCAATCACCACGACCAACTAAACCCCGGGCCGCGCAGCTCGCGTCCTCTGCTCGCGAGCGTCGGCATTACGCTTGGCCATGCCCGCCAAGCCCGTCGCCAACTCCGCAAGCCAGCCCCTGATCAACATCAAACTCCCGCGCATCACCCCCAAGCGTCGCGCCCGCGCCGAAAAACTTCTAGCCGCCCTGCACGCGCATTACCCAAACGCCATCTGCGAACTCAATTACACCACGCCGCACGAGTTGCTCATCGCCACCATTCTCTCGGCACAAACCACCGACGTCGCCGTCAACAAAGTCACGCCCGCGCTCTTCAAAGCCTTCCCCACGCCCGCCGCCTTCGCCGCGGCGATGCCTGACCAAATCGAACCCTACATCAAATCCATCGGCCTCTTTCGCAACAAAGCCAAGGCCGTCCACGCCGCCATGACCACGCTCATGCAAGACTTCAAAGGCCAGGTGCCGCAAACCATGGACGAGCTTCTCACCCTCCGCGGCGTTGCGAGAAAAACCGCCAACGTCGTCCTCGGCAACGCCTTCAACATCAACGCCGGCTTCGTCGTCGACACCCACATCGACCGCCTCAGCAAACGCCTCGCCCTCGCCCCCAAAGACGCAACCATCGCCGCCGTCGAGCAATGGCTGATGGCCCAGTTCCCGCAAGACCAGTGGTGCCAAGTCAGCCACATGCTCATCTGGCACGGCCGCCGAGCATGCAAAGCGAGAATGGCGTGCTGCTGCGAGCACGAGATATGTCGCGAGTTTGGCGATGCGTGTGAGTTGGGGAAGAAGTGACGGAGTGAAGAAGTGCCAGAGCGCGGAGCAGGATCGCGGCATTCGTGATTCGGCATTCGTCAAAGACAACGAATCCGCGCGCTTAGCGATCGATAGAATTCCGCCTACGATTGTTCATTAAGAAACGTGACCCAAACGTGATAACGGAACTCATGAGCTCTAGTAACCATCTGGTGTTCGAGCATTTGCGTTTAGCCGGTGTTCGCGTTCAGGCAATCGAGACCCCGGCTAAGGGGTCACGCTGCGAATTGCTTAAGATTTGGCAACAACGTCTCGACCTCGCAAGCGACTTTGCGAGAGCACCTGCCCTTGGTGCGAAGGAGCTAGTCGCTGCTCTCGAGCGCTGCAAAGATGATGAGGTGTGCATGCACTGCGCTACGCTTAATGATTCAGACATCATTGCAGCCGCGTACGACCTGTCAGGCAATTTTTTAGGTGCAGTATTGCTCGTGATGCGATCATGATTCCGCAGGTCGCGCGTTCGTGCCATCAGCCTGGCTTTGCAGCCTGATGCCGTGCGTTGTTTGGTGTCCGCATCAGGCACGCGCCGGAAGTAATGCCACCCCCGCCTATTGATCTCGAACATATTGATCGATGCAGCCTGAACTACTTGTCCGTTCGTCGAGCCAGCTCGCAGCGAATGTAGTCGCACAGTTGAGCCAAATCCGATTCAAAGGCGTGTTTCCAATCCGGCTTATCAAAGTTATACGCTACATACAGTCCAGATCTCGTTTGTGATGCGAGCTCCTCCATAGCACGAAGAAACTCTGCAAGACCGGACTCGCTCGCATCGCACAGACGTATACTGCCACTAACGTCAAGGAGTCCTTCGATGTCGTCAAAAACATCGTTCCAAGACTCATCGCGCAGCCCGCGAGACAGTGCAAACTCAATGAAGCTCTTTCCAAACTTTGTTTGGAGAAGTTGCGTGGGCTGATCATCCGGGTGACGAATCCAAAAGCCATAAACCATACGATTACTCTGGAAGAACAATGAGTCGGTTGGGAAAGTCAATCGGAAACAGAGGCAGTTCGCATCAACTTTGACATCCGTCGGGTTTGACATCCGTCGGGCAGGTGGCAACACGGCTTCGTGCAGTCGGGATGGCTTTGCGGCGTGATGCCGGGTGTTGATTGGTGTTCGCATCAGGGTTGCAGAGGCAGGCGTGATGACACGCTTCGGCGGTGATGCCACCCCTCACTTCGGTACTCCGGTACTCCGGTACTCCGGTACTCCCGTACTCCGGTACTTCTTCACCCAACGTGCTCGGCGGGAGTCGAACCTGCAACCTTCGGCTTCGGAGGCCGACGCTCTATCCAATTGAGCTACGAGCACAGCACGGGGGCATAATAGTCGCGATTGGTGGTGGGGGGGGGGGGGGGGGGGGGGGGGGGGGGGGGCAAAGTCGTCGGGGCGATCATCTTGATACGCTCGGGGGCGTTTGGGCTGCTTTTTCAGTTTTCCCAGGTAGTATTCCCCGTGCCCCTTCTTGTCTGTACAAATATCGAACACCGCTACAACGACACCATCATCCTGGATGGAGTCTCACTATCCGTTGAGGCGGGCGAACGCATTGGGCTGGTTGGTCGCAACGGCACCGGCAAGAGCACGCTGCTGAAGGTGCTTGCGGGGATGATCAAGCAGGAGAAGGGGCAAGTGGCGTTGCAACGCGGCTGCCGGGCGGGGTACTTGCGGCAGGACCCCGAGCTTGATCCGGAAGACACGTTGCACGATGCGGCGGAGCGGGCGTTTGAGCATGTGCACATGCTGCACGAGCAGATCAACAACGTGTATGACGAGATGGCGACGGCGCAGGGCGATGCGCTTGATAAGTTGATGAAGCGGCAGATCGAGCTGGAAAGCCAGATGGAAGCGGCGGGCGGGTTTGCTGCGGAACACAAGATTGGCGAAGTGCTGCACGGGCTGGGGTTTGTTGATGCGCAGTTTACGTTGAAGGTCAAGCAGTTGTCGGGTGGGCAGCGAGGGCGGCTTGCGCTGGCGAAGTTGCTGCTTGAAAGTCCGGATGTGCTGCTGCTGGACGAACCGACGAACCACTTGGACATCGAAGGCCGAATCTGGCTGGAGCAGTTTTTGGTGGATGAGTACAAGGGCGCGGTGCTGATGGTCAGTCACGATCGCTATTTGCTTGACAACGTGGTGCATCGCATCATTGAGACTGAGCAGGCGCGGTTGATTGATTATCCGGGCAACTACGAGAAGTTCCTCGAACTTCGCTCGCAGCGGCGTGAAGTGATGTTGCGGGCGTTTGAGTCGCAGCAAAGCCAGTGGAAGAAGCAAGAGGAATACATTCGGCGATTCAAGGCGGGGCAGCGTGCTCGGCAGGCGAAGGGCCGCGAAACTCGGCTGGAACGCGACAAGTTGCAGAACACGCTTGAGCGTCCGATGGAGCTTGATACGTTTGCGTTCAAGCTGCCGCCTGCGCCGCGCACGGGTGATGTTGTGATTGCTCTGCGAGAAGCGAGCAAGCGATATCAACGCGAAGATGGCTCTGACAAGATTTTGTTTCACGATCTGTCGCTGAGCATTCAACGCGGCGAACGCTGGGGCATCATTGGCCCCAACGGTGCGGGCAAGTCCACGCTGGTGCGATGCATTCTTGGAGAGACCACGCTCGACTCGGGCAAGATTCAACTGGGAAGCAACTTGGTGGTGGGTTACTACCGCCAGACGCACGAGAATCTGAACCTCGATCAAACTGTTGTGCGCTACTTGCAAGGCGTGATTCTCAAGGAAGCTCCGCAGGCGGCACTGAGCGAACAACAAGCTCGCAATCTCGCTGGTGCGTTTTTGTTTAGTGGGGAAGATCAAGAGAAGGAACTCAATGTGATGTCGGGCGGTGAGCGCAGCCGGGCTGTGCTTGCGGGTTTGCTCGCGAGTGCGAAGAACGTGATCGTTCTTGACGAACCGACCAACCACCTTGATATTCCGAGTGCTGAACGTCTTGAAGACGCGATGTGCATGGACGGCGGCTTTGATGGGACGATGATTCTCATCAGCCACGATCGTGCGCTCATCGACGCCACGTGCGATCACCTCATCGTTTTGGACGGCAACGGCAACGCTGAAGTCTTCATGGGTAACTACACCGAGTGGGCCACGAAGCACGCGGCTGAGCAGAAACGCATCGCTGCCGAACTGGCAAATGAGAAGGCCCGCAAAGAAGACGCGCAGCGCAAGCAGCGGCAAGCCGAGGAACGCAAGAAGGCAGAGCAAGCCGCGGCGCAGCAAGCGGCGAAGAAGTTTGTGCCCAATCGCAGCAGCACGGGTTCGGCGCTTGAGCGAATGAGCCAGGACAAACTCGAAGCTCAGATCACTAAGCTCGAAACGCGGATGAAAGCTATCGATGCGGAGATGGCGACTGATATCGTGTGGCGCGATCCGAACCGCGCGAATCAACTTGGGGACGAACGCGCGAAACTGGCGAATGAACTGCAGCCGCTTGAGTTTGAATGGGCGCGCCGGGCTGAGTAAGTGATCGGAGAGCGAATAGCGGAACTGATTTTTGTTGTCTGTTCTCTACTCTCTGCTCTCTGTCCTCTGTCCTCTGTCCTCCGTCCTCACCCCATTACTGCCACGCGGACCCCACCCTTCCCCTCGCCCATCTTCACCTCAAGCCCCGGCATCCGTCGTGGCGTGCCTTCCAGCCGCGTCGCATCCATCGCCTGCGCGAGCAATCGGCACAGCGTGTCAATTTGCTCGCTCGTGTGTGCTGCATTCACCACCACGCGGAAGTATCGCTCCGCTGGCCCGCCGGGATAGCTAATCAGCGGGGCAAAGACGCCTTGTTCCATCAGCATCTCATGCACGCGCTGCATGCGTTCTTCGGGACTGATTGCGAACGTGAAAATCGGCACACCCTCTGGCGGCAATTGCAAACCCAGCAAAAACAAGCTCTGCCGCATGAGCCCGATGTTCCGCCGCAAGTTGTCCACCAGTGTCGTGTCTTCGCGAAGCATGCGAATGGCTTCGCGCACTGCTTCGGCCATGGGCGGCGGCACTGGCGTTGCGCTGCGATACACCCACGCGTTGTCTTGCACATGCTGAATGAACTTGTGCGTGCCAAGCACCGCGCCGCCATAGCAGCCCATGCCCTTTGCGAGCGTTGTCGTAACCACAATCCGCGCATCGTTCAAACCGAAGTGACTCACACTGCCGCGCCCGCATTGGCCAAGCACGCACAGCCCGTGGCAGTCATCTACCAGCAATACCCCGCGATTGGCCGGCAAGCAATCCAGCAGTTGCGGCAACGGCGCGATGGCGCCATCCGCCGCGAACACGCTGTCGGTCATGATGACCACGCCCTGATCCGCGTACTGCTTACACAACCAAGCCGCGCTCTCGATGTTCAAGTGCTCATATTCAAACACCTGCATGCCCGCCGCGATGGCAGCATGACGAATGCTTCTGTGCGCCTGCGCATCAATGATCGCGATGCGATGCGTGAACGCGAGCGCCTGCAAGGCCATGAAGTTTGCGGTGTATCCCTCAGCTGAAAGAATCGCCGCTTCCTGCCCCATGAAGTGTGCCAGCTCTGCCTCCAGAGCTTCATGCACCAACGTATTGCCAGTCGTCTCACGACTCGCGGTCGTCGAAATCCCCATGCGCATCGCCGCCGTGGCCAGCGCACGCACCACGCGAGGATGCGCACCCAATCCCAGATAATTGCAACCCGCAAATGCCGTGAGCGTCTGCCCGTTCATCGTGAGAGAAGTGGGAGACGCATTTTCAATCGGCAGTCGTGGCATAACACATCCCTCCGTGGCACGCGAACCGTCGCACACTTCGCGTTCCTTGCGAAGCCGGTAACTCATCAAACGAGCATTATCGACCAACTGGTATCGGACAAATCCAACGCTGCCGAGCAAACTCGACCTCGCTATCCTCAAGCATATCCACCCGTCTCGCTATGATGTATCACGCATGAGCGATGCTTCATCAATTTCATCATCCGCATCCTCGGCGACTTCTGCATCGTCCGCTCCCTGGATGCTTCCCGACGCCCTGCGCAGCAACAACATCGACGCTCTGCGCTTCTTCCTCGCCGCTCTCGTCATCTTCGCTCATTGCTACGCACTCCCGGTTGGCGGTGATCACACCGAGCCCCTCTTCATCTTCTCAGGCGGCCAGCGAACCATGGGCGGCATCGCCGTCGATCTCTTTTTCATCTTGAGCGGGTTCCTCATTACCCACAGTTGGCTCCGTTCGCGAGGATTCCTCGACTTCATGTGGCGCCGCGCCCTGCGCATCTACCCCGCCTTCATCGCCGCGTCGATCTTCGGTGTTTTCATCATCGCGCCACTCTTCAACGGACTAGGCACAGAGTTCATCAAGTCCGTCTCGCCTGGCGGATTCCTCTTCGGCCTTGTCACCCTCCGCGGCGGCGGCTACGTCGGCGGTTTTCCTAACAACCCCATCCAATCCATTAACGGCTCCCTGTGGAGCATCCCTTACGAATTCTGGTGCTACTTCGGCGTCGCAGCGTTGGGCCTGCTCACCATCCTCGCCAAGCGTCCCTCGCTCATGCTGCCCATCCTCGTCCTCGCGGTCGCTGGTTCGTTCTACTACGAGTTCAAAGGTCTCAAACTCGGCGGCAGCTACCTCGGCGCGCTCGTTGGCTCCATCACCCTCTGGGCGCGCTTGCTCCCGTGTTTCCTCGCGGGCTCAGTCTTCTATCTGTTTCGCCACCGCATCCCGTGGCACCCGGGTTTGTTGGTCCTTGCCGTTCTGGCCCTCATCGCATCGTGCAAAATCCCCCACGCCATGTCCGTCGTCTCACCCCTTGCAGGCACCTACATCCTTTTTTCCGTTGCCTTCCTACCCGCCCTCAAACTCCAACGCTTCGGCAAATACGGCGATTTTTCCTACGGCCTTTACGTCTACGCCTTCCCCATCCAGCAAGCCCTTGTCGCTGTCATGGGCAATGACGTGGGCGTCTTGAAACTCTTCATTCCTTCGTTTCTTCTCACGCTGCTCGCGGGCATCATCAGTTGGTACGCCATCGAAGCTCCCTTCATGAAGCTTAAAAAGCTGGGCCAGCCCAAACCACCGGCCCAACCCCACGCCGCGTAGGCAATCGCGACAAACTTCAAGATTCTCCGCAAAAACAACACGACCCCCGTCAGATGACGAGGGTCGCAAACGCGGGTGTAAGGAGTCGAACCTTAAACCTCCTGATCCGTAGTCAGGTGCTCTATCCAATTGAGCTACACCCGCTCGCTGCAAATACAGGCCGCAATGCCCATATCTGTTCGCAGTGGAGAGGACGATAGGTAAACTCGTACGCAATTGCAAGTCGCCAGTTCGGTCGCTGGCCGCTCGGCTGCCGCCGCCGGCTGGTCGGTATCTGTCCTGTTTATTGTCCGCACCTCGCGCCTTGATTCTCAGCTTCACCATGCAATCATTCAGGCCCGGCCCAGCGAATTGTCGCCGCCGACTCACACGAGGAACAGGTATCCAATGGCTCACTCCCGTACCGCGAAGAAGGCTGTCCGTCAGAACGAAACTCGTCGTGCTCTCAATCGCTGGCGCCTCAAGGCCATGCGCGACGCGATGAAGGAATTCAACGACGCCATCCTCCACGGCACCGCTGAGAAGGCCAAGGAAGAATACCTCAAGTGCCAGAAGGTCATCGACCGCACTGCCTCACGCGGCATCATCCACAAGAACCAAGCCGCTCGCCGCAAGAGCCGCATGGTCGTCAAACTCAAGCTCAAGCAAGCTGCCCCCGCAGCACCCGCGAAGAAGGAAAGCGCGAAGAAGTAAACCCTTCTCGCCTTCCCACTCGATATCTCATATCTCCACCAACAACCCTGCGCCCCGCGTAGGGTTGTTTGCTTTCCCCCCCCGCCCCCCGACGCCGGACCTGAGGCTCTGCGAAGGTCCGGATCGCCGCCCGCACTACGCCTCGCCATGCCCAAGATCACCCGCCCCAACCCCCGCACCTCAAAGAAGTCCGCGTCTCCCGCGTCCAGTTCCTCCGCACAACAAAAAAACGACAAGCCCACGCCCCTGGCCATCTACCTCGATCTCTCCCAGCGTCCGCTCCAAGTCCTCATCTTCCTGCTGCCGCTGCTCATCCTCTACGAACTGGGCACGCTCCTCTTCCTCAGCTCCCAAGGCATGCGAGAAATCGTTCTCGCGCGCCTCATGCTCACGCAGCTCCTCGATGCCTTCGGCGCAGCGGGCTTCCACCTGCCGCCCGTCCTTCTTTGCGTCGTCCTTCTCTGCTGGCACGCGGTCTACAAGCCCAAGCCGCAGATGCCCAAAGCCGCCTTCACCGGCAATGTCATGCTGGGCATGACCATCGAGAGCTTCCTGTGGGCCATTCCGCTGGTCATCCTGGGCAGCATTCTCTCGCAGGGGCTCTCGGGCTCGGGCGGCAACCTGCTGCCCTTCGTGCAATCCGCCGCGCCCGGCTCGTCGCCAAGTGAACTCGGCATCATGGCCCGCCTCACCCTCTCCATCGGCGCGGGCCTCTACGAAGAACTCGTCTTCCGCTGGGTCTTGATCGCTCTCATCCACTTCATCTGCGCCGACCTGCTCAAAACCGGCGAGCACTGGGCCTACGCCGTCGCCATCGTCCTCTCGTCTATCGCCTTCGCCTTCTACCACAACCTCCGCATCGGTCCCGGAGCCGACCTGAGCATCCCTCTCTTCATCACCTACACCCTGGGCGGAGCCTACTTCGCTCTGCTCTTTGTCCTCCGCGGCTTCGGCATCGTCGTCGCGACGCATGCGATGTACGACATCATCGCCCTCGCGCTGCTCACCCGCTAAGAACACCATCGCCGCACACCACGCCCCAGCACAACCCGCGCAAAGCTGGCATTGGGCATTCGTGATTTCGCATGCGTGCTGGTGCGGTGTGTCGAAGTGGCCAAGTGGCGGGTCCAAGGGCCAAAGTGGCACGGTGGCAGCGTGGCAAAGTGCGTGCAGAAGGCATTGGGCATTGGGGATTGGGCATTGGTGAAAGTCAAAAGACACCCGCCGCGCGAATGCCTTCCCCCTAGTGCCTAGTCCCCAGTCCCTAGTGCCTTCTGCTCCCCTTACGCCGCCACCGTCGCCAACACCACCGGCCCCCACGGCCCCGGCACGCCTTTGGCACCGATCCATCGCAACACATACGCCGCAGTCTTGCCCGCGTGTTCGCTGGTGAATTTGGTCGTCGCGGTGCCATCAGTCGCGATGGTCACGTAGTGCATTTTGAGCGGATCATCGGGGAAGGTCTCGCCCGGCGCGAGCAGTTGCAGTCGAACTTCTGCGCCGATGGTCCCCTTGGGCCGGCGCGTGCGGGTGGGCGTGGCTTCATCGGTCACACGCAGCGTGTGCGTCAATCGCTCGGCGGCGTTCACATGCACCAGCGGCGCGGTCGCCGGCGCGGGGCTGCGGCCCCCGCCCGCTCTGCGAACCGTCACGCCCAGCACCTCGCGCTGCGCGTTGGTCATCGCCGGATCAGTCTGCAACATCGCCGCCAGCGGCCGCACACACGCTTCGAGATCCGCCCGCGCCTCGTCTTTGCTCTGCGTCGCCCCGCGCGCTGCCGCCTGGGCCGCGACATGCAACGCATACGCCTCCTGCCACGCCTGCAAATACCTGAGACAGTCCACCGACAAGGGATTGTCCACGCCCTGTTTCGCATACCAGTCCGCCGCCTGCGAAGCAAATTGCGAAACCCACACGGAGAAGTTGCCATCAGGTTCGGGAATGAAGTCGGGCATGGGATTGTCCAAAGACAGGAACGCAGAGGAAAACCGAGGGGAGCAGAGAGACGCGGAGGGGGACGTGGGCGAGGTGGAAGCAGGCGAGGCGCGGCGTTCGTGGTACGTCGGCACTCCGTGCCGACTCCTACCGGTTCTACCCACGCTCCAGAGCAGCATGGATGCCCGCTCGTGATGCAATCGTTCTTACACGAATGACGAATCACGCATGCCAAACGCCGGTCTTGCTTTCGCGACAACCGCCCCGCGCACCCAACCAACTTCGGCCATCCCCCCAAGCAACTTGAGCCCCCGCCCGCCATTTACCCCCGCCCCCGCGCAAGTGCCTGCCGCCCCAGCGGCAACGCCCCGCGCCCCAGCGGCCACGCTTCCCGCCCCAGCAGCCACGCTTCCCGCTGCCGCGCAGCCCGCCGCCGCCGCAGCGCAACCAATCGCCGCCGCGGCGCAACCGGCCCCCGCCCAAGCGCAAACCCCCGCCGCCGCGCCGCCACCCGCCCCCGCCCTGGCAGCGATGCTGGCCGTCAAAGAGCAATCGCCCGCCGCCGCAGAAGCCGCAACGACCGCGAAGCAGCCAACGCCCCGCTCAAGCAATTGCCACCGCCCCACAGGAGCGCGAAATAGCACCAAAGTGGCTCGAACAAACCCCAAAGGGCCTCAAACAAGCCCCAAACGGACTTGAGCAACCGCCAAAGGGACTTCAACAAGCCCCAACGGGGCGCAGGGATGTAGCCACGGGTGCAGCGCAGGTCGCTGACAAGCGACCGGAGCGCAACCCGTGGAAGCGAGACGCACAAGAGACACCTGCCCCGGCGGGGCAGAGGAACAGACTCCCGCTTGCCACGTGCGTTGCAGTGGCGAGACTTGACGGTCACAAACCGCTCATGAATCTCGCACGTTCAAGCGTTCCGCCTGCTCGCGGCGGTCGCGTTCTTCCATCTCTTCGCGGAACTCGAAGAAGATGTTGGCGAAGAACTGGCCATCTTCGCCAAAGTCTTCGCGCGTCAGCGGGACGTAGTCGTCCTTGTCGGGGTCATACTCGTCGCTCGCGGGCGTGGTGGGCGCGGTTTCCTCGTTGTGGGACTTGGGCTCAACTTCATCCATGCTGGCACCTCACTCTTCGTCATCGTCCTCGTCGCTGTCACCGAACAATCCGCCTGCGTCGCTCGCTCGCGGGGGTTTGCGCATGGCCGGCGGAACCTTTGGCAAATCCGCGGCCTTGAGGAGCGGGCCGTCAACGACCTTCGCCAGCAGTTTATCGAGTTGCGGCTGGCGTGCAATGGTGTCTTCGAGAATCGCCAGAAGCCGCAGCAGTTCGTCCGTGAACTCACTGGTCCACCGCTCGGGGTGGATGTCGTCGAGTTCGCTGGACTTCTTGCCCGTGCGATCCTTCATGCGTTTGCCCAGCCAAGACTTGACCACATGTAGCCCGGAGACTTCGTAGTTCCAGATGGCGGGAGCAACCGGCGCGATGGAACCGGTGCCGATGTGGAGGGTCTTGGACTGCTCGATGTACTCGAACGTCTGCGGATAGTCCTCGGCCCGGTCGCTGATGGCTTCTTTGACGCGTGCCTTGCCTGCCGGGATTTGCGGCTTGCGGGTGCGAGGCGGCTGGAAGCGTTCGCCGTAGGTGTGCAGGTGCAGCAGCGTCGCGCCCGCCGAGGAAACATCCGCGAACAGTTTCTTGTTGAGCGTCAGCGGGATGCGGAGTTGGCAATCTTCAAGTTCGTCCCAAAAGCGTTCCACGAAGCCGGGGTTGGCCATGATGCCGTAGACGTATGCGGCGAAGTCCAAGGGCGTGATGGTGCGTTTGAGTTTCTTGCCCCACATCGTGAGCAGGCCGGGCAGGATGTTCGGCTCTTTCGCCGCCGCGTCGCGGAAGAGCGGGGCGATGTCTTTGGCACCTCGGTTTGAAAAGAAGTCAAGATCAGGAATGTGGCACGTCGCTGTGACTGCGGGTCCATTACCCAAAACCTTGGTAAAGATGCTGGCGAGGTAGACTTGTTTTGCGTCGGAGTGAGCGAACCAGAGTGGCTGACGCATGTAGTCGCCGACGCGGTTGTCGGGAATCACATATTGACGGTCAAAGGAGCGGTACGCGTATTGATGAGGCGCGGCACACTTGGTACCGGGCTTCAACTTGCTCAAGGGGAGCTCGGGCTGTGGGAGATCGTCGACGTGCGGCAAAGGCGGATACTTGCCCGAGGCTTTACGATCGCGGGTTTCTTTCAATAGCGACGCGCGATCGGTGGCGAGCATCAGCCGCTTCCAGCGGCGCACCAATGTCTCCGCGTCTGGGGCAATCGGCCAAGATCGCTTGATCTGCGCGCCGCTGGATTGCCACGGCATCAGCTCGGTGAGCAGCGGCCATGTAAAGAACTCGCCCGTTCCCGCCGGTCGCAGCGGGGCGTGCCAACTGGTCGGGCACTTCTTCCACTTGAGACTCTTGAGACCCTTGACAGCGGCAAGTTTTTCATACTTCTCTTCGCGCGTGCCATGGATGGACGCGTACTTCACCGTCGCTGGGAGGTTCTTGTCCTTCTTGCCAGTGCGAATCGCCATGCAGATGGCGACGGGTGTTTGGATGTTGAAGACGTTCTCATCCTGCCGCGTGCCGCGTCCTTCGCCGCCGAGGTCGATGATGTAGACCTCGTGGCAGAGCCTGCGCAGCATCTCACGCATGCCCACAAAGGCGTCGCCGCGAATGTAGCTGGAAGCGGTGATGAAGGAGACGATGCCCGCGTTGTCCCCTTTGGCGGCTCGCTTGCCGGTCTCCAGCAGAGGCGCGTGCTCAAAGACCTTCCAGATCGCCCAGCGCCAGAAGTAGACATAAAGGTTGTACAGGTTCTTGAGGTCGCCGCCGTGGCCGGCCGCTTTGGCCGGATCAATGAAATCCTTTAGGATGCCGCGTTCCTGCTCCACGGCGGTGGTGTACACAGTCTTGCGGTTGCTACCGCCCCGGGCTCTCTGCACGGTACTTTCCGCAGCAAGGCTGACATCGCCCCATCGAACCCAGCCGCCGGTCCGGGCGCGATCCTGTTCGGAGACTTGCCCGTCCACATACTCCACGGCGTCGTGCCGGTCATAAGGAGGGTTGCCGATGCACACGATGACTGACTTCCTGTCCTTGATCTCTACGGCAAACCGATGCTGGTCGGCAATAGGCGACAGATAGATGGGAGGTTTGGGAGGCTCGGCGAGCGGCGAGTCCAAAGCGTCCGTGAGATAAACCCCCAGCCCTTCGTCGGGAATCCGGGCTCCACGATCCCGCAACGCCCGCGTGAGACGAAGTTCGCTCACGGCATACGGACCGGTCATGAGCTCGAAGCCGTGCAGATTGCTCGCCAGAGTGGTGGCCTTGGCCGCAACGGCGGCGGCCCCTTGGGCTTTGCGTACCGATTCAAGCGCGTGGTCGATGAGACCCAGCAAATAAGTGCCGGTACCTACGGCGGGGTCGAGCGTCACTACGTCCTTGTGCGTAAACCCGCCCGCTTTGCCCAGCGTTTCCTGCAGCACATCGTTCACCAAAGCAACTTGGCAACGCACGACGTCAACGGGCGTGTAGTACACGCCCGAGTCTTTTCGCAATTTCGGGTCGTAGGCCGCTAGGAAGTGCTCGTAGAAATAGAGCCACGGGTCATCGGTGCCCCCTTTGGCCTGGCCTGCACCCGGCTGCATCGCGCCCTTGGGAAATTCTGCGATGACGCGCTGCAACAAGGCCAAGGAAGGCGCAATCTCCGCCCGGACGGTGGCATCAGTTAAGACGCGAAGCGCACGCGAAAGCAGGATGTGCCCGGATTCGAGCTTATCCATTGTTCTGCCGAGGTCGGATACATCAGCGCCTTCGGCGCGCGCGAGGAGCAGGGCGAACGTAACCGTCTGCGCGTATGCATCGGCAAAACGGTCATCAGAAGCATCCGGAAAGAGAAGCGAACGCCATTCCGCCGCGAGCGCTACCAGCGGTGACGCCGAGTCTCGAAGCGCCTCGGACACATCATCTCGCAGCAAGCGGCACAGCGGGGCTAGCAGTTCGGCCTGATCCTTGGGCTTCTCCGAGACCTGCGGCTTCCACGAGAGCATGTGCGTGATGATTGCGCGGAAGTGCGCGACATCAGCATCGGTCACGCCCCTGGCCCCATGCACGGTGATGTCCTTCGAGAGCCGAAGAAGTTTCTCCGTCGGCTGGCCGTTCTGATACAGGCACCACTCGTTGCCGTCGGTGTAGAGAATGTTGGGTTGCGCCTTGAAGCGATTCCATTGGTCCTTGTCGCGGGCTTTGTAGCGGCCAGTGTCCGCGCCGTAACCAGGAGCTTTCAATTCAACATAGCCGGTGAGGGCACCGTCCACGACCAAGCCAAAGTCGGGAATGCCCAAGCGGTCGCCCAGCTTGGACTCGGCCTTTGCCACGATCTTGCGATGATTGATCTTTCCTAAGGCTTCCAGTAGTGACGGAACAGGGCCAGACAACTGGGCTTCGGCCTCGCCAGCCGCGTTGGCGGTGACTTTGGCTTTGACGTTATCTGCGAATGTCCGTAGGGCTTTGGCAATGTCAGCATCCATGCCGCACAATGTATCCGATTCCTCGCTGACGTGGGGCGGAGTTCTATACGACCATCTTGCCGGGGCTGCCGCCCCCGGCACCCCCGCTTTACATATAGATACGTCGGGGGTGGCGGGGGGCGGGGGGTGCGCAACCTTTTCCTCTTCTCTGCGTTCTCTGTGCTCTCCGTGGTGAAAATGTCTTTCGTGTCTTGGGTCTTTCGGTGCTGGTGCGAAGGTGCCCGGCACGTGGGGTGGGGCGGAGCGTGGGTAGGAGGGGAAGGGGTCGGCTCGGAGTGCCGACGTACCCAAAGGGTGCGCAACCTTTTCCTCTTCTCTGCGGGCTCTGTGCTCTCCGTGGTGAAATTGTCTTTGCTGGCTTTGGTTTTCGTCTTCCTGCGTGAAGTCGCTCTGTTTGCTGGCCGACGAAATTTCGTCGGGCCTGCGGGCGTGCCTGGGCGGCGGGGCGGTTGCGGGTTTGGTCCTGTGCAGCGTGCATGGGGGCCTCAGAGTGAGCCGTCGAGATTCGTGCGTCTCTGGTGCGCTCCGTGCGGGGCGGCGAGGGACGCAAAGCATGCGTTGGCCCACGGGCGAACACGGGCCCTGGGGCGAGCAGAGCCACCCGATGATCGCGGCGTAAAGGCAGGTTCACCACAAAGACACGAAGTACACAAAGAAAGACAGGGAAGCCAGTGCGCGAGCGCTGGCTTCTTTATTTGCGATGTCAGGCTTGCGGGCCAGCATCATGGATGCTTCTCCGCGTCGCTCTGACATCCTCCGCCGCTCCGCGACCGGGCTTGTTTCAGTCTTCGATTGTGCCCACCACTTCGCCCAGGGAGATCGTCCGCGCGCCGGGGCGTTCGCACAGGCCGCGCATGGTGACTTCGTCGCCAGCTTGGAGGAAGGTGCGTTGTTCGCCCGTGGGGAGTGTGAGGGGGATGCGGGGTTTGGGTTTGCCCGTGGAGGCGTCGTTGCCGTCCCAGGTCAGTTCGAGCAGGCAGCCTCGGCTGGATTTGTCGGGGCCGGAGATGGTGCCGCTGGCGAGGAGGTCGCCGGGGAGGAGGTTGCAGCCGTTGGAGGTGTGGTGGGCGATCAATTGGGCGAAGGTCCAGTACATGTGCTTGAAGTTGCCGAGGCTGATGCGCTGGGCGGGGAGATTCTGGTCGGCCATTTGCTTGGTGCGAAGGAGGACTTCGAGCTGGATGTCAAAGCCGCCGCCGCGCTGATCATCTTCGCTGAAGAGGTACGGCAGCGGGCGCGGGTCGCCAGCGGGGCGTGGATCGAGGGCGCAGCGGAAGGGCTCGAGAGCTTCGAGCGGGACGATGTAGGGAGAGATGCTGGTGGCGAAGTTTTTGGCGAGGAACGGGCCGAGCGGCTGGTATTCCCACTTTTGCATGTCGCGGGCCGACCAATCGTTGACGATGCACAGGCCAGCGATGCGCTCGCGGGCGTTGGCGATGGCGACGGGCTCGCCCAGTTCGTTGACGTCGCCGATCACGGCGCCGAGCTCCAGTTCGTAGTCGAGCATTTTGCAGGGGCCGAAGGATGGGCCTTGGGAGGGATCGTTGTCGGGCGGGCTTTGCTGGCCTTTGGGGCGTTTGATGGGCGTGCCGGAGGGGACGATGCTGCTGGCGCGGCCGTGGTAGCCGATGGGGACATGCTTGTAGTTGGGCAGGAGCGGGTTGTCGGGGCGGAACATGCTGCCGACGTTGGTGGCGTGATGGATGCTGGCGTAGAAGTCGGTGTAGTTGGGGACCAGCATCGGGATGAGAAGCTGCGTTTCATCGATTGCCGTGAGACACTTCTCGCGCAGGCGGCGCTGGGACTGGCCGCCCGGTGGGCCTTCAAGGAGGAACTGTTGGATTTGGCCGCGCAGTTCGCGGCGTTTGGCTGCGGGCAGGCCCAGGAGGCCGTTGAGCATGGGCATTTCGAAGGCATCGCACACGTCGTGGTCGTGGTGATCGGCGTCGCCCAGCACGTTGGCTTCGTGGAGCATGTTGAGATTGACGATGGAGTCGCCGATGCGCACGCCCAGTGATGGATACTCGTCTTCGAGATCGAGAAAGACGCAGTAGGGGAGGCTTTGGATGGGGAAGAGCGTGTTGTCGTTCGCGCCGGGGACCCAGGTGCGGAGGGCGGGATTGGTGGTGTCGTGGGCAGATTGGTTTGTGGACATGACGGAGCGTACGGCGGATTTGCGGCGATATTGTGAGGCATGCAACAGCCGCTTCGCATCGTGCTCGCAACGGGAAACCCGCACAAGGTGGAGGAGTTGCGGGCGATTTTGAGTCATGTTGCGGGTGTGGAGGTGGTGGGGCTGGGAGATGTGGGCGTGGTGACGCAGGAACCTGAGGAGACCGGAGCCGACTTTGACGAGAACTGTGCGATCAAGGCCTGCAGTTACGCGCAGCAGATGGGGGCGTTGTGTTTGGCTGATGACAGCGGCTTGGAGGTTGATGCGCTGGATGGTCGGCCGGGCGTGATCAGCAGTCACTACGCGACGGATGGCAAAGAAACCGGCGCGAGCCGAGCAGAGCGCGACGCGGCGAACAACGCGCGGGTGCTGCGGGAGATGGAGGGTGTGGAAGAGGCGAAGCGGTCGGCGAGATTTGTGTGTGTGATGAAGTTGGCTGTCCCAGGTGGAACGGGCTTTCAGCCCGTTCCCAAAAAAGCCCTTCGCGACCATGCTCCAACATTTCTCCACCGCTACCGCCGCAACCTGCCACACTGGGAAAGAGGCGGTCGAACGTACTTCGTGACGTTTCGTTTGCGAGAAGGCGAACTCTCACCCGATGAACGACGGATCGTGCTCGCCGCGTGCAAGCACTGGCACGGCGAACGCATGCTGCTTGACTTGGTGGTTGTGATGCCTGACCACGTACACATGCTGGTGTCGCCTTTGGCCAAACCCAATGGCGAGTGGTGGGCGCTTGCTGGGCTGCTCCAGAGCATCAAGGGATATTCGGCGAAAGTCATCAATGAGCATCGCGGCACGAGTGGTGCGGTGTGGCAGGATGAGTCACATGACCGGATCGTGCGTGATGAGGATGAGTTTTATGAGAAGTGGAGGTACATTACTTTCAACCCGATGCGGGCGGGGCTGGTGTCGAGGCATGGGGTGTATGAGTTTTTTGAGGGAGGTTTGGGGAACGGGCTAAAAGCCCGTTCCACCGTTTTGATGACCACGATGGGTTCGTTCGATGGCCGCATCGGTGTGCCGCCGGCGGTGCCGCGAGGGGCGAATGGGTTTGGGTATGACCCGTTGTTTCTGGTCGCGCCGGATTATCTGCGCACTGGGGCCGAGTTGCCGAGTGACGAGAAGAACGCGCGGTCGCATCGAGCGATGGCGGCGAAGGCGATGGCAGCGTGGATTGGCGCGAACGTTGGAGAGTTGCTGAAACTGCAAGCGTGAATGCGCTCGCACGCGGCTTACGTCGCGAGCGTGATCTCACCGCGATTCGCGTCGAAAATCGGCACGACTGGAATCGCGTCGGGCGTTGCGCACAGGTTGACGTCACGCGTGAGGCCGATGCGGACCATGTTGCGGCCGCCTCGGCTGTCTTGCATGAGTTGTTCCCGATACGCAGCATCGTTCTTGCATGCGCGCCAAGCGCAGAGGCTCAGCCGAGCGGCGTCGTCCGTCACCAGTTCGCGGCCTGAGGCGAGCAACTGCTCGACCATCGCGCCGGCTGGCAAGCAGTCGTCCATACTCAGTTCGTGCCGGGTGCCGCAGGCGATGATGTGTACGGGGCGAGGATCATTCGCGATGTGTTTGCAGACTGCGGTGACGTTGACGAACGAGCCGACGATGATTTGCGATGCTTGACGCGCGTGCAGCAGACCTGCGGTGCCGTTGCTGGTTGTAAAGACGATGGTGCGACCAGCTACGCGCTCGCGCGTGTAACTGAAGGGCGAGTTGTCCAAGTCAAAGCCGTCGATGAGGACGCCGCCGCGTTCGCCGCCCAAAAGGACGCTGCTGGGAGCCGCGCCGCGAACAAGTAAGTCAGACTTTGCCCGGCGAGCATCTTCGGCGGTGAGCACGGGGATGATTTTGGACGCGCCGTTGGCGAGAGCTTGCGCGATGGTGACTGACGCACGGATGGCGTCGATGACAACGACGACGCAGCCAAGCAACTCGGCGGGCTGCACGTCATTGGCGTGCAGATGCACGGCGAGGGGACGCTGCTTGGGTTGGTCGAAGGCGGGTGGTGGGGGGAGGTCGGGTGCGGACATGGTGCTTACTCGTCGTTGCCGTCGCGATGGCCGGGTCGGATCTGCCAACCAAAGTGCGTGCTTGCGTCAGCGTTCGTGATGATGGCCGCGAAGACCTCTTTGAGACGACGGGTTGAAAGTTCGCCAAAGAACTTCAGGCGATACTCGTCAACCCACGCATCGAAGTCGATCCGGACGCCATCAATTTCAAGAGCTGGCGTCGACGGGCTGTGCGGCGAGCCTGACCAGCCAGAGGGCAGAACGTGTCCACCCGGCACGTTGGCGCACAAGACATCGATGGGAGGCAGTGACCAGTCACGGTCTTTGGGGTTCTGCTCGGGGCACAGTGTGTACGCGCGTGACGTTTCGCGGGCTCGCACACGCTCCCAGCGATGCTCGCTGAGATGAAGACGAAAGAACCCATTCTGGCGCACAGACTTCTTGTCGGGCGAGTCGATTCGCTCGCCACCCCGGATGGCGATGGCATGGAGTGCGGCGTCGTAGACGGCATGGTGGTTGTGAATCCAGCCGGGGGCTGTGCCCGTGGTAATTACGCGCTCGATCTGGTAGGTTCGGGCGTGAAGCCGATAGACGGGGGTCACGCCGACGTGGCGATCCTCAGAATAACCGAGATTTCCGATCAGGTAGATCCAGTCGCCCACGAGCGTGGCGGTATGGAAGTCGGTCGGAGGAAAGAGTTCGCGAGGGAAGGTGTACAACTCAACCCGGCCCTCGGTCGGCGAGACGAACGACTCTCCCCGGGCCGGGTCGATCACGATGAGATCGTTGTAAATGCAGAAGTCGGGGTCGTACCAATCTTCGTGCTCGCCCGCGATGTACAGCACGCGCCCATCGGGCAGCGGTGTGCGGGTGGTGCCAAATCGCTGGAAGCACCAGTCGGGGTCCGGTTCCATTCCGCACGCATAATCACGCGGAGCTTCCAACTTCGTGCGGACGCCGTAGGGATAGTCGCCTGCGCGGACCATGTATTCCCAGTAGACGTTGTGCACTCGCTGCGGGTTTGCCGCGCCGAACTTGCGGGCCCGCAGCGAAAGGAATGTCTCACGATCAAATGGCAGCACGAAGTTGCCCCCTCGGAGTCTGCAAGCAGACTTCTGAACGCTCTGATTATGCCACCGTAATCGCTTTATCGAGATACACATCCTGCACCGCATGCAGCAACGCCGCGCCGTCCTTCATGGGCTTCTGGAACGCCTTGCGCCCGCTGATCAAGCCCATGCCGCCCGCTCGCTTGTTCACGACGGCCGTCATCACGGCTTCTTGCAGGTCACCTGCGCCTTTGCTCTCGCCGCCGCTGTTGATGAGCGGCACGCGGCCCATGTAGTTGTTGAGGATTTGGTACCGGCACAGATCGATGGGGTGGCCGTTGTTGCCGGCTTCATCGCAGCCTGCGAGGTCGGTGTACACGCGCTTGTCCCACTTGCCGTAGCTGCTGCCGCCGGTGTTGAGGGCCGAGTAGCCGCCGTTGTTGGTGGGCAGTTTCTGCTTGATGATGTCGGCCTTGATCGTCGCGCCAAGGTGGTTGGCCTGGCCCGTGAGATCGGCACTGGTGTGATAGTCGGTGCTCTTGCCGTCAGCGCCCTTCACCTTGAAGGCGTTGTTGCGGGTGTAGCACCAAAGGACCGTCACCATGCCGTAGCTGTGGGCTTCTTCAAACATGTCGCTGACGTATGCGATTTCTTCGCGAGCCGTATCGCTGCCGAAGTAAATCGTCGCTCCGACGGCGAGTGCGCCCATTTCATAGCACTGGCGAATGCTGCCGAAGTACGACTGCTTGAAGACGTTGGGGTACGTCAGCATCTCGTTGTGATTGAACTTCACGAGAAACGGAATCTTGTGGGCGTACTTGCGAGCGACCGACGCGCACACGCCGATGGTGGACGCAACGGCGTTGCAGCCGCCGTCGATGGCGAGTTTGATGATGTTCTCGGGATCAAAGTACGCCGGGTTGGGGGCGAATGAAGCGCCCGCGCTGTGCTCGATGCCTTGGTCAACCGGCAGAATGCTGACGTAGCCCGTGCCCGCAAGGCGACCGGTGTTGAGGATGGTCTGAAAGTTGCGAAGCGTCGGCACGTTGCGGTCAGACTGCGAAAAGACGCGATCGACAAAGTCAGGACCGGGTGCGTGAATCGTGCTCTTGCTCACCTTGGCGGTGTAGCTGGTCAGTTTGTCGTAGTCGGCGCCGAGGACTTCTTTGATGTTGATGGGCATGAAACTCTCCCGAGAATGAAAAGTGCGTGAAACTTGCGAATGGGCACTATAGAACGTCCACGCATGCAAATTCTCTATGAATTCCACCGCCGCATGCGTGAAATCGCCTTGCGACCGGCGTCGCGGCGAGGTAGCATCACGTCGCCTGCACACCTTGTTGCATGCTGGAAGGGGATGCCCATGACTCGTCGCTCCGCGCAGTTTACCGCCGTTACTCTCTCAATGATCGCAGGGTTCGCCGCGCACGCTCAAAACCAACTGCGTCTAGTCGCCCGCGCGACCACGGGCACGCCAACCGATCCGACGACGCCCAACTTCGTTGGCTCTTTCACCAACCTCGCACTCTCGCCAACTGGCCGCGTCGCTTTCAACGCCCAGCATCGCGTGCCACTTCCAAGTGGCACACTCCAGGTGCTCGGCGGTGCATTCGTCGAAGGTCCCTCCGGCCCCGCCCTCATCACCGCCGGCCTCATCAATGACTCGCAGAACACCCCCGCCGTTTACGCGATCGACGGCGCTGGCAACGTTCTCCTTCGCGGCCGCCTTCCCAATCCACCACAGTTCGACGCTCTGGTTGTCAACTTTCCCTCAGGCTTGCCGCAGTTACTGACGAGCGTCAACGCACCTGCTCCCGGCATTCCCAATGGCACTGTCGGAACGATTCTGCCCGTCACTCCAGCACCCGCCGTACAGCCGACGCGCATCTTGCCGCTCAATTTGCGTTATCCCATCCCCGTCACGCTCGTGGTCGGCGGCCCGGTTGCTGGCGCAATGCTCGGCGGCTCCACTGCTGGACTCCAGTTGCTCGCCACCAGTTCGCCGCTGGGCACAAGCAATCCGCCGCCGGTGCTTCCCATCGCGTGGCCCTACGACATCGCTCAATCGGGGAGCTTTGTCATCGAAGGTGCCTCCCCTCGCGTCTACCACAACGGCACCGTGCTCGCGCTTCCCACGGTCAACACGCTCATCCCGGGCGGACTTCCCAACGAACGCGTCATCTTTTCTCTCAACTCTCGAATCGCAAGCAACGGCAACGTCATCGCGGGCTACGCCAACAACCAAGGCGGTGCCGTCATCCTCATGGGCCCGCCCGACGATCTGCAGATCGTCTTCCGCAGCGGCCAAATCTTCTCTTCGTCCATCGGTACGGTGACCGCCTCGCTCGAACTCGTGAACGGACCAGTTCCCATGAGCATCGACGACAATGGCGTGGGATACGTCTTGGCCCGCTCCGTGCAACTCTCCAGTCCGAATGGAAGTAGCTTTCCCTTCGCCGTCATCCGGGTGCAGCGCGGTACGCCACCGCGCATCGCCTACCTCTCTACCGAGCCCGTCCGCGCTCGCACGGGCGAGCTCGTGCCGCCAGCGTTTGTGCCAGCTGCGCCGCCATTGCAAACCGTTTCGGGCGGCGGCCGATTCATCTGGCGCATGAACGTCGCCGGCTTTCGCGAGGCTTTCTGCTCCTTCACCGATGCCGGCGATCCGTACATTGTCTTCGCCCAAGGTGACTCGGTGGGATCGCCCCCGGTCAGCCTCACGTCCTTTCTTCCAGTTGGCCCCAACACGACATATGTCGGCCGCTTCGCTAACAACGCCCGAGGCGACGCGGCAATCATCAATTCGCAGCAGTCTGCCATCATCGTTAGCCCGGCACCCGACTTCACCTGCGGCGACATCGATTTCAACAACGACGGCGTCTGGCCCGATGAACGGGATGTCATCGACTTCTTTGATGTCTATTCGGGCGCACCTTGCCCCACGCTGCGTTGCGACACCCTCGATTTCAACCGCAACGGCGTCACGCCTGAAGATCAAGATGTTATCGACTTCTTCAACGTACTCGCAGGCGGAACGTGTAACTGAACTCACTTGAGCTTGACGACGGACGCATCAGACTGTGACCACTCCACCACTCGTATGCCGTTCAAGATGCGTTCGTGGCGATACGTGTTGGGCGTGGGCGATGTCGTCGTCACAGCAGTATCGGGAATCGGGCCTGCGGCATCCAGCGAGAGCAGCACGGGATTGCCATTCACGCGCATGACGATGCCAAACGCGAGAGGCGAGCCGCCGACATCGGTGCGGATGCCGGCGTATTGAATGGAGTTGTCACGCGGCAGCGAAAGCTGCTTGCCGAGTTTCTCGATGATCATCGCTTCGAGGTTGGTTGGGTCGGTTTCGGCAATCGACGGTGCAAAACCATTTGCAATTACAACTGCGAACGGCGTTGGAGCGAGCGGCTTGCTCGAGGTTCGCACGCTGAGAACCGCAACAGTGGCGAGCAGCACCAAAGCCGCGGCAGCAGCAAGCATCGCAGGACGCAGCCAGGCCAGACCCACCCGCGGCAACGCACGCGCACTTGAGTCAGCGCCGCTCCCGCGACCAGCGACAGCAATCGCATGTGCAATCTGCGCAGCCGCCAACCCGTCGCGCGGCGAAGGAACCAGCCGAGCGAGGGCAGTTTCAAGAACTCGCTGACGAGCTAATTCCGCGGCCAGCGCCGGCTGGCTGACCAAGCGCTGCTCGAAGGCCTGCAACTCGCCTCCAGCCAGTTCGCCACGCAAGAACGATTCGATGTCGTTCATGTCGGCCTCAGAGATGTGAGTCGGCTCGTGCATCAGGCCGTTGGCTCCTGTGGCGTAGTCAACGCACTGGCAAGGATGCGTCGACAGCGAAAGACGTGGCTCATCGCGGTGCCTTTGGGAAGGTCAAGCAGTTGTGAAATCTCGGCGTAGTCCATGCCTTCAAGCGAACGCAGCAGAAAGCACGCGCGGGCGACGGGATCGAGTTGCATCAGCGCGGCGAGAAGCTGGTCGTCGATTGCCTCTTGCAGGGGCTTGAGCGAGCCATCGCGACGCATCGGGCTGCTTGTTGAACTTTGCGGCGATGACGACACGTCTTTCACTTCATGCAAATAGCCAAATCGGCGAATCTCGCGTTTGGTCTGCCGGCGACGATTGAGAGCAACGTTCCGCACAATCTCGCCCATCCAAGCCCGAAAACTGGTGCCGGGTGTGAAGTCATGCTGCTTGCGCATCGCGATGATGGCAGCTTCCTGCATGACATCATCGGCGTCTGACACGTTTGCGACCACACTGACCGCAACAACCCAAAGCGAGCGATGGTGCTGCGTGAGCTGAGCAGCAATATCGACCGGCTTCGCGTCAGACTGGTTCATAACTGGTCACAGCGAAGCGAAAAACTCACAACGCATTTCAAAGCACAAAAGACAACCGAACACCGCGTGATCCATACGAGGTGAAGCTTAAGCCTCTCAGCCCTAACAGCCCAATGTACAAATTGTGTGAACATGATTGCAATACGCGCAAATCTGTCTGTAAAAACTGAAACTTCTTTGGCATTGGGTCCATTTTTTGCTTCCAAAGCACGCTCGTATTCAGTAAGATACCCCCAACAAAGTCGGGGCCAACAAGCATCGACAGGCAAGCAACGACAGGGAGATTTCTCGTGCCGACCTTTTCGGGCGAAACTTCACGCAGCCGCACACGAGCCTTCACGCTGGTGGAGTTGCTGATTGTCATTCTCATCGTCGCGACGTTAATCGGCCTGTTGCTGCCCGCGATTGCCGGTGCTCGCGAAACTGCTCGCGCCACGATCTGCGCATCCCGAGCTTCGCAAGTCTCCACCATGCTGCGAATCTATACCACCGACAACAAAGACCTCTTCCCACGCGTCCGCGACAGCGCCTACGGCTTCGCCAACCCCGGCTGGGATCCTTCGATCTCTGTCGAAAAGACATGGGTTGATCTGCTCGTACAAAAAGAGTACTTCCAAGTGGAACTTGAAAGTCATGGGCTGCCCGAAGTGCTCAAGTGCCTCAGCGCACACGGATACGACAACGATCCTTCGTGGGCTGGTTCCATGCCTCAATTTGGCGTGAATGTGAATCTCAGCCCGCCGAAGCAACTCGAAGCTACTGCCGGTCGACGCTCGTTTTTCGGCAGGCCCTTCGACTACATCGGTGATCAGTCAAGCAAAATTCTGCTCGCTGATTCCAAGCACATCACCAACTTGCGCGGCTGGGCAACCATCGGAAATGTCAACTGGGTCGCGTTGCGCCACAGCGGCGGTCAAGCCGCCAACGTGGCATACTTGGACGGCCATGTGAAAATCGAACGCTCCGCTGGCACCGTGGCACTGACTGACGTCCCAACGCCGTTCGCAGCAATCAACTTCTGGCGGCAGTCAACGCCGTAAGCAAGTGCGTTCTCGGCTCATCTACATGTGATGAGTTGCGGCGCGCACCCATCCGCACCGGGTCGCATGCATCGCGGACAAATCTCAACGTTCAGTTTCAAGATGCATCTCCTGTCCTGCAATCGCCTCGCCCGCGATTGGACATCTGCCTGATGTGCGTTGAATCCATCAACGCCCCGAACCGTTCCGATAAATTTCGCATCGCCGAAAGGTGATGCTGCACTGCCCGGCTGCAACCGGGCAGCCGATTCTCCCTGGCGGTTGGATCATGGCGGTCTGGCTGTCAGATTCGGTCTGTTGCACTGGCGCTAAATGTGCTCGATGACTGGCGGTGCTGCTGGGGAAGGCGCCTTGCGTATCGCAGGAAAAATGATAAACTCCGCGCATGCGTCCGCAACGCCTTCGTTCTTTCTCGCTCGCGATCCTCACCGCACTCGCCGCAACTGCTAGCGGCCAGAGTGAGATTCGTATTGTCGCACGGCCCGTGACGGCGACTCCGAGCGACCCCAATCCGCTCGGTTTCACCGGGGCCTTTACCAATCTCGCGATTTCTCCCGATGGCAAAGTTGCGTTCAACGCCTCCCATCGCGTGCAGTTACCAAACGGCAGTAGGCAAGTTGTGACCGGCGCCTTCGCCGAGCGCAGCGGGCCGCCCGCGTTGGTGACGGCCGCACTCATCAATGATGTGCAGAATGTGCCCGTCGTCTTCGGACTCGACGCTGACGGCAATGCATTGCTGCGAGGCCGACTCAGCAACTCGCCGACGATCATTGAGGCATTCGCCGTGGATCGCCCCGTTGGCGGACCTCTCACATTGCTCGCGACGGGCTCCGTCGCGCCGGGCATGCCCGATCGAACGATCTCTGCATTCGTCTCGACGTTTGCAAGTGGCTCCATCCAGCCGCCGCGATATCTCCCTGCAGGCTTGCGATATCCGATGGCAGTGATCGTCACTCCTCGCTTCACACCGACCGGCGATGTCTTCTCGGCAGTTGTTCGAGGATCGGTCAATGGCCCGCAACTGCTGACAACAAGCGGGCAACTGAATACGCCGGGCGCGCCGCCGGTACTTGCGACCGATTGGGCGTACGACGTTAACGCAAACGGCGAGTTCATCACGGCGGGTTCAAACCCCAGCGTGTATCGCGATGGCGCCGTGCGGCCTCTACTCGCGTTCAATGCCTTGGTTCCGGGCGGTTTGCCTAATGAACGAGTGACCACATCGCTCAACTATCGCTTGGGGTCTGACGGCACCGTGCTCGCCGCATACGCGACGAATCAAAATGGTGCGATAGTGCTCATGGGACCCCCCGACAACTTACAAGTTGTGTTTCGCAGCAACGATCTCATCGTGTCAGCACGAGGCACCGCGCGCCCTTCGCTCTCGCTCACAACTGGCCCGGTGCCGATGAGTATCGACGAGAACGGCGTGGGTTACATCATGGCTCGTACGGTCACACTATCGAATCCGGGCGGAGCGATCCTGCCCGTTTGTGTTGTTCGCGTGAAGCGTGGCGAACCGGCCTCCATTGCGTATCTCTCGACCGAACCTGTGCGTCGTCGATCTGGTGAACTCGTGGAGTTGTTTGTGATCGCCGCCGCACCCGATCTCAACACTTCCCAGGCCGGCAGTCGATTCGTTTGGTATACGGCAATTCGTAACGGCGCAACCGTCATTTGCTCGCTCACGGATGATGGTGATCCGTACATCGTCTTTGAGTCACAGACCTCGGTCGGTTCACCACCCTTGGCAATTCCTCAGAACCTGCTGCCCACTTCCGCACCACCAGGAACGCCACCTGTCTTTATCGCGAACGCTCGCGGCGACGCTGCGTTGGTGATTTCTGTCGGGTCCGCAGTCATCGCAAGTCCCGCCGTGAACTTCACCTGCGGCGATGTCGACTTCAACAACGACGGCGTCTTTCCCACCGACCAAGACGTTGTCGATTTTCTCGATGTTTTTGCCGGTGCTCCCTGTCCCACGCTTCGCTGCGACACCATCGACTTCAACCGCGACGGCGCGAGTCCGCAAGATCAGGACGTTATCGACTTCTTTAACGTCCTCGCCGGCGGCTCTTGCAGCTAGCCCTTTTCTCGCCCCTCACGATTCCAACCGTTTTCCGTCGCTTGCCCGCTTTCCCCACGGTACGATTTACCGCTATGGCCAAACGACCGCGCACTGTGCCGCTTTTTGATCTTGTTCCGGGGAAGAAACCCGCCGATGCTGCTCGCCCTGCCGGTAACGCGCCGATTCCCACGTTGCCTGAGAACGCGGCGAACATCGAAATCAAGCCCGTGATTCGCGAGCCGCAAGGCGAGAAGCTGCGCGAAAGCTCACGCGGTGCGCTCGTCCCAACGTCCGAACGCGGCGTGCCCATGCCGCTCGTCTTCATCGGCATCTTCATCGCCCTGTTGGTTTGCCTCGGCGCTTACGTCCTGGGTACCAGCGTCGGCTCATCCAAAAAAGAAAAAGAACTCGCCGGCGTGATGCGGCAGGACCCGCCCGCCATTCGCGAAGCCGGCCCGGGCTTGGGCGGTTCGCCCATGGGCAATCTGGAGCCGACCGAGCCTAACGCCAAAGCCAAGCCGCAAACGAAATCCAACGCGGCTGGCGACGCCAGCCCCAACGCGGCGAACAAGTCGACGCAAATCGGCGGCGTGACGTTCCCCAATATCGCCCCCGAAGCGTTCGATAACCCACCGGCAGACAAAGAGTTAATGATCGCCAGCAACGACGCCCAAGGCTGGGTCTCAACCGACACCCGCACGCGGGGTCTCAACTATATGACGTTAGGTGTCCTTTCGCGCCGCGACGGCGGCTATGCCGTCATGCTGCTCCACGCCAATGGCATCCCGGCGGTTGCGATGCCGGTTGATAGTGGCGGGTCAAGCGCCAACAATCGAGGCCCGTTGCTTTACCGCGTCTGGCTGCTGCAAGGCATCACCAGCGAGGAGTGGCGAGCCAACGACTCTCGCAAGGGCGAGTTGGACAAACGCGTGCGGGAAATCGGCAAGGCCTGGAAGCAAGCCAAGGGCCCGACTGATTTTGCCGATGCGTATTGGGATAAGTTGGATTGATGCCAGAGTACACGTTTCACGCCGGGGCGAGGTGACTCGCGACGGATGACAGTAAAGGAATCGCCATGAGCCTCGACCCCAGCCTGAAGATGTCCATGACCATGACCGGCAAGCGCAGCGTGCTGACCCGCGCCGAGCGCATCACCAAGCTCGTCACCGACAAGAAGTTTGACCCCAAGAAGGACAAGGCCCTGGGCTTGTCGAAGACGCTGGTCGGCAAGGGCTAATTTCCGCTGACGCTAGGCGAGTGCGGTATCTGTACCGATGGCACGGGCTTTCAGCCCGTGCGAACAACCAAGTGTCTCCACAACAACCCGCGAGCAGTCGCGGGTTGTTTGCAATTCGACGGAACTGGTCGATACTGCCGTCGTCCAAGTCCATCGACTCTCGTGCAGGAAAGGGGCGATAGATGTCGGCGACTCTGATCAGGCAGCGATCCACGCGGCGAATCGTTCGTCGGCTCGCATTTTCAGTGTGCTACACTTCCGCATGCCTGAACATGTCGAACCGGTATGGCAGCGCGTCGACGATTATTTCGAGCGACAACTCGTTCGCGAAGATGACGTGCTTCGTCACATGCCCGAGCGCAACGCCGATGCGGGCTTGCCGCCAATTGCGGTCTCTGCTTCGCAAGGCAAGCTTGTGCACTTGCTCATTCGTGCCATGAATGCGAAGCGAGTGATCGAAGTCGGCACGCTGGGCGGCTACAGCGGCGTGTGGATCGCGAAAGCCTTGCCTAGTAATGGACAACTTATCACGTTGGAACTAAACGCCGCTTTTGCAGCGGTTGCAAAGAAGAATTTCGATATGGCCGGAGTTTCATCGCGGGTGCATGTGCGTGTTGGACCAGCGATTGATGAGTTGCGGCGGCTTGCAAGCACTGAGCCGCGGAGCTTTGATCTTGTTTTTATCGATGCGGACAAGCCGAGTAATCCGCATTACTTTCGGCTCGCGATGCAACTCGTGCGAGCTGGCGGCGTGATCGTTGTAGACAATGTCGTTCGCGAGGGCGAGGTTGCCGACGACGCATCGACCGACGCACGCGTTCGTGGCACGCGCGACATGATGCAATTGATTCACGAAACTCGGGGCGTGACCGCAACCGCACTACAGACGGTTGGAGCCAAGGGCTATGACGGTTTTTTGATGGCGATTGTTGACTGATGCCCGCGTGCTCGCAGTGTTTGCAGAGCCGTCTTGCGGACTCTAGCGGACCCATACCGCGTCGCTGCCTCCAGAAACGAGTCAAACAGCACAGCATCTTGCTCGTCATTACTCGGTATGCGTTGGAACGCCGTTGCGTCGTACGCATCGCTGGCCGCGACATCGTGCCACAATCGCCCCGAGGGACTCATGAGCCTCTCAACCAACCGTCGCACGGCTACCTCGCTCAGCCCGCCCACAAACGGGACCGTCACAATGAGTGTCAGCAAAGCCATCCATCCCACATACGTCAGCAAGACCCAAATGAGCGCAGCGTGAAACGTAAGAAACACAACCAAAGCCCAGAGCGGTCGCGCGCGGTTGAGCGTTGTCGCAAGATGGAATCGCACGAGGCTCATTGCTACTCAAACTTGATCGCATACTTCACAAATTCCGTCCCCAGCGTCATCCCCAAACTCTCATAGAGCGCACGAGCACTCGCGTTACCTACGTGCGTTTCGAGCGTCAATCGCAATGCACCGTCCTGCTTCGCAAACGCAATCGCATGCAGCATCAGAGCCTTCCCCACGCCATGCCGGCGATGTGCCGGTGCGACGAATAGGTCGTTGAGGTGCCACACGCGTCCGGTATTCACGCTGGAAAACTGCGGATAAAGCTGCGTAAACCCAGCTGGCGTGTTATTGATGCTCGCAAAGAACACGATGCTTTCGCCGCGAAAAAGTCGCTCATGCAGAAAAAAGGCGCACCGCTCCGGCTCGCTGGACTTGCCATAAAACTGCCGATACCCATCAAAGAGCGTTGCCAAGCTGTTGACATCCGCGATGGTTGCTTGCTGAATCTTCATCGTGGCTTGCCTTCTTCCGCTACTCCGTCACTCCGTCACTTCTTCAACGCACCCAGCCGCTTGATCGCTTCGTCAATCGTCGCTTCCTTCTTGCAATACGCAAACCGCACGAGCGGCTTGCCGAGCGATTTGGTGTCGTAAAACACAGTCGGCGGAATCGACGCAACACCAACCTCGCGCGTGAGATACTCGCAAAACGCGACATCGTCATCAAGCCCAAGTCGCCTGCTCACTTCGCTGTGATCCGCCATGAGAAAGTACGTCGAATCACTGCGATGGGGCGTCAGTCCAACACTCATAAGCGCCGCAGCAAGTTTGTCGCGATTGCTCGCATAAAGCGAGCGAATCTGTGCCACAAACGCACTGGGCTTGTGCGTCATGTCGTGAATGATCGCTGCCGCACCGTGTTGCAAAGGCGTGGGGCCGCTGAAAGTTATAAACTGGTGCGCAGCACGCACGCACGCAGACAGCGGCGCGGGCGCGAGTGACCAGCCAACCTTCCAGCCAGTCAAACAAAACGTCTTGCCCAAACTGCTCAATGTGATTGTGCGATCAGCCATGCCAGGCAGCGTGGAAATCGGAATATGCGGAAGCGCCGGGTCGTACGTGAGATGCTCGTAGACATCATCGCTGATACACACAACGTTGTGCTTGATGCACAGCGAAGCGATCAACTCAAGCTCGTCGCGAGTGTACACCTTGCCCGTCGGATTATGCGGCGTGTTGAGCAAAATCGCTTTGGTGCGAGGCGTGAACGCATCGCGAAGTTGTTTCTCGTCAAATGTAAACGGCGCACCGGCGCGCGTGGGTGCATGCAGCGACACAAACCGCGGCGTCGCATTCGCCATCACCGTTCCGGCAATGTAAAAGTCAAAATACGGCTCAAAAAGAATGATTTCGTCACCGGCGTTCAGCAGCCCCATGAGCGTCGCAGGCAGCGCTTCGCTGCAGCCGCACGTCACCGTCACATGCTGCACGGGATCAATCACGCCCTTGCCATGACCGACATCAAATCCGCGAGACGCATATTGCTCCGCGATCGCCTTCGTCAGCGGCGGCACGCCAATCATCGGCGCGTACTGCGCGTGTCCCGCATTGATCGCTGCAATCGCCGCGTCTTTGGCAAGCTGCGGGCCGTCGAAATCAGGAAATCCTTGCGACAAGTTCACCGCGCCGTGCTGCACGGCAAGCCGCGTGAACTTCGCGAAGACTGACTCGCCGAACGATGCGAAACGCTGTGCGACCATGCGAGAGGATAGTCGCGAGCGATCGTCACGAAACCATCTGCAAAACGCGGAGTAACTCAGCCGCACTCCACGCCTGCGCCATGCAGCCATCTGGCCGACGCTGCGTCGCGCCGTCATCCGCGTCGTACACCTCAGCAACTTGCCGCACAGGCAGCACAACACCCGGCCGCGCCGACTTAGCATCTGCAAGCGTTTCATCGATCAGCGGCATCAACATCGCGCGAACCCGCTGCTTGGCTTCTTCGCTGAAGTCATTGACACGCGCATACGCCTCGCAAAACGGCCCAAGCAGCCAGGGCCACACCGTGCCGTTGTGATACGCAGCGTCACGATCAAAAAGCGGCCCCTCAAATCGCGGACGATACTTCAGGCTGCCTTGCGCCAGCGTTCGCAAACCAAAAGGGGTCAGCAAATCACGTTCGCATGCCGAGACAACGCCGCGTTGCTGCTCGCGCGACAACGGCGAGTGCGGCAGGCACACCGCAAACAACTGGTTGGGCCGCATCTCAACGCTGCCTATCCAACTCATGTTGCTTTCTTTGGCATTGCCCGCACCCGCAATCAAACAATCAAACAGACACGAACGCTTCGCATCCCAGAACTGTTCAAACCCCTTCGCCGTCTTGCTCGCAAGTTGTGCAAGTTCGCGAGCAGTCTTCGGATTCTCCTTTTCCATCGCTGTTTCCAGCATCATCAGTCCAGCGTACCACAACGCAGCTATCTCAACCGGTTTGCCAAATCTCGGCGTGAAAACTACGCCATCGCGCTTGGCATCCATCCAAGTAAGTTGCGTTGTCGCGTTCCCCGCAATGATCAGCCCATCGCGTTCGTCCATGCGAATCCCAAAATCAGTCCCCGTGCGATACGCATCCACAATGTCAAGACATGCTTGCCGCAGATGCGTGTTGAAGCCGTCGCGATCGCCGCTGGCTTCGAGATATCGGCAGCACGCAACGATGAACCACAGCGACGCATCAACCGTGTTGTACTCAGGCGTGCCCGAGCCATTGTCGAAGCAGTTGGGAATCAGCCCGCGCCGGCGCAAGTTCGCGAACGCGCGCAAACTCGCAAGTGCTTCAGCGAAGCGACCCGTCGAAAGCAGCAAGCCCGGCAAACTGATGCACGTATCCCGGCCCCAATCGCTAAACCACGGATAGCCGGCGATAATGCTCGTCAGCGCCGGCACGCCCGTGCTGTCCATCGCATTCGCTGCACGGCGCACCACAAACTGATCAGTTGCCGCCGCGAGCACCGCGATAGCCTGGCGTGTCTTCGCATCAGCATGCTTCACGCGACTTTCCGCCGCGATTGCGAGGTCTTGCAGACGCTTCTCTTCCGCGCGTTGCAACGCAGTTGTTTCAAAGATCGCTGGCGAAGGCTCACCCGCGAACATCTGCAATTCAAACAACTGCGTCGCAGTGCCACTGCTCTGCCGCAGCGGCAGAATGAAAACACCCGGACTAAACAAATTCTCCGTCGCGTCCTGCCCGCGTTCTTGCTCACGTACATAAAAGAAGTTCGCCCACCACTCATCATCGCGAGCAAAGTTCGCTTCGCGCTGCACCGGCATGATCGTGAGCGATAGCCCCTTCGTCACCACGCGCAAACTCGCGCCGCTCGTGCTTGCTTCATATCGCTGCGTTGCTTGCTGCGTCACCAGATCATGAAAATCACGCATCGCCAGCAGCGGCCGCACTTCCAAAATCGCGTTTGCCGGCACCTCACCGCTCACGCTATATCGCACACTCGCCGCATTGCGATGCCGAGTCAGAAACAGCTCACGCGTCACGCGCATGCCCGCAAAGTCATACGTCCACGCAGCGCTGGTTGCAGACTTGCGAAACGAAACAAGCGAGTTCGCCCCGCTGGGACTCAGCATGCCCGTCGCATATCGAAAACTCGACAGATCATGCCGCACCACTTTGCCAGGCTGACTCCCCTTCGCAGCCTCGCGCACCACAATCCACTCCGCACATGCCTGCACCGCCGTCATGCGACCAACCGGGGGACTCATCGCAGGAATGAACCACCCGTGATACCGCCGCTCAGGCACGCCGCCCGCAGTGCCACTCGCGAACCCGCCCAAGCCGTTGGTGAGAAACCACTCGTCCCGTGATCTCGCGCCGCCCGGCACAATCGCTGCACCTGGAAGGGTTGCGTCAGGGAATGCGGGCGTCAAAGCAGCAGCGGTGGAGGGGTTGGCGGTCATCTTCGATCTATTGAATGCAGTCGGACGAGCCGTGGTAACCACAATCTGCGCAAGCAAACTGCAAATTCATCACTTCGCGCGCTCGCCGGGCTTGACGTTTCGCATCAGCCATCAAACGCTATCCCATGGCGACGCAAACGATTCCCGTTCACGCCCCCTCACAAATCAACACCCGGTCTGGTTCTGCGTTCAGCAAGATCGTGGCCGACGGCATCACGTTCGACGACGTTTTGCTGCTCCCCCGCCGCAGCGGCGTCATGCCCGCCGAGGCCGACACGAGCACGCAGCTCACGCGCGCCATTCGGCTCAACATCCCTGTGCTTTCTGCACCGATGGACACCGTCACCGAAAGCGCGCTCGCAATTGCGCTCGCGCAAGAAGGCGGCATCGGCATCATTCACAAGAATCTCTCCATCGAGGCACAAGCTCGCGAAGTCGCGAAGGTCAAACGTTCCGCAAACGGCATCATCGTCGACCCAATCACGCTCGGCCCCAGCGACACCGTGCAACGCGCTCGCGAGTTGATGCGTCAACACAACGTCAGTGGTTTTCCCGTCACCGAAGATGGCACCACCAACCTTCGTGGCAAGGGCAAAGTACTAGGCATCATCACCCGGCGCGACCTCAAGTTCGTTGAAGACAACTCACGCGTCGTGCGCGATGTCATGAGCAAAGATGGACTCGTCACCGCGCCCGCCGGCACCACCCTTGATCAAGCCGAGCTCATTCTCAATCGCAACAAGGTCGAAAAGCTCATTCTCGTTGACGACCAGTATCGCCTCATGGGTCTTATCACCATTCGCGATGTTGATCGCCAGAGCCAATTCCCGCGGGCATGTCGCGACGGTCGCGGCCGGCTTCGCTGCGGCGCAGCAGTCGGCGTCGGACAGTTCGATCGCGTCGCGGCCCTGCTCGCGGCTGATGTTGATGTCATCGTCGTCGATACCGCGCACGGCCACAGCGAGAATGTACTGCGAACTGTGAAGGAACTCCGCAGCGACGCAAACTTCAACAAGTCGGGCGTGCAACTCATCGCCGGAAACATCGCAACAGGCGAAGCCGCGCAAGACCTCGTGAACGCCGGTGCCGACGCTGTGAAAGTCGGCATAGGTCCTGGCAGCATCTGCACCACACGCGTCGTCACAGGCGTGGGCGTGCCGCAGATCACTGCGATCATGAACGCAGTCGATGGCCTCGCAGCTATCGGCAGCGACGCGCCCGTCATCGCCGACGGTGGCATTCGCCATAGTGGCGATATTCCCAAGGCTATCGCCGCCGGTGCAAGCTGCGTGATGATGGGCTCGCTCTTCGCAGGTCTTGACGAAAGCCCAGGCGAAGCCGTTATTCATCACGGTCGGCGCTACAAAAGCTACCGCGGCATGGGCAGCGAAGGCGCGATGAACGCTGGCAGTGCCGATCGTTACCGCCAAGCTGACAAGGTTGATGCAAGCGGCAAAGCGACGCAAAAGTTCGTGCCCGAAGGTGTCGAAGGCCTCGTCGCCCATCGCGGCACACTCGCCGAAAGCGTGTATCAAATGGTGGGCGGCCTCCGCAGTGCGATGGGTTACGTGGGTTGCAAATCAATCGCCGAGTTGCAACGCGACGCCCGCATGGTGAAGGTCAGTTCCGCGACGGTCGTCGAGAATCATCCCCACGACATTCTCATCACCAAAGAAGCCGCCAACTACACCGCAACGCGCTAGCCCACAAATCCCATGCCGACGCAGGAACTGAGGCTCCGCGAAGGTCCGGTTCAGCCACCAGTTGCGCCCACGCCAGTAGCAGCACCAATCCAGCGACGACCATCAGACTAAGTATGTACAGCGGCGACACGCCCGGCGGCCGCCATTCCTCCACAAGCGCGTTGCGCAAGTCGGTTGGTGCCCCTGGAGATGCAGTGTACGAAGAACTGACGGTCGTTTGTTTGGCGGACATGCGGGAAAAAAGCCTACAGGCATTATCAAGCACCCGTTTCGGGTCCGTCCGGAATCATGAATTTTCACTCGAAAAACCTGTCGATAGTCCCGTAAGTCATGGGAAAAAGCACCATTTGTGCGCAAGGTTCCAACTAAACCGGCAAAATAGGTGGCATCTGCTGTAAGTTGGCGCACACTCTGCACGTCGATGCGGTCAATCAAGAACCCCTGCCTTCTGAAGTGTGTGGCTTTGGAAGGTGTCATGGATGACGAAGAGCGAAGGGTTTCGCAAGGGTTCGGCTGCTCGTATGCGACGTGTGTGTGTGGCCGCGCGGTTTCTCCGCGCGTGACTTTTCATGAGTGTGTTACCCCGAAACCCAGACGTCCCGCTGCTGGTCTCCGATTGGCAGGCCGATGTCACGCAGCTACTCGACGAGTCGCATCTCGTCGCGTGGAGCGAATTCGCTGCCCGGCGCACGCAGTTTGCCGTGTCGCTCAGCCAATTCCTTGGCGGTCTCAAGGACGCCGAGGTGATCGTCCTGTACGGCAAGTTCATCACGGATCTTGACTCTTTCTGTTATCAGCTCGAGCGGGCCATCCCTGGCCCGTTGCTCGAACGCCGCGTTCACGGCCCCCACGGGGTCGTGAGTCTGCTGCGCGAACGTGCCCACTTCCGAGGCAGGGCCGACAGCAAGTACCGCTTTTACGTCTGGCACGACGCCGACGTGCTGCTCAAGCACGATGCCAAACTCTTTGGCCAACTGCTCGATGCCTTCGCCGGTGTCGCGGCTGAAGCCGAGTTCGTCAGCGACGATGCCCTGCTATTGCACCGCGCAGTGCTCGTGGGCTCCTCCATGCTCGACATGTACGCCGAAGACACCACAGGCCAGTGTTGCTCGTGGTACGACGACGGCCATGGCGAGCCATTCTGGGAAGCCGTCACAGGCTTGCAGTCTCCGTCATTCATGCGATATCGCGTGGATGTGCTGGGCGCACCGCTGATCGAAGTGCCCGGTAGTAAACGAACTGGCACGTAAGCGAACTGGTACGTGACCAAACCCGCGAGCCCTGCCGCTCGCGCGACAATCCACCAGAGTCTGGTTTGCCGGAGTGCAGACGCAGACTCACCAAGCCCCGCATCGCTGATTTCCGCCAGCGTTTTGCGGGCACGAACGAAAGCCGGTTCACGTGTCGGGCAGGAGGAGTGCCCTTGATACGAGTCCGGCTTTCGTACTTTTTGCCGGGTCCAAGCACCAATGCCTCAAATCGCCGCGTCGTCCTTCACATCGTCCGCTTTCTTCACTTCACTCATGCCCACGCCGCTCGTCGAGCGCGTCACCAGACTTACGCCATCAGGCAATTGCCCCGCAATCTGCGCCACCACATCGCCCGCCACGCGCCGGCTGAACAAACTCCGCCGGCTCTTACCCATAATCAACGTGTCGCAGCCGAAGGTCACGGTGTAATCCAGAATCTCCTCGGCGATGTTCGGACTGGTGACGTAAATCGGATAGAAGCCCACGCCCGCGCGCTTCGCGAGAATCGCGGCTGTTCCCAGTGCTTCCTGTGCCTGCGGATCGCCATCAATCGACGGCAATTGCCCAGGTGCCACGTCCAGCACGCGCAGCGTGCGCACGTAAATCACAAACAGCACCGCGTTGCGACGCTTCGCCAAATCCACAGCCCACTCGGCGTTGTCGCGTCCGCGAGCCGCCAGCATGATGCGAGGCCGATCCGCCGCCATCTTCAGCGGCGATTCTTTCAACTCCGCCAGCCAACCCTCGGCGGGCGTGATGTCTTCGTACATCTTGGGCTTGGCAGTTGTCTTGCGAACAAAGAACCGGAAAATCAGCACCGCCGCGATGATGCTGCCCGCGAACATCGTCGCATTCGGTTTCGCGACGATGATCGTCAACTCGACCGCCGACATAAAGATGCCGATGGTCCATAACCCCCGGCGTTCCCACTTGCTCACTTCCAGTTTCTTGTTCGCCGCGATGCAGACCATGTTGATCGCGATTGCACCAACCACGCCAATGGCGTAAAGCTCACCCAGGGCTTTCACATCTGCCTCGAACATCAGCACCACCGCCGGTGCAAGTGCCGCGATGATCAGCGGTATCCAAGGCACGCCCGAGTAATTGAGTTTCGTCAGTCCCTTGGGCAGTTCTTTGTCCTGCGCCAGCGCGTACATCACGCTGACCATCGCGAGAATCGCCGTATTCGCGGCACTCAGCAATAGCAGTCCAAAGACCACTCCCGCAATCATCCCGAGCACCTTGCCGGTCTGCGAGTTGAAAACGTGCTCGCCCGCGTACGTCGCCAGCGTCTTCACCGCCGTATCGCGATATTCCTTGATCTCCTCAACCTGCGGCTCCAGCGTCTTGAAGTGCTCAATCTGCTCGGGCGTCGCGTTCTTGGGCAGTTCCAGCGTGCCATCAAAGCCCTGCCGAAGTTCGTGCTCGACGTAGTGGGGCGTCTGTTGCTCAAACCGTCCGGGCAACGCGTTGATCGCTAAACCAAAGATCATGTTGAGCAAGATCACTTCGATTAGCACGGGCCAAATCGTTCGCTTTGACGTCTTCGCCACCGGCTGCTTCATCAGCCCGGTCATGCTCGCAACAGCTTCAACGCCCGAAAGCGCCAACACCACGCGAACCAAACTCTCCCACATGGGCCAAGGCTGGCTGACACCGTCAACCGTCAGCTTCGCCGTCGAAAGCCCCTTGGGCACCAGCGGCAAGCACAACAACCCAATGATCGCACTCGCCCCCAGCGCAGCGACAGCTATCACCAGAGCAAATCGTCCCGCTGCCCGCGCCCCCATCCAGTTCACCAGCCCCAGCAAGAACATGCTGGCGATACTCGCGCCAACCACGTATTCCTTGGGGATGCCTAAGTAGTGAAATCCTTCAATCGCCGACAGCGACGCCGTCACGATGAAATCACATAGCAGCAGCGTTGCGCCAATCACCGCCAGAATCGGGCTGAGTTGCTTGGCCGACGAATACACGCCGCCACCATCAGGAAAGCACCGGCAAACGATGGTATAGGCCCACGCAACTGCCGCCATGATGACGGAGATGGCCGCCAAGTACGTCGGCGATGCGTGCCCCGTGTAGTAAAACGCCAAACCCAGCACGTACAGGCGGCTGGTGCCCCAGTCGCCAAACAACAACGGGCCAGCGTGCGTCCACCCGAGTGTGCGAGGCCTGCTCTCAGCAACTAGCATGGACAGTCACGTCCGTAGGGGCGGTGCAAAGCAAACGACGCCCACCGCCGACCCGGCAGACGTAGCGCACTATATCGTGTGGAATACGCGAGTCTCGCCTTTCACAATCGCTCCGAACGCCAAGCGAGCGAATGACGCACGCTATCCGAACAATCACCCGCCTTGAGGCATAGTTACGCCATCGGCATCACGCGTCACAGTGATCGCTTCCACGATGGCCCACACATACATGCCAATTGGTGCCAGGAACGAGATGCCCAGCGTACAGAACGCGAGCGCGAACCCGGCGAGGGTCGTGACGAGTTGCAAAACGGCGGTGTTGGTGTAACCGGCCGCGAAGTTGTGGACGCCAAACGACCCCAGCAGCACCGCGAGTAACACGTAGATCAGCCGGCTGACGCGAGCTTGCTTGCCCACAGGCGGCACGCCCACGGGCGTTGCGGAGTGGTACGTCGGAGGTGGTGGGGGAGGCGAAGACCCTGTGGAACCTATGGAACCTGTGCCGCTCGCAACGGATGCCGGGCTGGCAAACGCAGCGGCGGGCGTCACCGAACTCGCCGCATCAAACGGAACTGGCGGCGGCGTGATCGGCATGGTGGATGCGTTGGTCGCGGGCTGCGCTGGTTGGGATGCTTGCGAAGGCTGCGAGCTCATGGCAACCGCCGGTGCATCCGTCGTCCTCGCAGGTTCGGCGGTTCGCATGGGAGCACCGGGCACCACGAGTGTGCTTTTGCAACTGGGGCACGTGATGTAACTGCCCGCCATGGAGTCAGGCGATTGGAGTTGAGCCTTGCACTGATAGCACTGATAGACGATCATGGCGATTCCCTCAATTCTCTCGCGAAACGCAACTGCGTCCCGACTCCGCGCGATACCGACCAAGTTTCTTGGGGAACATGCCAGCGTCATTGCAGGACAGAATCGATTTTTCCGCGGCAATTGCCACCGCAACGACTTCAAAAACGAAAAAAAGCGACACGGTTTCCCGTGTCGTTGTTGAAGAGCCAGTTGTCATTGAAACGTGCGATACATGAGCATCGACGAGCAGATCGCAGCGTCCGATCACCCTTCCAAAATCTTCCCCATCCGCGAGCGCACCGAGCTGCTGCCTTCGGTGTTCAGTTTGTCAGTCAGCTTGCGAAGCTGCGTGGCGATGCTGCCGTCGAGCAGTTGGTCGCCGATTTGAATCTTGACGCCGCCGATCATGTCGGGCTGGGTATACGTGTGCACAACAACTTGCTTGCCGAGGGCGCGAGCGAGGCGGTTGCTGAGGTCGCTGATATCCGAAGGCGACGCTGGCTGAGCCGTGTACACATCAACTTCAACAACGCCGAATTGATCTTGCACAACTTCCTGCAAGCTATCAACGATGCCCGTCAGCGCACTGATCCGGCCCTTGGCGTTGAGCACGTGCAGAAACTGCAACGTCTCGTGACTCACCCGGCCCTTGAAAAGCTTGTCCAGGCTCTTGCTGCGGGCATCAGGCGTGATGCTGGGGTTAGCCAGCATCTCGCCAAGCTCAGGCTGCGCCTTCGCGATCTCAACGATCTGCTCAAGCTCATCACCAATCTCGGCGATCTTCTGCTGACCACCCTTGGCCATGACCATCTCAAAGAGACTCTTGGCATACACACGGGTCGTCGCGTTGGAAGCAATGATGGGAAGGGGCATGGGGGGGAATCCAAAAGGCACTAGGGACTAGGCACTGGGCACTGGGGAAAGACTCGCAACCGCTCTGCCTTTCCACTTCGTCACTTCGTCACTTCGTTACTACGTCACTTCGTCACTTCTTCTCAGTTCCGCGCGCCTTCAAGCTGCCGCACGCTTTCGTCCAGCAGACGCTGCGTGTCGCCGCTGTTCACTTCGCGCTTCAGAATCTTGCCAGCCATCGTTGCGGCGAGTGCCGAACCCTGGGCGTAAACTTCACTGACCGCTGCCCGCTTCGCGTTGTCGATATCGCGCATCGCCTTCTCACGCATCGCGTTCAGTTCCGCATCGGCCTTCATCTTGAGCTCAGCCGAGATCGCCTGAGCCTGCGTCCGGGCCTTGTCAATTTCCTTCTGCGCTTCCGCCCGAGCCTGCGACAGGCTCTGCTGATACTGCTCGAGCGCATCCTTGGCCTGCGAGCGAGCCATCTCGGCGGCTTCGATTTCGTCCTTGATCTTGTTCGCACGCTCATCCAGGCCCGCACTGATCTTGGGCCACACAAACAGGCCCAGCACCGCGGCGGAAATGGCAAACACGACCAGGGCTGTAATGCCGGTCCACAGACCTTGCTGAGCCGTGGGAATTGCACCAACAGCTTCATGGCCGCCATGCGCGTCGCCAGCGGCGAAAGTCATCATGGTCAGGCACATGCTGGCGAGCACACCAGCGACGGAAGCGAAACGAACGTTCATGCAAAGCTCCTACTGGAACTGAAGTGTTGAAACTGCAAGGCAAAGCATCGCCCAGCCGATAAGCCGAGCGATGCGAGATTTGTTAGGCGAGGAAGCCGGCAGCGACGGCGAACAGCGTCGCACCTTCAATGAACACCGCCAGAATGATCGCGGCAGTCTGAATCTTGCCAGCAACTTCGGGTTGGCGGGCCATGCTTTCGGCGGCGGCCTTACCGATCAAACCGATGCCGATGCCTGCGCCGAGGATGGCGATGCCGCCACCCAGAACGGCCAGACCCTTACCCTGCGTCGCACCAGCGGCTTCTTGAGCGCTGGCAACGGCGGGCAGAGCGGCAACGGCGGCGGCGGCAACAAACTTGCTGAGGAGGCTCTTCATACTGCAAACCTTTCTTGCGTTCTCATGAACGCGCAAACCCGAAAAACAAGCACAAGGGAAGCGACAGTGCGGCGATTTGAGCCGCAAACGAAGCCCGTTATTCACGCGTGAGCGTGCTCGTGGCGTTTATGGTCATGACCATGCTCGTGCTCATGGTCATGCTCGTGGTGATCCATCAGTGCGATAAAGACCGTCACAAGGAACATGAAGACAAACGCCTGCATGAACGCGACGAAGATTTCCAGGAACATGATGCCCGTGCCGCCCACAATCGAGATGAGCGTGACCGGCCCGCGGATAAAGAAGCCCTTGTCCACCACCATGCCCGCAAAGCTGAAGAGCGTCGCCAGCAGAATGTGACCAGCGGTCATGTTCGCAAACAAACGCAGCGCGAGCGCGAAGGGCTTGATGAGCAACTGGCTGGCAAGTTCGAGCACAAAGATGATGACCGACGCGGGGAACGGAGCACCGGCCGTCATGTGGCTCAAGTAGCCGCCAATCCCCAGCCGCTTGATCGCAACGCCATTGAAGAAGACGCAGGCGACGATAGCGAGCACCGCCGTCACCCAGATGTTCTGCGTCGCCGTACCACCAATGGGCGTTTCGTGAGCTGCTTTGAGTTCAGGCGAAGCCAGGTGCACGAGATCCAGAATCGGAATCAGACCCAGCAAGTTGTTGACGAGAATAAAGAAGAAAATCGTCCACAGGAAGGGCATCAGCGAGTTGGTCCGCTCACCCAGCAGCGGCCGCGCGACTTCTTCTCGCAGGTACACGCAGATCACTTCGATCATGTGCGCGAACTTGTTCTTGGTCACATAGCGATCCGTGCCCTGGCTCGCATCACCCGTCTTGATTTTGCTGGCAACATACAAACCGCCCAGCACCAGAATGATCAGGCTGAGCACCAAATTGCCCTGATTGCCCGACCAAATCCAATAGCCGTCGGCGTTCTTCGCAAAGACGTGGTTGTACACGTGGTCCGCAGGAGAGCCCGCCGCCAGCGTGAGCGTCGAACCAATCAGTGAGTGTGAAAGCGTTGAAAGCATGGTGATTTTCGCTTACCCGACGTTTTCGCCCGCCGCACCAGATGCCGCAGACTTGGATTGAGCAGACTTGAATTGAGCAGACTGGGATTGATTGGAAGAATTCGTGAACGCACTCGAAGGCAAGCCATGCAGCAGCATCGCCGCCGTCACCGCCTGCACCATCATGACCACAAACACGCCCGCAAATGCCCCCATGACCAGCGGCTTGCGAGCAAGTTCAAACATCGTCGTGAGTGCAAAGGCCGCACCGATCGCCACCAGCGTCTGCGCCATCGTCATCGCGAGAACCGCCATGCCGAAGCGATCAACCCGAGCGAGCGGAGGCATAACCGCAGGTACCAAGCCCAGCACCGCAGCAATCGCGATCACACTGCCCGCCGCCACCATCGCTTGTGTGTTTCCACCCATGCTAGCACAAGCACCCACGCCTACAGCCACACCCAGCACCCCGGCGAGAATCGCCTTGGGCAGGTATTTGCCAACGGGAATGGAAGCAGTCGATGTCACAGGGCAGTTCACGGGGCAATTCACACGGCAACGCTGAGCAATGCAACAGAAAAACCCGCAAAGCCAGCCGCTCCAAAAAGCGTCCAGCCCGAAGGGGTCCAAGCGTAGGAAGTAGGCAGGCGTTCGTCGACCCGGTAGAACCTGTCAACTCCCGCGTGCATGCAGTCGCTGCGACCACCCGCCAATAGCCCGCCAAGAGCACTACTTGCTCTTATTCAGCCGCTTGAGCAGCCGAAACGTCCCCACGATAAACCCAACCCCTGCGCCGATCACCGTTCCCAGTGGAAAACTGCCCTTCCAACGGTCGAACAAATACCCCACAGCCCCGCCCGCCGCCGACGTGAACAGAAAGTCCAGCCCAATTGCCAGACTCTTCCCCAGTTCGCCCAGACCCGCGACCACGCCGGGAGTCTTCCCCATCATCGACGCTGGCCGACGCACGGGCGTCTGCAACAGCGCGGGAATCTCCGGCGGCTCACTACTGGGCGCATCCTTTATCTCGCCCACCTTCTCCCGCAGTGTCCGCGTGGTGTCTTCCAGATTGAGTTCATCGCGATTCTCGGGCATGAGCAATCGTAGAGGGTGCAAGCCGACATGCTCGCCCGGCTCAACTGCCGCCGCTGGCACTATGTGCTCCCTTCGAACAGTCTCGATGTCCACTTTTGCCAAGGCCAAGAAAACCCACGTTACAATGTGCTCTGCCGCAGCACCAATGGCTGCGCCTATTGAGCGCCCAGCATGAGCTACAACGTCGCCATCTGCCTGCCGCCGATCTCGCCCGATGACAATGTTGCGTGGGCCGAACTTGACGCGATGATTGATGCGAAGGGCGAGGTGCCCGCCGTATTCAAACAGTTGCACGATGAACTCACGGCCCGCTTCCCGTGCATCTGTACTCTGCCCGACGACAAGGTGGATGACGGGCTCTGGGCCGACGGCCCTCTGTGGAACAACTTCGGCCACAGGGCCGCGGTGCTTGCAATGTCGCACTCCAAGGCCCATGAAGCGATGCCGTTCATCATCGAACGCGCAAACAAGTTGGGCCTTGTAGTCTTCGATTGGGCCGGGCCGGCGATCCATCGACCTCCATCCACGAGTCTTCCGCCCCAGTCGCCCAGCAGTGCGCGCCGGGAAACCAAGTGGGTGGAGTTGCGGGAGCGCATCGAGTGGAAGGTGCGCGACGCGATTGTCATCATTATCTGGCTCGGTTGTATCGCAATGGGCGTGTGGGGCGTGATCTACTTCTTCTGGCACACGTGAATCGCGTCAAGCATCGGATTCGTTCACGAGCCGAGCCGCCCGTCATCACTGTTCACATGTTGTGCAGAGCGAAGCCGCAAATAACCCTTCGAGCAAGTCACTCGCGGCTTTCCGATCTGAAAGGAATCGCAACTACCCCAACTGCCCCACCAAAATCACATACCCATCCAAATCCGTCACGCGCAGCTCGCCGCGAGGCATGTGCGGCGGGTGCGAAATCGCAAACACCATGTTCGGCCCGTGATGAGGTTCGCTCTTGCCGATATACGCCCCGCCATCGCGCACGCCGCTGGCGAGCAAATGCCGCCGCAGCCCCGCGACATCATTGCTGTACATATAGAACAGCACCGCCTGCTGCCCCGCATCAATCGCCCCACTCGCCCGCGCCAGCATGATCTCCGCAGTGCCGCTGCGAGCCAAAGCCCAAAACGCCACGCCGCCATCCTTGAGCACATCCGCCGCCTCAAACCCCAGCAACGCATAAAACCCCAGCGACGCCTGCACGTCCGCAACATGCACAAACGGCACCAGCCGATGCACACCGGCAGCACCAGGCTTCGGATGCAACGCAGAACCAGCAGCAGTGGGGGAGTTCATGTGCGAGCGTATTAGGAGATCAACGCCGAGCATTTCGCTTCGGGTAGGTCGCCGGTCCCCGGCGACTTCTACCGCTTCTACACATCGCTTCTGCCACCAGCGTCGGCATTCATGATTCGGCATTCGTGCTGGCGCAGTCCGTGCGATCCCCCTCGCGCACGCCAACGCGTGCGACGGAAGCCGAATCACGAATGCCGTCCCGCGCCTCCAACACCACCGTCCATCAACAAGCCGCGTCGGCACGGTCAAGCAGCCGCAGCAGTGCGGCGTTGAACTCCTCTTGCCGTTCGAGGTTGGGCATGTGGCCCACGCGCGGCATCCACTGCATGTCGCAATCCGCCAAGAGCGACGCCATCTTCAGCGCGTCGTCTTTGGTCGTAAAAGCATCTTCATCACCCACGACCACCGTCGCGGGCCCAGTGAACGCGGCAAGCACCGGTTCGTACGCCGGGCGCATCGCGCGTGCACGCAGCGCCGCTGCGGCACCTTGCGGATCGGTTCCCTGCATCATCGCGATCACGGCTTTCCCGATCTCCGGCCTCTCCGCAAGGCACGTTGCGCCAACCATCTTCGGCAGAACCTCCGCGGCGTACCCCGCCATCCCTTCGCGAATCAGCCGATCTGCCATCGCAAACCGCCGCAGCTTGCCTTCGGGCGATTCGCTTTGCGGAAACGTCGCCGCGAGCAGCAGCCCGCACACGCGATGCGGAGCCTGCCGGCACACGTCCATCGCGATCTGGCCGCCCATCGATAATCCGACGACGACGGCATGATCGATCCCCAGCGCATCGAGGAGCGCGAGCAGGTCCTTGCCGTAGTCTTCGAAAGCTGGCGCGCCAGCCCAAGCTGCGCTCTCGCCGTACCCCCGCAGATCCGGCGCGATCGCCCGCCAGCCCTTCGAGGCGATCGCACTGAGCTGTGGCCGCCACATCGAGCGATTGAACGGATGTCCGTGAATCAGCAGCACCGCCTTGGTGCCGCGAGGGCCTTCGTCATCGCATGCGAGCAAGTTCGATTCGTTTCCGGTCATCATGCGCGGAGTGTAATGCCCCGCCGTTTACCACACCCAGCTCCTGCCACCGTCCACGTGCCACCGACCGTGGCTCTGCACGGTCGGTGCGAGCAACAGATGACGCACCGACCGCTCAAAGCAGCGGTCGGTGGCACGGCATTTCTCAGCACACCGGCCCCGCGCAATATCCAACCACCACCTTCGCATCTGGATCGAGCCCCACCCGGCTTTGCCACTCCCCGGCACCCCATCCTGCTTTCGAGAACCGCCCAACGCCACCGACCCGCATCAGGCTGCAAAGTCAAGCTGATCGTACAGGAGAAGCATGCCACCCGCCCATGTCCTGCGGAAGTTGTACACTCGTGTCATGAATAAATATACCTTTCCATCCGAAGCAGCCAAGCAAGCTCGCCTTGAGGAAGTGCTAGACATGCTATCAAGTGGGGCTGACCGGTCAGCGTCAGAACGCGATGCGCTTAGAACTGAGCTCGCAGTTCTTACGGACGATATTGACTATCTCGAAACTCTTCCCCCGGAAAGTGTGCCATCAGTCGAAGTTACCGAGTCCCGAGTATTCATCAGTCCCCGCGCGAATGAACCGTCATCACCCCCGCCGCCGAAGACAGACAGCATCGCTGAACGCGTCAAGAGCGGACTTTACACGACATTTGGCTTTCTCGTCTTTCTTGGGCTACCGGCCGTTGGGTTTATTGGTTGCATTTTCGGTGTGCCTGGCGGTTGCGTTCCGGATCACGAAGTAGGAACGAGGCTGTGCCAGCCGAGCGAGTTGAGCACGGGCGGACTCATTTTCGAGTCAATGGAGGCGAGGGCACTCTTGGAAAGCTACAGGACCTCAGACGATGGCGAAGTCCTCCGCCAGTCTTGGTCGTTCTCTGTCGCCGACCGTGCCTGCTATGACGTGCTGCATGATGCCATGCTGGCAAAGCAGCTTGTCGTGGTACATTACAGAAAGTACCTTATCCGCCCATGGTCACAAGACCGCAAGTATGTCGTATTCAAGGTCGAACCAGGTCCTTTGCCGCAGTCTGACTAAATGGAAGGCTTGGGGATGTATGACCGCATCTTTCTCTCGTGTGCGAACGCTACGAAAAGCAGTCCCGCCATTGCGATCAAATCGACGACGCGCCAAGACTCCTTGTCCATAGGTATCTTAAAGACCGGCTGCATCAGAACGAATAACGCTAGAGCTGGCCATACGCACCAAGGTGCCGTGCGGTAGCAAAGCACACAACAGTGGAGGCCCGCAACTAGCCACGCAATGCGCGCGAACTGGTACACGGCGTACGGGAGGTCGAACGCTAAGAGTCCAAACATCGCGGCATAGCTCGCTAGGAACCATGTATCGGGGTGGAGTTGCGTGACGATCCGATGCATAAGCGACTCGTGGCAATCTGTGGACTGGTACGGGCTATTCAAACTCCTTGAGCGAGCGGAGCTCGATCCGACGCTAATTGAACGTATCGAACGTATCGTCGTCCCAACGGCGAAAGCGAAAAGGTCTGTTCTCGCAGTAACTGCACGAAGCTCGGAATTCCCCTAAGAAGAGCTCCTTGCTTGCCACTCCGTGCATGTACGAGTCCAGCGGTAACTAGGTCGTAAAGCACCATAGTGGTCAGGTCGGCCAACTCGCTGATTCCTAGATCTGGAACCCGCTTGACAACCTCAAAGATGTGTTGGTACCCCGCACCGTTGTCGGATTGTTTGTCTTCCTGGGCTGCGCCATCCATCTCAGACAGCGCACGAAGCACGTGTAGATGGACAACTTCAAGCCGATCTGTCAGCGACACAAATAAGCGGCTCGAAATACCATCTAGCTCGCCTACGTACGCGCCCTTCAGAATGTTGGAGAAAATTGCGGTTTTGTCATGGCGTGCATCGTGCTCACTTGCTCGCATCGCGGCCACGATGGCTCCCTCTAAAGCGGCTGGCTCACACTTTAATTCGAGTCCTTGTACGCGAGCCGCGACACTGTTGAAAAATGCCTGCTGACGTTCTTCGCGACGGCGGTTTGCGAGTTCGAACAGCCCCTGCAGCGTCGTTGGCAAAATCGTAGACGCAAGACTTGAAACTATTACTGTCGTAACCGGTTCCAATCCACACACTCCTTTGTACACCGCTAAGTTAAGGCACTATTCCAACGGCCTAAGAATGTTATATTCGTACAACTCGGCGAGCGGCAGGTTGTACCAACCTTCACGTGGCATCACGCTCGGCTTTGCGAGCTTGTGCCTAGCTCTTCCGCATCACGCTTGCAAAGCCAAGCCTGATGGCACGTGGACTGCGCGGGCTCAAAGCCCGCACCACCTGCTGGCCCACAACGTCTTGACCACAACTCCGCGTCCTCCGCGTTCTCCGCGGTGAACCTGTCTTGCCTGTCTTTCTTTGTGCCCTCTGTGCCTCTGTGGTGAACTGCCTTCCTGTCTTTGTGGCGGGGGGCTTTACATCAGAGCCTTGAGCGCGACTTGCTCGGCTGCCCGCATGGCTTCGCGGACTTGTTGGCCGTTGGGGGCGCCGCCTTGGGCGTTGTCGTCTTTGCCGCCGCCTTTGCCGCCCATGGCGCTGGCGGCTTCGCGCAGCCATGCGCCGGCTTTGAGGCCTTTGGCGATGGATGCATCGGGGACGCTGGCGTGCATCATGGCTTTGCCGGCATCATCGACGGCGAAGAGCATGACGGCGACGCGCGGCAGCGAATCGCGGATGACCTTGACGGCACTTTGCAGGGCGTTGCGGTCATCGCCGCATTCGATCTGGCCCACGACCACCAGGCTGTTGCTGTTCTGGGCACCTTGGGCCAGCGTGCGGGCCTGCGCGATGGCTTTCTGTTCCATCGCGGCGGCGACTTGCTTGCCGAGTGCTTTGACCTTTTCTTGCAGCCCGGCGATCTGGGCCCGCAAAGCAGTTTTGCGACTGGCGGAGATGCTGGCGGCGTCAACATCGGCGAGTAGCGCTGTGACGGCTTTGGGAAGTTCGTCGGCGGGCATCGCGCTGGCGGCTTGGACTTTGGCGCTGATGGAATCTGCGAGGCGCGCAGCTTCAGCGGCTTTCTCGCCCGTGACGCCGACGATGCGGCGCACGCCCTTGGCCACGGCTTCTTCACTCAGCACCGCGAAGGAACCGATCTCGCCCGTGGCGGCAACGTGAATGCCGCCGCAGAACTCGATGCTGTAGCCGCGCCACTCGCTGTTGCTGGGGTTGGCGAGCAGGTCTTCGGTGGGCACGCCGATGGAAACCACGCGCACCGGGTCGGGGTAGGTTTCACCAAAAACGGCCCGCAAACTGTTGAATTCTTTGGCCTTCGCGAGCGGAGCAATCTCGGCGTGCACAATGTAGTTGGCCGCGATTTGCTTGGTGACGAGTTCCTCGACCTTGGCGAGTTGTTCGCCGCTGACGGGGGCGTTGTTGGAGAAGTCAAAGCGGAAGCGATCGTCGGCGACGAGCGAACCTTTTTGATCAACGCTATCGCCCAGCACTTCGCGCAGGGCCCAGTTGGAGAGGTGGGTGGCGGTGTGATTGCTGGCGATTTTGCTGCGCTTGCCGCGAGCGACGTTCATCGTCACGGTATCGCCCACGCGCAGCGCGCCGCGCTGCACGTGACCGATGTGCAGCACATAGCCGCCGAAGGCCTGCGTGGATTCAACTTCGAATTCGCCGCTGTGGCTGGAGCTGCCCGAGATCACATGAATCTCGCCCGCGTCGCCTTCTTGGCCGCCCATGGTCGCGTAAAAGGGCGATTTATCGGTGACGATGCCAATCTTCTTGCTCGCATCGCCCACGTGCATGTGCGTGTGCTCATCAAAGTTGTGGCCGTTCCAGATTGCGCGCACATGGGCCTTGATGGGCTTGGGTGATTCGTACTTACTGGAATCATCGGTGGGCTGCACGCCCAGGTGCTTGAGGCGCGCGACTTGCTCGCCGGAGAGGGCGAGTTGTTTTTCGCCGCCGTCTTTGGCGGGGCCAGCGCGTGAGATTTCTTTGGCCTTCTCAAGCTCGGCTTCGTACGCAGTTTCGTCAACGGTCATGCCGCGTTCTTCGGCCATGAGTTTGGTGAGGTCAAGCGGGAAGCCGAAGGTGTCGTAGAGCTTGAAGGCGTCGGCACCGGAGATGGTTTTGTCCTTTGCACTCGCAGCGACTTCTTCAAACAGCTTGATCCCGCGATCCAGCGTCTTGCCAAAGCTCTCTTCTTCTTCAAGAATGATCCCTTGCACCTTCGCCGGGTTCTTCTTCAGTTCCGGGAAAGCTCCGCCAAAGTGCTCAACGACCGTGGGCACAAGCGCGGCGAAGAAGCCGCTCTTGGCGTGCAGCATCTGGCGACCATATCGCACCGCGCGCCGCAAAATGCGCCGCAGCACATAGCCCCGGCCTTCGTTGCTGGGCAATGCACCGTCGGTAATCGCAATGGTCAACGTGCGAATGTGATCGGCGATGACGCGATACGCGGTATCAACGCCGTCCTTGTCCGCCGCGCCGAGTTTGCCGCCGTAAGGCCTCGAGCCCGTCAACTGCTCGATCTTCATGAAGATCGGGCCAAAGACGTCGGTGTCGTAGTTGCTGCGAACGTTCTGCAACACGCTGACAAGACGCTCAAGGCCCATGCCGGTATCCACGTGCTTCGCAGGCAACGGCCGCAGCGAACCATCAGTCTCGCGATTGAACTGAATGAACACGTTGTTCCAAATTTCCAGCACATCCGGATCGCCGCTGTTCACCAGTTTCGCCGCATTGCGCCCGCCGATGCGATCAAAGTGAATCTCGGTGCAAGGCCCGCAAGGCCCCGTGTCGCCCATCTCCCAGAAGTTGTCCTTCATGTTGCCAGGCAGCACGTGATCCGCCGGCAGGAACTTGAGCCACAAGTCGCGCGTCTCAGTATCAACCGGCAAGCCTTGCTTCTCATTGCCTTCAAAGTACGTGGCGTAGAGCCGATCCTTGCTCAAGCCAAAAACGTTGACGAGCAAATCAAACGACCACTCGACCGCTTCCTTCTTGAAGTAGTCGCCAAAGGACCAGTTCCCCAGCATCTCAAAAAACGTGTGGTGATACGTGTCCTTGCCCACGTCATCAAGATCGTTGTGCTTGCCGCCCGCGCGAATGCACTTCTGCGTGTTCGCCGCGCGCTTCATCTTGCCCATCGCCGTGCTTGGGTCGGCCTGACCCAGAAAAATCGGCTTGAACTGGTTCATCCCCGCGTTGGTAAACAGCAACGTCGGGTCATCCAGCGGCACCGCGGGCGAGCTGGGCACGAAGACGTGCCCCTGCTTTTTGCAGAAGTAATCGATGTAGGTCTTGCGAACGTTGTCAACAGTCCATTGCATAGCGGGGCAGGATAGGTAAACATTCGGCGAGCGAGGAAATCGCCAGTTGGCCGATCAAAATCCCGCAGTAATCCCCACCAGCCGCCGCGTACGCTCGCCTCGCACGCACAAGTCCAGCCACTATGCGAAAAGCCGCGTTCATCCTCCTGACCATCGCCAGCCTCAGCATCGCCGCGTACGCCATCGTCGCGTACACACTTTTTCCCGTCGGCTCGCTCGTTCATCCGCAGATGAAAGCGACCTACGCCATTCATCGCATCGGCATCCTCACGCACATCTTCGCTTCGAGTCTCACGCTGTTGCTCGGGCCTTGGCAGTTCATCCCCGCCATCCGCGTCCGCTGGCCACACGTCCATCGCAACATGGGCCGCGTCTACTTGGCTCTTGGCGTTCTGCCGGGCGGCCTCGCTGGTCTCTACATGGCCATGTACGCCTTCGGCGGCATCGTTTCTCACACAGGCTTCGCACTGCTCGCCCTCATCTGGCTCTTCACTGGCTACCGCGCGTACGCCGCCGCTCGCGCGCGAAACTTTGTCGCCCATCGCGCGTGGATGATCCGCAACTTCGCCCTCGCACTTGGTGCCTTGACGCTCCGCATCCAACTCGGCGCGTGTTTCGCCGCTCAAATTCCCTTTGAGACCTTCTACCCCATTCTCGCATGGACGGCGTGGATACCCAATGTCATCATCGCGGAGTGGATCGTGCATCGCATCAAGTCGGATGAGCCAACCGTTCGCGTGAGCTGATCTCCGCGCCTGAACTCACACGCTCATTTCACCATCGCGCGCATCACCCCGCACCGCACCACGCCCACCGCAGCAGTGGGCTCACACACGCGCCGCCACCATCGCCGCAGAGACCGCCGGGCTTCGAACGCTCCCGATCTCGTAAGCGTGCCCTCGCGCACTTCAAAAACCGGCAACCCCGCCGCATCGCTTCGCACCATCAGCGTCGCGCCTGTATCACCCGCGCGCAATCCACTCACGTGCACAAATTCGCCGATGTCTTCCCGCGCCTCGCCCCACGTCGCCACTCGCCGCCGCGCTGCTGAAACATCGGCCACCTGCCAACTCACACGCCCCGCCGTCACCGCCGCCAGCACCATCGCCGCTGGCTCCATCTCGGCACCTACCACCGCGATTTCCTCGTGAAACAACCCCGTGAGCATCACCTTTTGCAGCCGCTCACGCAGTTGCGTATTCCCGCCGCTTGCAATATCCACAATCCGCTCGGGCTCCGTCGCCGCCGACCGCCAATTCGTGCAATCAATCCGTTCTCGCTTATTCCCGCCCGTCAAGTGCATCACAAAACTCTCCGGCATCTCGCTTAGCCTGCGCGTGTGCCGATTCATCAGCCGCGACAATCTTCGCACCGGCAACTCAAACAATCGCTCACCCACTTCATGCCACAACGGCTGCTCATACACCGGCGGAAAACTCAGCCGCCCATGCATGTTCCACCACCCCAGCATCTTCTCAAAAATCGGTCCATGCACCGCAGGTGTGTACACACACACGCCGCCTTGCAAGTGCCGCTCCACGCGCACGCGCCGCCCCACAACATGCCGCCACTTGCCCAATGCACCCGCCCACGGATAAGGCCCCACCCCATCCTCCGCCCCTTGAATCTCAGGCGTCATGCCCACGTGCGTTGCAGGCACATACTCAAAAAAGTTCGGGCAATCCTGCGTAAAAAACACATCCGGATCAATCACCAGCGCACGTTCATACGCGTGCAAGTACTTCGCTAGTTCCAATCTCGCCCAACTCGGATGTGGCGCGTACGGAAAGTCAAACACACGCACGTCACAACCCCACCGCGCCGCCGCCGCTTCAATCGAAGCTCGCGCATTGCGAGGCCATTCCATCGTGCTGTGCATCGCAATCACATTCATCAGTATCCCGCCGGCGAGCCGCCCTTGCGCGGATCACTCGCCGCTTCCCAGCCCTTCGCGTGCTTGCGAATGACCTGCACCGCTGCAATCGGCGCACGTTTCGTCACCACATGCCCCCGCGCCGCAAGCGCGTCACGCAGCGAAGTTTCCAACAGCGCCGGCTCAAGCTGCAACGTATCCGGACTCCACTGATGATGAAACCGCGGCGAAGCAACACTCGCGTCCGCATTCATATCAAACACCGTTGCATTCAAAATCGCCTGCAAAGTCCCCGTAATGATCCTGGGCCCACCGCTCGCACCCGCCATCATGAAGCACGACCCATCAGCCTCCTGCACAATCGTCGGCGTCATGCAACTGAGCGGCCGCTTCCCCGGCGCGGGCAAGTTCTGTCCATCATGCATCAGCCCAAACGCATTCGCGACGCCACGCCGCGTCACAAAATCATCAATGCTGTCATTGAGCATGAAGTCAAACCCGTCAACACCCACCAGCGATCCAAATTCAAAGTTGATCGTCTCCGTACACGCCACGCTGTTGCCCGCTTCATCCACAACACACAAGTGACTCGTCCCATGATCATCGCGCACCGGCTCAGCCACGCCATAACTCTCACTCGCCTGCGTGCGAGACATCTCAATCCGCGCCGCCGCGGCTCGCAGTCGCTCGGGCCGCAACATCTCATCAATCGGCAGCTTCACAAAATCCCCATCTCCCAAGTATCTCGCCCGATCCGCAAACGCATGCTTGAGAGCCTCGCACACCAAATGCGCATATGCCGCGCTGTTGTGCCCCTGCTCGCGCGCAATCGCTCGCAACTCATCACCGCGCGACTCCAACATCGCGAAAACCTGCGCCAGCACAATCCCGCCACTACTAGGCGGCGGCGCACTCAACACGCGCCGCCCACCCCACGACGTCACAAACGGCTCATGCTCGCGCACGCGAAAAGCCCGCAAATCATCGAGTGAAAGCACGCCACCATCGCGGCGTGCAGCTGCAACCATCGCCGCCGCCACTTCACCCTCATAGAACCCCGCAAGCCCATCGCTCGCAATCTTCGCAAACACCCGCTCTTGCCCCGCCAACTTCACGCGCGAACCCGCTCGCACCAGCCCACGCTGCAAAAACAAATCCCACAACATCCCGAACCGTTCACGCCGACCAACCTGCCCATCCAGCCACGCCATCACTTCCTTCGCGCTGCTCTCGTAATGCGCATCCGCCTCGTACCCCTCGCGCGCCAACCGCATCGCCGGCTCAAGCACGCGCGCAATCGGCATCGTCCCAAATCGCGCGAGCGCATGCAACATACCCGCCACATGCCCAGGCACCGCAACCGACTTGCCGCCGCGCAAACTCGCGAACGCATCGGGATCACTCTCGAAAAAGTCCTCCCGCATCGCCGCCGGCGCACAATCACGATAGTTGATGCACACGCTGCGTCCATCACGCATCGCCACCAGCATAAACCCGCCGCCGCCAATGCCGCACGAATAAGGCCGCACCACTGACAACGCAAAACTCGTCGCAACCGCCGCGTCCACAGCATTCCCGCCCGCGCGCAGCATCTCCACGCCCGCCGCCGACGCAAGCCCATGATCCGCCGCCACCGCTGCTCGCTCAAAAATCATGCTGCCTTCTCGCTTCTCTTCCCCACGCTCACAACTTCTTCCCCGCATGCATCGCCCGCCACTTCGTCACCGCTTCCGGCTCGCGCGGATAAATCGGCGTCAACCTTGCGGGCTCACTCGCGTCCAGCCGTTCACTCGCCCGCGCACAAGCCACCGCATCAAACACCGGATGCACGATCGCCCACCCCTTGCTCATCGCAACATCTCGCATCGCCGATGGCAAGTGGCTATCCGCAATCACAGTCACAATCGCCAGCTTCGCGAATTGCCCCGCGTCCATCACCTCCGCACTCACCATCGCTCCACTCGCATCAATCACCGTCACATGCGCCGTCTCCCCCTTGCTCGCCAGCGCCACCGCGCACGCACCGTTTGCCCGCGCCGTTCCCGCCGCCACCACCATCGCCGTCGGCACCCCAACGAGCTGCGCTCCCGTCACCTCCGCAATCATCCGCGCACACGTCACCGCAATCCGCACATTCGTAAACCCCCCAGGCCCCATCGACACCACCACCCGCGCAATCTCGCGAGGCGTCACGCCACATCGCCTGCACAAACTATCAATCGCCCGCATCAAGTCATCATGCTGCGCATTACCCGTCGCAATCGCCTCAACCCCCAAAACTTCCCCCGCGCGCAGCAACGCCACCCCCGGCTTCGCCACCGACTGCTCGGCAACGCCAGACGGATTACTGGTTTCAATCGCAAGAGTCACATCACGCGGCACACCGCAGGATACGTAAGCCAACCACCCATGCCCCGCTAGCATTCCCATCACGCGTACTTTTGCCGCCCGGAGGTTCCATGCGTTTATTCGCTTCCATTCCGACTTCCATCCCCGCTTTCATCCTCACCCTCTGCGCCTGCGCCGGCCTCGCCCTCGCCCAAGCCACCGTCAATCCCGACGCCGCCAAAAAGCCCGCAGTCACCATCGACATCACCAAGCCCAAAGAAGGTCCCGGCAAAGTCGGCTGGTGGAACGACGCCGTTTTCTACCAAATCTTCGTCCGCAGCTTCCAAGACAACCCCCGCGGCGCAAAATCCGGCGACGGCATAGGCGACTTCCAAGGCCTCATCACGCGCCTTGATTATCTCAACGACGGCGATCCCAAAACCGACACCGACTTGGGCGTCACCGCCATCTGGCTCATGCCCGTCATGCAGTCTCCCAGCTACCACGGCTACGACGTGCAAGACTACAAGCAAATCGAACAAGACTACGGCACCAACGCCGACTTCCAAAAGTTCGTCGCAGAAGCCCACAAACGCGGCATCAAAGTCATCCTCGACCTCGTCCTCAATCACACCAGCGACAAACACCCCTGGTTCACCGAATCCGCCAAACCCAAAAGCGAACAACACGATTGGTACATCTGGGCCGAAAAGGACCCTGCTTACAAAGGCCCCTGGAACCAAAAAGTCTGGCACAAAAAAGGTCCCGGCTTCTACTACGGCATCTTCAGTGATCGCATGCCCGACCTCAACTACGCCAACCCGCTCGTCACGCGCGAGATGCTCGACATCACCAAGTGGGGCCTCACCGACATGAAGGTCGATGGCTATCGCCTCGACGCCATCCGCCACCTCTTCGAAGACGGCCAACTCCAAGAAAGCGCGCCGCAAACCTTCGACTGGCTCAAGCAATACTTCGCCGCCACCAAAGAAGCCAACAAAGACGCCTTCAGCATCGGCGAAGTCTGGGCACCCAGCGATCAAGCCAGCATGTACGTCGGCGGCATGATGGACGCCGTCTTCGAGTTCGATCTCGCCGGTGCCATGGTCCAAGCCGCTCGCGAAGGCAAAGCCCAGCCCGTCATCGACGCTCAAGCCAAAGTCCTCGCCCTCTACCCGCCCAATCAATACGGCCGCTTCCTCAGCAACCACGACCAAACCCGCGTCATGACCCAGCTTCGTGATGACGAAGCCAGCGGCCAAGTTGCCGCCGTCATGCTCCTCACAGGCCCGGGCATTCCCTTCATCTACTACGGCGAAGAACTCGGCATGACAGGCGACAAGCCCGACGAAAATCTCCGCACGCCCATGCAGTGGGAAAATTCCCGCACCGCAGGCTTCACAACAGGCAAGCCCTGGCGCGCCGTCCAGCCCGACATCGCCCGCAAAAATCTCGTCACGCAGCGCAAAGATCAGGACAGCATGTTCAACTTGTATCGCAAGTTGATCGAGCTCCGCACCCAAAGCGAAGCCCTCCGCGCCGGCTCCTACATCCCCGTCGAATCCGCCAACCCAGGCGTCTACGCCTTCATCCGCACCGCCGGCACCACCGACCCGCGCGGCCGCAACGCAACCGACGCCAAACTCATCGTCATCAACCTCACCGACGCACCAATCGCCGACTACACCCTCTCCGCCCAGCTACGCCTAGGCGACCCCGCCGTCAGCACCGAACTCCTCCGCAACGTCCCAATCACCGAAGCCAAATGGTCCGACGCCGGCACTTTCGTCGGCTGGAAACCCTTCGCCGAACTCGAACCCAAACGCGGCTACATCATCGATCTGAAAGTGAAGTAAGCTGTCTTCCAACAACTCCGACAGGAGTTAGTGCTTGAAGTCCTTCACGCTCAAAGACACACTCACAGTGATCGCCATCTTGCTGTTCTTCGCAGCAGTGGGGGGCGTCGTCACTTACTACCTCTGGCATGCCGTGCAAGTCGGCGTCGAGACGATGAAAGAATTCGAGGCATATCGAGTGCGCCGCGGCAATCCCGCAACGCAAGGCACTCTGCTCTTCGTTATCTTCTTTCTCACTGCTCTCGCCGCCACGCTCGGATGTCTCGCCGCCGCCGCATACACCGGCTGGCTCTACCACAAGAATCGCGATACCACGCAAGCCTGAATCAACGCAAGCCAACCCCAAATCCACAAAACGATCTGTGTCGCTTCGGACAGAGTCAAGTTCTCACAAGCACGCAACCGTCTGTGCTTCTCTTCTTCTCCGCGTCCTCCGCGTGCTCCGCGTGCTCCGCGGTGAAATTGTCTTTTAGATCGCGCACCAATCAAACCCCCGCACCCACCCCGCCCCGCGCCATCGCCACAACCTCATCCACGCACTTACCAATCCCCACGTACACATCATGAGGCGTCGCCGCATCGTCCATATACGCCGGCGTCGTCACCACGCGATTCACACTATCCGTCACCGCCTCGCGCGTCGCGCAGTTGCGATGCGTATTGCCAAACATGTTCGCCGCCGCTGCCGCCGGGTTGGTCTCAAAGTTGTCCACCCCCAGCGTGAGCATCAACCCAGGCCCCGCCCGCCCATTCACCGTCGCCTTCGTGCCCAGCACCTTCGCCGCGATGATCGGCGCAATGCAAATAAACCCCATGGGCTTCTTCGCCGCATAAAACGCCGCAATCGTGCGCTGCACATCCTCGCGCACCGTCATGTTCACGCCATCAAACGCAAAACTACACAAGTTCTTCGCCGCCCCAAACCCGCCCGGCAACACCAACATATCAAATTCCCGCACATCAAGCTCCGCCAAACTCGCCATATTCCCACGCGTAATCCGCGCCGCTTCACGCATCATCTCGCGTGATCCCACCCCCGCCCCACTTTCCTCCCGCCCCGTCAAATGATCCACCACATGCCGCTGCAGCCCCACCGGCGCAAAACACGAATACGCCACCCCATGCCGAGCCAAATGAATCAGCGTGCAGACGGACTCCGTAATCTCCGATCCATCAGACCGACCACACCCGCAGAGCATGACAGCAGCGTGAAGCATGGGCGAGGGTAGTGGGGGGAGCCAGAGTGCAGAGTGCGAAGAGACGAAGTACCGCAGGAAAGCCAACGAACCCGAGCGCAAGCGCCCGCGGCACCCATCACCAGTCAGCCGCATCAGCCTGCAAAGCCAGCCGGATGGCACGAAAGCTAGCGTGACGCCACCAGCCTGATACAGATGATCATTGAAAATCACACAAATTTGTGCGTCACTGATTGCGTTATTTTTTGAGTTGACATGTCTACGGATTTCTGGTAAATTGAGATGAACTGGCTTCATTCAAAGCCAACTTTTAAGGAGGTTTATCGTGATGCGTCGTATCTTTAAACTGCTCGCGAGTGCCATTTGCTCAAGCTCATTCACCTTCGCGTCCGCGCAGGTAACTACAACAAGCTTCACGCCGATGCCGACGTGCGCGATCGCGGACTCGGAGACCATTCCAGCCTACAACGTGTCTGCGATGAAGTTGCTTGTAGGTGGCACAATCGTCAAGCCGATCTACGAGATTCGTGACAGCGGGATTCGTACGGCGGCACTCTTCGTCAGACCTGTAGACGATGCGGTAGGCGACAACATCACGGCGATGCTTTATGTCTATCCAGACGGAGAATGTAGTGACATCGTCGTGAATAGCTGGAGAAATGCAACGATCGGTGAAGTCGTGGAAAAAGATTAAAGTGATGTATGGTATCGAGAATTTTCAGGATGAACTTTGGGAGATCGATGCGGTCGGGAGTCAGCCCGCGTTGGAGCCGCAGTTTTACAAGCAAGGATTTGAGCAATCGGATCCTCTTGGAGCCTTCGTGAACAGTTTGACCGAAGAGGATCGTGCGATTCTGCTCGAAGCACTCGTCAGCAGTGGTTATGCGGCGGCAAAGGTAGACTTTGAACTGGAAGGCGAGGATGTTACACGGTTCTGGCTTTGGAGAGCCAAGAGCTTTTTTGACGAGGCTATCGGCCGCAACCTGACAGGCGAAGAACTTGGTGAACTCGCACTTTTGAGACTTGGTGGCGGCGCGGGAACCCGTTTCGAGCCGACATGTGAAGCATTTCAAATCGTTTGCAACATTATTCGTTGCTTTACACCTAGGGTTTGTCAGCCTCAGACTGTCTATGGCGATTGGCAACCCAGAGGAACGCCATGTAACTGCACAACGATCGGACCGTGGTCAGCGGCTTGCGCCGATTTTACAGCCAACGCGCAAGGGAAAATCACTATTTTCATTCCCTATCCGCCGCCTCGTGGAACGTCTGTAGAAATTACGGTCGGCATCGGTGTGACAGTTCATCTCTGCGCTTGCATTTGGGAACGTCGCTGCGTCGCGGACTCCCAGCGAACTGTTACAAAAATTGCGGCAGACTGCACACAAACCGTAACGACAGAGAATGGTCCGTCAATGACCTTCTCGACCTATGGATGGACAACTGCTTGGCCAGCAGAGCAATGTCAATCTTCACCACACCCAACCAGTATTCCCCCTGCTAGTCAGCCGTGTGGACTTTGACCTGCTAATGCTCTTTGGGAAATACACTGGTTCACGCAGTGATTGAGCCTATTAAGAAAAGATGCTCACGAGTCCCGCCGTGGTGGCTGATCTGCACCACGGCGGTCCTTTGCATGCTTGGTACGATCGGTCTGCTCGCATCTTCAATTTGGATATCCGGCAACAAACCCGCTCGTTTTTCACCAACTCAGATATGGGTCGGATCCGATTGGAGTATCTCAGCGCAGCGTGGAGTCTTTCGAGATAGCTACGAGATCACATTCAGCCATAGGCCCGCTTTAATCACAAACGCTTCGGGACAGATGGTTAATGTGAACCCGCCAGACATTACAGTCCTTCGTGACGTTATGCGGGGTCCGCGCGACGCCAGTTCGTCGCGTGCACAATGCCGTGTCGACGCTTATGGCTGGCCGGTTCGTCTTTACGTGGTCCAATCCAAACCGACTTCACCTGTTTTGGAGCGACGCATACTCTGGCAGATGTTGGCGCTCGTTTTCTGCACTTTCGCGATATTCGGATTTGCGTTTGGGTGGATAACTTGGCGTGCCTTTGAGGCTGGACGACGGATGCTTCGAGTTCCGGGCAGCTGCCAGTTCTGCGGGTATTCCCGGCAAGCTAGTAGATCACGTATCTGCTCTGAATGTGGCCATCGCGCGGATGAGGATTGAAAACATTCCAGCTTATCACGCGCTTTCGGACTGGCAGCGTCACTCTGATCTTCGTGCCATCAGGCTGGCTTTGCAGCCTGATGGCACGCACCCCATCCGGCTCGCAGGGCAGGTGGCACAACTCTCATCCCCGTGCCATCAGGCTGGCTTTGCAGCCTGATGCAACCGCGTCGCACCTCACCCTATCACCCCCTCACCCCATCACTTCTTCATCACCCCACAAAACGCCCCATCCCTATACCGCGTCACACTCTCCCCCGGCACCCCCGTTGGAAACGTCCGCTCATCACTCACCAGCGTCAGCCCAAGTTCCGTGCACGCCCATGCAACTTGTTCTTCGTTCTCGGCTTTCTCGATGCTGCACGTGCTGTAGAGCAGCGTGCCGCCGGGCTTGAGCAGGCGTGCGCCGCGCCGCAAAATCTCGCGCTGAATCGCAACCAGCCGCGTGAGTTGATCCGTGCCCGTCGTGGCCGATGGATTCGTCGTCGCGCGATACTTCGCCTCAGGCCGCCTCGGCAACACCCCCGTATTACTGCACGGCACATCCAGCAAAACCAAATCGGCCATCCCCAGCGCATGCGTCTCGCGCTCAATGGCTTCAATGTCAACCACGCGCACATTCGCATTGCCGCTATGCACGCTTCGCAAAGTTCCCAGCCGCGCAACATCCGTATCCGTCGCCAAAATCTTCGCCGTCGGAAACTGCATCGCCAGTTGCTTGGTCTTGGTCCCCTGCCCCGCGCACAAATCCACGATCACGCTCGGCGTGAGCTTCGCAACACTCGCAATCGCCTTGGTCGAAGCCGCATCCTGCACCCACACATCATCACGCGCCAGCGCCTCGCGCAGCTTCCCCGACTCGCCAATATACACATGGTGCCCGCTATCGCGATGCGGCGTCATCACGCTCGCATCAATGGGCCCCTTCGCATACCGCGTACAAATCGTCACGCCCGGCTGCATGATCCCATGCATCGCCAGCTCCCGCGCATGATCAATCCCAAACGCCGCCCGCCATCCCGCCAGCAAATCACTCGGATGGCTCGTCACAATCGCGAGCCGCAACAGTTCATCCTCAGGCAGCAACGGCGCATGCAGCCGCAGCGCACGCCCATCACCCAGCGGAATCTCATCGCGCCCAAACGCGTACACCTCATTCACGCGCCGCCCAGGCAACCCGCCCACTTCCGCAGGCGGCGTAAACACAACCTCCGCAATCCGCCGCAAACACGCATTCACAAGCCCGCCCGCCGCCGGCGTAATCGCCTGCTTCGTCCAGTTCACTGCCTCATTCACCGCAGCCCAAGGCGGAATGCGATCCAAAAACATCATCGCACCAGCCGACGTGACGAGCGCCGCCTGAATCCCCGGCTCCAGCCGCCGCCAAGGCCTTCCCAGCGCACTGCCGCACAAGTACCCAATCGTGTTCCACCGCCGCATTGCTGCATCCACGAGCGCAAACGCTAAAGCCCCATCGCGCTCATCAAGCTGTGAAATATCCGGCGCACGCTGCGACAAATTCGGAAACGTCAGCGCATGCTCCAGCGCGCAGGCAAACGCCGCGTTCCACGCCGTCGTAGGCGGCAACGGCCGCGCAGGCGTGGGCACAAACCCCGCCGGCGGCCCATCAAGATCATCCTGATCACCCTGATCCTCTCGCGGCTGACCCCGCGAAGAACCGGAAAATCGTGGCGAATCGCCACCAAACTGGCGAGATGGTGAGAACGGTTTGTCGTGGGGGCGTTTGCGCTGCAACGATGAGCCTCAAGAAGTCGCGCGGCGTGCGCGACCTGCAAGCGTAAGCGAACATCATGACGCAGGACCCAACCAATTCGCCAACACCTCGCAAAGGCCTCCCAGCCCTGGGCCCCTTCTTTGACCGCCGCACCGTGCGCCCCGTAGCAAAGACCCGCCGCGAAGGCGGCCTGCTCGCCCGCATGCGCGTCCGCAAAAAACTTCTGCTCCTGCACACCTTCTTCACCATCGCCCTAGGCATCGTCCTGCTCGTCACCCTTCGCCCCGCCGTCAACGCCGTCGTGCGCGAAGCCGAGATCGAAAAATCACTCACCCTCCTCGAACTCGCCCGCCGCATGCCCGGCTTCACGCAGACTGCAACGCTGCCGCCCGATCTCGCCACTGGCTCTGCCAGCACCCGCACCGCCATCGGCACCGCCAGCGAACTCAGTCTCCGCGGCTCAGGCTCGCTCGACGCAATCAACGCCTCCGGCGCACCCGTGCGCCTCGATGATTCTCGCATAGGCCCCGGCGCACTCCTCTTCGTCCCCTCAACTCCCGGCAATCCCGAAACCTTCATCGCCCTCAGCGCAATCGTCCCCCAAGCCCGCACCAGCGCCACGCGTCTCTACATCCTCACCTTCGTCGCGCTCCTCACCATGTACCTGCTGGTCGCCATCGCTGCCGAAGCGCTCGTGCTGCCGCAAAGCGTCTACCGCCCCATCCGCCGCATGCTCGATGCCGACGACGCCGTGCAACAAGGCCGCAAAGACGCAGAACTGATCCCCGAAGGCGTGATTCCAGGCGACGAACTAGGCGAGATCATGCGCAGCCGCAACGAAAGCGTGCTCAAACTTCGCAACCAAGAAGCCGCACTCAACTCCGCCCTCGCCAAACTCGAAGAAGTCGCCAACGACCTCAAAACCAAAAACCATCTTCTCGAAACCGCCCAGCGCAATCTCGTCGACGCCGACCGCCTCGCCAGCCTGGGCATCATGTCCGCTGGCATCGCCCATGAACTCAACACGCCACTCGCCGTCATCAAAGGTCTGACCGAGCGCATGCAAACCAACCAGCAAGGTTCGCAAGGCCAGCTCTCGCCCGCCGACGCTGCTCTCATGCTGCGCGTGGTCGGTCGCCTCGAACGCCTCAGCGAAAGTCTCCTCGATTACGCCCGCGTCCGCCCGCCGCGCAGCAGCGACACCGACCTGCACACCACTGTGCAAGAAGCCGTTCTGCTCGTCAACCTCGATCGCGACGCCCGCGACGTTGTCATCGTCAACGACGTGCCCCACGACACCCGCATCTTCTGCGATGGTGACCGCATGGTGCAAGTCTTCGTCAACCTCATTCGCAACGCGGTCGACGCCACGCGCTCGCTGCCACGTCAGCAAACCGAGCCTCGTCCCACCATCCGCATCGCCGCCGCCCGCCAACGCCTCGAAAATCGCGACCTGCTCGTCCTGCGCATCACCGACGAAGGCCCCGGCATCGCCCCCGATGTGCTCCCGCACCTCTTCGAGCCCTTCGTCAGCACGCGCCTCGACAGCAAAGGCACAGGCCTGGGCCTCGCCGTCGCCGACGGCATCGTGCGCGAACACGGCGGCCTGCTCCTCGCCAGCAACCGCTCCGACCGCCGCGGCGCTATGTTCGAAGTGCTTTTACCTGCGCAAACCCCCACCGCGCAAACCCCCAATCTCCCCCAGCCGGGCTCACCCGCTAACGATGGAGCATCGCTATGACGCCCGCCGAAACCAACTCTGCCGCCCCGCAGTTGCCCATCGCTGAACTGCCCCCGCTAGGCATCGTCATCCTCGACGACGATGACGACTTCCGCGATTTTCTGCGCAGCGCACTCGAAACCGACGGCCACGACGTCCGCTCCGCCGCCACGCCCCAGCAACTCTTCGACGCCTGCGAAGTCCGCCTGCCCGATGTCGTCCTGCTCGACATGAAAATGGGCCACCACAGTGGCGACGAAGTCCTGACCGAAATCCGCAAACGCTGGTCCAAGCTCTGCGTCATCGTCGTGACGGGCTACCCCACCATGGACAACATGCGCCAGACGTTCAAGCAAGACGTCTTTGACTACATCGCCAAGCCCTTCAAAATGGACGAGCTGCGCCGCAGCCTCAACCAAGCCGTCACCACGCTGGGTCTGGGACAACGTCCCCAAGATCGCCTGCGCCTCGAACTGGGTCGTCAAGTCCGTCTCGCGCGCACCGAACGCGGCTGGACCCTCAAAGAACTCAGTGAATCCAGCAACGTCAGTGTCAGCCAGCTCAGCAGCATCGAGCGCGGCGCCCACCTGCCCAGCCTCGAAAGTCTGGTCGCCATTGCCGTCGCCCTCGATCGCAAACCCAGCCTGTGGCTCGACAGCGCAGGCCTCTAGTTTCACGCCCGAATCGTCAAGTCAGTTTCGTCCGAGGAGAGAGTCGTGTCATTCGTTCGCACATCGCGCGTCTTCTCGCTGCTGCCCCTGCTGCTCGCCGCGCCCACCTTCGCGCAGTTCACCGAATCCGAACCCAACGACGCTAAAACCACCCCCAACACCTTCACCGCCTCCCCAGGCGAAACCATCACGGGCATCACCACAGGCCTCGCAGGCATAGGCGATGCAAGCATCGACTACCTCCGCATCACCACCACCAGCGCACCCCTCGCCATCTATCGCCACCGCCTCCAACTCACCTCGCCCAACTCGGGACTCTATAACTTCTCCCTCCGCGGCTCTCCGCAAAACAACGGCGTTCCTGCCACAGGTGACGCCCTCATCCAACTCGCCAGCACCGCAACCCAGCCCTCCAACTTCATCCAGTGGTACGGCTTCGGTCGCAGCGAATTCATCACCACCCGCGTGACAGGCGACGCCCAAACCCCCGCTCCCTACACCCTCACGCTCCAGCGCGAAACCATCACGCCCACCATCATCGCCGCGCCCATCGCGCCAGGTAACATCACCATCACCACCCGCAACCGCACCCTCGCCGACACCGAATTCTGGGTCTACGACGAGAACTTCTTCGCCTTGACCACCTTCGGCAACGACGACGAAACCACCTCCGGCGGCGGCACCAACACCACCCGCCAAAGCATCGCCACGCGCAACCTCACCGAAGCCGTCTACTACATCGCCATCGCCGATCACAACCTCGCCAACAACCTGGGTTCGCCCACCGACGACCGCTTCCGCATCGCCGCCGTGCTCGATAGTCCCGCCAGCATCGCCCAAAGCGACGTCGACGCCGCACCCGATCTCGACTTCGCCATTCAAAGCCCCGCCGGCACCGTCGAAGTCCTCGCGAGCAAGCCCGGCCCATTCGGCATCGCATGGTTCACCTTCACCGTGGGCCCACAAGATAAACCCCTCGCCCTCGCCGCACCAACAAGCGTCGTCGAAGGCCAACCCTTCACCCTCCGCGCCACCATCACACCCGCCGCTTCACCCACCAGCACACAAATCACCGTCACCGCCGACGCGTCATCCCTCAGCGCGGGCACCATCACCCTGCGCGACAACGGCATCACTCCTGACACAACCGCCAACGACAACATCTTCGCCGCCACCATCCCCGCGAACGTCCCTGCTCAAACAAATCCTCTCGCCATCCCCCTCACCATCACCGACGCCCAATCTCGCACCAGCCTCGGTACCGCCCAAGTCACCATCACACCCTCCGCCGCCGGCGCCTGCTGCACCACATCGGGCTGTGAGCAACTCCGCCTCTTCAGCTGCGCCCAAGCCGCCGGAACTTTCCAAGGCCCCGGTTCCACCTGCGCATCCACCATCGCAACTGCCAACGCCGCACCCTTCGAGCCCCTCCCCGCCGCCACACAACTCACCCTCGCCACCATCACCGATGGCAACCTCGACGACGGCCGCTGGACTCGCCCGCTCCCCTTCCCCTTCACCTACAACGGCGACACCTTCACGCAGCTCAACATCTGCACCAACGGCTTCATCCAATTGGGCCCATCAACCGGCTACAGCACCGAATACCAAAACACGCCCATCCCCGCCGCGCCCGCGCCCAACTCCCTCATCGCCGCCCTCTGGGACGATCTCGAAATCCCCGCCCAAGGCCGCCTCGAAACCCAAACGCTGGGCCAGCCAGGCCATCGCCGCTTCATCATCAACTGGCACAACGCCCGCCAACTCGCTGTTCCAACCGACAGCTTCAACTTCCAAATCACCCTCTTCGAAACCACCAACCGCATCGAACTCCGCTACGCCACCATGACCCCCGCCCTCACGAGCACCGACTTCACCATCGGCCTCGAAACCGCCGACGGCACCGCCGGCATCAACATCCCACCCTCGCAAATCGCCGCAGGCAACACCGCTCTTGCCTTCGCTCCCGCCCCCGCCCCATGCGCCACGACGTGCGACTCCATCGACTTCAACAACAACCAAGTCTTCCCCGAAGACCAAGACGTCATCGACTTCTTCGCCGTCCTCGCCGGCAGCGAGTGCGCCTCATGCAACGACATCGACTTCAACAACAACCAAGTCTTCCCCGAAGGTGCCGACGTCATGACCTTCTTCACCGTCCTAGCAGGCGGCCCCTGTCAATAAGAACACGAGGGCGCAAGCCCTCGAAAAAAAGTACCCGCAACTTCAGTCGTTCACCCTCTCTTCACCAACCCCTCACCACGCCTGCTCCACACTCCCGCCCTTCACCCACCCCGGCACCCACACCAACACCACCGCGTCCGCCCGAATATCCATCTTCTTCGGCTTGAGCGTCACTGTCTCAAATGTCTCCGTCGCCGGGTCCAGCTTCGCCGCAATCGCATCCGTCTCCGCCTTGAACTGCCCCTCCAAATCCGCGAGTTGCTGCTTCACCGCTTCCAGGTTCTCCTCCGCCCGCGCCACATCGCCGCCTTCTTGCGCCGCCCGCCCAGCGCTCCGCGCCGCCGTCGCCGCACGCCCCACATTCCCCGCGCTCACCACTTTCTTGCCTAAAAATGCCCCCAAAATCGCGCTGCCAAACGAAAGCGCCGTCCCAAACTTCGCTTGCTTCGCCTGCGCCTCCTGCGTCTCCACCGTCTGCTCAGCGCGCCGCACCTTATCCGTCAACGTCTGAAACTTGCTCGCATACTTCACGCGCAGCTTTTCTACCAGTTCATCGCGCTGCTCGCGCGCCGTCTGCGTCAATCGCAAACGAAAGTCCTTCTCGCTCTCGCCCGCTTTGCTCACTTCCTTCAGCGTCACGCTGCGCAGCAGTTCCAATCGCTCGCTGCGATACAACGTGTCCACCAGTTTCTTCTGCCAATCCGCAAAGCTCTTCGCCTTCGTCGCGCTCGCATGCACATTGCCAAACGTCGCCCCGCCCTCCGGCTCGCGCTCCACATCCTTATCCGTCAATTCCACGCGCTCCGCTTCATCCCACTCAATCGGCACAGGCCCATCGCGAAACCGCGCCAGCATCGTCACCGGATTATCCAAATCAACGCCAGTCTTGCTGTCGTTGTAATGCACCCACGAGAACGCCATCACTGCCGCGTCATATCGCAGCGTCGCCCCTGCTGGCTTGCTGCTGCGAACGGGCAAGAAATACTGCGGCACATCCGGCGGCAAAACCGGCCGCGAACTCGCCATCCCGCCATTCGCATCACTCGCACCACTTGCACCACTCACAGCAGCAGTGGGGGCCTGAGCAACACTCTCCACCTTCGCCCCCGCACTCGCCGCGCCTGCACCAGCCACCGCCGCCCGCACCGCACCCGCCACACCACCAACCCCCGCCGCCTTGATCGGATCCATCACCTGCTTGATCTGCCCCCGCGTCAAAGGCCCACGCAAATAACTCAAACACCACCGCGTCTCAAAAATACTCGGCCCCTCATCATGCACGTTGTTCATCACAAACACGCGCTTGGGCAATCCCGACAACGTCTTGTCCATCGCCCCGCGATCAAACGCCTTGTTGCTCGCCGCCATCGCCCCCTGCAAGCCATCGAGCAGCCTCGCCTTGTCCTGCTCCGTCTGCAACCGCCCTATGAACCACGTCCCCGCGTTCGACAATCCCTTGTAATCAATATCCACCGGATTCTGCGTCGCCAAAACACACCCCACGCCAAACGCCCGCGCCTGCTTCATCAGCGTCAACAGCGCCTGCTTGCTCGGCGGATTCGCCACAGGCGGCACATACCCCGCAATTTCATCCATATACAGAATCGCCCGCAAACTCGTCGTTCCGCTCTGCTGCCGCGTCCACCCCAACAACTGGTTCAGCAACAGACTCACAAAGAACATCCGCTCCGCATCGCCCAAATGCGCAATGCTCACAATCGCCAGCCGAGGCTTCCCCGTCGGCGTGTACAGCATGTTCCCAATATCCAGCGGCTGCCCCTGGCTCCACGCCGCAAACTGCGGACTCGCCAGCAAATTGTTCAGCGCCATCGCCAGCTCAAATCGTTCTTTGCCGGGGTAAAACGCCTCCAACTCCAGCACGCCCACGCGCTGAAACCCTGGCGACTGCACTTGCTGAATGATCTCCGCCAGATCAAGATTCTGCCCGCTCATCCACGCCGTCTGTAAAATCGTCGACACCAAAATGTGCTCGCGCCCGCGCGTCGCATCACTGCTCACTCCCGCAAGCCCAAGCAAACTGCTCGCCGTCGTCGCAATCCGGTCACGCAGCAACTCCGGATCATCCACAATCTCAAACGGCGGACAATCAAAACTCTTCATGATCGATAGCTGCAACCCCGCCGAACTCCCCGGCGTGTACACCACCGCCTCCGCGCTGCTCTTGAACTTCGCAATGCGCTCGGGCGTCTGCCCCCACTCGGCCAATCCTTTTCTCCAGAGATCAGCCTGCCCCTGCGCAAACGCATCCGCCGTCATCCCCTTCGTCTGTGCGTCACTCTCATTGATCCAAGGCCGAAAGTCACTCGCCGCCAATTTCGGAAACGTCAGCAACAAGTTCGCCAAGTCTCCCTTGGGATCGATGATGAGCGCCGGAATGTTGTCAATCGCCGCTTCTTCCAGCAGCCCCAAACACAGACCTGTCTTGCCACTCCCCGTCATGCCCACGCAAATCGCATGCGTGACCAGGTCCTTCGCGTCGTAGAGCATCAACTCATCAGTTCGTCGCTGACTCGCCGCGTCATATTGCTTGCCCAGATAGAACGAACCCAATTTCTCGAAGTCTTGCATGACAGTTTCTCAGCGATGTGGAAAACTTGAAAAGTGTGAACAGCGACCAAACGCATCATATCAAGATACGTGCAAATCCTCTCTGGTTCACTCCAACATCCATCCGTAAGCGCAGCTTTTGCATGCCTTTGGAATAAAATCCGCCCGAAAGTGAAACTTGTTGCAACGAACGTAACCTCTCTTTCATCTCTTGTGACTAACGCCACTTGAATGACAAGCTGGTAACCACTACGCTAGCGCGACCCACATCGGGTCATTTGATCTCTACCTCACCTCCTCACAGGTTCGAGTAGCGTTCGAGGTTTTAGAGAAACGAAAGGACTACGCGGAATGGTTGCGAATCGTCACAACGTGCAGACTCTCCTGTGCCTCCTGCCCCTGCTGGCCGGCGGTCTCGTGGGCTGCGAAAGTTCAGGTAAGGGCCCCCACGGCGTGACCGTTCCCCTCGGTGGCGGCACCGGTGGCACGGGCGGCACGGCCTACGTCGCCAAGGCTCCCGCCGCTGCTCCGGCTCCTGCCGCTGCTCCCAAGGCTGCCGCGGCTGCTTCGGCCCCCGCCGCAGCTCCCGTCGCCATGGGCAGCAATGTTGCTTACTACCCCACGGGTGTTCGCAGCAGCAGCAGCCTGATGGTTGAAAAGCTCGCTCCGGCCGAAATCGCCGCGGGCCAAGCCACCAGCTACCAAATCAAGGTCACCAACATCTCCAGCAGCACGCTCGAGAACGTGATGATCAACGAAGCCATCCCCCAGGGCTTCAGCATGACCAACAGCCAGCCCGCTGGCAACAACGGCGTCTTCAACCTCGGCAGCCTCGCCGCTGGTGAGAGCAAGACGATCACCGTCAACGGCAGCTTCAGCAAGGCCGGCAGCTACGGCAGCTGTGCAACCGCCAGCTTCACCATCCCGGTGTGCATGACGGTCAACGTCGTCAGCCCCGCCCTCGCCATCACCAAGTCCAGCCCCGCCACCAGCCTCCTCTGTGATAGCTGGCCCGTCAAGCTCGTCGTCACCAACAGCGGCACCGGCACCGCCCGCGGCGTCAGCGTCAAGGACCAGCTCCCCGCTGGCCTCACCAGCGACGGCAAGAACATGGTCGAGTTCCCCGCCTTCGACCTCGCCAGTGGTGCAAGCCGCGAGTTCACCTTCAACGTCAAGGCTGACAAGATCGGCAGCTACAACAACAACGCCACGGCCAGCGCCCAAGGCGGCCTGAGCGCCACGAGCAACAACACGGTCACCGCCGTGTCCGCTCCCATGCTCACCATCGACAAGCAGTGCCCCACCCAGATCCGTCAGGGTCGTCCGGTCACCTACAACATCGTCGTCACCAACACGGGTAACGCTCCGGCTGCCAACACGGTCGTCCGCGATCCCATCCCCGCTGGCGCGACCTTCGCCAGCGCGACCGAAGGCGGCGCCCTCAGCGGCGGCGCAGCGACTTGGAACCTGGGCACCCTCGCCCCGGGCCAGAGCCGCACGGTCAGCCTGACCATCAACGCCGCTGCCGGCACCATCAACAACGAAGCCTTCGCCAGCGCAACCTGCGCTGCTGAAGTCAAGGATGGTTGCGCGGTCAGCATCCAAGGCGTGCCCGACATCGGCACGGGCGTGGAAGACTTCGACGGCGTGCGCCTCATCGGCGACAACCACGAGTTCACCTACACCGTCAAGAACCAAGGCCAGATCAACCTGACCAACGTCAAGATGGTCGCCACCTTCGACGCCGGCCTCCAGTACGTCAGCAGCAACGCTGCTGGCGCTCAAGGCGCTGGTCAAACGGCCACCTTCAACATCGGCACCCTCGCCGTCGGCCAAACCGTGTCCTTCAAGTTCATCGCCAAGGGCACCCGCGCTGGTGACTTCGTCGTCCAAACCGTCACCACCAGCGACCAGACCCGCGCCGTCCGCAACGACGAGCAGGTCAACTACGTTGACTAATCAACCCCGTCAGTCTTTGGCTGACAGTGTTTGACAGTCCAACAAAATGATTCCCCCAAACACCGCCGACGAAAGCCGGCGGTGTTTCTTTTTTTGCCCGACGCCAACGCCACCCCGACGCCGGACCTGAGGCCCTGCGAAGGTCCGGATCAATCCACCATTCGCGCACAACCCCACCCAACCCCATCCCACGCGTGCATCCCTCCGCGAAGTCTGATCGACATCGCGCCAACACATCTGAACCGCCGCCGCTACTTCATTGATGAAGCAGTCGTTCGCCGCACTCAATCACAACGTATCGCTTGCTCACCGCAGGCGTCGGCCACTGGCTGCAAACACCACGAGTCCCGCTCCGGTCAGCACCAACACAGATGTGTAAATCGCGAGATCGACTCGCACGTGTTCAGTCGCGGTGCTTCCGCTCTCCACCTGTGGGCCACGGAAATACATCGTTTGTCCAAACGCTATCGACTGATAGATGATCACCAGCCCCAACAAAGCTATCCCGATCCGGCACCAAAGGTGCATGAATGCGTTTCGCTCCGCCTCATCACGTTCAAGTCCAAACCTGCTCATGCGACATGATAAGCGTGAGTACGGGCGACCCAACGATCAACCCAACGATCGACGCTTACCACCTCGCCGCCCGATTCCTTTCCGCCCCCTCATCCCAGCCCAATCTCTATGTCTCTGCGCCTCTGTGGCAATCGACCCACCCATACCAAACTCTCCCGCACCCACCGCCACAAAACCAGCAAGAAAAAAAGCCCCGGCTCCACGCCAGGGCTCTCACTTTCATTCACTTCATCCAACCAACTTCACCCTCACGCCGGCAACGCCCCCGGAGGCAACTCCGGCGTCCCCTGCGTCGTGCCCGACTCCGGCTTGCTGGGCTTCGCATCCCGCTGCTTCTGGGCCAGCAGCATTTCCGCCACACTGGGCCGGCTCAGCGTCTCGCCGCGCATCAGGCGATGCACTTCATCGCCGCTCAACGTTTCATGCTTGAGCAACGCCTCGGCAACCACCACAACCTTCTCCCAGTTCGCATCCAGCATCTTCACGGCATCGGCGAAGGCTTCATCAACCATCCGGCGAATCTCTTCATCAATCACCCGCGCCGTGTCCTCGCTGTATTCCTTATCAGGCAAGAACGACTCGCGCGTGTCCGACCCGGTGTAGCGCACGAAGCCCAGCTTCTCGCTCATGCCCCATTCCAAAATCATCGCGCGAGCAATGCCCGTCACCTGCGAGATATCCATCGTCGCACCACTCGACACATCCTGCATCGCCCGCTCTTCTGCAATGCGCCCGCCGCACAGAATGCGCATCGTCGCTCGCAAGAACTTCAGGCTGTAACCCATGCGGTCCTTCTCAGGCAGGCTGAACGTCGCCCCGCCCGCGCCGCCTCGCGGAATGATCGTCACCTTGTGCAGCGGGTCCGCATCCTTCAGCAAAGCCTGCAAAATCGCATGCCCCGCCTCGTGATACGCAACCAGCTTGTTCTCATCCTTCTCTCGCACCCGGCTCTTCTTCGCCCGGCCAAACTTCACCTTGTCGCGCGCCTCTTCCATATCCACCATCTCAATGAAGTCCTTGTTCTGCATCGTCGCAGCAATCGCCGCTTCATTGATGATCGCCGCCAGGTCCGCACCACTGAACATGGGCGTCCCGCGCGCAACGCGTTCAAAGTCAACATCAGGCCCCAGCTTCACCTTCCGCGCGTGAACCTTCAGAATCTCCAGCCGGCCCTTCACATCAGGCAGCGGCACCGTCACCTGCCGATCAAATCGACCCGGCCGGACCAGCGCCGGATCAAGCACATCGCTGCGATTCGTCGCCGCGATGACAATCACGCCATCCGCAGGCTGGAACCCGTCCATCTCAACCAGAATCGCGTTCAAAGTCTGATCGCGTTCATCATGCCCGCCCGACGCAAACCCGCTGCCGCGCTTGCGACCAACGGCGTCAATTTCATCCAAGAAGATAATGCACGGCGCCGACTCCTTCGCTTGCTTGAACAAGTCACGCACGCGCGAAGCACCCACGCCCACGAACATTTCAACGAAATCCGAGCCAGAAATCGAGAAGAACGGCACATCCGCTTCGCCAGCAATCGCCTTCGCCAGCAGCGTCTTGCCCACACCCGGATCACCCACCAGCAACACGCCACGCGGGATTCGTCCGCCCAACTTCGTGAACTTCTTCGGGTTCTTCAAGAACTCGACGATCTCCGTCACTTCATCCTTGGCTTCTTCAATGCCCGCAACATCCGCGAACGTGATGCCCGTCATCTCTTTATTCAGCGTCCGGTGCCGGCTCTTGCCAAAGTTGCCCAGCATGCCCCCACCCGCACCGGCGTTCCGCAGCCCGCGCGAGATAAAGAACCACGCCACCAGCAAAAGAATCATGAACGGCAGCATGAACATCAGCAGCCCCACCCACTGGCTCTGAGGCTGCATCTTCGCCTTGCCATCCGTCAACTTCAAAACTTCCTGCGCAACAAACTGGCCGCCCACCGCATTGGTCCGCAGCATCACCACCTGCGCAGGGCCATCTTTGTTTGCCAATCGCTCCGCGACCACCGCATCTTCACGCACAATCACGCTATCGCGATTGATCTCACTGTTGTTCCACATCGTGCGAAACTGCTCAAGCGTGATCTGCTCGCCGCGACCCTGATTCGTAAACATCACAATCAACAGCACACCAATCAGCAGAATACTGACCAGCCCCAGCAGCCCTCGGCTCGGCGGCATCGCCGGCACACCAGGCTTCTGCCCATTAGGTCCACCCTGCCCAGGCTTGTCTTTGCCACTGGGTTTGCCCTTGGGGTCCTCACTCGCAAACAGCGTTCGCATACCCAGCACAAATGCATTCCACAACCCGCGCACACTCCGTGCGTTCACCTCGCGGCCAGTCGTCGTGCCATTTGCAGTGGGGGCGTTCTTCAAGTTCAGGTCAGTAGGAGTCTTCATGTTTTTACTTCAGTCTGCCAAATCGCTCGGCAAGACAATCAACCACACGTGTAAGCCAACCGAAAAATCAGCCTCGTCGCGAGGCACAAATCACCGCACCACATAAACCTGTTTCGGCTCATGTTCGCCGCGGATGCAACGCTTGTATCGACTTGTCCGCACAAACCGCCCAAACGTTGCCCAAGTTCCCAACTTTAGACGCTACCCAGCCCAGAAAGGTTCGCCGTCTCGCCTCCCGCGAACGCGACCAAATCCCCAAATAATCTGCACCCACCCGCATCCAACCGCCTTCCCTAGTGCCTAGCGCCAGTCCCTAGTGCCCAGCCTCTAGTCCCTTACCCTCCCCCATGCTTCCCGACGACGAAGTCTGCCTCTGCTTCCACGTCAGCCTCCGCAAAATCCGCAACTATCTCGCGCGCGAAAATCCAAGCGTCCCCAGCCTCATCAGCGAATGCCTCAGCGCCGGCACCGGCTGCATGTGGTGCGTCCCCTTCCTCAAGCACCTCCACACCCTGCACCAACAAGGCAAAGAACCCGACCTGCGCATCAGCCCCGAAGAATACATGCGCAACCGCGCCACCTACCGCGAGTCTTTAGGTAGCTCGCCCGTCCCGGGCGAGAGCGAGCGCAGCTCGCAGGCCTTCACCTCTGATCCGCCCCCACACACCGACTAAGCTGCCGCCGCCACTCGTCATACACATACGCAATCCCAAACTCTACATGCAAGCCGCGAATCTCCCCCAGCATGCGCTCCGTCAGCGCATGCTGCCACTCCTCCGCCGTCGCATCACAAAAATAAACGCGGCACCCCAGCGGCTTCACGCCATGCGCCCCGCACAAGTTCCCCCGCAAATACGGACAATCCCCACGCGCCACCGCCGCATCAATCGCCTCCCGCGTCAGCGCACCATCGCGTGAATCAATCTGCCCCGCACCAATCTGCGGCAACCGCACCCGCCGATCACCAGCGTCACCCGCGCTCACATCGTCCCCACCCACCCGCGCGCGCTGCACGCAATACGCCGCCTCCAGAAGCGTCACAAACAAATCATGCCCCGCCGTACGAAAGTTGCAGCACCGCCCACTCGCCCAGCACGCCGGCCCCCTCGCCGTAATCTCCTCCCCCACGCGCGCATAAATCCCCTCCAGCCGAGCAACCACTCGCGCATCCCGCGCCGCCACCATCACAGTCTCCCACGCATCACCCATATCAAAACTCACCTACCAAACCACCCAAGAAAAAAGGAGCTGACAAAAACGTCAACTCCCACTCTGCCTTTCCTAATCCCCAATCCCTAATCCCTAATCCCCAATGCCTAGTCCCCCCCCCTCACAACCGATACGCCTCCGCCACCTTGTTCAACGCCTCACCAACCACACGAATGTGATCGTCCGTCAAATCATGGTGCATAGGCAGCGCAAGCACCCGGCTCGCCAGCCCATCCGCAACCGGCGTGTCATCATTGCTGAATTCCGCCAACGCCGGCTGATTCGGCAAGCTGCGCGGATAGTGCACCGCCGTCGGCACACCCTCAGCCTTGAGCGCGTTCGCAAAGTCATCACGCGTACAGGCAAACTTGCCCGGCGCCAGTTGCAGCACATACAAGTGATACACCGCTTCCGCGCCAGCCGTGATCGACGGTGCAATCAGCCCATCAATCCCCGCCAGAATCTTGTCATACTTGCCCGCATTGATGCGCCGCTGCGCCGTCTGCTGAGGCAAGCGATCCAGCCGCGAAAGCCCAATCGCACCCGCCATGTCGTTCATGCGGTAGTTGTAACCGATGTGCTCATGCAGATACTTTTCAGTCTCACCATGGCTGCGCAGCAGTTGAATATCCCGCGCCAGCGAATCTTCATTGCACGTAATGATCCCGCCCTCACCCGTCGCCAGGTTCTTGGTGGCATACATCGAGTACGTGACTGCATCACCAAAAGCGCCCATGGGCTGGCCTTTGTACTTGGCAAGGTGTCCCTGCGCACTGTCATAGACGACCGCCAAGTTCGCCTTGCCCGCCAGTGCCTCCACCGCGTCAATATCCACCGGGCAGCCATACAAATGCGTCGCCGCAATCGCCGTCGTCTTGCGCGTCACCTTGCGTGCCGCGTCCACCATATCAATCTGCATCGTGTCCGGCAGCGCATCCACAAAGATCGGAATCGCCCCGCGCGCAACCACCATGCTCACCGTCGCGATATAGCTCCACGCTGGCACCAGCACTTCATCGCCGGGCTGAATCAAAGGCTCGTACGCCAGTTGCAAAGCAACCGTCCCGTTCGCGCACGTCATCGCGTGCCCGCACCCGGTCATTTCCGCCCAGCGAGCTTCAAACGCCGCGCACTGGCTCGCCGCCCGCAGCATCCCGCTATCCAACACCTTCATCACCGCCGCCTTGTCTTCAGCCGTCAAAGCCGTTGACATAAACGGAACCGCCTTCTCGCTCACCGGCTTGGCCCCGTTCATCGCCAGCAGCTTCTGCTTTTCATCACGACGGGCCGAACGGGGGAACGTGGGAGAGGAAGCAACTTGCGTCACGGCGATGCCTTTCTTGATCCCGGCGGCCTTGTAAATCATGCCGGGGGAGCATGGTAGCTGCCTCTCCCCCAATCACGAAGCACAAGTCCGCAATCTGTGCCTGAATTCGGTGTTTGCATGGGCACCAGTTTTTGCAATTCACACTCTCACGACCCCTCTCGCGCCCTCACCGCAACAGCCCACCCAACATCTTGCGTATATTCATCTATATGCCAACGACGCCCCACGCCCGGACCAACCCACGGGCCCGCTGGGTGCCTTTGCTGTCCGCGTCACTCGCCGCAGCCCTGGCCCTGAGCTTCGCCAATCTCTCGTCTTCCTCGCTCGCTGCTGCGCCCACGCTGCAGACCAGCTCCACCACGCGCGACCTCGGTCGCCTCACGACCGAACTCCAAACCCAATTCGCCGGCAGCCGCGCCGTCACGCGCCCCAGCCAAGACGCTTTCATGGGCTTCAGCGCGCCCACCCGGGTCACCGAGGTCCTCATTCGCTCCGGGCTCAACGTCAAAAAAGGTGACATGATCCTCCGCGGCGACGACGCCGAAGATCAAGCCCTCCTCAAAATCCAACAAGTCCGCGTCGCCGAGCCGCTGCAAGTCGAAGGCGCCAAAGCCGGCATGGATCTCGCGAAACTCGAATACGACCGCCTGCGTGAAGCCTTCGCAAAGAACGCCTCCGGCGTGCAAGAAGTCGAACGCGCTCGCCTGGGCTATGAAGTCCGCCGCATCGAATACCTCGTCGCCCAAAACCAAGAAACGCAGGAAAAACTCCAACTCGAACGCATGAGCGCCCGCGTTGACAAGTTCCGCGTCCGTGCCCCCTTCGACGGCATCGTCGACACCGTCAACGCTGACGTGGGCCAAGTCGTCAACGAAAACGAAAAGATCGTCCGCGTCGTCGATATCGACCCACTCTGGATCGACGTCAACGCACCCACCGACGACAAAGTGACCCTCGCCCTCAAAGCCGGCGCCCAAGCCTGGGTCTTGTGCGATGTCGCAGGCGACGCCAAGCTCGCCCTCGGAACAGTCGTCGAAGTCGCCCCAACCGCCGACCCCGCCAGCCGCACCCGCCGCGTCCGCGTCGAAGTCAAAAACCCCGCCGGCGACCAACAACTCATCGCAGGCGAACCAGTCTGGGTCCGCTTCACGCAGCCCACCAACGAAGCCCTCAAAGTCGCCGACAAAAAATAAGACTCGCCGCCTTTCCCCTGCCTTTCCTCCGTCACTTCGTTACTCCGTCACTTCTCTTATGAACGACGTCTCCACTCTCAAATCTCCCGGCTGGCAACGCGTCGTCGCCGACCTCTCCGCTCTCGTCCCCGATGACCGCGTCTTCCTCCTGCGCCTCATGAGCACGCTGGGCATGGTCACCGGTGCGCGCCAAGCGGCGTTGTTCCTCGTCGCGCCCGGCTCAGGCGAGCAGCAAACCGTCGAAGTCAAACCCGCTCAGGTCTGGCCCTTCGCCCAAGGCATGGTCGATCCGCAAGGCCGGCTCACCCAGCCAGGCGACGTACTGACCGACCCCACGCGCTTTGACGCCAACCTCATTGACAAATCACGCGAAGTCACCACCGCCGCCCGCACCGTCGCCACCAACAAAAACGTCCAGATTTTCAGCCTCGATCAACCCGCCACCGCAGGCCAGTTCTATGGGGGCGATCAGCAAAATCAGTCAGGCCTCTACGTCATCGCCGCCGCCGTCATGCAAGGCCTGCCGCATGAAAGCGCGCAGCTCCCCGCACGCGCCGTCATCACACTGCAAGTTGAGTCCCGCAACAAACAAGCCCTCGCCAACCTCGTCGCCCTTGTTGAAGTGCTTACAGGCTACGTCTTCGCGCACGAAGCTCAGCAAGCCCTGCGCCGCACGCGCCAAAGCAGTGCCGCGCTCGATCTCGCCGCCCGCCTCATCGCCAGCATGAACGCAACTGTCGGCTTCCGCGCCTGCAGCATGCAATTCGTCAACGACCTCTGCCGCCAACTCAGCGTCGATCGCGTTGCACTAGGCTGGGTGCCCGGCACGCCCGCCAAATGGCCAGGCCGCCGCGTGGGCGAAGCTCGCCTAACGCAAACCGCCACCAGCGTTCATCTCAAAGCGATGAGCGACACCGAGCATCTTGATCGCCGCATGGAAATGTGCCGCAAGATCGAGAACGCGATGGAAGAGTGCCTCGATCAAGAGCAGCCCGTGCTCTTCCCTGCCCCCAGCGCCGTCAGTGATCCCATCCTCGCCAACACCATCACGCACGCCCATCGCGATCTTGCTCGCAACGACGCCAACCTCCGCGTCGCCAGTTTCCCGCTGCGCGTGGTCGATACCCAAGGCGAAAAAATCGCCGGCATCGTCCTCATCGAAAGTGCCGGCCAAGGCAAGCTCGACCCCGCCGCCGCCGAACTCGTCCAAGCCACGCTCGACCTCGTCGCCCCCGTCCTCGCCGTGCGAGCCAGCGACGACCGCAACCTGGGCCTTCGCACCTACGACAGTGCCGTCCGCGCCGCCGCCTGGGCCGTCGGTCCCAAGCACACCGTGTGGAAAGTCGCCGGCATTGCCCTCATGCTCGCCACCGCCGTGCTCTTTCTGGGCCGCACCACCTACCGCATTGGCGCCCCGATGGACCTTCGCGCCGAAACCCAGCGCATCATCAGCGCGCCCGTCAACGCTCCGCTGCTCAGCGTCGCCGCTGGCATCGACGAAGGCGTGAAAGTCACGCAAGGTCAAACCCTCGCGATGCTCGACACACAAGAGCTCCGCGTCAACTTGCAACAATCCGTCGCCGAGTTCTCGCTCGCCGAGAAGCAAGCCGACGATGGCCTGCGCAAAGGCGACGCCGGCGCCGCCGCCCAGGCCCGCGCCAAAGCCGACCAAGCCAAAGCCAAGATGGACATGCTGCAACTGCAAATCGAACGCAGCACGCTCACCGCGCCCATCACCGGCACCATCATCCGCGGCGACCTGCGCGACAAACTCGGCGCAACCCTGAAAATGGGCGACGAAATGTTCATCGTCGCCGACCTCAGCACCATCACCGTCCGCGCCAAAGTCGACGACCGCGACATCAGCTTCATCCGCGTGGGCCAAACAGGCGAGGTCAGCCCCAAAAGCAACCCCAGCCTCAAAATCCCCATCAAAGTCCGCCAAATCGTCCCCCTCGCACAAGCCGCCGAAGGCAGCAACACCTTCGAAGTCCGCTGCGAACTCATCGGCGAACAACAACCCTGGTTCCTCCCCGGTCTCGAAGGCCAAATCAAACTCAACACCGAAACCAAAAGCTTCGCCTGGATCGCCTCCCGCCGCATCGTGGACCAACTCCGCGTCTGGTTGTGGTGGTGAGCGGAAGTACCGCAGTACCGAAGTACTGAAACTGCGAGCCACTGTTTGCCTTTCCTTCGGTACTTCGTCTCTTCGGTACTTCGTCTCTCGTCCTTACAACTCCCATGTCCGAACGCAACACATTCTCCCCCTTCTGGCACCGCGTCCGGGCTCTCAAGCCTCGCCTGCGTCCCCACGTCCAAATCACGCGCCAGGGCTACTTGGGTCGCCGCTGGTACGTTGTGCAAGACCCCAGCTCCAACGGCTTCTACCGCCTCAACCCCGTCGCTCACGAAATGGTCGCCCTCCTCGACGGTTCACGCACCGTCGATGAAGCCTGGCAACTAGGCCTCACCCGCCACGGCGACGAAGCTCTCACGCAAAACGACGTCATCACCGTCCTCAGCCAGCTTTACGGCGCAAACCTCCTCCAAGCCGACATCGCGCCCGAAGCCGAGCAACTCCTCTCCCGCGGCAACGACCGCCGCAAAAAGAAATTCATAGGCCAAGCCATCGGCCTCATGTACTTCCGCATCCCCCTCTTCAATCCCAACAGCATCCTCGCCGCCATCGAACCAGTCCTGCGTCCGCTTCTCAATCGCTTCGGCTTCTTCGCTTGGCTCGCCCTCGTCATCGCTGCCCTCGTCGCCCTCACCCCTCACTGGCGCACCCTTGTCACCGGCTTCGACAGCGCAATCGCTCCCGCCAACTGGCCCGTCCTCCTCGTCAGTTACGTCCTGCTCAAACTCTGGCACGAAACCGGCCACGGCGTCATCTGCAAACGCTTTGGCGGCCAGGTCCCCGTCTTCGGTGCCATGATGCTCGTCCTGGTCCCAAGCCCCTACGTCGACGCCTCCGCTTCATGGAGCTTCCGCAGCAAGTGGCAACGCATGGCTGTGGGCGCAGGCGGCATGATGTTCGAACTCTTCGTCGCCGCCATCGCCGCCTTCGTCTGGCTAGGCACCAAAGACAACCCAGGCCTCGCCCACCAAGTCGCGTACAACATCATGCTCACCAGCGGCATCAGCACCGTGGTCTTCAACGCCAACCCGCTGATGAAATTCGACGGCTACTACATCTTGAGCGATCTCATCGAGGTCCCCAACCTCATGCAGCGCTCGATGAACATGCTCAAGTTCCTCTGCCAAAAGCACATCTACCGCGTCGAAAACCCCCAAAGCCCAACCACGCGCCCAGGCGAAGCCCTCATCCTCATCGCCTACGGCATCGGCGCACTCATCTATCGCGTCGTCATCTTTCTCAGCATCACCATGTACATCCTGGGCAAAATGTTCGCCCTCGGTGTCTTCCTCGCCATCTGGACCACCGCCATGTGGTTCCTTCTCCCCATCGGTCAGTGGGTCCACTGGCTCGCCACGCATCAATCTCTCTCGCACTTCCGCACCCGCGCCATCGCCACCAGCCTCGCCCTCGTTGCCGCTGGCGTGCTGCTCATCGGCGTGATCCCTCGCCCCGATTACCGCCGCGCAACCGGCGTCGTCAACGCCGATATGCAGTCGCGCCTCTTCTCAGCTAACAACGGCACCATCGCCAAAATCCACGTCGCCAACGGTGCCCACGTCAAGCAAGGCGATCCACTCGTCACGCTGGAAGCTCCCGAACTGCTCACCAGTCTCGAGTACGCCAAAGCCCAGCTCCGCGAAGCCAAACTTCGCCAAAGCCAAGCCATGATGCAGGCCCCCGCCGCCGAGCAAGCCGCTGCCGAATACGCCAACATGATCGACAAGCAAATCGCCTACATGAGCGAACTTGTCAGCAAGCTGGTCATCACCGCCCCACACGACGGCACCGCCGTCTTCGCCGAAGGTGCCCGCGACATAGGCCGCTTCATCAGCGAAGGCACGCCGCTCGTAGAAGTCATCGACGAGCGCACCCTCCGCGTTGCTGCCGTCTTGCCGCAAGCCGAAGCCGACTGGATCGCGTCAATGTCCTCCGACAAATACACCGTCGAAGCACGCCGCATCAGCATCGTCGATCACGTCATGACCCTCACGCCCACGCAATTGCCCCGCTCCGCCAGCACCACCATTCCCCACAGCGCCCTCACCTACGCCGGCGGCGGCACCATCGAAAACGACCCCAAAGCCCAATCGCAACAACTCGACACCGTCGCCAAACGCCCCATCTTCACCGCCGCCTTCATCCCCAAATTGCCCAAAGACGCCACCGACGAAGCCCGCGCGCAAGCCCTCGCCGACCTAGGCCCCACCGGCGAACGCATCAAACTCCGCTTCGAACTCCCCAGCAAACCCCTCCTAGCCCAATGGCTCGACCGCCTAGACAAAGCCCTCCAAGGCCGCGCCAAAATCTAACACTAACGCTTCGTCGCCCCCTCACCCCCTCACCTCTACACCCCCTCGCTCCTTCGCTTCCTCGCTCCCTCGCTCCCTCGCTTCTTCTCCATGACCTCCTTCCCCCTCAACCCCGTCCCCGCCTCCCTCCCCGGTAACGCCGCCACCGGCGGCGCCATGACCAACTACACCGCCCTCTACGAAAGTCTCCGCAGCCGCAAACTCAAACCCGTCGTCCCCAAAAATCTCGACATCCTCGCCGTCAAACTCCAAGTCGCCGCCGAACGCCGCCGCGTCACGCTCAAAGACCTTCGCCGCCGCGCCGACCAAATCGTCACGCTCGCACCAAAGTTCCGCAACGTCTCCGACGCCGTCCTCGACCAGCAAATCAACGACATCCGCGAAGTCTTCGTGCGCCGCCGCCAAACCGCCGACCACATCGACACCGCCCTCGCCATGATCCGCGAAGTCGCTCGCCGCGAAACGGGCGAAGAACCTTTCGCCGTGCAACTCGTCGCCGCCCTCGCCATGCAATACGGCCGCATGGTCGAAATGCTCACAGGCGAAGGCAAAACCCTCACAGGCAGCATCACCGCGCCGCTCATCGCGTGGCAGCACCGCTGGCTCCACGTCCTCACCGTCAACGACTACCTCGCCCAGCGCGACGCCCAAAGCCGGGCCTGCATCTTCAAACGCTGCGGCCTGCGCGTCGGCGCAATCACGCAAGAAACCGAAAACGGCGAACGCTTCGACATCTACGCCCGCGACATCGTCTACGGCACCCCCAAACAAATCGTCGCCGACTGGCTCCGCGACCAAATCCGCCTCGGCCGCGCGACCACACCCTGGAACGCCCGCACCATGGCCAGCCTCATCGGCGGCGAAGACTCCGCTGACAAATCCCGCAGCATCATGCCCATGGTCCCGGGCCTGCACGCCGCACTGGTTGACGAAGCCGACGCCGTCCTCGTCGATGAAGGCGTCATCCCCCTCATCATCGCCCGCGCCCGCCAAGAAGACGAAATGTCCCAGGTCTACCGCGAAGCCGCCGACCTCGCAAGCAAACTCGAAGACACCATCGACTTTGCCATCGAGCCCGTCCGCCGCCGCGCAACTCTCAAACTCCGCGGCGAAGACCGCTGCAAACAACTCTTCGCCGCCCTCGCAGATCGTGGCGGCAGCGCAATCTGGCGCGCCACCCGCCGCGGCGAAGAACTCATCCGCCAAGCCCTCGTCGCCCGCTACTGCTACATCAAAGGCCAGCAATACGAAACCGTTGATGGCAAAGTCGTCATCGTCGATGAATACACAGGCCGCTTCCTGCCCGACCGAAGCTGGGAGCATGGCCTGCACCAAGCCGTCGAAGCTAAAGAAGGCGTCGAAGTCACCGCCGACCGCGAAACCCTCGCACGCCTCAGCTTCCAACGCTACTTCCGCAGCTATCCCTTCATGTGCGGCATGACCGGCACTGCCGCCGACGCAACCGGCGAAATGGAATCAACCTATCGCCGCCCCGTGATGGTCATCCCCACCAACCGCCCGATTGCTCGCAAGCAAATGCCCACGCGCGTCTTCCGCAGCGCACGTGAAAAATGGGCCGCCATCGCCGACAGCGTCGCCGATATCCACAACCAAGGTCGCCCGATCTTGGTCGGCACGCGCAGCGTCGCCGCGAGTGAAACCATCGCCCGCATGCTCGAGCAACGCGGCATCCAGCACAGCGTCCTCAACGCCAACTTCGACAAAGACGAAGCCGAAATCATCGCCCGCGCCGGCAAAGGCGGCCTCAGCGCCAACGTCACCGTCGCCACCAACATGGCAGGCCGAGGCACCGACATCAAACTCGACGACCTCGCCAAATCCGCCGGAGGCCTGCACGTCATCCTGACCGAAATGCACTCCGCCAAACGCATCGACCGCCAATTCATTGGCCGTGCAGGCCGCCAAGGCGACCCAGGCAGCGCGCAAATCTTCGCCAGCCTCGAAGATGAACTGCTCCGCAAATTCGCCAAGTGGCCCAGCCACATCATCCGCCAACGCTTCCCCAAAAGCGAACTCACCGACATCCCCGGCATCCTGAAATTGCTCAACTGGTCCCAACGCCGCGCCCAATCCCACGATCGCAACAACCGCGACAGCGTCTTGAAGCAAGACGACTGGATCGACAAACACCTGCCCGGCGTGGGCTAACCAAAAAATCGCAGGATTTGTCAGAAAAATACACTTCTCGCCGCTTGCACGCCGTGGTATAACACTCGCATGCGGACGCTTCTTCTCATCGCCCTCTTCCCCTCACTCGCCCTCGCCCAGCAGTTCACGCGCGTGGACAACCTCGCCGGCAAACAGCCGTTTATCGATACCGCCGTGGGCGTGCGATACGCCGTGAGCTTCGATGATCTCGCAAAAACTCTCGCCGCCGCGCCGCGCGATGGCGCGGGCTTGATGCTCGAACTGCCCACGCCCTGGGGCAACACGCAAACGTTCGAGGTCCACGAGTCACCCATCATGGAAGATGGCCTCGCCGCGAAGTTGCCGCAGACGCGCACCTTCACCGCACGCGGCGTGAACGACCGCTCGGCGTGGGGCCGATTCGATATCTCGCCCCAAGGCCTGCGCGCCATGATCCGCAGCGAAACGGGCGCATGGTTCATCGATCCTGCATACGTGCAAGATCGCGACCACGTCATTAGCTATTACCTACGCGACTTCGTACACGAAAACCCCGCCCGCGCGCAGTGGGAATGCACCGCCCACGACGACGGCGCGGTCATGCCCATCGACGATGGCGCAGGCTTTGATGCCAGCACCGTGCTAGGCCCCGGCATCGCCATCCGCCAATATCGCCTCGCCGTCGCATGCATGGGCGAGTACGGCGCGTATCACAGTTCGCTCATGGGCAACTCTCCCAACGCGACTGATCCGATGAACGCGATTGTGACCAACGTCAACCGCGTGAACGCCGTTTTTGAAGCCGACGCTGGCGTGCGATTTGTGCTGGTCGCAAACAACATGAGCGTCGTGTTCTTCAACGCTGCGACTGATCCGTACAACCCTGGCGGCTGCGAATCCCCTAGCGCGGATTGTTCCGCGCAAGTGATGGAAGCCAACCAAAGCGTGCTGGACGCCGCTATCGGCACCGCGAATTACGACGTGGGGCATGTGCTCACGCGCATTCCCGGGGGCGTCGCGAATTTGAGCGCGGCGTGTTTGGCTGATCGCAAAGCCAAGGGCGCATCGGGCATTCCGCGAGGTGGCGACAACGATCCGATCGGATCGCTGGTGGCGATTCACGAACTGGGCCACCAGTTTGGCGCGCAGCACACCTTCAACGGCACGCGCGGCAGGTGTGCGGGCAACATCAGCGTGAGCAACGCATACGAACCCGGCTCGGGCAGCACGCAAATGGCATATCCCGGCGGATGTCCAGTCGGCAACGACGCGCCCAGCGACAACGTCGCGATCTTCGCTGATCCATATTTCCACGGACACAACGTGGCGCAGATCGCGTCGTTTGTCACGAGCCAGTCGGCAAGCTGCGCGCAGCTCATTCAAACGAGCAACCAGCGGCCTGTGCTGACATCCATCACGCCCACGCTGAGCATCCCGCCGCTGACGCCTTTCAAACTCAGCGCGACGGTGAGTGATGACAGCCCGAATGTGACGTACTGCTTCGAGCAATACAACCTGGGGCCAGCGCAGCCGCTGACGGATGCGGGTAGTGTGGATAATGGCCAAAGTCCGCTTTTCCGCAGCTTTTTGCCAAGCAGCAGCAATGAGCGAGTCTTCCCGCGCATGAGCGTGGTGCTCAGCGGCGTTGCTGACCCGACGGAAGAACTGCCAAGTGTGGTTGGCACGCAGCGGCGGTTCCGACTGACGGTGCGCGATAATCAAGGCGGCTTGCTGATCGCGCCCAACATCAACGTGAACATCGCGGGGACGCAGCCGTTTCGTATCACTGCGCCAACTGCCAGTGTGAATGAAACTTTTGATGTTGCGTGGAGCGTGGTTGGGACCAGCGCTGCGCCTTTCAACGTTGCCAACGTGCGGATTACCGCTTCGCTGGATGATGGCGCGACATGGCCGATTGTTCTGGCGGCCAGCACGCCCAATGACGGGTTGCAGCGCGTGAGTCTGCCGCAGACGGTTACGCAGAGTGGACGCGTGCGCGTCGAAGCGATTGGCAACGTCTTCTTCGCGGTGTCGAATCGGCTGGTCATTGTGCCGGTGTGCAACAACATTGACTTCAACAACAACGGCGTCTTTCCCGAGGATGCCGATGTCACGGATTTCTTCAACGTGCTGGCCGGCGGCGTGTGCGGCGCGTGCAGCGACATCGACTTCAACAACGACGGGGTCTTTCCCGATGACCAGGACGTGATTGCGTACTTCCGCGTGTTGGCTGGGGGGTCGTGCTGGTGAGGGAAGCAGTGACGGAGTGACGAAGTGACGGAGTGACGAAGTGGGGGGTTGGGGTGGGGGCGTGGGTTGTGTGGGTGGAAGTTGTTGAATGCCTGCCGCCCCGGAGGGGCGGCCTACCGCGGCGAGCGCGTGCGCGATGTGGGGTTGGCGCGACCATTCGAGGAGATCGCCCCAGCGGAGGTAGCGGTCGTAGGCGACTTTTTGGAGGTCGCCGTTGGCGGCTGCGATTTGTTTGATGAGGTCTTGGTCGTACGCGGTCAGTTGCATGATTGGTCCCCGTCTCTTTTCAAAGTTCAATCTGTGAAACGTGCGCAGTTGGTTGCTCGCACCGACCATCGCAGAGCCGATGGTCGGTGGCACGTGCCCTCCATATACACGGGCGGTGGACGTGTTGCGCGCGCACAGATTTGAAGGGGTGGCGAGTTTTTGCGTTGTAAGTGGTTGTGGTCAATGGAGAAGAAATTCTGCGAAAATCCCCGAGGAACTCGCGTTTGCGT
>BJHL01000008.1 GCA_014192545.1 Phycisphaerae bacterium | reverse complement strand
GCATTTCTGAATTGCCCCGACGCACACACTTGGAGTTCCGTCATGTCCACGCCTCTCCGCCGCTGCATCGCCCTCACCCTCTGTTCCGCAAGCACCATGTGCTGTTTCGCACAAGATCAATCTTGGTCGAATCTTGGCGGCAACAGCCGTTGCAACGGTCTTGCGAATGTCGTTGGTCCCGATGGCGCCAGCCCGTCGGACCTGCTCTGGGAGAGCGCGCTGCCGAGTTTCATCGCATGGAATCCCGTCGCTGAAGGCCGCCGCGTCTTTGTCGTGCGTCAGACCGGTTTCCCACCCGATCCCCCCGCTGGTTCTGACAACATCTACGCCCTCGATCTTGACACCGGCGCGGTTCTTTGGACGGCGGACATTCCGTATGAGTCCGGCGACTGGACCACTTGGATCGCAGGCGTCAAGGACGGCCGCCTCTACGCCAGCCGCTCAGGCAACGGCGCAAGCGTCGCCTCACCCATCTACTGCCTCGATGCCGCGACCGGCGCCGTGCTCTGGCATACTGCAGGCGGCCCAAGCCCTTTGCCCCCGCGATACGAAATAACCGCCGGTCCCTACACGGGCGCGGTCTTCGCCCCAGATGGCGACATTCTCTTCGGATCCTTCCGCTGGGTCGAACGCTTCGACGCCCAGACCGGCAACCTCGTCTGGCGCACCGCCCGCGTCGAGCAGCTCAGCAACAGCACCGGCGTCGTCATCGAGGGCAACGGCGTCTACACCGTCGATCTCATCGCGGGTTCTGGCAATCGCCTCGCCTTCCGCAAGTTTGATCTGACGACGGGCGCGTTCTTGTATCGCGGGCCGCTCATGGCGGGCGGCGGACTCTTGCACAACGCTCCGTACATCGGCGTGGATGGACGCCTGTACATCAACACCGGGCAGAACTTCAATATCAACTTCGACTTCCTGTATTCCTACACCGACACTGGCACTGCAATCGTCGAGAACTGGCGCACCTCCTCCGGCGGCGGCGGCGAATTTTCACGCTGGGGCGTCGGGCCCGATGGATCAATCTACAGCGCGTCGTGGACAGGCACCCCCGATCCCGAAGGTTCCTTCATCCTCCAGCGTCTCAACCCCGCAGACGGCCAGGTCATCGCCACCTATCCCACGCCCATCACCGGCGACTACATGCAATTCCACTTGGCCGTCGACGCTCGCGGCGTGATCTATCTCTCCAACGGTACTGCTGGCGGCTCCAACGGCGGCAAACTTTATAGTTTCAATCCCGACCTGACATTGCGCTGGTCCGAACCCATTGATGGAAACCTGAACCAAGGAGCACCGATTCTCGCGACCGATGGCACCCTGATCATCGCCAGCACTGGAACGATTCTCCGCGCTTACCGCACCACGCGCTGCGATGACATCGACTTCAACAACAACACCGTCTTCCCCGAAGACCAGGACGTCATCGACTTCTTCAACGTCCTCGCCGGCGGCCCCTGCTCCCCTGGCAACACCTGCAACGACATCGACTTCAACAACAACACCGTCTTCCCCGAAGACCAGGATGTCATCGACTTCTTCAACGTACTCGCTGGTGGCAGTTGCCCGTAGGATAAACGCGACATTCAATTCATCCCCTGCCCGCCCCGCACGCTTACCACGCGCGGGGCGGTTTTCGTTTCGAGTTTCTTCATTGTGCCGTGCTGCAATACGCAGCGTTGCACGCTGGAATCGCGCCAAGCAGCAATTGAGTCACAACGGTCGTGCCAAAGTTGCGGAATTCTCTGTTTTCCGCGCACCACCCACCCCCCACGCGCAGAGAGTTAGTAGACGGAGGCCCACATGCCCCGTTACCTTGTCTCTCGCCCAACTCAGCCCACACCCTGCGTCCCCACCACCGCCATCGCCGTGCTCGCCGCCGCAGCGTTGCGGCTCGTGCATCCCCGCGACGGTTCTCTGCAGCATGCGGGTTGCTCACCACTTCTTCCGCCGTGTGACGCTTCTTTCCCATGATCCAATTCCTCCTGACTCACGCCAAAGTCTGAAGCCTGGCGTGGTGTTTGCTCAGGGGGAAAGGTCAGGTGAACGTCTGTGTCATCTTGGAAGTTGCTGTCGTGCGGCTTTGCCGCTTGCGTTACAATTCCTTTTGTTCTGTCGAATCACTCACTCTCCGGATCTGACTTGGCGGCCTGAGTTGTCACTCACATACGCCGATGCCACCGAGTCTAAGTCCGCGCAGAGCACGCGTCATGGCGTAGGCATGACAGCATCCCCCCAGCGGGCCTTCACGCGTGTGTTCACCATCGCCGACAGCACCGCGATGCTGAACTGCGCGGCACACTCGTTGTCGGTCACCGAGATCATCTTTGCTGGAATCCCAGGCACTGCGACACCGGTTGTGCCCGACATGCGGCCGGCTGAACTGAAGACTCCCACGGTGGTCCAATCGCGCCTCAAGTCGCGCGTCACGGGCAGGGGCAGGGGGAGGAACGTCGGCCTGCCGTCACTTCCCATGACTGACTTGCCGGCGCCGTCGAGCACTGGGCGATCGCGGATTTCACTCCATCCTTTTTCAAGTTGTTCGTACGTGATGAACCCGACCTGCCATTGGTATAGCAGCCGCAGCCGCTGTATGTCGTATGGGTCGTCCAAGACGGAAAACTCCCAGCGTGTGACGCCGTAGGTGGTGTTCTCCAGCTTCGTGGTTGTGCCTACCGAGCCAATCCATTGCTGCCTGGTCTCGAACGAGCCCTTGTAGATCAGCACGTGGGACGGCCAGGTTGCAGGATCCTTGGTAAATGCGGCGATGTTGTCCAGCACCTGCTGCATGTGGGGCTTGTAGTCGCGTGCGATGCCCGGAACGGTGTCGTTGATCCTCGGTGCTTTGCAGCCGCAGATCATGAGGGCCATACAGGTGAACGCAAGCGACCGGATCATTGGAGAGAGTGCTCTGGTCATATGGTGTAACTGCTTACTTCGGCGAGACCGGCGCGTTGGGCTTTGGGAAAACCGCTTGCCACTCTTCGCGTGTCAACGTGTCACGAAGGTTGAATCGAAGCTCGACAAGACGGACATCGAAGGCCGCCGCGTCGGTCGCGAGGGACTCCAATGCCGGACGGGCGTTGCCATCCCGCTTGGAAAGGGCCTTAGATACATCGTCGCGGGCATCATCGCGCCGTTTGGCCACGTCCCTAAGAAGTTCATCCAGGCGATCAAAGACTTTTTCGGCCGCCTTGCGATGGTCGCGGTCGGTCACACGTTCCGGCACGTTGTCTCGAGCGGCGGACAGGAATCGGGCGGCGGCATCCGCGCCACCGCCAAAGAGGCTACTCAGCCAAATAGCAAGGACAGCGATCAGCATGAGGCGTCTCCGATCATCGCGGTAAGGGTTGAGGGTGATTCGGCCGGAAGTTCGGCCTTCAAGATGACTTGGAGTTCCCGTTCGCGGACCTTTGAGAGCGCCTCCCATTCCTGGGGCGTCGTGCCCGCGACCATCTTGGCCCGCAGGGTAAGCAGGGCCTCGGCGAACTGAAGCCGCTGGGCCCGGTGCTTGGTCATGAGGGCGGTGAACTGGTCCCTGGTGGCGTCGTAATCAGCGTTGAGATGCGTAAAATCGGCCATAAACGCGGCTGCCTCGGCCCCGGCGGCCCGGTACTGGGCGTCGGCCTCATCCACGAGTTGCACGAGCGAGCTGGCCCGTGTCTGGTCGGTGACGATCTCGCGGATCTTGGCCCTGTAGTCGCTGGCTGCCTCGGCGGCGTCATCGCTCTTGGGCGTGCCCGCGCAGGCGGCTGTCATGGCCACAACGGCCACGAGCATGAGGTGGGGAAGGATCCTGAGTCGAATCATCGGAAGTCTCCATTTCTATGGGTGCGTCGACGAAGAGCATGCGATACGGGACGCAACGCCCCCTGGTGGATTAAGTCGTTGAAGTTAAACGACATCGAAGTGATCAAGTAGAAGTCGGGTCACTTCACCAGCTCGATGGTTGGCAGAGGTAAGAACGATTGTGCTTTCATTTGTGCTTTCATCGCTGTTCTTTATCTGTGGTTGATGAACCCTCTGCCGGCCGGATCGGGGTCGCGTCACCGATCGTCAACGCCCGACGAGGTCGCACTCTCAAACGGAAAGACCTTCCGCCAATCCTGCTTCATGTCAACAACCGTCCAGCCCCGGGCCTGGGCTTCATCCAAGCCCTTGTCGAGTTTACCGATGTGTGACTCGCGGTCGTAGGCCCACTCGCGCACCGCGTCGGTGTGATGAACGTACAGACAGAAACGCGGACCAGAGCCGGCCGCGGTGTATTGGAGCATCTGCAGGTCGCCATCGGAGTTGCCGAACGCAGCGATCGGGCGGCGGCCGATGTGCTGGTTGATGCCCACGGGCTTGCCTTCCTTGTCATCGATGAAGTTGATCTCGGGCAACTTCACCAGCACCGGCTTGCCGTCCCGCATTTCGAACTTCGTCTTGCCGCTGGAACCGATGACCTGTTCGGGCGGAATGCCGTACACCCTCTCGGCCCAGGGGCGCATGAACTCAATGCCTCCGCCGGACACGATGAACGTTTTGAATCCATTCTCCCGCAAGTAGGACAGAAGTTCAAGCATTGGCTGGTAGACCATCTCGGTGTAGAGTTTGCCGGTTTTGGGGTGCTTCGCCGTGGCGACCCAGTCCCTCACGACCGTGTCGAATTCCTCGGTGGTCATCCCGGAATGTGTCGCCGTGACGATCTCGATCATTGCCCTCTCGCCGCCCGCCAGCGCGCTCTTCAGGTCACCCTTCAGCAGCGAGGCGAACGGCTCCTTCTCCTTCCACTCGGGGTGGTTCGGAGCGAGCGCCTTGACGCGGTCCATCGCAAACATGAACTGAAAGTACATCGGCTGCTCGGCCCAGAGCGCGCCATCGTTATCGAAGACGGCGATACGTTCCGGTGGCGGGACGAAATCGGGCGATTGGGGATTGGTGACTCGCGCGACGAAGGCGGTGATTGAACGCTTGGCAGGAGAGTCGTTCCATGACGCGAGCGTGGCGGCATGTGCCTGCGTTGGCGAGGAGAGCGAAGATCCGGCATAACCGGATCGCTGGTTGCTGCAACCGCCGAGCACCGCGCTGATACTCATCATGGCGAAGCAAAGCAGGAGATGGCGGTTCGTGTTCATGTGGTTCGTGTTCATGTGGTTCGTCTTCCACGTGTGATGACAGTTCGTGAAGAGTGCTGGCGGCTAGAAGCGCACTTCCATTGCAATAAACGGACCATGCAGGAGCATGTCGTACGAGAACGCGTCAGCGCCTGAGCCATCGCTGTAATCGATGTCGAGACCGCGATACCCGGCGAGCAGCGAACCCCAGGAGTTGAATCGGTACTCAAGGCCCGCGAGGGCGTTCCAGGTGAAATCTGAGCCGCCCGCACCGACATCGGCACGAGCGAATACTGAAAAGGAATCGGTGAACGACACGCGGGTCCTGAAGCCAACGAATGCATCTACCCAGCCCTTGTCGCCCGAGAGTTCTGCGGCTCCTGACGGCTCCAGTTCGAGCGAGAGATAGTGAAATCGGACGCCCGCAAGTGGAGCGAAACTGAACTTGGCATGCTCGCCCGAGTCGTCCGACAACGAACCGTTGCAAACCTCATACGCCGCGGCGAACTCAAAGATACCCTGATCTTGGCGAACGGAGGTGGGGCCGGATTCGAGCGGAACATCGTCGACCTCGAGGCTCAGGTACATGATGTCGACGAGGATGGACCATTCCTTGCGAGTCGCCTCGCCTCGCAGCGTGAGGCCAAGATTGAAGTTGTCCGTGACCGTGTCGAAGGTGTCGGCGACGGAGAGGTCGACGGGGGCCGAATTGCCCTTGACGATGATGTCGCCGTCCTGCGCGGGAATCCAGAGGTAGGGGGCGAGTTTGAAGTGCCAACCGTCGTCGAGATCGGGAAGCTCCGATGCGTTCGATTGCGGCGCGGGAACCGGCGAGGAGGCGGGCGGGGCGGCTGGTTGTGGCTGCTCGGACTGAGCAATGCACAAAGACGCGCTCACTGAAAACAAGGCGACGGGCAGGTATGTGTTGAGATAGCGGCGCATGAAACGCACTCCAAAGAGGTTTGCTGATCTACTTCGCACCGAGTTGGATCGTGACCTTCTCGATCTCGCCCGTAAACTTGTTGGGCACGTCATACGAGGTATTGACGGGCGTGCCCGTGTCCTCTCCAATATCCAAGCCTTCGTCCAGCGCGACGCGGATCGGAATGGTGCGTTCGATGCGCCCCTTGGCGACTTCATTGCCGCCCACGAGGATCGTGGCCGTGCCACCCTTGCCGATGCCCCCGCCGTCGTACGTGAAGGCCATGGTGATGGTCTGCTTGCCGGGCGCGATGGCATTGGTCGCCGCGATGTTGTAGTGGGCCACGTCAACGAAGTTGTAGTGAAAGACCGGCTTGCCGTTATCGAGCGAAAGAGCCCAACCACCGAAGAGTCCGCCCTGAGTCACGATGATACCGGACGTGTCGGCCTTCACGTCTACCTCGGCGGTGATGGACCAAGACTTGTTCTTCGTGTCCGGTGCGGTGCCTTCGGGGATGCGGACCATTCCCTCTCGATAGGTGAAGGAATTGCGGCCGCGAGTGAGGCTGGGGCGGATGGCCGGATCGAGTCGAGCGGTCTTGCTGTTGTCGATAGGCAGGACGTTGTACTTTGCCGCTTCCGCGTAGAAGAGCAACTGCATGTCCTTCAGCTTGTCGGGCATCGACGCGGCGAGATCGTTCGCCTGAGAAAAGTCCGTGGACGTGTCGTACAGCTCCCACTTGTACCCGGTGATCTCGTCTGCGGTCGAGCCAGCCGCGTCCCAGGGCGAACCAACCGGCGTGGTGCTCGCGACCCATCCATCGGAGTAGATCGCTCGATTCGCGAGTAGCTCGAAGTATTGCTTGGTGTGGCGGTCCTTGGCCTTGGCGTCCTGGAATGAGTACGCCATGCTGACGCCCTCGATCGGCTTCTGGGTCACACCGTTGACCGAGGCGGGGAACGTGATGCCGGTGGCTTCGTAGATCGTGGGCACGATGTCGATGACGTGGTGCCACTGGGTGCGCAGTTCGCCCCGGGCGGGGATGCCCTTGGGCCAGGAGATCACCATTCCGTTGCGGGTGCCGCCGTAGTGACTAGCGACTTGCTTGGTCCATTGGAATGGCGTGCACATGGCATGGGCCCACGCGGCGGGATAGTGGTTGTAGGTCTTCCAGGTTCCGATCTCATCCACACGAGCAAGCACGTCCTTGAGGTTCTCCGGCACGCCGTTGAAAAAGGTCATTTCGTTGAGCAGGCCCTGGAGGCTGCCTTCGGCGCTGGCACCGTTGTCGCCCGCGATGTAGATGATGATGGTGTTGTCGAGTTGGCCGGTTTCGCGAATGGAGTCGATGACTCGACCCACGTTGTAATCCGTCTGCTCCAGGAAACCCGCGTACACCTCCATGAAGCGGGCGTAGACCTTCTTCTGCTCGGCAGAGAGTGTGTCCCACGCGACCAGGCCCGGCGCGAGTGGATTGAGCTTGGTGTTTGCTGGGATTACGCCCAGTTGCTTCTGTCGCGCGAATGTTTCTTCGCGGAGCTTGTCCCATCCCTGATCGAACTTGCCCTTGTACTTGGCGACCCATTCGGGCTTGGGATGGTGCGGGGCGTGGGTTGCACCCGGCGCGTAGTAACAGAAGAAGGGCTTGTCGGGCGACATCGCTTTTTGCATGGCGATCCACTTGATCGCCTGGTCGGCCATGTCATAGTCGAAGTTGTAATCGGGATTGCCAAGGTTGGGCTCGATCGGCTTGGTTCCTTCGGTGACGTTGGGCCGCCACTGGTTGGTGTCGCCGCCGATGAATCCGTAGAAGTACTCAAAGCCCAGGCCGGTCGGCCAGAGGTCAAACGGTCCGGCCTGACTGGACTGCCAGTCGGGGATGTTGTGGTTCTTGCCGAACCATGCGGTGCCGTAGCCGTTCTGCTTGAGCACCTCCGCGACGGTCGCGGTGTCCTTGAGCATCACCGAGTCATAGCCGGGGAAGCCGGTGGCGGCTTCGGTGATGACACCGGTGTGCGCGGAATGGTGATTGCGACCGGTGATCAGTGCGGCTCGGGTCGGGCTGCACAGCGCGGTGGTGTGGAATTGATTGAACTTGAGGCCGTTGTCGGCCAGCATCTGGAACGTCGGAGTATTGCAGGGGCCGCCGAATGTGCTGGTCGCGCCGAACCCGACATCGTCCAGCAGGATCAGCAGAATATTGGGCGCGCCCTTGGGTGCCTGCACAGGCTGAGGAAAGTCGGGAATCGACTCTTTGGCGCGAAGGTTGATGGTGCCATTGAACGGCTGCTGGGGTCGGGGCAGAACATCTTGGGCGACCGCCGCAGCGGAAAGGCATGTGAGCAGGATGCCAACTGCGACGAATACCGAGAAGCGAACAAGATGCATTGCGGATCCCTTCGAAGAGAATTGACGGTGATTGGTGCGGACAGGCTAGGGCAGAGGAGCATGACCAGCCGGACTTTGTCGTTTGCGAGCAAAATGACGACTACTTGGCATCCTTCGCGGCCTTGTATTCGTCCTTGGAGATCTTGGTGACTTCCGAGTTCTGGATGGTCACCTTGCTGCCCGTGCGTGCGTCGACGAGTTTGGTGACGCCGCTCTTATTCTGGTCGACGCTGGTGGTGTAGTACGACTTGCCCGAGACGGGGTCGGCGACCTTGTAGTAGGTCGTGCAACCGGAGAGGGAGAGGATTGCGAGCATGGAGAGAGAGGCTACGGAGGCGTTCTTGAGCTTCATGGAGTGGTTCCTTCGAGAGTGTGGCGAAACTGCGGGGACGCGTGCGGATTCTTCTGTGGGATTCGATTCGATCATAATCTCGTTGCTTCACCGTGCGATCTTCACGGGCGGCGGCTCCCATCGACCGTCGAGGGCCTGAGGCTTGGGAGCGTACAGACGCATGGTAATGCCCAGCACACCTTTCGAAGGTGAGGGCAGCCAGTTGGATTGCTTGTCCGCCCCAGGGTCCTCGTGCTGGATGTAGATTTCCAACGAGCCATCGGCATTGTACTTGAGTTGGTCGCGATCGCCGATGGCAAAGCGGTTGAGCGGGTTGGCAACTTGAAAGCCCTCGGCGTCGTACATCGTGATCGACCAGAACGCGCCGACCGGCGGGAGTTGCGACTTGGCAAATCGCAGGACGTACTTGTTCTCGCCCTGGAGCGGCTTGCCCTCGGCATCGCTGATGCACAGGGGATAGATCGCGTCCTCGGGCTGATTGGCTCCTAAACCGATCTTCGCAACGATGGCCCGCTTGAGGTAGTAGTTGCCATAGACGCCCATGGTGTCGGTATTCAACTGCCAACCGTTCACCACGCGTGCAACGGTCGGAATCTTGTCCTTCATCTCCTTGAGCGCGACGACGGTGGCCCGTTCCAGACCTGCCTTCACTGACGCAGGCGCGTTGTCAAAGTCGAACCTTGATCCGGGATTGATACCCAATCGTTCCATACGGGCAACGATGGACCAATCCGTGGCGTGCGCCGGGTGCAGTCCCATCAGTTCCGCGCCGTACGAAAAGTACTTGGCCGCAGGCATGGAATCGACCTGCACCATCGGCGGGGTCTTCATATCAACGGTTGGATCGGCCTTGAACGCTGGCGGCTGGACTTTACTGCCCCACTGCGACAGCGGCGTGATGGTGTAGCCGTCCTGCACCTTGTGGACGGCCTCGTAGTCGGCGGGGCCATTGGTCTGGGTGCGGCCGATGATCCACACATACCGCGTTGGCGCGTCGATGCGTGCAAGTCCCGACGGCAGACTGCCCTGCCACGCTGGCGGCACCACGACCCAGTTGGCCGCGGCGGTGCCGGTCGTGCGCTTGCCTGGCACAGCGAACACGTCAGACCACATGTCCATCATCGGCAACAGATAGTGGCGACCGGAGGTATCAGGAGCGGAGACGATCATCGGCTCCTTCGTCAAGTCGAGCCAGGCGACGGAGTACAAGGTGTCAAAGTTGGGACGAACGACCTCGCGAAAGTCGGCGGGCGGATACGCCCGCATGTGATGGAACGCGTTCATCGGGCCCAGGCCGGGCTTGACACCGGGCGGAACGTTGGTCGTCACACGCCGGGTCACGTCCATGGTGATGATCGGATAGAGGTATTGATATGCCTCGATGCCGATCTCGAAGGCTTCCTGTTCGGTGATGCTTGCGGGCGCACTGACGACTGGCGCCGCGGCTGAAGGGCTCGCAGCGGTCTGCGCGATGGCGCGCGTGCTGCTGGTGGAGAGTTGGACGATACCGATGATGATGGCAAGTGCTGCGGACTTCATACAAGTTGCCTCCGGTTAAGAAGTGCAATCGGTCTCGACCATCCGACGCTTCCTGCACCCTGCTGGTTGATTCGCGGGGATCACCTAATTGAGAATATCAATGCGGCCCGTATCCAGGTCGTAGCGAGCACCGACGACCCTGACCTTGCCCTCTCGAACGTGCTCTGCGATCACGGGATCGGTGCCGCTGATTTGCCGCACCACGTTCATGACGTTGGCACGCACGACGTTGTCCACGCGGTCGCCGGCCTGCCCCTCGGTGCTCTGCACTGCCGGCTGAATCGGGCGAAGGAACGCACCCAGATGGCCCGGCGCTTCGCCACCCTTCACGGCGGCCATGACAGCGCCGCAGCGTTCGTGCCCCACCACCACGATGAGCGGAGCGTGCAGGTGCTCGACGGCGTACTCGATGCTGCCCAACTGCACGTCATCGACGACGTTGCCGGCGGATCGAACGACGAAGATGTCGCCCAGGTCCTGATCAAAGACCAGCTCGGGACCGACACGCGAGTCGGCACACGCGACGATGACCGCGAGGGGCCGCTGGCTGGCTGCAATCTCTGCGCGGCGGGCGCTATGGGCGCGTGCATTGACGGGCCTGTCCGCGGCGTAGCGGGCGTTGCCGTCGATCAGGGCCTGGAGGGCCTGCTCGGACGTGGGCGTCTCGAGAGCGGAGGCGCGGGAGTGGCCCGTCGGCGCGCTAGAGCACGCGCCGACGCCTACGACGAGGCAGGATGAGAGAAGAACTTTGACGACTCGGATGGTGGACGACAACTTCATCGCTGGGCTTCCTGAAAGATCGCGAGAACACAACCCGTTCCGAAAAACCGCCCCGTCGCGGTGAAGCGACGGGACGGGGATGTGCAATCTGCTGCGAGAGGCTTACCTGCCACCACCCTGCGGCTGCGTGACTGCTTCCATCACGCGCTCGAGGTTGAAGCTTCCAGGCTTCTGGCGAGGGGGGAAATCCTTGAAGCTCTGGAGCCACTGGCCGACATAGGCGCCAGCGGGCGCGATCATGAACATGCGGTCCATGTACCACCGCTGGTAGCCCATGGCGTTCTCGTGTTCGGCCCGCTCGAAGGGATCCATGCGGAGGTTCGTGATCAACGGTGCACGCAGCTCAACGAAGGGCTGCTGCCAAACCTTGAGCCCTTCGGCTTCCTGCGCCAGGAAGGTGATCTTCCAGTTGCCGTAGCGAAGAGCGGCGACGCTGCCGTCGTCAGTCCAGTAGATGAACTCCTTGCGGGGCCAGGCCGCCTGACCGCGCAGCGCGGGGGCGAGGTCGTAGCCGTCGAGGTGGACCTTGTAGGTCATGCCACCAATCGTGCGGCCCTTGAGGAGGTCTTCCTTCGCGGCCGCGTCGCCAGCGGCGGTAACAAAGGTCATCAGCATGTCTTCGTGGGAGCCGATGTCATTGATGACGGTGCCGGGCTTGATCGTGCCGGGCCAGCGGATCATGCACGGGACGCGGTAGCCGCCTTCCCAGTTGGTGTTCTTCTCGCCGCGGAACATGGTGGTGCCGCCGTCGGGCCAGGTGAAGCTCTCGGCCCCGTTGTCGGTTGAGTACATGACAATGGTGTTGTCTTCGAGGCCCAGAGCCTTGAGCTTGTCGAGAACCATGCCCACGTGGCCGTCGTGCTCGACCATGCCGTCGGCGTAGATGCCCAGGCCGGTCTTGCCGTCAGACTCAGCCTTGAGGTGCGTGAAGACGTGCATGCGGGTGGAGTTCCACCACAGGAAGAAGGGCTTGTTGGCCTTGGCGGCGCGCTCCATGAAGTCGAGGGCCTTGACGTTGACTTCTTCGTCGATGGTCTCCATGCGCTTGCGGGTCAGCGGGCCGGTGTCGGTGATGCGACCATCAGCGAAGCTGTGGATCACGCCGCGGGGCCCGAAATTCTTCTTGAACTCGGGGCTCTTGGGGTAGTCGGGGTTCTCGGGTTCTTCCTCGGCGTTGAGGTGATAGAGGTTGCCGAAGAACTCATCAAAGCCGTGGGCGGTGGGCAGCATGTCATCGCGGTCGCCGAGGTGGTTCTTGCCGAACTGGCCGGTCATGTACCCCTGCGCCCGCAGGAGCGTGGCGATGGTGGGATCTTCCTTCTTCATACCCTCGGGGGCACCGGGAAGGCCGACCTTGGTCAGGCCGGTGCGGATGGGAGACTGGCCGGTAATGAACGCCGCTCGCCCGGCGGTGCACGACTGTCCGCCGTACCAATCGGTGAACAGGGCACCTTCCTTGGCGATGCGGTCGATGTTGGGCGTGCGGTAGCCCATCATGCCCATGTTGTACGCGCTGATGTTGAAGCCGCCGATGTCATCGCCCCAGATGACGAGGATGTTGGGCTTCTTGGCCGCCGCCGCAGGCTGGGCGTGGGCCAGACTCGAACAAAGCACGCTGAGTACCGCCGCCAAAGCGACGGCGAGACATCGAAAACTGCATTTCATACCCGATTCCCTTTCACAATGCGAAGGATCCATCGTCGCCAAGGCTTCGGCCGGGCGAGACGCGGCCTCAGTATACCAAATTTGATGGGACTGCGTCGACCTCGATGACTGATTTCTCCAGAGAAATCAAGATCATCACTAAGTCAGGGTAAAAAACCCGCGCACCTTCTGCTGACCCTCGCACCCGCCGCGCGGACCTCTGCGACGCATCCGGGGGTTTCCGCAGGTGGGCGGGGAACCTCCACAGTCGGCTCGCGGGCGTGCACAGCCAAAGCACAACCCCAAGCAAAGTTGCGGCGGCGGCCCGCCGATAGACACCGGACGCCCGCGCACGCACCGCGGGCCTCAGAGCGCGAAGCCTGCGGCGGAAAGGATCTTGCCCATGCCCCACGATTACATCCCCCGGCCCGATGGCGACTTTTCCGCGTGGGCAAACCACTACTACGAATCCGTGAAGAAATGGTGGGAGACCAACGGGCTCAACACATCCGAGCTCAAACCCCTCGAACAGGCCCTGTCGGCGTGGAACGCGGACTACCCCGCCCACGTCGCCGCGCAGAACGCGGCCCAGGCCGCCGCCGGCGCCAAAACCATGGCCCGCAGACAACTGGAACCCGAGGCCCGCCGCATCGCCGCGTTCGTCCAGTCGTTCCTCTCGACCACCAACGCCGACCGGGCCACCTTGGGCATCAGCCTGCGCACGCCGGGGCGCACACCCGGACGCACGCCCGCCACCTGCCCGCGGGTCAGCATCGAGTCCGGGCAGCGTCTGACGCACACCCTGCGCCTGCACGACGAGGCCGCCCCCACCCGCAGCGCCAAGCCCCGCGGCACGCTGGGCGCCGAGGTGTGGATGAAGGTGGGCAAGGAGCCGCCCATCGATGAGTCGCAGTTGCGGTTCGTCAACACCGCGACCCGCAGCAGCTTCCAAGTCACCTTTCCCAGCGAGGCCGGGAGGCAGACGGCGTACTACTGGCTGCGCTGGGTCTCGCCCACCGGCGAGCGCGGGCCGTGGAGCCAACTGGCCCAGGCAACCATCGCGGCGTAGGCGCTGCTGCGCCGCCCGCGCACGGCATCCATGCTGGCGAGGGCGCGATCCGATGCGCTGATTCCTGGCAGCGTGTCGCTGCCTTCGCCCCCGCGCAACGGCGGATGCCCATCCATCGATGTGCTGCGCGCTGGTGCGGCGGGGAGTATCCTCTGCGCGATGCCCACGCCCCCGCAACCCGTGTCCAGCTCCTTCGAACTCCGCGTGCAGCAGAGCGAACAGGCCCGCGTGGGGCTGTTCATCGGCGTGCTGCTCGCGCTGGCCGCGCTCATCATGCTGCGGCGGGTGACGGGCGGGGTCGTGATGAACTCACCGGTGTACTGGTGGACGCTGGGCCTCTTGGGGGCCGGGCTGCTGTATGAGTCGTGGATGTTCTTTGCCGCCAAACGGGCCAACATCGCGGGCCGGCTCATCGGGGATTTTCGCTGGCGTTTCAACGCCGCCTTCGAGCTTGGGCTTGCCATCGGGCTGCTGGTGATATTGCACCTGCTGTCGCCGCAGGGGCCCGTGACCGCCTTGTCCGCGCCGGCCCTGCTGGTGCTGCCGCTGGTGGTGCTCCTGTCGGTGCTGCGGCTGCGTCCAGCCTTCACCCTGTGGACCGGCCTGCTGGGCGCGGCGGCGCACGCGGTGCTTGCCGGGCGGACGTACATCATCACCGATGCCGATCCATCCACGCTGCCGGTCCTGATGTCGTACGCGGTGCTGCTGGCGCTGATCGGCGTGGCCGGGGCGCTGGTGGCCAAGCGCGTGCGCGGATACGTCGAGGCCGCCGTCCGTGAAGAGTCCGAGCGAAGGCGTGTGCAGGTTCTGGCCCGCAACACGCTGATCTTCGGGCTCGCCAAGCTCGCCGAGTATCGAGACACCGACACCGGGGCGCACCTGGAGCGCATCAGCGTGTATTGCGGCCTCCTCGCCCGCGAGATGTCGCGCGACTACCCGTTCATCGATGACGACTGGACGCAGACGCTGAGCGTGGCCAGTTCGATGCATGACATCGGCAAGGTCGGCATCCCCGATGCCGTGCTGTGCAAGCCCGGTCGTCTCACCGATGAAGAACGGGGCGTGATCCAACGGCACCCGGGCCTGGGGCACCAGGTGCTGGCCGAAATTCTGGATCGCAACGGCGGCGATGCGCTGCTGGAGATGAGCGATCAGATCGCCGCGTGCCACCACGAGCGCTGGGACGGCGCGGGATATCCGGCCAAGTTGGCCGCGGAAGCGATCCCGCTTCCCGCACGGATCGTCGCGGTGGCGGATGTCTATGACGCGTTGACGAGTGCTCGCGTCTACAAGGCCGCCATGACCCACGCCCAGGCGTCGAAGATCATCAGCGAAGGCGCCGGCGCGCAGTTCGATCCTTCGGTGGTGGCGGCGTTCCTTGCGGCATCTGCAGCCTTCGATGAGGCCAGGAAGACCATGGCCGACCAGCCGACGGACCATCAACGCGGGTAACGCGAGTGGACGCGGTTGGCGCCCGCCGGAGCGCGGAGGGCCGACGACTGGCTGCGCTGGGTCTGGCCCACCGGCGAACGCGAACCGTGGAGCGATTTGGCGCAGGCGACCATCGCGGCCTAGCGAGGCGCGGGTTGATTCGGGGCGCTGGGGTCGGCCGCTGGCTCGCTCGCTTTGCGCGATTGCTTGTCCCACGCCTCCTGCGTCATCACGCAGCGCAGGCCCAGGTGCTGCAGGCCGGTGTCGGGTGGGGCCGCCATGCGGGCGCTGGGGCGGTAGCTGGCGCAGTACGAATCGTTGCACAGGAAGGAACCACCGCGGTGCACGCGGCTCTCGGGCGAGTTGGGGTTGCGCGGGTCGTAGCTCTTGGTCGCGCCGGTGGGGTTCACCGCGACGCGGTCGGGGCCCTTCTTGCCCGCCTGATCCAGTTCGAGCAAACGCCGCGCGTAGGTGTCTGGGCGATACAGGTCGCTGCACCACTCCCACACGTTGCCCGCCATGTCGTAGAGCCCGTAGCCGTTGGGAGCAAAGCTCTTGACCGGCGCCGAGCGGGTAAAGCCGTCGCCGCCGGGTTCGGCCGCGGTGTTCTTGTCGGGGAAGTGCCCCTGCCATATGTTGCAGCGTTTGGCATCAACAGGCTCGTTGCCCCAGACATTGACGGCGTGGTCGAGCCCGCCGCGGGCCGCGAACTCCCACTGGGCTTCGGTTGGAAGCGATTTGCCCGCCCACGTGCAATAGGCGACGGCGTCTTCGTACGCGATGTGGACGACGGGGTGGTTGTCCTTGCCCTCGATGGAACTGCCCGGTCCCTCGGGATGTTGCCAGTTTGCGCCGGTGGTCCAAGACCACCACTGCTCGTGCCCGCGAAGGTCTACGGGATGATTCGGCGGCGTGAACACCAGCGAGCCCGGCAGCAGCATCTTCTCATCGGGCTTGGGCGTGCCTGCGGGGAGTTGCTTCTTGAGTTCCTCCCAGTCGACTGCTCGCTCGGCGATGGTCTTGTAGCCCGTGGCCTTGACGAACTCAGCGAACTGCGCGTTGGTCAGCTCAGTCGCGTCCATCCAGAAGCCATCGACCCGCACGCGGTGCACCGGGGCCTCATCGGGCCGGGCCAAGGGGTCGGTGCTGCCCATGCTGAACTCGCCGCCGGGGATCCAGACCATGCCCGGCGGGGCGCTCTTCGCGGAGGCAACAATGCCCGCCCGCCCCATCGCCGCGCAGCACGCTGGAACTGATCCCGCTGCCGGCGCGGCGGGTTGCTCGGGTGGCTGGAGCGCAGAGGCCGCGTGTGATGCGAAGAGGGCGAGCGTGGCAGCGATCAGCGTGCGGGTCATCATGTTCGGTACGTTTCTTGCTGCTACGACCTCTACGGGTTCGGCACTGTCGGCATTCCGTCAAACCTGGCAGTCGAACCTCTGTTCCTTGATCCATCAACAGCGTTCCAACTGTGCGAGACTGCACAGCTCAGCCGCTCACTGGCCGGTCTGCTCCCAGCCGGCCGGGTCGAAGGCCTGCATGGCCTCTGCCGCAACTGCAGTTTCCCAGCCGAGATCCTTCTGGAACACGATTCCATCAGCAGAGACTTGGAATGTCAGAACACCGGTCTCGCCGTATTCGGCGGGCCACGCGATGAACGCGAATCCGCCCGTCATCCGCCCTTGCGAGTCCATGAAGCTCTTTGCTCCGCCCGGTGCACCCGAGCCCTGGCGGGTCAGCACGCGAAACATGTATCCGCGGTAGGGCTGCGGTCCCTGCTGGACTTTGAGATCCCCGGCATCAACCGCGCGGGCCACCATCGGGCCCAATGGCGACAGGGGCGGGCCCATCTGATCGTCCCAGTAGAGGCCGTCCCGCTTGCCGGGCGTGCTCCTGATGCTCGCGGCATACACCGGCGTGCTCTCGCCACGGGCCGCGCTCATGCCGAAGAACTGCTGCTGGACCGCGACGAGTTCGATACAGGAGCGGATCGCGTCGGACTCGTTCAGATTGATGCGTCGGGCCCGCATCTCGTTGATCCCGGCTTCGGTATCAAATCGCCACCGGTCACCTTGCTGTACGAGCGGAGCGGGGAAGTCCCAACCCTGTTCGCCGACCAACAGCGTCACGCTTCCATCATCCTCCTTCACAAGGGAATGCTGGCGGTCATAGGCCGCGGCGAGCCGCTGCAAGTCGCCCTCCGTTCGTTCCTTCGTGTCCGCAGCCAAGTCTGCGATCTTTGGCCCAAGGACCGGGATGAGCAGATCCAAGTCTGCCTTGCGGCACGTATCAATGAGTTGCACCACGGCATCCTCGGGGGTTGCGTAGGTCTGCTGCCCGATTGCAGGCTTGTCCGCGGCGGGCGTCGATTGATTTCCTGGCTTCCCAGCCTGGTTCGATCTTCCGCAGCCAGTCCAGCACAAGGCGATCATCAAAATACATGGTGAAATCAAGAGAAGTGAAGCAAGACGTTTCATGGCAGGTCCTTGTCTTGGAAGTCAGGCGTGAACGATCTTTGGAAACCGAAATGAGCGTCGCACTAGCGTCCCCGCTTCGCTCCGCCGCCTCCGCCTCTGCTACCACTGCGAGATCCCCCGCCGCCACCCGGGTTGAAGCCACTCGGCCGGGGAGACGAAGACGGCCTGACTGCGGGTGCGGCCGGCCTTGGTGCCTGCTGCGGTGGTCTCGCCGCAGGTGCGGCCGGCCTGGATGTGGGCGCCGATGGTCTCGCTGCGGGTGCGGCCGGCCTCGATGCGGGTGCCGATGGTCTCGCTGCGGGTGCCGATGGTCTCGCTGCGGGTGCGGACGGGCGTGCGGTCGGCGCGGACGGTCGAGCCGTGGCTCCCTCCCGCGGCTTGGACGACGGGGCTGCCCCGCGTGAGGCGATTGGCTTTGCTTCTGCAGTTCGGCCGGGCACCTTCGCGTTTGCACCAACGGTGCTTCCTGAACCAATTCCCCGGTAGTTGTTCAGTGATGCGCCCGAAGCCGCATTCGGACTCAGCTTCGCCTTATTTGGCTGCCATTTTGAGCCTTCCTGCCCGAGCCGATTGCCAATGTTGTTGTTATTACCAATGTTGTTGATGGTGGTGTTTCGGTTGCCGATGTTGACATCACCATTGATGTTGATGTCAACATCGTTGTGGCTCCAGCCCCCGTGGCCCCACCCGTGGCCCCATCCAATGCACCCACCGTACCAGTCGCAGTCCACGTTATTGGCGATAATCAAACCTGCGGTGATGCCCAGCCCAAAACCGATCAGCCCCGCGGCCGCGACGTCGCCCGAGTCGTAATGATCCACATACACCACGCTTGGGTTATAGGTGGGCACATAGATAATCTGAGGGTCGGCGGGTTCGATGACAATGACCTGTCCTTGGGTCACAACGGTCTGCTGCGGCGAGGTCTTCAACGCACCGTTGGCCCATGCTCTCGCACGAAGCGATTGCACTGCGGCCATGACATCCGCCCCTTGCACAAGATACGCCTGACCGATCGCGACGGCCCACGGCATGTTGTCGCCGAGCAGCTTAATCACTTCTGGGAACGCTGCGATCACCTTCACGCTCTGATCCCAATCCTGACTGGCCATCTGTTCCACATTGCCGCCGCCAGCCATGAACTGCGTTGCGGCCTTGAGGTCCTCCTCGTACACGCATGCTGCCAAGGTGTTGGCAAGCAGCGTGTCGGGGTAGAGGGCAATTGGTGCGAACATCTCTTCCAGATCGGCGGTGCTCAGCTTCGTCGCTGCAGCGGCCTGGGTGGTTCCAGCCGAGACGGGCGGCGTCGCGGTTTGCTGGTTCGCCAAAGCAGGTCCTCCGAAGATCGCGGGGTATCCCACCACGATCAGCCACGCCAACCGACTTGTAGACGGGATGCCGAAGTCAGCGATCCTTCGGCAGGAAGAAGATAAAGGGAGCAACTGTCGCAGTTTGGTGTTCATGGTTCTGTCCTTTTCGTCACCTTGCGTGGAAACCATAGGCACGAAGACGCCATTCATCGAGCCGGGCAGCCCATGGGAGAATGGCTACGCGGAGAGATTCAACGGCAAACTGCGTGACGAACTGCTCAACGGCGAGATCTTCCACACAGAGAAGGACGCGAAGGTGCTGATCGAGCAATAACGCAAACACTACAACACGATCCGCCCGCACAGCAGCCTCAACTACCGCGCGCCAGCACCAGAAGCGATCGCAGCGCCTGCTGCTGGGCCGCCCTCCGCTACGCTACGGACAGCCCAGCAGCAGGAAACACCCGTGCAAGCACTCAGAGAGACTTTGACATCGAGAACGGGGAAAGATCAGCACCAACACGGCGTTCTACATGACCCGCTGGATTAAAACGCGGGGCGCAAAGGCGGCTGTGGCCGGAGATCACGAAGGTGACGGGAGCGGCGTAACCTCCCGTTGCTTCGCATCCATTGGCGGATGCACTAACCGCACCAACGACCGGGGCCGCCGGATGAAGAGTTTCGTCACCAAGACCTTTGCCATTGCGCTCGCTTTCTCGCTGGGCGGCGTTCACCGTGTCTGGGCCATGCAGCCCGCCGCCGCGCCGACCGCCGACGCGATCTACACCGGCGGCCAGATCATCACGATGAACGATGCGGCCCCGCGGGCCGAGGCCGTCGCGGTCAAAGACGGCAAGATCATCGCTGTCGGCACCAAGGCCGAGGTTGAGAAGTACAAGGCCGCCGGGACCAAGGCCATCGACCTGGCGGGCAAGACCCTGCTGCCCGGGTTCATCGACGGGCACGGCCACTGCTTCGGCACCGGCTTTCAGGCGGTGTCGGCGAACCTGCTGCCGCCGCCCGATGGCGGCGTTGATTCGATTGCCAAACTGCAGGAAGTGCTGCGTGCCTATGCGAGCACGGACATCGCCAAGCGGTTCAACATCATCATCGGGTTCGGGTACGATGACTCCCAACTCGCCGAGCGTCGTCACCCGACGCGGCAGGAGCTCGACGCGGTATCGGCCGACATTCCGATCATGGTGATGCACCAGTCGGGCCACCTGGCCAGCATGAACAGCAAATCGCTTGAGTTGGCGGGGATCACCGGCGAGTCGGTGAACCCGCAGGGCGGGGTCATCCGCCGCGAAGCCGACGGGAAGACACCCAACGGCGTGCTGGAGGAAACAGCATACATGTTGTCAGCCGGAAGGGTGCTGCCGAAGCTCGGTCCTGAGCAACTGGCCCAGCTCGCGCTGGCCGGTCAAGAACTGTACATCCGACACGGCTATACGACTGCGCAGGAGGGCGGGGCGGTGGGCCCGATGCACAGCAGCTTCGTGAAACTGGCCGAGGCCGGACAGATGAAGATTGACGTGGTTTCGTACGTCAACATGATGTCGAGCGACGAACCAACGGAACTGAGCTCGCTCTGGTACTCGCGAACTTATATGAACGGCTACCGCGTGGGCGGCGTCAAGATCATGCTCGACGGATCGCCGCAGGGTAAGACGGCGCACCTGACCCAGCCGTACTTCAAGCCGCCATCGGGGTTGCCGGCGAGTTACAGGGGCTATGAAACGCTCTCCGACGCAGCAATCTGCGGTAAGGTTCAGCAGGCGTTCGCGAAGGGGTGGCAGATTCTGGCCCATTGCAACGGCGACGCTGCGATCGATCAATACATCGGTGCTGTTCGCGAGGCTGCGGCCAAGCACGGCCCCGCCGACCGGCGCAGCGTGGCCATCCACGCCCAGACGGCGCGGCTCGATCAACTCGACTCGATGAAAGAGCTCGGCATCATGCCGTCGTTCTTCGGCATGCACTGCTTCTACTGGGGCGACTGGCACCGCGATGAGACGCTCGGCCCGGCCCGCGCCGAGAGAATCAGTCCCGCCCAGTCCGCGCTCCGCCGCGGCATGATCTTCACGCAGCACCACGATTCGCCGGTCGCGCAGCCCAGCGCGATTCGCATTCTCTCGTCGGTCGTAACGCGCCGCACCCGCAGCGGCGACATCCTGGGTGCCGACGAACGCATCGGCGTGAACGACGCGCTCAAGAGCCTGACGATCTGGGGCGCGTACCAGCACTTCGAGGAGAAGAGCAAGGGATCGCTCGAAACCGGCAAGGTCGCGGACTTTGTGGTGCTCTCGGGCGACCCGTTTGCGGTCAATATCGAGGACCTGGACGAACTGACCGTGGTCGAGACCATCAAGGGCGGCAAGAGCATCTACAAGGCCGACGCGACGCCGACGAAGATCGGCGCAAGCGCACTCCCTAAGCTCCCGCCGATACAGCAGGACAACATCGCAGAACAACAGCCCGCGCGCGGCATCTATGCCTATTCGCCGGTGCCCGGCCCGTGCGGCTGCGCAGGGTGCGCTCTTGGGCATTTGGTCACGATGGGCCGCCGAGAGGTCGTTTCGACCGCACGGTGAATCCTCGCGGCGGCTTCTCAGCTCGCTAGCCGTAGGCATGGCATGTGTTTTGGCCTCACTGACATTGCACCGTGAAATACAGGTTGGATGGGCGGCCGTTTCATGGCAGAAAGTTCAAATCCCGACAACATCCAGGCCAACGCAGTCCTCGGACTGACCTCGAAGAGCAAGTGCTTTAACCGCCTTCTGGATGGCGTAAGTCTCGTGACCACAACGAGAAAACCCTTCGATGTGGTCATCGAAGGGCTTTACTCTGAAACAAGTCGGGGTGACAGGATTTGAACCTGCGACCTTTTCGTCCCGAACGAAACGCGCTACCAAGCTGCGCTACACCCCGAAGAATCCAATGATGATGGTAGGCGGGTCGTTGCGGGTTGGGTAGCCGTGGGGTTGTTGTTGATGGCGCTGGACGATTAGAGCAAACGGAGTTCGAATTTTCGGCGTCGACTGCTTCGTCAATGCTTGCGGCTGATGCGCGGGTATCCTCGACTTGCATGCAAGCACTTTTTCTGCGTGGTGGACGAGTTGTTGATCCGGCTTCGCGTCGCGATGAGATCGCGGACGTGGTTGTTGTCAGTGGAGTGGTAGCTTCGATTGGCAATGGGCTTTCGCCGCCGAGTGGGGCGCGGGTGGTTGATGTTGGTGGATGCGTGGTGATGCCTGGGCTGGTTGATCCGCATGTGCACTTGCGTGAACCGGGGCAAGAGCACAAGGAGACGATTGCAACTGGCACTGCGGCGGCGGTTGCGGGCGGGTTTACGACTGTTGTGTGCATGCCTAATACCAGTCCCGCGCTTGACACGCCGGAGAACTTGGCGTGGGTGCAGCAGCGGGCGGCGCAGACTGCGATGTGCCGGGTGTTCTCGACGGCGGCGGTGACGCGCGGTCGCAAGGGAGAGGAACTCACGGAGATTGCGCTGCTTCGCGAAGCTGGCGCGGTGGCGTTTACTGATGACGGCGACTGCATTCCGACGGCGGGGATGATGTCGCGTGTGCTGGGCGCGGTTGCGAGTACGAATTGCTGTTTTATGCAGCACTGTCAAGAACCGACGATGACTCGCGGCAGCGCGATGCATGGCGGAGCGGTCTCGATGCGACTTGGACTGGCGGGATGGCCACGGGCGGCTGAAGAAATCATCATCGAGCGCGATTTGCGGCTGAATCGCGGGGTGAATTGCCGGTATCACGTGCAGCACATGAGCAGTGGTGAGAGCGTGGAGATTGTTCGGCGGGCGCGTGCGAGCGGGCAGCCGGTGACGGCGGAGGTCAGTCCGCATCACTTGGTTTTGACGCATGACGTTTGCGACAATTACAACACGCTGGGGAAAGTGAACCCGCCGGTGCGCGAGAAGAAGGATATTGAGGCACTCATCGCGGGAGTCGTTGATGGCACGGTGACGATTCTTGCGACTGACCATGCGCCGCATAGTGCGGATGAGAAAGCACTGCCGTTTGAGGAAGCGCCGTTTGGGATGGTTGGGCTGGAGACCGCGCTGCCGATTTATGTGGAAACGCTGGTGAGCAGCGGGGCAATCGATTGGCTGCGGCTGGTCGCGATGCTGACGATTGAACCTGCAAAGCTGTGCAATCTTGAGAGCATGGGCATCGGGCAGCTTGGCGTCAATGGTGTGGCGGATATCAGCGTGTTTGATCCGTCGATGGAGTGGACTTGTGCTGCGAACAAGCTTGCGAGCAAGAGCAAGAACACGCCATATGCGGGGCGTTTGATGAAAGGCCGGAGCGTGCTCACGCTGGTTGCGGGTGAGATCAAGCACGAAGTGGCTCGGGTGTGATTCACGCGTGCTTGGTGGCATCGCGCGACGGCGACGCGTTGTTTGGCACTTGCGATGACGGAGTTTGGGTGCGCACGCATCTTGGCGGAGAACTTTGGAGGACGAACACATGTTGCACAACATACTTCTGTGTACGACGGTGGCATGTGGATTAGTTGGCTCTCAACCGGCGGACTCGGCAGCCCCCGGGCACTCGTCTGCGTCCGCATCGAGCGTACTCGCTGTTGTGCCGGTTGCGACTGGTAAGGACCTGGGCATTTCGTTTGATCGATTCGAGACGCCGGATGAACTGGGCCGGGTCATTACGTACTACGTTTCGACCCCGCCCGCAACTGACAAGGCAGACAGTGTCATCAAGCGGCCGCTAGTGCTGGTTATTCAGGGCTCGGGATGCAACTCGCTGTGGCAGTCTGTGCCTGCATCGGCGGATGCACCCAACGCAATGTCTCACATTGCTGGCAGTCTGCAGAGTCTGGTTCGTCGCGATTTTGGTGGCGAAGTGCGTGTGTTGGCGGTTGAGAAACCTGGCGTGAACTACTTGGATAATCCGCAAGCGCCGGGTGCGGGCGATCCGTGCAGCGATACGTTCAAATCACAGCACACGCCGCAGGAGTGGTCGGCGGCGTTGAGCGCGGCGCTGCGTCAGGCGCTTGCACTGCCCGGCATTGATCCATCGCGCGTGTTGGTGCTAGGCCATAGCGAGGGCGCGGACATGGCGGCGTATGTGGCGCAGGCGAATCCCGATATCGTGACGCATGCGGCGTGCCTCGCGGGTGCGGGCATCACGCAACTTTTTGACATGACGCAGTTGGCGTGGGCCGAGCGAACGCCCGGCGAGAGCGTGGATGCACGCAACGAGCGTGTGCAGCAAATCTACAACACGTGGGCGGCGATTCAGCGTGATCCTGGAGCGATTGACAAGTCCGCATGGGGGCATCCGTATAAGCGGTGGTCGAGTTTCATGGCGGTAAGTCCGGTTGAGAGCTTGCTTGCGACCGATCCACGCACGCAGCTCTTTCTGGCTCATGGCACTGCCGATCCCGCTGTTCCGATTGCGAGCTTTGATGCGGGACTTGCGATTCTTGCGAGCAAGGGACGGACGGCGGTTGTGCGCCGCGTTGCTGGTGCCGATCATGGCTTCACGCAGCCGGGCGAACCAACCGGCAGCGGCATGAAAGCGATTTTTGCGGAAGCGGTGACGTGGTTTTTGCGAAATCAACCGCCGCCCGAATCGGTTGAGCCACTTCTGCAACCGGTCAATCCTTAACGAGCGTGACGCGACGTCCGCGCGGCGTCCGAGTACGATGGCTCGTGAGCCCAGCCACCTCCCCCACCGTTTCGTCTATCGCTCCTGCAACCGTTCATCGCGTTGAAGTGCGCACCAAGCCCGGATTGCTTGATCCGCGCGCGGATGTTGCGGCGAGCAAAGCACGCCGATTGGGATACGCGGTTTCGCAGGTGCGAAGTGCGCGTGTGTATCTGATTGAAGCCGCGCTTTCGAACAATCAGCTTGCAAACGTGATGCACAAACTGCTCGCGGATCCGGTTGTTGAAGTTGCGAGCATTGGCACATCGCTGGCAGCGATGGCGAGCGCGACCATTGAAGTGCATCCATTGCCCGGGGTGATGGACCCAGCGGCCCAGAGTGTGCGCGAGGCGATTGCGGACCTGACAGGTGTGTCGGCGCACGTGACTACTGGCGTGCGATATGACATTGGCGGCATATCGAACGATCAGGCTGAAGCACTTGCGCGAAGTGCGTTGGGCAATCCTGCCATTCACCAGATTCTCGGCGGTACATGGACGCCCAGCGAGTTGCCCAAGGGGCATGATTATGCGTTCAAGCTCGTCACAGTGCCCATCCGCGGGCTAGATGACGCGGGACTTGCGAAGCTCAGCAAGGATGGGCACCTGTTTCTGAATTTGCAGGAAATGCAGGCGATTCGGGGGCATTTCCAGAAGCTGGGGCGCGATGCGACGGATATTGAATTGGAAACGCTCGCGCAGACTTGGAGCGAGCACTGCGTACACAAGACGCTGAAGGCGACGGTGCGGTATAGGGAGATGGCGGGTGAGCGAACGGGCGAACGAGCGAACGAGGGGGGACTGACGCCGTCGCTGCTTGCCACGAAGCGTCCGGGGTTTGTGCAGAACGCTGATGGCTCGCTGAGTATTGACAATCTGCTGAAGCGGACGGTTGCGGCAGCGACGCATGAACTTATCGCGAGTGGGATTGATTGGACTCTGAGTGTGTTCAAGGACAACTCGGGCGTCATCGCGTTTGACGACAACTGGGGTGTGTGCATCAAGGTCGAGACGCATAATCGGCCCAGCGCAATCGAGCCGTACGGCGGGGCGGCGACGGGCATCGGCGGTTGCATTCGTGACGTGATCGGTACGGGGCTGGGTGCCAAGCCCATCGCGAGTACTGATGTGTTCTGTGTGGCTCATCCGACGCATTGGCGCGAGGCGACTCAAGCTACTTCGCCAGCCGATCAAGCGAGCGTTTCGGCACTTCCCCCCGGCGTTCTTCATCCGCGCCGCGTGCTTGCCGATGTTGTCGCGGGCGTGCGCGACTACGGCAATCGGATGGGCATTCCGACGATTTCGGGCGGCGTTTTCTTTGATGATCGATACGTGGGCAACCCGCTGGTGTTCTGCGGATGCATCGGGCTTATTCCGCGCGCGCTCGTGCATGGCAAGGTGCAAGCGGGCGACAGGATCATCGCGTTGGGCGGACGCACAGGGCGCGACGGCATTCACGGAGCGACCTTCAGCAGCGGCGAGTTGCAGAGCACGAGCGCGACTGAGTTTTCTCACGCGGTGCAAATCGGCAACGCGATCGAAGAGAAACGCGTGCTTGATGCGATCATGCGTGCTCGTGATAGTGGCGGCAAGCCCCTCTATACGGCTATGACGGACTGCGGCGCTGGCGGGTTTTCGTCGGCCGTTGGAGAGATGGGCAGCAAGCTGGGCGCACGCGTGACGCTTGAGAATGCACCGCTCAAGTATGCAGGTTTGCGATATGACGAGATTTGGATCAGCGAAGCACAGGAGCGGATGGTGCTTGCGGTGCCTGCGGGGAATGTTGCTGCTTTGCGGGCGATTTGTGATGAAGAGGGCGTGGAGCTTTGCGATCTGGGTGAGTTTGGTACTGCCAACGCCGAGCTTGTTTTGACGTATCAGGGCCATGAAGTCGGTCGACTCGCGATGGACTTCATTCATGATGGATTGCCGAACCCTACGCGCGAGGCTGTGTGGCATGTTGGTAGTTCAGCGACGCGTTCTGCTGCCGCGGCTCCGGTTGCGCATCCGATCGCTGCGTCGTTGCTCACGCTGCTTGCCCACCCCACTATCGCAAGCAAGCACTGGATCATTCGCCAATACGACCACGAAGTGCAGGGTGCGAGCGTGCTCAAGCCGCTCGTGGGACCCAAGACGCGCGGACCCGGCGACGCAAGCGTGATCACGCCCGTGCATGGTTCATCGCGTGGCATTGCACTTTCACAAGGATTGCAGAATCCGTTTGGCGACGTTGCACTCGGCGGCGATCCGTACTGGATGACGCTTGCGAGCATCGATGAATGCGTGCGGAATCTGGTGTGCGTCGGTGCTGATCCGAGCCGCATCGCGATTCTGGATAACTTCTGCTGGGCGAGCTGCGACAAGCCGGAGAACTTCGGCGCACTCGTTCGCGCGGCTGCTGCGTGTTATGACGGCGCGATGGCGTATCGCACACCGTTTGTGAGCGGCAAAGACAGTTTGAGTAACCAACTTCGCTACACCGATCCCGCGACGGGCGTGCAGAAAATCATTGAAATTCCACCCACGCTGCTCATCACCGGCATGGCGATTGTACAGAATGTCAGCAAGTGCATCAGCATGGATGCGAAGCGACCGGGCAATGCGTTGCTGCTCATTGGCGGCACGACTGGCAAATTGGGGGGTAGTTTGCTGCAAGCGCAGTACAAGCTCGGCATGTTCGATATGCCGCGCGTTGATCTGGTCAAGAGTCCGGCGACGGCGAAACTGGTGGCAGAACTGATTGCGAAGGAACTGGTCACCAGCTCGCATGATTGCAGTGAAGGTGGCATGCTGACGGCGGTCGCTGAGATGCTCATCGCGGGTGATAACGAAAGCAGGCAACGCATCGGGGCCGATCTTTCGCCAGTGCTTGGCGATATTGCACCGATTGCGTTTGCGTTCGCCGAAGATCACAGCAGATACGTAGTTGAGGTTGAAACATCACGCGTCAGTGAGATCATGTCAGCGTGCAACAGGGCGGGTATCGAATGTTCCTCGCTTGGAACGCTCAATGACTCGGGCCAACTGACGTGGCGTGACGGCGATGTGCACGTGGCAGTGCCTGACCTCGCGAAAGCTTGGTTGGGGACGCTTGACTGGTGATGCGACTCGCGCTGAGAGTCATGATCCACTCGTGATTTGCTCGCGAGCTTATCGCGCAGGCAGATCTGGGCGATCAATGCCAACTCGCTTGAGCGTGGCTCGCAAATCAGACGGCCAGGGAGAACGGATGTCGATGCGTTCGCCCGTCACCGGATGAGCAAAGACCACGCGATGGGCATGCAGCGCAAGCCGCGGTGCAGCTGATTGAATGTTGTGATTCGCGTAAAACTCATCGCCGAGAATCGGACAGCCGATCGCTTCCATATGCACGCGGACTTGGTGCAATCGGCCTGTGATTGCTCGGCATTCGAGTAGACTCGCACCCTTGCCGGTTGCGAGTACGCGATACGCCGTTTGAGATGGTGCGCCGCTGTTTGAGACGCGAGCCATTTTCTTTTTCTGGCCGGGCGTGCGATCAAACTTTGTTCGACCTTGATACTCGACAATCGGCAGTGACACCACGCCTTCGGTGCGTTTGGGTTCGCCCTGCACAACAGCCCAGTAAAACTTGCCCATCGTGCGAGAATCAAACGCTTCACGCAGGACGTCATACGCCGACTTGGTGAGCGCGGCGATCATCAAACCACTGGTTGGCTTATCCAAGCGATGGAGCAAGCCGTAGCCGCGTTTAGCACCCAGATTCTGCATCGTGGGCCCCCACTTGGCGAAGAGGCCATTGAGCAGACTGTCCTTTTCGTGACCGAGACCAGGTAGCGTCACAAGACCACTGCGCTTGGTGACGACAAGAACATGCTCGTCCTCATGCAAGACCTTGTACGTGATGTTTTCGTTGGGCGCGATGGAAAGTTGAGGCACGCATAAGCCTATGCGTTAGTTTTGGTGTCCCCTGCGACTTCCACAAACCGCTTCCACATCGCTTCGTTACTGCCCGGCAGTACGCGAACTTGCCCGACGGTAGTCATGAAGTTTACATCGCCGCCCCACCTTGGCACGAGGTGGACATGCAAGTGTTGCGGCACGCCCGCACCGGCGGCTCGGCCTTGATTGATGCCGATATTGATGCCTTGCGGCTCGAGCGTGTGTTGCAGCAGTTGCGTGGCTCGCTCGACGAGCTTCCACAATTCGGCTCGCTGGGACGCGTCGTAATCGAGCAATGTTGGGCGAGCATCACCTAGCGCCACAAGCAAATGACCATTCGCGTACGGATACTTGTTCAGCAGAATCAGCCCATGCGTGCTGCGTTCGATGACGTGATTGGCAGCGTCCTTCGCGGGTTCATTCCAGTAGTCAAGCAAAAACGATCCGCTGCCCGCAGGCGGTGGTCCAGCCTTCTTCTCGGCTTGCCCCATCGATTCCAGGTAATCAAGCCGCCAAGGGGCGTGAAGATTCTGCGGGGCATGGGGCGAGGGGGTCGTCATGCGGGATGATACAACGCGTGGCTCGCGAACAACGCGTCTTTGGCGACCGAGAGACTGTCGCGATGGCACTTGCAAGCTGGTACGATGATTCGCAATAACTAGCAACTTTTCGAAGGGGCCATCATTTGAACCCACAACGCTTTCGTCAACTTCTTGTTGCTCGTCACCGGCTGGTTCGCATCGTCACGGCTGAGGAGCACGAGTCCATTGCGCTTGCCGTTGAAGCTGGCCTGAGCATGAACATGACGCCGTTCGCGTGGACGGTGACCACTGGCATCACGCCGGCGACGATGGCGGGCGACAAACCAATTGCCGACACCATGCATCCAGCCGCCGCGCTCGCGCATGCGCGCAATAGGCTTGAAGACTCGACGATGCTGATTTTGCTTGACATGGCGGATCACTTGGGCGAGCCTGCCACGCTGCGTGCACTGCGCGATCTTTACGAGACGTACGCGAGCAGCGAACGGGCGACCAGTTGCATTGTGATGATCGATCACAAGGACACAGTGCCCGCTGTCATTGGTGCGTGCAGCGTGCGATATGACATAGCGGCGCCGGGCGACGAAGAGATTGGCGATCTGGTCAAAGAAACGATTCAGATGCACAAGCGAGAGCGGCCTGTGCAAGCGACCATCACGCGCGAGTTGTTTGATCAGATCGTGCTGAATCTGCGTGGCTTGACGCGTCGGCAGGTTCGGCAGGTCATTACCACTTGCATCATGGATGACCGGGAACTCAACGAGAAGGATCTCGTGACGATTCAGCGCTCCAAACGCAAACTGCTTGAAGATGCGGGCGTGCTTGATTTTGTCGAATCGCCAGCGTCGCTCGACGACATCGGTGGCCTTGCAAACATGAAGGACTGGCTGCGCAAGCGCGAGGCCCTCTTTGGCACGAAGACAGAGAAACCGCCGCGCGGATTGCTCCTGCTGGGTGTGCAAGGCGCGGGCAAAAGTCTTGCCGCGAAGGCCATCGCGACGGCATGGAAGCGTCCACTGATGCGACTTGATCCCGGTGCACTTTACAACAAGTACGTTGGTGAGACCGAACGCAATCTGCGCGATGCGCTCAAGCAAGCCGAGGCGATGGCACCGGTGGTTTTGTGGATCGACGAGATCGAAAAAGGCTTTGCGAGTGCGAGCAGTACCAGCAACGATGGCGGAACTTCACGCCGGATGTTTGGAAGTTTGCTGACATGGATGCAGGAACATCAGAGCCACGTGTTTCTGGTTGCGACTGCCAACGACATCGAGGCGCTGCCGCCGGAGTTGCTGCGTAAAGGGCGGTTTGACGAGATTTTCTTTGTTGATCTTCCAACGCAGGGCGTGCGGGAAGTCATCTTCCGCATTCACCTCAAGAAACGCGGCTATCAGCCTGAGTTGTTCGACATCGCTCGGCTTGCAGACAACAGTAAAGGTTTCAGCGGCGCGGAGATTGAGCAAGCAATCGTGAGTGCGCACATCGATGCGACTTTCGCGAAGACGAGCCTGACGACGGCGATGGTTGAGCGCGTGCTTGAATCCAGCCCGCCGCTGAGTGTGACGATGGCTGAGAAGATTCAGTGGCTGCGTGATTGGAGCAAGGGTCGCTGCGTGCCCGCAGATTGATCTGCGAGACATCTCGCGATCATTCAGGCATATCGCGTGAAACGTCGAATCGGCGGAAGGTCCAAGCAACCAGCAGCACACCCGCGATGGCGGCCCCGCCGGCGATGACCAATGCCGTCACGCCCGCAGCGAAAAGACTATCGCTGAAGAAGTACACGAGCCACGCAAGCAGCGCAGCTGGCGCGAGCGTGATGCCGAAGGTGAGCAATCTAGCCGCCATCGTCAACACGCGTTTACCGGTGACGGCGACATTCACGCCTTTGGCTTGCATCGGTCGTTCCGGAACGAGCAAGAACAGGGCGTTGTCGATGCACAGCACGATCAAGATGATGATGGGCATCGCCGCGAAAACGAGCACGACGACTCCCAAATCGATATGCTTGAGTATCGCCTCGCGACCGACGAACATCGCTGCTCCCGCGAGTGCCCACGCCATCAACGTGGATACCAGCAACGGCGTGAACAACTGCGCGCTGACCAGTCGCGTTGCGGAGAAGGGCAAGGTCTTGAGCGTTTCGATGTGATCGAGGTCGTTGCGAAAGTCCATGCGCAACAGTGCCGGTGCTATGAAGATAACTGCAGGGAGCATGCCGAACCCCGCGATAGCGCCGATGATTGCCGGAGCCTGCGTGTCTTCAGAAGTTCGCACCATGTAGCTGAGGGCCAGCGGCACCATTGCACCCAGCAGCGGCGCGAAAATGACCATCGGCATACTGGCCGTCAAATGCCGCCTCGCAATTGCACGAGTCGGTCCCATCCATTGAAGCTGCGGAGCAAACGCTGCGAGCCGCTTGCTGAGCGTGCCGCGTTCGCGTGTTCCCTTTACCATCTTTTCGGCGGCTTTGGCGGTTTGTTCGCTCACGCGAACAGCCATTTCTTGCCAGGCTCGCTGCATGAACACGATTGCTGACCACAACGCGACCACCATGATCACGCACACGCTTGCCCACAAACAAGCCTGCGCAAATGTGCTCGCAGCGAACAGATTTCCGAACGGTCGGAACGGAAGCGTGAGCACCGACACGATGGTCTCTTCCATCACTCCGGCCACACGAGTTCGCACGCTGATCGCGCCGTTCATCGCTTCTAAACGCTTCGCGCCGTCAGTGCCCGCCGCTTCGGCTGCTTGAACCGCAGCAACCTGCGCCTCGCGAGCAGCAATCACAAAGCGATACACGATCCAAGCGACACCCGCCGCGATTGCACCACGCGCAACACCCAACACAAGCAACTTGCGCGAACCGCTAATCTCTCCAACCAGTCCGAGCGTGATGCCGGCGAGTGTTGCGAACAACGTTGCAAGCACGCCGGCGACAAACGCACTGACAAAGTGCCCCGTGTGACGAGCAAAGAAGATGGAATAGAAGATGCCCGAGAAAAGTCCGGACGCAAACAAGGTCAGCAGTTTGTAGTTGATCAGCGTCCGCGGCGAATAAGGCCCGGGCACTACAAAGTCGAGTTCTGCGGGCCGAAACGTCATCAATTTCGTTCCGCCGCCAAAGATCAACGTCATCGCGGTGATGGCACCCAGGCCCAGCGAAGCGAAGTTGATCACATCTTCTGGCGTTGTCGTCAGGAGCTTTGAGGATCGCCGCCCCGTCAGTACGGGCCACATGACAGCATTGAGCATCCAGAGCAAAAAGACCACAGCACCAACGACGGCACCGACAAGTCGCATCACGCTCTTGCCTGAGAACTGCGCTCTCAGCCAGCCTTTGAAGCGCAGCCATATGAGCAGCCACATGGACTTGTGGACGAGCAGGTTCATGCGTTGCCGCCACCGGTCGTGTTGGTGGCGTCGCTCGCTGGCGTTAAGACGTCAACAGACGCGATGGCTGTCGCGTTCGCGGCACCTTCGGTTGCTCGGAAGAAGACGTCCTCGAGCGATGAATCGCCGGTTTGCGAAACGCCGAATCGCTCACGCGCTTCCATCACAGTGCCGAAGAAGACGAGTTGTCCTTTGTGCATGATGAGCAAGGCGTCACACAAATCTTCGACAAGTGCCAGCAAGTGGCTGCTGAGCATGACGCCAGCACCGGCTCGCGATCTTTCGCGGATGCTGTCCTTCATCGTGCGAATGCCACGCGGATCTAGGCCGGTCATGGGCTCGTCAAGCATGATGAACGCGGGCTCGCGGACATACGCCGCGATCACCGCGATTTTTTGCCGCATGCCGCGTGATAGTTCGCTGGTAGGCGTGTCGCGTTTGGGTGTGAGCTCGAACCGCTCGAGCCACGAGTCCGCGATGGGCTGCCACTGCTTGAGTTCGTACGCCGCGGCGATGAATTCCAAGTGTTCCCACACAGTCAAATTGTCAAACAACTTGGGATCATCGGGCACGTACGCCACGCGCCGCTTGGCTTCTACCGGTTGTTTTTCAAGATCGAATCCGCCGACAGCAATAGTGCCGCGCGTGGCTGGCAAAATGCCCGCGATGCATCGCATGGTCGTGGTCTTACCCGCGCCGTTCGGGCCAACCATCGCCAAAACCTGTCCCGGTTTGACGCTAAAGCCAAGTCCGCGCACCGCAGTGAGTGTGGCGTAGCTCTTGACCAAACCGTTCACATCCAGCGCGAGGGTGCCGCTGCTGGTCATTGGTACATGCGTTGCTGCTGTCGATTCATCGCTCATGCTTCCATCACTTTCAAGATTGCATCAAGATCATCAGGCACGCGAATCGGCCGATTGACGCTGCAACCCAGCGGAATATGCACGTCTCGCGACGCATCGCCCCGTTTGCCGCCTTCCTTTTTGCTCATACCGGTGTGATACGCGACAGTCACATCGGGATCCTTGAGCACGTGACCGGTCAAGATGCAGACCACGCGTTCATGCTTCTTGATGACTCCCTCACGCAGCAGCACTCGCGCCCCCGCCACGCTTGCGGCACTCGCCGGCTCGCAACCAAACCCATATCGACCTACAAGGGCTTTGTGCTCCACGATACAGTGATCATCCACACTGCGCACCACGCCGTTCATCGCGTGCAGCGCTCGCAGAGCCTTGGGCAAGTTCACGGGCCGATTGATCTCGATAGCGGTCGCGATTGTGTGGGCTCGCTCGTTAGCAGCGTCCATGCGGGCATACTCGCCGTCAACTTCTGCCATGTCCCACGTGCCGCGCAACGTGCTCAGGCCTTCGATCACTTGACCGCCAGCAGATGCACCCTTGGGCTCCCATCGCACACCCAGGTCGTTATAAATCCGATCCAACGTGCGCGAGCCCGCGGCTTGAATCACCGCCAATCGCGGCACTTTCTTGATCATCCCCAGCGCGTGCAATTCCATGAATGCCTTGCCAAAGGCAGAGCAATTGCCAAGATTTCCGCCCGGCACCACGATCCAATCGGGCACTTCCCAGTTCAATCCCTCAAGCACGCGGAACATGATGCTCTTCTGTCCTTCGAGCCGAAACGGATTAACAGAGTTCATCAAGTACACGCCCACTTCGGGCCTTTGCTCGGCGATGTAACGAATGCGTGCGAGGCACGCGTCAAAGTCTCCCGCCACTTGCAGCGTCGTCGCGCCATACTCGAGTGCCTGGCTCAGTTTGCCGTACGCAATTTTGCCATCGCCGATGAACACGTAGCAACGCATGCCCGTCAGCGTGCCGTACACCGCCAACGCCGCACTCGTGTTGCCGGTACTCGCGCACGCCACTCGCTTGGCTCCCACCATTCTCGCGTGCGTGAATGCCGCCGTCATGCCGTTGTCTTTGAAACTCCCCGACGGATTGAAACCCTCATACTGCAAGAACAAATTGCCCGCGTCCATGCCAATCACATTCGCCAACTGATCGGCCCGCTGCAAATTCGTTCGGCCTTCGCCAATAGTCACGATGTGCCGCTCATCGCCGTAAAACGGCATCAAATCGCGGAATCGCCACACGCCTGAAAAATCGAGCATCGCAGGCGTTGATGGATACACGCCCGCCGCCGAACGAGGACCAGTGGTGGTGCTGCGCTGCTCAAAGCCGGTCCAATTGCGATACGGAAATCGCGACCAGTCATAATCGACATCGAGCAGATTGCCGCATGCCTTGCACGCCACGAGCGTGTGACGAATGTCGTATCTCGCTCCGCACGCTGCGTTGATGCACCGCTGAAACGCCTGTTGATGCTCGCCGATTTGATCCGTCATGTGCGAGTGTAACCAACAGACCTGCTCGTGCGAAAGCGATGGCGGCTCGTGCGAAAGCCAAGGCTGCGAAAGCCAGTCCCATACATCACGTTTCGCCCTGCCTCGGCTATCCTCTCCGCTCACCTGAAAGGAACTTCACGCATGTTTGACGACATCACTATTGCTCGTAAAGGAGCCGCCCAAGTCCTCGTCCTCGCTCACTTCAAGGGCGAGCCGCTTGATAGAAAGTCTGCATCTCTAGATGCCTCGGGCGCAGCACTTGCCGCCAGCAAACGTACCGAAGCCACGGGCGAAGCAGGAGTCGTGGTTGAAGCCTTTCCAGGCAAGAGCTATGAGCGCGTCTTCGTCGTTGGACTGGGTGACAAGACCAAACTCGACGCAGGCACGTTCCGCGCGGTTGCTGCCGGCATTGGCCGCAAGATGGCCGCTGTGAAAGCTTCCACGCTTCGCGTTGATATTGCGGCACCACTTGCTCAAACGAAGGTTGACGCGTTCGCCGCCGGTAGCGCGTTTGGCGAAGGCATGGGGCTGCTTAGCTGGGTGTGCGATGTCTTCCGCGGCAAAGCCACCACCGACCCCAAACGCACGAAGCTCGCGATGCAGTTTGCCGACGCCGAATTCGAAACTGGCGTGGATCGTGGACTTGGTCTTGCCGAGAGCACCAACTTTGCTCGCACGCTGAGCCAAAGCCCGCCCAATGTTGCGACGCCTGATTTCATGGCCGACCAAGCCACCAAGCTCGCGCGTAAAACCGGCATGAAATGCACCGTTTTTCGCGACGATGCACTCGTGCGTGAAAAGTGCGAAGGCCTTATCAACGTCGGCAAAGCCAGCGAAAACAAGCCTTGTCTCATCCGCGTTGAGTACACGCCTAAGGGTGGCGGCAAGGGCAAGCCCGTCGTCCTCATCGGCAAGACCGTGACCTACGACACCGGCGGGCTTTCGCTGAAAATCAACAACGGCATGGTCGGCATGAAGCGCGACAAAGACGGTGGCTGCGCGGTGCTTGGTGCCATGCACGCGATCGCCACGGTCATCAAGCCAAACAAGCGCGTCATCGCGTACTTGACCGCGGCAGAGAACAGCCTGAGCGACGAAGCCTACCGCCCCGACGATGTGCTCACCTATCGCAACGGCGTCACGGTCGAAGTCACTAACACCGACGCCGAAGGCCGGCTGGTCCTCGCTGATGCCCTCTGCTACACCTGCGAAAAGGACAATCCCGCCTGCATCATCGACCTTGCCACCTTGACTGGCGGCGTGGTTGTCGCCCTTGGCAGCACCTACGCAGGCATGTTCTGCGAAGATGACAAACTCCGGGCACAAGTCGAAGCCGCCGCGACCATCAGCGGCGAACGCGTGTGGCGTTTGCCCATGCACACTGAATATCGCGAAATGATGAAGAGCCCCGTCGCCGACATCATCAACAGCAACCCCAATCGCAAAGCCCACCCCATCCAAGGCGCGGCCTTCCTCAGCTACTTTGTCAAAGAGAATATCCCCTGGTGCCACCTCGACATCGCGGGTGTCCACGCGGTCGAAAAGAACGCGGGCATGTTCATCGATGGCCCGACAGGTTGGGGCGTACGGCTGCTGGCGGAGATGCTGGACGCGTAATTGGACACGTGATCTGCTCATCTAAGTCGGATTGTCACTCATCACATCAACAGCTTGCGCACACCGCGCAAGCTGTTTTCGTTCACACCATGCAACCTTCACGCGAACTGCGGCTCTCTCGTCCGCGTAGAGTCTTCCTATGAAGCCCATCTCTCCGCACACGCTCCTCTGCGAATCGTGCGGCTACTTGCTCGAAGGCCTCATCGAAAGCCCGGGCGAGTTCGCGGACGGCAACGCCGCCCAAAACCTCGCTCCACCAGGCAATTGCCCCGAATGCGGCCGGCCCATCGCGACTTCGCTCCCGACGCATCGCACCGGCACCGATTGGCAAAAGTTCTATCACCATGCCAATTTTCAAAAGCGCTACGGCATCACCGCATGGCTGCGCACAGCATGGTCGATGCGACACCCCAAGCGAACGTTCGATCAGCTTCGCATCGAAAACAAGTCCAGCCGATGGCTGCTTGCGATCAATCTGCTCATCGCCGGAGCAATCTTGATTGATCCCTTGGTCGGCGCACTCGTGGGCGATCCATCTCGCGGCGGGCACGCACGCGACGTGATCGCGCAGCTTGCCATCACCGGCGTTGTCTGGATCGCGCTTGCTTGCATCGGCGCCGGGCTGCTCTTCAGTCTTACCGCGCTCGAAGTCTTCGGCATTCGCTTCATCTCACGCCAACGCGGCTGGCGACTCACGCCGCAAGCTGCGTGGCAGATCGTCAGTCACGCCAGCTACGGCTGGATTCTCTTCGCCACGCTGCCCATGCTTGCGATGGCTCTGCTCTACAGCATTCTGGTGCTCTTCAACGTCGCTCCCAACGGCACCTTCAGCATCGCGCCAATCTACCCCGACCCGATCTCCTGGCCCGTCGTCATCCAAGGCGGCCTCGTCGTTGGCGGCCTTGTCCTTGGGCTCTTCACCTTCGAGTCTCTGGTCTACATCGGCGTGCGGCGTTGCAAGTTTGCAACGGCGTTGCCTGATAAATAACCGGCTCCGCCCCGGCCACCGACCGTTGAGGCTCTCGCCGCCAGCAAGTAATCATGCTGCGACCAAACGCAATGCTCGGCATCTGATACTTGTCTCAACAAGCAAATCAGGAGACAACCATGCCTCGCACCTTTGCCAAACCCGCAGTACTCGCCCCCATCGTCGGCATCCACCACGTTACCGCCGTCGCGAGTGATCCGCAGCGCAACATGGACTTCTACACGCAAGTCCTCGGCCTGCGATTCGTCAAGCTCACCGTCAACTTCGATGATCCCGGCACGTATCACTTCTACTTCGGTAACGAAACCGGCGCGCCGGGCACCGTGCTCACGTTCTTCCCATGGCCCCACGTCAAGCGCGGCGTGCAAGGCACCGGTAGCGTTGTCGCAACTGCATTCAACGCCCCCACTGCCGCTCGCGCGTGGTGGACCGATCGCTTGAAGGCAAACAAAATTCCCTTTACCGCTGCAACGCGTTTGGGCGATCCCGTCCTTGCCTTCGAAGATCCCGACGGCATGCGCCTCGAAATCGTTTTCCATGATGGCCCCGCCGCTGATCCGTTTGCGACCAGCGACATCCCCGCATCGCACGCCCTTCGCGGCTTTCACAGCGTCACGTTGTCGCTTGAAGACGCGGCCGATACCGCAAGTCTTTTGCAGCAAGCCATGGGCTTTACGAGCGCAGGGACGGAGAACGGCCGACAGCGGTTTATCGCGTCTGGTGACAACGCTGCGTTTGCCCGCGTCGTCGACATCATCACAGCCGAGAATGCACCAACCACCAAACTCGGCGCGGGCATCGTGCATCACGTCGCATTTCGCACGCCCAACCTCGCCGCTCAGCAGCAATGGCAGACGGCCATTGCCGACAACGACCTGCACGTGACGCCCATTTTAGATCGCAACTATTTCCGGTCGATTTACTTCCGCGAGCCAGGCCATGTGCTGTTTGAGTTTGCAACCGATGAACCGGGCTTCACGGTGGACGAAACGCTCGCGACGTTGGGCACTGCTCTCAAACTTCCCGCGCAGTACGAAGGCAAGCGTGCGGCGATTGAGCGAGGGACACCAAAGCTCCGCTTGCCCACGAGCGGTGTGGCCGGCTCGACATGAGACGGTTCAAGTGAGTCAGTGCAAGTACGCAGAAGCACTCAAGCCTCATCGCTGCGTTGCAACTCATCAACGCGCTGCTGGGCCTTGGCCAAAACCTCCCGGCATCGCTTGATGAGCGCAACGCCCTGCTCATACTCGGCGATGGAATCTTCGAGCCCAATCTCCCCCGCTTCGATCCGACGGGAAATTTCTTCAAGGGCTTCGAGGGCTTGTTCGAAGGTCAGGGATTCGGGGGATTTAGACTTGGGCTTTGTCACACCCAACGATACCCGCCACTCTCGTCCGTAACGACAATTCGCCGCCTCTGTTCGGCATTTGATACCACTTGCATCTCGCGCTTGCCACCGCCCAACTCCCCGTCTACTATCTCCTCCCGTAAGAAGGAATCGCTAAGCATGGCACTGCTCGCAGAAGAACGTCTCCAAGTCGTCAGCAAGAACCGCCGTCACGGCACCGACACCGGCTCGCCCGAGGTCCAGATTGCCATGTTGACTGCGAAAATCGAAGCACTCAACAATCACCTCAAGGGCAGCGAAACCCAGCGTGGCCACGCGAAGGACCACCACAGCCGGCGCGGCCTGCTGCTCATGGTCGGCAAGCGCAACCGCCTGCTCCGCTACCTGGCGCGTACCAACCCCGCCGACTACCAGAAGCTCATCGCTCGCCTGGGTCTGCGTAAGTAAGTCGTCTCACCCCTGGCCTCGATCCAACCGGATCGAGGCCGGTTTGTTTTTCAGTTCATTGGTTTTTCGGTCAAGTCGTTTTGGCCTTTTCTGTTTGGCTTCAGGCATCGGGCCTTTGGCGTGATCGGGTACATCCCCACCACGCCTCTCGCCCGCTGTCTGAGCCAAGGCTTCTGCCGTGATTCGCGCACCGGTTATGTGCATTTTGCACTATTGCCTCGTGCCCAATCCCCAGTGCCTTCTTTCCCCGATGCCTGATGCTTCCCCCGCCCTCACACGGGCAGTAGGAGTCTCATCATGGCAACCACGTACCCCTGGAACACCGGCCTTATCCGCCTCGAACGCGAGATCGGCGGCCGCACCCTCATCCTCGAAACCGGCGTCATCGCCAAGCAAGCCGGCGCAGCCGTCATGGCGACCTACGGCGGCACCACGGTCCTCGCAACCGTCGTTCGCAGCAACCCGCGCGAAGGCATCGACTTCTTCCCCTTGACCGTTGACTATCGCGAGAAGGCCAGCGCCGCCGGCAAGTTCCCGGGCGGCTTCCGCAAGCGCGAAGGCGCCCCCAACGAGCGCGAAGTGCTGACGATGCGCATGATCGACCGCCCGATCCGCCCGCTCTTCCCCGATGGCTTCCTCGATGAAGTCCAAATCCAAGTCTCCGTGCTCAGCCACGATGGCGAGAATGACAGCGACGTGCTCTCAGGCACCGCAGCCAACGCCGCACTCGCCATCAGCGATGTGCCCTACGAAGGCCCGACCGCCACCGTCCGCATCGGCCGCATCCACACCGACGATGGCCCGCAATATGTCCTCAACCCCACCGTCACGCAAATGGATTTCAGTGACGTTGACATCGTCCTCGCTGGCCACAAAGACGGCTTGAACATGATCGAAGTCGGCGCCGCTGAAGTCGGCGAAGAAGGCGTCCACGGCGGCCTGACCTTCGGCTTCGAGCAAGGCATCAAGCCCTTGCTGGCGATGATCGAAGAATTCACCAAACTCGCCGGCAAGAAGAAAGTTGAAGGCCAGCTTCACCTGCCCACGCCCGAAATCACCGAGAAGGTTCGCAAGCTCATCGAGAGCAAGCTGCTTGAACTTCGCCAGATCAAGGGCAAAAAAGAACGCAACGACGCCATCAGCGATCTGTTCAAGAAGACGCTCGATGAACACTTCTCCGTCAAGCTCGATGGCACGGTTGCTGTTGCTGAAGACAGCAAGAAGAACCGCACCATGGCGAAGATGGCCATGAGCCGCCTTGATGAGAAGCTCACGCGCAAGCTCATCGCCGAGAAGGGCATTCGCGCCGACGGCCGCACGCCCAAGGACATTCGTCCCATCACCGGCACCGTCAACATGCTTGCCCGCACGCACGGCAGCGCACTCTTCACTCGTGGCGAAACGCAGACGATCTGCTCTGTCACGCTGGGCACCGGCAAAGACGAGCAAATCATCGACGGCTTGCTCCCCGAATACAGCAAGAAGTTCACGCTGCACTACAACTTCCCGCCGTTCTCGACGGGTGAAGTCAAGCGCATCACCGGTCCTGGCCGGCGCGAAATCGGCCACGGCGCACTCGCCGAACGTAGCTTGCTCGCAATTCTCCCCAGCCCCGAAATCTTCCCCTACACCATTCGCGTCGTCAGCGACGTGACCGAAAGCAACGGCTCATCCTCCATGGCGAGCGTTTGCGGCGGCTGTCTGGCTCTCATGGACGCTGGCGTCCCTATTCGCGCCACCTGCGCAGGCATCAGCGTTGGCCGATTCGCGGACGAGAACGACAAGAACGAAGTTTTCGTCACCGACATCATCGGCGAAGAAGATTTCTATGGCGACATGGACTTCAAAGTCGCTGGCACGCGTGAAGGCATCACGGGCATTCAGCTTGACCTCAAGACTCGCGGCCTCAGCCTCGAGCAAATCAAACGCATCTTCGAACAAGCCCGCATCGGCCGTCTCGAAATCATCGACATCATGGAAGGCATCATCCCCGCTCCGCGTGCTGACATCAGCCAGTACGCCCCTCGCATGTTCACCATGAAGATCGATCCCGAAAAGATCGGCAAGCTCATCGGCCCGGGCGGCAAAATGATCCGCGGCCTGCAAGAGAAGTGGCAAGTCTCCATCGACGTCGAAGATGACGGTACGGTGCAGATTGCCAGCGCAAACGCTGACAATCTCGCCGGCGCACGCACCGAGATCGAAGCTCTCTGCGAAGAAATCAAGGTCGGCACCGTGTACGAAGGCAAGGTTGTGAGCATGAAGGACTTCGGTGCCTTCATCGAACTCGCCCCAGGCACCGACGGCATGTGCCACATCAGCGAACTGGCCGAAGGCTTCGTGCAAAGCGTCACTGATGTCGTCAAACTGGGCGACACCGTGAAGGTCAAGGTCATCCTCGTTGACGACCAAGGCCGCATCAAGCTCAGCCGCAAGGCTGTGATCATGGAAGAACGCGGCGAGGTCTACGTGCCGCAGGAATCCGGTCGCAGCAGCGGCGGCGGTGGTGATCGCGGCGGACGCGGCGGCGACCGTGGTGGTCGCGGTGGCGATCGCGGCGGACGCGGTGGTGACCGCGGCCCACGTCGTGATGATCGCGGACCACGCGGCGGGGGTGATCGCGGTGGCGACCGTGGCCCACGCCGAGACTTTGATGCGCCCGCTCCCAGTGCACCTCGCGAAGACTAAGTTTGCACATCGATCTGGTGTGTTGACACCCTTGCAGGCAACAACGGCGACAGTATTGTCGCCGTTTTTTATTCTCTTTTCGGAGCTTGATCACTATCCAGGAATCGCTCACGCAGTTCTGGTGTCGGCATCATGCATGCATCACGCGTGCCGAAACAGCGGTAGCGATTTTTTGCTATCCAGTTATAAACACCATCACGAATAAATCGCGGCACAATCTTGGCTCCCCGAGCCAGCGACCAAGGTAGTCCTAGTGCTCCCGCAACCGCAATTGCCGCATCCGAGTGCGAGAGCAGCCGCTCGCCATCAAGCACGATCACGCTGCTGAGTGAAACACTCACGCCTCGCCGTGCAAGTTCTTGCTTCGCAAATTCTGACTGCAACGACGCGAAGCGAAACACATTGTCGCGATCATGCGTGATGATCCATTGCACGCTCGCGTTGCACAAGTTGCAAACGCCGTCAAACAGCACGATGGGGCCGGACTGGTGCATTGTGACATCGTATCGAAGTCGCAACCGCAACACTTGCGACCCGCGATGTTTCTCGGCACACTAGCTCGAGCGCATGCATCGCATCCACCTCGCAACTATCATTCCACATGCATAAGCCGGTCATTATCGCACTCGCCGTAACTTCACTTCTCTCGCTCGTGGGCTGCACTTCAGCACCGCGTGCAAACCCGCAAACCGCGAACCTCCCCGCCGCTGATCCGCAGCTCGCGCCGCTCACTTTCATCGCAGGTGCATGGATCGACGCAACCGACAAGCCCAACACGCCGTTCAACGAAGAACACTGGATGCTCCCTCGCGGCAAGAGCATGGCGGGCACCTTCCGCCGCATCGGTGGCGATGGCATCGGTCGCTTCGTGGAAGTCACGCACATCAACGTCGCTGATGACGGCGTCTTCCTGCGTCTTCGCCACTTCCACAATCCGCTCGATCCTCGCACGGGCGAAACCGAAGCCAACGTCTTCAAACTGCGCGAAACCAACGGCAACCGCGCCACCTTTGATGCTGTCAGCAACACTCGCGGCGTCACCAGCGTGACCTATGCCGCCAACGGGCCTGACACACTCAACGTCGAAATCGTATTCGATGACGGTAAGCCAACCGAAAGGTTCAGCATGCATCGCATTCGCAGCAAGGGCGATTGATTCCACAACGCGTCGTTGCAAACCACACGCCCGGAGGCAGCCGCTTTCGGGCGTTGTTGCTTTTTGTCATATATCTATCTGCAGCGGAATTCATCCTAGTGAAACCAACGCAGCCCCTGCGGCAACAGACTTTCAGCAACGAAAGGACCTGAATATGAACCGCATGACTCTCACCAACCGCTCGATCATCACGCTCCTCGCAGCCCTTGCACTTTCACCTATCGCGTTCGCGCAGAATGCCGCTCCCGTTCGCGCAGTCACCGCGTGGAACCTTGAAGCCAAGTCCAAACTCGCAATCAAGGGCTACGACCCCGTGTCGTTCTTCTCGAACGCACCTTTGCAAGGCAAAGACAACATCACGAGTGAATACAAAGGTGCCGTGTATCACTTCGCCACCACCGCAAATCGCGACACGTTCCTCGCTGACCCCGCCAAGTACGAGCCCGCATACGGCGGCTGGTGCGCGTGGGCCATGAAGGACGGCGAGAAGGTCGAGATCGATCCCAAGAAGTACATCTTCAAAGACGGCCGAGTCTATCTCTTCTACAACGGTTTTTGGGGCGACACCCAAGCCAAGTGGCAGAAGGAAGATCACGCCGCCGAAGTCGCCAAGGCCGACGCACAATGGAAGAAGCTGACAGGCGAAGAACCCTACAAGCCCATGGTCGAAGCGAAGCCGATGGCCGAAAGCACTCCGATGGCTGCTGCCACAACGCTCAGATCACAACTGGACGAAATGAGCTCCACGTTCAAGCAACGTGCGCCCGCGACAACCATCGCTCTGTACGACAAAGGCATCCGCGACGTCGGCAGCAGCGGCGTGCTCGACACCGCCCTCAAAGTCGGCGCCAAGGCCCCAGAGTTCACACTTCCCGATGCTAACGGCGCAAGTGTTTCACTCAGCAGCATGCTCGCAAAGGGCCCGGTCGTCGCAACCTGGTATCGTGGCGGCTGGTGCCCGTACTGCAACATCCAACTTCGCGAGTACCAGAAGATGTTGCCCGAAATGACAACGTACAAGGCTCAGCTCGTCGCGCTCTCGCCGCAAACTCCCGACAACTCGCTCTCCACGCAGCAAAAGGACGAACTGACATTCGCCGTACTCAGCGACAAAGGCAACGCCGTTGCCAAGCAATTCGGCATCGCATACAAGCTGCCCGCTGAGCTTCCTGCGGCGTTCAAAGGCAAGCTCGATCTTGAAAAGTTCAACGGCGATACGTCCGAAGAACTCCCGCTCGCAGCCACATATGTCATCGCACAAGACGGCACGATTCGCTACGCCTTCGTAAGCGAAGACTACACCAAGCGAGCCGAGCCGGCGGACATCCTCGCCGCCCTCAAGTCGCTCGCGCCCACCAAGTAACCCCACCACGTAACCAACACCTGCTCACAAGCAACCAACTACACGACCCTGCCAGTCGAAGCATGGAAAGGAAACCGCTCATGCAAGCCGCACTTCAACCAATCGCGATCCCCGCACCCAGCCGCATCCGAAACATTGGTGCATGGGTTTTTCAAGTCATCGCCGCTGTGATTCTGCTTCAAACCCTCTTCTTCAAGTTCACTGGTGCACCTGAGTCCATCTACATCTTCTCAAAGCTGGGCGTGGAACCATGGGGCCGCTACTTCGCTGGCACGAGCGAACTGATCGCAGCAATCTTGCTGCTCATCCCTCGCTCCAGCATCATCGGTGCAGCCATGGCAATTGGCATCATGCTCGGCGCAATCGCCAGCCACCTGGGCCCGCTGGGTATCGTGGTTCAGAATGACGGCGGCTTCCTCTTTGCCCTCGCTGTCATCGTCTTTGTCGCATCGGCAGGCGTGCTCGCCCTACGTCGCGACCAGGTTCGAGCATCCATAAAGTCACCCAAAACCTACTTGCTCAAGGGCTGTGCATGCTCCTTACCGCAATCCTGATCTACCTCTGCATCGGCGCGGTCTTCGCGCCGATTTTCATTTTCGCCATCGCACCGCGCGGCGATCACGCCTCGCGCATCGCCCCGCTGCTCGTACGCACCATGTGGCTGCCCGCCGCTGCACTGCTCTGGCCTCTGCTCGCGCTGCGTGCTTTGACACCAACGGAGCACAAGTAATGACTCAGCGTCAACGCTCCATCCACCGCGTCTTCGCACCAGCGTTGTTCGTGATCTGCGCCCTTGCTGCTGCCGCGTGGCTCATGCTTGGCAGTGGAGGCACACCATGAGCGCATCCTACAGCCTTGTGCAGTGGAATCCGCACAAACGCACGTACGACATCATCCTCGTCGCGAGCATCTTTGCCTTCATCGCGGCCTTCTTCGTTTTCTCCAAACTCTCACATCGTTCGCCGCAAGCAATCTCCGACGAAATCCTGCTGCTTCGCGCCACCGCCGTCTGCGGCTTCACATTGCTGCACATCACCCTCGCCATCGGACCGCTCGCACGCCTCTGGCCCATCACCGCCCCACTGCTCTACAACCGCCGACACCTCGGCGTTGCAACCTTCCTCGTCTGCGCCTTCCACGCCACACTTGCCACGCTCTTCTACGGCGCATTCGCAGGCGTCTTCCCGCTCCGCGCCATCCTCGCCGCTGGCGATATCCGCAGCATCAGCGGCTTTCCCTTCGAGTGGCTGGGCATGCTCGCGCTGCTCATCCTCGCCACACTCGCCGCAACCAGCCACGACTTCTGGCTCAAGTGGCTCTCGCCTCGAACGTGGAAATCGCTCCACATGCTCATCTACATCGCGTACGCGCTTATCACCGCACACGTGCTTTTGGGTGCAATGCAAAGCGAACGCACCACTCTCGGTGCCATCTCGCTTCTCGTCGGCGCCGCCACACTCAGCATGCTCCACGCAGCCGCCGCCATCAAGCAGCGCCGAACTGATCTCGCCGCCGAGCGTGAAGCCGCGACTTGGATGTCAGTCGCCAACACAACTGACTTCATCGAAGGCCGCGCGAAGATCGTTTGCCCGCGCAATCGCGAAAGCATCGCCGTTTTCCAGCATAAAGGCGAGTTCCACGCCATCTCCAACGTGTGCTCGCACCAAGGCGGCCCCATCGGCGAAGGCGCAATCATCGACGGCTGCATCACCTGCCCGTGGCACGGCTATCAGTATCTTCCCGAAACTGGCGCAAGCCCGCCCCCCTTCACCGAGCAACTCGCCAGGTACGAAGTGCGCATCCAAGGCACCACCGTGCAAGTGCGCACTACGCCGCAAACGACTACCCCGGAGCGACCGGCATGACAACCGATCAAAAAACGCAACATGCACCGCCCGATCTCTACGTCGGCTATCGCCCCGTCCCACAGTCCACGCGCCGCACGCTCGTCGTTCTCATCCCAGGCCTCGCAGCAACGCTCCTCTTCATCGCCGCTGGCCTCGCCCTCTCGCAGCGCAGCCCCGGCACCGCCACATGGACTACCACACCCACGCAGCGTTCCGGCATGATTTACGCAGCCCCCGTTCCACTCCTTATCGAAGATTCTCCGACGCCGCGCATCACACTGCTCGTCGAAGAAGGCAAGCACGGCGCCCAATCTCGCGCGGGTTCGCTCGCCGGCCAGCGCGTCACACTCACCGGCACGTCGCTCTCACGCGGCGAGTTCGAAGCTCTCGAAATCATCTCTACCAACACAAACACGCCGCAGCCAGCCCCACCTCTCCAACCGATCTTCGACACGACCACACTCACCCTCACTGGCGAGATCGTCGACGCAAAATGCTACCTCGGCGCCATGAAGCCCGGCGACGGCAGAACCCACAAAGCCTGCGCCACGCTCTGCGTCGGTAACGGCATCCCCGCGCTCTTTGTCTCCGGCGACATCGCATATCTCATCCTCCCCCAGCCGCTGCCAACCACCACAAGCGACTTCATAGGCGAGTCCGTGGAAATGACAGGCATACCCGGCACACTCGCGGGCATGCCAGTGGTTCGCATCACATCTGTGCATCGCAAAGGCGTGCTCGCGTCAACCGCGGCGTCATTCACCGCTTCGACATCAACACGCTGAGCAACGTAATATCGGCCGGTGTAATACCTTCAAGCCGCGCAGCCTGCCCAAAGGTCGTCGGCGCAAAGCGATGCAGCGCTTGCCTCGCTTCAGGCCGCAAGTGCTGAATCGCCAAATAGTCCACGCTCTGCGGCAGCCGCTTGTGCTCCATCTCCGCTTGCCGCTTCACTTCCGCCCGCTGCCGAACGATATACGCCGCGTACCGCCGCTCAGCATGCACCGTGCGCCACACTGATTCATCAAACTGCGCTGCCGGCAGCGCAGCCTTGAACTGCTCGATCTCAAACGCCTGCCCGCGCAGCAACTTCTCCAGCGGCTGACCGTTCACCGCCGTTGCATCCACCATCGCGTGCAATGCGTGCACTTGCTCCGTGCGCTTCGCATGCAGCTCGCGCCGCCGCGTGCCAAGCCGTGTCTGTGCGATCAATCCCGCATCCATCGCCAGATGCGTCAATCGCTCCGGCGCATTGTCCGCACGTAACAACAACCGATGCTCCGCGCGACTCGTAAACATCCGATACGGCTCGACGGGCGTCTTCGTCACCAGATCATCCATCAACACACCGATGTAAGCTTGCTCGCGCCCCAACACGAACTCACACTCGCCACGCGCATACTTCGCCGCATTCGCCCCCGCCACCAGCCCCTGCGCCGCCGCTTCCTCATATCCGCTCGTGCCGTTGATCTGCCCCGCCAAAAACAATCCAGCCACCAGCTTCGACTGTCCCGTCACATGTATCTGATGCGGCCGCACCATGTCGTACTCAACCGCATATCCATAACGATAAATCTCCGCGACCTCACAACCCGGCATGCCGCGCACGATCTTGTCTTGCACATCCGCCGGCAAACTGCTGCTAATTCCGTTGCAATACACCCAATCACTGCGCAGGCTTTCAGGCTCCAAAAACACGCCGTGACTTTCACGATCCGCAAACCGCATCACCTTATCTTCGATGCTCGGGCAATACCGCGGACCCGCACTCTCAATCTGCCCGTTGTACATAGGCGCACGATGCACATTCTCGCGAATCACCGCGTGCGAAGCACCCGATGTCTGCGTCGTACGACACGAAACCTGAGGCAGCAGTGGAAATACACGCTGTACAAATCCATCATCGCGCCAAGCATGCAACAACTCGTGCGCAACGGCTTCGCCGCTCGTCTCAAACTCACGCCGCCACCACGCCGTGCAAGCCTCCGAAGCCCCAAGCTCCGGCCTCGCAACAGCCGCATTCGTCAACTCACTAAACGGCGACGGTTCCTGATCTGGCAACTGCTCGCCCAGTTCCTGCCACGCGATGCTGTCGCGTTTCAACCGCGGCGGCGTGCCAGTCTTCAGTCGCCCCAGTTCAAATCCAAGCTCTCGCAGTGAATCGCTGATCCGGTGTGCCGCCGCTTCGCCGTGTCGCCCGCCCGCAGTTTTGCTCTCACCTGTGTGCATCAGCCCGCGCATGAAGGTACCAGTCGTCAGCACAACCGCTCGGGCGAGTAGCTTCACTTGCGAACCGCCGCTGGTCACAATCGCGCCACTGCATCGCCCGTTTTCGACTATCAAAGCATCCACCGTGCCCGCCACAACACGAATTTCCTCGCGCGAGCCAATCAGCAACTGCACCGCATCCGCATACGCATACTTGTCGCACTGCGCACGCGGTCCATGCACCGCCGCACCCTTGCTAGTGTTGAGCATCTTGAACTGAATGCCCGCCGCATCAGTGGCTAACCCCATCATGCCGCCCAGCGCGTCAATCTCACGAACCAACTGCCCCTTCGCCAATCCGCCGATAGCCGGGTTACAACTCATCACGCCGATTTTCGACGGATCAATCGTGACCAGCCCCACCGTCGCGTTTCCATGTAACAAATTCGCCGCCGCCCACGCTGCTTCAACGCCTGCGTGCCCGCCGCCAATTACCAGAACTTCAAAGGTTTGTATATCCATACGAAGGAGCGTCAATCGTAGCGGCAATGCGGTTTGCACATCGTTACAGGCAGATAACCACCCACAATCCAGTCAAGTTGGCACGTCTACGCGTGCTGTAGGGAGCCGCACACCCACGCAATCCCCAAGTTCATTGGCGACTTTGCGAATCCGTGGTCTGTTCCCCATACCTCGCGTTCGCATGGCCGTCACGCAGCCTTGCTACGCACGCGTCGGAATCTGTCGGAAAAAGAATGGCTGCACACATGAAGACTCGCTCAATTACCACTGGCCTCGTTCTCGCCGCTAGTGCATTCGCCACTGCCGCCCACGCCGACGTCATCGTCGACTGGAACCAAGAACTACTCAGCGCCATCGAAGCCACCAACATGGCCCCGCCCCGAGCGGCTCGCGCCATGGCCATGGTTCACACGGCTCAGTTCGAAGCTGTGAACAGCATCGATCGCAACTTCCGCAGCCATCAGCAGTACTTTAACTGCCCCACCGCGACAAACAAAGAAGCCGCCGCCGCACAGGCCGCCGCTGACGTGATGCTCAATCTCTTCCCCACTCGCGTCACGCAAATCAACTCGCGCCTTAACGCACAACTCAACGCCATTCCCAACGGCATCACGAAAACCGACGGCGTCACGCTCGGTTCTCAATCCGCTCTTGCGATGCTGAACAATCGCAGCACCGACAACAGCACCAACTCCGTTACCTTCACCAACGGCACGCAACCCGGCGCGTGGCGCACAGTTCCCGCAAGCGCTTCGGCAATCCTTCCTCACTGGGGCTCGGTTCGTCCTTTCGTTGTGAACAGTTCATCGCAGTTCGCCGCGCCCGCCGTGCCTTCGCTCACCAGCGATCAATACACCGCCGCCTACAACGAAGTGAAAGAACTCGGCAGCCTCAACAGCACCACTCGCACGCAATATCAAACCGATACCGCTTTCCTCTGGCGCGCTGGTGGCAACACCGTTACTCCCCCGGGCCAATGGAACAAAGTCGCGCAGCAAGTCGCGACCGGACAAAACCTCAGCATCGAACAAAGCTCTCGCCTCTTCGCTCTTCTGGGTCTCGCCGTCGCTGACGCCGGCGTCACCGCGTGGGAAACCAAGTACACGCAACTTTTCTGGCGGCCCGAAACCGGCATCCAGCTGGGCGACACCGACGGCAACGCCAACACCGCAGGCGATGCCTCATGGGCCCCGCTTTTCGCCACACCCAACCACCCAAGCTACACCAGTGGCCATAGCACCTTCAGCAGCGCAGCCGCCGCCATTCTCCGTAACTTCGTCGGCAGCGATAGCTTCAACTTCACGGTCACTGGCGATGGCCGCACTCGCGACTACAGCTCTTTCACCGACGCCATGAACGAAGCCGGCATGAGCCGCATCTACGGCGGCATTCACTGGCAGTTTGACAACGTCGGTGGCCTCGCCGCAGGCACGGGTATCGGCAACTGGGTCTTCGGCAACGCCCTCGCGGTTCCCACGCCCGGCGCCGCTGGCGTCCTCGCGGCGGCAGGCTTGGTCGCGCTGCGTCGCCGTCGCAAGTAATCTTCGTTCTACACGAGCATCCATACAAAACCGCGAGCACACGCTCGCGGTTTTTCAATTCATTTGCGTCGCACTCACGCCCGCACTTTCAATTCACTCAAACTCAACCGGCAACTCCTCCTGATGCCGCGCCCCAGGAATCGGCAGCGGCACAGGCTGCAACACACCACGCAAAATCGCCGGCACCAGCAAAGGCTGCCCCGCCGCCAACGCATCGTCGTTCACCACCACTACATCCCGCACCGGCCCACCCTTCGAAAAATCAAACTGCCGATACGCCTGCCGAAATCGCGGCGCACCCTTGTACTTCACTTGCCCCTTGCCCAGAAATTCCACAATCGCCGCAACCACATCGCTACTCGGCGCCCCGCCCTTCGCAAGTCGCACAAACCCCGCCGGACACCCCGCGAAAATCGGCACGCCGGGTGCCGCCAGATACAAATCACCGCCAAACTCCGCTTCGATCAACCGATCCACCAACTCCGCCGGATGCTCCGCCACCACCGGCCCCTGCATCACAGTAAATTCGACGCCGCCATCTCGCGCCGCAACCAACGCCTTCTTCGCATCATCCATAAGTTCAACCAATCCCTCCGGCATGGGCTCACCGCGCCACGCCTCGTTGAGTTCCTGCGCAAACACCCGAATCTGCACCGCCGCCAAATCAAGCGCCGCCGACCGCTCGTCACTCGCCAATTCATCCGCTTCACCCAGAGCACAAGCAACCGCCTGCAACCCGATGATCGCCGCCACATGCCGCTTCACCCGCCCGCCATCGCCCTCGTCAGGCAACACCGTCGAGGCCTTCGCAAATTCCGTCCACTTTGCGAGAAGGAGCGACCAAGTCACCACACGCTGCGAGTCAGTTGAAGGCTGGCCGGTCATGAACAAGCATAACCCAACGAAACACTTTCGCACAATAACGAGCAAATCAAAAAGCCCGGCACATGCCGGGCTCGAAGTCCATCTCGTTCATGCCAATGCGTTTTCTCTCACCACTCCGGCCCCCCGCTATACCGCCCATAAATATCAGCCATTGCCTGCACCATCTCACCCATCGTGCAGTTCGCCAGCGCACCGTTCACCAGTGCCGGCATCACGTTGGTCGCATGCACCGCTTCTGCCATCTTCGCGCCGCCCTCAAGCATCCGCAGTTCGCTGCGCTGCCCTCGGCAAGCCGCACGAATCGCATCCAGCGCGAGTTTCACCTCATCGCCATTCCGCCGCTTCTTGAACGCAGTCAGCCGCTCAACCTGATCAACTTCAACCTGATGCGGAATCACAAGAATGTCAATAGGCCGCTTCTCGTCATTGTCCTGATACGCGTTCACGCCCACGATAATCCGATCATTGGCTTCGCACTCTTCACTAAAGCGATAGCTCGCCTCGGCAATGCTCCGCCGGAAGTAACCCTTGTTGATCCCCGAAATCACACTGCGCCCAAACCCGCCACGAGCCTGATACGCCCTGTGCCCCGCCCCGTCCGCCTGCGTCACAGGCTTGGGTGCCGTCGCATACGTACCCATGCCGTCAATCTCATCGATCAATCGCAACGCCTCTCGCTCCATCGTGTCCGTCAAGCTCTCAATGAACCAGCTCCCACCCAGCGGATCCGCCACGCGCGTCACGCCCGTTTCGTGCGCCAATATCTGCTGCGTCCGCAGCGCAACCGTCACCGCTTGCTCAGTCGGCAAGCCCAGCGTCTCGTCCATGCTGTCGGTATGCAAACTCTGGCACCCGCCCAGCACCGCCGCCATCGCCTGATACGCCACTCGCACAATGTTGTTCAGCGGCTGCTGCTCCGTCAAACTACACCCCGCCGTCTGCACGTGCGTCTTCATATACAGCGAGCGTTCACTCTGCGCGCCGTACCGATCCTTCATCACGCGCGCCCAGATCCGCCGAGCCGCCCGCAGCTTGCAAATCTCTTCAAAGAACTCATTGTGACTATTGAAGAAGAACGACAACCGCGGCGCAAACTCATCAATGGGCAAGCCGCGTTCAATGCTCGCCTCCACATACTCCATCCCATCGCGCAACGTAAACGCAAGTTCCTGGTGCGCGCTGCTGCCCGCCTCACGAATGTGATAGCCGCTGATGCTCACGCTGTTCCACTTGGGCACAAACTTGCTCTGGAATTCAATCGTGTCCACGACCAGCTTCACGCTGGGCTCGGGCGGATAAATGAACTCATTCTGGCTATGAAACTCCTTCAAAATGTCATTCTGCAGCGTCCCACCAAGGTTGCTCCAACTCATCCCGCGCTGCAGCGCATGCGCCAGATACATCGCCCAAATCACCGCCGCCGGCCCGTTGATCGTCTGCGAAACCGTCACCTTGTCAATCGGAATCTCCGAGTACAACCGGTGCATGTCCTCGATGGTGTCAATCGCCACCCCGCAGCGTCCCACTTCACCAACGCACAACTCGTCATCGCTGTCGCGCCCCATCAGCGTCGGCAAATCAAACGCCGTCGAAAGCCCCGTATTCGCCGCCGTTGAGCTCTTCGCTTGCTCCAGCAAATACTTGAACCGCTTGTTCGTGTCATCCGCCGACCCAAACCCCGCAAACTGCCGCATCGTCCACAGCCGCGTGCGATACCCCTGCGGAAACAGCCCGCGCGTAAACGGATACTGCCCCGGCGCCGGCAAATCCCGCGGCATGTTCTTCAGCGACTCCGCCTCCAAATACTTCTGCTCAGTAGGCCCGTAACTCGGGTCCACCACCAACCCCGAAATCGTGACGGCTTGCGGATCAACCGGACGCGCCGAAGGCGCAACGCTGGGACGGGAGGGGGTAGAGGTCATGCCAAATCATACGACGAACCCGAGCGCAAGCGAGGGACTCAGCCTCTCCCAAATCACAAACCACGTCCTCAAACTTCCATCCCACTTCTCCGGAATATGCTCGCTCACCGCGAGTTTCCCTCGCGTCTTGCGAAAGGACTTCCCATGGCCCTCTGGGGTGGACGCTTCTCTGGCGGACCTGATCCGCTCTTCCGCGAACTCAACGACTCGCTGCCGTTTGACTACCAACTCGCGCGCGAAGATGTCGAAGGTTCCATCGCGCAGGCTCGCGCCATCCATCGCGCTGGCGTACTCACCAAAGACGAACTCGCCGCACTCCTCGCCGCACTCGACGAACTTCTCACCGAAGTCTCCGCCAACCCGCGCGCCCCCCTCGCCGAAGCCGGCCAGCACGAAGACATCCATAGCTGGGTCGAGTCGCGCCTCGTCGCCCGCGTGGGCCAACTGGGCAAAAAGCTCCACACAGGCCGCAGCCGCAACGATCAAGTCGCCACCGACCTGCGCCTCTGGACGCGCCGCGCCATCGACCACCGCCTCGCCGAACTTCTCGATGCTCGCAAAGCTCTCGTCGCCTTCGCGCAGCAACACCACGACGTCATCCTCCCTGGCTACACCCACCTCCAACGCGCCCAGCCCGTCCTCCTCGCCCACTGGGCCCTCGCTTACAACGAAATGCTCGCGCGCGATCACGCCCGCCTCACCGACGCCCGCGCCCGCCTCAACGTCTCCCCCCTCGGCAGCGGCGCACTCGCAGGCAGTGCCTACCCCATCGACCGTGAACTGCTCGCCAAAGACATGGGCTTCGCCAGCGCCAGTCGCAACAGCCTCGACGCCGTGAGCGACCGCGACTTCGCCCTCGAAACCCTCGCCTCTCTCAGCATTCTCGCGATGCACCTCTCGCGTCTGGGCGAAGACCTCGTCCTCTACACATCACAAGAGTTCGCCTTCTTCGATCCTGATGACGCCTTCAGTTCCGGCTCATCGCTCATGCCGCAAAAGAAAAATCCCGACGCCGCCGAACTTCTCCGCGGCAAGTCAGGCCGCATCATCGCCAGCTTCACCAGCCTCATCACCACGCTCAAAGGCCTGCCCCTCGCGTACAACAAAGACCTGCAAGAAGACAAAGAGCCGCTCTTTGACGCCATGAAGCACATCAGCCTCATGCTCCGCAGCGTCCCGCGCATCTTCGCAGGTTTGTCCGTTCGCAAAGACACCTGCCTCCGTGCCGCCCAAGGCGGCTACAGCAACGCCACCGACCTCGCCGACTACCTCGTCGGCAAGGGTGTCCCCTTCCGCGACGCCCACGAACAAGCCGGCAAATGCGTCCGCCTGGGCCTTGAACGAAGCAAACCCCTCGAAGACCTCACCCTCACAGAACTTCGCCAACACGCCCCCGCCTGCGACCAAGACGTCTACAACCGCATCAGCATCACCCAAGGCCTCGCCAGCCGCAACCTCCTTGGCGGCACCGGCCCCATCGCAGTCAAAGCCGCACTCGAAGCCGCCCACAAAGAACTGCAACAACTCTGAGCATCCGCCGATTGCGTTCACAAATCGTACAAGGCGACGAAAATTTCTGACCCGGCCTCCTGCTCTTGAATCGCTCATCGAGCAGTATCAAAAATCGGGTGACGCAAACGCGCCGGGCACGCGCCGAAGCAGCGCAACGCCGATCCCAACTAACGCCCCGCTTCACTTTGGCGCGACCGGCTCCGCATCCTTCGCCGGCTTCGCCGCGTCCGCCTTCACTCGTTTCAACCGCACCAGCACTTCGCTGAACTCCCCCGCCGCTTCTGCCTCCACAATTGCCCGCTGAAGGTTCGGCGAACTCGCCGTAACGACCCGTGATTGGAACCCTGTCGTCGCAATCATCTTCTTGTCAGACTCTTTTAGCAGTTCTTCGTGGCCTTCGAGCAAGTCAATCCCCGGAAACTCGTACCGCTTCTTCTTTTCATCCGGTTTTGCAAACGGATTGAGCTCCAGCTTTGGCCCAAGGAAACGCACCTCATCCGCTTCGATCTCGATCTTGAATAAGTAATGTGTGCTCAAGATGAAAGGCGCGTATGACTTATTGACCTTTTCCATGTCATCCAAGCCCAGCGTCAAGTCGACGTACCGATGCTGGCCCACACGAAACACCGTTGCGAACATATTCGGAATTCGCTCACCATCCGGCGTCTCTTCCTTCATGTTCGCATGCACGTCGTAACCGAACCGTTTGGATTCAGTCACTGTAAATGTGGCAGGAAGTGGTTTCGCGCCCGCCTCTTCTTCCACCGACTCCCACACGCCCACAAACTTCGGGTCAGGCTCCACCGCCTTCATCACATAAAACGGTGCGACCGAAGGCCCCGCCGCGATGCATCCGCCCAACAAAAGACTCGCGAACGCAAGCACGACAATTTTCATCATCGACATCTGTACCTCCCTTGTTTCCAACGCTCGCCATCACCGCTTCAGCAACCTCTCCATCTCCGCCCGATTATGCCGCTCGCGCTCGTCCACCACACCCGTCAAGCTATCCGCCTGATGGTCCGCGTGATAGCTGCTGCGCACCAGCGGCCCACTCTCCACAACCTTGAACCCGCGCCGCAGCCCCTCTTCCTGAAACACCTTGAACTGCTCAGGCGTCACCCACCGATCAATCGGCAAGTGATTCCGCGTCGGCTGCAAATACTGCCCAATCGTCAAAATGTCGCACGAGTCAAAGTGTGCCGCCCTCTCCGCCGCCTTCCCCTTCGTCACTCCGTCACTTCGTAACTTCGTCACTCTGCTCCCCGCCAACAACTCATCCATCAACCCCAAAACTTCCTCATCCCGCTCCCCAATTCCCACCATAATCCCCGTCTTCGCCACCACGCCCTGCTCCTTGCAGCGCCGCAGCAACTCAATGGACCGATCAAACTTCGCGCTAGGCCGCACCGCCGGATACATTCGCCGCACCGTCTCCAAGTTGTGATTGATGATGTGAGGCCGCGCGTCAATCACCATCTGCAACGCACCCCAGTTCCCCTCAAAATCCGGAATCAAAACCTCAATCGACAACCCCGGGCACGCCTCGCGGGTCCGCATGATCGTCTCCGCCCAAATCGCCGCCCCACCATCGGGCAATTCATCGCGATTCACGCTCGTAATCACAATGTGCTTGAGCTTCGCATGCTCCCACATCAGCCGCATGCTCTCCGCCACCCGTCGCGGCTCATCTTTATCCAGCACATTGGGCCGCCCCGTCTTCACGTTGCAGAACCCGCACGCCCGCGTGCACGTATCGCCCAAAATCATGATCGTCGCCACGCCTCGCGACCAGCACTCGCCCATGTTCGGGCAGTTGCCTTCCTCGCACACCGTAAACAACTTGTGCTCGCTCAAAACGCTTTTCAGCCGCTGATACTCAGGCCCGCCAGGCACCTTCGCCCGCAGCCAATCCGGCTTCTTCTTCAAACTCAGCGTCTGCTTCCCCTCCTGATTATTCAAAACCATCCCCGACAAACTCAGCCCCTTCCCAGGCTGCGGCGGATCAATCGTCCGCAGCGGATCCCCACCGGCAGGCCGCGGATGCCGCGCCAGCGTCCGCTGCAAAGCGGCGTCACTCATCCCCGAGTTGTTGGCAGCGGTCGCAGTCGTCGAAGCGCCATGCAAACCGTTCAAGTTGTTCGAGTTCTCAGAAGCAGCAGTCATGTCCACAAGCGTAGCAACCCACCGCGAACGCTTACTCGAAACACGCGACGGCCCAGACTAAACGCCGCTGCGACCTCGAACACAACGCCCGAGATAACCCCCGTAAACATCCATAATCGCCGGGAGATTTTGCTATTTTCACACACAGAAACCCTTGCACATATCGGAAAATTGTTGTAGTATGCATAAGCGTCCGCATACTGCCAAAGGGAGGTCAAAACATGCTCGTTCGCTCGTTCGCTCGTTCGCTCGTTCGCTCGGCCTTTCGGCCTTGGCCATGATCGTCGCACCCGCTTTTGCTCAGCGTGACATTCAGCCCGTAGCCCGTCAACTCCCCGAGTTCGTGCCTGGCTCAATGTGGGTGAAGTTGGATGCAGATCGGCCACAGGCGCATGATTCAACAATGCGAGTGGTGCGGGCATTGGCGGGAGTGGATCAAACCAAGACTTTTTGGCTCGTGCCGGGACTGCACTTAGTCCGTGTGCCCGTTGGTCTCGAAAGGGAATTTTCTCTTCTCGTTCGCGGACTCGAGGGCATCGAATACGCCAGCGTCGAAGGCGTCGGCACGACTTCGCAAGCAGGAACCTGCACACAGCCCCCCAAAACCTGCACCGATCAGTATTGCTCTCAGCAGTACTGGGTGGAGAAGATAAATCTCGATGACGTGTGGCACGACTACGCCGGCGTGGCACTTCCGCAAGTGGTCGTCGCCGTGATGGACACGGGCCTGAACTACAACCACACCGACTTGCAGGCGAACGTCTGGAACAACCCCGGCGAGATTCCCGGCAATGGCATCGACGACGATGGAAACGGCATCAAAGACGACATCCACGGCGCGGCGTTTGTTGATAACCCAATTGCCGATCCGTGCTTACCTGGTGAATCATATTGCTCCAGCAGTTCCGCTTGCGCAGCGTGCGACCCTGGCTCTCACGATCCTGTTGAAGGTGTGCTCGATAGAGCAGACTACTTGGATGGAACGGTCAACTGCGGTGTTGATGTCAGCGACGGCCCCGGTTTACATGGAACCGCTGTTGCATCTGTTATCGCCGCAACAGCTAACGACAAACAAGTTCGAGGCTTCACTTGTAGTATGCGCGTGATGGGAGTCCGTTTGTACCATCGGTGCTATCCGGCCAGTGGTTTTCGCGAGAGTGATTTTGTCTCAGGTTTGCAGTATGCGATCGATGAAGGAGCGACCGTCGTTTCTTCGAGCATCCTGCTTCGGCCTGATCTTGGTAACGGTTCTGCCATGATTGACGCTATTGGTGGTGCTTACAACAGTGACGTCGTATACGTGCAGTCGGCTGGCAACGAGGGACAAGACCTCGATAATCCCGCAGACCCGACGAAAGTCTACGTTCCGCAACAAATCCAATTCCCACATGTCCTTGTAGTTGGTGCTACTGATGAAAATGATGCATTAGCAAATTTTCCTGGTGGTGGTGCAACGAATGTCGGCGGTGGCACGGTCTCAATATTCGCACCAGGCCGCAACATCCGGACCTTTGATGGCAACGCAGCCGCAAATTCCGTAGGCTTTCTGAACGGTACATCTTTTTCAACACCAATGGTCGCAGCCGCCGTTGCACTCTTTCGCTCCCTCAATCCCACCGCAACAGCCGAAGACTGTGTCAACGCGGTGGTAGCAACTCGCCGATTCGTTCCAGCTCTCGCCCCTCACTGCAGAGCCGACGGCATCCTTGACGTACACGCATTGCTGAATTACCCATAAAGCAAGGAGCTAACATGATTCGTAATTCGACTATCACCAATATTGCGGTCGGCACCGTTGTCTGCGTTGCATGCACAAGCACGCTCGCCCAAGTCACCGTTCAATCTTCCTGGCTCTTCTCTACGGACAACGGCACTTCGTGGTTGCCTGGGCTCATCTCCGTACCAGACTCACAACCGTCTGTCTTGATTCGTATGCAAGTGACAGTTTTTGAGAACGGCACGCAGGTACCGTTCGGTGGCAGATGGAGGTTCACCGACGCAATGTTCGAGGCTTACTCAACAACTTCCACATCCAACGGCGACACTGCCAGCAGTATTCTCCAACACAGTGTCGCGCTGCTTCCTGAGACCTCCCTAAGCGGCGGCAACAACGCCGCGCGACGAGTCGGTAACGTGCTTGCCATCGATCGTCGGGATGACACAACACCGTTGGGCACGTTTCCAGGTGTTTTTGTCACTAACCGCGGCAGTGGATTCAACGGCCCCCTGGACGCAAATCCGCTCGCACTACTCCAATTCCGACTCGCGCTCGACGGTTCACTCGGTGACCGCAATTTTAGTTCCGCTTTCCTCCCATTCACGGCTACCGGTGGTGCGACTGCTGGGATCGGACAAGTTCTGGTTCGAGATACTCAACAGTCAACCTTCACCGTGCAACCCGTCACAGTGACCCAAATCCCCGCCACGCTGACAGTCATCCCCACCCCCACCACCCTCGCCCTCTTCACCATCACTTCCCTCTTCACCACCCGCCGCCGCCGCTGAACTCGCCCGCCCAATCCCGCCCCCAGCGCAACTCCCGCGCCTCAAACGTCCCAAGAACCGCGTTCTCCACTTGAGACAACCCACCCCAATCGCCGATCTACTGGCTTATCGCGCCTGCGGCGGTCCGAAGAACTAGACTTCGCCCGCACAGACCCACCTGGCTTTCACCCAAACTCCCTGCTTGGGTGCACGTACGTGGTTCACGTGATATGTTCAAGACGCTCGGCCCCGTCGGGTCGCGCAGAGCCTGTCCAAGGAGCAGAACTGTGGGTTCGCATCAGAACGCTACCTCCACTCCCGTTCGTTACTTCACCCACGCGGGGCTCGCCCTCGTGCTGGCTGCCGGCACCCTGACGCTCGTCGGTTGCGGCAACAGCAAGAGTTTCCTCGATCCCTCCGTCGCAGGGTCATGGAACGGCACCCCCACCGTCATGCCCATCTTGGACCGCCTCGCCGCTATCGAAGATGACAAAGGTGACATGGTTGATATTTCCAGCCCAGTCGCTGAGGACTTGATCCCCCGCCCCACTAGCTACCGCATAGGGCCAGGCGACGTCCTGAGTGTCACTATCTTCGACCTGATCTCGCCCAACGAGCGAGAAGAGTACGAAGTCAGCGTCGACGCCCGCGGCATGATCGAAATCCCGCAGCTTGGTCGCATCGAAATCGTCGATCGCACCACCGAAGAAGCGATGGAAGCCGTCGTCCGCGCCATTCGCGACCGCAACCTGATTCAAGACCCGCTGGTGCAGGTCCTCGCCATCAGCCAGCGCCGCCAGACGTTCACCGTCGTCGGCGCTGTCCAAAGCCCAGGCCTCTACCCCATTCCGCGTGCTGATTACCGCGCTCTCGAAGCCCTCGCCGCCGCCGGCGCGTTCAATGAAGGCATCAGCGAAATCTACATCATCCGCCAAGTGCCCCTCAGCGACGATGTGATCACCGGCATCTCCGGCCCCACGAGCACTCGCCCCTCACGCAACGCCCAACCCGCGCCGGATCAGCCCGCGCAACCAACAACGGGCGAAGATCTCCTGAACGTCATCGACGACATCGCCCCCGGCGCGGACGCTAAAACAGCACCCAAGCCCAACGCAGCTCCGGCCGCTAGCCCGTCGATGATGCGTTCGGCCCAAGCACAAGGTGGCGGTTTCGTCGACAGCACCCGCGAGCCTGAGCTTGACCTGATCAACTCCGAGCCCATCCGCCCCCAAACCGAAGACGGCTCCACCTGGATTTACGTCAACGACAAGTGGATGAAGGTCAAAACCGCCCCCAGCAGCGACGTCCTCGATCCGGCAAACCGCTCGGGCGACTCGCTCATTACCCAGCGGATCATCCGTATTTCGCTTCGCGAACTGCTGGCCGGTCGCCAATCGATCAACGTCGTCATCCGCCCCGGCGACGTCGTCCGCTTCCCGGCCTCCGACAGCGGCTTCGTCTACATGGGCGGCCAAGTTGCCCGTCCAGGTCCGTATAACATGACTCCCGGCTTCACCCTCTCCCGCGCCATTATCGCGGCAGGCGGATACAGCGAAATCGCCATTCCCTCACGTATCGATATCACCCGGATGGTGGGTGAGGCTCGCCAAGCAACCATGCGGCTCGACGGCGTCGCGATTTCTGAAAATCGCCAGCCCGACATCTTCCTCAAGCCAGGCGACATGATTAACGTCGGTAGCTCGGGCTGGGCTCTGCCCCTCGCAGTTATCCGCAATGGCTTCCGTGCGAGCTACGGGTTCGGGTTTATTCTGGATCGAAACCTCGCAGACGATATTTTCGGCCCACCGCCCACAAACAACTTCAACCAATAAGCCGATCATACCTCTGGGTAATCTTCCCGGGCGGGGCCTCAAACCCCGCCCGTTTGCTTTGTGTACCCTGCCCATGAACCACTCGGGCATAAGGTGACGTATGTACAAGTCCCGGCGGCTCACGCCCCGGGATGAGAAGGGTCGTGCGTGAGTACAGTCAGCACCAATCCAGCCGCTTCGACACCGGAGTTGACCGTTGCCACGTCGCGGGTTGTGCCGCTGCAACTCTGGGTCACGCTTGGCACGCTTTTCGTTGCGTTTGTGGGCCTGTACTTCCGCTGGTTCAGCAAACAAGCCGAGTTCAGTTGGGATCGGCTTGACGACTGGGGCCACGCCTTTGTCGTTCCCATCATCGCTGGCGCAATGGTGTACACGCAGCGCGACCGACTCAACGGCATCATCGCCAAACCGTTCTGGCCCGGGCTTTTGCCGCTTGCTTTAGGCATCATGTGTTATTTCTTCTTCATCGTGGGCGTGCCCAATCACATGCTCCAAGGCCTCGCGATGATCTTGTGTCTTTCAGGCGTGATCCTGCTCGTGCTCGGCAAAGACGTCTTCCGCATCGCCTTCCTTCCACTGCTCTATCTGCTCTTTGGCATCACGATCTCTGAACAGGTGATGATTCGCGTTACCTTCCAACTTCAGCTTCTCGCCACACAAGGCGCCTGGCTGCTTCTCAAAGTCATCAGCCTCCCCGGCAACTGGTTCATGGTTGACGCCAGCGGCAATCTTCTTGAAATCTTCTACAAGGGCCGCACGATTCCGCTCAACGTTGCTGAAGCCTGCAGCGGCATGCGCATGGTGATTGCCTTCATCGCGCTCGCTGGCGCAATTGCCGTCTTCGGCGTCAAGCACTGGTGGCAACGCATCGCGGTGTTGCTGCTTGCCGTGCCCGTTGCGCTGTTCATGAACATCATCCGCGTTGCCGTGCTGGGCCTACTCAGCATCGGAGACGTGAACCTCGCCGCTGGCAACATCCACATGCTTATCGGCACGCTTTTGCTGGTGCCGGGCATGTTCCTGTTCCTGGGCGCGGTGTGGGCATTGAAGAGAATTGTCGTTGATCCGCAAGAAGCAGCCGAACTGGCGAAGAAAAATCCCGTAGGCGTCAAAGTGAAACGTCCTGCAAAACCAATCAAGCCCTGACCAATAAGTGCTGACCAGTCCTCACACCCATGACCGGCTTCAACTGGAAATCCCCCGCCGTTCTCACCGCACTGCTTGTGCTCGTCGCATCCGCGAGCGGCCTTGCATTCGCGATTGATCACTTCAAGTTGATGCTTCGCAAAGAAGCCATCTACCCCCGCAGCGGCGACCTGCTCAACACCATTCCTGACGAAACCGACACCTGGATTCGTCAGGGCCCGGACCGCCGCGAAAACGCTGAGACCGAGGCTGTGCTGGGCACAGTCAACTACGTCTCTCGCATGTACACGCAAAAGAACGTCGAGAACCCAGTCAGCATCGACTTCCACGTTGCGTATTACACCGGCATGGTTGACACAGTGCCTCACGTGCCCGATCGCTGCCTGGTTGGGGGCGGCATGTCCATGGGCGGCTTCCTGGGAGACATCCCGCTCAACCTCGATCAATCAAATTGGACGACCATCAGTCCGCCCGAAGCTTCGCAGCGGCTCGTCTCGGTGCGCACGCCCAACTTCTCCACCCGCGCTGGCTCGCGCATCGTGCTGCCGCGCGATCCGCAAGACCTCAAGCTCCGCGTCTTCGAATTCAAGACCCCTCGCGGGCAGACGTTCCAATCTGGCTACTTCTTCATCGCCAACGGTGGCGCCGTGAGCAAGGCCGAAGATGTCCGCTTGCTCGCCTTCGACCTGCGCACCAAGTACGCGTACTTCACCAAGGTGCAGTTCACCGGCTTTGGCATGTCCTCGGGTGAGGAACTCGCCAAGCACGCCGCTTCGATGCTGGATGAACTGCTGCCCGACATCATGCACTGCGTGCCCGACTGGCAAGCCGTCGAGCGTGGCGACGTGGAGGGCATGACGCGCAAAGAATGACATGTCGTCACTTTCCGCGTGTAGCCTCGCGTTGACGATTTGGATTCTCGGGCTAACGTCGCATTCGTATTTGGTCGTCTTTCGTCGGGGTTCTGTCGTTTGCTGTTTCAAGTCCCGCCACCGTGTCGCGTCCATCGCGCTCGCGTGTTCCGGCGGGTGTGGAGAGTCGCATGGCATCGCGTGTCAATACCAAGTTCGTGATCGGTCTGTCTGTGGGTCTGGTTCTCGTCTTTGCAGGCGTGGCTGGCACCGCCTACACGCTCGTCTACAAGAACGCGGGCGATCTCATCAAGGCTGGCGACAAAGCCATGGCCGACGGACGCGTGACCGATGCGATCACGCAGTACTCCAAAGCTGTCAACAAAGAACAAGGCAACCCCGAGTACCTCAAGAAGTGGATCGACGCGATGGGCAAGGACACGCCCGATTCCGAAGTGAAGTACGTTGACCGTTACCGCTTCTGGAGCCAGGCGCGTCGCCAACTCGCCGTTGTCGATCAAACCAACGTTGCAGCGCAGCGCGAGTACCTTGATCTTGCGTATCGCGGCTTGCTGCTGGGTCCGTACCGCCAAGAAAACTGGGCTTCGACGCTCGACGATACCACCCGCATCCTGGGCTTCCACGAAGCATCACCCGCGCAAGGCTGGGAGCAGCTCCGCCGTTACCGCGGCTTCTTGAACACACGGATGTATCTTGAAAGCACGCGCCCTGAAACCAAGCAGATCGACTCTGCTGTCGCTGACCTCGAAGCGGCCTTGAAGTTTGACCCCAAAGACGATGAAGTCGCAGCAACGCTCATCGACGTTTCGCTGCGCCGTGCAGACAAGGCTCGCGCAGCCGACAAACTCGAAGAAGCCACCGCGTTTGAAGCAAAGGCTGATAGCATTGCGAGCACGTTCCTGGCAACCACGCCTGATGCACCTCGCATGCTGCTGATCCAAGTTCAGCGCGACCTTATGAGCGTCCGTTCGCGCGTGCAATCGCAAGGTGCAAGTGCGAAAGTTGCGGAGGAAACCACAGCATTTGTGGAACGCAACAACGCAGTCTTCACGCGAGCTCTCGAAAAGGCCAAGCAAGGCCCCCACCCCTTGAGCGAGATGCTTCTGGGCCAGTTCCGCGTGGTTGAAAATCTCGTATCGCCCGCCTCTCGCAACAAGCAGACCGAAGAGTTGCTTCGTATGGGTCTGCGTGCAGAGCCGACCAACGCCAAGCTCATCTTCTCGCTCGCGAGCATGCTGAGTGATCGAAGCGAGTACGCCGACGCCGTTGAGCAACTTGAAAGTATTGACAAGCTGCCCATTCAATCAGTAAGCATGGAAGGCGTGCAGCTCTTCGACATCAAAAAGTCAGCTTTAGGCCTGCAAGCGCTCTGGCAGGTGCGCGCTTGGCAGCCCATGGCCGAAGGTCCTGAGAAAGAAGCGGCCTTCGCTAAAGCCAAGTCGCTTCGTGAACGCCTCGCGGGCACAGTCGCCGCTGATGACCGCATGTTGACGCTGGTTGACGCGCAGCTCGCATTTGTTCCCAACACACCCGAAGGCAATCGAACCGCGGCCAAACTGCTCGCATCATTTAACGAGGCGACCAAGAGCTCACCCAACCCTGACGCGTTGTTCATGAGTGCCCAGGTTGCCATGCGCAACAATGAACTGGGCCAGGCTCGTACCAGCCTCGAGCGTGTCATTCAGCTTCAATCGGGCAACGTCACTGCCATGCTGTTCTTGGCTGAGGTCGAAGCTCGCTTGCAGAACATGGAGCGTTCTACGGCACTTTACAAGCAAGTGCTGCAACTTGATCCCAGCAACGAGACTGCGAAGCGTGCGAGCGTCATCACGAGCAATCTGGCTAACCCGGGCAAGGCCAACGATCCTGTGATGCGCGTGTTGGTGCGCGTTGATGAGCTTGCAAAGGAGATTCCTGATCCAAAGAACCAAGAAGCTCTGGTCGCGATCATCAAGGACGCCATCACGAAGAACAACGATGATGTCCGCCTGCACCGCGCGTTGGTGGCTGTCTATCTCCGGATGAACGATCAGGCCAATGCCAAAATTGCGGTGAACGATGCACTGAGCAAGCACCCGGGCAACGCCGACCTCACGCTCATCAAGTCCCAGCTTGATGCGGAAGATCCTGTTGCATTTCAACTCGGACAGATCGATGCGTCGAAGCTGGAGCCGGTCGAGAAGGAACTCCAGAAGTACAACGCACTGATCAGGGCTGGCCGCACCAAAGACTCCAAAGAAGCACTTGCCCGTGCTGTCGCCATGAATCCCGAGGACCGCCGCGTCGTTGAAGTGCTTTTCCTTGACGCCATCGAAGCCAACGATATCGCAGCAGCCACTCCGCTGGTTGACAAGGCCGTTCGCGGCAACTTCGACAACGTAAACGGCGATACCTTCCGCGCCCGGTTGCTCGCGGCGATGGGTAAGCCTCGTGAGGCCGCTGCACTACTCCAGCCCATCGTCAATCGCGGCGGTGCGCAGCCGGAAATCTATCGTTTGCTTGGTCGCGTGCTGATGCTTGACAATCGTCCCGGTGATGCGGTCAGCATCTTCCGTGAATCACTTCGTCTGCGCCCCAACGATCCTTCGACTATCACCGATTTGCTACGTGCCTTGGTTACCACCGGCCAGACTGCTCAGGCCTTGCAAACCGCCCGCGAAAATGAAAAGTTTGCGTCAGGCGATATGGACTTCTTCAACATCTGGATGAGCCTTGAAGCCCAGCAAGGGGACCGCGCCGAAGCCAAGAAGCGCCGCGAACGCGTTGCTGCCGCTCTGCCCGACGAGCGTGGCAACCTCATGGCCCTCTCGCAGATGTATATCGACGACGGCGAGTTTGCCAAGTCCCGCACGATCCTCGATGCGCTTCGCAGAAAAAATGACACGCTTGAATTGGTGATGATGGATGCCAACCTGCGCAGCCGCGCCGAGCCGCTTGAAAACGCCGGCAAGGTTTTTGATCAGTATCACGATGCGTTGCCCGCAGAACAGCGCACGACGAGCATTATGCTCGCGAAGGCACAGTTCTTCGCGTCACGCAACGACATCAAGAGCGCAGTTGCGGTCATCGATGCAATTCGACCAAACCAAGACACAAAGTTGATGGAAGTTGACCGCATCGCGAGCGATATGTACATCGCGGCAGGCATGCAGCAAGAAGCCATCGCTCCCAGCCGAGCGGTTGTTGATGCGGGTGCCGACACGCCCGATCGCCTCTTCCAGAAGCGGGTGGTCGAACTGCTGACGCAAACCAACAAGCTCGCCGAGTCCGACGCCGAGTACACCAAACTCACAACAGGTCGCGAACCTGACGCGATCTCGCTGTTGCTGCTCGCGCAGCTTCGTGGGGCGCAAGGCAACACCACGGCTCAGGAAGAAGCCCTCAACCTCTCCGTCACTCGCTTCCCCAACGTCCCAACGGTCTTCATGCGCCGCGCGTCATTCCTCATGCAACGCAAAGATGGAACTCGCGACGCCATCGCTGACCTCAACCGCGCCATCGAGCTTTCGCCCGACAACGTCAATTTCCTTCGCTTGCGCGCGGACGCCTTCCGCGCAGCTGGCGACGAGAACAAGTCTCTCGCGGACCTTCGCACCTGCTTACGAATCAATCCTAATGACACCCAACTGATGTTCGGCGTGATGGACAAACTCTGGCGCGATGGCCAGGAACAAGTCGCCCAGGAAGTCGCCGCCGACGTCATTCAGCGTCGCGACCGCGATTGGCAGTTCCTCATCCAAATCGGCAGCTTTTACGCCACACGCACGCCTCCTCGCTTCGACCTTGCTCGTGCGATGCATGCTCAGGCGTACGAACTCAACAAGTCCGAATTTGTCGTGCAAACCTATCTCGATAGCTTGCTCGCGGGCGACGCACCCAATCTTGAAACCGCCAACCGCGTCGTCAGCGAACAAGGCGAACGCGCAGAGTCCAACCCCGGCTATCAAATGGCTGGTGCCAAGGTACGAATCCTGCAAGGCCGCACCGCTGAAGGCCGCCGCATGGCGGTTGATGTGCTCCGCAAACTCGATGTCAATCGCCCGGAGATCATGTCTTCGTGGTATCGCGATATGAATTCGGTCGAGAAGAACAAAGCCGACTTGCAATCGTTCCTGCAAGCTACCGCGCAGCAAGGTGTCGCTCCGGACTGGATGACGTTCTTCCGCAGCATGTCGCTTATCGAAGACGCTGCCAAGCGTTCCGAAGGCACACGCTCGCTTGAAGCTGCCATTCCCAGTTTCCGCACGCCTGCGCTGCAGCTGCTCGCGTACAAAACGCTCGGCAACACGTACTACCAGTTGCTTGATTACCCCGCCGCAGCGCGCGTTTGGGGTGCGGGTGCCGCTACGTTTGACAAGGACGCCGAACTCGCCAACAACGCGGCATTCATCTTCACCAAGCACCTAAACAAGCCCGGCGAAGGCTTGCCCCTCGCTCAGCGTGCGGTGCAACTCAACGGGAATGTCCCCGACTTCCTCGACACATTGGGTGCAACGCTCATCGCGAGCGGCAAAGCCAGTGAAGCAGTGCCTCACCTCCAACGCGCGTACGACATCTCCGAAAGTGCCGCGACAAAGTTCACGGCAGGCGTACACCTCGTCAAGGCTCTGAAGGAATCTGCACAAACACCTGCGGCCAAGGCACTTGCGGACAACTTACAGGCAACGGTGGACGCCAATCCCAACGTTTTCTCACCTGAACTGGTAGGTGAACTGCAGGAGTTGCGCGATGTACTGAAGTGAACCACACCCTCCCGGCGTGCGAACAGTCATGTCTACATCTCTCTCGCTGGTCCGACCGGCAAAATGCGGATTGTGGATTGTTCGCGAAGGTTGTGTGCAGTCCGGTCGATATAGGACCGGGAGCGTGCAGGTCCGTCCTTCGCGCGCGTATTGTTTGCCCCCTGTCAGCACCCCCATCCAAAGGGGTTCCCGGTCGCACATGGGCTACCGGTTGGTCTGTTAGCACGAGGTCACGATGAGTATGGTGCCCGCCAATCCCCCCGCTCCTCTCGCCCCTGTGCAGGTCGCGCCGCGCCCGCTGGCTGCTGCACAGCCAGCTGCAACCCCAGCGACACTGGACCCTGTCAAGATTTTTCAGAAGTACAAGTGGCTGCTGGTCATCGCCGCGGTGATCGGCAGCGCGCTGGGGGTAGCTGCGCATTATGTGTGGCTGATGACGTATCCGGTCTGGAAGCCAACCGCACTCTTTGAGGCAGAAGGCCCTCGCGCGGGAACGATGGACTTGCTGGGCATGGTTTCGGCTGATGAAATGAGCCGATTCATCGCGACGCAGTCTCGCATCATGACCAACCCCGCGATTCTGCAAGCGGTTGCCGAAAATCCCGCTCTTCGTACGAACGCGCCCAAGTGGTGCGCGCCGTTCTTGAGCGGAGACTCGGGCTCGTTTGACACCGTCAATGCCGCTCGCAAACTTGAAGATTACGTGGAAGCTCGTCCGATTGCGCAGAGTAATCTGATTCAGATGAGCGTGACATACAAGGACAAGAACGAAGCGACTGCGATCCTTAAACTCGTTCGCGAACGCTACCAGAGTGAACTTGAAAAGGACGTGCAACGCAAGCGGCAGGAAGCTACGAAGTCGCTGGAAGAACAGTTGCAGGAACTGGAACGCAATATCACGCGTTTGCAGAACTCGCGCAACACGCTGATCCGTGAGAACAAACTCGACTCAGTCGAAGAGCGGGAAAGTCAGGAAAAGCAAGCGGTTTCACGTGCGACCGAGCAGCAGATCGAAGTCCGCAAGGACCTTGAAAGTGCAAGTTCGCAACTCGCAAATCTCAAGCGCGATGCCGCCGCCTCACGCTTCCCTGATGACGTGCGCGAGGACGCCGATCGCGATCCGCTCATGATTGATCTTCGCGGTCGGGTCGCCATTGGTGAGCAGCAAATCAAGTCGCTGCAAGAACAGCAGGTTGGCCACGAACACCGCAACTACAAGGAGGCTCAAGCGAACCTCGACGCTGCGAAGGGCCTGCTTGAGGCCGAACGCACCAAGGTGCTGCAACGGCTGCTTGACTCACAAATTCAATCGCTCGAACGCGGGCTTGGTTCACTCCAGAACCAGTTGAATGATTTGACGAACCAGATTGAAGACCGCCGGGCTCGTCTGATTGACATCACGCAGGCAAACCGCACGTTGAACGACTTGAGCACGCAAATTGAGAATGCTCAAGAGCAGCGATTGAAACTGCAAAGCGACCTCAACGAACAGATCGCGTTCATGAGCCGCGAAGGCGCAAGCCGCATGGTGCTCCGTAACATCGAGCGCCCACCGTCGGTGCCATCGTTCCCGCAGCTCAAAGTCATGCTGCCCGCTGGCATGATCATCCTCACGGGCCTCACGCTCGCGGGAATTATTCTACGTGAATTGATCGATCAACGCGTCAAAGGACCCAGCGATATCGCGATGATCCCACGCACCCGGCTGCTTGGATGGGTGCCGGACACGTCCGAGGATCACGCTGGCTCAGGCAACGCAGAGACTGCCTTCCGTGATCGCAACAAGGGGATCGTTGCCGAGAGCTTCCGCCAACTGCGCGGCAGCCTGATGAAGCGAATCGCTCCCGCGAATCACAAAGCGATTCTGGTCATGGGCAGTTTGCCCGGCAGTGGGACTAGCACGGTTGTGAGCAATCTCGCCCTCGCCTTTGCAACGGCCGACAAGCGCGTGCTCATCATTGACGCCAACTTCCGACGCCCCAGCCTGCATCGCATCATGGGGCTGCAAGAGTCGCCAGGACTTGCTGATTTGCTCGCAGGTCGTCGAGAGCTTGATGCCGTGGTGCAAGCCACCAGTACGCCCAATCTTGATCTGCTGAGCGCAGGCAGCAAGGAAGTTCGCGTGTTTGAACGCCTGAGCGCTCAGAGCATGTCTGAACTGCTCACGGTTGCTCGTGCTCGCTACGACATCGTGCTGATTGACGTTGCACCCGTGGTCGTCGCTGGAGATGCCATGGGGCTCGCCCAGAAGTGCGATGCCACGGTTCTCGTCGTTCGTGCCAACGCCGAGAAACGCGGCATGGTTGCTCGCGTTCGCAACGAGTTGTCGGACACACGCAGCGAGTTCCTTGGTGTCGTCGTCAACGGCGTACGCTCGGCTGCCGGCGGCTACATGAAGGGCAACATCAAGGCGGCGGCGGAGTATCAGGAAGGGACGTAAGAGGTCGCGGAGATGCGAAGGAAGGCGGAGTGGGTGAGACGGTGAGTGGGTGAGCAGGCAAATGGGTGAGTGGGTGAATGGGTGAATGGGTGAGTGGGTGCTTCCACTTGCTTGCAAACTTCGAACTCGTCCCCTGTTCTCTTTTCTCCGTTCTCCGTTCTCCGTTCTCCGTTCTCTGTTCTCCGTTCTCTGGCCTTTTCATCTCCCATCCATACCCTCCGAAACTCTCCGCCTTCCTCCGCACCTCTGCGACCGCCTCCATCGGCGACCGTCTTCCTGAAGGAGCCCGCCGTTGACCGTCAAGCGTGTTCGACGTGTTCTTGTGACCGGCGGCGCTGGCTTTATCGGCTCGCACTTGGCCCAGTTACTCATCGCTCGCGGCGATGATGTTGTCATCGTCGATGATCTCTCAACGGGCCGGCGAGAAAACCTGCCGCAGCATGCCCGTGTGCGATTCGTGTACAACACGGTTTCAACGGCACTCACGGGCGAACTCGCAAAAGAGAAATTCGACGAGATTTATCACTTGGCCGCGAGCGTGGGCGTGAAGTTGGTGGTTGATAATCCCACCAAATGCATCGAGAACAACATTCACGAGACGGGCGAATTGGTACGGTTTGCGTGCACGGCGAGTTTTGAGAACAAACCTACGCGCACGCTCATTGCCAGCAGCAGCGAGGTCTACGGCAAGAGCGACAAGACGCCCTTTCGCGAAGATGATGACGTGGTCTACGGCCCCACCACTGTTTTTCGCTGGACGTACGCGATGAGCAAGGCCTTGGACGAGTCCATCGGCCTCTCGGCGTTCAAAACACACGGCCTGCCAGTTGTCATTACGCGGTTTTTTAACACGGTCGGCCCCCGGCAAGTGGGCGATTACGGCATGGTGCTGCCGCGATTTATTGCGGCTGCACTGAAGGGCGAAGACCTGCCGGTGTACGGCGATGGCAGCCAGACGCGGTGCTTTTGTGACGTGCGCGACGTGTCGGCGGCGTTGCCAAAGTTACTGGCGTGTTCGGAAGCCTTTGGGGGTGTGTTCAATGTGGGTTCAGATCGAGCAATAAGTATCCGTGAATTGGCCAATCTGGTGATTCGCGTGACGCAAAGCTCGTCGCGTGTCCGCGCGATTCCCTATGCTGATGCGTTCGCGTCGGGGTTTGAGGACCTCCGCCAGCGCAAGCCCGACTTGACGCGAATCCAGCGAGTTATTGGGTTTTCCCCAACAATCCCGCTGGAAAAGACGATTGAAGACGTAGCTGTTTTGATGAAGCATTGATCATGCAAAGAGGGGGCGATCAGTAGCGGCTCTACGCGCCGGGCTGATCGCACCGTTTGTGCACCGTTCAGGGTTGGCTGCGTAGAAATCGTTCGCTTTTATGGTCACAGTCGCTGCCATCTTGAATGCACTTGCATCGACGCTTGGTGCGGCGGGGCCGCTCGACATTGTGAGTACGCCCCACGTTGACGCTTCGCGGCTGGGCATTTTTGAAGGTTACATAGGCGTGCTGGTCGTCAGCTTTGTGGTCACACTCTTTGCCACGCCACTCATGCGAATGCTCGCCGTGAAGAACGGTATTATCGACAGGCCTAGTGACCCGCGCAAGATTCATAAGATTCCAGTCGCGTACTTGGGCGGCGTGGGTGTGTACCTAGGCATCATGGCGGGCGTGTTCTTCAGCTTTCTTGCGCTCAAGTTCACAGGGCTCATTCAGTATCATCCCACGAAGTTCATTGATCCACTTGGCGAAGCGATTCGCCTGCCCGTGCCCTGGTCGGTCTTCTTGGGCATGACGGTCATCGTGCTGGTGGGCGTAATTGATGACGTCACCGGGCTATCGCCTCGCGTGAAAGTGGGCGGGCAGTTGTTTGCTGCGGCGTGCTTGGCTATTGAGATGGTGGGCGTGCGTTTGGCGGCTGGTTTGGTGCTGCCGCTGGCGCAGGCGTTTGGTATCGAAACGACGCTGAACGCACAGGGCTTTGAGACGGTGATGCTGCACATTCCGTTGCCGGGAACCATCCTGGGTTTCTCGGCAATCAGCATCGACACGATCTACTGGATCGGCACGGCGATGCTAGGGCTGGGTGTGGTTGGGCTGTGCAACGCATGCAACTTGATTGACGGGCTTGATGGCTTGTGCTCGGGAACGACGGCGATCACGAGCATTGGCTTGCTTGTGATTGCACTCAGTTTGGCGTTGCTGGATGATGGTCCTCGCGATAGTCAGCGCATCATCTTGTGCATGGCGATTCTGGGCGCGTGCCTTGGATTCCTGCCACACAACTTCAATCCCGCGACGATTTTCCTGGGCGACGCTGGCAGTTTGCTCTTGGGCTACTGCATGTGCGTGCTGATTTTCTCGCTGGGCGATACGGGCAAAACGCATTACGTCGCGGCGGGTTTGATAGCGTTCATGCTGCCGATTCTGGATACTGCGCTGGCAATCGTCCGGCGGAAGATGGAAGGCAAGAGCATCTCGGCGGCGGACGATCAGCACATTCACCATATCCTGAAGCGTGCGCTAGGCGTGAAAAAGTCGGTACTGGTGTTGTACTTGATCGCCGGGGCGTTTGCAGTGATGGGCGCGCTGGTAGCCATGGGCCGGGCGCGCGTCGTGTACATGTTCGCTCTGCTGCTGATCAGTTTCATTGGCGTTACTGCTATAAAAATCGCACGACGCAAGCACATCGAGGGACAGTTGCTGCAACGTGAAGCTATGGAGGCTGTGGGTACGGCTCCAACCGTCGAGGTGCCCAAGCCAGCGACGACAGTTACCGCGAGTGTGCCACCGGGCATTGCGAGCGAGAAGTAATCCGGGCGTGCGGTGAGGCGACGCAAACGAATCTGCGTTATAGGGACGAATCGGGGGTGCCCCCGGGTGGGTTGTTGGCCGTGATGCGCGTAGAATAGATCAATCTAGCCGTGAAAGTCGGCACCTTCGCTTTGCTGTGGCGCCTCGTGTGGCGAGTGGCAGCAAAGAAGCCCGGTCGAGGTCTCGATGTTGGGGCTGTTTGGAGGTTTCGATTCTCCTCACGGCCCCGCATGTGTTTTTGCGGTGTGTGCGTTTTCCAACGCCTCCACCGCCGATAGAGATTCTTGACCATGAGCAACACTTTCAACAGTTCATTTTTGACCGCCCTGGCTCGCCGCCGACTGGTGTTTGACGGCGCGATGGGTACAGCGACGCACGCGGTGGATTTGGATGTCACGCGAGACTTTTTGGGCAAGGAGAACTGCCCGGAGATTCTGGTCAAGAGTCGGCCTGAACTGATTCAGTCGATTCACGAATCGTTCTTCGCCGTCGGTGCGGACGTGGTCGAGACCGATACGTTCGGCGGCATGCCGCATGTGTTGGCGGAGTTTGAGTTGCAGGATGAGGCATTCGCGCTCAATGTGCAAGCAGCGCACCTGGCGCGAGCGGCGGCGAAGAAGTTCAGCACCAGCGACAAACCGCGATTTGTTGCGGGAAGCATGGGGCCTGGAACCAAGCTCATCACGCTGGGAAACATCGACTGGGATGGGATGTTCGCGAGCTACAAGGAGCAGGCACGCGGGCTTATCGCTGGCGGCGTCGACTGCTTCATCATTGAAACGTGCCAGGATTTGTTGCAAATCAAGTGCGTGATCAACGCCGTGATGAGTGCACTCGCAGATGCAGGCAAGACGGCCCTTGATGTGCCGATCATGGTGAGCGTGACGATTGAAAACACGGGCACGATGCTGCTGGGAACGGAGATTTCGGCAGCGGCAACAGCGCTGGCGGGATATCCGATTGTGTCGCTGGGGCTCAACTGCGCGACCGGGCCTGTGGAGATGCGTGAGCACGTGAAGTGGCTGGGCGAGCACTGGATTCGTGGCGAGAATAGTGCTGGCATTCCGCGAGCGATTTCAGTCATGCCCAACGCAGGGCTGCCGATTCTGGTTGAAGGGCGAACGGAGTTTCCGCTGGGAGCCGAGCCGTTCGGCGAAGCGATGGACAAGTTCGTTCGCGAAAATAATGTGCGAATCATCGGCGGGTGCTGCGGCACCAAGCCTGAGCACATTGCTCGGCTTGTGAACATCGTGGATGCAATCGAACGCGGGAGTTCAACGCGTCTGAACGCAACCAGCGAAGGTGCAACCGCACTCATGCAGCAGCCGTCGCTGCCTTCTGCGGTCACGTCGCTGTATTCAACGCAGGATTACCGCCAGGACAATTCGATTCTGATCATCGGCGAGCGCATGAATGCCTCCGGATCGCGGGCTTTCAAGCGGCTTTTGGAGGCCGAAGATTTCGACGGCATCGTGAGCTTGGCTCGCGAGCAGGTCCGGCATGATGGCGCACACGTGCTGGATATCAACGTTGACTACGCCGGCCGCGACAACGCTAAGGACATGGAAGAAGTTGTGCGACGCACCGTGCGACAGGTGAACGTGCCGTTGATGTTGGATAGCACGCAGTCGAAGACCATCGAAGCGGGGCTGCGCGTGGCGGGGGGCAAGTGCATTATCAACAGTGCGAACTTTGAAGATGGTGAACACAAGTTTGATCTGTTCTGCAAGCTCGCGAAGACGTACGGCGCCGCACTCGTGATTGGCTCGATTGACGAAGATAAAGAAGCGAGCATGGCGCGGACGGCAGATCGCAAGCTGGCAATCGCGCAGCGAGCGTTTGATCGTGCGACGCAAGTGCACGGTTTGGCGGCGGAAGACATCATGTTCGATCCGCTCGTGCTGCCTGTGAGTACAGGCATGGAGAGCGATCGTCGCAGCGCGCTTGAAACCATTGAAGGCGTGCGACGCATCAGTAAGGCTCTACCGCTTTGCCAGACGACAGTGGGCTTGAGCAACGTGAGCTTTGGGTTGTCGCCTGCGTCGCGCACTGTGCTCAACAGCGCGTTCTTGCACGAACTGCAAGAGGCCGGGCTGACGAGCGCGATTCTGCACTTCAGCAAGATTCTGCCGCGAAACAAGATTCCTGATGATCAGTGGAATGCAGCACTGGACTTGATTTACGATCGTCGCCGCGAAGGTTTTGACCCGCTGCAGGTGTTCATCGAGTTGTTCAAAGATGTGCAAGCTACCACGACGACGAAGAAAAAGTCCGCTGCGGACTCAACAGTTGAAGAGCGGCTGCGAGCCCACATCATCGACGGCGAAAAAGAAGGCCTGACGGATTCGATCCAAGATGCGTTGAAGGTCTACCCGCCCCTCGCGATCATCAACGATCACTTGCTCGACGGCATGAAGACCGTCGGCGAGTTGTTTGGCAGCGGCAAGATGCAGTTGCCGTTTGTGCTGCAGAGTGCCGAAGTGATGAAGACGGCGGTTGCGCAGCTTGAGCCGCTGATGGAGAAGGTGGAAGGCCAGAGCAAAGGCAAGATCGTGCTCGCAACGGTGCAGGGCGACGTGCATGACATTGGCAAGAATCTTGTCGACATCATCTTGAGCAACAACGGCTACACGGTTGTCAATATCGGCATCAAGCAAACTGTTGATGCCATCATCAAGGCGTGGCAAGAGCACAAGGCCGATGCCATCGGCATGTCGGGCCTGCTCGTCAAGAGTGTGACGGTGATGGAAGAAAACCTGCGCGAACTTAATCGGCAAGGCATGAAGCCCGACATTCTGCTTGGTGGTGCGGCACTGACGCGGCATTACTGCGAGGGGCACTTGCGAAGCGTGTATACAGGCAGTGTGTATTACGGGCGCGATGCATTTGAAGGCCTGCGCACGATGGATATGTTGATGAGCGGCCAGAGCAGCACGCTCGCGAACGAAATTTCGGAGCGGCTGGGCAAACGCACTGCGGCGGAAGACTCCATCAACCAGACTCGCATCGCAAAGTTGGCTGCGGCGAACGCTGGTGCGAGCACTGGGACGGCAGTTTTGGAACGCGACGCGAGCGTGAATACACGCAGCGAAACGACCATGGATAATCGCGTGCCGACGCCGCCATTCTGGGGAACGCGCGTCGTCGAGACGTTGAATCTTGAGGACCTGTATCCGTTCATCAACCCAATTGCACTCTTCCGCGGACAGTGGCAGGTAAAGAAGGGGGCGATGAGCGACGGCGAGTATGAAGCGTTTGTTGAAGACAAGATCATGCCGGTTTTTGAGCAGTGGAAGGCAACATGCAAGCGCGAGAACATTCTGCAGCCCAAGGTTGTTTATGGGTACATGCCTTGCAACGCTGACGGCGACGACCTGGTGATCTGGAATGATGCGAAGCGATCGGGGGAACGCCTTCGCTTTACGTTCCCTCGCCAGAGTGACAAACGCCGGCTTTGCATCAGCGACTACTTCCGACCGGTGACGAGCGATCATGTCGATGTGATTGGCATGCACTGTGTGACGATGGGCAAAACTGCAACAGTGGAAGCCAACAAGTTGTTTCAGGCGAATGACTACACCAACTACTTGTACTTGCACGGACTGGCAGTTGAAACTGCGGAAGCACTCGCTGAGTTCTGGCACAAGCGAATGCGGCAGGAACTTGGCATTTCAGGCGAAGATTCGCCGAAAATCAAGGACTTGTTCACGCAGAAGTATCAAGGCTCGCGCTACAGCTTTGGGTATCCGGCGTGCCCCAACTTGCAAGACCAGGAGAAACTGTGGACGCTACTTGAGCCGCAGCGCATCGGCTGTGAGCTCACGGAAAACTGGCAGATTGATCCTGAGCAGAGTACCAGCGCGATCATTGTGCACCACCCGGCAGCGAAGTATTTCAACGTGTGAGTGCGTCTTCTGAAAGCATACAACGCACTCACGTCCAGCGTTCAAGCAGCACACCCACTGCTTTGGGCTCGCATTGGAAAACTTCGCGAAAGTACATGAGCAGCAGCTTTGCCGCACGCAGCGTGGTTGCAGCGTCATGTGCCGATGGCTGCGCGGCGAGTACATTTGTGTCTCGAGCGAGTGCTCGGAAAAGTGCCAGCGTCGTGTCGCGAACGCGCCAGAGCGGACCGACTTCGACGGTTGAACGTGTTGTCCAAGACAAGGATGTCGGAGGAGAACTCGCGGTTGAATCATCGCGTGTAAATCCGCCCAGTCGCGGCGAGAATGCGTATGACTTGGCTTCCTGCAGCGGCCCGTCGCTGCGTACATCGCGAGCGAGTTCGGGCGTGTGACCGGTCTCAACGAGAATGATCCACGCGACGGTCGCGATCGCGGCAACATCGCGGCTCGGCTCACCTAGCTGCCGAAGTGATGCGACGAGGGTGTCGAACACCTGCTCGTGCGGATCGTTCTCGTGCATCGAGTGTTGCACAAGGTCGAGCATGGCCATGCCCACGTGAAAGCTGGTCAGTGTCGCACGCGCGCCGGGAAAAATCTCAGCAAGGTCCCACGTCGTGAGCGTGGTCATGCTTTGCGAATCTTTCTCAAGGGCACGCGTGCTGACGATGAGATCGCCGCGCGTCAGGAGTTCGACGCCGCCTGAGAACGTGCTGTTCGCGCGTTTGCTTCCTTTCGCAAGGCAGCGCAGCAAACCCAGCGAGCGCGTAAAAATCCAGAGAGTCTGGCTGGTTTCGGACCAGTCCCATGCTCGGACGCAGATGCCGGTATCGGAGACGAGGGGCACGCGAGAGAGTAGAGAGTTTGCACGCCCGAACGTTCAAGCCCGGCCGAAGAGTTTTTCGAGTTCGCGAATGGTCAGACGAATGCTGGTGGGCCGGCCATGCGGGCAATTGCTGCTGCGTTCAACGTCTTCGCGGAGTTTGACGAGCTCGGACAGTTCGCCCGTGGAGAGATCATCGCCAGCCTTGATCGCGGCCCTGCACGCCATCATGTCGAGAACATCGCGCAGGGCATGCTCGAGCGAAGCTGATGAGGTTTGCGCATTGGGCACGGCACTCACATTCGCGAATTCGCCTCGCTCTGCTTTGGTGAACAACTCCTGCATGAACGGCTCGATATCAACGCCGCGTTCAAATAGGAAGCTGGGAAATGCTCGAACAGCGATGGAAAGCGGCCCAAACGGCTCGGCTTCGACACCAATTCGATCGAGCAGCGGCGTCAGAGCAGGTAGAAGCGAGATCTGTGCCGGCGAAACATCAATCGGTTGCGGCGCGAGCAGATGCTGACGCTCAAGAGTACCCTGCGAGACACGGGTGAGAAGATACTCAAACATCACACGCTCATGCAGCGCGTGTTGGTCGATGATGACCACGCCTTGCAGGTCTTGCGTGATCACATACGACTTGTGAACCTGCAGCAGAGGCTGCGAAGATTCAATCGCGAATGCACGGGCCTGATGCACGGTCGCTTCGTGCGTCAATCGCTCGCTCCCGCCGTGCTCAGCACTCCCGCTGGCTGCCTTCCCCTCGTTCGCTCGTTCGCTCGTTCGCCCACTCGCTCTTTCACGCTCGTGCCTGTCAGCCTGCTCGATCCCCTCGGCCAATGACAGCGGAAACTGCTGCTGGCCCGGGCGAAACTTGCTGAAAAACTCGGCGAACTTCGCGGCCGCGATCGTGGGCGAGACTTCTTGTGCGGGCAAGCCCGTGGAAGTCGGCTGCTGCGCACCCATGAGCTCGCTCGCCAGTCCCAACTGTCCGGGCATATTGGTGTTACTAGGACTCCATGCAAGCTGCGGTCGCAGACTCAGAACCGTTGGGGTTACATCAGCCTTTTGCAGAGCCTCACGCAGCGCTCGCAGTACCACGCTGTGTACCAAACCGCTATCGCGAAAACGAACTTCAGCCTTTTGCGGATGCACATTGACATCTACGCCCTGCGGACTCATATCAAGCATGAGCAGCACCGTCGGGTAACGCCCAGGCTCTATGAGACCTCGATATGCCTCGGCGATTGCATGCTGAATCGTTTTGTCGCGAATACTGCGACCGTTGACAAAAATGTGCTGGCCCTTGGTACTGCCACGCGCGAGACTCGGAAGCCCGGCGAGTCCCCATAGCGAGACGCCGCGTGAATCATCAAAACGATCGGCAGAAACCGGAACAAGTTGCGATTCCAGCTCCTTGCCCAGAATCGCGAGCGTGCGTTGATGCGGCCCTTGATTTGCCGGTACATCAATTGTGCGTTTGCCGTCAATGGTGAGTACAAATGCGACGTTGGGGTGCGCGAGCACGAGAGCCTGAAACGTCTCAGCGCAGCGATCTCGCTCGGTATTGATCGTCTTGAGAAACTTGCGACGTGCCGGCGTGTTGAAGAACAGATTGCGAACGGTGATGGTGGTGCCAACGTTTCCACTCGCCGGGCGAATGGGCTTGATGTTCGCGCCCTCGACCTCAAGTTCAGCCGCGTCGTCGCTCTGCGCACTGCGCGAGCGAATCATCAATCGCGAAACGCTCGCGATGCTCGCGAGAGCCTCGCCGCGAAACCCGAGCGTGGCGATCTGATCCAAGTCATCGACGCTTGCGATTTTGCTGGTCGCGTGCGGAGCAATCGCAAGCGGCAGATCTTCGCGAGCGATGCCCGAGCCGTTGTCCGTCACGCGAATCAGCTCGATGCCGCCTGATTCGATGTCGAGTTGAACGCGCGTAGACCCCGCATCCAGCGCATTCTCGACCAGTTCCTTCACGACACTTGCCGGCCGTTCAACAACTTCGCCAGCGGCGATTTGGTTCGCAACGAGCGTGGGCAATGAACGGATGCGCGGGGCTGAAACTACAGCCGAGGGAGATGACACGCGAGATGGTAGAGACCAGAAACAGCGGCGTGACGGAGCCGGCTTAGGCGGCTTGCCGTGTCACACTCGGAGCCGCCAGCATCGTGCCCATGATTGCATCCAGCAGCGTTTCCCAATCACGCGCAAGTGCTGGCGTCCACTGTTCGCCCGCTAGCGCCCCCAGTGCCGCCAGCAGCGAATCTCGCATCAGCGGCAACTGCTTAGGACGAACGCCCGCCTTCGCTGCTCGACTCGCAACCGTCGCCATCTGCGCTTCAAGCAGCGCGAAGTTATCCGCGTGCTTGACGATGTGCCCCAGCGTGCGAAAAAGCAACGTGTTGAGATGCTCCTGGTTCTCGGGCAAGAGTGACCGGATGTCATCGTCACGGTCAGCGGCGAGACGGACGGCCTGGGCGATCAGCGCAGGTCCACACGGCGAGAACCATGCGAAACTGGCGCGAATGCGATGCAGGTCGGGTGTGTGCATGTGGTCTGCAATCGGATAAATGGACGGCGGACTACGCGAGCAAGCCTTGAACGCGAAACGAGATTGGTTATCTCTCACGCTGAGCGGATTGAGCGGTCCACGCTGCACTCCCGGTATGGACCTCGCGGGTAGTATGCTTGGAGCAATCATGCAAACTGCTTCGACCACGTTGTACATGCTTCCGGGATTGGCCGCTGACGCTCGGCTCTTTGAACCGCAGAAACAGGTGATGCCGCAGTTACAAACGCCTGCGTGGATCATGCCGATTGGGAGGGAGCGTCTGGAAACTTACGCGAAACGGATGGCGCAGGCGTTGCAAACTGCTCGAGAAAGCAGCGGCCAGCGCGGACGTTACTTCGTCGGCGGCTTCTCATTCGGCGGACAAGTCGCGTTGGAAATGGTGCAGCATTTATCGCCCAAACCATCTGGCGTCGTGCTTATTTGCGGCGTACGAAGTCGAGCACAGATCTTGCCAGATTTCGAGCGGCAACAAAGAATGGCTGGTTTGGTGCCGGCGTTTGTGCAACGACTGATGTACGGCCCCTATGCCAAACACTTCGCGAAGCAAGAGCGCCTTAGCGAGGAACACACTGCGTTGCTGGTGGGGATGGCCAAAGCGAATGATCCAGCGTTTTTAAACTGGTCGAGTTGGGCGTGTGCAACGTGGGAAGGCAAACCCAAAGGCGTAGCGAATGAGCCGGGAGAAAATGGCGTGGTTGTGCATCACCTGCATGGCGAATGCGACAGCGTGATTCCCGACGTACGAAAGCAAGCGACAAAGACGCTAGCGGCAGCAGGGCACTTGGTCACGTTCACGCACGCCGAAGCCGTGACGGCTTGGCTGCAACATGTGGTTCAGTAGGCACTCGACCTGACAAACCGACAAGGTCGCGGACGCTTGCAGCTATCTCGCACCCCCATCAAATGGTTGTATCGGCTTGATGTTCTCGCGAGCCTGCTTGATCGAAGCAATCAGCCGCGGCGCAAGCGGCTCAAGTTCCGCGCGGATATCGGTTTCATCCATTACTTTCAACACCGTGGGGCTATCAAGCAAGGCCCGTAAAGCACTAATGTTGAAGCCTTCTTGCTCAAAAACTTGCTGTAGCGATGGATCAGCCTCAACCACGCCTCTGGCTTGCGCAACGCTGGGCATCGCGAGCATTTCCTTCCATACGTCGGAGGCTTGCAGTGCATTCGTCGCGTCCTCATCGCGAAGGACGGCAAGGTAATCCTCAGCAACATCCAGAATTTGCGAACTGCTCATCGGGTTGGCAGCGTTCACCGTGCTGCCAACAGCGGAATTGTCAACGTCGTTCGCGCGTGCCAGCAGCCAATCTGCGAGCGACTTGCTCTCGGCCGGCGGTGCCGGGTCGCCATACTTGTACGTGCCCGCCGCCATCGCGTCGTAGATGCGTTCGTCTTGTTCAGCAGCAACTCGCATCGCAGCGACTGGGCGAATTGCCGTGGGAATCCACACAAGGCACACGGCAAGCAGCAAGCCCTCAATGCCGCCTAAGCCAGCACCGATATAGCGATTGATCGTGAACCACTCGGGCTTGCTTTTCACGATGCGTTTCGCGATGATTGCTCCGGCAACCCAGCACGTTGCAGTAATCACAAAACCAACGAGCAAGATTGATACCAGTCGATTCGTCAACCCTTGCGTTCCCAAGACGGTGCTGAAAATCCCCTCAAACGCTCGACCAAGCGGCGGCGAGAGCAGCATCGCAACCAGCAAACCAATCGCGAGGCCGACAATTTCAGCCGCTCCGCGAAACAACCCTTGCCACACACCCAGCGCAAGCAAACCCACAATCACACCCGGCACCCAGCCCGCGATGAGCCACACAAGCGCCGTCGCGACGACACCGCCCGCGCCCAGTCCAATCAGCAAACTGCGAAGCATGGGATCTGACCAGACTGAAGGCTGGTCGGAGTCGGCGTCTATATCGCGACGTGAGAAAATCATGGTCACATATTACCAGACATTCGTCGCCCAGCAAGTCGATTCATTTCAGCGGAAATCACGATGCATAACGGGCCAGCAGCCCCTCGCTCGCACGCCAGACCATGTCATACACGCGATCGAAACCATCATGCCCGCCGTAGTACGGGTCGGGCACATCAAGCTTGTGCATCGCCCCTTCAGCCACCACATCAGCAAGCGTTGGATCAAACGAACGAAAGAGCTTGATCTTCTCGCGTGGTGCACCAAGATCAATCAGATCGCTGTGATTCTTCTGATCCATTGCGAGCAGCAAATCAAATCGCTCGAAATCGTCTTCGCAGACCTGCCGCGCAACGTGTTCAAGCGTCACCCCATTCTTCGCAGCAACCATCACGCTGCGCGGGTCAGCCGGTCCTCCCGCGTGCCAACCGCCCGTGCCGCAACTATCAATTTTGAACCGCCCGAGCATTCCGCGCTGCGTGGCTTGATGCACAAAAATCGCCTTCGCCAGTGGACTGCGACAAATGTTTCCGAGGCATACAAAGAGCAACGCATGAGTTTGATTGGCATCGTTTGACATATCACACCAGCGTACGAGTGATGATTCGCCAGCTTTGAGCAATTGTCGGAACGTGAAGTTGCGATATCACCGTGCGATACTGCTCGATGCTTCGCGCACGGTGCGCTGCATCATCCATCAGCGGCAAGATAATCCGTGCGTAATCAGTCGCGCGAGGTGAAATCGCGGCAAGTTCGGGAAGATCAATGCCCAGCGCGAGCTGCGTCGCACGCGTCACAACTACCGCGCAGTTTGCCGCAAGTGCAGTGCACAGCAGCAACCCAGCCGCGAACACAGGACCATCGCCGATGATGCACACATCGCACGCATGCGCCCACGCACGCGGCGCGACGGCGACAAACGCCGTCTCGCGGGTGTACGTGCCCAGTTGCACATGCGTCGCCGCATGGTCTGCTGTTGCAAGCTGCGCCGGCAGCGCAGCACTCAGAGTCAGCCCCGCCGCATGCAGCACCGACACGCAAAGCATCAGTTCAGTCGCATCCGCCGCCGCGACATTGTCAGCAAGCAAGCCCAAGCAAGGCTGCAACGCGGGCAAGCCCAGTTGCGTGCGAGCAATCGCGCGATCAATCGCACGAGGCCGCGTTGCGATGTGCCAAGGCAGCTCGATTGCGTCGCCAGTTGCCTCGCCTCGCTCCGACATTCGAATGATCTCACCGGATCGCGACGAGACTTTCCACCACGCTGCCTCTTGATGAAGTTTGAACGCAATATCGCTGGCAAATTCGCCCCATCCAATAGCCATATCAACTCGGCCCAGCCCCGCGAGCACTCGCCGCAGTTGCGATGCCGCGCGCGTCGCACTGCCGAGCGCGGGTGCGACACGAATCAAATTGCCAAGCCCCGCCGAGCGAGCAAGAAGCTGCGACGCCTCGCCGCCTATGCACACGACGTAATGCTCCTCACTGGACTTGCGGTCGCTGGCGACAATCGCTCGCAAAGCTGCGAGCGAGGATGTCGCGGTGTGAACGTTGCCGCGAGCGCCACGCAAAATCGTGTCGTGAGCAGGCAGCGGCTGAATGACGTGAAGGGTTCGCACGGAGCTGGATTCGCACGTAACTAAATCTGAACGACCAAGCGTCAGTTGGGCCGTGTATCCATCGGGCGATCATTGGTGTTGAATCGGTAGAACAGCCGGCTCAGCTCAACGCCCACGCGATCCGCAAGTGCTTCCTGTGCTTTCGCCAGCACACCAGCTCCGCTCGGCAAATCATCGCGCTGAATCGGCAGGACCACACGCAGTGGATGTCCTTCGGCTTGCTCGGGCCAGGCTCGCCCGGTTTCGACATCAATCACCTTCACCCGCGCGTCCGCAAACGGCTGATACGTTGCGCCGTCAGACGAGAGCGCGAACTTGTCCATCGTCACATACACGATCTGCTGCGCCTGTACCTTCATTCCCAGCGTCGCTATTGGCGTTGGCCTGTCCGCCGGGTCGCGAGCAAGCAATGCCTGAATCGCCTTCGCATCGATCACGGTTTCGACGGCCTTCTCATTGAGAATTTCTTGCGACGCTCGCCCAGCAATCGTGGTGCGAAGGCTGCGTCGCGGCAAGACGCTCGCGCGATCGTCGACCAAAACCACCGTGGGCTTCTTGGGATCAAGCCGATACGCCGCGGGAGTTTTCTCAGGGCCGTGAATAAGCACGTACGCCGGACCAACGATGTTGCAACCCGTCAGAACGCATACACAACTGGTGAAGACCGCAGCAAGCAAGGGGCGCAGGTTCATATCCGGAAATGTACGCTGCTAGCGTCGCGTCTGCGGCGGGGGCGTCTTGATCGCACGCCATGCTAAAATCACCACACCGATGATAAGAAACGCATCTGCAACATTGCTCACATATGGCCAAACCTCACGATTCGTCCAACTTGCAGGCACGCCAAATGGATACAGCACGCCCGGCAGCGGATGAATGAAGTCACGCACGCACGCGTACAGCAACCGGTCATACAGGTTGCCGAGCCCGCCGCCCAGAACCAAACCCAGCGCCACATGTATCAGCCAATCGCGCGAGCGAGTGTGCTTGGCAAAAACGTAGGTGCCAATGACAATCGCAAATCCCGTAAAGACCACGAAGAACCAGCGTTTGCCAGCACCAATACCAAAGACGGCGCCCGGATTGAGCACCAGCGTGAAATCAAGAACTTTGGGAACAACCGTGACAGGCGTGTGCTGCGGAATCAGCGTCCACAGCCGAGGCGTAGCAGCCACAACTTCCTCGCGATGCACCTCTACGGGCGTGCCGGCGATCTGGTGAAACGCGATGTACTTCGTCGCGATGTCGATAGTGAAACTCAGCGCGATAGTCACGAGAAACCACGCCCAAGCCCGGCGAGAATGCCACGCAAGCGAGCCATCGGGAACTTGTGTGGTTGAATCAGTCACGCAAAGCCAACCGCCAAAGACTCGAACAATTACGCACGCGTCATCTGCTGGCGATCAATCTCACGCTGCGCTTCGATGGTGTACCGAACCCATGGCAATTCCGTCAGGCGATCAATCGGAATGGGCTTGCCAGTCAACTCGCACATGCCGTAGCTGGCTTCTTCGATACGCGTCAACGCATCATCAATCTCGCGAATGAGCTTGCGGTTCTTGTCCGCCAACTCCAGCGAAAGCGACTGGTCGTACGCCTCGCTGCCTTGCTCGGCCATGTGGCTGGGCACGTTGCTGAGCGCACCGCTGGTGCCTTGCAGAGCCTGACCTTCCATCGCAACCACATCGCCCGCGAGCTCGCCGCGCTTGCGGAGCAGAATCTGTCGGAACTCTTCCAGTTGCTTCTTGTTGAAGGGCGTCTTGGGCTTGGCCATCGGCGCGACGACTTCGTCGTACATTTCGCCGTGTGCACCCAGCGGCTTGACCTGTGCCGCCTTGGGGCCGCTCGAAATCAGCGGCTTGCGCGGCCCCTTGCCGTCCATTAGCAGGCGACCAATGCCAGGCGGCATCATGGGCTGCAGTGGCGGCTTAACTTTTTTGCTTGGCGCGGGCTTTTCTACCACGGTGATGTTTTTCTTGCCAGCAGGAAGGGCGGTTTTGACGTCAGTCTTGGAAGCAATCACGGGCTTGCCATCGGCCTTTTTGACTTCAGGCTTTTTGGCTTCGACTTTTTTGACTTCGGGTTTTTTCGCCTCTGATTTTTTCAGATCATGCTTCTTAAGCTCGGGCTTTTTCACTTCAGGCTTTTTCGTTTCGATTTTCTTCGACTCGACTTTCTTGGGCTCTACTTTTTTCACTTGCGCTTTGGCGACGGGCGCGGCCTTCTTGGACGCGGGCTTTTTCACCGCAGATGCCGCGGCTTTACTCGCGCCCTTCACGGCGGGCCGTACAGGCTTGCTTACGGGCTTCTTGGCTACAGCTTTCTTCGCCACGGTCAGGCCTCCAGATCGCGCGAGAATGCAATCTCAACGCAGACCAATCCTTAGGAAATGGGTGGGGAGGGTATCGGGCCATAGTCAATGAATCAAAGACGAATGTTCAGAACCCCTCAAGCCCCCGGCAACCTTTTGTTCAGGCTCCCACCGGCTCAGCCTGCTCAAAATAGACGCCCAGTTTCCGGTACCGCTGGTACCGATTCTCCAGCATCTGATCCATGGATGTCTTCTTCAGTACAGCCAACTTCGCCAATACCCACGCGCTCACCGCATTCGCCGTCGCCCGGGGGTCGCGATGTGCCCCGCCGATGGGCTCTGGCACCACTTCATCCACAATTCCAAACGAAAGATTGTCCTTCGCCGTCAACCGCAGGCTCTTCGCGGCCGCGTTGTTTGTCTGCGGGTTGGCTTCTTTCCACAAAATTGCCGCACAGCCCTCGGGGCTAATCACGCTGTACCAGCTATTTGCCAGCATCGCCACTTTGTCCGCCACCGCGATGCCCAACGCCCCACCGCTGCCACCCTCGCCAATCACAATGCTCACGATGGGCGTGCGCAAGCGCGACATTTCCAGCATGTTCACCGCAATTGCCTCTGCCTGGCCGCGCTGCTCGGCTCCAAGACCCGGATAGGCCCCGGGCGTATCCACCAGCGTCACCACCGGCACGCCAAACTTCTCGGCCATCTGCATGCACCGCAAGGCTTTGCGATACCCCTCTGGGTGCGCACACCCAAAGTGACACGCCTGCCGCTCGGCAACCTGCTTGCCCTTCTGATGCCCAACGATCAGGACTTTCATGCCAGGGCTTGCCCCAATCCGCGCGAAGCCGCACACAATCGCCGGGTCTTCACCAAACCGCCGGTCGCCGTGCAACTCCACAAAGTCCCGGCACATCATTGCCAGATAATCGCGCGTCTGCGGCCGATTGGGGTGCCGAGCCACCCGCACCGTCTCCCAGGGCGATAGATTCAGATACGTCTTCTCCAGCAACGCCTGCCGCTGCTCTTGCAACCCAGCGATCTCCGCCTTGAGAGCCTCGGCCCCGCCGCCCGACTCGGCCTTCATCCGAACATCCAGAGCCTCGATCTGCTGATCAAGAAGAACGATGGGCTTTTCAAAGTCGAGCTGGTAGTAGGTGGCCATGGGGGATGATACCAGCGGCAACCGTGAGGGTCGTCCCCCCGGTTATTGATCCCCCCCAAACCATCCCCTATACTCCGTTGGTCACAAGGCTTGCTGATCGGCGATCAGTTTCGTCGTTCACGGGTCTTGCGGAGCGGACATCATGGCGATTTTGGTTTGCACCCATGCTCGGTAACTGTCCAATTCCATGTCGCGCGATTTCGCGCGGTGGTTGGATGCCCGAGGGCGTGAGCGAGCCTTGCGGTTATCTCCATGATGTGGAGGTGCCGGGAAGGTAAGAACACGCCGAGCGGTTGCGGTACCTTCGCGTTGCGGCCTTCGCAATGCAAGCCCCCAGCCTCCAAAGTGCATGCCACGAGTCGCCAGCAGGCCGCTCGTGGCTGTTGCGTTTTTGGTGGCGATGGTTCGCAAGAGCTTGGCCCGCCCGAAACGTTTGACATCTCGGTAATTTGACATCTCGCCAGAATTTTGAAAAGAGAGCATCGCATGTCACAGATCAACACGCAGGAAATGATTCGCCTTCTGGACTCCATCAGCCGCGAGCGCAACGTGGATCGCTCGGTGTTGGTGCGAGATCTCGAACTGGCGATGGTCTCCGCCGCCCGCAAGTATTTCAACACACTCGACACCGAAGAGTTCTCCTGCACGCTTGACACCATGACCGGCAAGTTCGAGCTTACCCGCCACGGCGAGCCCCTCGACATGCCTCCTCAGGCCTTTGGCCGCATCGCCGCTCAGACCTTCAAGCAGGTCATGATCCAGAAATTCCGCGACGATGAACGCAACAGCATCTTCGAAGAGTTCAGCAAGCGCATGGGCGAAGTTGTCACGGGCACCGCTCAGCGTTATGAAGGCGGCAGCCTCGTGGTTCTCATTGATCGCGCCGAAGGCTTCATGCCCCGCAGCGAGCAGATTCCGGGCGAGCAGTTCACCGCTGGCGACCGCGTCCGCTGCCTGATTCTCGACGTTCGCGAAGCTGGCAGCCAGGTCAAAATCGTCCTCAGCCGCGGCCATCCCGACTTCATCAAGAAACTTTTCGAAGTCGAAGTGCCCGAAGTTGCAGAGCGTGTGATCGAAGTCAAAGCCATCGCCCGCGAAGCCGGCTACCGCACCAAGCTCGCCGTTGTCAGCATCGATAGCAAGGTTGATGCCGTCGGTGCGTGCGTGGGCGTTCGCGGATCGCGCATCAAGAACATCGTTGATGAACTCAACGGCGAGAAGATCGACATCGTTCGCTGGAACGAGAGCAGCCAAATTCTCATCAGCAACGCCCTCAAGCCGGCTGAAGTCGCGGAAGTCTCGCTCTGCTTTGAGCTGGGCCGCGCAACCGTCGTCGTTCGTGAAGACCAGCTCAGCCTCGCCATCGGCAAGCGCGGGCAAAACGTCCGTCTCGCCGCTCGTTTGACGGGCTGGGACGTGGACATCCTGACGCAGGAAGAGTTCACCAAGGGCATGGAGACGATGTACGCGACGATTCAGACCATCCCAGGGATCACTGAGCAACACGCCGACAAGCTTGCTGCGATGGGCATGGTCAGCGTCTTCGATATCGAAGAAGTCGGCGCGGATGTGCTGGTCAGCGAATTGACCATCGACGAAGCAACCGCAACGACGGTTGTCGAAACGTGCTCGACCAAGGCTAAGGAAGTTTCGGAACAGCAAGCCAAGGACAAGATCGAAAAGGAACGCAAGGCTCGCGAAGAAGCCGACCGCGTTGCCGCGACGGGCGAAGCCCTCAGCGCGGGCGATGCGGCCGCCGACGCGATTCTGGGTGGCAGCTCGGCTGCCCCAGCCAGCGACGGCACGGCGGAAGATCGGGCGAAGGACATCTTGGGTCAGTAATTCAGGCTTTACAAATCTCGGCCTCGTCGTTGAAAAACGTCCAGGCCATTTGGTCCGAAGGCTGGTTTGGTTTGCAGGTGCTTTACCTGCAAATGCACGCAGATTTTGCTTGAAGTTCGGGCACGAGAACGAGGTCAACGCTTGGCGACGGCAACGAAGGTCAAAATCCACCAGATTTCCAAGGAACTCAACATCGACAGCAAGGTGATCATCGCCAAGCTGCGCGCTGAGGAGATTCCCGGCGCGGACACGATGACTTCCATCTCGTCCATCCCGCTGGGTCTTGCCGTCACCATCAAAGAGTGGTTTAGCGACCCCACCCAGCAGCACGCCACGGCGGTTGAAAACGCTGCGCCGGTTGACAAGGACAAGATCAAGCCCGTCAAGAAGGTCGCCGCCAAGAAGAAGGGCGAGGCCAACGGCGAAGTCGAGACGCCAGAAGCCAAGACTGACGCGAAGCCAGCCGACGACACGCAGATCGAAGCCAAGCCCCAGCCCGTGGCTGCCGACGCCAAAGCCGACCACAAACCAGAAGCCAAGTCGGACGCGAAGCCAGAGACCAAAGTCGAAGCCAAGCCCGAGACCAAAGCAGACGCAGCCAAGCCCGAAGCCGCCAAGCCTGCCGAGGCCCCCAAGCCCGAAGCCAAGCCGCTGCACAAGCCAATCCCTCGCTCGATCTTCACCAGCGAGCCGCGCACGCCGTCGGCCCCGCCCACGCCTCTGCCGGTTTCGCCTACCAACATTTCCAAGGCCACGGTCATTGCCCCCAGCGCGCCCGAGCCGCCACCCGCGCCGCGCCAGGCCCCGGTGCGTCCCGCCGCGAGCAATGCGCCCGGCTCAGCGCCGACCAAGCCTGACCAAGGTGGTCAAGCTGGCCCCGGTGGTCCGTCGCGCCCCGTCACGCCACCTCGCACCAGTGCCCCGCCGCTGATGAACGTGCCCACCAGGCCCACGTCCGTCTCGCCTGCGGGTCCCAAGCTCGAGATCAAGTCCCCCGTCAAACTCAGCGGCCCCAAAATCGTCCGCATGGAAGCGCCGGAGAATCTTGCTCCGCCGCGTCCGCGCACGAACCGTCCCGCCGGCCCAAGCGGAGGCCCCGCCCGCCCAGGTGAGGATGACCGCGGTCGCTCGCCGCGTCGCAAGGACGCCCCCAGCGGCGCAGGTGCAGCAGGCAGCGCGAACAACAAACGCTCCAGCGGCGCAGGCGTGCCCGAGCGTCGTCGTGGGTTGTCAAACACGTCCGAATGGGCAGGCGGCCCAGGAACTTTCAGCGAGCAGGACCTCATTGAGCGCGAAGCTCGCTTGGCTCGCGCGGGCGGGTTCCTCAAGAAGCGCAAGCAAGAACTCAACCGCCCGGGACAGGTGGACACCGGTCCTGCCGAAGGCCGGATCAAGATCGTTGCGCCCTTCACGATCAAGGACCTGAGCGAAACCACCGGCGTCAAGGCTTCGGAAATCGTCAAGAAGCTCTTCATGCAAGGCATCATGCGGAAGATCAACGATCCGCTCGAAGTGCCCAAGGCTGTTGAGATCATGATGGACTTTGACATCGATCTCGAAGTCGTCGAAGCCCGCACCGCCGAAGAAACGGTGAGCGATCAGTTCATCAAGCGCGACAACAAAGACGTTCGCCAGCGCGGTGCCGTCGTCACTATTCTGGGCCACGTCGACCATGGCAAAACCAGCCTGCTCGACCGCATTCGCAACGCCAACGTCGCGGCAGGCGAAGCGGGCGGCATCACGCAGAAGACCAGTGCGTTCGTCGCCGAAGTCGCCGATGCCGAAGGCGGCACCAAGCAAGTCGTCTTCCTTGACACCCCCGGTCACGAAGCCTTCACCGGCATGCGTGCTCGCGGTGCGAAACTCACCGACGTTGTCGTGCTGGTCGTCAGTGCGCCCGAAGGTGTCATGCCGCAAACTGTCGAAAGCATCAACCACGCGAAGGCGGCGGGCGTGCCCATCGTGGTTGCGCTCAACAAGGTCGATCGTCCCGACGCCACTGAACCGCAGATTCAGAAAACCCTGGGCCAGCTCGCTGCCGCAGGCCTTAACGTTGTTGAATGGGGTGGCGATACCGAAATGGTCCGTGTCTCGGCCCAAACTGGTCAAGGCATTCCCGAACTGCTCAACATCCTTGACCTGCAAAGCAGCGTGCTCGAACTCAAGGCTGACTTTGAAGGCCCTGCCCAAGGCACCGTCATCGAAGCCAAGGTTGAAGAAGGCCGCGGCGCAGTGGCGAACATGCTGGTGCAGCAAGGCCGCATCAAGGTGGGCGACTTCATCGTCATGGGCCGAGCTTTCGGCCGCGTGCGTGACATGACCGATGACAAGGGCAAACGCATCAAGGAAGCGTTGCCGCCCATGCCCATTCAAATCAGCGGCATCAACGAAGTCTGCGATGCAGGTGACAAGTTCTACGTCACGCCTTCGCTCAAGCAAGCTGAAGAAGCCGCCGAGCAACGCCGGGACCGCGAACGCCATACAGCTCTGGCCGCTCCCAAGCTCACGCTCGACAGTCTGTTCAGCCAGATGCAAAATGCCCAAGCTACCGAGCCGGTTGCGAAGGAAATTCGCATTATTCTCAAGACCGACCAACAAGGCACCGTGGACGTGCTGCGGGCCGAGTGCGAGAAGATCAAGACCGACGAGGTTAAGGTCCGCGTCATCGACGCAGCCGTGGGCGGCATCACCGAGAGCAACGTCATTCTTGCGGACGCCAGCAAAGCCATCATCATCGGCTTCAACGTCATTCCCAGCGGCAAGGCCCGCCAAATGGCCGAGCAGAAGGGCGTCGAGCTTCGCACGTATCAGGTCATCTACGACATTACCGAAGACTTGCGCAAGGCCGCCGAAGGCTTGCTGGCTCCGGAAATTCGCGAAGAAGTCCTGGGCCATGCCGAAGTCCGTGCTGTCTTCAAGGTCAGCAAGGTCGGCAACATCGCGGGCTGCTATGTCACCGACGGCACGGTGCAGCGCGATGCGCTCATCCGCGTCACCCGCAACGGCATCGTGGTCGAACATGATCGCAAACTCGCGCAGCTCAAGCGCGTCAAGGACGATGCGAAGGAAGTTCGCAGCGGCACCGAGTGCGGCATGAAGATCGACGGCTACGACGATATCAAGGAAGGCGACGTGCTGGAGTGCTATCGCAAGACTGAGGTCAAGCGCACGCTGTAAACGCCGGCAAATCCAATTCAGTTCGTGCCATCAATCCGCCGCTCCGGGCGGATTGATGCGTTTTGCGGTGCTTCGTAGTGAACCAGCAAATGCAAAGAGCCAAGACCACAGTCTTGGCTCTTCGCAATAGACATGAACAGTGTTCAGCCAAACACAAACGCTCAGCGACGACGACGCAGCACCAGTCCAGCAACGCCGGCAAACACGCCGAGACTTGCCGGAGCGGGCACAACCGTCACGGCGGCGTTCGAACTGTCGGGCGCGAAGTCGGAGATGCCAGCAAAGCCCGCAGGGGCGGTGGTGCGAGGCCAGAGGTTGACGGTGTAGTTGCTAAACGTGAAGCCGGTGCTGGGCAGCAAGTTTGCCGAGACAACAGCCGTGATCGTCGTGCCACTGAATGAGACCGCGCCCGGGTCAAGATTGATGGCAGGCAAGCCGCCGCCAGCGATTTGGCTGGTGCCGCCCGGAACCAGCCGCACAACGCGATCGAACAGCACGTTCGTCAAGCCGTTGGCGGCAAAGCCCGCCGTTCCCGCACCGCGGTTCACGCCCCACACGTACGACGCAGTTGCAGTCGTTCCCACGTTGCCCGCAACCGTCGCGGTGAACGTGAAAGTGTTGTTGACGTTGTTATAAATCGCTTCGGCAGTCAGCACATCAAGGTCAGCGTTGGCTGCCGATGTGAAGCCGTTGATGAGGTCGCCCTGCGCATCAGTAATCAGGGCACCAAATGCACTCGTGCCGGCAAGCATCGCGAGCGCAGCAGCAACCATGGAAACAGAAATAGAAGACCGTTGCATGTTCTCTCTCCTTCGAAAAATGGCTTGGTGTTTGGCCAAACGCGCAACACTTTCGAGTCAACACCTCGCGCGAGTGCAGCGTTTGCAATTCGACGACCCTAGATGTCCGCGTGATTTCTCGCCATTGCAGTTTGCGACTCGCTTTTGCGTTTTGTCGCGTATCTTCATCAAGCGCGTAAAACTGAACGCAGAAACTGGAGCGTCGCAACCAGTCGTGTTACGGCTAGCCGCCCGTTTGGTCCTCATCGCGAGACTCCAAACCAGCCGCCACCGACGCCATCGGCAATCGCTCTGCATCGCTCGCTACACTTCGCCCTTGCTCATCGGCATCCTCCAGTTCGACATCCACATCCACGACTCGCGCTCGCTCAAAGACAAGCGGCGGGTCATCCTCGCTCTCAAAGACCGCCTTCACCGCGAGCATCAAGCCGCCGTCGCGGAGATCGCCCATCAAGACACGCTCAACCTCGCGCGCCTGGGGCTCGCCATCGTCGGCAGCGACGGCAAACACGTGGGCCAAACGCTTGACCGCCTCGTGGAGAAAATTCGCACAACTGTCGCGGGCGAAGCTGAACTGGGCGAAGTCACACGCAAAGTCGCGCATATCGAATCGATGCGAAACGTGAGCGAGAGCAAGGACGACGCTGACACCGCGACTCTCGCCGATGAAATGGCCGCCCGCGCCCGCGAATTACTCGGTGACTAATCCCCGACGCCAGACCTGAGGCTTTGCGAAGGTCCGGATGAAAACCCCCGCGTCGCCCGCCTCCGCAATTCAAAACTCAAACTATGCCCACAAAAAAACCGACCGCTCCAAAGCGGCCGGTGTCTGATAATCTCAAATCATCCCAACTGCCCCGCCGCTTACTTCCGCCACCAAGTAATGTTCCCATACTGCGCCGCATCACCCAAGTCTTCGGCAATGCGAATCAATTGGTTGTACTTGGCGTTGCGATCGCTCCGGCAGGGCGCGCCCGTCTTGATCTGCCCGCAGTTGGTCGCGACGGCAATATCCGCAATCGTTGAGTCTTCCGTCTCGCCGCTGCGGTGGCTCAAAATCGCGCTGTATCGGCTGCGCTGCGCCAGGTTCACCGCATCAAAGGTTTCGCTCAGCGTGCCGATCTGGTTCACCTTCACCAAAATCGCATTGCCGCACTTCTCATCAATGCCGCGCTGCAGGAACTTTTTGTTTGTCACGAACAAATCGTCACCGACAATCTGCACCTTGTCGCCCAGCTTCGCCGTCAGCTTGCGCCAGCCATCCCAATCGTTTTCCGCCAGGCCGTCTTCGATGCTGCGAATCGGATACTTGCTGCACCAGTTCGCCCACATGTCGATCATCTCGTCGGTGCTCACCACCTGCTTGGTGCTCTTGAACATCTTGTAGCCGGTCTTGCCTTCCGCCGCCGCTTCGTTCCAGCATTCACTGGTCGCCGGATCCAGCGCGATGAAAATCTGCTCGCCCCACTTATACCCCGACTTCTTCACGGCCTTTTCGATGATCTGCAACGCTTCTTCGTTGCTTTTGAGGTTTGGCGCAAAGCCGCCTTCATCACCCACCGACGTACTCAAGTGGTCATCATGCAGAACCTTCTTGAGCGTGTGATAGATTTCCGTCCCCGCACGCATCGCGTCCGCAAAGTTGTCAAAGCCCCACGGCTGCACCATGAACTCCTGGAAGTCCACGGTGTTGTCGGCGTGCTTGCCGCCGTTCAAAATGTTCAGCATGGGGACCGGCAGCACCTTCGCCGCACCACCGCCCAGATACCGATACAGCGGCAACCCGCACGCCTCAGCCGCCGCTTTCGCACAAGCCATGCTCACGCCCAGAATCGCATTCGCGCCCAGGTTGGCCTTATTGGGCGTGCCGTCCAGTTGCAGCAGCAACTTGTCAATGGTCTCTTGCAACCGCACGTCCATGCCCAGCAGTTCGGGCGCGATGCGTTCGTTCACGTTCGCGACGGCCTTCAGCACGCCCTTGCCCACGTACACGCCCTTGTCGTTGTCACGCAGTTCGCACGCCTCGTGCTCGCCCGTGCTGGCCCCGCTGGGGACCGCCGCCCGACCCTTGATGCCCGAATCAAGCTCGATATCGACCTCGACCGTGGGATTGCCGCGGGAATCAAGAACCTGACGAGCTTTGACGTTGATGATTTCGAAGGACATGGGAGCTTCCTGTGAGAATTCCGGTGCGAGAAACCAGCGGCGAGCCGCGAAGTCGCAGGATACACGCGCCGGACGCGGCTGGCAGCAGGATGCCGACGCGAGGCAGCCTATCTTTTGCCATGCCCACCACCGCGGAAGGCTTCGCCAGTCGCACGCAGCAGATCAAGGCCGATCTGGTGGCTCAAGGATCGCGCGTGCAGGCGATGCTCGAGCTTTCGTGTGCCGCTTTGTTTGAACGCAAAAGCAACCTCGCCAGCCAAGCCATCGAGATGGACGAAGCCGTCGACAACGCCGACGTCGCCATCGAGCAGGCTGCTGTCTCGCTGCTGACTGACGCGACGCGTGAAGGCGCATCGCTTGATCCTCAGCACCTGCGGGCCGTGCTCACGATCGTCAAAGCCAACAACGAACTCGAGCGCGTCGCCGATGTCGCCGTCGATATCGCCGAGATGGTCCCCGCTGTCTCGCAAATCGCCACGCCCTTCCCCGATACTTTCCGCGTCCTCGCCAACAGCGTGATCGGGATTCTGCGCGACACCAACACCAGCCTGTCTCGCAACGACCCCTCAATAGCCAACATCGTGCTGCAAAGCCAGCACGCCGTCTGGGCTTTCAAGGCTGCGCTGCTGCGCGAAGCTGAGCAACAAGTCGCCAAAGGCAAGTACCCGGTTGAGTTCGCTTTCCACCTGCACGAAACCGCCAGCATGTGCGAAGTCATCGCCGATCATTGCACCAATATTGCTGAGCAAGTGATCTATCAGACCACCGGCGCAATCGTGCGGCATGCCGAAAACTGCTGGGTCGAAGTGCCAAGGCAGTAACCAAGAACACGAGGGCGCGAGCCCTCGAAGCCACTCACGCCGGCCCCGGCCATCCGTCCATCAAAAACAAACCATCGCGATGGAACACTTCTCCATCGGCTTCAATCGTCGCGCCGCCCACGCGCACTCCGCTCTCCAGCGTTCGCGGCCGCAAATCACACACCATGTCCCAGTGCAGCCCGCTCTCGTTGTTGCTGCCACTCTTGGGATAGCCCGCCCCAACCGCCGCATGAAACGTCCCGCCGATCTTTTCATCAAACAACGTGTTCTTCATGAACTGCGTAATGCCGTAGTTGGTGCCGATTGCAATCTCCCCCAGCCCGCGCGCGCCCGCGTCCTGATCGAGCATCTTGATAAGAAAAACCTCGCCGCGTCGCGCCGATGCCTCCACCACGCGCCCGCCTTTGAACTTCAGCCGCACGCCTTCAACCTCGTGCCCTTGATACACCGCGGGAAACGTGTAGTTGACGTGCCCCTCAACCCCTTGCGGCCCGGCAAACACTTCTCCATCCGGAAAGTTGCTTTGCCCGCAGCAGTTGATCCATGTCGCGCCGTCCACATCCACACGCAAATCGGTCCCATCCGTCCCATCCGTCGCTGGCACCACAAATCGCAGCATCTTGCGTTTCTGCAGCCAATCACACACTCGCTGCTGTTTCACTTCAATCTCGCGCCACGCCGCCGCTGGATCAGGCAAGTGCAGCAACGCCGCACTGAACAGAAAGTCCTCGAACTGCCGCAAGCTCATTCCCGCATCCTGCGCACTGCCATGCGTCGGAAACTGCGTGCCACACCACCGCAGCGAGCCATCGGCTTCGCGTTCCATAAATCGCTTCAAAAACGGCCGCCGCGCCTGCTGCAGCAACGCCGCCTTCTGCGAGTCGTACCGCGACAAGAACCGGCTGTTCACCTCCACCCACAGCCCAATCGAAACATCCACGCGCTCAATGTAATCGCTCATCAAGATCGGCGGCGTCGCAATCTGCTCGTTGGTTCCATGCGCAACAAGCAACTCCTGCAACGACTCACTCCGCGGCACATAAAACGGCAGCCCGCCAGCCTTGAGCGCGGCTTCATACACCGCCTCAACCATGGGCATCGCAATCGGATCAGCAAGAATGCCAACCACATCGCCCTTCTTCACCTTTGTCGAGTAGTTCACAAGAACGCTGGCAAGCTTGTCAAGTCGCGGATCTCGCATGGTGGCTCCTTGGAAAAGTCTGTAGTTGGACAAGAGCGATCGAGAAGATGAACTGCAACCCAAGCGGCGGTACTTGCGGCCCGAGTATACGAGGTACGCCAGTAGTATCTTCGCCTTATCGCGATTTGAACCACGCCCCCACTGCCAACATCACCGCCATAATTGCCACTGGCAACGCAAACCGCGGCCCCATCATGCTCACCATGAATCCGCACGTAATCAGTGCCATCCCCACGCCAGCAATCAGCGCGCGCCGCTGACGCCGATTCCGCTGTGTCGCAAACGAAAATCGCGGCCGAGCCTCCGCCGCCATGTCTTCGAACTGCCCAACATCGATTTCGTCCCAATCCAGATCAACCGATGCTTGCTTGTTGCGGCGAATCTCTTCGCCCGCTCGCTCCAAGTCTTGCCGCCGCACCTGCACTTTGATCGGATCGCTGTAACCCGCTTCCCACTGCATCGTATTTGCCGTCGCCGCAAAGACCCTTGCCGGAATCCCAGCGGCCTTGAGCACATTGACGAGATTCGCACCCTCGAACTCAGTTCGAGCAGTGGTCAGCGTCACAAGCATGTCCGGGTCAGCAGTCATCCGTAGTTCGATGCATCGGAACAAAAAAAGTGACGCTGGCTACAGTCGTATCAGACGCGGACGCCCTATAAACCACCGGCTTCACCCTTCACGGGTTATAGTCTTGATCGCGTATACGTCCATGGCCGAAAGGGTTTGTGTGTCACACGATTGGAATCACCTGCTCATCTGCCCGGTCTGCCGAGCCTCGCTATCGGTCACGGAAAGCTGCGCCCACTGCGGCGAGCGATTTGAAATCGTCGAGGGCACTCCCCGCCTCATGAGCGAGCGCGCCGCGACAACGGTCAGCTTCCCGTTTTCGTCCGCTCGCAGCGTCGTGCCCGATGAACTCAAACGCAGAGTTCTGAACTACGCGCCCACCAACACAACTGGCCAACTGCCCTATCACATGGATGCGGCCCAAGCGACTGCACTCACCAAATTGCCCACCGGCTCGCTGGTGCTCGAGATCGGCTGCGGCGGCGGACAAAATCGCACGTGGATGAAGAGCCTGGGCCTCAACTATCTCGGCACCGACGTTTCCAAAACCCGCGTCTACGCCCACCTCCAAGCCCACGGCGGACCTGACATGCTGGCCGATGCCCACTTCCTGCCCATCAAGAATGACTGCATCGATTGCGTCTACGCCGCCGCAGTCAACGAGCATCTTGCCTCACCTGTCCAAGCCGCACTGGAAGCCCGTCGCGTACTCAAGCCTGGCGGGATGTACTTGGGCAACTGTTCGTTCATGGAGCCTTGGCACGATGAGAGTTTCTTTCACATGTCTCCCAACGGCGTCATCGAACTGTTGCTCGCGAGCGGCTTTGATATTGATTTCGTCTACCCCGGTCGTGGTTGGCACGGTTTCAAAGCCCTGCCTCGCATGGCGTTCATGGGCCCCATGCGCAGCTTTGCAGTCCTAGGAAACCTCTTCAATGCTGCGTACAAAGCGCAGGTCGCCTTCGCAAATATGCGTCGCAGAAGCAAAGGCCGCCCTCCGCATAATCCTCTCTTGGTTGATGCCAAGGTCGCCGGTGCCATGACCTGGATCGCCCGCAAACCCGCCGCTCCGCTTACGCGAGGTAACGAGGCCTCGGCGTGAAGCACGTGCTCGTCATCTCCGTTGGAAGACATCGCGGCGCAGTCGTGAACTCACAACTCAGCGGGTTTCACCGCTTCTACGATGCGATTCGAACTCAGCTCGGCGTGGAAACTACTGTCGCTGAAGTCCCGACTATCGACTTTGTCGCCCACGCTATCACGTTGTATCACACCGACGCTGCCATCATCGTCCCCAACTGGTCCGAGCCGATCGATCGCGTTGTTGAGTTGCTCAAGCAGCTTCGCTCGCAGCCCACCTGCCCCAAGCTCATCTACCTTGATACCTACGACCCCACCAGTTCTCCTCACTTCGCGGTTCTGCCACTCGTTGATCGCTACCTGAAAACCAAAGCGCTCCGCGATCCAGCCGCCTATTCCAAGCCCTGGCAAGGCGGCCACGTCTTGAGCGATCACGCCGCACGCACGCTCAACTGCAATCTCGAAGGCTGGTACTTCGGCTCCGCAATCGACGCCGCGCACGCCCACAAAATCCTCTCCTGCTGGAACTTCGGCATCAGCCGCGACTTTGAACGCCTCATCAAGCCAGCACGCGTGCTGGGCCGCGCCTGGGAAAGCCGCAGCTTCGATGTCAATCGCCGCATCGCTCTCCCTTGCGGCGATGGCTCCACCGACACCTGGTACGGCACCTACCGCCGGGCATCGCAAGACGCGCTCACCCCGCTCGCCGCCAAGTTCAATTGCACCGGTACCGATCGCGTCAGTCGCCGCGAATACCTGTGGGAAATGCTCCGCAGCAAAATCATCTTCAGCCCCTTTGGCTGGGGCGAAGTCTGCTTCCGCGATTACGAAGCGGTCGCGTGCGGGTGCCTGCTCGTCAAGCCCTCGATGGAACACGTCGCCACCAGCCCAGATATCTTCGTTCCGGGTGAAACCTACGTCCCCGTGAAGTGGGACTTCTCCGACTTGACGCAGACCATCGAGCGCTGCCTACAACACCCCGCGGAGTCCGCTCGCATCGCCGACAACGCCAATCGTGTTTTGAGCAACTACTACAGCAAAGGCGGCTTCGTCGCCGATGTTCGCCGCAGTCTCGAAGGTCTCATTCCTCTGTCCCCGCCGAGCCCCACGAACGCGCCGGCCTTGGTGAAGGCGTAGCCGCGCATGCACGTGCTGATTGTCAACATAGGCGAGAAGACCGAAGCGATCGCCACCACGCACGCACAGGGCTTTTCATTGCACGCTGGCGAGCTCAAATCTCGCTTGGGAATCACCTCCGAGCAAATCGAAATTCCCCACCCGCGCAACTTGCAACGCGCAGTGCAAGAGCATCCCGCTGGCCTCGTCATCGTCCAACCCACATGGCGCCACTCTGCCGAAGATGTCATCGCTGGCTTCCGCAGTGTCTACGAGCAGCCCACGCGCCCGCACCTGGTTTTCCTGGACTGGTACGCCCCCACCAGCTCGCCCCACTTTGGCGTGCTGCCTTACCTTGACCGCTACCTGAAGCGAACTGTGATGGTTGACTTCGAGGAATATCGCAAGCCCTACGTCGGCGGCTACGCCGTCGCCGACTTCGTCTGCGGCATGCTGGGGCTGGACCTTGGCAACTGGAACTTCGGCAGCGAAATTCCCGCCGGCCACGAGCACAAACTCTGGATGGGTTGGAACTTTGGCATAGGCAGCACTTATCACAAACTCATCAAGTTCGCAAGTGTCTTCGGCAAAAGCTGGAGTCGCCGGACTGTTGACGTCAACCGTCGCCTGGGCCCGCCCGCCAAAAGCCTCGCGCCCAACGAGTGGTACCAAAACTACCGCGACGCGGCGCTCAAATCGATGGAGCCGCTCGTGGGCAAATGGCGCTGCTCTGATTACCACCGCGTCTTGCGCCGCAAGTACATCTTCGAATTACTCAACAGCAAAATGGTCTTCAGTCCCTTCGGCTGGGGCGAAGTCTGCTTCCGCGATTACGAAGCCGTCTGCTGCGGAGCCTTGCTCGTCAAGCCCTCGATGAAGCACGTGGTTACCAGCCCCAATATTTACGTGGATTACGAGACCTACATCCCAGTCAAGTGGGATCTCTCCGACGCCGCCTCCGTCATCGAGTACTACCTGAATAACCCCGAAAAAGCCTCACAGATCGCGAAGAACGCTCAAGAGGTTCTGCGAGATTACTACAAGCGCGAGCGTTTCGTCGACGACGTCCAGCGCAGCCTCCGCGGCTTGCTCACGCCAGCCTGATCACGTTCACACCAAGGCGTGCCCACCCGCGAAAACAACGGAGCGACACCTCCGCTGCTCGTTTCCTGCATGATTTGACATCCATCAACCGGCTACGCTTGCTTGCTCGTGGGGAGCCTCGGGAGGCTTAGCCGTGACAGTCGCTGCGTCGCTCAAGTCGTCAGGTGATCCTGGTTCAAACACTTCCACCAACGGACTCCGCGTGGTGGTTCGCCCCTTTTACATCGCTGAACAAAGCCAGCCCGAACACAGCAAGTTCGCGTGGGGCTATCGCATCCGCATGACCAACGAAGGCGACAAACGCTGTCGACTTCTGCGCCGTCACTGGATGATCGTCGACGGCGAAGGCGAACGCAAAGAAGTCCACGGCGAAGGTGTCGTGGGCCACTTCCCCGATCTCTCGCCCGGCGAGTTCTTCGAGTACACCAGCTTCTGCCCACTCGAATATCCATGGGGCACGATGGAAGGCACCTATGAGTTCGTTGACGAAAACGGCGAACATTTCGAAGCCGTGATCGGTCGATTCTTCTTGGTCAGTCCGCACGTCTGATCGCCCAAACATGCTCGACGCTTCCACATCATCCGGCCCCGCAGTTACCGTCAACGGCAAGTCAATGCCGCTCACATCGCCGCTCACCCTCCGCCAACTCATCGAATCCCTCGGCATGGCCCAACAAGCCGTCGCCGCCGAAGTCAACGGCAAACTCGTCCGCCGCGCGATGCACGAAACCACGCAGTTGCAACAAGGCGACAAAATCGAACTCGTCTCACTCGTAGGTGGTGGCTAAGTCCGACGCCGGGCCTGAGGCTCTGCGAAGGCCCGGATAGATCCCCCAACACGCGCACATCCACCGTGCCGCAATAATCCCCCATGACCGCAGCCTCCATCCCTGATCCCGCCGACTCCAAGCTCAACGTCGGCTCCCGCTCCTTCCACAGCCGCCTCTTCACCGGCACTGGCAAATACCCCTCTCACGAATCCATGCGCGACGCCCTCGCGGCCAGCGGCTGCGAAGTCACAACCGTCGCCGTCCGCCGCGAACGCCTTTACAACGACCAGGGCAAAAGCCTCCTCGAATTCATCGACACCAAACGCTACACCATCCTGCCCAACACCGCCGGCTGCTTCAGCGCGAGCGATGCCATCCGCGTCGCGCTCCTCGGCCGCGACATACTCGAACAACTCGGCAACCCCGGCGCAAGTTGGGTCAAACTCGAAGTGCTGGGCGATAAAAAGACGCTCCTCCCCGACCCGATGGGCACTGTCGAAGCCACGCGCGAACTCGTCAAAGAAGGCTTCGAAGTTCTCGCGTACACCAGCGACGATCCAATCGCCGCTCTTCGAATCAAAGAAGCTGGCGCCACCAGCGTCATGCCCGCCGGCAGCCCCATCGGCAGCGGCCAAGGCGTCCTGAATCGCAACAACATCCTGCTCTGCCTAGAACTCCTCAAGCAAGGCGACCCCACGTATCCCGTCATCGTTGACGCAGGCGTGGGAAGCGCGAGCGACGTCAGCATCGCGATGGAACTCGGCGCCGATGGCGTCCTACTCAACACAGCTATCGCGCACGCCAAGAACCCCATCCTCATGGCCCACGCCATGCGCCACGCCATCACCGCAGGCCGTCAAAGCTACCTCGCGGGCCGCATTCCAAAGAAGCTCTACGCCACCGCCAGCAGCCAGTGGGAAGGCGCGATCTCGTACATTCCTGGCGAGTAACCCCACTCGCCCACATTTCGTCACTTTGTTGCTTCTTCTCACGCCTCCCGCAACATCCTCACACTCGGCAGACCACTCAACTTCTGCCACAACATCGCCATCGCGGTGCGAGCCGACCACTCGCGAACATTCTGCCGATCGCCAATCATCTTGAACCCGCGCACATCGACCTCACTATCGCTACGCGAAGCCCGCGCGATATACACCAGCCCCACGGGCTTCGCTGCCGAACCACCATCCGGCCCTGCAATCCCCGTAATCGCAATGGCGTGATCGCATCCGAGCGTCCGCAGCCCACCCATTGCCATCGCGCTCGCCGTCTCGCGACTCACCGCACCAGGCCCGCCCTCCGCAAAGTTCGCCGCATCCAGATGCGCAAGCTGCGTCTTCAGTTCATTCGTATACGTCACGAGCCCGCCAATAAACGCCGCACTGCTGCCGGGAATCTCCGTCAAATACGCCCCAAGCAGCCCGCCAGTGCAACTCTCAACCGTGCCCAGCGTCTGCTTCTGCGCTCGCAGCATCCCAACGACCACGCTCGCCAGCGTCTCCTTCTCGCTTCCAAAAATAAACTGCCCCGCCACATCTCGGCACGTTCGTTCGACGCTGTCCAGCACTTGCCCTGCTTCAATTGGCGTCAGCGAACCTTCGTACCGCATGCGAATGCTCACCACCCCGCCGCTCGCCGTCGTTCCCACCAGCGGATTCGCGTCCCGCTTCATGAGATCACCCAGCCGCATCGCCAGATCGCTCTCGGCGACCCCAAATGTGTGCAACACGCGCGTCATCATCGTGCGCCCCGCCTGCAATCGCAGCCGCGGCACGACGCCTTGCTCAAACATCGGAAACATTTCCTTGGGCGGCCCGGGCAAGCAGAAAACATCACAATTCCCGATGCGTCCTGCAATTCCCGGCGCGGTCCCATGCAAGTTCTGCATCACCAATCCGCGCGTTGGTCGCAGAGCCTGCAGCCGGTTGTTCGCACTCATCACCCGCCCGCGCGATGTATACCACGCTTCCACTTGCGATAGTGCAATCGGGTCTTCAATGAGCGTGTCACCCATCGCCTTCGCCAACGCATCACGCGTCAAATCATCCTGCGTAGGCCCAAGCCCACCCGAGCACACAATCACATCAACCTTGTTCGCCAGCCGCAGCAGCGTCGCAACATGCGCATCCAAATCATCCGGCACCGTCACATGCTCCACCGGAACAATTCCCATTGTCACCAACTGATCACTCAGCCACTTGCTATTTGTATCAAGCGTCTGCCCGAGCGTCAGTTCATCGCCAATTGAAATAATCGCAGCAGTCGCGTGATGATGCATATCCATATCTCTCTCGCAGCGGACTCTCGACGCGCGAACTTCTCGCGCGGCGGACATAGTACGGACGCCGCCACTTCATCACGCCTGCAAAGGCAGCGTCAACGTAAACTCCGCCCCACCCGCGTGCCCCGTCAGCGCCAAACTGCCTCCAAGCTGCTCCGCCAGTGCCCGGCACAACGCCAACCCCAGCCCAAGCCCTGGCACCGATCCATGCGCATGCGCTTCACCACGCGTAAACGGCTTGAAAATCGCCGCTCGCTCACTCAGCGGAACCCCGGGTCCAAAATCGCGAACACGAACTCGCAGATCGCGATGCTCAACCTCCACGATGAACTCAATCCGCTTGTCCGCTGAATCTCGCGCATATTTGCACGCATTCTCCACCAAGTTCAGCAATATCCGCTGCACGCGACTCTCGTCTGTCGCCAGCGCGCGCTGGCTCGTCGCATCACTCAGTCCACGTACATCAAGCGTCAACCCTGCGACACTCGCGTGCCCCTGCAACCCCGGCACAATGCCCGCAAGCATCTCACCGACCGTCGTCACATCCAGCGGCTGCTGCGACTTTCCCTTGCCCAATCTCGCATAATCCAGCACACTCTCAACAATCCTTGCCAGCCGACCCGACTCGTCATACAACGTCTTCGCATAGTCGCGCTGCGCATCTTGGCTCGTCACCATGCCATCCGCCAGCATCTGCGAGTACATCCGAAACGTCGTCAGCGGCGTGCGCAGCTCATGCGTCACCGCCGAAACAAATCGCCCGCGCCGCTCCGCAAGTTGCGTCGCCGCCCTCGCCACATACACGAGTCCTACAACCGCCGCAAGCACCACCAACCACGTCGCCAGCAATGCACTGCGCAAAGGCGACCACGCTGGCCCCGCCGCCAACGCACCGCGCTCCACAATCAACTCCGCCGGCACGCTTGCGAGCATGCGCCCGAGTGTCTCGGCAGGCAAAACATCCGGAGACTCCATCACGGGCCGCAGCGACGCAGCCGGCAAAAGCTCCCTCGCTGAGCTCATCACCTGCTCGCGCAGCAGCGGCCAATTCACCCAAAACCCCTGCTCAATCCGCGACGTGCCCACCAGCACTTCACGCGTGAAAACAAGCTCCGATTCACCACCCGCACCAGGCAACCACTTCGCAATAAATTCGCCAGGCCTGACCGCCGGATCAATCTGCACCACCGGCGCAACCACAGGCGTCTCGCTCAAACCATTTCCATACATCTCACTCTCGCCGACCTTCGCAACCGCATCGCTCGCGCCACTCGACGCATCAAACGCCGCCACCAACGGTGCAATCCCAGGCATTGCCGGTGGCACAACACTCGCGGCCTCACCGGTCTTGTCTTTCGCGTCACTCTGCCCCGCCGCTTCGATCTTCACATCCTCTTCTGGCTTGCCCGCTGCTGGTCGCGCCGTCGATGGCTCCCCGCGAGCCTTCGCCGTGCGTGCAGCCGTATTCATCGGGGCCGCATCACTCCGCCCCTGCTCCATCGCCTGCTGCGCGCCGCCCGAAACCACATTCGCCGCTTGCGAAGCAACGCTGCGTCGCTGCAAGTAATCGCTCACGTTGTCACTTTTCTTCACACTGTCCGCAAACTGCTCCCCCTTCTCATCAGCCGAAGTCGTGCTGGACAATTGTTTGTCCGATTCCGCATCCCGCTGATCCCGAATTCTCTCCTGCTCAAGTTTCGCCGCTGTTTTCCGCTGATTTTCAAACATCCCCCGCAGCGCAACAACCTGCCCCCGCGCCGCCTCCGTCACATAAGGCGTCACATACGCGCCTTCCGCCACGCGCTGCGACCATCCTTGCGGAGCCTGCGGACTCGTCAGCGTTCCACTCATTTCCCGCTGAAAGTAAACTCGAATCGTCGGATCACTCGCCGTGAGCAGCGGACTCGGCACCAGCACGTCATCAATCGTCGCCGGCTCTTCCAAACTCCGCATCGCTCTATCAGCGGGATAAAAACTCTGATACTCAAAGTAAGGCCGTGCCGCCTCGCGCGCGATGATGGGCGTCAGCGCACTATCCATACGCCACAGTGCCAGTCGCAGCGACTCCTGAAACGCCGCATCGCGCCGCGCCGCCCGCTCACGATCTTCCAGCCGCAGCGCCTGCCACGTAATCCACACCAGCGCGGCAATCACCAGCGCAACGCCCACAATCACCAATCGCGTCCACCGCGGGCTTGGTTCTGCCATCACATCCGCAGTGCGCACGCTCACGGCTGCATCTCCGCCGCCAACATATATCCCTTGCCGCGCACCGTCACAATCACCTTCGGATCATTTGCATCATCATGCAACAATTCCCGCAGCCTTGCAATCGCCATATCCACCGTGCGCGTCTGCATCCCTCGCGGATCAATCCCCCAAACCCGCTGCAACAACTCATCTCGCGATACCGCTCGCCCGCGATTGCTCGCCAAATACGAAAGCACCTCGCTCTCCTTCTCGCTCAGCACTTCCGCATGCCCCTCATACCGCACCTCACGCCGATCAAAATCAATTGCTCGCCCATCCACCGTCAACTTCGCCAAAGGCCGAGGCCGCTCTGGACTCCGCCGCAAAACCGCCTCGACCCTTGCCAAAAGCTCCGTCACCGAAAAGGGCTTGACCACATAATCATCCGCGCCCGTCTTGAGCCCGCGCACGCGGTCATGCTCCTCGCCCTTGGCCGTCAAGATAATCACCGGCAACGTCGGCTTGCTCTGTCGAAGCTGCGTCAAAACCGCAATCCCATCCATCTTCGGCATCAGCAAATCAAGCAGCACCAAATCAACATCGCGCGATGTCGCCGCGTCCAGCCCCGCCTGTCCATCGCCCGCCTCGCACGTCTCATAGCCCGCAAACTTCAAGCAATCACACAAACCGCGACGAATCGCCGCATCATCCTCAACAATCAAAATGTGAGCAAGTGGCATGAAGACTCCGCGAAAAATTGCAGCCCACCGCAGCTATCTCCCAATCATTCGTCGCCCAACCCGCCCGCGTTCGATCTTGTTCCGCAAACACGCTCGAATCCTCGTCACAACTTTGTCACGAGTCGCACGCCTCCGGCAACTAAACTCACCTATGGCCACCACTCCAACCGCCGCTAACGCCATCGAACCCAAACCCATGACTCTCCGCGTCAAGCCCGGATTCGCGTGGCATGACGTCCTCGCCAAAGCCCAGCAAGTCGCCCCCGAGGCCTTCGCCGACGCTGGCCACTTCCTCAACCTCATCGAAGGCAACTGGGGCACGCCCGGCAACCCGCGCAGCATCGCCTCACCCATCGATGGCTCTCTGATCGGCAAACTCCCGATGATCGACCTGCCCGCCGGCCTCCACGCCGTTCGCGCCGCGGCTGCGGAAGGCAAAGCCTGGGCCAAAGTTCCGCTCGAAGAACGCAAAGCCCGCGTCCGCGCCACCGTCAACGACATGCGCACCCACCGCGAACTGCTGGCACAACTGCTCATGTGGGAAATCGGCAAGCCTTGGCATCTTGCCCTCGCCGACGCTGACCGATGCATCGAAGGTGTCGCGTGGTACGTCGACAACATCGACGGCATGATCGCCGACCGCACGCCGCTGGGACTCATCTCCAACATCGCCAGTTGGAATTATCCCCTCAGCGTCCTGCAACACGCCGTGCTCGTCCAAGTCCTCTGCGGCAACGCCAGCATCGCCAAAGCCCCAACCGACGGCGGCGGCACCGCCCTTGCCGTCAGCATGGCCATCGCGCGCCGCCACGGCTTGCCCGTCAGTTTCGTCAGCGGCAGCGGCGGCACGCTTAGCGATGCACTTGTGCGCAACGAACACGTCGATTGCCTCAGCTTCGTCGGCGGTCGCAGCAATGGCCGCGACGTTGCCAGTGCCCTCGTCGATACCGGCAAACGCCACATGCTCGAAATGGAAGGCGTCAACGCCTACGGCATCTGGGAATTCAGCCAGTGGGACCTGCTCGCCAAACAGCTCAAAAAAGGCTTCGAATACGGCAAACAGCGCTGCACCGCCTACCCGCGCTTCGTCGTGCAACGCTCACTGCTGCCCAAATTCCTCGACATGTATCTTGCCGTCGTCAAGAGCGTTCGCTTCGGACATCCCGTCCTCGTCGCCAACGACAATGACCCGCTGCCGCAATACGAATTCGGCCCGATGATCAACGCCAAGAAAGTCGAAGAACTCAAGAGCCTCTGGAGCGAGGCCATCGGCGGCGGCGGCGTGCCCCTCTACCAAGGCGAACTCGACCATCGCGCGCTCCTGCCAGGCCAAGACATCAGCGCGTACTTCGCGCCCGCTGCGCTTCTCAACATCCCGCGCAGTTGCAAGCTTTACTTCAACGAACCCTTCGGCCCCCTCGATCTCATCGTCACCGTTGACCGCATCGAAGAACTCGTCGCCGAAATGAACGTCAGCAATGGCAACCTTGTCAGCAGTCTTGCCACCGACGACGAACCGCTCGCCAATCGCCTCCAATCCGAAATCCGCGCCTTCAAGTTTGGCCACAACGTCGTCCGCAGCCGAGGCGACCGCGAAGAACTCTTCGGCGGCCTGGGCCAAAGCTGGAAAGGCTGCTTCGTCGGCGGCAGCCTGCTTGCGAGAAGCCTCACTCGCGGCGACCACGACGACAAACTCCCAGGTGTCTTCCCCACGGGCACGCGACTGGCCTAATTCCCAACGCCCCCGAGCCGGCTAGGAACTCCGCGAAGACAAAAAAACCGACCGCACAAACGCGGTCGGTTCCCTTTTGGTCTTTCGCTGCCTTCGCACTCCGGTACTTCGGTACTCCGGTACTTCGGTACTCCGGTACTCCGGTACTCCGGTACTCCGGTACTGCGGTACTTCGGTACTTCGGTACTTCGGTACTCCGGTACTTCGGTACTCCGGTGCTTCCCCCCTCAATACGCCATCGTCTGCTCAATCGCCTCTGCAATCCGCTTCGCGTCAGGCAGGTAATCAAGTTCCAGCTTGTAATACGGCATCATCGTGTCAAACCCGCACACGCGCTGCACCGGGCACTTGAGGTGCAAGAAGCAGTGCTCCATCACGATGGTCGCGATCTCGCTGGCCATGCCCGCGGTCTTGGGAGCCTCCTGCACTACCACGCAGCGCCCAGTCTTCTGTACGCTGTTGATGATCGCATCCTTGTCCATCGGATTGATCGTTCGCAGATCAATCAGTTCCACGCTGATGTCCTCAGGCAGCGCGTCGAGTGCTTCCAGACACTGAAACACATTCGCGCCCCACGTCACCACCGTCAGATCCGTGCCTTCCTGAATCACCTTCGCCTTGCCAATCTCAATTTCATAATCACCCTCGGGCACCTGCTCGCGATAACTGCGATACACGCGCTTGGGCTCAAAGAAAATCACCGGATCAGGATCGCGAATCGCCGCCAGCAGCAGCCCCTTCGCATCCGTGGGCGTGCTCGGGCAAACCACCTTCATTCCAGGCAGGTGCGTGTAAATCGCTTCCGGACTATCACTGTGCAACTCCGGTGCGTGAATGCCGCCACCCCAAGGCACGCGCACCGTCAGCGGCACCGTAATCGCACTGCGCGTCCGCGTACGAAACCGCGCCGCATGGTTCACAAGTTGGTCATGTGCCGGACCCAAAAAGCCTTCAAACTGAATCTCGGGCACAGGCCGCATCCCGCCGATTGCGAGCCCAATAGCCGTCCCCATAATGCCCGACTCTGCGAGCGGCGTATCAATCACGCGATCTTTGCCAAACTGCTTTTGCAGTCCATCCGTCACGCGAAACACACCGCCGTTGAAGCCCACGTCTTCACCCAGGCAAACAACGCGCGCATCCCGCGTCATCTCCTGCGCAAGTGCTTCGTTGATGGCTTCAACCAGTGTCAGACCGTCTTGGAGTTGCTTTTCAGTACGTGGCATGGCCCAAAGAATAGGCATCGCTCCGCAGTTCTCGGCAGCACTCCATCACGCATCTCGTTGCAGCTTACTTCCCACCCCACCACTCCCTCAACTTCTCCCGCCACGACCGCTCCGCCAACTGCCGCAGCTCACCCGGATCAAGCAAAATCCCCCGGCACGCCGGACACTGATCAACATCCACGTCAGGCTTTTCCATGTGCTCGCGAACGATCAGTGCCTCACCATCGCGCGGACACTTCATCACCTTTCCACGAAAAATCGCAATCCGCCGCTCGCGCACATCCTTGTGGTCATCAATTTCCGCAGCCGTCGCTTCGCACGCCATCACGCGTTTGAGTTCTTGCGGATCAAACCACATCACCCCGCACGCGCCGCACACATCCACGCCAAAGTCATCCCCACGTTCCTTCAACGTTCGATGATCCATCGCCGCGTCACACTTGGGACAATCAAGCCGAAAGGGCTTCCCCGGCACAGTCAAAGGCGCACGCGAAGGAAATGGCATGCCCAACGATACCCAGGCGAAAGACGCAAGCCCACCGCAACATTTATCGCATTATCGATTTACCATTTGCCGCTTTCAGTACGCCAGCCCCTCGCTGTCCTTCACGCCCAGCGAGTTGTAAATCTCTTGCGTCGCCGTACTGCGATTCAGCGTGTACAGGTGCAGCCCCGCCACGCCATGATCCATCAAATCCCGGCATTGCTCGGTCGCCCAGTGCACGCCCACACGCCGCACTGCCTCCGGATCATTCCCCGCCCGCGCCATCGCTCGCAGCAGCGGAGCCGGAAACCGGCTGCCCAGCGACAACTCCGCCATGCGCTTCATCCCCTGCACACTCGTGATCGGCATAATCCCCGCGATGATCGGCACGCGAACACCAATCAATTCGCACCGCGCGCGGAAATCGTAAAAATCGCGATTGTCAAAAAACAACTGCGTAATGATGAAGTCCGCTCCCGCCTCGACCTTCGCCTTCAGATGGTCAAGTTCCACCATGCGATTAGGCGTCTCGGCGTGCCCTTCCGGATACCCCGCAACCGCAATCCCGAATCCCTTGGGATGCGGATGCCGCTTGAGGTCATTGAACTTGCGAATCGCCGCAACCAGGTTTGCCGCGTAGCGGAAGTCAATCCACGCAGGCGTCCCCGCTGGCAAGTCCCGCGGCACATCACCCCTCAGCGCGAGAATATTGCTGATTCCTGCTGCGGCGTACCGCTCAAGAATCCGCTGAATATCGCTCTCGTTGTGACACACGCACGTCAAGTGCGGAATCGGGTCCAGTGCGGTGGTGGTCTTGAGCCGCACCACCAGGTCATGCGTCACATCGCGCGTGCTGCCACCCGCACCATACGTCACGCTGACAAAACTCGGCCGCAGCGATTCAAGCTGCCGAATCGCATCAAACAACTCCCCCGCCGCCTGCGGCGTCTTGGGAGGAAAAAACTCGAACGAAACCGTTCGCTTGCGAGATTGGAAGTGGTCAGGTAGGTACATGAGCGAAGGCGAAATATAGACACGGCCCCGCATGACGCGAGGCCGTCTCTCAGCTTCTCTTGTGTCAGCTCAAATTTATCGCTGAACTTCACCAGTCACGCCGCCATCCCCACCAAAGTCAGCACCACGCAAGCCTGCACGAGTCCACTGGTAACGCCCAGGCTGTCCAGGGAGTGCGTAATTCGGCATCCATTCTCCCAACCCCGGCGAACGCGGCGTGTAGTTCACCGTCGTCGTGATCGGACTGGTGGGGAACTGCGGATTCCATCCCGGATAGGCCCGGCGCGTTTCACGCTGATTCACAGACTGATCAAACAACAGCAATGGCTGCTTAGCCCGTGGATCAAGAAAGAACAACTCAGTCTTGCCCGAGTGACGGTCAAAACCATCGTGCGCTTGCACCTTCGCTGAAGGGAATCGCACGTCGACCATCTTGTTCTTGCCAAGGTCGCCCGTCAAATCACCCGTATTCGTATACGTCGTGTGCGACGTCGCCTGAATCACCACATCCGCCGAGTTGGGAATGTGCACAGGCGGATTGTACATCGCCGGCACAATCTGATAACTTGAACTAAACGGCCATCGGCGGTTGTCAACCGAAGGCGTAGGCTGCAAGAGCCCAAACTGACCTGCATTAAACGCGTCCACGTTTTGCCAATTCAGCCGGTTCCGGTCGCTGGGGCAGACCACCGAAACTTCGGGCAGGCGCGAAGCAACATAATCCTGCAGCACCAAGTGCGTGTACAGCACGTGCGGAATCCAACCAGGAACCGTGTTGCCAATCACTGGAAACGTCGTATCCGCGCCGGTGCGCCGACGAATGATGTCCACAGCCTGTGACGATGCCGCCTGCAAATCGTTCTGCCACGCGTAATTCAAATCTGCATATTGCGAGCGTCCCACCGCTTGCACGCCGCCCGAGGCCGCTCGCCACGAGAATGAGTACAACTTGTCCTGATAGTCCGCCGCGTACGTGTGCGTCGCAACGCCTTGCTGGCGCATGTTGGTCGTGCAAACCAATAGCCGCCCCGTGTCACGCCACTTACCCAGTGCCGGCAGAAGCAGACTAATAAGCAGCGCGATAATCGCGATGACCACGAGCAATTCAATGAGCGTGAAGCCCCGCTTGGCTGGGCTTGTGCGTGAAACGTTCGTCGGGAACTGCATCGACTGTCTCCTACGCCGAAAACCGGCGTCGCATGACTTCGGCATGACATCCATGTCTGCCATTGCGGTTCAATTGCAGCGACATCGTAGTCGCCCACGAGCAGCACGCCCGCATCCGCAGTATCCAGCAAAATCACCAAGCTGTCAAGCCAAAAACACGCGATACGATCCACGATGAAAGCCGAAACCCTGCTAGCCGAACTCAACCGCCTCCGCCAAGACGTGCCCAAGGACCCCAGCGACCTGGAATGGCTCACCCTGCATCACGTCTTCTGCTTCGTCAGCTACAAGATGGGCGAGTTTCAGAAGTATGTGGATGAGGAAACGAAGAAGGGAACATTTGACAAATTGAAGAACGAATAGCTCGTTACTTTGATCCGTCCGGCGGCGGAATCCAACGCTTACCCACAGGCTGGGTACCCTGCAATTCCAGCGGTATCGGCTTTCCTTGGTACGTCTGCGGATCTTCTTTCACCTGCCCTGCTGCGGGAGCTGCGTCCGTTCCAGGATTGACGACTGGATTCACCTCACGCACAGAGTTCCAGATCAATAGACCGGCACCAACAAACAGGACTGCTGCGGCGCTTACTTTGATAATGTTCGCACGCTTCTCTGATGCATCATTAGCCTCGGCATGCTTACCCGAAGCCTGAGCATTGAGATCGATCGCTTTCTTGCCAGTCGCCATAAGCCTCTCAGTTCAGCAGTAAAAATCAAAGTCCAGGAAGAAGATCAAAGATGAAGCTGTAGTCGCTGTTGGAGAACGATTCCGGACCCGCACCGGGTCGAATGACCGCGTAGGCACCGTGACCATCAAAGAAACCGAGCACTGACTTATTGATATCACCATATCCGTTGCGGAACTGGTAGTTGGTCGTCGTAGCGTTTGCCACCAAATCCGCTGTTTGGTCATGCAGCCAAGCGAACTTTGACGGAATGATGCCCTCGGCCTTCTGCATCATGCGGAACCCACGATACCAAGCTCGCTGCCACGACGACGCACCGCCAGCCGCGGGCGTCGTTCCGATGAGGCGATCGTGCCACTTCAACGTTGCGTGATAACTTGTCCCAACGTCATCGTAAGACGAGATCACGCCGCCTCCAACTGGATCAACAGAGCCGCGAAGCAATTGGCCTGGAGTCGTATTCTGCGACCAGAACTGTTGGTACGAAACCCGATCACCTGGGTCTTTGTAGAAGGGAATTTGGAAATCCCGACGTTCCTGCGAATTGGATTGAAGAATCGCAACAGGCGACGTTGGCTCGATGGTCCCATCGATCAAATAGCGGTTCAAAGGCCGATCCGCCGCTTCATGATCAAACGCACCATTGCCGCCGCCAGCGGCCGAACCTGCCCACCACTGATTGCAGTTCTTTCCCCCGTACGTCCAGCTTGACATCGCGAGCAATTGGTTGGCCTGCAATTCTGGCACTTGACCACGCCCGCCTTGGCGAAGTGGGACGATACTTGTGTAACCCTTCTGATCGTTCTGGTACGAGAAGTTTGCGGTGCTCAGCGACCGCACATTTGCAAGCGAAACAACCTGCCAGCCAGCCTTCCGTGCCCGTCCAAGCGCCGGCAGCAACAGCCCAATCAACAAGGCAATAATCGCAATCACCACCAAAAGCTCAATCAACGTAAAGCCAATGCGGGTGCGAGTCGTCGCGATCTTCATAGCGAACATGGGAAAACCTCCGAGTGGGCTTTGCGACTGCAGAAGTGCACGATCGCAAGCGGACAGTCTAACCGGTCGGCACGCACGTGCCTGCTTGGCGTCAGCAGAACGCCGACGCCCCCTATCCCGCCACACCGAACTCCAGACAGCAGTAGAACAGAACATCCGCCTGTTGTCAAGAAGAATTACCGATGTCTGTACCTTACCAACATGTTTTCGGATGCGTCAATCTTGCGGGTCCAATTATCCGGAGAATTTATGAACTTCCCGACCGCTACTTCGGGCGGTGCAACCGCCAACCTTCTTTAGCGTACCTACTTGTGTCTTTCTGGTCGGGATTCTTTCGGCTTTTCGCCAGTTTCCGATTCTCTCGGCAAACTCCGCACAATCCGTTACAATCCCCGCCGCGTTTCCCGATGGCTAGGCTATGGGCTGACTTTGTGACTTTGGAAATGGGTGGACCGGCGCAGGCTGCTCCGGTGTCCGGTGCGAATCAGTGTGTGGCCTGTTGCCCCATCTGTTTTCACCATGCGTTGGTCATTCGTTATGGCAGAGCCGCAGCGACAGACAGATTTGGCCGAAACCAACCCGCTCGCAAAAACGGGTGAAGCCGCCGCCCAAGGCAGTAAGGCCGCCGGCGAACCCGTCGCCAACATGGGCAGCACAGGTCCGTCCATTCCCACGACTGAAGAAGTGCTGCAAGAAGTCGCGAAAGCCGCGAGCAACATCGACTCTATCGTGGGCCGGCTCGTCATCGAGAACAACTTCGCCACGCCCGAAGAAGTGCAAAGCTGCTTGCAGCAAAGCCGCGGCGTAGAGACCAACTCGCGCTCGCTGGTTGAACTGCTCGTCGACAACGAATACATCACGCGCCGCCAGATGGAGCGTCTGCGTGAAGCCGCCGCCGCCGAACGCAGCGGCAAGAACATCCCCGGCTACAAGTTCATCGAAAAGCTGGGCGCGGGGGCGATGGCCACTGTGTGGAAAGCCAAGCAGATCTCTCTCAACCGCACTGTCGCGGTCAAGATTCTCCCCAAGAAATTCAGCACAAACAAGCAGTTTATCGAGCGTTTTTACGCCGAAGGGCGAGCGGCTGCGCAGCTCAACCACCCCAACATCGTGCAAGCCTACGACGTGGGCAAAGCGGGAGAACTGTACTATTTCGTCATGGAGTTCGTCGACGGCAGCACCGTGTACGACGAAATCACCAAGCGCAAACGCGTGAGTGAAGATGACGCGGTGCAAGTTGTCATTCAAGTCACCGAAGCTCTGCAGCACGCGCACGAAAAGGGCCTCATTCACCGCGACGTGAAACCCAAGAACGTCATGATCACTCGCGACGGCGTCGTCAAACTCGCCGACATGGGCCTCGCTCGCGCCATCAGTGATCGCGAAATGGCCGAAGCCGAACAAGGCAAGGCATTCGGCACGCCCTACTACATCTCGCCCGAACAAATTCGCGGCGAAGTCAACATCGGCCCGCCCGCGGACATCTACTCGCTGGGCGCCACGCTCTACCACATGGTCACGGGTCAGGTTCCCTTTGACGGCAAGAACCCCAGCAGCGTGATGCACAAGCATCTCAAGGCCGAACTGGTCCCGCCCGATCACGTCTACCCCAAACTGAGCGCTGGACTTTCTGAAGTCATCGAAATGATGATGGCCAAAGAACCCAAAGCCCGCTATCAGAACTGTAAAGATTTGCTCATCGACCTGCGTGCTGTCAAAGCCAAACAGCACCCGCCGATGGCTCACAAGGACTTCGCCCACACCGATCTTTCGGCAATCGCCCAGATCGAAGCGGCGGCCCCAGTCGAAGTGGTACCCGATCGTGCGGCTATCGCGAAGGGTTCGCCCTTGGTCAGGCCTTGGCTGCTGTGGGCTCTGGGTGCCAGCGTGCTGGCGAACTTTGTGATGGTCATCGTGCTGCTGACCCGCGAGTGATTTCTCACTTATGCACATTGCGATCACAACACAACAAATCCCTTGCACCCCAGCCCTGCTACCGTTAGACTAGTGCAGATGCGCGACGCGACACGACAACTTCGTTGGTGCAACGTGTGCTTGGGCGAGACCCAGGCACCATGAGTCGCGCGATGATTTTCCAACTTGAGTTCTTGACAGGTCGCACGCGATATGTTGTCGCATGCCTAGTGGGTGGCAGTGTGGAAGGAGTTTGCTGAATTCATGAGTCGATTTGGTCGCGATAGTGGTCCTCCCGTGCAACGCACGCGTGTGAATCTTCTGATCCGCATCACCCCGGTGCGGCTGCTCGGTCCTGAAAATGAACAGCTAGGCGTCGTCGAGACGTCTGACGCTATTCGCATGGCTCAGGAAAAGGGCCTTGATCTTGTCGAGATCGTGCCAGACCAGCGTCCGCCGGTCTGCAAGATGATGGATTACGGCAAGTACAAGTACGAGCTTTCACAGAAGGCGCGCAAGCAGCGTGCAAGCTCGAAGTCGACGGAAATGAAAGAACTGCGCCTGGGTCGCAGCGTGAAGATCGACACGCACGATATCAAAGTGCGTGTGGACCAGGCTCGTCGATTCATGATGGCAGGCCACAAGGTCATGTTCACGCAGCGCTTCAAAGGCCGCGAAATCGCTCACAAGGATCTGGGACTCCAGAACCTCGCCGACGTGCGCGACGCGCTGGCAGACATTTCAAAGGTCGAGCAAACGCCGCGGTGGATGGGCAAGCAGGCCAGCATCATTCTCGCGCCCGACAAGCCCAAGATCGAAGCCGCCAAGCGCAAGCTCGACAAGGAAAAGGCCGAAAAACTCGCTCGCGGCGAGAAGGTCGAAGCCGAGAAGAGCATCGAGGAACTGGAAAAGGAACTCGACGCGCAGAACGCCCAAGAAGAAGGCGACGACGGCGAGGATTGAACCCACCGACGCCGGGCCGCAGGCTCCGCGAAGGCCCGGATCGAATGCCGAAAAACGCTCGATGGAACTGGGAACCAAATACTCAATCACAAAAGCCCCGCATCACGCGGGGCTTTTTTTCATTCATTCGTTTTCAACAGGTTCTCAGAGGCGAACGTAAAGCAGTTTGCTTCGTCGCGCACCTGCATCACGCGCTCACTCCGCGCTCTTGACCTGCTCCCCCTGCACCACCCGGCGATCTTCGCCAGCAGCACTCAGCGGAGCGCGATACCCGCGTTCCGTGATCGCAGGCCGAGATTCGTCTTCGCGACCGATTTCATCGCCCGCATCCTTAAGGCCCTTCTTGAATTCCGTGATCCCCTTGCCCAAGTTGCGACCAACCGTCGGCAGTCGGCTGCCGAACACCAGCAGGCCGATACCTGCAATCAGCAGCATTTCCCAGCCGCTGAAGTTGAAAAAGGCCAGCGTGAATGTGGGGGTGAACGTTGGCGATGTGCTGACGACTTGCGATGCGATCAGTGTTGTGAGCATGATTCAAACTCCACCATCAGCGGCGTTGCTTCGCTCGTTCTCATGCTGCTTGAACGTGCAACGTTTCAAGAGCGGACGAACAACCGAACGCCGGCGCAGCGTCATGCCACGCAGGTACAAAATAATACGGACCACCACCCACCGCGCGACGCGAAACAGGAGGATTTTGTCGCAATATCCCAAGTTCTGCGTCCAGTATCTAACGCCGACCGCACGCAGATATTGCAGTTTGCCCTCGGCATGGCCCTTGCACTGCAAAATGCGACAACGCCGCTCGCCGCTCGTACGCTCACGCATGCCGCGTATCGACGAAATCTTTGCTTCCGTTCGCTCCATCAACTACAAGGCCCTCATGCCCTTCGTCTGCGGCGGCTTCCCTAAGCCGGGCATGCTGGGAGATGTGCTGCGTGCGTGCGAAGAAGGCGGCGCATCGATCGTTGAAATCGGCATTCCGTTTTCCGATCCCATCGCTGATGGCCCGGTGATTGCAACAGCGATGCACGATGCGCTGCAGCAAGGCGTCACGCCGCGTTCGATCTTTGATGAAGTCGCCGCCGCTCGCGACAAGGTGGGCGTTGGCATCGTCGCGATGGTCAGCGTCTCCATCGTGCATCGCATGGGTGGACCGACAGGCTTTGCGAAACAAGCAAAAGACGCGGGTTTTGATGGCCTGATTGTGCCTGATGCGCCGCTGGAAGAGAGCACGGCACTGCGCGACGCCGCACGCGTTAACGCGCTCTCGCTGAGCCTACTCATCGCGCCCAGCACGCCGCGCGAGCGTGCGCTGCAGATCGCGCAGGCCAGCACGGGGTTCATCTACATGCTCGCGCGAGCAGGCATTACGGGTGACAACGCGCCGACAGGCGATGGCCCGGGAGGACAATCGCAACAACTGCCCGACATCGGCAGGCGAGTTGCGGCTTTGCGCGAAGTTACCAATCTACCCATCGCCGCTGGTTTCGGCATTGCGACTAAAGAACATGTCGCCGCCGTTACGAAGTACGCCGATGCGGCCATCGTCGGCTCGGCCCTCGTTCGCCACATGCGCCAGACCGCACAAGCCGGCAAGTTCGTGCCGCATGAAGTGCGGTCGTTTGTCCGAAACCTTGCGGAAGGATTGGCCTGAGGACTTTGGGTCACGCCACCGCATTAGCTTTTCACACCTTCAACCTTGCCGGGCGTGGTGTATTTGCTCAGTGCCTTCTCAAGATCAACGCCGTTGATGTTCGCGAGCGTCGTCAGCCATGCGATGACGTCGGCGAATTCCTCGTCCAGATTCGCCCGCTGCTCGGGGGTCGGGTTTTTGCCGGGTGCGTTGTCTTGCAAGGCCGTGGCGAGCTCGCCAAACTCCTCGACTAGCCACATAAACGTGCCGGGAGTACCGCGAGCGGCGTCGGTCTTGTAGTAGCGATCACGAATGAGCTGCTGAAAATCGGCGAAAGTGAGGGGGTTCATGAGAGGTAAGGTACCAACGTCAAGTGTGAATAAACCAAAAGAAAACAAAAATCGCACAATGTCGTACACAAAATCTGGTATGCTGCGATTCATATCGAGGCCTCACATCGAGGCCTCACATCGAGGCCTCAAGGAGGCCCCATGAACTTGCATCAAGTTGCGTCGGCAATTCATCACGTCTGCTCCGCTAAGGCCCTAATTGCGAGCATCGTTCTCGCAACCACCGCTGCCTCGAGCGTCGCTGGGGAGTACTCAAAAGTCGCTTTCAACGACGCGGGTTGGACGATCGTGGCTACTCATGCTAATTCACCTACCAATGAGGTCACCAGTATCCTGCTCGGCGCGCAGGAGCAAACAACCTCAGGTGACAACCTACGTCTGATATGGTATCGCCGCGACACGGATACGAATGATTGGTCGTCTTGGTCGTGGAAATCGACCGATCTGGATGCGGCCAGAAAGTACATTGAGCAAGAGGAAAATCTCCCACTGGATGCTCGCATTTGGCGCATGCTGGGGTTGCAGTCGCAAGCAGCGGCGACGGCGATTGCGCCACTCCCGTATGACAAGGGACTTCTCGCAGACGACCCGCTCAATCTTGCCATCGGAAGTTTGAGCGACCGGGACTTGGTAGTTCAACTGCTGGTAGACTCTGGCTACGAAGCAGCTACGGTGCCCTTTGAAAAAGCCGAATCAGCGGCATGCAACGCGGGCTCGAAGTTGTCTGCACTGGCGATAGGCTTCGAGGCGGCCTTCGCTCAGCCCACTGAACTCGCTCCTTACGTCGCTTCAACTTCTTACTCACAACAAGACCCTAATTGTCTGCCGACCAGCGGTAGTGGTCCAAATGTTGTCGGTGTCGTCACAGGCCCGGTCGGTCCAGCCTCTCCGTGGGGAATCACGAGCTGCGTGACGAATCCGAATGGAACTATCACATGCAAGTATCAGCGATCGCAAAACCATTTGCGTCGGCGAGTGCGAAAGGTGAATGGCGTTTACATCTGCGAATACCGAATCGAGACGTGCATCCAGTATGAAGAGTGTACATCGCCCGTTCCAGCACCCGCGACACCGACCTGCATGCCGCCCTTTGAGTTGCTTCCTGACTTGTATCCTGGGCTCCGTAGCGTGGAGTGCCCAGGCGAGTCTTGGCTAGATATCGGAACAAACCCATGGATTCAGGGCACTTGCTGAACTTGACGTTGTTAAAACGAGCTTGCACGATATCTCCCCGGCGACAATCCTCTCCGGGGAGATATTCATTTTCACGAGCGATATTCTGCCGTCGAGTAGCAGTCTTGACCGCAGGAGTAATGGCTAGTCTGTGCGGAATCACGTATTATTTGGCAGCTCAAACGGCCGCACGTGGACCGAGGTCAGGAAACGTTGCAACGCCCCTTTGGACAGTTGCACATCCAGGCTACCGAATCAATGACAGTCGATTCGTGTCGGTCGAATCGAACTATGCTGTCCATGTAACAAGCTTTCACGCGAGCGCCGTTACAGGTTTTCCGCTCGATAGCGAAAGTTGGCTTCTATCGGAAGGCACTGAATCGCCGTATTGGAGCGCGTGGCGACACTCTAAACTACGGCAGTCGGTTCGGCGTCTGACTGAACACGCCTTTGGACTGCCAGGGTTGCCCATACTGATTATTTCATATGGCGATCCTGACGCGTCAGAACTTGACGCAGTAACCGATGCTCCGCTCCGTTGTGGACTGGTGATTGACGCTAGTTTTGGCCGCGCGTCATTGCGACCTGCCATCTTGCGAGTACATGCAGCGGGAACTCTGTCGCTCTGTCTGCTATCATTACTCTTAGCGACAATTCTTGATAAGCTTTATCAGTTTTTTCGTCCAACTCTATCTCCAAGTGGATGTACGGGTTGCAACTATCCATTGGCTAACAACATGCATATCTGCCCAGAGTGCGGCAAACCTGCTCTTGACAAGGGCGTTTGATTTTGTGTCTCGCTGCGGCTACTATCCCCTCCCCCGTTGGCGAGCCAGCGGGCGTTCCTGTATTCCTGTCTTTTCAGTAGGCCATTCGCACATGCCCACGATTAACCAACTCGTCCGCAAGCCCCGCAAGCCGCTCGCGAAGATCAACAAGGTCAAAGACCTTCGTGGTGCTCCGCAAAAGCGCGGCGTGTGCCTCATCGTCAAAACGACGACCCCGAAGAAGCCCAACTCGGCTCTTCGTAAGATCGCCCGCGTTCGCCTCAGCAACGGCAAGGAAGTCACGGCCTATATCGGCGGTGAAGGCCACAACCTGCAAGAGCACAGCATTGTGCTGGTTCGCGGAGGCCGTGTGCGTGACCTTCCCGGCGTGCGATACCACATCGTTCGCGGCACGCTCGACTGTTTGGGTGTTGAAGGCCGCAAGCAAGGCCGCAGCAAGTACGGTGCGAAGCGTGGCAAGGCCGCGGCGGCGAAGTAAGAACTAGGCATCAGGCACTAGGGACTGGGCACTAGTGGAAAACCTGATTCAGTCCAGGACATTTCAGCGGGATTTGGACTTTGCACCAGTGCCCAATGCCTGATGCCCAGCGCCTTCTCCCGGGCAGTAATCGCGAGAGCATTTCCCGTGTCTCGCGGTGAACGGTTGAGGACTTTGTCCTCCAGCCAAAGGAGTCTTCAGATGGGTGGCAAGAGTTTTACGTCAGCAGAAGCACAACTTCGTCCCGATGGCAAGTTTGGCGATCGTCAACTTGCTCGGTTCATCAACTGCGTCATGTTCGACGGCAAGAAGTCCGTCGCCGAACGCGTGGTGTATGACGCTCTGGATCTGATCCAAGCCAAGCTCGCCAAGGAAAGTGATCCGGGCGCGCCCAAGGAAGCAATCGAAGTCTTCCGTATGGCGGTTGACAACGTCAAGCCTTACGTCGAAGTCCGCAGCAAGCGCATCGGTGGTGCAAACTATCAGGTGCCCATGACTGTGAAGCCCAAGCGTGCACAGTCGCTTGCGTACCGCTGGATTCTCGAAGCGGCCCGCGGCGAAAAGGGCCGGCCCATCTCGGCTCGCCTGGCTGACGAGCTGTACAACGGCGCCCGCAAGGAAGGCAAGGCGATGATGACGCGTGACCAAACGCACCGCATGGCCGAAGCCAACCGCGCCTTCGCTCACTTCGCAAACTAATCCTCTGCGAACGCAGTCGAGTTTTCTCAGTTCGCTTGTTCAGATTACGACAATCCCCGCGAAGTTCGCGGGGTTTTTTCATGCGGTGTTTCTTTCTCACGACGGCGACTAAACTGCACGACCGCACGAGGGCATGGACGCCATGAAGTTTTTTGACACGCTGTTTGATATGCTGGGATTGTCGCCGCCGGCGGAACGCACGGTAGTGAAGCCGCGTGCGCAAGTGACGACGCGAGAGGCAGTGAAAACGCGCGAGAGAGTAAAGACGCGCGAAGTGGCGAAGGCGCGCGAGCTCGCGAAGCCGCATGAAGTTTTGGCGGTTGCTGAACCCAGCGTGAAGCCCGCGAGCAAGAAGGCGGTGTTGTACGAAACGATGACGCGCGAGATGCTGCTGCGATACGACGTGCGCGTGCGCAAGTGGCGCACGAGCATGTCGGGTGTGGCGTGGTATGTAACGTATCGCGATGGGCGCGTGCAGCGGCTGCTGGAAAGTCCCAAGCCCAAGAGCCCGATGTCTGCGGCGATTTTCTTACACGAGATCGGACATCATGCAATCGGGTTCAACGTGTACAAGCCGCGATGCTTGGAGGAGTATCACGCGTGGCAGTATTCACTGGCGCAAATGCGCCAGTGGAACATCCCAGTGACGCCGCGCGTGATGCAGCGGTATCAACGCAGCATGAAGTATGCCGTGGGGAAAGCGACGCGGCGCGGAATTCGCGAGTTGCCGAGCGAGCTTTTGCCATTTGCGCAGTAGGGAATGAGATGCTGTTCGCGCACGTACATGCGCGGCATTCGGCATTCGTGATTCGGCATTCGTGAAAGGGAGGAAGGCGAATTAGCGGCGGCGGCGGGAGGCTGTTGCCGTGGCGAGACTCAGAAGAATCAGCGTGCCGGGGCTGGGCACTTCTGCGAAATCGACGCCTTCGACGCCGAGGTCGTAGCTACCGCCGACGAGCGGCACCGTGGGGTTCCACGATTGGAGCGGGTTGATGCCGCCTGGGCCGTCGGGGCCGGAGATTTCGGTGGGCGAGGTGAAGTTGAAAATTGCGCCGGTGCGGCTGAGCGGGAAGTTGCCGGCGTAGGTGACGGCAAGGGCGTAGAGGCCTGGCTCGGTGACTTGGGCCTGCGAGCCGTCGTTGGATGCACTCACGAGTGTGCCGTTGGCGCCGACGAGGCCGAGTGCTTGGCTGGCTTGGGTGAGGTTGAAGAGATAGAGAGCGGGAGTGAAGTTGAGGTTGGTGAGAGTGATGGAGAACTGCGACGGATCATCGATGCGGATGATGTACACGTCTTCGAGATCGGGGGCGCTGCGATCGCCGGCGGAGAGGCTGCCGGTAAGGGAGCGAATGCCGCCGATGCCGGTGGTGCGCTGGGCGGTGCTAATCAGTGACCCTGCATCGCCGCGTTCGACCCAGTCGGGGCCGGCGTAAGCGGGTGCGGACATACCGATGGCGAGTGCCAGGGCGAAAAACGTGCGCATGTGTCTCTCCTCTACTCCTGCGAGTGAACGAATATAACAGAAAGTGGGAAAGAGCGAAGATGTTTATACGGTTATAGGAGACGAGAAAGTCGGGAATTAGCGAGATTCGGCGTGGAGGGACGTCGCGATGGTCGGAGTCGGCATTCCGCATTCCGCATTCCGCATTCGTACAAGGCGTTGAGGTAGCAAGGCGTGAAGTCTAGTGGCTGTACAGTGATGTATGAACTTAATCGGCGTGGCGGGGGTGTATGCGGGGGTTGCGTTTGCTGCGGGGTTTGTGATGGGGGCTGTGCGCGTGTTGGTGTTGGAGCCGCGGCTTGGGGCGGTGGCGGCGGTGGTGATTGAGGGACCGATTATGTTGGGGGTTTCGTACTTTGCGGCGCGGTGGGTGGTGGCGCGGTGGATGCGAGATACATCGCGCGGCCGGCGGGTTGTGATGGGGATGGTTGCGCTGGGGATGCTGCTCTTGATGGAGTTTGCGTTGGCGGGTGTGCTCGCGCAGTTCGCCGAGAGTGACGTGGCGGGTGGGTGGATCGCCGGGTTCTTTGTGAAGTTCGCGACGGCGGCGGGCGTGATCGGGGCGGGGTTTCAGGTGGGGTTTGGGGTGATGCCGGGGGTGGTGCCGGGGGTGGTGCCGGGGGTGGTGCCAAGTGAAATCACAGCAGTTTCGAAAACGGCAAAACCCTCGCAGAGCCGAGGGTGAGGGCGCGTACGCCGAGATGCGATGCCGCCGGCGACGATCACTTTCGGCGGCGGCGGGTTGCGAGAAGGGTTCCGGCGGTCAGCATGACGGCTGTGCCGGGCGATGGGATCATGCGGAAGTACTGCACCTCGAGCGCGGGGCGGAGCAAGATGTTGCTGGCTTCACTGCTGAACATCTCGATTCCGTCGTCGTTGCCGGAGATGATTTGTGGGATGATGGCAAAGCCGTAGTTGGCTTGGCCATTCGCCCAGAGTTGGACGGCGGCGGTGACGTCGAGAATGCGGACGAAGTCGCCATCGGGATTGTTGTCTCCCGAGAAGGCGCCGATGAGTTGGCCGTAGTCTTGGCCTGAGACCAGGCCGCCAACGAGGGAGTTCCAAGTGCTGTTTTCGTCCCACGGACGCAAGAGCACGTAGACCATGAAGTTTGGGCTCGCGAAAGGTGTGTCGATATCGTCGGGAACTTGGAAGCGAAGTTCGGCGCTGGTGATGGTTGAGCCGAAGGGGACTTTGCCAGGCTCGTTGGTCGCGGTGAGTATTTCATCAAAGCGCAGCAGCCCCTGGCCGCGATTGTCGGTGAAGATGTTGTTGTTGACATCGTCATCGACGATGATGGTGCCGTCATTGCCGTAGCTTGCATCGCGATTTGCCTGGCTTATCCAGGTGTCTTTGGTGCCGTTGTAACCTCCGACACCTTGCTGGAAGACGGCGACGTTTCGCGTTGTTCGGTAGCGATCAAAGTCGACGTTGAGTTGAAAGCGGCTTTCGTCCGCGCTGCGGAATTCATCACGGGTCGTGCTGTAACTCTCGACATTGATGCGGTTCTGCTGCACGTCGAATTCCATGAGGCGCAGCCAGCCGTCGCCGCCGTTGGGATCGTCCTGATAGTCAGCGAGCACCTCGTGAATGACGTTGCCGTTGAGCGCGCTGCTGGTCTGGCGATACTCCTCGTGGAAGTGACCGCACTGGACCATGAAGACGTTCTTCTGCATGCGAACGAAGTTGTCGAAGAACTCGTTACTCTGGATGCCGCCTTCGCTGTACGTGCCTTCGAGGCCGTACCAGACGCTTGGGTAGCGACCGCTGGGAACGATTGGTACGCCGGCGGTGTAATCCTCAGCGTCTTGCAAGTAACGGTGCGTGGTGATGATCGCGGCTTTATCGCGATTGCGGTTGAGAACGTCCTGCGCCCAGACGAGTTCGTGGTAGGGTGTGTCACACTCGATGTTGAGCACAAGAAACTCGCGGCCGCTGCCTGAGAACGTCTGGTAGCTGCTCATGCCGCTGGGGCTGGCGCCTTTGTAAAAGTCTTTGCCCGCGAAGGTTTGCGGGCCGAAGTTTTGGAGGTAGGGATCGCGCAGATAGGTGGAGCCTGCGACGCCGCTTGGCGTGATGTCGTGATTGCCAGCGGCGACGCCGTAGGGAATGTTGGCATCGTGAATGCGATTCATCGCGGACTTGGCGTTGGCCCATTCGTTGGGACGGTCGCCGTGATTGACAACATCACCGACGTGTCCGACGTATTTGATGTTGCGCGATTGGCGGTTGTCGACGATCCACTGAGTTTGATTGTCGAAAATCTGCGGGTAAAACTCGCTGTAGTTCTGCGTGTCGGGCAATGTCACAACCGTGAAGGTGGAAGGCTGGGGCGTGGGTTCAGCAATGACGTTGCGGGTATTGGGATACGAGAGCGCGGTGGTAGATTGGGCGGCGGCTGAGCCGCAGGCGAGGAGAAGTGCGAGAATGAGTGAGTTTGAGACGGTGGTGTTGCGCATGACGAACCTCCTAGTAGACTTTAACTGGAGGCACCTCTGCGCATGATGGGGTTGTGTCAAATTTTTGCGAAGTTTGTGCGTGGAGCTACATGGGTGAAGGCACCTCATCAACTCGCTTTACGGCGGGGCTGAGCGGCGATGCGCGCGTAGTCGGTGAGATGAAGGCGTTTAGCGGTGCTTTTTGCGAGTTTGGTGAGGTCTGGGGTGCCCGCGAGCATGCCGGCGAGGGAGAGATCAAGGTCGAGCGTTGGCCAGTGCAAGCCGCGACCGCGACCGATGATTTGGAGGTTGCGCTGGGCGGACGGCGCGGCGGCGTGGAGAAGCGGGTACAGCCAGAGCGGGAGAATGAGAGCGCGGCCGTCGGCGATTTGGACGACGAGCATGCGCGTGCCGCTGACGGAGCGGATGGAGGCGGCGGCGATGCGGGGTGAAGCGTCAGTTGCTAAAGTGCGTGTTCCAGGCATCGATGAGTTCCTGTCGGCGTGTGAGAACCGTTGATCGAATCGTTCGTAACTCTGCGTTCGTGAAGCCTTCTGCAAATACAGACGAACCGTCTGCCAGCCACCACTTTCCGACCGACTCATTCTCACCTTTGCCTTTGCGTACATGAATGTGTGGCGGTTCGTTTCCTTCGTTGGAATAGAAATAGAAAACGAGGCTCCCAACACGAAACACTACTGGCATTACAGGTTGCCTCGCCGCTCTTGTTCGAGTTCCAGCGCCTCAAACAACGCCTTGAAGTTCCCCTTCCCAAAGCTCTGCGCCCCGCGCCGGCAGATGATCTCAAAGAACAGCGTCGGCCGGTCTTGCAGCGGCTTGGTAAACAACTGCAGCAGGTAGCCTTCGTCGTCGGCGTCGACCAGGATGCCGAGCTTGCGGATGGCTTCGTGATCTTCTTTGACGGCTTGGTGGCCGTGCTGTTTGAGCATGGTGTTGACGCGGTCCCAGACTTTTTCGTAATAGGCGTCGGGGAGGGAGAGGAAGTCGACGCCTCGGCTGCGCAGGGCGGCGATGGAGTGGAGTTCGTCGTCGGTGCGGAGGGCGAGGTGCTGCACGCCTGGCGTATTGGCGTGCCAGTCGAGGTATTCCTGCACCTGGCTCTTGCGTTTGCCGGGGGCAGGTTCGTTGATGGGGATTTTGATGAGGCCTTGGCCTGAGCTCATGACTTTGGACATGAGCGCGCTGAAGTCGGTGGCGATGTCCTTGTCGTCAAAGTGCATGAACATGCTGAATTCGAGGACTTGTTCGTAGAACTTGACCCAGTCGTTCATCTTGCCGAGTTCGACGTTGCCAACGAGGTGGTCGACGTATTTGAGGCCGCAGGGGTTCTTCTTGTTGTAGTCGTTGATGGTCAGGATCGGGTTGATGCCACCCGCGCCGGCGGAAGTCGCGGTTGTGTCGAATTTACGGAAGCGCGGCATGAAGGCAGCACCTTGTTTAACTTTAGTGAGGTCGTACGCGCCGGTGCGGGAGACGAACGTGTGGTTGACGCGGCCGAAGGTTTTGATACCGGCCATGGTGACGGTGCCGTGTTCGTCCTTGAAGTGGCGCGGTTCATAGGCGGGCTGCGCACCGTTGGAGATGGCGCGTTCCCACGCCTTCTCGGCATCGTACACGTTGAAGGCGACGTCTTTGACGCCATCGCCGTACATCGCGACTTCCATGGCGGCGTGATGGGTTGGCGAAAGCGGGCTGGTGAGGATGAAGCGGATGTTGCCTTGCGTGAGGAGATAGTGCGAGGCATCGCGCGAGCCGCTGGTCAAGTCGGAGACTTGCTCGATCTGGAAGCCAAAGCAGTGGGCGTAGAAGAACGCGGCCTGCTTGGCGTTGCCGACGTAGAACTGCACGTGATCGACATCGATCAGGTGAAGGGGGTCGTTGGCGAAGGAGGGCTTGGTGTGGGCGGCGGGGGAGAGGGTGGTCATGAGAGGCTCCGGGACTTGGCGGATTATAGGGGAAATGTGCGAGGAGGGGAGCGGGTGAAGGGGTGAAGGGGTGAGTGGGTGAGGAGGTGAGTGGATGATTGGGTAAGGGTCGGGCGTACGATGTTGCCATGCGGCCGCCCGGGAGGGATGGCCCACCGTTGCTGGGTCCTGGTAGCTCAGTTGGATAGAGCAGCCGCCTTCTAAGCGGCAGGTCGTGGGTTCGAATCCCACCTGGGACGTTTCGAGACGGGGAAATGATGGGGTCGCGCTTCTGATATCAGCAGCGCACGTGCATGTGCCATGCAACGAGAAATTGTGCAATGGACTGCATGATGGCGACATGATCAGGTGGTGCCACACGCCGTGCCACCGTGCTGCCAGCCGTCGTCGCCCGCCCAGCGGTCCCGCACTCAGGACACACCGCCAGCTTCCCAATCGCATACCCACACACCGCACACCCGCCCCGCGAGCATCGCCGCGCCCGAGCTGCGGCGGCCAAGCCCGCGAGCACGACCCACGCCGCAACCGTGAAGCACCCAACATTGAACAACGCAGGCAGCACGCGGATGCGGTGGAATGTGTCGTCGCCAGCGTCTGTACTCTGAAACCACATGTCGCCGCGATACCACTTCACGACGTCTTTTGGGTTCCAGACCGATGGCGTCAGCGTCTGTTCACTCACCGAAGAACGCAGCGGCCAGCCAAATGTGTACACGTACGCCAGCGAAAACACGGTGCGCGAGCGATACGGCCTCGCGAAGTCATGAAGCCACGCCGGGGGCGAGGCAGATTTCGGCATGGCATCTGAAGTCATCCTGAGACCGGGTGCCCACGTGCAAACCGCGCGATCAATCAGCAGCGAGGGAACGACATGCATGTCGATCCATCCATCCGGTACGTCCACTTTCACTTCTTCCCAGTTTGCGACCGGGACATCTGCGTGTTGCGACGGCCACCCGAAAAAGTGCATGCTCATCCGCACCCCCACATCCGCCAACGTCGCCACCACCACGCCAATTGCAACGCTCACCACCACCCGGCGAATGGAAAACCTGCGGGCCAAACCCATCACGCACGCAGCGGCGGACGCGACAGCGAGGCAATCGTACGCGACGCAGACGCATCGCTCAGTAGCGACCAACCACGCCAACGTGCGATCTGTCGCCGCAGGCGGCAGGAGCGAGGTGTAGAAAAACGAAGGCGGCGTGAGAAACACCACACCACCAAAAGACCACGCCGCGCGACCCAAGCACAACACCACACCACCCATTCACAAACCCCACCACGCCCTTCTCCGTCTCCCTCTCAGTGCCCCCTGTGCCCTCTGTGTTCAATTGCCTTTCTCCTCCCCCACGCTCCCCGCCGCAGCCAGAATCCTACCTTCCGCCCATGCCCGCTCTCATCGCCCCCTCCATCCTCTCCGCCGACTTTGCCCACATGGCCGCCGACTGTGCCCACGCACTCTCGCCCCAAGGCGGCGGGGCCGACTGGCTGCACGTGGACGTCATGGATGGCCACTTCGTTCCCAATCTCACGATGGGCCCCGACATGGTCCGCTGCCTCCGCGCTGCCTTGCCCAACGCGTTCCTCGATGTCCACCTGATGGTCGCCGACCCCGCCGCGTATGTCCACGCTTTCGCGAAAGCCGGCGCGAACGTCTTCACCTTCCACGCCGAAGCTCTCTGCCCCGATGCCGTGCGCATGCCGCTCGTGAATGCCACCAACGGCTCCTCCAACGGTTACGTGTGGACCACCGCCGCCGCGCCCGGCCTCACGCGCACACGCGAACTCATCGCCACCATCAAATCCCTCGGCATGCTCGCCGGCATCGCCATCAACCCGCCCACACCAGCCTCTGTCATTCTGCCTTTCATCGCCGACCCCAATCTCTCACCCGACCTCGCGCTCGTCATGAGCGTCAACCCCGGCGCATCAGGCCAAGCCTTTCTGCCGCACGTCCTCGACAGCGTCAAGTCCATCCACACCGCCATGCTCGCCGCCAACACCCGCGCCACCAAACACATCGAAATGGACGGCGGCCTCTCACCTGCCACCGCGCAACAAGCCATCGCCGCCGGCTGCAACGTCATGGTCGCCGGCAACGCCTACTTCGCGAAGCCCCGCGAAGGCCCCACCCGCGCCCAAGTCGTCCACCAAATGCGCAACGCCTAGCCCACGCCCCACGACGCCGGACCTGAGCCTCCGCGAAGGTCCGGATCCAGCCGCCCCGCGCGCCCCCAACCTCCACCAGCGCATTGGTCGCAGCCCTCGCCAACGGCACGTGGCAACTCTTCATCCGCGACACCGCCTGCGTTGACGATGGCTCACTGAGCGCAGTGAAGCCCCAAGTCCCCACCCCCACCAACAACGAATCCAACACATCATCCACAATCGAAAAACGGGCCTGAGTACATCACTCAGGCCCGTTCTTCATTTGCATTTACCCCAATGCCCAATCCCCAGTCCCTCGTGCCTTCTCTTCACCCCAACTCCGGATACAACTTCGTCGTCACGCCCACCAGCTCCTTCACATGGCTGATCGAAATATCCATGTACTTCTGCTCTTCACCATCGAGCTTGAACCCGATGATCCTTTCCACGCCCTTGCTGCCCAGCACGCAAGGCACGCCCACAAAATATCCCTTGCCCTTCGCGCCCGGAGCCACGCCGTACTCGTCCTCGCAATACGCCGCGCACGCAATCACGCGCTTCTTGTCGCGCACAATCGCTTCCACCATCTCCACCGTGCCGGCACTCGGCGCGTACCACGCACTCGTCCCCATCAACTTCACCACTTCGCCCCCGCCCGCCTTCGCTCGCTCCACGCACGCGTTGATCTTCTCCGCGCTCAGCAGTTCCTTCACCGGAATGCCATTCACGCTCGTCCGATTCGGCAGCGGCACCATGTCATCTCCGTGCCCACCAAGCAACATGCCTTGCACGTCTTCCACACTCACGCCCAGCTCCCAAGCCAGGAACGTTTTATACCGCGCCACATCCAGCGCACCCGCCTGCCCCATCACGCGATGCGCCGGGAACCCGCTCGCCTTCCACGCCACATACACCATCGCATCCAGCGGGTTGCTCACCACAATGATGATCGCATTCGGGCTGCTCTTCGCAACTTGCTCCGCAACGCCCTTCACGATGCCCGCATTGATCTGCACCAAGTCATCTCGGCTCATGCCAGGCTTGCGAGGCAAACCCGCCGTAATCACCACCACATCGCTGTTGGCCGTGTCGGCGTAATCAAACGTCCCCACGATCTTCGCATCAAACTTCTCGACCGGACCACAACACGACAAGTCCAGCGCCTTGCCCTTGGGCATGTGCAACTCAGGCTTGTCCTTGATGGCAATATCCACCAGGACCACATCGCCCAGTTCCTTCATCGCGATGCTGCGAGCGCACTCGCCGCCGATGTTCCCCGCACCAATCACGCTGATCTTCGCTCGACGCATCATGAATTCTGACTCCTAAGAAAGCCGATCTGGCTCATGAAAGATGAGTGCTCAAACATTCAATCGAAATACGAACGCATGCCGCGCCCGCTTCGCGCGAGACCCGGCCCGCTTCGCGCGAGAGTAGCAACCCCAGCCCCCAAAGTGCAATCTTTCAACTTTGCCCACGCTCCCCCTTGCGTTTTGTCCGAAATTGTGGTACGTTTGTCCAACCGAGCTAACGCTCACCCGACGCGCCCCGCGTCGCCCCGCCGCCCCAAACGCCCGGCACCCCACGCGATCCCCGCGTAATCCAACCACTAACCCGAGCCGTCGCGCTCCCCGCGTCACGCCTCACTTCGCGGAGTCTCTCCGGGTAGGTTTCAAAAGGAGCTTTCGTATGCGTCCTCGTTCTTCCGCCCTCCACGCTGCTGCCCTCTTGCTCGCTCTCGGCGCCGTCGCCGCCTCTGCCTCCGGCATGATCCGCGTCTCCATCGGCACCCGTCCCCAAAGCAACTGCAACGGCCACCAAGTCAAGCCTCGCCCCGCACCCATCCCCGTCGATCCCATCATCGTCGTCGACGGCGTCCGTTACCGCGTCGTCTGCACCGTCACCCGCACCATCGGCGGCCAACCCAATCCCGACGGCAGCGCGAACGTCGCCACCACCGTCCAACTCACCCTCCGCCGCGCCGATGGCCGCATCTACAACACCGTCCTCCAACCACAGCTGCGCATTCTGCAAGACCAACAACCCACCACCATCGAACTCATCCCGCAAAACACCTTCGCCCGCACGCGCGACGCCATCTGGTTCGGCACAGGCAACAACTCCTGGGCCAACGACGTCCAACTCACCGGCCAACTCACCATCCCCCAACGCCGCGGTAACCCCGCCACCGTCACCATCCGCAGCATCCCCTTCACCCTCACCCCACTTCCCTAACTCGATCTATAACACTCACCAACGCCCGCGCCCACGCGGGCGTTTTTCATTCCCCTCAATCCCTCGATGCCTTGATGCCCTATGCCTTGATGCCTTCCCCCTATCTACCACGTTTGTCAAAAAATCTCACCCCCATCTACCCCCCGCGCGCGCAATCTCCCGGTCACAACAAACTTTCCCCTTTACAACTGCTTTTCCCGTGCGAAACTACCCATGGTCGCCGAGTCCCTCAGGCGTTCCGCGTCCGCGCTCGCGCGTGTGGCAACAGCTCGACATCGCAATCAGCAACCTCGGGTGAACGAAAGGCCAAGGAGTGATTTCCGGAAGTCGTGCGTGCTAACGAAAAAGCGAAGTTGCAAATGAAGAGCAGCCCGATGATCCCGCGAGCACAACGCGAAACGCTCAAGCACAACGCGCCACGGTCTGAGGCCAAAGGTGGGCCGCCCCTCCGGGGCGGCAGGATTGCAAGCAAAAACGCGCACTCCAAAACCCCTCGCGGATCACGCCGCGATGTTTCGCGCAAGCGAAACAAGCCCCAGCCCGCCAATCCGAGCATGAGCCACACCACGGCCAAGGTTGCGCGCAACCCCCGAGGATCATCGCCACGCCCGGACTGAAAGCCCCATCCCAAAACGACAAGCACTCGCCACAAAGCGAGCGCGATGCCTTTTGCAAAAGTGAAAGAGCGGGCGACCAGACTCGAACTGGCGACATCCAGCTTGGGAAGCTAGCGTTCTACCACTGAACTACGCCCGCA
>BJHL01000007.1 GCA_014192545.1 Phycisphaerae bacterium | reverse complement strand
CCCCCCTCACCCCCTCCCCCCCTCACCCCCTCCCCCCCCCCCTCACCCCTTCCCCACCATCAACCCCTTCAAAATCCGCTGCACGCCCAGCTGCTTCAGCCACGCGTTCACCTTGTCCGCCACGCGATAGCGCACGTTCTCGTGCAGCAACTGCCTTGCTCGCGCCGTCACCATCGCGCCGTCGATGGTCTCCGCACCCGGCTTGGGCCGGGTCTGCTCGCGTTCGCTGCGTTCACTCGCCAGGCGATCTTCCAGCAGCACCACATCCCCCAGCAGCAGCCGCATTGCTCGGCCGCTGCACATCTCGCGCAGCACGTCCGCGTGCTTGGCAATCAGCCGCGCCCGCAGCAGGTGGTGCCGCCGCCGACTCAGCGTGTGCATCATGCTGTCATCGCGCAGCCGATGCAACACTAAAAACTCGGGCACAACTTCGCCTCGCCCGCCCTGCCCGCCCCGCCCGCCTGGCCCACCTCTCGCCACCAACGCGCAATACAAATCCCAATCCTCATACGCCGGCAGCGTCGTGTCATACCCACCAACCGCCAGCACCGCCTCACGCTCCAGCAGCGCAACACAACTACTCGCCCCGTTGATAACCCCCATCACATCCGCCTCGCCTCCCAGCGGAATCCACCCCGCAACCGGCTTGCGCCAGTCATCGGTAAAACTCCGCAAGCCGCACGTCACAAACGCTGCATCAGGCACGCGTCGCTTGGCTCGCACCAGCCGCTCAATGGCCCGCTCATGCAGCATGTCATCACTATCAAGCGGCAGCACCCACGGGGCCTTGGCCGCACGCACGCCAACATTGCGCGCATGACTCAGCCCCCCATGCACCGCCCGCACCACGCGCAGCGTCACACCATCTGCGTCACGCTCCAACTTCGCGAGGGCCGCAATCGTCTCAGGCTTGGTGCTGCCATCATCAACCACGATGGTCTCAAACGCGCCAAACGTCTGCCCCCGCAAACTCGCGAGCGTGTCACCTAAAAACTCATGCGTGTTGTAGACGGGAACGATCACACTCAACACCGGCCCGCTCGCCTGCTCCCGCTCAGCCACCCTCACACGCTCATCAATCACCGCCTCACGCCGCTCCATCACCACGCGCGCCGCAGCCACCGCCTCTTCCACCTGCCGCACAATCTTCGCCGGCTCACAAATCGCCTCGATGCGCCCCGGCGCACTGCTCGCAATCTTCGCACGCAGCCCCGCATCATCCATCGCCCGCGCCAGCACGCGCGCCAGGTCCTCGCTGTCCCCGCCGCGAAACAAAAGCCCGCTCACGCCATCTTCAATGATCTCGCGCATCCCGCCGCTGTCGCTGCCCACAACGCACGCCCCGCAGGCCATGGCCTCGCTGCACGCAAACGGAAAATTCTCCCACACGCTGGGCACACACACCACGCACGCCTGGCGAAACAGCCCACCCAATTCCCCGCGCCCCGCACGCGGCGAGAACGTAAACCGCCCCGCAAACTTCGGATCAATGCGCCCTTCAAGCCACGCCCGCATACTGCCGCGAAGCGGCCCCGTATCCGTGTCCTCCCCCACAAACCGCACGTCAAAATCGCGCCCAGCCCGCATGAGCGTCATGGCCGCCTCAACCAACACCTGCGGCCCCTTCCGCCACTCAAACCGCCCACAAAACAAAACGATTGGCCTTTCCCCGCTCCCCGCTCCCCGCTCCCCGTTCCCCCCTTCCCGTTTTCTGCCTTCCCCGCTCCCCGCTCCCCGCTCCCCGCTCCCCATTTCCCTCCTCAACTCCGCCACCGCAATCGGCAAATGCACCACCCGCATCGGCACACTCGCCTGCCCAACCAACTGCTCCCGCAGCTTCACCGCAATTGCCTCACAAGGCGGCAACAGCACATCCGCATGCGCAACCGACCACGCCTCCATGTGCTCACACGTGGCCCGCTCTTCATCAATCCAGTCATCGCGGTTAATCTGCCGAATCAGCCGAATGCTCATGTGCGTGCGAATGCCCAGCACCGCCCCGCGCAAACTGCCCATCGTCCGCCGAGCGCGCAGCGTGTCATACGCCTCACCCAGAAAATCCGGAAACTCGATGTAGTCAAATCGATGCTTCGCATGCAAAGCTTCCAGCGTCAGTTGCACCCCGCGCGAATACCGCTGCAACTCACTCGCATACGCCCGCAAGTTCATCGGAAACGAACGCATGTCCACCAAATGAAACGCCACCCCAGGCCGCACCAACGGCCCCTCGCGCACGCACCGCTCATCATCTGTCAGTACATGCACCTCATGCCCGCACGCGGCAAACGCCGCGGCACACAACGACGCATACGTCCCCGCCCCCCACCCGCGAAACGGCGCAAACTCCCGAGTTACCAGACAGACCCGCATGGGGCAGGATAGTGAGGCGGTGAGCGGTGAGCGGTGAAACGGTGAGGGGGTGAGGGGGTGAGGGGGTGAGGGGGTGAGGGGGTGAAGCGGTGAGCGGTGAGCGGTGAAACGGTGAAACGGTGAGGGGGTGAGGGGGTGAGGGGGTGAGGGGGTGAGAAGACACGGTGATTGATTCACCCGCTCACCTTCTCACCTGCTCACCGTCTCACCTGCTCACCGTCTCACCTGCTCACCTTCTCACCTTCTCACCTTCTCACCTGCTCACCGTCTCACCTGCTCACCGCTTCACCGCTCACCGCTCACCTCCTCAAGATACCCACCCCCACACTCACCCAATGAGCATCTTGCCTTCTGCCTTTCACTTCGGTACTTCGGTACTCCGGTACTCCGGTACTCCGCCTCTCACTCCGCCTTTCACTTCCCTACTCGGCTTCACCAAGTCCAGCCCATACAACGTATCCGCCAGCGCGCCCGGCTTGCGATAGCTCACCACGCTCGCCAGCGTCAGTTCGCCACTGGCCACTTCACTGGCCACCGTCGCGGGCAATTCAAATCGCATCACCCCATACGGCGGAATCGTCCGCTGCGCACTGCGCACGCCACTGAACACGCTCGTGCCGTTCGCGCTCACGCTGTACGCAATGTCCTCCAGAGGCACCGCCTGCTTGTTGGGGTTCTGCGCCAGCACCTCAAAGCGCACCACGCTCAGCCCGTTGCCGGCACTCTCGGCAGGCTCCACCCGCACCGACACCACCTCCATCGCAGGCGGCTCAAAATTCGTCGCTTCCCGCACAATGCTGCACCCACCCAAACCACCAGCGACAACGCCAGCACCCAGCAGGCCCGTCATCAGGCCCGTCATCAGGCCCGTCATCACGCTCATCATCTCAAAACAGCTTCGTTCACTGCGCATGCCGCACAGTATGGCCCGCCCCGGCCTGCGCTTGCGCATCCCGCGCATCACGCGCGTTACTCATCGTTCATCATCACAAACCGCGCATCATCCATCCCCGCCGTGTGCATCTGCTGCGCATGGTTTGTCATGTGGCTGGCATACATCGCCCACTTGATGCTCAGCGCCACCATCACCCCAAAGCAGATCCACGTCGCCACTTCCGCAATCCGCCGCCGGCGAAACGCAAACAGAATCCCGCCATTGATCGTCATGGCCCCAAACTTGAAGATCGCCAGCAGTTCCACACTGCCCCACGCCATGATGAACCGCGCCAGCGGGTTCAGTTCCACCATGCCCGTGCTGGTCACATACGTCAGCGTCAGTGCCAAGTCCGCTGCGCCCATCAGAAACGTCGCCGCCAGCAAGATCATCACCCGCAGACCTCGGCAGTCGGGGCTGGTGGCAACTGTCCACGTCTGCCGCAGGCCACTCATGCCCTGCCGCTCATGAACGCTCGCATCAGGATGGGCAATACCCATGACCCGCATGGAGACTGGCCATCGACGATTCGCGAACCCAACTTGTGGCTACGTCTCCCATACCCGGAGGATTTCACATCCTTCCCCTCACATACGCTAACCTCACGCCCGGAAACCTCACGCTCCGCTGCGTCGTATGAAGCTCGCCGCCCCCCGCGTCGATGCTCATGCTCGAGGCCCTTCTCGCCCTCACAGGAAACCCTCGTGCCCACTGCCTCCTGCAACCCCCACGAGCCCTCGCGAACCCTCGCGATTCTGCTCATCGCCCTCGCTGGCTTGCCCCAAAGCCTCCACGCCCAGCCCCTGCTGCTGCCCCAGCCCCAGCCCCAGCCCCTCCTCAATCCTCAAGCCAATCCACAGGCCAACCAGCAACTCTCCCTCCGCAAAGTCTTCGTCGACGAAGCCATCAGCGCCAAAGACGCCCTGACCCGCGTCCGCGAGATGCTCGAAAGCGACAACCTGGGCGAAGCCACCCGCGTGCTGACCGCTGCCCTCGCGGGCGAAGCCGAGCAGTTGCTCCCAACCGAAGCTGACCCCTCGCTCTACATCCCCGTGCGCGATGTCGTCCACGCCATGCTGCTGGCCGACCAGCCCCTGCTCGAACGCTTCCGCACCGAAAACGAGCCCATCGCCGCCGACCAACTCGCCAAAGGCAACTTCCGCCAAGTCGAGCGTGAACGCCTGCTGACAACCTCAGGCTTCGAAGCCGCCCTGCGCCTCTCGCAAACCGAGATGGAGTCCGCCCGCTTCTGGAGCGCGTGGCGCGTGCTGGCCCAGCTCGAAACCCACCCCGACATGCAAGGCCCCCGCGCTGCCGATGCCCTCACGCTGGGTGAGCAGATCGCCGCCTTGCTGCAAAGCGACACCATCCGCGCCACCCTCACCACCTGGCGCACCAAGTTCGCCATTGCCAACCAGCCCCAGCCCCAACCGATCTCACTCCCCACCGCCGCCCGCCTCATCAGCACATCACCCCTGGATTCCTTCCCCGCCCCCACCTGGAAAGACGTCGCCGCCACCCCGCTGCAAAGCTGGCCCTTCTCGACACCTTCCCAAGACGAAGAAGACGACAACGCCGAGCAGCGTCTGCGCCAACTGATGCGCCAAACCGCCGCCCAGCCCCGCCAGCGTGCCGAAAGCACCCCCTGGATCTTCCCCGCCGTCGTCGGCAACGTCGTCTACATCAACGACAGCCGCAACATCGCCGCCTTCGACGCTGCCACCCTCAGCCTTCTCTGGCGCACCCAGCCCACCGGCGCATTTACCCGCAACCCCGCCACCAACTTCGCCTTCGGCACCGCCAACTCCCGCGCGCTCGAAGACATCGCGGGCATCACCGCCGCCCGCGGCATGGTCCTCGCCGTCACAGGCCAGCCCATCAACTCCGACCGCTCAGGCGATGGCCGCCTGCACGCCCTGGATGCAGCAACCGGCCAAGTCAAATGGAGCCTGGACCTCGAAAGCCTCGACGAACGCCTGCAAGGCGCCAGCGTCCGGGGCCTGCCCGTCATCGAAGGCGACGTGGTTGTCGTGGGCGTGCGTCGCCCGGGCCTGCTGCGCCGCGTCACAACTCTCTACATGGTTGGCCTGGACCTCTACACCGGTCGCCTGCGCTGGATGCACGCTGTTGGCAGCGTGGGCACCCAGCCCTGGAGCGTCCGCGGCACCAACCGCGCCGACACCACCACGCTCCACCAAGGCGTCGTCTACCGAGGCGACGAAATGAGCGTGCTGGGCGCATACGACGCCGGCACCGGTCGCCCCCTGTGGGTCCGCGTCACCACGCCCATCCCCGAACTTGACGCCACCATGCCCATGGTCAACCAGCGCACCAGCATGCCCTACCAGCTCGTGCAACCGATGGTCATCTTGCGTGGCACAACCCCCAAGCTGTTCTTCTTAGAGCCCACCGAACAACGCGACGTGCTCGAACTGAGCGCCGCCACCGGCCAGCTCATCTCCCGCCGCACCGGCGCAGAACTGGGCACCCCCGAATACATCACCCGCGTGGGCGACAACCTCGCCTTCGTCGCCAACTTCGGCCTCTCCTTCATCAACGTCGACCGCTTCGCCGATGGCAAACTCATCACCACAGGCACCATCGAGCAAGTGGGCTTCTCAGGCCGGGCAACTGCTCTGGGAGATCGCCTGGCCGTCCCCATCGTCGATGGCCTGCTGACGGTGGACCCCACCAACCCCAACAAGTTTGACCGCGTCCGCCTCGCCCACACCGGCAACCTCGTGGTGGTGCAAGGCGAAGCGGAAACGCAAGGCGAATCCGCCAACGCAAGCGACACCACGGCCAACACCGTCTTGACCGCCTCCACCCTCGCCCTGCACTCCTACCTGCCCTGGGATTCCGCCCGCACGATGCTCACCGCCCGCATCCAGCGCGACAGCAAGAACCCCCAGCCCATGCTCGCCTTCATCGAGCTTGCCCTGACCCAAGGCCAGCCCGAACTCGTCCCCGATCTGGCCGACCGTGCCCTGCGTGCAATCTCGCAAGACACCACCGCCCACACCACCGCCCAAACCGCCGCCCGCCAACGCCTCTTCCGCACCCTGGCCCACGAACTCGCCCAGTCGCGCAGCGTCGCCCAAGCCGCCGACCGCACTGCCGATCGCGCGGGCGATCGCACGGGCGACCGCGCAGGCGATCGCGCGGGCGACCGCGCCAACCCCCCCGCCCAAACCGGCCCCAAGCCCATCACCGACCTCGCCCTGCTCACCCAGTTCGAAAAACGCCTCGCCCTCGCCGCCGAGTCGCCCGGCGAACGCGTCACCGCCCTCTTCGAACGCGCCTGGCTGCAAGAAGCCCTGCAACAACCCGTCGCCAGCGTCGAAGCTCTGCAAGAAGTCCTCGCCGACGAAACCCTCGCCAGCGTCGATGTCACGCGACTCGAACTGCCCGGCATGTCCAGCGACCGCACCAGTGCCGCCGACACCGCCACGCACCTGCTCGCTCAAGCGCTCACCAAGTCAGGCCCCGCTCCCTACGCCCTCTTCGACGAAGAAGCCCAGCGCGCCTTTGACACGCTCCCCGCCCAGCCCACCTACGCCCAGCTCGCTCGCCTGGCTCGTCAATACCCCTTTGCCGCCGTCACCCCCCGCCTCTGGCAACTCGCCGCCGACGCCGCGACCAAAGCCGGCAACGCGGCCGATGCCCGCAGCGCGCTGGGCCTTGGCCTGCAAGCCTGCATCATCAACTCCCGCATCGGTCGCGAAGGCCAGACGCCTCTGCTTGGTGATCTGCTCAGTTCACTCATGGTGACCAACCCACTCACGGAAATGGTCACCTTGCAACCCCTCCAGCGGCTGCTCCTCTCACTGGGTGCCACCACCCCCGCCCTGCGCGTCACCCTCGCAGGCCAGCAATACACGCCTGCTCAAGCCGCCGACCTGCTGGCCCAGCGCGCTGCCCCGCGCCGCCACGCCCTCATGGCCAGCACCTTTGAGCCAACCGCCCAGCTCATCGAAGGCTGGGAAGTGCTGACCCCCATCGACCTCTCGCGCACTCCCGCAGCCACCGACCCAGCGCGCGACATCGCGCGTGATCTCACCCGTGACATCGCCTTCGACGCCGTCGTCATGATCTCCCGCGACGAACGCCGCATCGCCCTCTTCGCCACCAGCGCCATCGACGGCTCACTTTCGCGACTCTGGGAGCGTGACGCTGATGTCCGTCCCACCATCGTCCGCGTGGGCGTCGCCAGCACCGTCCTGCTCTGGCCCCGCCCCGGCGCTGCCCAGCTTGAAGCCATCTCCAACCTCGACGGCAGCAGCACCTGGCTCGCTCCCACCTTCGCCGAGATTCCCCAGTTCGCCCAAGGCGACGCCGACCAACGCCCCGGCAACATGGGCACGCCCCTCGACGGCATCGTTCGCGGCGACGACCTCCTCATCTCCAGCAACGGCACCCACGCCATCATGACCGAACGCCGCGGCCGCTGCGCCGTCGTTGAGCTCGCCACCGGCAAAGTCCTCTGGGCCGGCACCACAGGCCTCGCTTCAGTCTTCGATACCGAATTCACCGACACCGCCATCATCTTCGTGGGCGCCAAGCCCGACGAAGTCGCCAAACGCAACCTCGCCAACATCACCTGCGTTGATCTGCGGACAGGCCAGCCCCGCTGGCAAGCCCAAGGCAAGCCGCTAGGCGATCACGCCCGCTGGGCCAACGCCCTGCCCGGCGGCGACGTCCTCGTGGGCACCAGTGGGGGCGTGCTGCGCCTGCGCGCCGCCGACGGCACCATCGCCTGGCAAAGCGCCGCCGCCGACGTGCGCTCATCGCTCAGCGCCTGGATCCTCCGCGACCGCGCAATTGTCCTCAATGGCGACTTTGATCTCTTCGCCGTCACCCTCGACACCGGCGTGACCAGCACCAAACGCATCGACGTGCGCGACCGCCTCATGCTGCCCTTCACCAGCGCAGTCATCGATGATTCACTGCTGCTGGGCAGCAGCCTGGGCATGGTGGTCATCAATGGCGAAGGCGAACTCGCCGGTGCCGATGCCCTGGACTCTGAAAACCGCCTCGAACCTGCCGTCTTCGCAGGCAATCACGCCGTCATCATCGAAACCGGCGAACGCGAACCCCTCGCCGCCGATCTCGGCAACGCCCGTGCCAGCCGCATGCTGCTGCTGACCACGCAAGACGCCCGCGTGGCCCGCCAACAACCCATCATGCTGTTCGACAACCCCACATCAGTCCACATCATCGACAACCGCGTGCTAGTAGGCCAAGGCCCCTTCACCATCGTCTACCGCACCCGCTAAGGCCTGCGCACATTCTCCTCCAGCCACTTCGCAATCCGCTCACTCTGCCCCGGCAACAAATAAAACAGCAGCGTGTGCCCGCCCGCCAGCGTTACGCGGTCGGGCTTGCCCAGCCGCTCCCACAAAAGCTCGCCGCCTCGCGCGGGCACCCACTCATCCCACGATCCATGCAACATCAGCACCGGCATGCCCATCATCGCCTGACTGGTGTGATACGGATCAAGCTTGGTGTACTTCAAGTAGCGCACATACAAGTCTTCGCGCACGCTGCGAGGCAACTTCTTGTCTTCACACCGCAGCCGCACACCGCCGTCGGTCAGCGTGCTCTCCTGGCTGAGCCTCAGCAAGTTCGCCCCCGCCCCAACCATCACCGCCGCTTCAACCTTGTCGCGCACCCGCGCCACACTGGCCGGCGTCGCCAGCCCGCCCGCGCTAAACCCAATCACCACAATCGGCAAACCATCCAAATCCTGCCGATTCCGCTTGATGTACTCAACAATCGCCTCCACCGCATACGCATTGCCCGCGATGGCATTGTCAAGCTCGCTCGCAAGCAGCGCAGCCATCGCGTCGGCGTCATCGCCGGGGCAGAATTCAAATGTGCCGCGCGTCAGCTTCTCCAACTGCTTTGAAATCTTCTCGCGCTCTTCCATCAACCTGGTTACTTCAGGCCGATGTTCGGGCTTGAACAAATTCACGTACGAGATTCTGCTGTCCGTGAACGGCACATTGCTCTTGTCTGCAAAAAGCTGCTCCAGCCGCGAATCAATCTCCGCCTCCCGCTTGATCAGCGGCTCTGTCTTCGCCCTGTTCTTCTCCGGCGTCCCCGGAAACACGCTCGTCTGCGTGTCAATGTCAAAGCTGATCCACCCCGCACGCTCCAAGTGGTCCATCACCTTTATCTCAAACGGATTGCCAACAAGCGCGGTCAAGTGAATCAGCACCCCTCGCGGCTTGGTCACTTGCTCAGGCGGAATGCGTACCGCCAAACCCGATGTGATGTGGTATCGCGTGCTGTCAATCGAATACCGGTAAGGCAACTTCTCCTCGGCCAAATCTTCGTTGAGCAGTTGATTGAATTCAAGAAAGAACTTGCGAACGGCCTCCGCATCGGGATTGCTGATCGTCCGACTGGTCAGCGTGCGCGCGTTGCTCTCAAACCCCGTCCACTTTTTCTCCTGCGCACGAATCTGCTGATCGCGTTGCTTGTCCGTGCTGCGCACCATCTCACCAAAGACCCGCAGCAGGCACTTTCCATAGACACCCTGATGCACCACGGTCATATCGGGCTTGGCGATGGCCTCTCGCATCTTCGCGTCTTGCACGTCCTTGAGCTTCGCACCGGGCGCCAACTCAAATCGCCGAATCTCCTTGGGCGTCTTTGCCGCAAGGTTCTCCAACACCTCCGTCGTCCGCAAAGGCCAGTCCCCCGGCTGCACCACCACCGGCTCGCGCGAAAGCCTTGCCGGGTCGCCCTTGTGATACGTCCAGCACCCGCTCATGCCGCCGCCAAAGACGCCGATGATGCCTATGCCCGCCGCCGCGACCAACATCCGTGCCAGTGTGCCGCCTGATGCGCCTGATGCCATGCCCAAGGCTAATCACCCTCCAAGAGCAGTGGGGGTGCCAAAGACCAACCTTTGCCAAAAGTTGGTCCAACTGTCTTCAACCTTCCCACCGCCCCCTACACAACCCCGGTTGACCCCCGCCCCTCCCCCCTCTACCATCGCGACCCCAGTTCGGAAGGTTCGTGCCAGCCATGCTTTGCGGCGTGTCGGCTGGGCCTCCCAAACCTCCAGGGTGTCGTCCGCCAGGCTCTTGCCTGGTCAAGGCGGCGCAAGTCATTGTCGTGTCTGTGGTTGCAGGATGCTCCACGCCCGACGCCACGCCGCCCTAGCTCAGTGGTAGAGCACTCCCTTGGTAAGGGAGAGGTCGAGGGTTCAAGTCCCTTGGGCGGCTTTCGGTCCTTTCGTGACTGGTGTAACCCACCGGCATCGAAGTCAATGGTCCATCTTCTTGCGAGTGCCGGTGCAGGAAGATCCATTGTTACCGCGATCGACGATCAGGGTCCGCCGTGGCTTTGGCAACTATGGCGTCTTTTTTCGGGTTTGCAATCGTTCCGGCGCTGGCTTGGTGGAGGCGTTTTGGGAAGCCCCGCCCCAGGTCTTCTACTTCGGGTGTCCCGTTCTCTGGTTGAGGAGTCCTCTCTATGGCAATCGGAACATTCGCCCGCACCAAGCCCCACGTCAACGTCGGCACCATCGGTCACATCGACCACGGCAAATCCACGTTGACCGCCGCCCTGTCAGCCCGCTCGGCTGTCAAGAACGGCCAAAAGCCCAAGACCTACGCCGAAATCACCAAGGGTGGTACGGTTCGTGACGCCAACAAGACCGTCACGATCGCGTCCTCGCACACCGAGTACGAAACCAAGAACCGCCACTACGCTCACGTCGACTGCCCAGGCCACGCCGACTTCGTCAAGAACATGATCACCGGCGCCGCTCAGATGGACGGCGCGATCCTGGTCGTGTCCGCTGCCGACGGCCCCATGCCCCAGACCCGCGAGCACGTTCTGCTCGCCCGTCAGGTCGGTGTGCCCCACATCGTCGTCTTCCTCAACAAGGTTGACTTGGTTGACGATCCCGAACTGCTCGATCTCGTCGAACTCGAAGTTCGCGAACTGCTCAAGAAGTACGGCTTCCCGGGCGACGACACTCCCGTCATCCGCGGCCAGAGCAAGCTCGCTCTCGAAAACCCCAGCGATGACAAGGCCTGCAAGCCCATCGATGATCTCTTCGATGCCATCGACAAGTACATCCCCGAGCCTGCCCGCGAAGTTGACAAGCCCTTCCTCATGAGCGTCGAAGACGTCTTCTCGATCAAGGGTCGCGGTACGGTCGCCACCGGTCGTATCGAACGCGGCGTCATCAAGGTTGGCGATGCTGTTGAAATCGTCGGTCTCACCGCCGAAAACCTCAAGAGCGTCATCACCGGCGTCGAAATGTTCCAGAAGACCCTCGACAGCGGCCAAGCTGGCGACAACGTGGGCGTGCTCCTCCGCGGTCTCGAAAAGACCCAGATCGAACGCGGCCAAGTTATCTGCAAGCCCGGCAGCATCAAGCCCCACACGCAGTTCAAGGGCCAGGTGTACGTGCTCACCAAGGAAGAAGGCGGCCGTCACACGCCGTTCTTCAGCAACTACCGCCCTCAGTTCTACTTCCGCACCACCGACGTCACGGGCAGCGTCAAGCTCCTCGGCGGCGCCGAAATGTGCATGCCCGGTGACAACGTCGAAATCGAAGTCGACCTCATGGGCAAGCCGGTCGCTATGGAAAAGGGCGTTCGCTTCGCCGTCCGCGAAGGTGGCAAGACCATCGGCTCGGGCGCTGTGACGGACATCATCAAGTAAGATAGAAGGCACTAGGCACTAGGCACTAGGCACTAGTACAAATCCAAGAACCCCGTCACGAAAGTGGCGGGGTTTTTTTCTAACGAATCAATCCGCCGTTGCCAACTTCTCCAGCCGCTGCGCGGGTTTGCCGCTGGGCCCAAGTTGCAACATGCGATCAATCGCCAGCAGCGCAAGCTCACGAACCATGGGCAGCACTTCGATCTGGTTCACGATGCGCACCTTCGGCTGCTTGCCCGTCGCCGCTCGCTCATCAAACTTGCCCGCAAGATTGTCCAGCACCCACAAAATGTGCGGCTGATCAATGCGATACATCGTGGTGCACAAGCATTGACAATCGCTGAGAATCCGCACGCTCACGCCGCGAAGTTTGGCTTCCTTCGCGAGACGATTGACCAGGTGAATCTCAGTACCAACCGCCCACTTGCTGCCCTGCTTGGCTTCGCGAATGGTCTTGATGATGAACTCGGTGCTGCCGTTGAGGTCAGCTTTGTCGACCACTTCCTTGCAGCACTCGGGGTGCACCAGAATCGTCGTCGGCTCACCGCCACCCTTCGCATTCTCCGCCGCAATCGCATCGCAATGCTCAGGCCGAAAGAGCTTGTGCACCGAGCAGTGCCCGGCCCACAAAATCACATCGCTCGCGAGCAACTGCTCACGCGTCGCGCCACCAAGATCCTGCCCACGCCGCGTCAAACGCGGATCATAAATGCACGAATGCTTCGCGACATCAATGCCGAACTTGTGAGTCGTATTGCGACCAAGGTGCTGATCAGGCAGAAACAGAACTTTGGTGGGCCGCCCCTCACCTTGCCCCATCGCCCACGCAAACACCTCGCTCGCGTTGCTGCTCGTGCAACACGCCCCGCCGCGCTCACCCACAAACGCCTTGATCGCCGCCGATGAGTTCACGTACGTGATCGGAACAATCTTGCCTTCCCATCCCTGCTCACGCAAGCTCGCATGAATGTCATTCCACGCCTGCACGGTGTCGTCATACTGCGCCATGTCGGCCATGCTGCATCCTGCCGAAAGATCAGGCAAAATCACCGCGACATCCGCAGGCGTCAGCATGTCTGCCGTCTCTGCCATGAAGTGCACGCCGCAGAAGATCACATACTTGGTCGGCTGCTTCGCACTTGCATCGCCGCAAACCAGCTTCGCCGCAATCTGACTCAGCTTGAGCGAATCGCCCGTGTAATCCGCGTGCTGAATAACTTCATCGGTCTGATAGTGATGCCCGAGAATGACAACTTGCTCGCCGAGTTCTTTGCGCCGCTGCGTTATCGCCTGCGCAAGCAAGTCCGCTGGCATCTTCGTGTACACATCAGGCAGTGAGGGTTGCCACAGCATGCGCAATGGTAGTGTGCGCAAGAACCGACCTCTTTGCAGCTTCGCGCGATCCCCCCAGACCGCACAATCATTATGGTTTCGCCAACTTCCCGCTGATTGCTGGCACAACAGCCAATGTACGGCATACTTGGAGTGGCGGGGCGGGATGTTTGTGTGAGGCGGCCGGGTCGTTCGCAAGCCCCTGTGCCGAATGGTCGCAACGCTCGCCCCGCTGCTCTTTGTTTTGAACGTGTTCTGTGACTCAAGCAGCCTTGCGATTTTGCAGCCATTCGCTCAGCAAGGCGTGCAGCGCCGTCAGTGCGCGGTCAACGCTCTTGGGCTCACCTTCGAGCAGCGCGTTGCGCGCTGCTTCCAAATGCTTGAGCACCTCGGCGTGTTCGCCCTGGCGGTCGTCGTGGGCCGCAACCGGCAGAATCGTCTCCAGCGCCACCGACTCCTCAAATCGAATTCCCACGTCATACACGCGAACCTTCACTTGCTCGCATCGCACCACTTTTCCCACAATTCGCAGCAAAGGCTGGCGCTGATCATCCACAATCACCAGTGCCGCGACAGAACCTGGGTGCAAAAACGTGCCATGCAAACACGCCATTCCGGAGCGAGAGATATTTCGCACCGTCACAATCGCGTTCTGCGTGCTGCCCCCCGGCATCGTGAATGTGCCAACCACCCTGAACCCCGTCGGCAAGCGAAACCGCTCCGCTTCGCGGTTAGACAAGTTCTTCGCCGTCGTTTCGTGTTGCTCAAGTGTGCGAGCAATCGCCGAGGCATCGGCCTCGTTGAGCTTCAAAAGTTGGGGATTTGCGGATTGGCCTGACATAAAGAAGAACCGACGACAAGCAGTGACCGGCAACGCAAGCAACGCGTCGTTGCCCTCGGTGCTATCGCCCGAATTGCCGGCACTCTGACGCGCCAGTCACGTATTTCGTGGGGCTTTGGGCGCGTCGTTTCCACCTATTCCGGCCAGCAAGCCTTTTTCCAGCCCCAAACCCACCTGCACCCCAACCGCACCCCGCACAACCAACCCTCGTACGCTTCCTCATGGCCCACGCAGTTGCGTCCAAAACTCACAGCATTCCCGATCTCATCGCCGCTGAACTGCCGCAACTTCGGCAAATCCGGCACGACCTGCACAAACATCCCGAACTGTGTTTCGAGGAGCAATATACCAGCAGCGTCGTCCAGCGCGAACTGCTTGCCCTTGGCATGCAAATCAAAACCGGCCTCGGCAAAGGCACGGGCGTGCTGGGCTACCTGCCCGCCACCAATCCCGCCGACGAATCCAAAGGCGCAGTTGGTCTGCGAGCCGACATGGACGCTCTGCCCATCACCGAGCGCACCGGCAAGAGCTACGCCAGCCTGACCGAAGGCAAAATGCACGCCTGCGGCCACGACGGCCACACCACCATGCTCATCGGTGCCGCTCGCGTCCTGAGCAAAATCCATCGCCCGCGCCCCGTCACCTTCGTCTTCCAACCCGCCGAAGAAGGCGGCGGCGGAGCCGAAGTCATGTGCGACGAAGGTGCGCTTGCTGGCGAAAATGCGGGCGGCCTGGGCGCACCCGTCCGCGCCATGTTTGGCCTCCACGGCTGGCCAACGTTCGAAGTCGGTAAAGTCGCCAGCAAAGTCGGCCCGCTGCTGGCCGCGACGGACGATTTTGAAGTCACCATCAAAGGCACACAAGCCCACGGCGCGTATCCGCATTTCGGCAACGACCCCATCGTCGCCAGTGCCCAAATCATCAGCGCGCTGCAAGCCATCGTCAGCCGCAACGCCAGTCCGCTTGATGCCATCGTCGTCACCGTCGGCGCCATCAACGCCGGCACCGCCGACAACATCATTCCCGAAACCTGCAAGTTCATCGGCACCATCCGCACACTGCGCCCGCAAACGCGCACGCTCGCCAAAGAACGCTTTTTCTCAATCGTTGAAAACATCGCCCAGGCCATGGGCTGCACCGCAAGCATCAAGTGGATGCCCGGCTACCCCGTCACCACCAACGACGCCGAAGCAACCGAAACCTTCTTCCGCATCGCCCGCGGCGCATTCGGCGGCGACTGCGTCGACACCATCGACCAACCCACCATGGGCGGCGAAGACTTCGCGTATTACGGCCAACGCGTCCCCGCCTGTTTCTTCCTGCTAGGCCTCAAACCCCGCGGCGCAAGCTCCTATCCCACCCTCCACCAACCGGACTTCGACTTCAACGACGACGCCCTCCCCATCGGCATCCGCGCCCTGGTCGAATGCGCCATCAAGTCCTAACCCGACGCCGGACCTGAGGCTTTGCGAAGGTCCGGATCGATCCACCTCCAGCGCACGCCACGCGCATCCATCCATATTCTCCCCCATGCCCCCGCGCCTCGCCGCAACCTCCATCGTGCAACGCCTCCGCACGGCGGGTTTCACGGCCTTCTTCGCCGGCGGCTGCGTGCGCGATGAACTGCTCTCGCGCACACCCAGCGACTACGACGTCGCCACCGACGCTGTCCCCGAGCAAATCACCAAACTCTTTGATCACACGGCAGAAGTGGGGGCCCACTTCGGCGTCGTCCTCGTCAAAGTCCACCGCGAAGTCATCGAAGTCGCGACCTTCCGCGCCGATGGCACCTATACCGACGCCCGCCGACCCGACAGCGTGCGGTTCTCCACGCCCGACGAAGATGCCCACCGCCGCGACTTCACCGTCAACGCCCTCTTTCTCGATCCGCATGGCACCGTGAAGTCGTTGCCCGGCAACCCCACGCTCCACGCCACCCCCGCTGGCACGATCATCGACTACGTCCAAGGCCTGCAAGACCTCGAATCGCGCACCCTCCGCGCCGTGGGCGATGCGCACCAGCGCCTCGCTGAAGATCACCTCCGCGCCTTGCGCGCCGTGCGCCTCGCCGCCAAACTCGCGTTCACGATTCATCCTGCAACTGCCGCCGCCATCCGCGCCCACGCCAGCGAACTTCGCGGCATCAGTCGCGAACGCATCGGCGACGAACTGCGCGCCATGATGGACCACCCCACCCGCGCCACCGCCGCCGCGTTGCTCGCCAGCCTCGCCCTCGAAGCCCCCGTTTTCCGCGACAACCTCGCGGCTGCCAGCACGCCGCTACTAGCCCAGCTACCCAGCGCTGTCCCCTTCGGCGTCTGCCTCGCCACCTGGCAACTCGACCGTGGCCTGCCCCTCGAAGCCGTTGCCATCCGCCAATCCGCCATGAGCCTGCGCGACGCCCTGCTCCTCTCCAACCGCGAGCTCTCCGACTTCGAACACACGTTACAGGGCGTGCTCGCCTTCCGCCAGCAGTGGCCCGGCGCAGGCACCGCCGCACGTAAACGCTTGCTGGCCAGCCCCTTCGCCCTCGCCCGCACGATTCTGCCCTTGCTTGACCCCGCCTTCGCCACCCAGCTCGAATCCGACGCCAGCGCCCTCGCAAGCGACGGCATCGGCATCGAGCCAGCCATGATCCTGACTGGCGATGTTCTAGTTTCGTGGGGGTACAAGCCAAGTCCAACCTTCAAGACCGTGCTGACCGCCGTCTACGACGCCCAACTTGAAGGCCGCGTCAAAAACCTCGAACAAGCCCGGGAACTGGTCACGCAACTCAGCGTCTGAACTCATCGGCTGAGTCATGCGACACGTTCGTGTCGTACGCTTTCGACCTACGTGCAGGCAGTCGGTTTTCACGGTTTTCATGTCACGCGCGTCATTCTGGCCCGCAGCGTGCAAACCAGTTCGAGACACTTTCAGATCGGAGTTCCCGCATGATCCTTTCGCACACGATGAAAATCGGAATGGCAGCAGCGCTGATGTTCGCCGCAGGCATCGCGCCAGCGTTCGCACAAACCACCGCTGCCAAGGAAGCCTCGAAAGAGACGACCAAGGAAGAAAGCACCCAAGACAAGCTGATCTTCCGCAACGGCAACGTGCTCGTGGGCAGCATTGTCTCCGAGTCTGACTCCGGCATCCGCTTCAAGAGCGAAGTGAACGGCATCGCCTTCGAAACCGAATACAGCCGCGAGCTGATTCTCGAAGTCAAGCGCGCCACCAAGAAGCCCGAAGGCAAAGACGCGAAGCCTGCAACTGGCGCAAAGGCCGCTCCCGTTGACGCCACCAAGGCGACCCCCGCCGCTCCCGGCAAAGACGAGCCCGCCGTGCAAACCGACGGCACAGGCCCGCGTTACTACGTCGTCCCCCTCCGCGGCACTCTGGGCGGCGATACCTCCGTCAAGAGCCTGCGCCTGGTGATGGACGACGTCAAGAAGCAACGCGCCGATATTGTCATCTTCGATCTCAACGTCTGGTCGCGCAATGCACGCACAGGACAAGACGCTGGCCAGTTCACGCAGAATCACTTCTCGTGGGGCCAGACCGAACCCATGCTCAAACTGCTGACCGAACAATTGGCGGCTGACTGGGGCGGCCCCATGCCGCGGTTGGTTTTCGCAATCCGTGACGCATGGGGTGGCGCAGCCTTCTTGCCCCTCGTGACGAACGAAGTCTACTTCTTTCCCGATGCCCGCGTGGGCGGTATCGGCAACCTCACGTATGAGTCATACGGCGGCGGTAGCACGCGTGTGTTGGAAAAGTGGATGGCGACAACACTGGACCAAATCTCTGGCTATGCGATCACCTCCAAGTGGCCCTTCCACGACGAGATCGTGCGTGCCATGCTTCGTCCTGAGTACGTTCTTTCACTGAAGTACGTAGACGGCAAGCCACAAGTCTTTGAAGGCTATCCCACTGACCCCTCCGAAGAACTGCTGACCGACGCTGGCCCTTACGCCAAAGACAACGGCCGCAGCGATGAATCCGACGGTCTCGAAGATCTCGTCCGCTTCCAAGGCAACGACCACCTCACGCTCACCGCGCCGCTTGCTCTTAAGATTGGTGTGAGCAAAGGCACCGTCACCAGCATCAGCGATGTGCTTGCGGATTTGGGCATCGCTCAGACCGGCGTCGATGTCGGCAAGAACGCCAAAGATATCATGGAAGACTGGTCCAAGAAGACCGCCCGTGCGCAAGATCGCATTCGCAACGTTTGGCGCGATCTCCAAGAAGTGCAAGTCCAGCCGCCAGGTGGCTACGAAGAACGCAGCGCAGCTCGTGGCAAGCGCAAGCGCATCCTTGAAGAACTCAAGACCATCCTCCGTCAGTTTGAAGGCGGCATTCCCGGCTACGTTCTGCAAATGTCGCAGATTCCAACCGGTGAAGATGGCAGCCCCAATCTGCGTGAAATCGACGACATGATCTCTCGCATCCAAGAAGAACAACGTCGCGATCGCCGCTGAGTCCAGCCGCCTTGCCAATCTTCTTACGTCACACATATCAATCAGTAAGGAACCTGAACTATGTTGAACTCTCTCCGCATGATGTGCCTTGCCCTCGTGATGGCACTGGGTCTGGCCTGCACCGCAACCAGCGCTTTCGCCGCTGATCGCGTAACTCTCAAAGACGGCTCCGTGCTCGAAGGCAAAGTGCTTCGCGAAGAAGGCGGCATCGTCTGGATCAAAGTCAGCGTGGGTGGCATCGAGCAGGAGCGCATGCTTCTGCCCAGCGAAGTCAAACTCGTTGAGCGCAACGTCGGCGATACCAAGTCCGATTCCAAGTCGGCAACCAAAACCGACGCAAAGTCCGATGACAAAATCGCGACGCCCGTCATCGTGCCCGCAGACACCACCGAGTCCGCCAAGGGCACGCCCGGCGTTCCCCGTGCCATGGTCATCACCATGGGCGACAAGGAAAAGGGCGACATGGTGGGCATCTACATGACTGCCTACAGCATTCAAGAAGTCTTGCCGCTGATTGAGAAGGAGATCGGTAACGACGGCACGGGCATTCTGGTTCTCCGCATCAATTCAGGCGGTGGCTACCTGATGGAGATCCAAAAGCTCTCCGACATGATTGAGAATGAACTCAAGCCCAAGTTCCGCGTCGTCGGTTGGATTGAGTTCGCAACTTCCGCGGCAGCTATGACCGCTCACGCGATCGAAGAAATCTACTTCACCTCTCGCGGCGAGTACGGCTCCTGCACAGGCTTCGCAGGCAGTGCCTACCGCCCCGTCGAAGGTTTGGGTCTGCAAGAAGTTCTCTTTCAAATGGAAAAGATCAGCGCTCGCGGCAAGCACAACCCGCTCATCATGCGAGCCATGCAGATTCAGCAGCCCCTCTCCGCCACCGTCAAGCCCGACGGCACCGTTGAGTGGTACCCCGATGCAAAGGGCGGCGAAATCGTCGTCAACCGCGATAACGAAGTCCTCAGCTTCAACTCCGTGGAAGCAAAGGCCGTCAAGTTCTCCCGTGGCACCGCCGATACCTTGGAAGAACTCACCAAGGCGATGGGTTACAACGAGCTCAACTGGGTTGGCGACAGACTGCCCGGCATCGCCTGGCCCGTCAGCAAGGCTGAAAAGTTCCAAATGGACTTCCGCTCCAAGACCCTCGATGGTCAAAACTCGATGGATGCCATCTTCCGCAAGTATCAACGCACCGTTCAAGAAGCTGCCGCAGCACAGGATCGCACCGTTCGCAGCGGCTTGGTCGGCACGGCCCGTCGCGAGCTTGAACGCCTCGAAGCCATCATTCGCAACAACCCTCGCATCGCCCTCATCAACTGGAACGGTGAAGAAGGCTTCCGCGAAATGATCGACGAGCAGAAACGCATCCTCCGCGACATCTTGCGGTAACGCTTCGTCCCTTCGCTTCTGCACAAGTTCTCATACACACTACCCGCGAGCCTTCCGCTCGCGGTTTTTCGTTTCTTTTCTCCCTTTTTCACCCCCTATCCCTACACTGCACTTCAAGGAGTCAACCGGCATGCCCAGCATCGTTCCCGCCCACTTTGACGGCACCCTCTTCACCCACATCGAACCGCTCCTGAAGGAACTTCTCGCTCGCCCCGTGCGCAGCCGCGAAGAGCTTGAACGTTGGCTGACCGACCGCAGCGATATCTCCGCCGCCTACAGCGAGTCGCGCGCCAATCTCTACATCACCATGACTTGCGACACCGACGACAAGTCGGCGTCAGCCGCGTACGAAAAATACATCACCGAAGTTGATCCCAAGCTCAAGCCCTACTCGTTCGAACTCGAGAAGCGTTTCGTCGCCCTCGCGTCGCAATTCGATTTACCCGCCGACCGTTACACCGTGCTCGTCCGCGGCGCTCGCGCCGAAGTTGACCTCTACCGCGAAGAAAACATCGCCTTGGAAACCCAACTCGCGCAGCTAGGCCAAAAGTTCGAAACCCTTGCAGGCGGCATGACCGTGCAGTTCGAAGGCCAGGAACGCACACTGCCCCAAATGGCCCGCTACCAGGAACTGCCCGAACGCGCCACGCGCGAAGCCGCGTGGCGCGCCGTCAGCGAACGCCGCTTCAAAGAAGTTGACGGCTTCAACGCCATCTACGACGAGATGATTGCTCTGCGTCACAAAGTCGCGAAAAACGCCGGTTTCAGTGACTACATCGGCTACGCCTACAAGAGCAAGCATCGCTTTGACTACAGCGTCAAAGAGTGCGAAGACTTCCACGCAGGCGTCGAAAAGTGCGTCGTCCCGCTCGTGCGCGAACTCGAAAAGAAACGTACCAAAGAACTCAAGGTCGAAACACTCCGCCCCTGGGACCTCGCCGTTGATCCCAAAGGTCGCGGCCCCCTCAAGCCCTTCACCGGCGGCAAAGAACTCATGGGCAAGTCCGTCGCCGCCATGAAACGCCTCGATCCGCGCCTCGCTGACCTCTTGAGCGAACTAGGCGACGGCAGCGAATCACGCGGCGCACGCGATGCCGCCTGTCTCGACCTCGACAGCCGCAAAGGCAAAGCCCCAGGCGGCTACCAATACATGCGCGACGGCACCCGCAAGCCTTTCATCTTCATGAACGCTGCAGGACTGCACAAAGACGTCGAAACCATGGTGCACGAAGCCGGCCACGCCTTCCACAGCATGCTCTGCCGCAGCGAGCCGCTGGTTGAATATCGCCACAGCCCCATCGAATTCGCCGAAGTCGCCAGCATGAGCATGGAACTGCTCAGCATGCGCCACTGGGACGCGCCGGGCAGCTTCTACGAGGACAAACCCGTTGACTTCCAACGCGCCTGCCGCGAACAACTCAAACGCAGCGTGCTGCTGCTCCCCTGGATCGCCACCATCGACGCCTTCCAGCACTTCGTCTACGGCTTCCCCAACCACTCGCGCCAGCAACGCACCAGCTTCTGGCTGGGCCTCGACCAGCGCTTCGGCGGCATCGCCAATTGGGAAGGCATCGAGCACTTCCGCGGCAACCTCTGGCAACGCCAACTCCACCTCTTCAGCCACCCCTTCTACTACATCGAATATGGCATCGCCCAGCTCGGCGCACTCCAACTCTGGCTCATCGGCCTCGAAAAAGGCGAAAAAACCGCCATCGATTACTACATGAAGGGCCTGAGCCTGGGCGGCAGCAAACCCCTGCCCGAACTCTTCAAAGCCAGCGGCCTCGAATTCAACTTCGGCCCCTCCATCATCCAGCGCCTCGCTGACCGCGTGCAGAAGGAACTTGAAAAGCTGCCTGAGTAGTCCCGCCGGAAATCCCTGTGCTTGGAAAGTTCGTGGTGCCTGGAGATTTCGTGACCGAACAGCTCGCCCAAGTCGCGCCCGCATCGCAAGTCACGCCGGCGATCACTCCATGGATGAACCCCTGGATCATGCTCGTCATCGCCGGCCTGCTTGAAGTCGTCTGGGCAAGCGGCATGAAGAGCACGCAAGGCTTCACCAAGCTCTGGCCCAGCGTCGTCGTCATCGCCGCCATGATCGCCAGCTTCACGCTTCTCGCGCAGGCGATGAGATTTCTGCCCGCTGGCACCAGCTACGCCATCTGGGTCGGCATCGGCGCAGTCGGCGTCGCCATCTTCGGCATGGTCTACCTCAAAGAACCCGCCACCATCTGGCGCATCACCTGCATCACCCTCATTCTTCTAGGAGTGCTCGGACTCAAGCTGCGTTAATTCACCTTCTCACCCCCTCACCCCCTCACCTGCCCACCCTCACCCCTCCCCATATTCTCCCCCCAATGTCCACCCCCGCCCTCCAACGCCTCGTCCAACAACACGCCCAAACCGCCAAACTCATGGGCGTCGATTTCGTCCCCGCCTATCGCACCTCGCACGACGAAGCTCCAACCAACATCGTGCAAGTCGAAGCCCCACCGGCGACCGCCCCCGCACCCAAAAACGCCGTCGAAGATATCCGCGCCGTCCCCGTCGCCAAGCCCGCCCCGCGCATCGCCGTCACCATCGCGCCGCAGCAACCCGTGACCGAACCTCGCAAGTTCCCACACGGCACCCTCGCCGATTGGAAACGCCCCGCGCAAAAGAAAGACGAAGACGACCGCGACTACAAAACCCGCGCCCTCGCCGCCTTGCTCGAAAAATATACGCTCGACGCCCCGCACGAGTGCTTCGTCACGGACCATCACACCATCGTTTGGGGCGATGGCGATCCTGCATCACGCTTGGTCTTGGTCGGCGAAGCACCAGGCGAAGAAGAAGACCGCGAAGGCAAACCCTTCGTCGGTCGCAGCGGCCAGCTACTCAACAAAATGATCACTGCCATGGGCCTCTCGCGCGAGACGGTCTACATCTGCAACGTGCTCAAAACCCGTCCGCCCAACAACGCCACGCCTACAAACTTCGAAGCAGGCTTGTGCGAGCCCTACCTGCTCGAACAACTCGCCATCATCAAGCCCGAAGTAATCGTGACTCTGGGCCTGCCCGCCACGCGCACGCTCCTCAAGAGCGAAGACAGCATGGCCAAACTGCGCAACACCTGGCGCACACTCAAACTCGCCGACGGCTCGCTCGTCCCCGTCATGCCCACGTATCACCCCGCGTACCTGCTGCGCGCATACAACGACGAAAATCGCCTCAAGGTCTGGAGCGATCTCTGGCACGTCGTCAAAAAGCTCGGCCTCAAAGCCGTCGCCAAGCCGCCCGCCGGCGCGGAATGATTGTGCCACCAGCCACACGCAATCCCGCGTACACGAAACTCGCAATTGCACAAATTGCAAGCAATTCCAGCCATTTTCGTCATCAGAAAATTTTCAGTCGCGACTGCAACCCTCCGCACGCTTCATGCGGATAGATGGCGTTGCCCGCTTGCTTGTGCAGCCGCAACAACCAACCAGACCCCCACGAGACCCGGTGCTCGCCTCTGTTCTGTGAGTGCCGGGTTTTTTTCTTTTTTGTAGTTCCATCGCCGCAGCGCACTCCGCACGCGCGGACATGCACTCACGCCGCCATGCGACGCATCGACACTTGCAACTGCTCAACTTCCGCCGGCGCCGCATTCTCAATGCCCAGCGCGTCGCACACATCGCTCGCACGCGCGTTGCTGGGCGCAAACCGGTGGCTCACCAGCCGAGTGCCTTCGCTGTCCACCAGGTACACCGTCGCCATGCCGTCGTCGTCGCGAGAGAACTCGAGCGATCGCCCATGAAATGCCAGCCGCTCAACCGGCTTGTTTGCCGCGTCATTGCTCATGCTCGCTTCAATCACGCTATCCACCGCATCCGCCAGCGATTGCTGCACATGCTCCATCAGCTCATCAAGGTTCGTCAATCCCTGAGCAATTTCCTTGAACATCTCGCTGGTCAGTCCATACTCCGTCGTCGTCGTCGACACCACCGACGCAAGGTCCGCGTCACTCAGCGTCAAGAGCCGCTGCGCCGTCTTCACGCCCGGAGTCTTCTCCGTCACTTGCTTCACGCCGCTCGCCGAACTATCCAGTTCGATCAATCCCACCACATACGCCACGCGATGCAGCTGCGAAATTGCATCATCCTTCCGCGACTCAGGCGGCTTGGTGTGATGCATCTCGATGGGCTTCACCAGCATCTCCGGCAGCTTCCACTTGTGCATCAGCGCCGTCATCACATCCACATGCGTAAAGGGCAGCGTCTCAAACTCTACCCGCGCTTGTCGACCTGGCGATAACTTCTGATCGCGCAGCGCACGAAATTCATCCTTCAGCAGCGTCGTCATGATGGGCAAACCCGCATCCATCATCAGCCCAATCACAAACGCTTCACTCACATATCCCGGTGCTGCGGTCTTCGCAAGTTGCGACGCCAAACACGCGCGATACAAACTCTCTCCCCAAATCTTCCTTGAGTACTCCTTGTCCCCGCCCGACTGACACGCGCGACTCAGGTGAAAGCCAAGCGACACCGCCTTGAGCCGATCCGTTCCCAGAATGACACATGCCCGATCAATCGTCGTGATCGGCCGTCGCTGCGCGAAAAACGCCGAGTTCGCCAATCGTAAAACCCGTCCCGACACAGATTGGTCATTGCGAATCAACTTGGCATAATCACTCAGTTGTGCATTCTTGTTGCGCGATAGCTCCAGCAACTTGATCGCTACTTCGGGCTGGCTGCTCAGTCCCACGCCCTCCAGCTTGCGCTCGAGGAGTTGATATAACTCCCCAAGCTCCGCCGCACTGATCTGGTTGCGAAGTTTCATCACGCGCAAGCCCTCGTTCCCCGATCCGTAATCGCCGCCGTCCAAACGACCACGTCCCTGTCTTATCGGCAAGATCACCACCCATATTCTGTGAAGACAACCACTTTTCGGTGATCGCTGTCGCAGTACAGCTTTACGGCTGCAATCGCGTCGAAATCCACCCGTTTGGGCCACCCGCATCCGCCGCTTCCCAACTGCTCGCCATCGGCATCTCCCGCCGCCACACCGCCCGATCATGCAGCCGCCCCGGCCCGCCCAGCCACAACTCCACCGACTTCGCATACAACCGAAACCCGCCCCAGTGCGCAGGCCGCGGAATAAACACATCATTCCCGCGCGCCAAAAGCTCCGCCGGATCCAGCTTCAACTTCGCAATAATCGGCTCCGCCCGCGCCAGCAACTCTTCCCGCGTAGCAATCGGCTGACTCTGATTGCTCATCCACGCCGCCAACCGGCTTTCCCACCGCCGACTCTGAAAATACGCATCACTTTCCGCCGCCGGACTCTGAACCGCAAACCCCTCGATGCGCACCTGCCGATCCGAGTGATCAAAATGCATCGCCATCGCCGCACGCGGATTCGCAAGCAGCGCCCGCCCCTTACGCCCCTGGTAGTTCGTGTACAGAATCACATACCCCTTTTCAACATGTATCCCCCGGCACAACACAATCCGGCACGAGGGCGTCCCGTCCGCATCAATGCTCGCCAGACTCATCGCATTCGGATTCGGCGTCTTCCCCGCCGCCGCTTCCTCATCAAACCACTTCTTGAACATCCCAAACGGCTCCGCCGGCAGCGGCGAAGGCAACGTATAACCCGAAGTCGGCACCGCCACATGAGCAAGAAGTTCCGCAAGATTCGCCATGAAAGACTGTATCACGCGTGGCACAGTCGCTCATGCGCCGACGGTCTGGCACGACTTGTCGATCACTTGTGGTCAGGCGACAGAAACATGAACGGCTCGGCCTTCACGAAGTTGGCCGTCTGATTCCCACCCAGGTCAGGATTACCCACCATCGTGAGCTTGCGCGTCCCCGATCCTTCCTTGAAGTCCACATCTGCAAGCTTCACCCAGACCAGTGATGGGCTCGCAGTATTCTCAAAGTAGAAAACCTTGTTCTTCTGGTCGGCCACCGTGCGCCAAATCGTGGATGACAGATTCGCTGCTGTGGCGTGCTTGACGCCACGCGGGACGGAGCAATTGCGGATGACACTGAACACGGTGGCCACGGCCTCGCGCGGATCCTCCGTTTGATTGGCGGCGTTGATGTAGTACGACGCCCGCGCGAAGCGATCTGCGGCGCGGTTGGTTCCAGGCAGCATCACGCTGCCGCCCACTTCCTTCCAATACGCATTGAGTGCGAGTTGTTTGTCGTACGTGGGCGAGTTGGTCATCACTTGGAACTCTTTGCCATGGTGAATCACCAGCTTGCCATCGATGTACTCGAAAATCGCCGAATCGCCCGAGGCATCCGACAGCGAGAGGTGGACGCTGCCTGCCACCCCGTTGGGCGCGGCGACGGTGACCATGCGATAGCGTTCCTTGCGTGCGTCCGCGACGGCCTCTTCAACGGTGGCGAACTGGTCAAGCATGTACTGCGCCCACGAGGAAATAATGAGAGCGGGGCGCGTGTCGTCCTCGGGCGAGTACTTGGACTCGGCAAGGTACAGCATATTCGCGACAAGCCCCTTCTCGTTGATGCCGTCGGCGGTAGCACCATCATAAATGTCGGCAACAACGCTGCCGTACTTGCTGGTCCATGTCAACGACCCCTTTCCGAGCCCTGCATCGCGAGGCATCTCCCGCGGGAAGATCCAGAGATTGGTCAACGTGTCCTCGGCCCAGTCCATGCTGCGGCCAGTCACCGTTTGCCCCTCCTTGCCAAAATACACAGCACGCGTACACGCATCGGCCATAGGCGTGGCCGCGCCAAACACGACGAGCAGCGATGTTGCGACAAACGCGACACGCAAAGATGAGAATTGCACGGTGCCTCCTTAGGTTTTGGACTCACGGAAAAGTCGGACGCGAGCGAAACGCTGTACAGCGAAATTCTCCGTCCAGATAATACCGTCAAGTCGCTTGCGCAACGCCCGTCCGCGACCCAAAGTCAATTGCCGCATATACATGCGGCGCGATGGGCAGAATGTGAACAACTCTGTGTATAAGTTGGGAAAGACCTGACACCAATCCCAAAGCCGCCGCTCAATTTTCCACCACGCAAAATCTACCCGCGCTACGTTCTCCCCTTGGCACACACCGTGCCCAAGCGGAGCTTCCCATGGCAGACGAAGGCAAAGGCGGTCGCTGGAAAAGTCGCGAAAATCGGCCCGCTATCTCCGCGCAAGAACTCTTCGACCGCCAGCCCCCCTACGCCCTCGAAGCCGAGATGTGCCTGCTCGGCTCGCTGATCCTCGAACCCAAAATCATTCCCGACGCTCTGCCCCTCGTGCGCAGTGCCAAAGACTTCTACGACGATAAGCACGGCCACATCTACCAAGCCATCATCGACCTCTACGACCAGCGCAACACAGGCGACCTCGTCCAGCTCATCGACATGCTGCGCGATCGCAAAGTCCTCGACCTCTGCGGCGGCGTCGACTACCTCGAAACCCTCGCCAACAGCGTCCCCGCCGCAACCAACGCCCCGCACTTTGCCCGCATCGTGGGCGAAAAAGCCAAACTCCGCCGACTCATCGACACCGCAGGCCAGATCATCTACGACGCCTATCACACCGGCGAACTAGGCCCCGAAGGCGCCCGCGAAGTGCTCGACAAAGCCGAAATGGCCGTCTTCGAAATCGCCCAGGAAACCGCCGCCACCGACCCCCAAAGCCTCGCCGAACTGCTCGAACTCGAAATGCGCCGCATCGAAACCGCCGACTTCGAAGGCGGCGGCTACAGCGGCGTCGCCACCGGCTACTACGACCTCGACGAAATGCTCCGAGGCTTCCAACCCGGCGAGTTCATCATCATCGCCGCACGGCCCAGCATGGGCAAATGCCTGACCGCCGACAGCGAAATCGTCTGCCGCGACGGCAGCGTCACCACGATCGAAGAACTCTGCCAACGCCAATCAGGCGAAATCCCCACGCTGCACGACAACATGAAGCTCGCGTGGGCAACACCCAGCGCGTTCATCAACGACGGCCTCAAACCCGCCTTCGAAGTCACCACGCGCCTCGGCCGCCGCATCCGCACCACCATCACCCATCCATTCCTCACCATCGATGGCTGGACGCCGCTCGGCAATCTGCAAGTGGGTGCAAAGATCGCCGTGCCGCGCGTCTTGCACGTACAAGGCACTCGCGAACTGCCCGAGCATCGCATCAAGCTGCTCGCATATCTCATAGGCGATGGCGGCTTGACCGGCACCACGCCCCGTTTCACAAACAGCAACCCGCGCATCGCCGCTGATTTCGCCGCCGCTGTTGAAGCCTTCGGCGGCATGACAACCACGCTCTCCAGCACACGCGAAGGCGAAGCCCCGTCATGGCGCATCTCGCGCGACGACGGGGCAACTCTTGCCGCCCGCGAAGCATTCGCCAGCGCACTGCGACACGAACTCGCGAGAGCAAATCTCACCCAGCAGTCCGTCGCGCAAGCAGTGGGGGTCTCCAAAGCCACGCTCACCCACTGGACACAAGCCCAGACCGTGCCCGACGAAGCTGCATTTGCCAAACTCTGCATGGTGCTCAATGTGCAACCCGCAGCTCTTGCTCCCGATCTGCTCTCCGCACGGCACAACGCCCCCAGCCCGCTCACAAGTTGGCTCAGCGAACTTGGCCTGATGGGCAAAGGCTCGCACGACAAATGCGTCCCCGCCTGCATTTTCACGCTCCCACGCGAGCAACTCGCGCTCTTTCTCAACCGCCTCTTCGCCACCGACGGCTGGGCAACCGCTCTCGCCAGCGGCCAATCACAACTCGGTTACGCCTCCGTCAACGAACGCCTCGCGCGCCAAGTGCAACATCTCCTGCTGCGCTTTGGCATCATCGCATCACTCAAGCAACGCTGGATCAAGTACCGCGACGCGCGCCGTTGCTCATGGCAACTCGACATCACCGACGCGACCTCCATCCGCACATTCATCGAAGAAATCGGCATCTTCGGCAAAGAGCCCGCCCTTCAGCGCGTCTCTCTCGCCCTCGCCCAGCGCCGCCCACAAACCAATCGCGATCTCGTCCCTGTCGAAATCTGGCCGCGCATCGAGCAAGCCAAGGGCGAAATGTCGTGGAGCCAGCTCGCACGCACGATCGGTGCCAGCACCAACCTCCACGTCGGCTCGCGCGCATTGTCGCGCACGCGTCTCGCGAAGATTGCCGACGCGTTGCACGACCAATCCCTCTCACAACTCGCCAGCAGCGACATCTACTGGGATGAAATCGTCTCCATCGAACCACTGGGCATGCGTCAGGTCTACGACCTCACCATTCCCGCCACCCACAACTTCGTCGCCAATGACGTCTGCGTACACAACACCGCCCTCGCCATGAACCTCGCCGAACAAATGGCCATGGGCGGGCTCATCGCAGGCCAGCAATCAGGCAAGCAGTCCCCCGTCGGCTTTTTCAGCCTCGAAATGAGCAAAGGCGCAATCGTCCAGCGTCTGCTCAGCGCTCGCTCAGGCGTCAGCGGCCAGGCCCTTCGCGGCGGCCACAAAATTCCCGATCGCGACCTGCGCGAACTCATCATCGCCGCTGAAGACCTCAAGCACGCCCCCATCTACATCGACGACTCGCCCGACTTGACCGTCCTCAACCTCCGCGCTCGCGCTCGCCGCATGGCCGCCCAATACGGCATCAAGTGCATCATGATCGACTACCTCCAGCTCATGAGCGCACCCGGCGCCGCCCGCGAAAGTCGCCAAGTCGAAGTCAGCACCATCTCACGCGGCGTCAAGAGTCTCGCGCGCGAACTCAACGTGCCCGTGGTCTGCCTCAGCCAGCTCAACCGCGGCAGCGAAAATCGCGAAGGCAACCGCCCGCGCATGAGCGATCTGCGCGAGTCAGGCAGCATCGAGCAAGACGCCGACGTTGTCATCCTCCTGCACCGCGAGGAGTATTACCACGTCCAGAACGAAGACTGGAAGATGGAAAACCCCGACAAAGTCGGCATCGCCGAACTCATCATCGCCAAGCAGCGCAACGGCCCCACAGGCGTTGTCAAACTCGCATGGGACAACAAAACCACGCGCTTCAAAAGCCTCGACCAACACAGCCAAGCCTCCGGCGCCGGCTACGACATGCCCGCCGCGCCCAAATCCTCGCCCAAATCCAACAGCGGCTACTCCAGTCCCTCGCAAGCCGCCGCAGACTTCGGCGGCGGCCCAAGCTGGATCCAAGGCGGCGCACAACCCTTCGAAGCAAACACGAGCGACGCCCCCTTCGACGTCAATATCAAGCCGCAAACACCAGGCAGCAGCTTCGCCAATCGCCCCAAAACCGGCCCGCCGACCTACCACCGCGACGGCGGCGGCAGCGATCAAAGGCCCGAGATGGAGTGATCGCTCACATCACGCTCAATCAGCAATCCGCGCCGGCCGATGATGCATCACAAGTCGCACACGCCGCATAAACCACGGTCGTCGTGTCGCCCAACTGTTCACGCGTTCACAGTGTTTACTCTCTCATCATGCCCCCCCCGCTCGACATCGCCCTCGTCCGCCCCGCCACGCTCGATGATGTCGAAGCCCTCGTCGCGATCTCCTCGCAAGTCGGCATCGGTCACAGCAAGCCCGACATCGTGCGCGAAGATGTCGCCTTCAGCCAGTCCCTCATCCGCGGCGAAAGTGCCTGGAATCAAGGCCCGCTCTACCTGTGCAGCGAGTCCTACGCCGCCGACATGACCCAGCGTCACGGCGTCGTCGGTCAATGCAAGCTCGAAATGATGGCCGCAGGCGTCTGGCGAAAGAAAGAAAAATACCGCCGCTTCCTGACCGGCGGCACCCGCATCGACGGCACCTTCGAATACCTCGAGTACGACGCCGGCCCCAAAAACGCCCTCGAGTTCGCCGCCAACGCCGTCCACACCGCCCACCGCGGCAAAGGTTTCGGCAGTCTCCACATCCGCGCACGCATGCTGCTGCTCCGCCACATCCTCAAAAGCATGCCGCACATCCAAACCATCATCAGCGTCACCCTCACGCAAGAAGACACCGAAAAAAGCAAAGCAGGCATGCACTACCCGTTCTACGAGCAGTGCGTCAAACCTTTCTTCGGCAATCGCGACTTTGACACCATCGACACCCTTCGCTACCAAAACCGCGCCCGCGACGGCAGCGTGCAATTCGTCGATGAATTCCTGCAAGGCCTGGGCGAGTCTGACCCGCCGCGCACCATACCCATGCACCTCATGCCACCCGAATCGCGCAAGCAATTCGGCAGCGTGCGCAAAGACACCAACCGCACCGAAGACTTTTTCCTCCGCATGGGCTTCGAACACAAAGGCCGTTACGACGTCCTCGACAGCAGCCGCCTGCTCGAAGCTGCCCGCAGCCGCTTCGAAGGCATCGCCGAAGTCGATCGCTACACCGCCAAGTCCGATCGCAACGCCGGTCAATCTCCCGATGCCAAATCGCGCGTCTTCACGGCCAGCGTCACCAATCCCGATTGGACCATCGCCGACTTCCGCTGCGTCCGCGCCCCCGTCACCGAACTGCCCGGCAAAGTGCTCGCAATGCACCCGATGGTCCTAGGCCTCGTGGGAGCGCGTAACGGCGATGCGCTGGATGTGCTGGCGGTCGGTGGTGAAGCCGGAGGGACCTGATGGCAGGCCATCCACCATGGCCCGACGCGCTGCGGCCCGAGCATGTGATGCAGATGCAACTGGCACTGCGCGAGGCGCTGGATGTGCGTGCACTGGCTGATCCCGTCGTGCTTTACCACGCGATGATCCGCGCGTGTGACCGCAGCATTTCGCCAGATGCTCGCGGACGACCTTACTCCGTCGAAGAAATGGTGACGCTGGCTGGCTTGGAGCCATTGCAGCAGATCGCGGTGTGGACCGGTGCCGACGAGATGTATGTCATGCGCCCGGCAGATGCCGGTGCGACAGTGTGGCAGTTCTGGGCAGAACGCGGTGGTGCCGATGTCTCCATTCTCGACATCAATCTGCGCTGGCTAATTCATCTTGACCATGCGGGCTGGGCTGCAGGCTGTTTTCTGCCGCAAGCGAGTAACCAATGAAAAGCCCCGCGAGTGATCGCGGGGCTCGTGGTTCGCTGCGGGATGTCGAGAGCATGCACTCGCGACTACTTACGGACACGGCCCTCCAGCCAACACATTGAAGAAGTCAATCACATCCTGCTCTTCCGGGAACACACCATTCCCATTGAAGTCAATCGTGTCGCACAGCGGCGTACTGCACGCTCCACCCGCCAACACGTTCATGAAGTCAATCACATCCTGGTCATCAGGGAACACGCCGTCGTTGTTGAAGTCCAGATCACACGGCTCCTGCCCAGGCCTGCAATCCGGCACGCGGATGCAGATATCCCGCGAGCAGCACTCAGTAAAGTCCGGCGTGTGCACCACAACCGTGAAGCACAACTGCGTCCCAGGCGGCACATTCGTATTCACACTGAACGGCACATTGCCAAAGCCCCACTGCGCAATCGCGACAGGCGTGTACGAAGGCGTCACAATCGCAAACTGTCCAAGCCCAAGCCCCGTCGCTGCGATGAACACATGCCCAATCGCATACTCCGTGGGTTGAATGAACATGTTGACATTGAACGTGCCCGGCCCTGTGCACTGCACCTGCGGAGGCAACCCGCCCTCAAGCTGGAAGCATCTGCAATCCGGCAGCGTCACGCGCTTGCGAACATTGCAGCACGCCTGCCCCTGCTGATTGAACAGAATGATCGGCAGATCAATGCTCGAACCCGGCACGCCGCCGCAGATCGTCAGCGTGATCGTCGTCGACTGGTTGTTCGCCAGAGGCGCACCCAGCACCAGCGGATTAGGCGAAACCAGCGGGCTCGCGAAGTTGATCTGCGTAATCGTCTGTCCCGAAATGTTCGTCAGCGTGAACGTGTACGTCCAGCAAGGTTGCCCCGTTGTGCTAGGCGGCTTGCACACAATCGTCTCTTCAGTAATACGCGCACACGACTCACACACGCGGAAAAGCTCAAGCGAGCCGATGTCGAACTTATCAAACTGGTTCGGCGCATTGTCCGTGTCAACCAAGTACGAATTGGTCGTCGTTGTCGGGTCCGCTGCGTTACCGCCGACATTCACGCGCTGCAATCCAAACACCGAGTCAATCGGCAAATGCAACTGATAGCCCGTGCTCCACACATTGCCTTCGCAATCAACACCCACGCCCCCCGCCGAGTTCACGCCATCGTTCAAGTTACCGATGCGCCACTTGTTGCTCGGCGCGGGCGACCACGCGCCGCTCCCACCCGCAAACTCAATCACGCGCGAGTCGTGCGCATTGCCCGACCGCTCACCCACATACATGTTCCCGTTCGGTCCAAACGTGATATCCGCTGGCGGCGCGGTATACGCATACGCCGTGTTGTTGATCACCAGGTTCGGCATCGCCGCTTCCAACTGCGCCGCTCCCGCAAACTGCCCCGCCGCATTGATCGGCACACTCCAAATCTCATTGTTCTGCGCTGCATTCACATTGAGATAATCTTCAATCCACACGCCGTAATACAACCGGCTCTCGGCTTCATTCACGCACACCGCAAACACGCGCCGCCCCAGCGCCGTAATCCCAGCCTGCAGATCATCCGCGATAGGCGTTGACAAGCCGGTGCCGTGATCAAAGATGTCTGGCCCCGACGGACCAAACGGCTTGATGGGCACCGCCGGACACGCCGCCGGTGGCGTCACGCGATAAATCCGCCCATCCTCAAAGTTCGAGATGTACAAACTGTTTCCGCGGCTGCCCCACGCCACCTGCCCAAGCTTCGGACCCGTATTAGGCAACTGCGCAATCAAACAAATCGCGCCCGTCACGCCATCCAGCCGCCACACCGCGCCATTGCCGCCGGGCGTCGGAAAGCTGCTGTTCCCGCCAGAAAACGCCGCTTCAAATTCATAATCATGCGCCGTCACATAAATATTCGGACTGGTCGCATTGTCCAGCGTCACGCCAAACACCAGCCCCAGGTTCCTCGCCGTCCACTCATTCGCGCCGGCACCCGCATTCCAAAACCGCGGCGGATTCCACGTCACATTCGGCACTGCCCCCTGCCCCGCCGGGTTGCGCACATCCAGCAACTGCACCACCGGATCATCCAAATCCAAAATCTGATTCGGTCCCGTCTGCAGCTGGTTGTTCGCCGAGTGCGTGTGCACCACTTCACCTGCCTGCACAGGCAGCGAAGCCCCGCCTCCCGGCTGCGCCATCGCCACGGTTGCACATCCGCCCGACGCCAAGACTGTCGCCATCGCCTTCAAGGCGTTCATCAACACGTTTCGCGCACGTTGCATAACAAGTCTCCACAGGAACATCACATCCCTGCCATCACTGGTCACCCCGCTCGCGTATCTTGCACGAAATCCGCTCTCTTCGCCAATGAATTCTCAAAGTTTGCCACAAGTTCGCGATCCGTTCGCTCCATGCAGCGTCCCGATGCCTGACCGGAGGCCCTGCGAACGTCCGGATCGAAACACCAATACCCACCCAATCAACAACTCACACCACCGCCGGCAATCCCGAAATGCTATCAAGCGGCGATCCCTGCGTCGTCCAACCGCCAGGCTGCGTCAAGTCCCAGTGCAAGTACGTCGCCACAAACGCCTGCGGAGCCCTTGCCACCACCGAGAAGATGTTCAGCGCCGGCACACTAATGAGCGCCGTCGTCTCATGCAGATTCACCACGCGAGTCTGATTAGGCAGCAACGTCACGTTGGTCGTCCGCCGCGTGCCTTGCAGCACAAAGTCGAGCGTCACCGTCAGTTGGTCTGCCTGCGGGTTGTATAGCGTGATGTGTTCAAAGTAATTCACGCCCAAACTCGCGAGGTTCAAGAACCCATCGCTGAATCCCCACTTGGTCGTTGCAAACGTGTTCACGTTCGTGCTCGTGCTGTCGCGCCGCTGGCTGTCAATTGCTTCATTCGCAATCATCACCAGCCCCGCCGAGTTCACGCGGAACGTGCCAAAGTTCGTCCCACCCGGCGCAAGCGTGTTGAGCGAAACGCGCCGTCGTTCCTTAGGCCCAAGCGTAAAGAAGTCGCTGCTCTGATTGCTCGTGCCGTTGTACGAGCCCAGCAGTTGCACCGTCGTCTGCGTCGTCCCCGGATTAAACAGCACCGCCTTGTTATCCACCGCCGTGCGCAGCTCAATATTGCTCAGCAAGAAGTTGCTGCTCGTGATCGGCTGCCCTTCCAAATCAAGCTCTTGACCCAGCCCCGTAAACCCGCGGTTCTGTCCCGGCGCAAACCGCGTGTGCGCCGCAATGATCTTCTGATCACTCGTCACCAGCGCGCTGTAATCACTGTTCGCCGCCAAAATCGCCGTCTCAAGCTGCAACGCCGCCCCCGCGCGCCGGAACGCCGGCACACTCAGATTGATGGGCAGCGTCGGCACGCCACTCGCATCCCAGAACTGAATCGTCACCGTCGCCGTCGTCGGCAGCGGGTTGTAAATCACAATGAAATCCAGCGTGCGCGTCGACACATCCGCAAATCCCCACCGCAGCGAGGTCCGATTCGTAAAGCTCTCGCCAGTCCCCGGCCCATCACCCGGCACACCAAACGAGTCATACCGCGACAACTGCGCGCCAATCGGCAAACTCGTCTGCACCTCAATCGCATACGGCTCATCGCTGCGCGGATTGATCACCAGATTCTGATTCCGCACCGCCGTCGCCACGCCCCATCGCGTGTTCGCCGGAATCGTCCCCGTTTCAAAAATTTGATCGCGATCACCCGTCTCATACCGCAAAATCACGCGGTAATCCACCGGCACACTCTGATCATTCACCATCGGCACATATTCATTCACGTTCGCAACATTGCGGAACCCTTCCGGATAAAACACGCGAGTCCACGCATTGATCGTCCCCTCATAAATCGCGCTGATGCCGTTGGAATCCGCCGCAATCGCAAACACCTTCACCTGCCCCGCCGGCAACCCATCATCAAACACCACCGCCGCCGTCACATCATCCTGTCCGCTCGCCGGCGTGCGGCTCGCCAAAATCTTGTCCGCCGTGTCATACCGCCCGTTCTGATTGCTATCAATAAAGAAGTCCACGCTCGTCACAGGCCGGCTGTTGTTCAGCACAATGTCAATCGCCGACAGCGTCAACGTCTCCCCAGGAATCACCCGCGCCCCCGGCACGCTGAACGTCGTCACCGTCGGACCATCCACGTTCTTCAGGAACCTCGCATTCGTTCCGTCATAACGAATCAAATCTGTTCGCGTCCCCGCATCAAAGTTCCCCGCCAGCATCGTCCCCGCCGTCTCACTCAGCAGCACGATGGGTAGCGCACGCGACTCCAGCGAATCAAAAATGCCCGAAGATGTTCCCCACAGCGCCATCCAATCGCGCAGCCCATTGATGCTCTCGCGCAGCACAATCAAATCCAAATTCCCATCCAAGTTGAAATCGCCCACCGGCCCCAGCGATGTATATCCAAACGTCGCCACATCGCGCACCTCGCGCTCACTCGTAAAGCCGCCGTTGGTGCTGCCGGTCGCCTGTACACCCTTCAGTTCCGCACTGCCGCCCGTCCCTTCAATCCACACCACATCCACAAACGCATCCGTCCCAAAGTTCGCCGCCTTGGGCTTGCCATTCACGCCGCTCAGCGTGGGCCCAACCGCCGTCAACGGCGCGCCCGTCGTCAAATTCAGCACCGTCGACAACGTATTGCTCGCGCTATCCCACACCAGCAAATCATCGCGATTGTTGCTATCCACGCGCCCGCTACCCGCAAATCGCGTCGAATCCGGCACCTGCAGCGCCGTCGCAAACGCAAAGAAACTGATCGTCGACCCACCCGTCACGTTCTGCAAAATCTCAACATCCCCGCCTGCCTGCACCATCGCCAAATCAGGCAGGTTGTTGTTGTCGTAGTTGTACACAATCACGTCCAGCGCATTGATCAGCCCCGGAATCAGTTGTGGCGCAAAACCACCCGTCCCGTTATTCACAAACAAGTACCCACCCTGCGACAAAATATCCAAGTCGTTGTCGTTGTCCGCATCAAACGCCAGCAGCCCCGCATCCATCTGCCCGATGATCGCAAATCCCAAATTGATCGGCGTCGCCGGCGTAAACGTCCCCGACCCGTTGTTGTTGAAGATGTTCAACATCCCAACATTCGTCCGACTCGTCGTCGCAAAGTCTACATCCCCATCGCGATCAAAATCGCCCGACACCGACGGCGCAAACGTCGACGCCACCGTCCCACCACTCTCAAACCCAAGCCCCGTCAAAAGCTCGCGTCCCTCCAGCGTCTCCATCGCATTCCCACTGCGAGAAACCATCGCGCGCGCAATGCTGTGACCAACACGACCCACACGATCCAACAACGAAAGGCGGCTGCGTTGCATGACAATCTCCAAATGCGGACTCACGTCCTCTTTTCACAAAAAAATTCGTGGCTATGACGCCCGGTCGTCGCTCCCCGCGCACCTCACGCGTTCGCAACAACTCCCTCGCGCCGGTCCACGCCTCCCCCAGGCTTTCCCAAACCCCACCCACATCCGGCGACTCGCGTCACGTAAGGTACCAGCCTCAGCCAGTCCCCGTCAAGACCATTCATCGGCCTCTTCTGGTAAGACACTCCAAATAGGGGGTTGTGGTGCCCCGTGTACGCTCGCTGCCTACCAGTCCCGCTTCATCTCCCCAGACTTATCACCCCACCCCCAAAGCTTTCACCAAACCCCATTTCTTCTTCGCGTTCTTCGCGTCCTTCGCGGTCACCTCGCCTTCGCGTCGCGACCCTGCGACCCGCGCAGCGTTCGCGTGAAGATTCACCAATCCCATTGACGAACCCCACGCAAACTGGTAACGTGCCCCATCGAAACTGCACAGGCTTCACTTTCGTCACAGGGGAAAACAGTCATGCTCACCAAGAACCCCGCCGTTCTGCCCATCCGCAAGCCCAACACGCTACGTTCTTCGGCCCCAACAAAAGCTATCGGTGGCCTGATAAAGTCCATCGCAAGCCGGGCAATGCGCACCAGCATCGCGTGCATTGCCCTAGTCGCGGTTTCATTGGCCGTCGCAACGAGTGCAAGCGCCCAGTGCGACCCGCAATGGCAACCCTTCGACCCCACCACCGCATCGTTGCCCGGAACAAACAACCCGGTTCTCGCGAGCACGATGTGGGATCCCGACGGCCCTGGGCCACAGACACCCAAGCTCGTTGTCGCTGGTAGTTTCACGGTTGCGAGCAACGTCGTCGTTAATCACATCGCTGCCTTTGACCCGGCAACTGGGGAGTGGGCCCCGCTGGGCACGGGCATGAATAACTGGGTCTATGCCCTCGCCACGCTTCCGAGTGGCGAACTTGTCGCCGGAGGCAGCTTTACCACCGCTGGCGGCGTCGCTGCCAACTGCATCGCCCGCTGGAACGCCGCGTCGGGGCAATGGGCTCCGTTGGGCGGGGGCATGAATGGCGATGTGCGTGCCCTCGCCACGTTGCCCAGCGGAGATCTGGTTGCCGGGGGCATCTTCCACGTCGCTGGCGGCGTAAGCGCAAGCAAAATCGCCCGCTGGAACGCCTTGACGGGGCAATGGGCCCCGTTGGGCACTGGTTTGGGCGATGGTGTGCTGGCCCTGACCACGTTGCCTGACGGCGATGTAGTCGCCGGTGGCTTCTTCGGCACAGCCGGTGGCGTTCGTGCCAATTTCATCGCCCGCTGGAACGCTGCGACCGGGCAATGGGCCCCTCTGGGCACAGGCATGAACGGCGAGGTGTACGCCCTCGCCACGCTACCCAGCGGCGATCTGGTCGCCGGGGGCTTCTTTTCGATCGCGGGGGGCGTTGGCGTCAATCGCATCGCCCGCTGGAACGCGGCCACAGGGCAATGGGCAGCACTTGGCACGGGCATGAACGGCCTTGTGCTCGCCCTCACCACGCTTCCCAACGGCGATTTGAGCGCTGGGGGTGGCTTTACCACGGCGGGTGGCGTTGCCGCAAACAACATCGCTCGCTGGAACGCCGCGACTGGGCAATGGGCCCCGATTGGTACGGGCGTGAACAACACCGTGCACGCCCTCACCACGCTGCCCAGCGGTGATTTGGTCGCCGGGGGCAGCTTTTCGGGTGCCGGGCCTGTCTTTTCGGTTACCGGGGCCGTTGCCGCGAGTCGCGTCGCTCGTTGGAACGCCACGACCGGGCTATGGGCCCCACTCGGCTCGGGAATGAACGGCTTGACACGCGCGTTCACCACGCTGCCCGGCGGCGATTTGGTCGCAGGGGGCAATTTCATCCGCGCGGGGGGCGTTGGTGCCAATCGCATCGCCCGCTGGAACGCCGCGAACGGCCAATGGGCCCCGCTGGGTACTGGCATGAATGGCCCCGTGTACGACGTCATCACGCTGCCCAGCGGCGATCTCGTCGCTGGGGGTTCGTTCACCACGGCGGGTGGCTCTGGCGGCAACAACATCGCCCGTTGGAACGATGTGACCGGACAATGGGTTCCATTCGGCGCAGGCTTGAACGGTGCTGTACACGCTCTCACCACGCTGCCCAACGGCGATCTGGTTGCCGGAGGCTTCTTTACCAGCGCTGGTGGCGTTTCCGCCCGCTACATCGCCCGCTGGAACGCCGCGACCGGGCAATGGGGCGCGCTGGGCACGAGCATAAGTGGTTTCGTGTACGACCTTGTCACGCTACCTAACGGCGATGTCGTCGCTGGGGGATCGTTCACCACCGCGGGTGGCGTCGCCGTCAACAACATCGCTCGCTGGAACGCCGCGACCGGCCAATGGACCCCGCTGGACACCGGCTTGAACGGCACCGTGTCCACCCTCACCACGCTGCCCAACGGCGATCTGGTTGCCGGAGGCTTCTTTACCAGCGCTGGTGGCGTTTCCGCCCGCTACATCGCCCGCTGGAACGCCGCGACCGGGCAATGGGCCGCCTTCGGCACAGGCATGAACAACATTGTGTTCACCCTCTCCGCGCTGCCCAGCGGCGATCTGCTCGCAGCGGGCTTGTTTACGACTGCCGATGGCGTTGCTGCCAATCGGGTTGCCCGGTGGAACGCCGCAACCGGGCAATGGGCTCCGCTGGGCACGGGTGTGGACAGTGCTGGCGATGTAGGGGTGTACGCCCTGACCACGCTGCCCAACGGTGACCTCGTCGCCGGGGGCGACTTTACCACCGCCGGTGGCGTCGTCGCGCCGTTCATCGCGCGGTGGGGCTGTGTCAGGACGTGCGATGACATTGACTTCAACAACAACTCCGTCTTCCCCGAAGACGCCGACGTCATCGACTTCTTCAACGTCCTCGCCGGCGGCGAGTGTGCCGCGTGCAACGACATCGACTTCAACAACAACCAAGTCTTCCCCGAAGACGCGGACGTTATCGACTTCTTCAACGTCCTCGCGGGCGGCACTTGTCCCTAAGCACCCCCATAGGCCCGGCGTCCCGCCGGGCCTACGAACTGCCTTTTCCTTCGCGCTTTGCAGTGACCCGGCTTTACGACAACATCTAATCACCCCTGCTTCGCCCTATCCAACTTCACCCGCAAACTCGCCGGTATCGCCACCTTTCGCGCATTCCCATAGTCATACGTCACAATCGTCCCCTCACCCACCGCCGCCACCACGTTCTGCGCACTGCTCACCACCTCATGCGCCAGCGTAAACCGGTCCTGCTCCACACCCACCACGCGCGACGTCACCCGCAACACATCCGGAAACAAAACCGGCCGCCGAAATCGGCACTGCACCCCCTGCAAAATAAACCCCACACTCACCCCATCCACCTTCACACTGCGAACATCATCCAGCCCCAGCGACCGAATCATCGCAATCCTCGCCGATTCCAAATACCGAAAATACACCACGTTGTTCACATGCCCCAGCGCATCCATCTCGCCCCACGCAACGGGAATATCAATCGTGACACATGACGCGGCGAGCAGCGCGGGGATGTTGGTAAGGTCAGGCGATGGCATGGCAACCGATCAAATCGCGAGTCTCGCGCATCGTGTACTGCGCAAACGCCAACCCTCACGCCGGCTTCAGCAAACTCAGCGGATTCTTCCCCTCCCGCAAACACCGCCGAATATCCCCCAGCCTTTGCAACGCCAGTTTGGGCTTCCCGTCCTTATCGACCAGCCCGCCAAACGGCATCTCCGGCGCATCCGTCGGATCACCCGGCGCGTCATACAGCTCGTGCCAGCACACGCCCTGCACATAAGGCTTGCTCGCAATCACACTCAACGCATGCGTCATCCACAGCGCCTGCTGGCTCTCGCTCCACGGGCTGCGCCAATACCCCGGCTCATATGGCACCGTCGCCTCCGCACCCACCCGCGGCACATAGGGCCTTGGCGCAATCGGCTGGCTCGGCGCACCCACCGCCGTCACAAAAATCGGCTTCTCCAGCGCTGCATATTTATCCAACATCGCCGACAAACTCAACATGTCGCGCGTCGCCGCCCCCGGCTCTGCATGCCCCATCTGTATCCGCAGCGAAATCGCATCAATTGGTAGCTGCGTCGTCAGCGCCGCCTCCGCATACACATAAGGCGGAATGCTCCGCTTGTTCTGCACCAGATACTCACCCCAAGGCTGCTGCAACTCCAATTGCACCCTTGCCGTCGGATGCAGCTTCTTCACCAGCATCACACTCAGCCGCGTCAAATCCAAAATCTGCTCAAAGCTGATCTTGAAATTCGTATTCACATGCAGCCCGCTCGCCACCGTCCACCGCGAAATCGTCTTGCGATACCGTGTCACCACCGCCTGAATGTGCTCAAACACCAAATCACGCAGCGTGTCGTAATCGTTCTCCCAGATAAACAACCAGTCCGGCGCACTGCGAGGCCGCAAATCCACAATGGGCCCGCCCACCAGCGGCAGCTTCGCCGTCCGCACCGCCCACTCAATCCACCGATCCGTCGTCGTAAAGTTGTACTTCCCCTCCACCGGCTCCAAATCCACCCACCGCAACGGCATCGTCAAAAAGTCACACGACCCCGTCCCCGCCTTCGCCAAGTTCTCATTCATGGCTCCAGGCGAAATCGCGCACCCAATCAGCGGCACTCCAGGCAACGTCGCATGTCCGCTCCCCGGCGCAACCACTGGCGCCCCCAGCGGTATCGCCTCCGGACTGCTCTTCGCCAGCGCCGCCACCGCTGCCTTATACGTCTCCCCGCTCAATCGCCCCTTCAATTGCCTCGCCGCCTGAATCAGCGCAAGCTCTTCCCCAGCCTCCAGCGCGAGTCCCAGCGCCGCCGCCGCCTTCTGATTCGCCTCGGCGTGATACCCGCCTCGGCTCGCATCGCTGCTGCCATCCACCTTCTTGTTCTGCGCCACCAGCGCCGCCGTAAAATTGTCCCGCGCCAGCTCAAATTGCTGCAACACCGGATGCTCAGGCGGCAATTCCGTCAACTGCCAATCTTCCAGCTTGTTCAGCAACACCATGATCTGATGCCGTGCCAGCTCAATCGCCAGCAAGTAAGGCCGCGCCCGATCAGGCAGCAGCGTCGTCTGCAACATCAGTAGCCCAATCACCGGCGTGTTGGGCGTCGGCAAAAGTTTCGCCAGCCCCTCAGGTAACAGCGGCCGCTGCACCTCAATCTGCACCGCCAGCCCCGCCGTGTTCGCCGCGTTCAGTTTCTCGCAATCAACCCGCCCCGCCCCCAGCCGCACCTGCCCCTGCGTCGGCACCTCATGCTGCGCCGTGACGTACGCATGCCGGGGCGGAAAATGCTGAGCATCCACACCATCTGAATCAAAGACGACAAAACTCAGCATGCGTGCTCGATCACAAAAAGCCAACACCACCAAAAGCGGCACAACACCACCAAACCCCTATTGTCGCACCCCCCCGCCCCGAAGCAACCACCTGTCCGGAAGAAGTTGGCCACGCCTCACCACCACAACACGCCCGTTCCCCCCATTTATCCCTTTATCGCGTTATCGCTTTTCACTTTTCGCTTTCCTCCGTTACGCTCTCCTCATGCCCGCCCTCACCCACTCCAGCCTCCTCCTCCCCAGCCCCCGCCGCGGCAAAGTCCGCGACGTCTACCCACTCCCCGCCGCCGCCACAAGCCCGCTCGGCACCGGCGCGCGACTCCTCATCGTCGCCAGCGATCGCATCAGCGCCTTCGATGTCGTCATGCCCACGCCCATCACCGGCAAGGGCCGCCTGCTCACCGAGCTCTCCCTCTTCTGGCAAGCCATGATCGCCGCCCGCGGCATCTGCCAAACCCACGTCCTCTCCGCCGACGCGAATCTTCTCCACCCCAGCATCTTCCCCGCCGGCGAATCGCGCGACGACTACCAAGGCCGCATCGTCATCTGCAAAGCCGCTCGCGTCATCCCCATCGAGTGCGTCGTCCGCGGCTATCTCGAAGGCAGCGGCCTCAAAGAATACCAATCAACCGGCAGCGTCTGCGGCGTCAAACTCCCCCAAGGCCTGCGCCAGTGCGATGCTCTCCCCGAGCCGATCTTCACCCCTGCCACCAAAGAAGAACTCGGCAAGCACGACGAAAACATCACCTTCGACCGCGCCTGCGAACTCGTCGGCTCCGAAACGATGGAAACCCTCCGCCGCATCAGCCTCCAAATCTACCTCATGGCCAGCGAGCACGCCCGCGACCGCGGCATCATCATCGCCGACACCAAATTCGAATTCGGCTTCCCCATCGACGAGCAAGGCAACCTCACCAGCAACATCCCCATCTTGATCGACGAAGCCCTGACCCCCGACAGCAGCCGCTTCTGGCCCACCGATGGCTACCAACCAGGCCGCCCCCAAAAAAGCTTCGACAAGCAATACCTCCGCGAATACCTCGAGCACCTCGTCGCCGAAGGTAAGTGGAACAAACAAGCCCCAGGCCCAGAACTCCCAGCCGAAATCGTCGCTGCGACCGTCGCCAAATACGCCGAAGCCAAAGACCGCCTTATGAATTGAGCCTGCCACAGACTCCTTTGCCATTCGTTTGGCCCGGAGGGCCATCGGCCTGTAGCCACGGGTGAAGCGAAGCGCAACCCGTGGAATCCGTTCTACAAAACACATTCCGAGTTTGCCCCACAATCCATAGAATCCCCTCCCCATGACCACTACCAGACGCGGCAAATCCGCAGCCGATGAATCTTCCACCGACGTGCGCTTCTTCAATCGCGACTTGTCATGGCTCGCCTTCAACCAGCGCGTCCTCGCTCAAGCCGCCGACGATTCCATGCCGCTGCTCGAGCGCGTGCGATTCATCTCCATCTTCACCAGCAACCTCGACGAATTCTTCATGAAGCGCGTGGGCCTCATCAAGCGCCAAGTCCACAGCGGCGTAGACACCCCCAGCCCCGACGGCCGCACGCCGCGCCAACAACTCAACGCCATCCGCGAACACGTCGCGCAGCTCGTGCAAGAACAAGGCCGCATCCTCGAAAAAGAACTGCTGCCGCAACTCGCCAAAGAAGGCATCTTCATTTTGCGCTGGGGCGACCTTGCCGAGAACGAACGCGATACCGTGCAAGCGTGGTATCACGATCATGTCTTCCCCGCTCTCACGCCGCTCGCGGTTGATCCCACGCACAAGTTTCCGTTCATCTCGAATTTGTCCAACAACGTGGGCGTGCTGATTGATCCACCCGCCGGCAGCGTGCGGGCGCCGGTCTTTCCCAGCGAACTGCTGAGCAAACGCCACAAGAAAGACAACGCCGACGAGACAACCTTCGCGCGCGTCAAAATTCCCGCAGGAATGCAGGCATTTGTGCGACTTGCCGCCAGCGAAAAAGGCAAGTCCCCAACCTATCGCTTCATCAGCGTGCAAGAAGTCGTGCGCAACAGCCTGGGCGAACTTTTTCCGGGCGTGCACGTGCAAGACAAAATCAACTTCCGCGTCACGCGCAGCGCGGGCATTCAAAAAGATGACCTCGACACCGCCAACTTGCTGCAAAGCATCGAAGCTGATCTCAAGCAGCGCAAGTTCGCACGCGTCGCCCGCCTCGAGATCGAGCGCGACGCCAACCCCACGGTGCTGCGCTGGCTGCTCGACAAACTCAACGTCGATCCGCAAGATGTCTACGAACGTGCCATGGGCATCGACTACCTCGCGCTCAGTGAAGTCTGCGACATCGACCGCCCCGACCTCAAACACAAACAGTGGAAGCCCGTCGTGCCCGCGCGCCTCGCGCCCGTCGTCGGCAAAACCAGCGAACAAAACGCCAGCCAGTTCTTCGCCAACATTCGCAAGCAAGATGTGCTGGTGCACCACCCCTACGAAAGTTTCGACGCCACCGTCGAGCGGTTCATCGCGGCCGCCGCCAACGACCCGGATGTGATGACCATCAAGCAGACGCTCTATCGCACGACGCCTGACTCGCCGTTTATCGCCAATCTCGTGCGCGCTGCTGAGTCTGGCAAGCAAGTCGCGTGTCTTGTCGAACTGCGTGCACGCTTTGACGAAGGCCGCAACGTGCGCTTCGCGCGGCAGCTCGAGCGCGCGGGCGTACACGTCGCCTACGGCGTCATGGGCCTCAAAACCCACTGCAAAACCAGTCTGGTTGTTCGCCGCGAAAAGCACGGCCTGCGTTGCTACGCGCACCTTGGCACCGGCAACTACCACCCCAAAACCGCGCAGCTCTACACCGATCTGGGCATCTTGACCGCTGACGAAGCGATCACGAGTGATCTGGTTCACTTGTTCAATTACCTCACTGGCATGGCTGCTGCGCCCAACTGCGACAACTTGCTGATTGCGCCCTTCACGCTGCGCGACCGCGTGAACAAGATGATCGAGCGCGAAATGGAGTTTGCGAAGAAAGGCAAGCCCGCGCGCATCTGGGCCAAGCTCAACGCGATGGAAGATCGCGACATGACCGAGCGCCTCTACGCCGCCAGTCAGGCAGGTGTTGAAGTCAATCTCGTCGTGCGCGGCTTCTGCTGCTTGATCCCGGGCGTCAAGGGCCTGAGCGAAAACATCAAGGTCAGCAGCGTCGTCGGCAGATTTCTCGAACACTCGCGCGTGTATCACTTCTCCGGCGGCCAGATCGAACCCGCCGACGGCGACTGGTACATCAGCAGTGCCGACTGGATGTATCGCAACCTCAGCAACCGCGTGGAAGTTGCGTGCCCGATTCGTGATCGCGATGCGCGAGCGAAGATCGCGCGCATGTTTGAAGTGCACGCACAAGACCATCGCAACGCGTGGGACCTGAACGGCGAAGGCGATTACGTGAAGCGCGAGCCAGGCAAAGATGCGAAGAAGGGCACGCCGCAAGCCGACGGCACCTTCATCACGCTGATGCGCGAGGCCGAGCAAGAGCGGCAGTAAGCACCCGAGCAGGCCCCCAAGCAGGTCAGCGTGATAACTGCAATTTCCAGCGAGAAAAAGCATCGCTACGCTTGAGGTATGAAGAACCTCATCGCAGTTTCGACGTTTGTTCTCGCCGCTGCTGCTTTCGCGCAACCGGTGGTGCTCAAAGACAACGGGCCGTTCATCACGGCCGCTGGCGTTGGTTTCAACGGCGCGGATATCAGCACCTCGCAGGTCAACCCCACTGGTGATGGCATTACATATACGGGCCTGGGCATTCCGAACACCATTCCGGCGGGTGGGCCTGGCATCAATGGACCGTTTCGCAATGCAGACGCATTCACGGTGCCAGCAAGCAGCACGTGGACGCTGGATCGCGTCGAGTTTTTCGCGTTTCAAAGTCAGAGCAGCAACTTCAACACGGCGTTTGCATACAGCGGCGCGTACATCGCGGTGTATGACCAGCCGCCGGCTGATGGCGTTGCGCCGATTTATGGTGATTACGTCACCAACCGGTTGCGCGGCGGCGCGTGGACCGGCGCGTATCGCACCAGTGGCACCGCCAACACGTCGCAGTCGCGGCCCATCATGCGGGTTGATATCGACATGACATGGATGCCCGCGTTGCCCGCGGGTGAGTACTGGTTTGCCGTCAGCATGCAGGGGGACCCCGCGCGGACTGGCGCAGTTTTTGGCTTGCTGGTCACGCCCAACCCGCGCGATGCGTTCAGCATGCGGTACGCGAATGTCTCGCCGTTTAATGGCTGGTTTCAGGCTCCGCTGGAGTGGCCTTACCGCATCGTCGGCACCAGCGCGAGTGTCACTGCGTGCGACAGCATCGACTTCAATCAGAACGGCGTCTTCCCCGAGGATCAAGACGTTGTTGACTTCTTCGACGTGCTCGCCGGCGGCGAGTGCGCGGCGTGCAGCGATATCGACTTCAACAACAACGGCGTCTTTCCTGAAGACCAGGACGTTGTTGACTTCTTCAACGTGCTGGCTGGCGGCAACTGCCCGTGAAGGCAGTGACGAAGTGACGGCGTAATGAAGAGACGAAGTGGAAGCCTCTGCGGGCTGCGGGGGCTTTGTTGTTGCTTGCGACGCGAGTGCTTGTTCGAGGGCTTGCGCGATGTGTGGCAAGCGCGACCACCACGCGAGCTGTTGGTAGGAGATGAATCGCTCGTAGGCGGCGGCGCTGAGATCGAAGTTGTGCTTGATGATGAGCGCGAGCAGGTCTTGGTCGTAGCTGGTCAGTGATTGCATGTGTCTCCCCTTTTCTCCCGGCGCGATTTTGCGCGACCCCATGACAACTGATTGCTTGATGCAGGCTGCTTGACATGAGCGATGGGCCTGCGTCACCCCGGCAAACAGTTGTCATGCGAGTTGTACACGATTGTGATTGGTGATTCAAGAGGCGGCGTGCAGAGTGACTGGGATTGAGCGCACGCGGGCGGTGAGTATCAGGAAGATTTTTGTGAGTGGGGATACTCAAGAAAAAAACAGCCGCTGGTGGGCGGCTGTGGTGGGCGAGGTTGGTGCGAGAGTTGGCGCGGGAGTGGGGGTGGTTGGTGAATCGATCCGGACCTTCGCAGAGCCTCAGGTCCGGCGTCGGCTAGCAAGCGCCGCCCGCGAGGACGTTGAAGAAGTCCACCACGTCTTGATCTTCGGGGAAGACGCCGTTGTTGTTGAAGTCGATGTCGTTGCAGGCGGGGCAATTACCTCCGGCGAGGACGTCGAGGTAATCCACAATGTCCTGGTCTTCGGGGAAGACTTCGTTGTTATTGAAATCGATGTCATCGCACACAATCGGCATGCTCACATTCAGCGTGGCGGCGGCTGTGATTGTCGTCGCGCAGCCGCGGGTCACGATGCAGTCGTACGTACCCACATCGCTCATGGCCGCAGCGTTGAAGAGCAGTTGCTCGGTCTGCGTTCCTTCGATCCGGCCATCGTCATAGATCGGCAGGCCATTCTTTCGCCACTGGAAACTCGGCACCTGGCCCGTCGCCACATCAACATCCGCGATCATGTACGCACTCTGCCCGGCATCCACGGCGATGCTTTGGGGCGGAGCCAGCACCACCGGCGGCGTGGCGTTGTTGCTGATGGTCAAGGCCGCGTCAAAGGTGTTGTTCACGTACGCACTGGTGATGATGTGGCACGAATAGTTGCCCGCCGCGCCTGCTTCAAGGTTGCTGATGGTGAGCATGGGCGTCGTCGCGCCGGTCACCGTGCCGAGGCCGCCTTGCACACCGTCGGTGATGGGCACACCATTGCGATACCAGCGATACGTCGCGGGCACGCCGCTGGGCTCGTTGGCGATCACGAGGAAGTCGGTGCTCCCGCCCAGACACGCCTCGCGGTCCTGCGGCATGGAGACGATGTTGGGGACGGGGCGATCGACGTACACACGCACGGCATCGACCATGGCGTACGTGCCGCCGCCGTTGGTGGAAGCCTCGAGCACGTACAACCCTGCATCGGGCGTATCGATGCTCGTGATGGTCATCGCGGCGGAGTTCGCGCCGGTCACGAAACTACCCGAAGGCTGCGAGCCGTTCACGATCAGGGCACTGGTCTCGGCTTTGCGCCAGCGATACTGCTCGGTGGGCAGCCCCCAGCGGAAGAGTTGGACCGTGCCGGGAAGGAAGCCGCGCACGCCGCCCACCACCGGCACCGTTTTGATGCGAAGCGGCACCCTCGCCGGTGTGCCATCGCCTCGGATCGTGCCATACTGCAGTCGATTCGGACGGTCTGAGCAGGGTGGGATGAAGACCGACATGTTGCCGTTGCATGCGGTCGAGATTCTTGTGACGTATCCGACCGGTTGACAGAGAACCGTGTACTTGGACACTATGGTGCCCGAACTGCTGGGCAAGGAAAAGACACCGCAGGCGGTTCCGCCCGGAAACGAAAAAGATGCACACGGAACACAACTCGTATCACCGTTCAGAGAGTAAATCCGCTGTGTGACTGCAACGGCCATGCACCCGCCAGCGCTCGGCGGCAGGCGACCGAGGATGTTGGTACTCAGCGAATAGGTGCATTGTCCGTGCGTGGCAGGGATAACCAAGAGGGCGTTGGCCGCACAGGCGGCAACTGACGGAAAGCGAAACTGCAGCCGCTTCAGCGAACCTTTGTGGGGGTCCCAATGCCATGAACCGTGTTTTGCGCCAAGTGCGTCGGACTTCATCTCCCCCTCGCCGGAGATCATCTCCGGCGAGCCGGACGCGGCCTCCGGCGAGGCGGAGGCGTGTTTCGGCGTGCCGAAGATTGCACCCTGCACGGCGGAGATGAGATTTCGCATGCTGATTCCTCCCTCCGGCTCAAGGGCCGGCGTTTTCGCGTCGATGGACTCCACTGCCGCAGCGTCGCGGATGGTGGATCGGGCGGCCAGTTTACCCGAAACGGTGAACTTTGTCACGCCCATTCACGCCGCGTTCGCGCAAACTTGGCACCCGCCGCCCCTCGCGCCCACCATCGCCCGGGATGCACGCGTGATAACCCCCCGCCCCGCCGCCATCTGCATCGCCGCGCTCGCCACGTCTCCGCGGTGCGATTTCTTCGGCATGCTTGGCCGCAATTGGGTCGTGGCACTGCACCCGTTTTCGATGTTTGGTCGGTTCGCGTAAACGCCCCGGGTGGGAGGAAAGTGGCGGGGCCGCCGTCTATCCTTGCCGCCCTAGCCCTTGGGCGGTTTGCCTCGGGCCGTTTGGCTCTTTCAAGGAACATCCACCGTGAAGATTCGCACCGACGAGATCGCGTCAGTCATCAAGCAGGAAATCGAGCAGTTTGGTTCGGCTTTGGAAGTTGCCGAAGTGGGCCGGGTGGTCGAAGTCGGTGACGGGATTGCCCGTATTTACGGCTTGGGCAAGGCCATGGCCGGTGAACTGCTGGAGTTCTCGACGGCTGAGGGCGCGGTGATGGGTCAGGTGTTCAACCTGGAAACCGACACGGTGGGCGCGGTGGTGTACGGGGACTATTTGAAGATCAAAGAAGGCGACATGGTCAAGAGCACGGGTCGCCTGCTCGAAGTGCCGGTGGGCGAAGCCCTGCTGGGCCGCGTGGTTGATCCCCTCGGTGCGCCCATTGACGACAAAGGTCCGATCAACACGACGCAGTTCCGCAAGGTGGACATCATCGCGCCGGGCATTGCTGAGCGTCAGCCGGTGCACGAGCCCATGCAGACGGGCATCAAGAGCGTGGACGCGATGATTCCGATTGGTCGCGGGCAGCGCGAGCTGATCATCGGCGACCGCAAGACGGGCAAGACGGCTATCGCGGTGGACACGATCATCAACCAGAAGCAGTTCTGGGGCACCAAAGACGCGATGGTGTGCATCTACGTTTCGGTTGGTCAGAAGGACTCGACGGTTGCGGGCGTGGTTGAAACCCTCCGCAAGGCCGGCGCGATGGAATACACCATCGTGGTGAACGCCGGTTCGTCGGCTGCGGCACCCATGCAGTACATCGCGCCGTACTCGGGCACGAGCATGGCGGAGTTCTTCATGTGGAGCGGCAAGAACCCTGGCCAGACGCTGGCCAACGGCGCGCCGATGCCCAAGCACGCGTTGTGCATCTATGACGACTTGAGCAAGCAAGCTGTGGCGTATCGCCAGATGTCGCTGCTCTTGCGTCGCCCGCCGGGTCGTGAGGCTTATCCCGGTGACGTGTTCTATCTGCACAGCCGGTTGCTGGAACGCGCGACGAAGCTGAGCGATGAGAACGGCGCGGGCTCGATCACGAGCTTGCCGATCATTGAAACGCAAGAAGGCGACGTGTCGGCGTATATCCCGACGAACGTGATTTCGATTACGGACGGCCAGATTTACCTTGAGCCTGAACTGTTCTTCTCAGGCGTGCGTCCTGCGGTGAACGTCGGTATCTCGGTGAGCCGCGTGGGTGGCAGTGCGCAGGTGAAGGCGATGAAGAAGATCGCCGGCTCGCTGCGATTGGACTTGGCAGCCGCTCGCGAACTGGAAGCGTTCGCGCAGCTGGGCACGGAACTGGACAAGGCCACGCAGCGTCAGCTTGATCGTGGTCGCCGATTCGTTGAGTTGCTCAAGCAAGGGCAGTACACGCCGTTTGTCGTGACGGATCAGATCATCTCGATCTACGCGGGTACGAAGGGCGTGATGGATGACATTCCTGTGAGCAGCGTGCGTGCGTTTGAAGATGGCCTGCTGAGCCACATGAAGGGCATCGCGAAGCCGGTGTATGACGAGCTGGATCAGAAGAAGGCTCTGGACACGGAGCTGGAGAAGAAGTTGATGGATGCGATTAGTAAGTTTAAGGCGGGGTTTAAGAAGTAAACAGCGGCGTCATGGTGGCCCGCCCCTCCGGGGCAGGCGAGTGCCAGGAATCGCCGATTCTCAGAGACTTCAACACGACCTCACAAGCCCGGCGGCAACGCCGGGTTTTTCTTTCGATTCACGGACAATCGTCCGACTACCATCATTATGGAGGGTGCAATGGGTCAACTTCTCTGGAGTGCGTCGGTAGTCTGCGTGATAGCAGAGGTGACGCTAGGGCAAGTCACGTTGAGGCTCTTGGCTCCGTTGCAGCCCGGAGGCTCCTCGGGAGTGCGTGGCATTAGCCTTCGCGGAGAGCGTTTGGGTGGGTCTACGACAACCTCGTTGGGTGATAGATCGGTGCTTTGGAGACGAGGAACGGTCGAGAGTCTGGGGTTTCCAGTCAACGCGAATCATGTCAACTTGATGGGGCTCAGTTCGTTGGGTGATGCAGCGGCAATTCGCGTGGAAAGACTCAGACAGACACCCACCGATCTAGTGCAGATTGACGCGTATCGGTGGACCGAGGGTGGAGGCTTCCAGTTGCTGTCGTCGCCTGAGCAGCAGGTCGATCCATTTCCTTGGTCGATCAGCGGCGATGGAACAGTGATTGTTGGGACGAGCCGATCACCAACGCTCGGGACACGAGCGACGCGTTGGCGTTTGGGTATCCCTTCACAAGACTTGGGCGGGTGGACTCCCCGAGACGTCAGTCACAACGGCGACGTGATCGTCGGCTGGGGTTGGACCGGGACTGGCGTGCGATGGACCGACGCGGGAGGGCCAGTGCTACTGCATCCACCCGCCGGATTTCGCTCTGCAGAGGCGATCGCAGTGAGTGGCGACGGGCGAACAGTCGTCGGGTCTGCCGAGCGAAGTCCCGGCCCCACCTTTCAGGCTGTTCAATGGCTGCCCACCGCCGCCGGATACGTTGTTGCCGCGCTAGAGATGCCCAGTTCTTCTGACTTTCGTTTTTCCGGTGCTAACGATCTAAACTTCGACGGATCGCTTATCGTCGGTTCGACCGACGATATTCAAGGCAACCAGCGAGCGGCGATGTGGACACAGGACGGATCGCTCACTCTGCTCGACACTTTGGCGAGTTCGTTTGGCGTTGCGATAGCAGGCTTTCATCTGGTGAGTGCGACCGCGATTGCACCTGATGGCACAACGATCGCCGGAACAGGACGATTTGGAAACGTGTCGAGCGCTGCTTGGGTGCTCGAGGGACTGCCGTGCATGCCTTGTCTTCCACGCTGCGACTCCATCGACTTCAACCAGAACACGGTGTTTCCGGAAGATCAGGATGTGATTGATTTCTTCAATGTGCTCGCGGGCGGGGAGTGCAGTGCGGGCAATACGTGCAGCGATATTGACTTCAACAACAACACCGTCTTTCCCGAAGATGCCGATGTCATTGACTTCTTCACAGTGCTTGCTGGCGGTGAATGTCCCTGATGTCGATGTCGTGATCCCATAGGCCCGGCGTCGCGCCGGGCAGCGGACGCGGAAAGTTACTCATTGTCCGGCGAGACGCCGGGCCTACGAAAGCGATACCAAACCCGGCGGCGACGCCGGGTTTTTCTTTGCGCTCAACGCATCAACGAACGGCATCGCGACAGATCAAAGCGACCTCGACCGCTGCAAGAACATCACCTCGATGTTTGCAGCCGCACCAAGCATTCGCGACTGAATGCGACCTCCGTCTTGCGACGGACTTCGCGATGGACGAACCCATGCGCGCGATACGCGGCACGTCTGACCCGATAATGCACTCGCAGTGCCGCTGAAAAGCAGGTCTGCGTCTCACCAGTAGATTCCGTGGCGCATTCTTTCATCCACCTACGGTTGTGGGTTACTCACGCGACATATTTGCGTGTTCGCTTTCTTGCCTTCTCGCGAGGTGCACCAATGACTCTCTGCAACGTCCTTCACCGTTCGGGTTTGTGCCGCGAATTGGCTTCGAGATTTGCGAGCGCCATCATCGCGTTGCTTGTGATGTTCGCATCGCCACGCGTGCAGGGCCAATCTTGCGTGCCCGACTGGCTGCCCGGCGAGCCAGGCAAGACCATCGGTGGCACTGTGTCTGCCTTCACCAACTTCGATCCTGACGGAGCTGGGCCGCTACACAATCTGCTTATCGCTGGGGGCAGCGGCCTCAACGTTGATGGCTATCGCACGCAAAAGATCATGGGCTTCAACGGTCAGAACTGGCAACCGCTTGAAGGCACGAACGGGTCTGGGAGCGTGCTTGCTCTCACAATTTTTAGCAATCAGCTTATTGCTGGCGGCAGTTTTACAACTGTGAGCGGCGTGGCCGCTTCGAACATCGCTCGCTGGAACGGCACGACGTGGTCGCCAATGAGTTCAGGTTTCACTGGTGGCGACGTGCGCGCTCTCGCTGTGTTCAACAACGAGCTGTACGCTGCGGGCACGTTTACTACCGCCAGCGGCAGCCCAGCCAATCGCATCGCTCGTTGGAACGGCTCAGCCTGGGTCGCCGTTCAAAACGGAATCAACATTGGCGGCACAGGCACGGTCAATGCGCTCCACGCGTTCAACGGCTTGCTCTTTGTGGGCGGCAATTTCACAGTAGCAGGAGCCACAGCAGCAAGCAATCTTGCAACATGGAACGGCACCACCTGGGCCAGCTTCGGCAATCCCGACAACACCGTGAACGCACTGGGATCATTCTCGGGCATCACGATCAACAGTAATCGCATCTTCATAGGCGGCGCCTTCGCCAACATCGGCGGCATCGCTGCCAATCGCGTCGCGACTCTCCGCTTTGATCCAATCAGTGGCAATACATGGTCGGCGCTGAGCAACACTGATCTATTCTCACCATCTTGCACCTCGCTTCTCATCCGCTCATCAGGGGTCAGTAGTTTTCAAGTCAACGCCACCTTCCGGTATTCCATCAGCTTCCCCATTGGCAGCCGCTCGTATGTCTCTCGCTGGAATGGCACGACATGGGCAGAACTTGGACTGAGCAATACATTGTGCCTGGGAAACTACAACGGGCAGATTGTCGCCGGAGTCGGTGGAACGCCCGCGTGCCTTGCGTATGACAATACCAACTGGAACGAGTTAGGCCGCGGCAATCCAGCAAAGATCGAAGCGATTGCAAACATCGGAACCGATGTGGTCGCCGCCGTCAGCAATACAGTCCAGCGACGCAGCAGCAGCGGGCTTTGGAATCGGGTGGGCGGATTCGCCAACGGTTTTGTCAGGTCACTTCTCGTCCTTCCAAACAACGACATCGTGGCGGCGGGGCAGTTTGCGTCCTTTGGGGGATCAACGAACGACATTGCGCAATGGGACGGAACGAATTGGACACCGCTCGGCACCGGATTCGCTGGTCCAGCTGACACGAGTGTCAACGCGCTGGCACGCATGCCCAATGGCGACATCATTGCAGCCGGTTCGTTCGCAACGGCGGGCGGTCTGGGGGCACTCAATATCGCTCGCTGGAATGGCTTCGCGTGGTCGCCGGTGGGCATTGGCATAGGCGGACAGGTTTTCGCACTCAAAGTCGCTGCCAATGGCGATGTGTACGCGGGTGGTGTTTTTAGCACGGCTTCAGGTGCTGCTACAAACAACGTCGCGCGATGGGACGGCGCGAACTGGAGGCCGCTTGGCACCGGGATCAATGGGCAAGTCCGTGCGATAGAACAATTGCCCGACAACTCGATCGTTGTGACAGGATTTTTCAACATCGCCGGTGGCATTCCAGTAAACAGCATCGCTCGCTGGAACGGCACGACGTGGTCAACGCTCGGTGCTGGAATCACAGATATCGGTGGTAACGCGGGCGTGGGCTACGCGATCAAGTTGCTTCCATCGGGCGATTTGGTCGTCGCCGGTAACTTTCAGAATGCGGGTGGAGTGCTCGCCAGCAAAATCGCGCGCTGGAACGGTTCGACATGGAGCGCGCTCAACAGTGGTTTGAGAGATGCAGACGTCGCGGGCACCGGTGCGCTGGGCCTTGCGGTGCTTGCTGACAACACACTCGCGGTGTGCGGCGAGTTTGACCTCGCGGGCACGAGCGTTTCTGCCAACTTCGCGCTCTGGGGCCTTCCAGCCAGCGGCTGCTGCGATGACATCGACTTCAACAACAACACCGTCTTCCCTGAAGATGCCGACGTCATCGACTTCTTCAATGTGCTCGCGGGCGGGGAGTGCAGTGCGGGGAATACGTGTAGCGATATTGATTTCAACAACAACACGGTTTTTCCGGAAGATGCGGATGTGATTGATTTCTTTACGGTGTTGGCGGGTGGGGAGTGTTCGTGAGGTTTGGTGGTGACGCCAGGGGATGAGGTTTTGCCTGAGGCTTTGTGAAGTTCAGGAGGAGACAGCTTTACGCGTGGGAAGTGACTGCAAACGCGGCAACGTAGTTCGTGCGAGTGCGATTGTTTGGTGTTGTCGGACGCGGGTTGCGGCTTGATCCGGGCCTTCGCAGGGTCTCAGGCCTGGCGTCGGGGTTTGCGTGGGCAGATTTTTTATCGTGAAATCCGTGCGATTCGCCGCGGGCGGCCCTTGACGCCTCGTGTAAACTCGCGCAACTCGCTGACCTACACCGGATTCACCCGTGAAAACACCTCATCGCTTTTTCTCGCGAACCATCTCACTCATTCTTGCTGCTTGCTTTACGCACGAGCTTTCTGCCCAGACTGCTCGTCCGTTTCAGGACGAGGTCATCTATCAGATCATGCCGATTGCGTGGCGTGACTCCAACAACGATCAGCAAGGTGGCGTAACACCAACTCGCTTCGGCGATTTCGGCGGACTCGCCTCTGCGCCGAGCCTTGACTATCTGCAAAGTCTGGGCGTCACGATGATCTATCTGCAGCCGATTTTTCCGTCGAATGCATATCACGGCTATCAACACGGCCCGGCCGACACACTCAACACGCGTTTTGGCACGCAAGCTCAGTTGCAGACGTTCATCGATGGCGCGCACGCTCGAAACATGAAAGTCATCCTCGACTTTGTCGCTTATGGCGTTTCGACCAACTCCACCTACTACTCGTCAGCCTTCAACAACCCCGCCAGCCAGTTTGACCCATGGCTCGCTTTTACCAACACCGGCAACACGCAGTATCAGGGCTACACATTCAACACGTGGAACGGCACCAGCGTGGGGTTCATTCATTGGAACCTCACCAACGCTTCCGCCGCCGCCACTGTGACCAACTGGGCGCGCAAGTGGCTTGATCCCAACAACGACGGCAATACCAGCGATGGCGTAGACGGCTTCCGGCTCGATCACATCTACGCCAACGCCCCTGAAGGCTGGGGCGCGAACATCGCATTTTGGGAGCAGTTCTGCACGAGTCTTCGTGCAACCAAGCCGGGCATCTTCATCTTCGGCGAGCATGGTGACTGGGGCTCATATGGCACTGAAGTTCTGACGCCCAACGGTTTTGATGCGGTACTCACCAAGCCTTTTGAGTTCGCTGCGCGCGATGCGGTGCGCGACGAACTCGCCGCCGGTTTGTACTCGTCGATGGCCAACACTTTGCTCGCAACACCTACTGGCAAAGTTGTCGTGGCCCAAACCAACGATCATGATTCAGATCGCATCGCATCGGTGTGGGGTGGCAACACCGCCAAGCAGAAAGTTGGCGCGGCGGTGCTGCTCAGCCAGCCATTTCCACCCAACATTTATTACGGCGACGAGATCGGCATGCGCGGCACCAAGGGCAACTGGGGCAGCGACGCCAACGACATTCCGATGCGCGAGCCCTTCAAGTGGCTTGCGGTGAATGCTGCCCCCATGAGTAATTACTGGGTGCTCAATACGTCCGCCTACAACAGCCGTTTCTCGCAGAACAACGATGGCCGCAGCGTGCAAGAACAACAAGGCGTTGCAGGGAGCCTGCTCGAAACCTATCGCTCGCTCATCGCGGCCCGCACCAACAACATTGCCCTCCGCCGAGGCTCGTATGTGCCCATTACCAACAACTCCACGCGTGTTTGGTCGTTTGTGCGTGTGCACAATGATCAGAAGGTGCTTGTTGCGATCAATCTGGGCAACGTTGCGGTGAACGCATCGCTTGATCTGTCCGCTTTTGGCGTCGCGAGCGGCTCGACCACGCCGGTTGATCTTCTGACGGGAGCATCTCGCCCAACTATCACTACGGCGAATCGTGCCGCGTATGCGCTCTCGCTGCAACCTTACTCGTACGCCATTCTCAACGCGAATCTCACATACACGCCGCCGCCGCCTCCGCCGCAAGACATCGATGGCCGCTCGATTCCGCAAGACGCGGGCCCAGCCAACCTGTTTGCTTCGCAAACTGCGCCCACCAACATGACCAACAACGTAGCGGAACTCAATCAACTCTTCGTCCGCGCGACGGATGATGGTCTGCGGGTTGGCATCACGTCCAACGTACCCACGGACGGCTCGGCCATCGTGCTGCTCGTCGAGTCAGGCACTGGTGGTCAGAATGTGCTCAACACGACGCCATTTACGCCGCCGCCGGCTGCGTTGCAACTTCTCACGGGCACCATGCTTGATGCTGGTTTTGCTCCCAACCACATTTACTTCATCAACTTCTACAACGGTGCGATCTACGTCGATCATGTGACTGTTGCAGTTGGTGGCTCAGCAAAGGTCTACCAAGGCAGCGGCATTGTCGGCAGTGGCGCGGGCATCCTTGCGGGCGGCACCAATCCCAACGGCTTGCTTGTTGCGATGGACAATTCCAACACTGCTGGCATTACATCGACCAGTGTCGCTGCTGCGGCAACGGCGACGACCGGTCTCGAAGCGCGTTTGCCTTATGCCGATCTGGGCGTGCCGCTTGCTGCGGGTGCGCGCGCGGGTCAAAGGCTTCGCATCGCCGCTGGACTGGTGCGCGTGAACGGCACATTTGGCAACCAGTGGCTGCCGGGCTGTCCTGCTTCGGCGGGTGATCTTGGTACGGCTCCCAATCTCAACAACATACCGGGCTCACAATTCGTGCTTCTCACCTTCCCCGCCGCTGGCTGCGACTCCATCGACTTCAACAACAATGGCGTCTTCCCCGAGGATCAGGACATCGTTGATTTCTTCAACGTCCTCGCGGGCGGCACATGTGCAACTTGCAACGACATCGACTTCAATAACAACCAAGTCTTCCCCGAAGACGTCGACGTTGTGGACTTCTTCAACGTGCTCGCTGGCGGGACATGTTCGTAAACCATGCAATAGGTCTTGCCCCTGCTCGTTGAACACAACGGAGGCACAATGAATCGCTATTTGCATATTGCCGTAGTCCTGTGCATCGCACTTGCAACTGCACAGCCTGCCTTGGCACAGTGGACCACGCAGCCCGTCACCGCGCCGCGCGTCCAATATCGCACGTTCCAAAGCGCGGCGGCAGGCACAGCCGTCAGCTTCCATATTTACACGCCGCCCATCTACGACACGCAAACGCAGCAGCGTTTTCCCGTGCTCTACTGGCTGCACGGCTCTGGCTCGCCCACGGCTGGCATTGCAACAGTCAGTTCGTGGTTCGCGGGCGCGATCTCACGCGGCGATATCCCGCCCATGCTCATCGTATTTCCCAACGGCATGCCCAACGGCATGTACAGCGACGCCGCCAACGGCTCGCGCCCGATGGAAACCGTCATCATGGAGGAGCTCATTCCGCATGTTGACGCGACCTTCCGCACCATCCCCGATCGCCGCGGCCGGATCCTCGAAGGCTTCAGCATGGGCGGCTACGGCACAGGCCGACTCGCCTTCAAATACAGCGACCGGTTCGTCGCCGCGTCCATGTTCGGCGCTGGCCCTGTCCAGCTCGACTTCATGAATCCGCCGCCCGGCACCAGCGTCTCACCTGCCGCACGCGCCGCGATCTTCGCCGACGTGTGGAACAGCGATCCCGCGCTCTTCTTCGCCGCCAGCCCGTGGAATCTTGCGCAGATCAACACCTCAGCGATCGTCACGAGTCAGCTTCGCCTCCGCATAGCCGTGGGCGAAAGCGACGCCATGCTGGGCCCAAACGCGGATCTGCACGCGCACCTCATCACACTCAACATCCCGCACACGTGGCAGACCTGTCCCGGCATCGGCCACGACGCGCTCGCACTGCTGCAAGCCCTGGGCCCCACCAACTGGAACTTCTACCGCGACGCACTCAATTCACCCTGCGACACCATCGACTTCAATAACAATGGCGTCTTTCCAGAAGATCAGGACATCGTCGATTTCTTTAGCGTCCTCGCCGGCGGCACCTGCGCAACTTGCAATGACATCGACTTCAACAACAACGCGGTGTTTCCGGAGGATGCGGATGTGATTGACTTCTTCAATGTTCTGGCGGGCGGGGGGTGTTCGTGAGGAGAAGTGACGAAGTGACGGAGGAAAGGCCTGCGCGTGAGTGCGGGCCTTTTCTGTTTTTGGGTGTGGATTGGGTGTTCGATCCGGACCTTCGCAAAGCCTCAGGTCCGGCGTCGGGTTAGGGTGTGGGGGCTTTAGCTGCCTAGGCCGACTTTGCGGTAGCCAGCTTGTGTGCAGGTGGCGTGGGTTTGGACGACGTCTTCGTAGGGGACGTTTGACTCAGGCTGCACGAGGATAATCGCGTCGGCTTGGCGGTCGGATGGAATAATGCTCGCGAGGGTTTGGACGAGCGACTCGAGCGTTGTTGGTTGGTCGTTGATGGTAATGATCGTGACGTCGTTGCTGCGCGTGAGTTTGATGATGGCGCGCGGCGGCGGCGTGTTTTGGGTTTGCGGAGCGAGTGCATCTTGCTTGGGCACGCGCGCGGGGATGAACCACTCGGGGCCTAAGACCACTGTGCTGGCCATGAAAAAGATGAGGATGACCATGACCACATCGACCATGGGCGTCATGTTGGGGCCGATGTGGGATTCGTAGGTGGCGCGGGCGGAGCGGTTGCGGTAGGTACCAATATGAGGACCCGAGCGCGGGCCGTAGGTCGTCATGGTGTGCCTCTTTGCGTTGCGCTGCGCGTGGTGATGAGTTTGAGGCTGGTGACGCCTGCGGCTTTGCACGCGGCGACGATGGGCTGGACTTCGCCGAAGCTGAATCGACGGTCGGCGCGCAGGCTGACGGGCTGGGATTGCGTGCCAGTTGCCAGTTCGGGCATGCGCAGGGTGAGTTCGCTGGTGAGTTGGTCGAGGGTGATGTCGTTGCCGTCGAGAGTGAGGGCTTGCTGGCCTTGGTCATCGATGGCGAGGCTGATGACCAAGCCCCGGTCTTGTTGTTGTGCGCCAAGCGGCGTGCGCGGGAGTTCGACGCGGGCGGAGCTGTCGGTGGCGAGCTTGCCGACGATGAGATAGAAGACGATGAGCACCATGACCACGTCGATGAGTGGTGTGACGTTGATTTTGTCGGCGGAGGAGTGGTGATGGAAGTGGCGGAAAGACATGGGGAGGCACTGGGGACTAGGGATTGGGCATTAGGGTCAAGCAGAGAATTAGTTGGTTTTGCTGCTGAGATACTCGACGATTTCGCTGGCGACGACGATGGCTCTCGTGCAGAGTTTGTCGAGTTTGTTGCGGAGCATGCCGTAAGCGAAGAGGCAGGGGATGGCGAGGCACAGGCCCAGCAAGGTGTGGAAGAGGGCTTTGCTGATGCCCAGGCTGAGCTGGGCGGGGCCGGCTTGGCCGCCCGTTTCTCCCAAGCTGGTGAAAGCGAGAATCATGCCCCAGACGGTGCCTGCGAGGCCCACGAGTGGGCCGAGGTTGCCGATAACGTTGAGCAGGTCAATTTTGCGGAACCAGCTTGCGGATTCTTCGCTGGCGGCGAGTTCGGCGGCTTCGCGCATGGCGAGCGGGTTTCGCGGTGCGGCGATTGCCGCGCGGACGACGCGCGAAAGGAGTGAATCGTCGCGCACGCAGGAATCGCGAACTTCTTCGAGCCGGCCTTGGCGGGCGAGGTCGAGCATTTTGCTGGCGTGCTGCTCGGGGGCGATGTTTTTACGTTTGATTTCGACGCAACAGAGGAAGATGAGGGCGACGCCGAAGATGGAGCCGGCGATGAGCAGGACGGTGAAGACGTCGAAGGACTGCATGAAGAGCGACCAGAGGCTGGTGCGCGAAGTTTGGGCGAGGATGAACATGCAGCAAGTATTGGGGGGTTGGCGTGGTGAGGAGCGGGTTGCGCGAAGGAAGAGGGCGGGTACCATCAGGCATGCAATGGAAATCGATCATCGTCGCGGCGGCTGCGGTTTTGATGCTTGGCGGAGTGAGCGGCGGGCTGAGCGGGTGCGCGAAGTCGAAGCTAGAGATGGTGCGCGACAAGGCCGACAGCGTGGAAAGCACGCTGAAGAAAGAACACAAACGCGTGCTGGCGATGGGGCCTGAGCAGACGGATCGGCGGGCGCGGCTGGATCATTTGAACGAGATGCAGTACTCGCTGCGAGCGGCGAATGTGGGGCTGGCGACGATTCCGTGGTTGCCGTTTGATGCGGAGAAGGATCGTGAGCTTGCGCTGGATGTGATGGATGAGGTGTACGACACGATTGATTGGAATATTCCGCTGGGGCCGAGTGATCCAAAGCGGGCGTTTCCGACGCAGTGGTCGGGGAACGCTTTGAAGCTTCGGTGAGAAAGACCGAGAGACATTTCGCCACGGAGACGCGGAGAGCACAGAGATAGAAAGCAAAGAAAAACCGCTGCGGGTTGCAGCGGTTTTTTATGTGGGCTGGTGGGCGATCCCGACCTTCGCAGGGCCTCAGGTCCGGCGTTGGGGGTTATGGGCAGGTACCGCCTGCAAGGACGTTGAAGAAGTCGATGACGTCTTGGTCTTCTGGGAAGACGCAGTTGTTGTTGAAGTCGATATCGGCGCAGGTGGGGCATTCGTCGCCTGCAAGGACGCGGAAGAAGTCGATGACGTCTTGGTCTTCGGGGAAGACGGTATTTTGGTTGAAGTCAATGGAGTCGCAGGTGACGCGTTCGGCGAAGCCTTGGACGACGATGACGCGGCCGCCGCCGCCGAAGGTGGAGAAGAGGAAGTCACCGGAGGTGATGTCGAGGAACGCGCCTTCGGCTCCGCTCAGGCCTGTGATGAACGAGCGGCGCGTGCCGGGGACGGGGTCGCCATTGGCGTTGATGTCCCACGCGCTGATGAGGCCTCCGCCGTATTCAGCAATGAGGAGCGCGGGGTTGGGGAAAAGAGGCGAGCCGCTGGGGACGTACGCGATGCCTTCGGGGCCGCCTTGGATATTGGCGGTGAGAGTGACGTTGCTGACGTTGTAGGTGCCAAGGCCATCAGGCGAGATCGTGGCGTCGTAGAAGGTACTGGCGTTGTACGAAGCGATTTTGAGGCGACCTGCGCCCGGCAAGCCTTGCGGCACGATGGTGAGCGAGCCGGTGGAACTAGCAACGCCCAGCGGCGTGAGGCTGACAACTTTGTCGGGCGCGGTGCTGCCCGGTTTGATCATGTTGATGCCGTTGTCGTTATAACGCGTGGTGAGAATGACATTGTCAGTGGTAACGAAAAGACCGCCGTCGATTTGCGGGGCCGTGCTGACAAGCTGCGCGGTGCCGATGAAGCCGGTGATGTTGCCACATTGGTTGCGTCGGACGCGGATGGAGTAGACACCGCCTGTAGAGGCATTGGCATTGCCGCCGATGAGCATGAGATCGGGGTCGGTGTTGGACATAGCCACGCCGCCGTAGGAACCGGGGACGCCGGGGACGGGGCCGAGGTTGAAGATGGCGTAGTTGTTGACGTATTGGGGTGCGACGACTTGGGCGAGGCCGGCGGTAGTCGACATGGCCAAGGCCGCGAGTGTGACGGTGGTGGTGCGAGCGAACATGTGAGACTCCCTTGAGATGAACGTGTTGACGGTCCCGTGCGTGTCAATCGGTAAGCGATTGTTGGTGCGCGAAGGCGACAGGATTGCGTCGCGACGTGTGTTAAGTGGGCTTTATCGCAGATTAAGCGAAGTTTGCGGGATGCGTTACCACGCAAGGCGGAGGTGGCGCCATGTGCCGGTGCTCGCGGCAGGGCAGGCACCGCTGGCGAACCACGCTTGGCTGCGTGCGGGGTCGGCGACGGCGCTGTAAATTGTTCGCAGGGTGCTGCCGGGCGTGGCAGTGCGCATTTCGACGCGTGCGTCGGCGAGGACTTCGCAGAGGTCGTCGGGTAAGTGGTCGGGATGGGCGTGTGAGAGAATCTGCGTCAGGCGGTTGTAGCGACTGACGGTGCCGTTACTGGTGCTAACGCGCGGCGGGAGCGGCGCGCCGGTTTCGTCAGTATCGCGCGGATGTTTGTGTTGACAGTGGTTGGTGGCGATGAGCACGCGGTTGCTTGCGAGTGTCCACGGGTCGATGCGGCGGAAAGTAGAGCGTGTGCACTCGTAAATCGCAGCGTCGCCGGTTTTGCCGTCGCTGGCGAAGAGCATGACGCCGCGGTCGCGGTCGGTGGTGGTGATGAAGCGTTCGAGCTCAGCGAGTGACGAGCAGGTTTCGAGTGCTTCGCGCATCCAGAAGAGCCAACTGATGCAACTGACGCCTGCGCGCGGCTCGTCGTGAGCGAGCAAGGTGTGCATGTGAAGCCAGAGGCGTTCGGCGTTCATGCCGGTGTCGGCGTCGATGTCTCCCATGAGGCCCATGGCAACGCACGGAATGCGGTGGGGCGCGCGGTGGAAGACGGTGCAGGTGCCGCGAGAGAGCGTGGGCTCGTGCCAATCGCAGTTGCGCGCGGTCCAGGGGTTGAACGACTCGTCGAAGGTGACGACGCCGGAACACATGGGGCCGGATTGGTTGATGAGCGCGGGCGCGTGCGTGAGCGCATTTACGTCGCGGCGCGAAGGGGCGGCGATGTCGGCGTAGAGCCATTGCTGCACGTCGGTGAGTGAGGCATTTGCACCGGCGGCGAAGGCGGCCATTTGGAGTTGGTAATGCGCGGGAAGCGTGGCGGCCCAGCGCGTGGCGAAGTGGGGGAGGTCAGTTGCGTGTGTGCCGGTGATGGCGGACAAGGCTTGCAAGTACGCGGCGAGGCGCGGCGGTTCGAGCAGGTGTGCGCAGGCGCGGCCGTAGGTGAAGCCGGCTTCTTCGAGCGGGGCGGGCAGGTGGAGAATGGAGAAGGTGGAGTCGAGCACTTTGTGGTAGTAATAGGTTGGGGTCGGGTGGGATACGGCGTAAAGCGTGGGGTGGATTTGGTCGATAACTCAAGATGGGCAAGTTCATTCCCAAGCCTGAAGAGGAATTCGCGCGGATGGCGAGCGAGATGTCGCCCAAGTTCGCAGCGTGGTGGCGGGCGCGCGGTGGGCATGAGGCGCATGCGAACGTAATTGAGTCAGCGCTGGAAGCCTTCAACAAGTCGCGGCGCGAGATGACAATGCTCAAGGCGCAGTACGAGCACTCCAAGCAGGTGCACAGCACGGCGAAGAAGAAGTTGTCGAAGATGATCACGTTCATGCGTCAGTCGGCGATGCGCGATGCGAACCTGACTGATGCGGATCGGTTGACGCTGAAGATTCCCAAGCCCAAGCCGACGCGGGCCGAGCAAGGATTGATTTTGGTGCCGGTGCCGCCGCCGCTGCCGCCGCCCATGGTGGTGCTGGTGGCGACAGAGTCGGTCACGCATGCGATCAAGATCGTGCGGTCAGAGGCTCCCGAGCGGCGTGGCAAGCCCAAGATGGTGCGGTTCATCGAACTGTGCGTGGCGTTTACGTCCATCTCGCAGCAGGCTCCGGTGGATGATCGGGTGTATCAGCATGTGGGCTTGTTCGCGACGACGAGCCGGCGCGTGGTGCTGTCGCATCGGTGGGTGGGGCATCAGGCGCACTACCGCGCGCGATGGATTACGGGGCAGGGGGAGATGGGGCCTTGGAGTGCGCCGATGACGGCGATGGTGGCGGCGTGAGAAGTGGGTGATGAAAGAACAACGCCCAGTGGGGACTGGGCGTATGGGTGGGGCTTTGAGATTGTGGTTGTTCGATCCGGACCTTCGCGGAGCCTCAGGTCCGACGTCGGGTGAGGGTGGATTACGGGCAGGTGCCGCCTGCGAGGACGTTGAAGAAGTCGACGACGTCTTGGTCTTCGGGGAAGACGCCGTTGTTGTTGAAGTCGATGTCGTTGCAGGTCGCGCACGCGCTGCCTGCGAGGACGGAGAAGAAGTCGGTCACGTCTTGGTCTTCGGGGAAGATGCCGTTGTTGTTGAAGTCGATGGGGTCGCAGCTCGCATTTGGAGGTTGGCAAGTTGGCGCGAGCAGTTGGCTGGTGTAGATGCTGAAGGCGCGCACGGTGGCGGCGTCAGCACTCGCGAGAGCGTCGCGCAGTTCGAGGTTCCAGGTGCCGGTTTGGAGTTGGCCGTTGAAGGCGGTGAGCGGTGACTCTGGACGCCACGAGCCTGTGAAGAGATTGGTCGCGGCGGTGACGCTCGTGATGGCGACGGTTGCGCTGTCGTCAAAGACGGTGTTGCACAGGTGGTTACCGCTGCCGCCTCGGCCAGCCATGAGCGTGACGCGCGTGCCAGCGGGGCTGATGAGGGTGTAGGTCATGTCGCCGTTCCAAGTTTGCGTCACGCCGTTGGTCGTCGCGGCGTCGGCGGCGCTGCATGCTGTGCCATCGAAGCTGAAGTTGACGTCAGCGATGGTGCCGGTTGCGGTTGGCAGCGTGAGAGGAATGTTGAGCGGCCCGGCTTGGCCGATTGGAAGCTGCGTTGGTGCACCGGCGTATGCGAAACGCGTGGATGGGCCAACGCCGCCCGGGGTGCCGGTGGGCAGGCTGAAGGTAAAGGAGCCTGAGCCTTGCGTGCTATTGATGATGAGTTGGAATGAGATGGGCGAGCCGCAAGGGTGTGAGGTGTCGACGGCGATGATGAACAGTGAAGTGTTGGAGACGCCTTGGATGAGGCCGGCGATGTTGGGGTAGGCAGCGTTCGCGGTCACAACGCGCGCGGTGGGCGTTAGGCTGGTGAGCGTGCCTGTCACTTCCGTCGCTGTGGTGAGTCCGAGATTGGCAATAGGCACGGTGAGAGCGATGGCGTTCTCGCCCACGTCGATGCGGTTGTTGCTGTTGCCGTTGCCGGTGTTGTCGACAAGCGTGACGGGGCCGCTTGCGCGAAGGTTAACGCCTGCGACGGGCGGGAGCACGGTGATCGTGCCGCCTTGATTGATGTTGAAGAAAATGTTGTTCACAGCTCGCACCATGATGCGGCCTTGCGTGGTGTTGATAGCGGGCACGATGATGGTCGCTTCGCCGTCGTTGGCGGTGCTTGAGATGAGCTGCGTGGGCCAGGTCAGGCCATTGTCGCTACTGAACCAGAGCGAGACGTTGGGCGTGCTGATGGGCGCGGCGGTGGTATTGCTGACGGCCCACGTGATGGAGCGTTGTTCGCCAGCGAGCCAGCTTTGATTGCTGGATGGCGTAAGCACGCGGAACGCGCCGCTGGCACTGGTGACGACGGTGACGGTCATGTCGTCGAAGTTGAGGCCGCCGCCGCCTGCGCGGTTGTCGCGAGCGACGGCGCGGAAGTCGAGGACGCGGTTGGTGGTTGGGATGATTTCGCCCGTGACGAAGCTGTTGGTACTGAGCGCAGACAGGCGCGGGATGGTGCGCTGCGGGCTGGTGGTTGGAGCTTCGAACCGGATGATGGGGTTGGCGCCGTTATCGAAGAAGCTCGTGATGGGAACCGCGCTGCCGCCGTCGCGTTGTTCCCAACTGAAGGTGATGGCGTCGCTGTCGGGGTCAGAGCCTGAAGCCGTGAGCACGAAGGGCGTGCTGGCGGGAATCACGTAGTCAGGGCCAGCGTTGATGGTGGGGGCGTTGTTGCCGGTGGCCGTCTGAGGCCCGCATGCGCCCGCGCCACTGACGTACGCGCGAATCTGGTCGTAGTTGATGCTCGCGAAGTAAGGCACACTGTTGCTGGCGAGGTTGTTGGTGGTGCAAATGCCCGCGTAACCCATGATCGTGATGCCCGAGCCAGGCTCGTGGGCGATGTCGGCTGCGTCTCCGGGTCCGCCTGAGCAGTTGTTGAAGCTGTGCCGGCCGCCAAACTGGTGCCCCAATTCGTGCGCGACGTAATCGACGCTATGCGGATCGCCAACAGGTGGATTGGTTTGGCTCACGCCGCGGCCTTTGGTTGAACTGCAAACGTTACCGATGCCGCCCGCAACGCCGGAGTTGCTCGCCCGGTGATACAGGTGTCCTACGTCGTAACCAGCGGTGGTCAGAACGGCATTGAAGCGATTTTGGGCAGCGGTCATCGAGGCGTCGTTGGGGCCGGGCGACGCGAAAATGTCGGTGGCAGCGTTGGTGTACACGAACTGGTCGTTTTGCGCAACCAGAGTCAAGCGGATGCCTAGTTCAGTTTCGTAAATCCCCGTGACGCGATTGACGCTGGTGACGATGGCGGCAAGAGCTCCAGCGACGGTGCCGCCGTGGAACCCCGCGTATTCGCCCGTGCATGCAACCGCGAGGCGATAGGTGCGCAGCGTGGGGCCAATGGTGAGCGTTTCGTTGCCGTACGCGGCGGGCGTGACTTCTTCATCGGGAATGCCATCATGGTTTGGCGTCAGGCACTCGAAGATGCCGCGAGAGCGGTAATCGCGCTTCCAGTAGCTTGCGTAGTGCGTGGTGTCGTTGCGAGAAACGGGATCGATATACCACGAACCTTGCGTGCTGAGTGCTTGGGCGTGGAAGCCTGCGGGCGTCAGGTCAAAGCGAACCACTTCGGTGGGGTCGTCAACGCCTTGGCCGATGTACGTGCGGATTTGCGGAAAGCGAGCTTGCAGTGCGGCTTCCATCACGGGTGCTTCGAGAACCTTGAAGTACGCGAGCGTGCCGTCAGGGCGGGGCAACTCAAGCAGCAGGGCATTGCCGCGGGCGTTGAGCGCGGTTTCGAGTGGAGCTTGGGCCAGGAGCGTGCGCAGAGCGGCGATGTCGAGCGACAGGGGGCGGAACGTGGCGGGCCGAATCCACGGTTCGGCTGCGGCGACTTCTGCGGGGAGATCGTCGAGCGTGGACCAGGGCGAAGGCGCTTGCCCAGACGCCTGCGGGGCGGCAAATTGCTGCGCGCAGGCTTGCGATGCGGTGAGGGTAGTGAGAGCGATGATACTGCCTGCCATCAGGCTGAAAAGCACATGGCGCATGGGATACTCCGCGAGGCACAAACCACGAATGCGTACCGTACCGCAAAGCGGGAAGAATTGAAAGAGGAATTGTGAGTTATTGGAGCGAATTTCACGAGAGATATTGCGAAGTTCGCGCGGTGTTCGGACGTCGCCGTGGTAGTTGTGGTATCTTGAAGCATGGTCACAGTGAGGCAGTGCGGGTCTTTGCTCGAAGCGGTCACGGTGGCGGCGTACCTGCGAAGCTGCGGCATTCCGGCTGCATCGGCCGTTCCCAGCAGTGGGTTGTCGGTCACGTACACGGTCTTCGTCGCTGACGAAAACGTCGCAAGGCAGGCGCGTGATTCACTGCACGAGATGGATGCGTCAGGCATCGAACTGGCTGATGGCTGGGAGGCGCAGGCCGAGCCGGACTTGGCGAAGTTGCCCGAGCGGTACATGCCAGCGTGCAGTTGCGGCTACCGGCTGCCATTGCGATCGGGCGAAGTGCGTTGCCCGGAATGCGGAACCGACTCGGACGTGGCTGCACTGGTGGTGGAGCAATTCGGGCCAGAGGCCATGGAGCTTTGCTATCCCTCAGCGGCGAATGCGATGAGCGATGAGCAACTCGAGACTCTCGCGTTGGCGTGCGCGTGCGGCTACTCACTGGGCGGACTCGTCGTGAGCGGCACATGCCCCGAGTGCGGAGCGGCGTATGAGAAGCGCGAGTTGTTAGCGGTGTGGGAGGCGAAGGGGTTGATATGAGAGCAACGCTTAGTCGATCCACCACTCCAAGATAACCCGGCCCGAGGGTATGAAGTAAAGTCCGATGGATGCAGTAGCCATCAACGAGAGAACGAACCACGTGAGCAAGAGCCGTTTCGATCTTCGCGATTTGTCGATGTGCATGATCCACGCGCCGATGCCAAGAGCGAGAATCGGCAGCCATAAAGGACAGAACGTACGTGCTCCCAACCACCAGGGCCACAGAAGCAAGCCGCCGGGAAAACCAGGGTGACTCCAAGGTCCTGCTCCGTTGGGTTCACTCAGTTCTTGGGGCAACCAAGCGATAAACGGTGTAAGGGCGAACAACCACGCCCAGGCGACCACAAGCCAACCCAAGACGCACACACCTCGGCGGGTTCGCATGCGCTGGCGATATCCGGGCCTCGCAAGTTGCGGATCGGCGGGATCAAACGCTTCGCCGCACTCAGGGCAGCGATGTGATGACGTACTCGACAGGTTGTAATCGCACGCTTTGCAAAACATGCTCACACCCCCGCCAAACTCGCAAACCCATTGATCCCCATCGGCTCCTTCGTCCAAAACGGTTCCGCCGTCTGCGTGCGAATGCGCGAGCCCATGTATCGATCATGCGCGGCGAGGTTGGCGGGCAAGTCGGCGTTTGCAGGGGCCAGGCCTGCGCGAGGCGCGAACTGCGTTTGATATGCAAGCACGCTGCGGATTTTCTTGTCGCTAAAGCCCGTGGTGTCGAAGAGGAAGTGCGGATCAGGAATCGCGCGCAGGTGCGAGCAGTAGTAATAGAAGACCCACTGCGGATAGATCGGCGGGCCGATTTTCTCGTAGCCGGGGGGCGTAGGCATCTCGATTTTCGTCAGCTTCGCATCAAAGCGCGCATCCTCGGCGATGCGTGTGACGGCGATGTGATCCGGGTGTGCATCAAGCGGATGCGGCATGAACAGAATGTTCGCTTGATGAGCGCGAATGACGCCCGCAACTTTGTGGCGAGATTCGATGCTGTGCGTGACTGTGCGATTGGGCAAGTCGAGCATGAGTCGCGCGAGTTTGCCGCCACGCTCTTGGGCTTGTGCAGATGGCGCGAGTTCGCGCAGAGCGGCGGCAGCTTCGATGAGGCGCGAGGCGCGATCGCCAAAGGGCGTGGGGCTGCCGTCAGTCATGTCGGCGATGAGCACGTTGTGGCCTTGCTCAGCAAGAGCCGCGATGGTGCCACCCATGCCGATTTCGGCGTCGTCTGGATGCGGGGCGATGATGAGGATGTTGGGCATGTGCGTTTTTCGTTCACTGAAGGAAGCCTGCCGCTCCGGAGGGGCGGCCTACCGGGTTATGTGTGCGTCGCGCTGGGGTCCAAGATGCTGCTGCCGTCGGCGGGGAGGATCATGCGAAAAGTCGCGCCGCGATTTTCATCGCTGGTGAGCGTGAGTGTGCCGCCGTGTTGTTGCGTGACGCGCCTTGCGACCGCAAGGCCAAGGCCCGTGCCCTTGACACCTTTGGTGGTGTGAAAAGGCTCGAAAATCCAGCGTTGTTTGGCTGCGGGAATGCCCGCGCCGTTGTCGATGATGGCGATATCAACCTCCGCGTGACTGACCGTGGTGCCGTTTGCACGCTTGGCGCCTTGCGGGCGATAAACAACACGCACCGTGACAATGCCCTCCTCAGGCTTCACAGCCTCGATGGCGTTGGTCAGCAGGTTCATCAGCGCCTGGTGCAGCAGCGGCGGATCAACGGGCACGGGCGGCACTTCGCTGTCGATGTCAACGACGAGCGCAACTTGCTTGGTGCGAACTTGCGGTTCGAGAATCTCAACGCAGTCGTCGATGATCGACGAGAGCTGCGCCAGCTCAGGCTCGATGCGGCGTTGACGCGAAAATGCAAGCATGTTGAGCGTGAGGCTGACGATGCGCGAGAGATTGCGATTGAGAATGGGCCAGCCGCCCTTGGCAAGTTTGAGATCGTCCTTGGTCAAGCCCATCTCAACAACATCCGCGCCGCCTCGCAGGCCCTGCAAAATGTTCTTGATGCTGTGCGAAAGCGTCGCGACAGTTTCGCCAATCGCGGCAAGGCGTTCGGCTTGCAGTTTTTCCTGGTACAACTGCGCGTTGGCAAGCGCCAGCCCCGCGTGCTGACCGACGGCGTTCATCAGCGCGAGTTGTTCAGCGGTAAACGTGTAGTTGGCAACGCTGCTGTCAATATAGATCGCCCCATACGTCACATCGCGAAATCGAATGGGCGAGCAAATCGCGCTGCGAATGCTCAGCCGCTGCACGCTGTCGCCTTTGGCAAATCGCGGATCGGTCATGGCATTGCTGGAGAGAATGCCTTCGCTCTTGGTAATCACGTGCTGCAAAATCGTGCGAGAAACGTGAATCTTCTGGTCTTCCAGCGCAAGCACCGCATCGCGATATCGCACCGCAGCGGGCAAATATCGCTGATCGTTAGTTTCATCCACCAGCATGATGCATCCGCGCTGGGGGTGAAACTCGCTGAAGACCAGGTCCATCACACCTTCGAGCAGCTGCGCGCGATCCATCACGCGCTCAGTCAGCATGCTCGTGAGGCGATAGATAATGCGCAGGTGATCCATCGCCGCGGCGCGAGGTTCAGGCTCGGAGAGAATCACAGAATCGTCGTTAGGATTCGGCGCGTTGGCCGCAGGCTTCGCTGGCGGTTTCTTATCGCTCCGCGGCGCCAGCGATTTTTCGCTCAGGGCATAACTCGGCAGCGAGCGCTCAACGGTTGGCGTCAAGCGATCCTTGCCAACAACACGCACGCTCTCAGCAGCTTTGGTTTCAGTCACGCCGAAGACCAGCACGCTCTGACCCACGCGAATCTGATCGCCCGGCCGCAGCCGCAACCGCTGGTAGATGCGCGTGCCATTGACATACGTGCCGTTTTGGCTTTCAAGATCGCGAATGTACCACACGCCGTCATCAGGCGTGAGCTCCGCGTGCCGGCGCGAGATGGCGGTGTCGTCGATAGGCAGAGCTTCACTACTGCGACCCAGGAGCTGCGGCTCGTGGTTGGGCAGATTGAAGGTCTTGCCTTTGCCGGGACCTTGGATGATGGAGAGGACGAGCACGAAAAAGGGTAGGGGATTGATATTTCACAAGTGCGCGGTTCGCAATGCTTGTATCATCGGGCATGAAGATTCTTGGCGTCAGTGTGGTCGTCGTAGCGATGTTGATGGGTGGTTGCACCGCGTCCAAGCGTGACACCGCCAACGTCCGTGTCTACCCCCAATCCACGCCGCGCGGTGCAACGGTCGACATCCAAGTCTTCCGCGAAGGCCGCACGCTCAGCGCAACCAACACCACCACGCGAGTCTTCGGCGAGAGCATGCTGTGGGTCAACAAGCGGTTCGGGCATCCGCTCAGCGGCTGGAAGCCGGGCGAAACCGTGTCGTTCGATCTGAACACGTTCTACGACGAATTCGGCGAGCAATTCCGCGGCGGCGGCTTCTTCGCACGCGAAACGCCCGAGGACGTGGTGCTCGTGCAAGTCGAGACTGACGGCGCAGCGGGCCGCGAGATGGTCGGCTTGGTGGTTGTGGGTGGTAAGGCTCGGCCGTGATGCCTCTGAGATCGCGCGGCGCATCGTGCGAAGATTCTCGCTACACGTTCATGCAAGTTTGCCGAGGTCGCAGTTGCCCACGATTCGCACAATCTTTTCCGGGCTGGTCGCACCAGCGACAATCGCGACATCGCGCGGCGAAACGCCAAGCGTTCGTGCGAGCAAATCGCAAACAGCGGCATTCGCCTTGCCATCTTCGGGTGGTGCCGAAACTTTGATCTTGAGCCGGTCGCCGTAAGTGCCCGCAATTTCAGTTTTGCGGCTGCCCGGCACGACTTTCAGGCGGATATCGATCTGGGTCGGTGTTTGAGCGGCGAGCCACGCGAAGGCCGACGGCTTTTCGGACTTGCGTTGTGGTTCGGTTTGGGGGGGAGATTTCTTGTGTGCCATGGGTCGCGTCGCCATTCCAAGGGTGTGACAATCCGGCACAATTGTGTTGACGCAAACGGGCCGTTTCGAGAAAGTAGACGCATGAGCACCACAGGCATGAGCATCAAGACGCGGAATGTTGGAAATGGTCGTCGCCTCGCGGGTGCGGTGGCGGCGTGCGCGTGTGCGTGGTCGGCTGGCGTCGCGAACGCGCAGCTTGCCGAAGATCAGGTGCTCGTGATTTACGATTCGCGCGTGCCCGATTCGGTGGCAGTCGCCGAGTATTACGCCGGCAGTCGCAAAGTGCCAGGCGGTGCGGGCAACTTGGCGGGCGTCAGGCCGGGCGTGAATGTTGTGAACTTGGCGGCGATCGGCGCGGGCTTCAACGTGCCTGGCAATGTGAGCGAGTCAGATTTTCGCACCAAGATTCGCGACCCGCTGCGGACATACTTGTCGAGCAACAACCTGACGTTTCGCATTCGCGCGCTGGTCACAACCAAAGGCCTGCCGCACCGGTTGTTCGATACCGACGTGCCGCAGAATGCAGATTTTCCAGGCACTGGCGCGAATCAGTTCATTCCGGAACTCACCGCAAACGACTGCACCAGCGCGAGCGTCGAAGCTGAACTCGCGCTCCTGTGGCAAGACCTCACGCAAGGCGAACTCGGTAATGGCAACGACTCGCGCGCGGATGGTCTCATCGTCAATCCATATTGGCGGCAGACGCGCGGCATCAACACGTTCAGTAACGTGAACATCACCGCGAACAAGCCGCTGAGCCCGGCAGGCACCGGCCCCACATGGAGCACCAGCGGCGCAGCAGGTGCCGCAACGCGGCTGAACCCCGCCGACATGTACTTGGTCACGCGCCTGGACGGAACCACTGTCGCCAACGTGCGAGCGATGATCGACCGCTCACAGAACATCCTCATCAACACAAATACCGCCGCACTGTTGTTTGATGAAGATGGCGCCGACTTCGACAACGTCGCCGCAGGGTCAGCGGCGTTCCCCGCCCTGCTCGGCGGCGATGACTACGAAGACAGCGTGACAGCACTCACCAACGACCGGCGGTTTTCATTCGCGTTTCCCTCGCCGCCCGCGAATGTGCGGTATGACAACAACGCCGGCGCAGCGAACTTTTTCGTTGGGCCCCAACTGGCGTTTGCAGCCGGGCAAGGTGTGCTGATTAGCAATCCGGTTTTGTACTTAGCAACCTATGGCAGCAATCACAGCGGCGTGCCGAGTCTTGCGGCTGGCGGCAGCAGCGGCACGGTCTACGCGACGAGCTTTAACTTCGCTCCCGGTGCAATCTTCAACACAATCGAGAGTTTCAACGGCCGCGACTTCGGAGGGCTCGGCCAACTTGGCTTTGCGCCACAGCAGCAAGCAACCGACTTTCTCGCCTCTGGCGGCACCTTTGCATTGTGCAACGTGTGGGAGCCGCTTGCAGATAGCGTGCCCGACAACTTGCCCATGGTCCAGCAGTTTGTGCTGGGCAACGTCAGCTTTGCCGAAGCGGCGTGGCTGAGCATCCCCGCCCTGAGTTGGATGCAGATGCCGGTCGGTGACCCGCTTGCCCGCATGACGCGCAGCAACGAAAACCTCAGCGGCGACGCACGCGTGACCGCGGACGACTTGTACGCATGGGAGGCATTACCCGGCGCGAACGCGAGCAAGGACGTCAATCGCAGTGGCACGGCTGATGCGACAGATAGAAACTTGGTGGCGGGCAGCGTGCGGGCAGCTGAACGCGTCAACGTGATGTCGCGGCGGTGAGTGCACATCAGCGTATCGATCACTCAGATGTAAACAGGCGAAGACTGAGTCTGCTCGGTCATCAATCAGCATTCAGAACCAGCAAGTACAGAGAAAAAATCAATGACATCTTGATCTTCAGGAAAGACGCCGTTGCGATTGAAATCAATCGAGTCGCAGCCTGGCAAGTTGCCGATTTCCGTAGGGCAATCCGTACCGGCAATGATGTCGAAAAAGTCGATGACGTCTCTATCCTCGGGAAAAACATTATTGTTGTTGAAATCAATGTCGTTGCAGCGTGCAGAAAGCGATGCGCCGCCAGTTTCAAGCGAGTCGTAGATCAAGTTCGAGACGAACCGACCGCCAGCATCAGAAAAGTGCAGCATGTCAGGATCGATATAGCCGCGATTGACATAGGACTGATAGCTGCCTCCCGCATCTCGAAGATTGATAAAGCCCAGACCGCGCTGTCTCGCAACTTCATGGACCGCATCACCCAAAGCAAAAACTGGCGGCGAGCCGGAGTTATATGTTGAGACGAGTACGAACTCGGCGGCGGGAACGTCGGCTTGCAACCGGTCGACAAGCACATTGAGTCGCGAAGCGAATTGCTCAGGCGACAATCGACCATCATTCTGACCCAACATGATAATGAAGAGATCAGGATTGATGTCTTGGAGCATGAGCGTGAAGCTTTGATCGCGCCGGATGAAATTTTCAACACCCCAGCCACCATTCGCCGCCCTGTGAAGCCGCACACCCGGAGTGCATGACTGCCAGTTAACGCCGTACAAAATGAACGGTCCTTGTTCAACGGGACGCTGCTGCTCGCCAGGAGCTTCCTCAAGATCAGTTGGCTGGCCCGGATATGGCCGAATGCGCATGCCAGATTGTGAAATCACACTGAAGTCCAACGTCGCGACACCCAGTCCACTTTGTGTGGCGTTGGTCCCAATGTACGTCGTCGGGAAATTGAACCGATCAACACTAAACGTTCCGCCGCCGGGCTGCGTCAGGTAGTACAGACGAGCACGAGCAGAAAAGGATGATGCGATGCAAAGTGTCGGTTGAGTTGCGAGCACGCCAGCCCACAGGCCGTCAAATCCGCGAAAGGGAAAGTTGTCAGTATTGATGAAACCAAAGTTCCATCCCGGATCAAACGCGCTGCCTGTCCAGGGAGAGATGGCACGGAAACCCTCACCGCCGTCGCCGTACTTTGCTCGCATGCGTTGCGATAAAAACGGGAAATATGCCCCGGGGCGGAACGTAAGACTATCGCCTATGCAAACTATGTCAGCATCGCCCGCAAGCATCGCCGCCTTCGTGTCGGCGTACGCAGTCGTGAGATTGAGCGAGAGCGGAAGTGGCTGTGCGACAACCGCGCCGGTGCAAGCGAACGTGCCAAGGCCCGAGAAGATACGCGACAAACTCATGCTCATCGTCATAGATGTACGACCAACTTACACGCGCGGCGAGCAAAAACCAGAAAAATGCTCAGGTCTTTTCTGGAACTACGCAAATGATAATGTAATCATCGCTCATTTGTGAAGCGTTCATGAAAGTGCCCGGAGAGTTCTACGTCGTCAGCACAAAACTCCGCTCGTTCCACAGCTTCTCGACCATCGCCGTCACTTTGCTCGTTCCTTCCGGCAGCTTCTCAGCACACGCAATCAGCAGGTCCACCAAGCCGTGGTAATCATCGACGCCGATGAACTCGCGGGCGATTGTCGCAGGCCTGGTGTTGGTGCCCGCCTGCACATTATCGAGGTCGGCCATGTTGTGGTAATTGCCCAGCGGCAGGCACACGCACGTCGCTTCGTACCCCGCGTTGTAGAACACACTGGCCTCGCACGCGCCGCCTGCCATGAGTTTGCGCTGCCACTTCCAAGGCGGCAGGTCTTTGAGCTTTTGCGAGGCCGTAACCGTGCTCGCCCCGCCAGCGATCTCTTCGGCACGTTTCGCGATGGCATCAGTAAGCGTCGGGCTGAAAACGCTGACGCGATCTCCCACTCGCACGATCGGCCCGCCGTGGATCGGGCTTTCCGCGAAACTTCGCGAGTTCTCGAGCGCGATGACGCGCGCGTCCATAGGCATGGTCGCAAGTTTGACGGCCGCTATCGCACCGATAAAGCCGATTTCTTCCGCGCGAGTGAAGAGCAGCCGCGTGTCGTGAATCTGTTTGCCTTGAGCGCGTGCGTCGCGCAGCACGTCATACGCGCTGAGCGCAGCCGCAAGGGCCGCAAGGTCATCGCACGCGAGCGTGTGCATTTTGTTGTCGATGATCTCGGCACTGCCGACGTTCCAAGTCACCACATCGCCCACGCGCAGCGTGTTGTTCGATGCAGCAAGCTCGCAGGTATAGTGCTTGAAGGGACCCGCGGCTTCGACCATGCCTGTCAACGTGCCTGTAAAAGTCGCGTTGGTCGAATCATGAGCAAGGACTGTGGCGTTCTTGAAATAGTCGTCCATCACGCCGCCACGAAAGGAAAGTTGCAGCGTCGTAGGAGAGATCACACGTTCGACGACGAACGCCGGATGATCCATGTGCGCCGTGAAGTAAATCGGCCGTCCCTCGCGAAACGGCGTGGACGAAGGCTTGAAAGCAACGTGCAGATTGCCCGCGCTGTCCCGCGTCAGATCAAGATCGCTTCGCTCCGCGCACCAATCCGTAATGAATTCCGCAACGCGCTGCTCATGTCCAGCGGCGGTGGGCAAACTGGTGATGGTGCTGAGCCAAGCGAGATGCTGAGCGCGCTGATGGGGAGTGGGCATGCCTTAGCGTAGGAAAAGTGCAGCTCGCTTGAGGGCGGGATCACTACGCGATGCATGGTGTGCTAAAAAAGCACCAAACCAAAAAACGCAGCCGAAGCAATGAAAGAAAACGACAGAAAAAGCGTCCTCGGCAGGATTCGAACCTACGACCCTCGCGTTCGAAGCACGATGCTCTATCCAGGCTGAGCTACGAGGACGACGTGCGATAGTAGCGGGCACTTCAGCGGGGAGAGGTGGCGGGTTTGCTCGCTGGCTTCTCGGTGGTTTTCGTTTCAGATGCTTTGCCAGCCGGGTCAGATTTCGCCGCGTCGGCTGCCGGTGCCGCAGGAAACTGTCCCGGACTAAACAACGTCGCAGATTGATCCATGTGCGGCGTGAACTCACCCTCAATTGTCGTCAGCGTCACGCTGCCGGTTGACTTGGGCGCGTCTTGCGTCACGCGAGCCGCCTCCGGCGCGGCTTTGTCGGCAGGCTGTGAACGGCTGTTGTTGCGAGAGTTCTTTGAACCCGACTTGGTCGAGTCGCTGTTCTTTCCCGACGTATCGCGACGGCTGCGATTCGCCTGCTCGCGTTTTTCGTCATCGCGATTATCCCAGCGCACGCATTGCAAAGCCGTGCCGTCCGGTGCCAACAACACAACCATGTCGTTGCTGTTCGAAAGCGCCTGATACTGGTTGTTGCACTTCATCGAGAACACAAGCGCCCCATGGAAGTTCTCGTTCGCAGCTTTCGCAGCAGTCGCATCGCCAACCTCGCCCTTGGGAGTCGAGCCAAAGCCGTTGAAGATGACAGCCGTTTGCTTGGGCGCGAGCGTCGCTTTGGGAAACGTAAAATCAATGTGCGATTTCTCGTCCGTCGCAGCTTTGCCTTGCGTCGGCAAGCCGTCCATCAGCCGATAGCCCTCAAGATTGATCGGCTTCTCGCCCGCGTTGAAAATCTCGATGAACTCATCGCCGGTCGCCGAACGATTGCCGTCTTGATCGGCATCGCCCGCAGGCCCAGTGGGCACCGCGTAGAGGATTTCAGTGATAATCGGGTGCGCGCGATCAGGCGTGGGCGAAGGCTCAGCAAGGGCAGGCACGATTGCGGCGACGAATATGGGCAGCATAATCAGAGTTCCCGTGAAAGAAGAATTGAGAATTTCAGGGAAATGAATGTACACGCAACGCGCGGGTTGCGACATGCGAATGAATGAAAAATGGCGAGAGAATTCGGATGCCAGGCCAGCCGCGGTGTCGAAGGTGGTGGGTAGAACAGCGGCATCCGTTCGAGGCGGCGAACGGCAAACGAACAGCGTGCGAACGCTGGGAATGGAGTCGGTTATGCGTGGTGGAAAGCAGTTGTTGGCGGCAGCGTTGTTGATGACGGTGGCCGGTGCTGCGGGGGCACAGCCGACGAACACGCAAGCCGCACAGAAAATTCCGACGATCGCCGAGCAGTTTGCGAGCAGCAACAACCGGCCACCTCTATTGCAAGGGCAGAATGCCGCGCAGGCGTACGTGGCCGCATGGGATTCAATCTCACCCGACCAGCGAGGGACATTGCATAGCCGCCAGGGTGAAGATGAGCGCCAAGTATCGATGCTGGTCGAGCAGCAGGCCTACGTCGGCAAGATCATCAACGCCGCGATGATGGACGAATGTGATTGGGGACTCGATTACAAGGGTGGGCTTGAACTTTTGCTGCCGCATCTCGGTCTCATGCGTGGCTCGGCCCGCATGTTGATTGCCGATGCATCGCGCTTGATGGCAATCGAAGCCCAGGGAGAAACGCGAGCAGCAAACGAGCGCGAGGCAGTGCGGCGTGTGAAAGCGGCCATGCGGATGTCAGAGCATGTCCGCCATGATCGCATCCTCATCAGTGGCCTCGTGGGAGCTGCGATGAATTCACTGACGTGCAGTTGGGTTGAAGACCGCCTCCGGTCAGGAACTCTCAGCACCGACAGTGCGCAGCAAGTGCTGGGCACAATGCGGCCGATGAACACCGAAGATGTCTTCGGCCTGCGCGACAGCGTGATGGGTGAGTGGGAGATATTCGACTTGTGGTTCAAGGAGAAGTTCCAAGGCGAGCGCGGCGCGAAAGAACTGGCTGACTTCATGCCCATGGTCAGCGGCGATGGCCTGCAGCCGACCGATGAGGTAATCCGCAAGATGGATCGCAACCAGCTTGACGCTGCGGTTGCCCGTCTCAAAGATTTTTACGTGGACAGTGCGGCAGTTTGGGACCAGCCAAAGGCTCACGATGAACTGCTGCGACTGGCAACCGCAGTAACCAGCGGCGAGTATGGCGTGGTCGCACAGCGGATGGCGCCTTCGTTAGTCAAGGCCTGGAGCGCAGACAAAAAGGGGCAAGGCACGTTCGAAGCAACAAAGAAAATGCTCGAGGCATACATCCAAAACGACGGCAAACTGCCCGCAGAAATGCAGAAACCCGCCGCGGAGGGTGATGTTCGCTAAGCGACGTTGGCGAATGATGTGCGCCAGTATGTAAGGAGTTCGTTTCTACGAGTTGGCTCTTCGAATCATGTCCGCAGACGCGTGACCCGCAAGCCGATGGAGGCGGCGGGCACGCGTTCTCGTTGGAAACCGACGCCGCGATCTTCACAGGTTTTCGCAGCGGTCGGCCCGGGGCGGCGGAGGAACTCTGGCGCGTCTTCGCGCCGCGCATGTTCGCGGTCTCGCGCGGGCTGCTCGGTCCCAAGCGCTCACACATGGCTGGCGACATCGTGCAGCGCGTGTTGATGGACGTCTTGCGATTACCCGAATCACGTTTGCGCGAAGTGCGTGATGTCGGAGCTTTCTTGGTGGTCTCCACACGCAACGCAACCTTCAACGCACTGCGAGGCGAGCATCGCGAAATGACCCGCCTGCGCGAAGTCGCTCGCCGAGCACGGCAGGAACGCTGCGAAGGTGCGGCCGACGCGAGCAGCGACGCTACGCAAACCTGGGCCGCATTCGGCGACGTGGCGCGGGCGATGGAAACTTTGTCAGAAGAGCATCGCGATGTGCTCGTGCTTCGGCATATCGCAGGTTTGTCGTTTGATCAGTTGTCGGCGGCGCTCGGGGTGGCACGCTCGACATTGGCGAGTCGGTACGCAAAAGCAATTGAACAGTTGCGCGAGCGCATGACCGAAAAGCATGTGCCTAGCAAAGTTTCGGCGGATGTCGTGGGAGTAAAGCAATGAATCGTGAACAAGATGACATCCTGACGCGCCGGCTCGACGCACTCGGGCGCGGTCTTAGTACTGACATCGGGCCCGTGCCCGCTGAATTGGTCACCGCGTCCAACGCGATGGTGCAGCAACGCGTCGAGCGATGGAGCTTCGCAGGCTTGGCGATGGCTGCAAGCGTGCTGATTGCGTTGGGAGGCCTCGCGATCTGGGGCGCACTCAACTCAGGACATGTATCCAAACTCGCCGGAAACTCTCAGTCCGCATCGGTGCAGTCGCAGCCAGCGACCGACGCCGCCGACGGCAATCAAACCGAGCCCGCACTCGCGAGCAATGGCCAGCCACCCGCAAGCAACGGCACCTCAGGCAGCACGGCAGCCGGAGCCGGCACAGGCGTACCCACGATGGGCGACCTGCGCGGCGCGGTAAATGACCCTGTCGCGGGCGATCCGCGATTGGGTGGGTCGCTCTCGCCCAAATATTGATTGCTGCTTGTTGTGTTCTACGCTCCTGAAAAGGAGCGGACTATGCATATCGCGATGCGCGTCGTTGGAGTTGCGGGGTTGGCAAGCGTGGTTGCATTGGGGGCGTGCGCGGGGAAAGCGAACACGCCGCAAGCGAAGAATCCAGAATCGACAAAGCAAGCAGCCACAACTCCATCCACGAGCGAGGCGCGAAAGTCATCGCCAGTTGCGACCACACAACCTGCGGCGCCCGCGCGCACGAATGCCCTCACGCCGCCATCGCAAACCACAACCGCCATCACCCGCCCGCCCGCCGTCGATATCTATCACGGCGTGAGCGTCGTCGACAAATACCAATGGCTCGAAAACTGGGACGACGCAGCCGTCAAGGCCTGGAGCGAAGCCGAAAACGCGAAAGCTCGCGCAACCCTCGATGCCTTGCCCAACATCGCCAGCATTCGCGAACGTGCCACGCAGCTTCTGGGCATGCAGAGCGTTTCGTACTACGGCTTTCATCAAACCAACGGCCGACTGTTCGCGATGAAGCGCGAGCCCGGCGCGCAGCAAGACAAACTCGTGTGGCGAAGCTGGCCCAGTGACGCAATTCCCGAACGCGTGCTCGTTGACCCCAACACGCTCGACGCCGGCGGCGGCACGACGATTGACTGGAGCGTTCCCAGCCCCGACGGAACGCTGCTCGCCGTCTGCATGAGCAAAGACGGCAGCGAACTGGGCGACGTGACGTTCTTCGATGTCGCCAGCGGCAAGCCCACGGGCGAAGTCATTCCGCGCGTCAACGGGGGCACCGCAGGCGGCTCGCTTGCATGGGCCACCGACGGCAGTGGCGTCTTTTACACGCGCTACCCGCGCACCGGCGAGAAGTCCGAAGCGGATATGAACTTCTACGTGCAGATTTACTTCCACGAACTTGGCAAACCCACCAGTGAAGATAGATTTGAACTCGGTACCAACGCGCCGCGCATCGCCGAGTGGATGCTGGATGCCAAGACCGACGCGCGCGGGCAGCAGTGGGTGCTCGCAAGCATGCAGTATGGCGACGGCGGCGAGTTTGATCACTTCGTGCGCACGCCCGATCAGGAAGGTTCACCCGGTGCCTGGACGCAAATCGCAAACGTCGAAGCCAAGTGGGTCCAGGCTGCGATGGGCAGCGATGGTTACATCTATGCCGTCTCGCGCGCGAATGGTGCCGAGCGCGGCCAAGTCGTGCGGCGCAAGCTAAGCGTCACAACCATCGGCTTCCTTGAAGTGATCGTGCCCGAGTTCAAAGACGCGACTTTTGAGATCGATTTCTTCGATCCTTCCGTGTTCGTGATCGGCAAGGATCACATCTTCGCAACGATGCAAACCGGCGGCCCCAGCGAACTGCGCGTCTTTACCAAAGACGGCAAAGCCGTGAAAGGCCCCGAGTTGTTTGCCGTTTCGGCAGTCGGTGGTACCACCGTGCTCGATGACGGCCGCGTGCTCTTCAGCAACGTCGGATTCACGCAGCCCATGGCCTGGAAGTTGTTTGACCCCGCGACCGGCGTGACAAAAAGCACGAACTTCGGCCAGAGCTATCCCAACCTCGACCTGACCCAGTACGAAGTGCGGCGCGAATTCGCAACCAGCAAAGACGGCACCCGCGTGCCCATCAACATCGTCATGAAGAAAGGCACTAAGCTCGATGGCAGCGCAGCTCTCATGCTCACCGGCTACGGCGGCTATGGCGTCAGCGAGTCGCCGCGTTTCAGCCTGCGCAACCTGCAACTGCTGGAAAAAGGCGTGATTTTCGCCCTCGCCAACATCCGCGGCGGTGGCGAATACGGCGAAGCCTGGCACCGCCAGGGCAACTTGCTCAACAAGCAAAACGTCTTCGACGACTTCGCCGCGTGCGCTCAGTCGCTCATCAAGAACAAGTACACAAGCAGCAAACGACTTGCGATCCAAGGCGGCAGCAACGGCGGCCTGCTCATGGGCACGCAAATCGTGCAACATCCCGAGTTGTACCGCTGCGTCGTCAGTCACGTCGGCATTTACGACATGCTGCGCGTCGAGCTTTCGCCCAACGGAGCGTTCAACGTCACCGAGTTTGGCACAGTGAACGACCCCGCTCAGTTCAAAGCGCTCTACGCCTACTCGCCATATCACAACGTGCGCGAAGGCGTGAAGTATCCGCCCGTGTTGTTCCTGACCGGCGCGAACGACCCGCGCGTCGACCCCATGCAAAGCCGAAAAATGACCGCACGCATGCAAGAAGTCGGCGCAACCGCACTGCTGCGCACCAGCGGCAACACCGGCCACGGCGCCGGCACGCCGCTGAGCGCCCAAATCGAGCAACAGGTCGATGTCATGGCATGGCTGTTCTATCACCTGGGCGTGCAGTAATCCATCTCACCCACTCAGCACGTACAATCGTCCATGCCTCGCAAGGAGCGCTCGCTCGCGTGGAACCTCGGATCGTTCTTCGGACAGATCGCCAAAGCGATCACGAGTGATCCTGCGCCGCACAAACCGGTGTCGCAGGAAGTCGCACGCCGCGAGATGACGGCACAAACGCTCGTTGATACGCCCGAAGGTCCGCAAAGCGTGACACTGCGACGCACGGTTATTGATGAAGTGCAGTTTCCGGACAAGCCAACACAGCAGTGATGCCCAGACGATCTCAGTACGTTCACTGTCTGCTGTCGCGATGAGCATCCACCCCGCATCTTGCTGCGTTGCGAACGGCCCTACCACTCTTTCGGGTGGTAATTTCCGTCGCCCGGCGTGTACTTCACTCGCCATCGCGCGGTCACGTGTACCGGCTTTCCGCTGATTCGTGGCATCAAGCAGACGACTTTCTCGCTTCATCCAGCAGGACGCAGCCAGCGCGTGTGCCGGTTGATCCCCGTGATTGAGAGTGCGGAGAGCGCCCATGCGTGGCAAATACGTGCGAGGATTCTTGACGGCGGTGTGCGTGGCAAGTTGCAGCGGAGCGGCGCTCGCCATCGATTCGCCCGCCGACGCGTTCACGTATCAGGGCATCCTGAACGACGCAACCGGTCCCGCAAGTGGCCCGCACGATTTGTTCTTCACGCTTTTGGACGGCAACGGTTCGATCATCCGAACGCTCTGCGCCGACAACGTCCCCGTCGTCGCGGGTCAATTCAGTGTGCAAGTGCAGGTCGGTCCTGATCTGCCCTCGCTCATGCGCGAGGCGTATTGGCTGCGGATCAGCGTGCGTCCTGACGCGGGTCTGGACTGCGGCGACGCAACAGGCTTGCAGGATCTCGCGCCCGAGCAAGCGCTCACCTCTGCTCCGCGTGCCGCGAGGGCGACGCAGGCAGACAGCGCGGCAAACGCCAACACGCTCGCTGGTCTGAGCCCGGCGCAGTTGACCAACGCTGGCAATCTCACCGGCACGCTTCCCGACGCCGCTTTGAGCGTGAATGTGCCACGCTTGAACGCTCCGAACATCTTCGGAGGGACCAACGCGTTTGCGGGCATTCAAATGTCAGGTCCCATCGACAATCCGACAGGCCCGCTCCAGTTGCGATCCAACGGCACGCGTGGCTTGATGATTGACTTCCGCTCGGGCCACCCCAACATCATCGCCGGATCCAGCTCGAACGTCATCCTTTCGCCCGCCTACGCGGCAGCCATCGGCGGCGGCATGAACAACTCCATCGGCGCGTCGTGGGCCAACATCGGTGGCGGCTCAAGCAACACGGTCAACACTGCGGGTGACAGTGCAACCATCGGCGGCGGCAGCCAAAATCAGGCGCAAGCGTTTCACGCGACGATCGCCGGCGGGTACTTCAACACCGTTTCCGGGTCGAGCGCAGTCGTCGGTGGCGGGGCACTCAACAGCGTCACCGCAAACTTCGGCACGATCGCTGGCGGTTCTTCCTCCGACCTGCTCGACAGCTTCAATACCAACAACCGCGTCACGGATGATTACGGCTTCGTCGGCGGTGGCGGCAACAACCGCGCGGGCGATTCGGTTGGTTCAACGCAGGATGCCTGGTACGCCACCGTGGGGGCAGGTCGCGACAATCGCGCCACAGGCGTATTCAGCAGCGTGTTGGGCGGCTCGGGCAATCGCGCCAGCAGCCAATACTCATCCGTGGGCGGTGGTGTCAACAACCGCGCAAGTGGCGGTTTCTCGACGATCGCAGGCGGTAGCGAGAACGCGGCCAGTGGGTTTGTCGCAACGGTCTCAGGCGGCGACTTCCACCTTGCCAGCGGCGACCGCTCATTCATCGGCGGTGGCAACGGCAACATCGCATCGGGCGCAGGCAGCGCCATCGCCAGCGGCTTCAGTAATCGCTCGCAGGGCTTCGTGTCGTTTGTGGGTGGTGGCGATGGCAACATCGCGAGCGGTGATCGATCCGTCTTGGGAGGTGGCTATTCGAATCAGGCCACGGGTCCCTTCTCCACCATGTCAGGCGGCATCTACAACCAAGCCACCGCGTACGGATCGACCGTCGTTGGTGGAGATGCCAACCTCGCATCCGGTGATTGGTCCAGCGTGCTGGGTGGGATCGACAACCAAGCCACCGCTATCGGCTCGTTCGCGGGCGGCACACGAGCCCGCGCATTGCATGAGGGCGCGTTCGTCTGGTCCGATCGCAGCGACCTGTCCGCGGGCGTGTATACCACCAGCACCGCAGCCAATCAGGTCACGGTGCGTGCCGCGGGCGGTGTTCGCGTTATTGGAAACGTGGGTGTCACCGGCAACATCAACTTCGCCACACCTCGCATCACTTACCGCATGTACTCCGTCGGCGAGTTTCTGCCCGGCACGCGCAACAGTCCGGATGTTCCGGTGCGAACCGGTTTCTACGGCCAGATCATCCGCGGCCCGTCGGGTACCAGTAACATCACGCTGCGTGTGCCGCTCAACCTGCCCCACGGGTCACGCATCCGCGATATCAGTATCTTCTACAACGACAACGACGCCTCACGCCACATGCGTTTTTTCCTGCTGCGTACGACGCTGCCCAACCAGGTTGCGTCCATCGTCAGCGAAGTGACAACCGAAGCTCAGAGCGGTTCGCAGCGCACAGGCGTGCTGCCCCTTCCCACGCCCATCGTGGTCGACAACCAGAACGCCGCTCTTGAACTGGTTGTTCAGCCCGAGCGCCCGGACACCAACGGCTGGGTCATCGAATGGGCGGGCGGCTTTGCTGATTCCCAGCTGCAGATCGCCGGCATGCGCATCACCTACGAGACCGACGGTCCCAGCCAGTGACGCGAAGGATTGGTCAAGACCCGGCCATTCCCCTGTCTCCAACGGACCTTCTGCCGCGTATTCTTCTCACCTATGGCATTTCACCCCCAAGGCCTCACCACCTCCAACCCCTCCGGCAAGGTCAACCCCAAGCTCGCGTCGCTCGCGCATGGCGGTGGTGCCGTACTCACAAAACGCATTCCCTGCTGGCCCTACGCCGACCCTAAAGGCCGGCACACGGTTTCGTATGACGAGTACATCAAGACCGGCGGCTACGTGGGCCTGCGCAAGGCCCTCAGCCTCAAGCCCGACGCCGTGACCGACGATGTCAAGAAGAGCGTGCTGCGCGGCCGCGGCGGCGCAGGTTTCCCGACGGGTCTCAAGTGGACGTTCCTGCCCAAGCTCGCCGTCGATGCCAACGGCGTCGAAGCCGACCCGGGCCAGCGCTATCTCGCCATCAATGCCGACGAGTCTGAGCCCGGCACGTTCAAAGATCGCCTGCTGATGGACTTTGATCCGCACCTGCTACTCGAAGGCATCGCGATTGCGTGTTACGCATGCCGCATCAAGACGGCCTTCATCTTCATTCGTGGCGAGTATCACCACCAAGCGCAAGTTCTCGAAAACGCGCTCAAAGAGGCCTACGCCAACGGCGTTTTCGGCAGCGAGGGTTTGCTCAACGGCACCAGCACCGGTCGCGGCGGCACTTTCGCCGTTGATTGCTACGTGCACCGCGGCGCGGGCGCGTACATCTGCGGCGAAGAAACGGGCCTGCTTGAAGCCATCGAAGGCAAGCGCGGCTGGCCGCGCATCAAGCCGCCGTTCCCGGCTGTGAAGGGACTTTTCGGCAAGCCCACGATCATCAATAACGTCGAAACGCTGGCGCACTTGCCCAGCATCATGGAGTTTGGGGCCGACTGGTTCCTGGGCCAAGGCGTCGCGAGCGCGTTCCAAGGCGCGCCGGGCAGCCACGGCACCAAGCTCATGGGCGTGAGCGGCCACGTCAATCGCCCCGGCTGCTACGAGTGCGAACTGGGCATTCCGCTGCGAGTGCTCGTCGAAGAACTCTGCGGCGGCATCCGCAACGGCAAGAAATTCAAAGGCGCCATCGCCGGCGGCGTGAGCATGGGCATCTTGGGCCCGGATCAGTACGACGCCGAGATGGACTTTGACATTGGTCGCAAGTACAACGTGCTCGGACTGGGCACCGCTGGCCCCACGATCTTTGACGAAGATACCGACATGGTCGCCGTCGCCCGCAACATCGCGCGATTCTTCAAGCACGAAAGCTGCGGCCAGTGCACGCCCTGCCGAGAAGGCTCGGGTTGGCTGTATCAGTTGATGGGCCGCATCGAAGACGGCAACGCGAAAACCAAGGACCTGGACTTGGCGCTGGAGATCGCCACCAGCATGGGCAGCATGCCCGGCACCACCATCTGCGGCCTCGCCGACGGCAACAACTGGGCGATCCGCACGATCATGAACAAGTACTGGACGGAATTCGAGAAGCGCGTGAAGCCGACGTTCGTGGCGGTGAAGGTGAGCGTGGGGGCGGGGGCGCGGTGATCGGGGGCAACAGTGGGCCTGTCGATTGGTAAGGTCTACACCGTGGTACACGAACTACCCGATTGGGCAATTGCTCTTTATCGTGGACGGTGCATTCGCCGACTGATGCAGCTGTACGTCAAGGCCAATCCATCAGTGCCCGCTCTCGCGCTGATGGAGCAGGTAGCCCGCGAGCATGAGTCAGCCGCTCCAGACTGGACTCGACTCGCAACAATTCAGCCGCAGATCGAGAAGTTTCGTGAACAGGCCGAACACTCACCTGAGCGACGTCCGCTCGTTGGTGTGTCGGCTCTGTGTGTAAACGAATGGTCGAAGGACATCGTCTTCGGCGTGACCAGTCTTCCCGAGGCAGCGGTCGCTCGAATCACGAAGGAACAGTTGAAGCGAGATGAGCAGTTGGTGCTACAGACAATTCACTTCGAGGCCAAGGCACTGCTCAAGAAAACGTCGCCGAAGGACGGTGCGGCGTTGATCGCGTCGTGGAACTCGCTGTGGCCCAAGGGCACGCCGCTGTGTCTTCAGACGACGTGGATGTCCGAGGAACAACAAGCCGCCCGTGTGACACGCATGTGGATGGAGGACGCTCCTGAAACGGTCCAGCGACCCGCGACAATGCATCACTTGGCTTCGGGGCTTTCCGGCGAGATTGTCGAAGCCATCGGGCCGTTGCAGTTTGAGATGGTGTTCGAGGCGGCATTCGAAGCATGGACAACATCGACAGACCCGAGTGTTCGCGCCCTCACTTTCTTGTGTCGAAAGGCCACCAAGCGGACGTTCACGTTTCATGGCGAGCATCTGTTCCGCGAACCAAGCGACGAACACACCTTGCAGTCTGCTCTCGGCGATGTACGGCATGACCCGCGTTTCGAGTCGCTTGTCACGTTTTACACGCATCACGATGGCGCGCTTCTCTTTCATTGCAAGGAATCCGAGATTGATGGGTGCCTTGCGGTCGTGTATGGACTCGAAGATCAGTCCGCCGCTCGCGAAGAGGTCAAGTACTGGCTTGATTACCATCGCATGGACGAACCCGGGTATCACACTGTCGTCCTCTCGAAGTACGACACGTGCCTGGATGAAATCATCGTCGTCGCCGCAGGTGGCAGTTTCTTCGTCATTCCGCTGCGAGGCGCATTTGCAGGACAGATGATCCGCTTGTATGTCAAGGTGAATCGTCACGCAGTTTGGGCGAAGGACTTTGCCGAGGGTCTGAAGAAGTTGCGAGCGAATATCCATCGCATTTCGCTCGGTTTGTCGAGTGCAATGAAACTTGGTGACGAGGAGCACGGCGGCGAAACGGCGCTCAGTTTGGTGCGGGTCAAGCGTCGAATCAAGTCTTGAACTATTGAGATATCGGATTGGTGGGCAGCGAGTTTTTACGGTGATCGCACGCTTCTACCATCCTCCGTGCCATCCTTTGACATGGTTTCCCGTTTCAACTTCTCCGAACTCGACAACGCCATCAACAACACCAACTAGACCAATCTACGCCGTCGCCCACGGCAACAACTGGGCGATTCGTACGATCATCAACAAGTACTGCACGGAATTCGAGAAGCGCGTAAAGCCGACGTTTGTGGCCGTGAAGGTGAGCGTGGCGGCTGGGGCGCGCTTGGGTGGTAATGGCCGCGCTTGGGACTGATCTGCGACTGCATATACACTGTGCTCGATGCGATCTCGCCTTGCCATCTTGCTCGCGGTCGTGGCGTCGATCGGTGTTGGAGCAGTCGGCGTTTTCGCCTTGCGCCACTTCCACCCGCCGCGCCCCACCGCCCTCGAACTTCGCGAGCGCATCAACAAAAATGCTCCGTTCTTCGGCCCCGTTGTCGTGCAGATGGCGGCGATCAAGGACTTCGCGGTGCCGTTCGCGGGTCGCGGCGTTCCGGTGCGGGTGTATGTGCCGCGCGTTGATGAGCCGTTGCCGGTGGTTGTGTTTGTGCATGGCGGCGGGTTCATCGCCGGGTCGATCGCATCGCATGAAGGACTCACGACCAAGCTCGCGCAGCGGGCGGATGTGATTGTCGTGAGCGTGGGGTACTCGCTCGCGCCCGAAGCCAAGTGGCCGGCAGCTCGCGATGAGTGCCTTGCTGTCGTGCAGTGGATGCGAGAGCACGCGGCGAAAGAGTTTGGCGCAAAGCCTGGTCCGATCGCGCTTTCAGGCGACTCGGCGGGTGCAGCATACTGCGCGCAGATGCTGTTCATCGCGCGCGAGCAGCGGTTGCCGCTCGCCGGCGCGGTGCTCTTTGTGCCCGTGGTTGACATGACCGCCGCCACCGTCACGCACGCGGGCACCAGGCAAATGATCGAGTGGTTTGTTGCCGACACGTTCCCCGCTGATGTGCTGCGAACCGATCCGGCGATTTCGCCGCTGTTTGAGCCTGATTTCACCGGACTCGCGCCCGTCATGCTGGTGCTGGGAGATGGTGACGCGTGGCATACCGAACAACTCGCATTCGCGGGCAAGCTCGCCAGTGCTCGCGCGGATGCGACGACATTTGTCGACAAGGGAGTAGGCCACGCCGTGACCGACGCTGGCATCGACGCAGCCGCGGCTTGGCTGAATGCCCGGCTACGGACACCGGCTCCCGAGTAATCGCCAACATTTCAAAACTCGGCGTCGCTGTTCTATCATCTCCCATGCCATCTTTTGACATCGTTTCTCGTTTCAACTTTCCCGAACTCGACAACGCCATCAACAACACCAACAAGGCGATTGCCGCGCGGTTTGATTTTCGTGGGTCGCCGGTGGAGATCACGGTCGACAAGAAGGAGAAGAAGATCAAGATCGTCGCGGATGACGGGATGAAGGCCAAGGGGGTGATTGAGATGTTTCGCAGTGCGGCGAACAAGCGCGGGATTGATCTGAAGAGTTTTGATTTTTCGGAGCCCGAAGCGACGTTGGCGGGGCGGACCAAGATGGAGTCGAAGATTCGCGACGGCATCGAGCAAGAGAAGGCCAAAGAGATTGTGCGGATGATCAAGGACACGAAGCTGAAGGTGCAGCCGAGCATTCAGGGGGATGAGCTGCGCGTGACGGCGAAGCAGATTGATGATTTGCAGGCGGTGATGAAGTTTCTGAACGGAGCGGGGTTGGATTTGCCGTTGCAGTTTGTGAATATGAAGAGCTGAGACGCAGCATTCGTGATTCGGCATTCGTGCTGGCGCAGGATTGGCGACCATCGCGCGAGTGGCGTCGTGGGCCGTTGCGGCGGCTTGGGTGCGTGGTTGGATTTTCCGGCTGTCGATTCACCGCGTGCGTGGGATGACCTGGGTTGCATTGCTGCAACGAGCGTGGCTGGCGCACCGGGATCGGCGGGCTGGGGCTGGTTTCGCTTGCAGCGAAACTTCGCGGCGTGTCCGCGATTTTGGAATGCTGCCGGCCCCGGAGGGGCGGCCCACCAAATGCCCAAGACCGCTGGTGGATGGTTGGTTTGCTGCCGAGGGTGTGATCGCTGGGTCATCGAGCGGGTCAGTGTCGCGTCGCGTTCGACGTGAAGAACTGACTGCCGCCACACGAGCGAACAGGGAGACTCGGCGGCACCGTGACGGGCCACCGGATGTATCTTCGCAGATTTTCGGCGGAAAGCAAGGGGTTTGCGGCAGAGTGACTTGGATTGAGCGCACAGAAGCGGGAGGTAGGGTGAAGATTTTTGGAGGCGCGGGGTACGTGCGTACATCCGATTGATGTTCGCTCACTTGGCGCGAATCTGCGAGGTGATACTGCTGTCCTTGATCTTGTCATCCTCGGCGAGCATCAGTGCTTTGCTCAGGATGATCGAGAGGACGCGGTCGCCGTCGAAGGGGAGGAAGACGTCGCTGGGTGTTGCGTCGCCGCGTCCTGGCACGATGCAGAGGTACTGGTCGTTGGGTTCCATGAGAATGTTGCCGCTGCCCAGGTGAATCTTGTACGTTCGTAGTCTGCCTTTGACGACAAGGAAGCGATCCGTGAATGTGCATACGTCACGAATTGCAAGCCTGGGCACGAGTCGCTCGAGCAGTTCGCGCCGCTGTGAGCCTGATTCGGTCAGTTTGTCTGCGAAGCTATAGCTCCACCAGTAGTCGCGGTGGCGGCCTTCGGGGCCGCCATCCTGCCACTGCGGGTTGTTGCCGACGGAGCAGACGCCGACGAAGAGATCAACGTCGCGAAGGACTTCGCTCAGAGCGAGTGCTGGCACTTGCTCAATCGGCACCGGCTCGTTTATTTCCGCGCGAGCTGCGGTCATTTCAAAGCCCGCGCTCCATGCGTGCGAAACGTTCTCTCCTGCTTCAGAGCGATAGAACCGCACCTGGTCGGTTGCGAGCAGGTTGTACACGCCCGCGTCGTTGGTATCAACGCCATAATCATCGCCGATGCCTTCGACCCAGAACTCCGCGCGAAGTCCTGCCCATGGGATGATCTTGCTCGTTGCGGGAAACTCGGCGTCGACTGAAAGTCGTAGCTTGTTCTTCCAGCCGCGCAGCAGTGCGAGAGCGTGAAACTGGTGCTGTTTGATGACGTGCGCTGCGAACCGATTGGAATACGTGGCCGTGCGACGCTCGGCGTCGGTCAGCAGATACACCTCGCGGTGTGCTTGCTTGAAAGGCTGCTTGATACGACGCGACTCAAAGTATTCACGCCATGCCACTACTTGCTCGCGTGTTGCATCGATGGGATGCCACAGCCGGACTTGCTGATCGCCCGTTGGTGTTGCAACTTTGTGGCCTGTTGCATCCACGCACTCGCCGCTACTCCACACAAACGCGCGAGCGGCCTTCGCTTCGCCTGTTATCCAGATCAAACCGCGCGCCAGCACGCCGATGAGTGGATGCTGCATGTACCGAGCCTGCCAATTGTCAGCGCTCCACGCGCGCTGGCTGCCCATCAGTCCGTCCAGTCGTGCCACTTGGGCGCCGAGCATCGTTTCGATGTCCTTGAGCGACGCTTTGAATTCCTTTAGATCATCCGCGAAGTTCTGTTTGAGTGCAGCGGGCGGGCTCTTTACTTCTTTGCCATCGGTCTTGAAGTAGCGCAGCGACACATTGCCCGCGCCGCGAACCTCCAGCAGCAGTCGAGTCTCGCCGAACGTGTCTTCGCGGCGGCCAACTTGCTCGAGTCCATAGGATGGCACGCCCAACTCATCAATCTCCGCGCGAGGCAGGCCTCGCGCTGCGGCCACTACATTCAGCGCTTTCTCGATCATCTTCTGGGCGGTGCCGAACTTCACCTTCACGTTCAGCATCGCAAGTTGTCCTAGTGATGCTTCACTGCTTTGCTGGCTTAGCGCCCACACCGCCGCGTTGCCCACCTTCACTGCGCGCGGGCCGCGACCGGGAACTTTTTTGTAGGCCGATAGCGTCAACCGTCCGAGCGCTCGCGACATGTCGGGCGTGTCGATGCTGGCGGCCATCCAGGCGAGGCCCTTGAGGACGTCCTGCGATGTATCCGTGAGTTCGTAACTTCCGGCGTCGAATGTGATGTAGCTGTTGATCTGCGCGGGAGCAGTGCGAGGCTTCTCCGCCGCTGCGAACAGGTCAGTGAGCGCCTGCGTGAACTCGTTGTTGCCGAGCAACGTCAGCAGGGCGGCTGCTTCCTTCAGCCACGCTCGCGACGGTGTGGAACCGCTTGCCCGCTGCGCGTGCGAAAGGACTCGTCCCCAGGTTGTTGCGTGCGAGCCTCCGTGCGCGACGAGATTCTGTGCAGCCTCACCGAAAACTTCGCCCTGCGAGAAAGATGGGCAATCGTCAAGCCCCATCCACTTCCGGGCTTTAGCTACCCACGCCCTGTCCGCCGAAGAAATCTGACTGGTACAAGCAACCGCGTCCGGCAGCCAAGCGAGAAACGCCGGGTCATCGATGAGTTTCGCTCGCTCCACCGCGTTGCTGATGGGACGCACCAAAGCGTTCTTCACATACGGTGGACTCACGTCACGCCAAAGCGCGAGCAGTTCGAACGAGTCCGCCGCTGTTAGTTTCGCCCGCTTGAGCACCGCCTCCAGCGTGTTGCGGAGGATGGTGAACTCGCGATGCTCAATTGCCTCCTGCGATTTACCGAAGGCATCGCCGCCGAAGCCGGCCGGCGAGTCTTTACGCATTTCCACCATGCGACGCAGCATGTGGAGCGCATACGCCGTGCCTTTGGCGGCTGGGTCAGGGATCTCCAGTACGTACTGGTAGTAATCAAGTCGCCTCTCGACCGCATATTCGCGGGTCGATTGGTCAAATACGCTGGCGTCCTCCCGACTCAGCTTGGCTGCCGTCATGTGTTCGCTCCTCCACGCTCATCGCTCATGTAGTATGTGTCGCGACAATGCATCGATATCGCGACGCAATGCCCCTCACCCACCCACCAGTGGCACCAGCTTCAAGAAGGTCACTTCCACGCCGCGTTGCAGGGTCACGCTTTCATCGAGCGACGTGACCTGACGATCTTCCACGAGCACGAGGAACGATCGCTTGGCGAACGCCTCGCATGCTATATCAAACTGTGCTTTCCAGTCCACGTCGCGCCGTGGGCGATGCTCGGTCTGGTTGCGTGCGGTTTCTTCCTCGTCGGGCTGGACGAGCATTTTGCGCGTGCGCTTTGCGAGGTTGTAATCCTGCACTTCCTGGTACACGCGCTCGCGAATAAGCTCGCGCACTGTCATCTGCTCGCTGGGAAATTCCAGCTCGTAGACGCCGTCTTCACCGCCCGCCGTCAAGCTATCGCGAATTACCACCATCGGCATGGAGCACCTCCGCGAGCAATGTATCCCACGGTTTCGGCCCTGCAAAGCAGGCAAATCGCGCATGGACATCCGTTATGCTCACGGGCGTGCTGAGTTGTGGCACGGACTTTGACTTGTGCAAATGTTTGGCTTGCGCGCACCCATGCTTCAATAGCACGATTGCATTCTTCCCGAAGAAAAACGCGGCCTATCTCTCGACAGGCCGCGTCATGCTTGTACTTGATTCTCACTGACCGATGGTGCGCTTCAGGAATCTCGACAATCGCTTTTGGAAGAGCAGGCGGTTTTCGAGTTTGGCGAAGCCGTGGCCTTCGTCGTGGAAGTAGACTTGTTCGGGGTCGAAGCCTCGGCGTTGGAGGGCTTCGGCGAGTTGCATGGCTTCGCCCACGGGGACGCGCGGGTCGTTGAGGCCGTGGGCGAGCATCATGGGGGCGTTGATTTTGTCGGCGCGGAGCAGGGGGCTGACGCTGTCGAGGAATTGCGGATCACTGAGGGGACCGTACTCGGCTTCGCGCAGTTTGCGGCGATAGCCAGCGGTGTTTTGCAGGAAGGTTTGGAAGTTGACGATGCCGACGACTTTACATCCCGCGCCGAAGAGGCGCTGCTTGGCTTCGCCGCGCTCGACGCGTTCGGTATCTTCGACGAGAGTCGCGACCGACATGAAGCCGCCGTAGCTGCCGCCGTAGGTGGCGATTTTGCCGGGCGTGGCATAGCCCTGATCGACGAGCCATTGAGCGGCGAAGACGCCGTCTTTGACGCTGTCCCAGCGCTTTTTGTAATCGTCCATCATCTGGAAGTTGCGGCCGTAGCCGCTGCTGCCGCGCACGTTGGGAAGCAGCAAACCGAAGCCTTCGCTGATGAGGTACTGGGCTTCGCGATCAAAGCCGGGGCGGTGCTGGCCTTCGGGTCCGCCGTGATAATCGACGACGAAGGGGACGGGCTTGCCGGGCTTCCAGTCGGCGGGAAGATACATGAATGCGGGGATTTCGAGGCCATCGAAGCTTTTGTATTTGATGAGCTTGGGCTCAGAGAGTGTGGCGAGGTCGATGCCTTGGGTGTCGGCGAAGGTGACTTGGCGGGCTTGATTGTCTTGAGGGGCGGCTGGTTTGATTGCGTCGGGAATGGTGTAGGCGAAGGCGAGGCCAGGGACGCGGGCGCTGTTGACGCTGTAGATGAGTTGGTTGCCGCGGAGGCTGGCGGCGCTGACGATGCCGCGAGGGGTTTGTGGGAGTTGCACGGGCTCGAAGCTGGGCAAGCGGTAGACGTGCATGACGCCGTAGCCGTCTTCGTTGCTGGAGACGGTGAGGAGCGTGCGATCTTCGTTGGTGCTTGCGCCGTCGAGTTCAAACTTGTCGAGAGCGGCGAGGGGTTTGGTGACTTTGCCGGTTGCGTCACGCAGGTAGAGGCGCGTGATGCCGTCGCTTTCGTGGTCGCTGGTGAAGAGCAAGCTCTTTTCATCGGGCATGTAGCCGACGGCGGAGATGCTGGCGGTGGTGCCTTCACTGAGGAAGGTTGCGAGGTTGGTGAGTTCGCCGGTTGCGGTGCTGAGTTCTTGCAGTGTGGAGTCGCTTGCGCTGCGGAACTGGCCTACGAGGACGCGCGAGCCGTCACGGGTGATGTCGGCGGCGGCCCAGCTACCTTCTTTTTCAAGCAGTTTTGTGCTCTTTTTGCTGGCGAGGTCGTAGCGGTAGAGATGGAAGTCGTCGGGCTTGGTGTCGTTGGCGGTGTAGAGGAAGCCGGAGGAATCGTTGAGCCAGAGGTTGACGCCGAAGACGACTTTGTCGTTGGCGAGCAGCGGGGTGGTGTTGGTGACGGGGTCGGCGTTGCTCATATCGAGCAGCGAGACTTGCGTGCGTTCGTTGCCGCCTGCGGCGAAGAAGACGAGCATTTGCTTGCCGTCGGGCGAGAGGCTGTAGCCGGAGAGGCCGTCTTTGAAGCTGGTGAGTTGCTGCATGGGTGCGCCGGGGGCGGCGGTGGCGGGTTTGTCACCTGCAGGAATGCGGAAGAGTTGAAAGACGCCGTCGGGCCAGTCGCGCACGTAGAGGGAGCCGTCGGGGGCGATGGTGGCGGCACCGGGTGTGCGGATGCGGAAGAATTTTTCGACGCCCGGGCCGCGTTCTTGGAGACCTGGTGTGGTGATGCCGGAGGTGGTGGTGGTTTGCTGGGCGGATGCGATGCCGACGGCGGCGAGCAGCGAAGTGATGAGAGTGACGGAAGTGATGAGAGTGACGGAAGTGAGTGAGCGACTGAATGCACGTGTCATGTGAGGACTCCTGAATGGTCCCGCGTGAGGGGACAAGGGCTTTCGCCTGCAAGGGGTGAAGTTTACACGGTTGGAGCGGGGGGAGCGAGCGGCGGCGGCGGATTGAGGCGAAACAAACCATGAGATCACCGCAAAGAACGCAAAGAGCGCGAAGGAGAAAAGAGATTGAAAAGCGCGGTGAAGTTGGTGGCGGGCGTGTATCCGCGAGGGTGGGGATGCATCCAATACTTGCCACAATGACACTTCCTGAAGTTGCCATCGTTGTTCAGAGCATTACGGCGATCAGCGTCGCTGGGTCGCTCGTTTTTGCGGCGTATCAGTTTCGGAATTTGCGGCGGGCGCAGCACGTGGCGAATTTCACGAAGATGGTGGAGTTGCAGATGCACCTGCGCGAGATGCGGGTGGATGATCCGCATTTGGCGCGGACGTATTCACATGATGTGGAGTTTCTCGCGGGCGACAAGGACGTGCGCGAGTACTTTTTCAACTTGATGCAGTTGTCGGTGTATGAGATTGTGTGGTTTAGTTATCGCGAGGGGCAACTGCCTGAGAGCTACTACCGAAGCTGGGAGAAACGCATGCGCGCGATTGCGGCTGAGCCGAGCTTTCGGCGCATGGTGAGCAACCCGAGCATGAAGATTCACCATGACGAGTTTCAGGAGTACATTCGTGAGGTGGTGAAGGACACGCCTGCGCGGAGCATTAGCAATTAGGGGCTGTTCCAAGACTGAGTTCACCGCAAAGACGCAAAGGGCGCAAAGGGAAAGGCAGGAATTGGGTAGGGAATGGCCCGATCCAATATCCTGACTTTTTTCTGTGCGCGTCGGTGCCTCGACAGTAAATGCCTTTGCGTTGCTTTGCCTTGCTTTGCCTTGCTTTGCCTTGCTTTGCGTTCTTTGCGTCTTTGCGGTGAACCCGCCTTTACGGACACGTCCCGCCTGCGAGCGTCGTGAAGAAGTCGATGACGTCTTGGTCTTCGGGAAAGACGCCGTTGTTGTTGAAGTCGATGTCGCAGCCTTCCCACGGGCCTGGGTTGTAGGGGCAGGGTGCGCCGGCGAGGGTGTTGAAGTAGTCGATGACGTCCTGGTCTTCGGGGAAGATGCCGTTGCGATTGAAGTCGATGTCGTCGCAGCCGCCGAGGATGATGGTTTGGAGCACGAATCCTTGGGTGCGATTGCTGACGACGCGCAGCGTGCTGACGCCCGCGGGGAAGGTGACGTTGACGGGCTGGGCAGCGAAGAACTCGACGGCGTTGGGGTTGGGGTTGATGGGCAACTGCACGGTGGCGTTTTCGACGCCGCCGACGAAGAGCGTGACGCTGGCGTTGGCTTCGGACGTGCTGTGGTAGATGGTAACGGGCACGGTGCGGGGCACATCGGTTTGCACCATGTAGTCAAAGCCTTGGCCTTGAAGGAGCATGGCGGAGCCGGGGGATTGACTCCAAGTTGCGGGGTTGCGCTTGGGGTGGCGGCGTGCGTCGATCACTCCGGGCACGCGCGTGACTTCGAGCGGCGGCAGCGGCGCGGCGTCGACGGCGTCGAGAGCGCGGATTTTGGTTGTCGCTTGGTCGAGCATGTTCTCGGTGAGCGTGTAGCTGCCTGAAGAAATGTTCCAGGGGCCAGCGCCCGCGACGGACCAGACGAAGTCGCCGCCGACTTGGCGGTGCCAGTCGTCGAGGAAGGTTTTGCAGAGGCCAAACATGCGTTCGTCGTAGGTGGCGAGGCGCTTGACGTTGAGGTTGCTGTTGAAGCGCGTGTCAACGCCGCCTTCGTAGGCGACCATGGGTGCGAGGTTGTACCACGCGGCGGTGGTGGCGTGGTATTCGAGTTGCAGATCGGTGTTCCACTTGGCGACGCCGGCGGTGAGGCCTGTGATGAACTGATCGACGGTGAGATTGGGGTTGGTGGTGTCGAGCGTCCAGGCTTCGAAGTATGGTGCGACGCCGATGCTGTAGAAGTAGTTGCGCGGCGGGCCGTAGACGTCGTTGATGTATTGGAGTTGATAGTCGTAGATGTCCAGACGTGCGGTTTGGCCGCTGAGAATGGGGCGCACGCGGCCGCGGGGGTTGGTGACGTTGAATTCCTGCATGAAGATGTCGGCGACGCGTTTGCTTTCGCGCGCGTAACGACGGAAGCGGGTGACGGTGGGATTGGTGTTGCCGTCGTAGGTGAGATTGGTGTTGCCCGCGGCGACTTCGAGAGCGGCTTGATCGCGATTCCAGATGCCTTGCTGGAAGCCGATGTTCCAGACTTCGTTGCTGAACTCGACGTAGACGTTGCGCTGCGGTTCGAGCGTGTCGCGAATGAGGCGGGCGAGTTGGCGGATGTAATTGTCGTCGGCGAGGTGGGGGACGCAGATGAACATGTCGGCGTCGACCGTGTTGCACAGAGCGATTTCGGCTTCGTAGGGCATGCCGGTGCGCGAGCGCCAGTTTGGCTGAGTCATTTGTGTGCGATTGGACCACTGCGAGACAGTGGTCTGGTTGGTCATGTTGGTGTCCATGAAGCGCAGGATGTCGAAGCGATTGACGTGGTCGATGAAGCGTTGGGTGAAGAGCTGTCCTGGCGTTGCGCCGGGGCGCAGGAGACGCAGGTTGCGAACGCCGCCGGTGGTGCCGTCGCTGGTGTTGAAGAAGCCCAGCATGAGCTGGGTGCCGTCTTCGGGGAAGACGATTTCGCCGGTGACGATGCCGGTCACGCTGTCGCGTTGAACGTTTTGCAGGGTGCCGGAGCTGGCGACGAGGCGGACTTCGGGCAGGGTGGCGCATTCGAATGAGAAGTGGTAGATGCCGCCTTGGCCGCTGCTCGGCACTTGTCCGGTCATGAAAATCATGCCAGCGTCTTGGGTAGGCCAGCCGTTGGCGTCGAGGATGATGCCGCTTTGGCCCTGCCAGGGATCAGTGGGCGAGCCCCATGCGCGGCCTGAGTAGACGAGGTCGGCGAGCATTTGCGAGCGCGACCAGTCGCGCAGGCTTTCGACGCCCGCGCCGATGCGCGACTGGGTGAGAAACGGAGATTGTGCAACGGCGGCAAACCCGGCGCAGAGAGCAACACCGGCGGCAAGCCCACGAACCAAGCGCAAGCGAGTCATGTCGAAACCTCCCTGTTCGCCGGAGTCGGCGGTTCGAGTTAAAGAGTATTCGGTTATCCGCCGGGATCACCCGAGTAGGTATGAAAAATCGCCGTGAAGATGCAAAACTTCACGGCGGCGAAAGACATTTTGGGACTAATCCGAACCGAACACTTACGGGCAATCGCCGCCGGCAAGGACGTTGAAGAAGTCGATGACGTCGGCATCTTCGGGGAAGACGGTGTTGTTGTTGAAGTCGATGTCGTTGCAGGTGTTGCCGGGTGAGCAGTCACCGCCGGCGAGGACGTTGAAGAAGTCGATGACGTCGGCATCTTCGGGGAAAACGGTGTTGTTGTTGAAGTCGATGCCGTCGCAGGGGACTACGCCGGACGCGACGTTGATGGCGTTCACGAAGAAGCCGCCGTTGCGGGTGCTGCGCAGGCGCAGGACGCTGAGGCCTGCGGGCAGGTTGATGTTGACGTTGCCGAAGGTTTGGAAGGACTGGTTGTTGACAGGGCCAGTTGGGGCGAAGGTGACGTTGCCGTAGCTTTGGCGGCTGACGAGCACTTCGACGGCGGCGTCGGCCTCCCAACTGCTGGCGATGATGCTGACGCGAACGGGGCCAGCGGTGTCTTTGCGGATGAGGTATTCGTAGTACTGGTTGGTGTTGAGCTGCTGGGGGTTGGGCAGGGGGCTGACTTGCCAATCGCTTTGGCGCTGCAGGTGCTTGCGGGCTTCGATGGTGGCGGGGACGAGCGTGCCAGCGTACAAGCTTGGACGAGCCCGAGCGATGACGTCTTCGAGACCAAGTTCTTTGTTTGTTGCGGGGCCGAAGATGTTTTCGGTGAGGATGTATCCGTCGAAGCTATCACCCGCGTACGGACCTGCGCCGCTGCTGAACCACGCGGACGTGCCGCCGCCTGCGCCGTGCCAAGCGTCGTAATAGTTGTTGATGAGGGTGCGCATCTGGGGTGAGCCGTGAACTTCGCGCTTCACGTCAACGTTGTTGAGGCCGCGGGTGTCAACACCAGCTTCGTAGGCGACCATGGGAGCGAATCCGTACCAGACGCTGTAGGCCGCGTAGCGTTCCCACTGGAGGCTGGTGCGCCAGTTATTGATGCTGGTATGCAGGCCTGTGATGAACTCTTCGAATTCGAGCGAGGGGTTGATTGCGTCGTTGACGTTGTTCTCGAAGTACGGCGCGACGGCGAGGGCGTGGAAGTAGTTGGCGGGCGGGCCGTAGTTGGCTTGGATGTAGTTGAGCATGTTGAGATACTGCTCATCGCGGGCGTTTTGGCCCGAAAGCACGGGGCGCACGCGTGTGAACATGCTGCCAGCGGGGAACTCTTGGCGGAAGATCTCGCTGATCTGCAGCGCGCGGCGTGCGTACCGGCGCCAGAGCCAGTGCGTCTGGTTGATGCTGCCGTCGTAGTCGAGGTTGCTGTCGGGAAGGTTTGCAACTTCAGCGATGGCGGCGTCGCGGTTTTCGCGGCCGGTTTGCGTGTTGGTTGCCCACACTTCGTTGGACCATTCGACGTAGACGGAGAGGTTGGGGTTGAGGTTGTCGCGGATGAGGCGAGCGAGTTCGCGCACGAAGGTGTCGTTGGCGCGACCGGGGACGCTGATGAACAAGTCGGTGTTGAGCTCGTTGCAGAGTTCGATGCACGTTTCGTAGGGGATGCCCGTGCTGGTGGTTCCGCGCCAGCGCACGCTGGTTGGTTTGGTGCGGTTGGCCCATGTGCTGACTGTCGTGGACATGGTTTCGTTGGCGTCCATGAAACGCAGGACGCCGCCGCCGAGGTTGAGGTGGTTCTTGTACCAGGGCGTGAATGCGCTGGTGGTGGGGGAGTTGGGGGCGATGAGCTTGATGTTGCGTGCGCCGCCGCCCGTGTTGGTGACGGACATGGAGAAGTTCTGCGTAGCGTTGGGATAGAAGACGTCGCCGGTCACGATGCCCGTGACGGGATCACGCGCGAGGTTGGTGATGGTTGCGCCAGGTGCGTGGAGGTCGAAGCTGGGAATGTTGGCACATTCCATGCTGAGCTTATAGGTGCCGCCTGCGCCGTAGTTGATGGGCAGGGTCGCGAACCACATGCCGAAATCTTGGGTGGGCCAGCCGTTGGCATCGACAGGACAACTGCCGTCATAGGTGACCTGGGGTGAACCGAAGTTGCGGCTTTGCTTGACGAGGTCGGTCATGGGGAGTGACCAGTTCCAGTCAAGGAGTCGGCTGATGTTGAGCCCGACGTCGGGTGCTTCAAGGACGAAGCGGGAGGGGGGATTGACTTGGGCGTGGACAAGACCGGCTGCGAGCGATAACACACTCAGCAGCGACAACGAGGCACGCATTTTCATCTGAGTTCCCTTCTCAAGAACACCTATCGGAACATGGACCCTACGCGGAAAGTGTACCGAGGTCAGTGTACCCTGTGCGGGGGATTGAAGAGTTATCCGTCGCTTTGTAGAAAGTTGCTTGACATAATCTTAATCTTTCGTATTGTTTTTGTACGGATTTAGTTACGCAGGGTGAAACATGCTTGCGATTTGGGGCGGCGTTGGGGCTGGGTGTGCTGTTGGGGTTGGAGCGGGAGCGCAAGAATCGACCAGTGGGGTTTCGCACGATGATTTTGATTAACTTGGGATCGGCGGGGCTTATGCTGGCGGGGCAAGAGGCGATTCGTCTGGGGGCGACGGGTCCGCTGTCGAGCGCGGATATCTCGCTCGTGCTGCAAGGGCTGATGGGCGGGATCGGATTTTTGGGGGCGGGGGCGGTGATTCAGAACAAGAAAGCGGTGCGAGGGCTGACGGCGGCGGCGCTGTTCACGCTGGTGATTTTGGAGTTGTTTGAGGACAAGTACTTCCCGGATCAGCGGGAGAATGATCGCAAGCAGGCGGAAAATGGTGAACACGGGGAGACGATTCGGATTGCGCTGGATGGGAATGGGAAGCCGGTGCCGAAGTAGTGGGGAGCGGGGGAGCGAGGGAGGGGCGAACGAGGGCTATCATTGCTTATGGCGATGGCGACTTCGACGACGATTTGGACTACACGCGGCTGTCGCCGATGACGCGTGTGGTGTGAGCATGCATGAGGAACCCGGCGAAGAATCGCCGGGTTTTTTCTTGAATAGGCATTAGGGATTGGGGACTGGGCATTAGGAGAACGCGATCATGGCGGCGAATCCGGTGTGTTTGGTGTGTCAGGTGGCGATGGTGCGTGGCTTCATGACTGAACGCGGCCCGGGCAACTCCACCAACCTGCCACATTGGTCTGAAGGAGACCCGGAATGGAGCAACTGGACCGGCGAAGTTAGCCCTCGGCAGATTAAGGCAGCGTTGAAGGTGGTGGCGTATCGGTGTCCGAAGTGTGAGGCGCTGCGGCTGTATGCTCCGTCTGGCTCGACTCATTGACATAACTTGTTGACATAACTTGATCCAACTCCGTTTTGCATTTCCTTTTTCCTTCTTGCTCTGGATTCTTTCCCATGCCCACTATCACTCTTCCTGACGGCAAAACCAAATCGTTCGACAAACCTGTGAGCGGCCTTGAAGTGGCTGCGAGCATTGGCGCGGGGCTGGCGAAAGCGGCGCTCGCGGTGAAGGTGGATGGGGAGCTGCGTGATTTGTCGGCGATGATTGATCGCGATGCGGGGGTTGCGATCATCACGGCGCCCAAGCCTGGGCAGGCGGCGAGCGGTGAGGCGTTGCAGCTCATTCGTCACAGCGCGGCACACGTGATGGCCGAGGCGATTCAGGATGTGCTGGGGAAAGACGTGCAGTTGGCGTATGGGCCGGCGACGGATACTGGGTTTTTCTATGACATGTTTGTGCCGGCGGGGAAGAAGTTCAGCAGTGATGAGTTTGGGGCAATTGACAAGCGCATTGCGGAGATTTTGAAAGAGGATCGGGCGTTTACGCGCTATGAAGTGGCGAGTGTTGAAGGCTTGAAGAAGTTGCAGGCTGAGGGGAACAAGTACAAGGTGGACAATGCGGAGCGGGCGCTGGGGATGGCGAGCAGTGTGTATCAGGGGAAGAAGGCGGCGTTTAGTGAGGGGAATGCGGCGGCGGAAGCGCGCTCTGCCGTCCTGTCGTTTTATGCGACTGGTACTCCCGGCAAGAACTGGGAAGATTTGTGCCGGGGGCCGCATGTGCCGAGCACTTCGCGTATTGGCGCGGTGAAGGTGATGAGCCTTGCGAGTGCGTATTGGCATGGTGATGAGACCAGCGATCGGCTCATTCGCGTGTACGGCACGGCGTTCGCGAGTCAGGCGGATCTTGATGCGTATTTGAAGCAGCGCGAGGAAGCGGCGGAGCGCGATCACCGCAAGATCGGGAAGGCGTTGCACTTGTTCCACATTGATGAAGATGTGGGGCAGGGGTTGATTTTGTGGACGCCGAATGGGTCGATCATTCGCAAGGAATTGCAGCAGTTCATTGCGGGTGAGCTGCGCAAGCAGGGGTATACCGAGGTGTTTACGCCGCATATTGGGCGGCTGGAGTTGTATAAGACTAGCGGGCACTTTCCGTATTACAAGGAGAGCCAGTTCAGCCCGATCATTGAGCGCGATGCATTGGAGCAATTGTCGGCGGCCGGCTGCTCGTGCGCGGAGATGATTCATCGCGTGGAAGGCGTGAGTGAGCGACTGGCGAAGGGGATCAATGAGCGCACGGGCAAGGAGACGATTGAGAAGTCGCGCGTGCTGCCGGATGACAAGCTGATTGAAGGCTTCATGCTCAAGCCCATGAACTGTCCGCACCATGCGAAGATTTTTGCGAGCAGTCCGCACTCGTATCGCACCATGCCGGTGCGATTGGCGGAGTTTGGCACGGTGTATCGCTGGGAGCAGAGTGGTGAGCTCAACGGCATGACTCGCGTGCGCGGGTTTACGCAGGATGATGCGCACTTGTTCTGCACTGAAGAGCAGGTGCCGGCGGAGATTCAGGGGTGCTTGAGCTTGGTGAAGGTGATCTTCGGCACGCTCGGCATGAAGGACTATCGCGTGCGCGTGGGGCTGCGCGATCCCGACAGCAACAAGTACACGGGCAGCAAGGACAACTGGGATAAGGCGGAGGCGGCTTGCCGAGATGCGGCGAAGAGCCTGGGTGTGCCGTTTAGTGAAGAGCCTGGCGAAGCGGCGTTTTATGGGCCGAAAATCGACTTTGTGGTGAAGGATGTGATTGGTCGCGAGTGGCAGCTTGGCACGGTGCAAGTTGATTACAACATGGCGATCCGGTTTGATCTTTCGTACATCGGGTCAGACAGCAGCAAGAAGCGGCCTGTGGTGATTCACCGCGCGCCGTTTGGCAGCATGGAGCGGTTCTGCGGCGTGCTGATTGAGCACTTTGCGGGCGCGTTCCCGCTGTGGCTGAGCCCCGAGCAGGTGCGCGTGCTGCCGATTAGTGAGAAGACCAACGAGTATGCGATGAAGGTGCATGCGGCGCTGCAAGCGGCGGGGCTGCGGGCGGAGATTGATACGAGCAACGATCGCGTGCAAGGGAAGATCAAGGCGGCGGCGGAGCTGCGCGTGCCTTACCTCGCGATTGTGGGGCCGCGTGATGCGGAGAATGGGACGATTAGCTTGCGGGCGCGCGGGGAGGAGAAGGACCTTGGGGCGATGAAGTTGGAGGCGTTTGTGGAGGCGGCGGCGGCGGAGTATCTCAGTCGCGCGGCGGTGTTGGGGGTGAAGCCTTGAGGCAGTTGCCGTGATCTCAAGGCGGAGTTCACCGCAAAGACGCGAAGAGCGCAAAGAAGAAGAAAGTAGATTGTCGTGATAAGTGCCCGAGCGGAGATGCTCGGGCACTTTTCTTAGAGCGTTTCCAGCGGCGTTTTGTCCACGACGCTTTGCACGACGCGAAGGCCGGTCAGTCCGCGTTGCGCTGCGGCTGTTTCCATTTTTGCTTTGAGTCTTGGTAGGTAGCCGCGTTCGGTGCTGGTGTGGCCTCCCAAGATGACGTGCATGCCGGCGTTGAGGGCGCCGAGGACTTCGTGGTGTTTCATTTCTCCGGTGACGAAGCATTCGCAGCCTTCGCTGCGGGCGAGTTTGCTGAGGCTTTCGCCGCTGCCGGGGACGACGCCCACGATGCGGACGGGTTTGTCGGCGGTGTCGCCTGCCTGGGCTGAATCACTCGCGAGTGCGTAGCGGACGCTGGTTGCGCCGATGAAAGTTTTGAGTCGTTCGGCGAGTTCGCGCACGGTGACGGGTTTGTCGAGGGTGAGTTTGCGGCCACTGCCCACGGTGCGGCGGGGCTGGGGGACGAGTTCGTAGACGTCGATGGCGGGTTCTTCGTAGGGGTGGAACTTGCGGAGCATTTCGAGGGCGACGGGGAGAGCGCTTTTGCCACAGACCATTTCGAGGCGGACTTCATTGACGTGTTCGACGACGCCTGATTGGCCGATGGTGGGATTGCTTTTGTCGCTGCCGAGGAAGGTGCCTTCGCCTGGCGTGGTGAAGGAGCAGACTTTGTATTCGCCGATTTGGCCCGCGCCCGCGCTGGCCATGGTGTTGCGGATGAGCTCGACGTCTTTGGCTTGTGCGAAGGTGACGATTTTGACTTGCTGGGTGGCGGGGTTGTGGGCGTGGGCGGCGAGGGCGCGGCAGTCGCCGGCGATGCGATCTTTTTGGGTGCTGCCTGAGATGCCTTCGCAGAGCCAGTCGGTGACGCCTCCGGCGACGGCGTCGAGGGCGGTGTGCGGGGAGTAGAGGGCGATTTGGGCCTCGAGTGCGCGGAGGATGACGCGTTGGCGTGGCGTGGCGCTGGTGACTTTGGTGAGGGGTTCGAAGATGGGCGGGTGGTAGGCGATGATTGCGCCGCAGTGCATGCGGGCGGCTTCATCGAGGACGGCTTCGTTGAGATCGATCGTGAGCAGGACGGGGCCTTTGAGCTCGCGCGTGGCGTCGCCTGCGAGCAGGCCAACTTTGTCCCAGGGCTCGGCGTAGGCAAGGGGGGCGAGGGATTGCATGAGAGCGGCGAGGTCGGCGATGAGCATGGATAAGTGTTGGCGGGTTGTGGCAACTGGTAGCGGCACGCCAGTTGCGATTGGAAGGGTGTGAGTCAAGGGCTGCAAATCTCGGCGTCGGGTGCTTTGACGGCGTTGTACCGGCAGGATGTGTTTGCCAACAACCTCGCGAACATGGATTCGGTGGGGTTCAAGCCGGATGTGCCGAGTCAGTATGCGAGACCTGCGGTGCGAGAGGAAGATGGCGTGGGCTGGCTGCCTAGCAATCAGATGCTTGAGCGGCTTGGTGGCGGGGTGCTGCTAAATCCGAATCGGATTCACTTTGGGCAGGGCGGCATTCGCGTGAGTGGGCGGGATTTGGATGTGGCAATTGAGGGGAAGGGCTTTTTGGTGGCGCGAGATTCGAGCAGCGATGGGGCGGACCAGGTGCGACTGACGCGCGATGGTCGGCTGGCGATCAATGCGAACGGTGAACTGGTGATGGCGGGGACTGGGTTGCCTGTGCTGGGCGTGAATGGCAATTCGATTACGCTGAACAATAAGGGGAAGGTGACGATTGACGGGGTGGGGCGGGTGATGCAAGATGGGCGCACGGTGGCGCAACTTCAGCTTGTTGAAGTGCAGAATGAGCAGAGCTTGCGCAAGGTTGGGCAGAGCATGTTCTCGCCGACTGCTGCGATGATGGATAACAAGAAAACGGCGACTGGGACGCTGCGGCAGGGGGCGGTGGAGGACTCGGGTGTGAATGAGGTCGAGGCGCTCATGCGGATGACCAGCGCGGCGCGCGAGGTTGATGCGAACGTGGACATGATGCGGACGCACGACCGGCTGATGGAGCGGGCGATTGCGAGCTTGGCGCGCGGTAGTGGTTCGTCGTAACGCGGTGATGCGTTGAGGGTGCAACGGATTGCTTTGATGTGAGTCCGGATAGCTTCGCGTGCGCGGCTTAGAGGCCGGCGAGGGTGCGGAGAATCTTGTCGAGGTCGGCGGGGACGGGCATGACGCTGAGGCGGGAACTTTTGACGAGCGCGAAATCGGCGAAGCGTTTGTCGGCTTTGATGGCGGCGAGCGTGACGGGGGATTTTGCGGCTTTGACTGGCGCGAGATCGACGACGGGGGCTTTGGGTTTTGCTTCGTCGTTGAGGCCTGGTTGCGAGGGGTCTTCGTAGGCGGATTTGGTGACTTTCGCGAGGCCGACGATGGCTTTTGCGTCGCCTGTGTGGTAGATCAGCGCGCTGTCGCCGAGTTTCATGGTTCGCAGAAAGATGCGGGCTTGCGGATTGGCGACGCCTGTCCAGACGCAGGTTCTGTCGCGGAGGAGATCGGCGAAGGAGAAGTCGGAGGGCTCGGTTTTGAGCAGGAAAGTGGGCATGATTCGGCTCCGTCTTTTGCGTGACACGCGATGAGACTGCAACGGTACGAATTGAGTCGAAAAGGAAAAAGGTCAGCCGTGGGCTGACCTGCAGAAAACAACGTGGATGGGACGAGAGGTACCGGCTGCGTTGCGAGATGGCTTACGCGGGGTCCTTGGGGGCTTCTTCCTTTTCGCCCTTCTTGCAGCACGTTTCGCCCTTGTCGCAAGTTGTCTTTTCGCACTTGGTGGTGTCGCAATCTTTCTTCTCACTCACGCTGCCGGCGGCCATGACTTCGGCTTCGCTGCAGAGCTTGGTATTCGAGTAGCAGCCGTTTGCGTCTTTCTCGGCGACTGCGCGGGCGGCGACGACTTCGGAGCTGGCGTGGCTTTCATGGCCGCAACCGAGGGCGCAGCTGTGTTCTTGCTCGGCGCTGACGGTGGTGGTTGCGACGGGAGCATCGCACGTGCCCAGCGGGCAGCCGGTGCTGATGAGGTTGTAACCACCCATGCCGACGCCGAGGAGGCCTGCGACGACGGCGGTGATGCTGGCGATGCTGGAAAGCTTCATGGGGAATCTCCGTGGGAGCGTGATGGGGACTGATCGTGTGAGGCAGGTTTGTATACGTCTGTGAGTCGTTGGTTGTGCCCACAGCCTGACGGGATTTGAGAGATTGTATCGGAACGGCGGAATGTGAGAATGCAATCGCACGTGAATTTCCGGACGCGGGCGGGGAAAACCTCGCGGAAGCACTGGATATTCGGCAATTGATCGGCGTGTGGCATTATGCTCGGTTGGTGTTGACGGCAATTGCGCACCTCTTTCCGGACGGTGGTTCAGTCGGGCTGCTTGTACGTCGATATGCGCGACAGCCTGTGCAGCGCGATGCTTCATTGGCAACAAGGTCATGCGCCCTGCGTTCGCTTGTGCGACGCTGGGCAGGAGATTGGTCGCCATGGCAAGCGAACGCCGTCGAGCCACGCCGCTGAATCAACCCGAGAGCGAAGGTCAAACCTCCGCGAACCCGCCTGCTTCTGGCGAGCAGGATGACATGCTGCGCATGCTGGGCGAGTTTGAAACGGGGTTGGGCTCGCTGAAGCAGTTGTTCATTCAGCGGCAGGCGCTGCAGAGCCAGCTCAAGGCGCGCGAGGATGAGCTTGCGCAGCGCGATATGCAGCTTGCGTCGAAGACGAGCGAACTGGAAACGCTGATGCGGCAGTTTGAGGCGCAGGCGCATGAGCTGGATGGCTCGCGCGCGGACCTTGCGAAGCGCGAGGAGGAACTGACCAAGCAGCGCAAGACGTTGGAAGCGGCGGCGAAGGCGAATCAGGAGTCTCACGAGCGCGATCAGGCGGCGGTGGAGCAGGCGAGCAAGGAAATCAATAAGCAGCGAGCGGCGCTGGAAGCGCAGGCGCAGGAGTTGGCACGCCGGGCTGGCGAGCTTGATGAGCGGCGCAAGATGCTGCAGGCAGCGGGCGAGAAGCTGGATGCGCGGTCGAAGGAACTGGCGGCGCATGCGCAGCAACTGGAACAAGAACGCGGCGAGATTGAGCGGCTGAGGAGTGATGTGAGTACGCGCGAGGCTCAGCTTGCGAAGGCGCAGGCGGAGTTTGGTGATGCGAATGCGCGATTGAACGAGATGGAACAGACGTTGCAGCGAGAGCGCGAGCGGCATGCATACGCGTCTCGGCAACTGAGCGAAGAGCACACGAGTGCGCTCAAGCAACTTGACAAGCAGTTGCAGGATGCGGTGGCGAGCGTGAAGCAGTGGCAGAGCGAGAGCCAGAAGTGGGAGAAGGAATCGACGCAGAACGCGCAGCAGGCCGCGGCGTTTGAGAAGCATGCGGCGAGCCTTGAGGCGCAAGCTGCGCAGCAGGCGAATCGTGTGTCGGAGTTTGAGAGCAAAGCTGCGGAATTCGAGAAGCAGGCGCAGTATCAGCAGCATGTGGCGAGCGACGCTGCGGAGAATTTTGCGAGAGTTGCGCGGCGATTTGATGAGACATCGACGGAGTTGCAGCAGGCGCGTGAACAGCTGGGGAATGTCACTGGGGAATTGCAGGCGCAGATGAGTGTTGTGGCGGCGCTGCAGATTCGTGTGGATGAAAAGTCGCATGAAGTCGAGCATTTGTCGAAGCTGCTTGACGATGTGCGCACGGACAACGCGACGCAGACGCATGAACTGGGCGCGAATGCGCAGACGATTGAGCAGCAGGCAAAGTCCCTCGCGGCGCTCGAGCAAGAACTTGCGGGCGTTCGTAGTGGTTCGGGTACGCTGGAGCAGAAGCTGCATGCCGCGACGCAGGAACTTGGGCAGCTTCGCGAGAAGTTCAATATCGCGACTAAGGACGCCGCGAGCAGTGCGAAGGCTGCGGCGCAGCTTCGTGAGCAGAACAAGCAGCTTGAGGATCATGTTGGCAATCTGTGGCAGATGATTAGTCAGGAGCAAGCCAGCGCGAGCGATGCAGCGGACAAGTGGAAGTCAGAAATTGAGGCCAATCGCAAGCAGTATGAAGAATCGCAGGCGCAGCTTGATGCGAGTGGGCGAGAACTGGCGCATGCGCTGCGTGATGTGGAGCGGCTGAAGGAAGAAGCCGCGACGTTTGTGCGCGAGCGTGAAGAGCTGAGCGTGCGGCATGCGAAGGAGCGAGAGCAACTGATTGCTGATTTGCATGCGAAGCTGTCGGAAGAGCGGCTGAATTGGGAAAAAGTTGCGAAAAATACGCTGGATTCTGCACTTACCGAGGCACGCAGTCAGAGCCAGATGGGCGTGCACGAGCGAGTTTGCGAGTTGACTGAGCAACTTGATCGCGAGCGCGATGACAAGCATTCGCTGGTGACGAACCTGCGTGATGTGGTGGAGGAGTATGAACAGCTTTGGTCGATTGAACGCGGCGAGACCGTTCGGTTGCATGAAGTGACATCGCGGTTGAGCGGCGAAACCAGTGAAGCTGATCAAGTGGTGAACATGCTGCGGAGCAAGCTGAAGGAAGAAGTTGAGCATCGCAAGTCGCTGCGAGAGCAGATTGAAGACATGAACACGCGGCTGGAAGAATCGGCGGCGCGCATTTCGCAGTTGCAGAGTGCGAATGTGGGTGTGGAGCCTGATGCTGGCAAGTTTCAAGAGCGTGGGCCGCGGCTGCATTCGGGGTATAGCGGTTGGCGCAGTGCCGAGTCGCTCGCGCGGCGCGATGGGCGCGTGCGTTTGATGCGACGCCTGGTGCGTGATCAAGTTGACAAGGTGCGCAAGGGCGGCGAAGCTTTGCGGCGTCGGTATGAGCAGACGGAACAAGTGCTCAAGCAGCGTGCGGAGCTTTCGAGTGCCCGGCAGCGGATCATTGAAGCTGAGCAGCGTTTGCAGAGCTCGAAGGCGAAGACCAAGTCGGGCGTTCTGATGCTCAGCGCGGTTGCGACAGTTGCGATCTTGGGCGGGCTTTCGTGGGCTTTGGCGCAGCAGCTTGCACCGTCGCGGTTCATGGCGACTTCGATGATAACGGCGGATGGTCGTGGTCGCGAATTGAACGCCAAGGAACTGAGTGAGTGGAAGACGTATCACGAGAAGGTGCTGAACGATCCGCGATTCCACCAGATCGCGGGCGAGCGATATGCGCGCGTGGGGATGGCAGAGTTGTCGAGTCCGGCGGCGGTGAAGCAACTGATTGACACACGACTCAACGCGGATCAACGCAATCCGGGCGAGATGGTGCTGACGCTGACGGGCTATGGCTCGACGAGAACGGAGCGTGAGCTTGATGTGTTGACGGTTGCGTTTACCAGTCAGGCGAACGCCGCGCAGACGGCGCGAGTTGATGGCAGCGTGACGAAGATTGCGGAGGCTGCGAAGACAGGCAATGAGCCGCTGGACAACACGCGGCTGTACTGGGCGCTCGCGATGCTGGGTACGGGTTTGGTTGTTTGCTTTGGCACCGCTTTGCTGTTGTGGAAGAAGCTTGCGGGCGCGAAGACCAAGTTTGAACACGACACGCAGGTGGCGCAGTTGCTTGATGATGCCAAGTGGGGTACGCCGGAGTTCTTGAAGGAAACGGAAGTGCCGAAGCAGAAGCAGAATGAGCAGCAGCGGAAGGCCGCTTGAAGAGCGAGGGAGCGAAGGAGCGAAGAAGCGAAGAAGCGAGGGAGGGGAATGGAAAAAGCCCTTGCTTGCGCAAGGGCTTCTCACCTCTCGTCGATCTTGGTTCAGCGTCGGTCGCTGGGTTATGCGGTTCCGATGAGCAGGACGCGGTCGGCGGTGGCTGGGGCGTTGACGGCCACGATGACCAGCGCGACGCGTGAGCCGGTGTTGATTTTGACGACTTCGCGGGTTTGGGTTTGGACGCCGCCGTCGAAGGTGGCGAGTTCGCGAACGACGTGGTTGTTGGCGTCGAGTTCAACGAGGCGATAGTTTTCGTTTTCGCGAGCGGGCAGTGACTCTGCGAAGGCGCGGCCCTTTTGCCAGTCGGGGTGAGAGAAGATGGAGATGCGGCCTTCGAAGCCGGTTTCGTTGGCGGTCAGGAAAATGCGCTTGGTTGCGGGATCGAAGATCGCGTCGGTGAATTCAGAGCCGAAGCCGTAGACGTATTCGCCGAGGGCTTGGTTGTTGCCGTTGCCAGCGATGACGGCTTTGTTGCTTTGGACGACGTAGAGGAACGAGCCAGTCAGCACAATACATGCCGTGAGCAGGCCCAGCGAAGTTGCACGCCAGATGGAGCCGCTGCGGCGGCGATGGCCCGTTTCGACCAGTTCCATATGGGCGTCGGACTGAGCGAGTTCCGCATCGACGATGGCGACATTGACAGCGTCGATGACGCGATGGCGCAGGCTGGCATCGGGCTGCACGGCGGGCAGGAGTTCGCCGCCACCGCTCCAGCGGGCTTGTTCAGCGATCACGTGGCGGCGCACCGATTCTGGGGCGATAGCCAGAGCCTTTTCGAAGGCGATTTGATCGTCTTGGTCGAGCAGGCCCAGGCCTGCGAGGTTGGCATTTTCGAGCAATTCACGCAAAGTCATACCGTAATCTCCTCACCGGTTCTTTCACGAAGTCGAACCAGTGCCCTGCTGAGTGCGCTCTTGATTGTGCCAAGAGGCGTGTTCAGCTCCTCCCCGATCTGCCTCAACGTTTGTCCGCCCAAGTAAGCCCGCTTGACAACGGTCTTCTGAAGTTCGGGCAAAGCGTCGATCCGTTTCATCAAACCAATCATCCGATCGTCCTGATCCAGGCGAGAGGCCGATTGCGAGGCCTCCGGCGCGGCTGTGGAGAGCGGGTGATCCAAGCTGGTCGCTTTGAGGCGGGCGCGATTGCGCCGGAGCTTGTCCACCAAGTGGCGTCGGCTGATGAGCATGACCCATGTGACCAACGCCGCTTTTTCCTGGTCGTACCGACCAGCCGTCCTCCACAGACGGATGAAGACTTCCTGCACTGCGTCTTCGGCTTCAGTCTTGGAAGGAAGGGCCTGGACGGCCATGCGGTAGACCAAAGAACCGAAACGGTCGTAGAGTTCCGCGATTGCGGCCTCTTCGTTCGTCGCCACGCGCTGCATGAGCGCCATGTCGGCACGAGTCGGATCGGATTGGGACCGGCCTGCCCCCATGATTTGGGCATCCTTGTCTGACTGGTCAGGGAGTGAATACCTGACTAACACCTAAACGAAGAAAAAGAGAGTCGAATCCTGATACGCAAGGCGAGACAGAGAGGTTGCCGCGAGCATCAGAAATACGTCAAAGGCAAAGAGTTATTGCAAACCGAACGAAAAGCACACAAGTACGTGTTGTGTAAGGGTGTTGCAATTTATGAAATCTTCCTTGTGCGCTCTCGAAATTCTGTTAGACTGTTGGAGTTGGAGGAGGGAGCCGGGCTGGGATAGGTAGCACGTCGGTCCGGTTTGTATCGCGAAAGAGGAATGCACAGGCGATGCGAGTTCGTGGAAACAACCCGAATCAGACGACAGGCCTGAATCAGCGAGCACGTGGGGGATTCACGTTGCTTGATGTGCTGGTGAGTATCGCGGTCATCGTTCTGCTCATTTCTATCGTGTTGCCGAGTTTGCGGAAAGCGAACGAGAGCGCAAGGCGTGTGGTGTGTCAGAGTAACATTCGTCAGATTGGAATTGGCATTTTGAGTTATGCCGACGATTATCAGGGTTACTTGCCGCCGAGTGAATTTATCCGCTCACGAATACTGGCGAGCAAGATGCCTCAACAGATGATCAGTGCGAAGCTAGGTGCGGAACAGCAGAGTTCGATGAGCACCGAGGTGACGTGGGATGGGTTGGGGATTTTGTACTCGAGCCAGTACACGACTGCGGCACAGGTTTTCTATTGCCCGAGCCACCGCGGCCAGCATCGATTCAAGAGTTATGCCGACCGATGGAATGGGGATGAGGGCGAGATCGTGGTGAACTACCACTACCGCGGCGAAGGTCCGGCGGGAATTGATCGCTGGACAGGTCGGCCTATCGCCTCGACACGCGTCCTATTCGAGATCGATCCGAAGCAAACAAGCCTAATCGCCGATGGCATGCGCGTTCGCGATGACTTCAATCACGAAGTGGGTTCGAATTTCTTCCGTGCAGATTTGTCGGTGTTGTGGTTTTCTGATCCAAGTAGGCGATTGCTAGCGTCGCTGCCGACGGACGTGAACAGTGCGACGGCGGCTTCTGTTACGGCGGCTTGGACGTGGTTTGATAGCAACACGTCGTTCCCTGCGGTCGTTGAAGAGTCGGGTCCGGACTGAATCGCGGGCTGGCGTTTAGCTGGCACTTGCAATGAACACAACTTGAAACGTAGTGCATGCAGGCCAGATGGCGGCTGCTTGCTGCGTACGCGTTGGCCTTTGTAACCATGCTCAGTCCAGAGCATCTCACGAGGATGCTCGATGCTGCCCATCTCAAGTCGATTTTTGGTACAGGGTTTACTTATAGCGATTACGTTGCTTCGGGCACCGCCGATCAGCAGCAATCTTGGCGGGCTTTTCACCAGAAGGTGCAACTGACGGGCGGGCAGCGCGATGTGATGGCGGGCATGACCCGGCGGGTGAATGTTCTTGTCATCTCGGGTATCTGGTGCGGCGATTGCGTGCAGCAAGTGCCGATGCTGGATCACATTGCCGGCGTGAATCCGCAGGCGTTGCAGTTGCGGCTGGTTGATCGTGACGAGCAGAAGGTGTTGTCGGATGCCTTGCGAATCTGCGGCGGTAACCGCGTGCCCACGGTGATTTTCTTGAACGAAGATTTTGAGTTTCTCAGTCTGTATGGCGACAAGTCGCTGTCGCGGCTTCGAGCGCAGGCGCAGAAGGCGCTGGGTGCCGCGTGCATGTTGCCGGGCGCGCCGGTGGCGAGCGATGAGATCGCGGCGACGTTGCAGGATTGGGTGAATGAGGTTGAGCGGGCTCACCTGATTGGGAGGCTGAGCGCCAAACTGCGGCAACGACATGGCGACTGATGAGATTGTCGACGATTGGGGTTGCGGCGGCTTTGCGTTTTTTCGACGTGGCTTCGAGGCTCTTCCAAAGCGAAGTTCACCGCAAAGCACGCAAAGATCGCGAAGAAGAAAAGCTTGAAAACCGAGTTGAACTGATCCCGCCGGACGGGAGGCAGTTTGCTTCCAGGTTTGGGAGTAGCTTTTACTCGCCCGTGTACAGACGGTCGGCGAGACTGCTGGGCAACTGGGATACCGAGCGAATTTTATTAGCGGTTTCGTCGATGTTGTAGGCGATGCGTACAAACTCGACGTGCGTGGCGTGCAGGATTGCGTAGCTGGCTCGATTGTCACGGTCACGCGGCTGCCCCACGCTGCCAACGTTGATGACAGCCTTTTCGCCATCACGGAAGCGGTAGCCCGTTTCGCCTAGTTCCATGGGCGAATAGAAGTCAGGTTCATTGGTGAAGACGCCCGGCACGTGGGTGTGGCCGACGATGCAGATGCCTTGGACGCGATCGAAAATACTTTCGAGCTTGTCGGGGTTGTTCGCGGCATCTTCAGGAAAGATGTATTCGTTGATGGGCTTGCGAGGCGAGCCGTGGACGGCGAGCAGTTGTCGCATGGCAGTGGGTGTGCTGCTCATGGGCTGGGGACCGTCAGCACCGATGTGCTCGGCGACGCGCACCTTGAGGTGATTGAGAAACTCGTAGCGCGAGGCTTTTTTGGCTTCGTCGGTTTCGGTCTCAAACTGTTCGCGCGTCCAATGCGTTGCGAGTTCGGCGTTGGGGTTGAAGTTGGTGGGCTCGTAAAGCACGGCGAAATCGTGATTGCCGAGCAGGCTCCAGGCGCACCGTGCCCGCACGATGTCGACGCATTCGAGAGGGTCAGGGCCGTAGCCGACGGTGTCGCCAAGACAGATGATGCGCTGGATGCCGCGCGCGTCGATATCTGCCAGCACAGCTTTGAGTGCGACGGCGTTGGCGTGAACATCACTGATGACCGCGGTGGGCATAGGGGTGGATTCTAGAGGGGCTTGAGGAGCCGGGGCGGGGTTTGTACGTGCAAGATTGATGGTTGTTGGGCAAACATTGGCCAGCTTTTCGTGGGAGTGGAGAATTGTGTTTGACGCAGCCGCCGGGTCGTGTCCTATCTTCGCACATGGGACGCTACGAGCAATTTCAGGCTTATCGCACGAAGATGAACGCACGGATTTTGGGAGATGATGCTGAGCGAGCGGCGGCGGGTGCGGGCAGTGATGCTGGCGGCGTGGCTCAAGGCGGTACGCTGGTCACGAAGCGATTTTTTCGGTTGGATGGGCAGACGTATGAGCCCGGCGCACTGGATGCCAAGACGAAGGAGCTGCTGGGGTTGGTCGCCAGCGCGGTGCTGCGATGCGATGATTGCATCGCGTATCACATTGATCAGTGTGTGAACGCGGGTTGCACGGATGAGGAAATCTGGGAGTGTCTGGATGTTGCGCTGATCGTCGGCGGGAGCATTGTGATTCCGCATTTGCGGCGGGGTGTTGAGTTTTTGGATGAGGCGCGGGCGCAGCATGGTTGAATTGCGTGAATCACAATCTGTGTCTGACTCTTCGGCGAGCACTGCGAGCAGTGACAGTCGCCGAGGGGACATCGCGCTGGTGGGCACGTATGACGAGCGATTCATCAAGTTTTTTGCGTGGTATGTGCGGCGGATGTTTCGCAAGTCGTTTCATGCGTTGCGAATCGCGAAGGGGACGCGTGATTCGCTGGCGAGTCTTGCGGCGCATCGCGGGCCGGTGATTGTGGTGATGAATCACAGCAGTTGGTGGGATCCGCTGGTAGCACTGATGATTGGGCGCGAGCTGTGTCCGCAGCGCACGGGTTGTGCGCCGATGGACGCACGCGAGCTTGCGAAGTTTGGCATGCTGCGCAAGCTCGGCATCTTCGGCATTGATCCTGATGACGCGAAAAGTCTGCCGGCGATGTCGCGGTACGTGCTTGATTGCTTTGCTCGCGAGCCGATGGCGACGTTGTGGATCACGCCGCAAGGGCGATTTATGGATGTGCGCGATGCGATTGCGTTGCGACCTGGTACGGCGGCGATTGCTGCTCGTGCACCTGGCGTGCGATGCGTGAGTCTTGCGATTGAGTATGCGTTTTGGGTTGATCAGAAGCCCGAGGTTTTTACGCGACTTGCGGACGTGCCTACGCCAGCAACGCCGAGCACGGCTCACTGGCATGCGGGGTTGACGGCGGCGATGCAGTCAAACGGCGATGCGTTGGCGGCACTTGTGCGGGCGCGGGATGCGAGCGCGTTTGAGCCGTTATCGGCAGGCGAGGGCGGCCGGGACGGGTCGGTGCATCCGGTGATGGATTGGTGGCTCAAGCTGCGCGGTAAGCAAATTGCGCTGAGCGACCGAACGCGGTAAGAGCCAGCATCCGAGGTTCCACGGGTGGCGAACTATTGGGGATGCCCTTGGACGCGATCAACTGGAGTTTGGTTTTGCTGATTGCCGTCGGCGCGGGTGCGTTTTTTGCGGTGTTTGCGCTGGTCATGACGCTGTGGAACCTTGCGTTGTTCGAGAAGCCGGTTGACGATGGTCGCGAGATTGGCGATTTGGTTTCGGTGTGCATTCCGGCACGCAACGAGGAAGCGAATATTGAGGCGTGCGTGCGTGGCGTGCTGTCGAGCACGCATCGCAACGTTGAAGTGTTGGTGTACGACGATCAATCGACGGATCACACGCCGGCCATTCTCGCGAGGCTCGCGAGCGAAGATTCGCGTGTTCGCATTGTGCCCACGCACACGTTGCCGGCGGGTTGGAATGGCAAGCAGCATGCGTGTTGGCGCATGGCGAATGATGCGCGCGGCACGTGGTTGTTGTTTACCGATGCGGATGTGCGCTTCGAGCCGGCGGCAGTACGGAGAGCGCTGCTGGCAGCGAAGGCGGGCACAGGCACGACGGGAAGCGACGCGACGGAGAACGGCGCGGCAGGAACCGGCGGGGCGCAGATTGGTTTGGTGTCAACCTTTCCGCGGCAGGAAACGGGCTCGCTTTCGGAGAGCCTTGCGGTGCCGATGATTTTCTTTATCTTGTTTAGCTACTTGCCGTTTGTGCGCATGCGCAATTCGCTGGATGCGTCGGCGAGTGCGGGCTGCGGGCAGTTCTTGATGGCTCGCAAAGATGCGTACTTTGCGAGTGGCGGGCACGAAGCATTCAAGAACAGCATGCATGACGGCGTGAAGATGCCGCGATGCGTTCGGCGGGCGGGGTTTGCGACGGATTTGTTTGATGGCACGGATGTTGTGAGTTGCCGGATGTATCGCGATTTGGGCAGCACGTGGCGCGGGTTTGCGAAGAACGCGTATGAGGGGCTTGGGAGCGTGGGGCTGCTGGTGTTTGTGACGATTGTGCACGTGGTCGCGCATGTGCTGCCGTTTGTGGTATGGCCTTTGATGTTCTCGTTTCGCGTGACGCCGACGGTTGCGCTGCTTGCGGGTGTTGCTATCGCGGCTGGCATGACGCAGCGATTGATTCTTGCGGAGCGGCTACGCACGAGCATCATCGGCGCGTTGCTGCACCCCGTGGGTGTGGTGATGATGACGCTGATTCAGTGGCACAGTTTGCTGCTGCATTTGACGGGCAAACGCACCTGGCGCGGGCGCGGCGGAGGGATGCAGGCGGTGGCGGGGTGAGGGGGGCGGGGAACGGGGAACGGAGAACGGGGAACGGGACTGCGGTTGCTGTGACTTTTCTGTTCTCCGCTCTCTGTTCTCTGTTCTCCCCTCTCACACACGTGGTGCGTTGTCTTCCAACTTCGCCAATTGGTCCTTGTATTGCTCGCGCAGCGGCTCCACGACTTCTTTGATGAAGCGTTGCGTTTGTTCGACGCTGCGACCTATGTACTTCATCGGGTCCATGACGCCGGCCCAGTCGAGTTCTTCGCGGAGCGGGCCGCCGCGGGTGGTGCTCCAGAAGTGTTTGTCATTTTGCAGGCGTTCGAGGAGGTCGTTGTCGAGGCCTTCTTGTTTCACTCGCATGCCAGCGGCTTGGGCGTGTTGGCGGATGAGTTCGTGGTAGTGCTGGCGGTCGCCGCCGAGTTTGACGCAGGCCATCAGGATGTTTTCGGTGGCCATGAAGGGCAGTTCGGCCATGAGGTTTTTGCGGACCATGGCTTCGTGCACTATGAGGCCGCTGGCGACGTTGTGCATGAGGTCGAGTGCGCCGTCGAGGGCGAGGAAGGCCTCGGGCAAGCTGAGCCGGCGGTTGCTGCTGTCGTCGAGCGTGCGCTCGAGCCATTGCGTGGCGGCGGTGTCGTAGGCGTTGCCGACGAGGTTCATGACGAAACGCGTGAGGCCGCAGATGCGCTCGCAGCGCATGGGGTTGCGCTTGTAGGGCATGGCGCTGCTGCCGATTTGTTTGGATTCGAAGGGTTCGTCGAGTTCTTTGCGGTTGCTGAGGAGGCGGATGTCGGTGGCGATTTTGTGGAGGACGGCGGCGCAGGAGGCGAGGTCGGCGAGGATGAAGGTGTCGATGACGCGGGGGTAGGTTTGGCCGGTAACTCGCAACAGTTCGTCACCTGCGGGAATTTCCCATTCGCCCGACTCGCCCCAACCCTCTCGGCGAATGCCGCCGCGAAACAAGAGATCGACAACGTATTGCTCAAACTTGTCGACCTTTTCACCATCGTGATCCAGCAACGCCATCATCGCAGCTTGAGTTCCTGTCGCGCCCTTGATACCTCTTGCGAACATGCCGTTCAAAGCACCATCAAGCCGCTCAAAACAAAGGTGTACGTCTTGAAGCCACATCGCAGCGCGTCTTCCGACGGTCGCGGGCTGTGCTGGCTGATAGTGAGTGAATCCGAGTGTTGCGGTGTGCTTGTGCTTCTCTGCGAAATCTGCAAGTAACCCGATGAGTCTTATCAACTTCCTTCCGATGATAGTTCCGGCATCGAGAAAGACGATGAAGTCCGCATTGCACACCACATCCTGACTCGTCATTCCCAGATGAATGATCCCCTTCGCCTTCGGGCACGAGTCGCCCAGCGCGTGGACGTGGGCCATGACGTCGTGGCGGAGTTCGCGTTCGTACTTCTCGGCGGCTTTCATTTCGTCATCGGTAATGCCGCCCGGACGCGTGACGACGGCGCGGAGTTCTTCGACTTGCTCCTTCGTTACCGGCAGCCCCATCTCGTGCTGCGCCTCGGCGACGGCAAGCCAGATTCGCCGCCACGTGTTGAACTTGTGGCGCGGCGACCAGAGTTCCAGCATCTGCTTGCTGGCGTTGCGAGAGGCGAGGGGGCTGGTGTAGGTGTCGTATGACATTTGCACTTTCAGAGAAGAGCATTGAACTGGTCAACTGTGAGGCCAGCATCGCGGATGATCGCTCGCAGTGTGCCGGATTTGAGCTCTTTGTGATCTGGTACGGTGAGTGGTGGTCGAGACGTGTCAGTGGGACGACGAAGTCGAACGTGACTTCCCTTTTGACGCACGACGAGATATCCGAGCCGCGCACGAGCCGCGATGGTCTCGCGTCCTGAGATGACTGGCAGCGCGCTCATGCGGCGAACGTGATTTCGGTGACGATGGCAGGTCCGGTCGCAACAGGTATGGATTGGCCGTTGGCCTGCAAGTCTTCGATCGTCAGCTCAATTGCCTCGCGAATGTTCGTGAGGCATTCCTCCACAGTTTCGCCTTGACTGAAGCATCCCGGCAGCGTTGGGCATTGCACGAAGTAACCACCTTCGGGCTGCGGGATCATGACGACGGGAAAGGATCGAGCGATGCTCATGCGTAATGGTAGGTTTATTCGCGGGCAGCATCAGCCGAGTTTGGCTTCGAGTTGGTGCCAGCGTTCGTAGAGAGCGGCGACTTTGGCGTGGGCGTCGCCGGCTTGCGTGCAGATGGATTGAAACTGCTTGGCGTCGGCCATGACTTTGGGATCGGCCATTTGCGCATCAAGCGATCGCGCGAGCTTCTCGGTTTCTTCAATCGTGCGTTCGATAGTTGCAAGTTCTTGCTGCTCTTTGTAGCTAAGTTTGCCTTTCTTCGTCGGCGCGGCGGGGGTTGCAACCGGCGCGGCTGCTGGTGTTGCGGTTGGTGCAGGGCGATCAACGGGCTTGCCGCCTTGCTTGCGCAAGACTTCTTCTTCTTCAACTTCCAACTCGTGATATCGCTCCCACTGGGCGTAGTCGGCGAAGGGACGCGCGCCGCCCTTGCCGTCGAGGGCGATGATGGTGGTGGACAATCGCGCGAGCATGGCGCGATCGTGCGTGACGAGGACCACAGCGCCGGGAAACTCTTCGAGGCTTTCTTCGAGCACTTCGAGCGATGGAATATCAAGGTCGTTGGTTGGTTCGTCGAGAATCAGCAAGTCGGCGGGCTCGAGCATGAGCCTTGCGATATGTACGCGGGCTTGCTCGCCGCCTGAAAGGGCACGCATGGGCTGCTTGAGTTGCTCGGGCGTAAACAGAAAGCGTTTGGCCCACGAGTTGATGTGAATGGTGCGATCGTTGTAGATCACGGCGTCGCTGTGGGGGCTCATCGCGTCGCGCAGCGTCATGCCGGGATCAAACTCGGTGCGATGCTGACTGAACAGCACGACACGCAGTTTGTCGGCGTGCTGCACCGTGCCAACTGGCGGCGCGCTGGGGGGCAGGTTCGCGTCCTTGGCTGCTTCGATGGCTTCTTCGGTTGGCGCGTCGGGTTCAAGTTGCTTCATCAGCACGCGAATGAGCGTGGTTTTGCCGCTGCCGTTGGGACCAAGCAGACCCAGCACACTCTTGGGACCAAGCACGATGTCAAGATCAGTAAACAGCCGCTTGCCTGCGAGGTCTTTGGTAAGTGCGCGGGCTTGGAGCAGTTTTTGTGTTTGCCGGCCTGTTGCGCCAAACTGAATCGCTGCGGCTTGCTGAGGCGCGTTGCGTGCGCGCAGCTCGGCGAGTTCGTCCATGCGCTCGAAGCTGGCTTCGATGCGGCTCTTGCTCTTGGTGCGGCGAGCTTTGGCACCGCGACCCAGCCAACGCAAGTCTTCGCGCACTTGGTTGGCGAGGCTTTGTTCTTGGGCGGCTTGGCCGTCGAGAAATTCCTTTTTTCGGCGGAGAAACTCGCTGTAATTTCCGGCGACGCTGAATGTTCCTTGCGGATACGCCCCGCTGAGTTCAACGATGCGAGTGGCGACGTTTTCGAGGAAGTCGCGATCGTGGGTGACGATGATGCTGGCCACTTGCGTGGTTCGCAGCAGGTCTTCAAGCCAATCGATGCCTTCGACGTCGAGGTGGTTTGTGGGTTCGTCGAGAAGAATCGCGTCGGGTTCTTTCGCGAGCTCGCGCGCGATTGCGAGGCGCTTGCGTTGGCCGCCCGAGAGTGTCGCTGTCTTCTGATCGTGATACTCGATGCCGAGTCGGTCAAGCGTCATCGTGGCGGCGAGTTCAGCTTCGTGCTCGTCATGCACGGTTGAATGCAGACCCGCGATGACTGCAGAAAGAACTGTGGAGTCTTCGGGGAATTCGTCTTTCTGTGCGACGTACGCGATGCGTGTGCCGCGAGTGAACGTCACGGCACCTTTGTCGGCGTGTTCCATACTGGCGAGCAGTTTGAGCAGCGTGCTCTTGCCGCTGCCGTTTGGGCCGATGAGCGCGAGGCGTTCGCGCGTTTCGAGGCTCAGCGCGACGGACGCGAAGAGTTGACGGGTGCCGAAGGATTTGGAAAGTTCGCGAGCGACGAGAATCGGGGGCATTGGGCAAACGTATGCGAGAAATGCAACAATTCTGGCCGGGCTTCGCTATTGCGTGTGATTGTTCGCTCTCGATAACAAAACCAGAATCATGACAAACTTACGCATCGCGAGCGTTGATCAGCAACCTTCGCCGCCGTAAACAGCGAGGAAACGCAGAACGTCTTCGTCACTGGGGAAGACGCTGTCGTTATTGAAGTCGATGCCGTCGCAGTTGCCGGTGCTGCATGGGCCGCCTGCGAGGACGTTGAAGAAGTCGATCACGTCCTGCTCGCTGGGCCAGACCATGTCGTTGTTGAAGTCAACGTCGTTGCAAGGCACATCAAGCACAGAGCCGCTGGTGACGAGTGCGAAACCTTGCGGGCCCATGGGCACGTTGGTACCGACGACCGAGACCAGCCAGCGCCCCGTGACGGGCGAAGGGACGTTGATTTGTTCGACGAGATTGCGATCATCGGCGACGCCTCCTGGCACAGAGAAGCGAAGATTGAAGTTGTTGCCCAGGTACGTCACGCCTGCGGGACTTGTCACGACGAGATCAAGGTTGTTCACCATCGCCAGCGACGAGAACAATTCCGCGGGTTGATCGGTCCATGTCAGCGTGAACTTCAGCGGCTGCGAGCTTGATGTCACGTCGATTGAGTACGTCAAACCCTCGAAGTTCTCGAGTGCGCGCGGGTCGCTGTTGCGAATATCACGCAGCACGAGTCGGCGGCTCTCGGCCGGCGTCACGCCACTGAACCACAAAGCATTATCGATCAGAATGCGGCCCCAACCTTCGGTCATGTTGGGCCAGCCTTGCACGGAGGTCATGTCGGCCGCGCCGTTGAGCAAGGTTGCGCGCACCAGTGCGCCGCTGGGAATGAATCCATTGCTCGCAACCGCAGCACCGCTTGGATAGAAACCTTCGGTGAAGTACTGCCTGACTAATGCCGCACTGCCGCTTGCGCTGGGGGCTGCGAAGCTCGCACCGTTGGGGAAGGTCACAACGCCGCAAGCGTCTTCTTCGGTAGGAAGTGCCGCGCTCGTGATGCCGCAGCCGGGCGTTTGCAAGTCGGGCTTGCGGCGACCGTCACTTGTGGGACCAATACCACCAACGCAAGCGGCGTCTTGATTGGGATAGTTGCGACTGCCTGCGATGCCCAGCATGTTCTTGGCATTCTCAGGATTGCGCACGGTCTGTTCGTTGCTGACGCTGAAGACAACCGTCTGGTCTTCGTGATCGCGCACGAAGCGGTCGATGGCACGCGTGGTTGTGTCGTATGCCGTGGTCGAGTCGTTGCCCCAACTGTTGTTGTGAACAAACGCACCTTGCGAGCGATTGAGTTCGAACGTGTCGTAGACAAATTGCTCGCCAAATGGAGGAATAGAGCCAAAAGTCATCTTAGCGCCTGGTGCCATGCCTCGGCGATCCGTCGCGTCGCCACTGTCACCCAGTGCGGTTACGGCAACGTGCATGCCGTGTGCGTTGACCAAATTCAGCGGCCCGTTGTACGCCAGAATTTTGCGGTGCGTGGGACCGATGGGGTTGGTGTCGGCAAGCGAGCAGTGGGTGATGTCAACCGGATCATCAACGATGCCGATGACTTGGCCCGTGCCGGTGATGCCGCGAGCGAAGATTGATTCAGAACCGACGACGTTGCTCTGCAGCACCCACCGCGTGAGTGCGTTGCTGCGAACTGCAAAGTCGGCCGCAGGCTCGGCGAACTGCAAGCCGGGCAAGGTGCGAAGCGATTCAATCTGAGCAACCGGCACAACTGCGTCGAGCACGCGCTGCTCACCCAGCACGCTGGTGTTGCGATGCTGCACGTCTGGCAGCTTCTGCATCGCATCGATGGCTGCTTGCACGCTGGCACCGGGCATGAGAACCAGCGTCACCCACACATTGCCTGCTTTGGCATCTTGCATGCGATGGGCTGATTTCCATGGCGTTGCTGTCGGATCGGCGAGTAGCTGCGGCGCAAGTTTCCAAGCACCATCGAATGTGTACACGCTGTTCAGCATGCCAGCCGCGTTCGCTTGCGCGACGGTCCACCTAGGTAATGATGCCAAGTACGCATCAGTCGGCAAGTAGCCGTGCAGCGTGATGCCCATCGCCGCCAGGTCTGCTCGCGTGAAGCGCGACATTGCTCGATTAAGGGTGATGACGACGGGCTCTTGCGGCAGAAGCCCCGCAGCATCGCCATCGAGCAGATTGGGCAGCATCGCCATCGCCACATCGCCCGTACGAAGGTGCATTACGCCCGCTCGCGGAGCATTCGCCGGCGCGACGGCGACATCTGCGCGCGAAACCTGCGCACTCAACAGCGTGCCCGCCGCAAGCGCGAGGGCAAACGCGGCTCGCGCTGCGACCGATGAACGAACTGGCTCGATGAGAGAGCGTGTGTGACGCATGGATAGCGATTCCTGAATCGGCGAATGCGAACGAGAACCTGCCAAGACTATCGACCCGTCGCGAACACGACTGGCCGAGAATCCGCCTACCCGGAAATCTATACGAATCCCGCAGCCACTAGTTCCGCCAGCGACGCCCCAGAATACCTCAGGTATTCCGATATCTCGGGCTAGTCGTGACGCCGCGTGTTTCGCCGCGCGTCAGCTCGAGTTGGACGAATATCCCAATCCATCGTTGAAGTTCGCCGACGCGCCGCGTGCAATCGTGATGACTTTCCACTGCTCGCTGCCAACGACTGTGCGCGCGCACCACATCAACTGCCCCGTGTGATAGCCCGCGTGCGCGAGCGAACGGCTGAGGGCACGCACCACTGTGTGCGGCTGGCCGCGAATCGTGACGACGCGCGTGAGGTCGGCGTCCGTCAGTGGCGAGATGGCACCGAGCACGCATTCCCAGCCTGCTTGCCAGGTTGCGAGAATCCGTTCGCGGCCTGCTTCATCCTGCGGGAAGTCATCGACGAACTCTTGGTCGCGATTACGCCATGGCTTCTCGCCGTCGGTTGTCAGGAAGTCAGTAAATCGCGAGCGAAAGTTGCCTGCCATGTGCTTGACGATGATCGCTGCCGAGTTGGTCTCACGATCGAGGCACGTATGCAGTTGCTGAACGTTCATTTGTGCGAGGGCTTTGTCGCCCAGTGCCCGCACGGCCACAAACTCACCTTCGATACAAGCCACGATTTCGCGAGTGGTTGTCATGTGCATTGGTAGTCGCGTTGCGGGTTGCGGGCTGTTGGGTTTGCGTGAATCTGCTTGCTCGCGCAATCCGAGTTAGCGGGTTGCCGTTCGCTTCTCCGCAAGTTTCTGTTCTTCCTTTGCGATGCGAGCAAAGACGGGACTGGTGGCTGGCACCGTCGCCGCGTAGATCGCTTTGCCTTCGCCGATCAGTTTCTCCGCGTCATCAAACTTGCTGAGGTCCGTCAGGCAGTAACCGGCATTGCACAAGATGGCCGCCCGCGTGCTGCTTTGTGCGGGCACATTGCCGGTTTCCGGAGCCGAGAGCGCGAGGGCACGCTCGAAATAGCTCCAAGCTTCGCTGGGCTTGCCAGCGGCGTGCAGAATCCGGCCCATCGCATTGATGCTGATGATCGTGTCGACTTGCTTCTCACCCAGAGTGTTCGTGCGAAGTTCCAGTGCTTTGCGACTCATCTCTAGCGAGCGGTCGTGTTGGCCATCTGCCGACAGGGCCATCGCGTAGTTGTTGATCGTGATGAGCGTGTCGCGATTCGTTTCGCCCAGCAGTCGCACGCGCCGCTCGAAGACGCTTGCGAAGATCGGCAGCGACTCTTTCACTTTGCCGCTGTCTTGCAACGCCTTTGCGTAATTGCCCGTAAACAGAATGGTGTTGGGATGTTCAGGCCCCAGATTCGCCTCGCATGCATCGACGATCTTCTTGAGTTCGGCGGCGGCCGCTTCGTTGTTGCCGACGGCGATGAGCAGCACCGCGATGTTGTTAGCGGTAATGATCGCATCACCACTCGCGACACCATCGCGTGCGACAAAGTCGTTGTACGCAGCGCGGTAATTCATGAGCGCGCTGTCGTACTCGCCTAACTCGTGCTGCGCGCTGGCGATGTTGTTGGTGGTTTTGGCGAATATGTAGCGTTCTTCTTTCGTCACGGGCTTGAAGCCAGCCAACGCTTGCTGGTAGAGCACGATTGCTTCTTTGGGCTTGCCTTGCTTGCAAATGAGCAATCCCAGACGACTGATGATTGCCACGCCGTCAGCGGGCTTGACACCCGGTACGCGGTCGAGCAGGGCAACGCTCTGCAACGCAAGTGGCATCGCAGCTTCGAGGTTGTTCAGTCGCATCAAAGCATCGGTGTAGTTCGCCAAGGCGTTCAAATACTCGGGCGAGTTTTCGCCATGCACCTCGCACGTGCGTTCCATGGCAGTCTTGAACGCCTCGGCGCCCTTATCCGTCTTGCCCAATGACGTATAGGCTGCACCAAAGTGCGAGTAGATCTGTCCTGCCGTTGCTTTATCGTTGGCGAATCGTTTGTCGATTTCAGCAATCGACAGATCGAGCATGGTCTCAGCGCGAAGGTCCGCTCCGCCCTTGGGGTTGTCGGGTGTGGTGACGCCGAACAAGCTTGTCAAGAACTGACTCGCCGACTCTGCTCGTTGCTTCTGTTGTTCGGCGATGGTCGTCTGCGCCTTCGCTGCATCGCGCTCGCGCTTTGCAATGTCTGATGCACGGACAGTGACAACCAGCAGTCCCGCGACCAGCGCGGCTGCGATGCCTGTCGTCCACGCAATAGCGCGGTATCGCTTGGCTTGCCGGCCCAGCGTGCGCCAAGCACTCTCGCGCACGGCTTTGATCGGTTCGCCCGCCAACACATGTCGCAAGTCCGCCGCCAAGTCGCCGGATGATTGATACCGATGCTGCGGCTCTTTGGCGAGGCACGTGGCGACGACGATGTCGAGGTCTTGGGGCGCGTTGGCCGCGTTGCGGCGCAGCGGTAGTGGCGTCTGCGTATTGATGCGCTCAATAACTTCGCGCAGCGAGCCGTCGACGTTGTATGGAAACTTGCCCGTGAGCAAGTTGTACAACATCACACCCAAGCTGTAGACGTCGCTGCGTGTGTCGATTTTGTCGTTCTCGCCACTGGCTTGCTCGGGGCTTGCGAAGGGCATGCTGCCCATGAACTGGCCGTTTTGCGTGACTTGTGTTTCGTCTGCCGTGAGTTCAACAGGCCGCGCGAGTCCAAAGTCCAGCACCTTGGCGGTGCCGTCAGCATCGACGCGCACGTTGCTGGGTTTGATGTCGCGATGAATGACGCCGCGTTGGTGGGCGTGTTGAATCGCTTCGCAAATCGCAGCAAAGACCGGCACAATTCGCCGCCAATCGCGATCAACCTTTGCCCATTCATCCAGGCGCTGGCCATCGACCAGTTCCATAGCGAGATACCGCCGACCATCGCGTGTGCTGCCACTGTCGTACACGCGCACAATGCCCGGATGCCGCAAGCTTGCCGCGAGCTCAACTTCGCGATCAAACCGCAAGCGACTGCGGCCCGAAAACGGAGCCTCCGAAAGTACCTTGAGCGCGACAGGCCGCTTCGTGCTTTGTTGTTGAGCGGTGTAAACGACGCCTTGGCCGCCGCGGGCCAGCTCGCGCAGCTCCATGTACCCGGCGATGTCAGGCGCACTGCCAAGTCCCAATCGCGACCGGCGTAGCTCGGCAATGAGGCTCGTTTCGTCCTTGAACCAACTCGAATTGCTCGCGGTGTTGGTGGACATGTGCGATCCTTGAAGGCGGCTCAAAAACTTTGGAGTTCAATCGAGCGGATTCTGGCGTACCTGCGTGCCACGCGTCACCCCCACGCGTCAACCCTCTTCGGCCACGGCTTGCTCAATCAGTATCGCCAATCGACGCGTGATCCGGCTCTTGGCCTGATACACATGATCGGAAGACATGCCCAGGTCCGTCGCGACACGCTTGGCATCATCGCCCGCCAGCGCATACCGCTCGAAGGCGAGAATCTCCTTCTCGGCAAACTCGCCTCGAATGACATGCATCGCTTGCGAAAGGTGATACTGCCGCCACTCGTACTCCCACTGCTCCTCAGCGGCCGCATCATCAGAAGCGGGCAGAATCGCCGAAGCCATATCTCCTAGGGAGGCTTGGGGCGTGGGCTGACGAAATTTTCGCGCAATTGCGTGAACTACCACAGTTTTCAGATAACTGCGGAACTTGCCCTTGGTGGGATCATACCGAAAATTGGGCATCGCTCGATTGAGGTCAACGAGGACATCTTGCAGCACATCGTCGGCGTCGCTCGTCTGTAAACCCCGCAGGACACAGAATCTACGAATGAGCGAGCCATAGCGATCAACAAATTCCGACCACGCCGCAGAGTCTTGACCTGCGGACATGCGGGCGAGCAGAGTTGTGTGCGTGGCTGTGTGTGTGTACATCCCCGAAAACCTCGTGTCCATAGGATATCCGGAACCGCAAGAGGCGTATAACCCTTTCAACCAACGAACAGAAAAGGGTAAACAAAATAATCTTCAAATTGATGGGTGCAAGTGGCTGCGGATTTCGCTATACGATGAGACAGCAACTCGTCGAACCGTCGGCCAGCAAGCATGTCATACACCGTCACACCCGCCCGAGGGGGCGAAACCCGCAGTGGAGGGATTTGCTATGAACCGTTTTGCTCTGACCGCTCTTGTCGTTCTCGCGGGCGCCGCCAGCCAGTCGCTCGCCCAGTTCTCCATCTCCTGGTTCACCATCGACGGCGGTGGCGGCACCAGCACGGGTGGCAACTTCACCCTGTCGGGCACCATCGGCCAGCCTGACGCAGGCGCCCCCATGACCGGCGGCAATTTCAGCCTCACCGGCGGCTTCTGGGCCGGCATTACGCCTTCCGGCTGCGACGACATCGACTTCAACAACAACAGCGTCTTCCCTGAAGATGCTGATGTGATCGACTTCTTTAACGTGCTTGCCGGTGCAGATTGTCCTGCCTGCAACGACATCGACTTCAACAACAACAGCGTCTTTCCTGAAGACCAAGACGTGATTGACTTCTTCAACGTGCTGGCTGGCGGCGAATGCCCGGCCTAGGTAACACTGTTTGCGTGAATCACGAGACCTCGACCCCACTGGTCGGGGTTTTTTCGTCTCTCGGTTCGGCTCGCATCGCAAGATAGCGGACGTGGAATTCCATACTTCTTCGTGCAACTTGAGGCCGCAGCCCTCGAACAATCATGTCGCAAGGGCACGTTTCCGGTTTTCAACGGGCTTGGCGGCTTTATTTGCCCAACCTGTCTCAAGGAGTTTGCACGTGAGTTCACGTTTGCTGTCGTTGTCGTTCGGAATGAATCGTGGGTTGCAGGGCGCGCTGGTCCTGGCGATGGCCGCCGGTGCCGCGCATGCCGTTGTTGTGCCTGCTGTAAAGATTGCCGAACAAGGCGGCAGCGTGGAAGGCATTGCGGGTAGCGTCATCGACAGCTTGACTGAGCCATCAACCGATGCGGCGGGTCGGGTGGGTTATGGTGCAACACTGACGGGCAGCAGCGAGGTGGTGATCGCGGTGCGCGGTCGTGGGCCGATCTTTCGCTCTTCAGCGGTCATGACGCACACTTTTAGCGGCATCGAAGATTCCATCGCGATTGCGGCCAACGGTGATGCGTTTGTCTTCAGCTCGTCGATCGGCATTGGTGCTGGCGCGCGGACGGACGGGATATGGACAAGCTCTGGTTTCTTGTGCAACCAGACGCTGCCGGCATTTTCGATTGCCAACCGCTGGCTCAAAGCCAGCAGCGGCCCGATCATGGGCGAGAACACCAACTTCGCTTGGATCAGTTCGCTGTCGAGCACTTTGGGCGGCGTCACGCTGCCTGAGCGTGCGTTGTTCACTTCGCCCAATCCGTCGAGCACGCCCGCGCCGCAGTTGTTCACGGGCCAGAGCGTGCTGGCCCGTAACGGCATCACGCAGTTGCCGCTCTCGAACAACCCTGGCCCTGACATTTCGTTCGATCATGACATTTCGCAAGACGGCAACTCGCGTGCGAACACGCTGCGCGTCCTCAAGCCCGGGCAAGCAGCGAGCACGCAGATCGTCACGATTGCCGGCATTGAAGTCGCGAGCGTGGGTGATCTGTTCACCACCGGACCTTTCGCTGGTTCTGCGATTCAGTCGTTTACGGGCGTTAGCATCAACAACGCGGTGGGCGAAACGTCGCCCGATTTGCTGACGATGGGCGGGCTTGCCACGGGCATCGGTTTTGTTGCCGTGAACGGCGAGACGGTGATGGTCGCGAGCCAGACCTACGCGGGCATTCCGCTCACAACGCCCGCAACCGTGCGGCTGGCGGGCCTTGACAACAGCGGCCGATTCGGCGCGGTGTGGAACTATCTCGATGCGGAATCTGGCACGAGCAAGCAAACCGCCTTCGTTGGACCCATCGATGGTTCGTCGCCGGTTGTCGCTGTCATCACCTCGGGTGATCAACTCGACTTCACGGGCGACGGCGTTGCTGACGCGAACGTCGTAAGCATCCCCGGACCCATCGCCCGCTCGTGGGACCTCGCCGATGATGGGTTCATCTATCTGACGCTGCAAATCACCGACATCGGCTCGACCGTGACACGCGACGCCATCGTCGGCTTCTCGATCGGCGTGGTGGTTGCCGGCTGCGATGACATCGACTTCAACAACAACGAAGTCTTCCCGGAAGATCAAGATGTGATCGACTTCTTCGACGTGCTCGCAGGCGCAGAATGCCCGGCATGCAACGACATCGACTTCAACAACAACACGGTCTTCCCGGAGGATCAGGATGTGATTGATTTCTTCAACGTGCTGGCGGGTGGCGAGTGCTCGTGAGAGCAGCGTTGGCTCGTGACAGTCGGTGAGTTATCGAGTCCCCGTCAGAAATGGCGGGGATTTTTTGATTCACGCGTGAGGGTGACGAGTGGCACGAGTGTGTGATTTGTTTCACCAGATTGTTGGCACTTCTCGCACCATGAGGTATGTTATTCCGTCGGGCGGTTTGCTCGTGAGGAGTCTCCCATGCGATTGTGGAACAGCGCTGTGTGTGTGGTGGCGGTGGCCACGATTGCTGGCGAGACGACCAAGGCGGCGGTGTTGTCGCTGATTCCCGTGGCCGATAACACCGTGCTTTTTGATGTGGACAACGAACGCAGCAACGGCGCGGACACCGGGATTTTCGTCGGGCTGACATCACTTGAACGCCAGCGGCGCGGCGTGATGCGGTTTGACTTCTCGGCGATTCCTGCGGGCTCGGTCATCAGCAGCGTGTCGCTGACGATGCGGGTGACGCGGACGAGTGCGGGGCCTGAGCCGGTGAATATTCATCGGGCGACCAGCGCATGGGGCGAGGGCAATAGCGATGGCGGCGGCCAAGGCGGTCAGGGTGCGGCACCGACGACGGGCGACTGCACATGGACATATGCCTTCTGGCAGACGACACCTTGGAATACGCCGGGCGGCGATTTTGTTTCGACGATTAGTGCGACGCAGCAAGTGGTTGGACAGGGTTCGTACACGTGGAACCAGTCGGGGCTCAAGAGTGATGTGCAGGGGTGGGTGAATGGCACGTTCGCGAACAACGGGTGGTTTTTGCTGGGCAATGAGAGCGCGCCGATTACGGTGAAGCGTTTTGCGGCGCGAAACCATCCGACGGCGAGCTTTCGGCCGACGCTGGTGGTGGATTATGTGCCGGTGCCAGGGCCAGGGATGATGAGCGGCGTGGTGGTGGGGGGAATGATGGTTGTGCGGCGGCGGCGGGGCGCATGACGAAGTGCTTTTGAGTTGCATGTGCTGCGGGCTCGATCCTGCTGACGCGTGTAACCTCTCTCGTGCGGTTTCATGGCTTGCTTATCGCGCGTGACGAGGGTGACATCATCGGGCAGACGCTTGCGCATCTGCTGACGTGGTGTGATGTCATTCATGTGTTTGATTCGGGTTCGTGCGATGACACGTATGACATTGTGCAGAGTTTCGCGACACGCGAGCGCGGGCGGGTGGTGCCGTTTGGGAAGGCGCGGGCGATTTTTTCGCCCACGCATCGGGCCAAGATGTTTGAGGAACTACGGCACACATTTGAGCATGGTGATTGGATTGCGCGGCTGGACGCGGATGAGTTTTTTCATATCGCGCCGCCTGTTTTCATTCGCGAGCGAGTGCGTTGGCCAGCGGCGAGGATTTTCGCGCGGCATTATGAGTTTGTCATGACGCGCGGGATGTTTGCGAGGCTTGATGGCGACAGTGCAGCCGCTCGCGAGTTTGCGGCCAGTGTGCAAGAGCATTCGCAGGTATATGTGCCTGATCGCTCGATGTGGTATGAGACGCGGCTGGTGAAGTTTCGGCGCGGGATGCGATGGGGGAAGGGGCAGCCCGTGCCGTTTGATGCGGGCTTGCCGGCGTTTGAGCGGATTCCGATTCGGCATTATCGCTGGCGATCGCCAGAGCAGATGCGAGCGCGGCTGAGGCTGCGGCTGGTGCAGGCAAAGCTGGATGTGCACGGCGACCACTGGATGCGGGATCAACTTGATCAGTGGTTGTACGATGATGAAGATTCGCGACTTGCACTTTGGGATGGTGTGAGCGATTTGCCGCATTTTCATGATCTGCGGCATCTTGAGAACCCACGCAAGCGATTGCTGCGCAATGTTTATTACCGGCTTGGTTTGCCATCTTTGCGGGATTTGGCGCGTGCTGGTTGGCCGGTTGGAGAAGCCTTTCCGGCGGATCCGACGCCTGAGCCAGCCTTGTCGCAATAACTGGCGATGGGCGGCTGCCGAATGCGTTGATGGCGAAACAGATCGCTTGATGGTGCGAATCATGACGACATGACGCGCGCCGTGTGCATGCTGGTTGCTGGGTTGTCGCTGCTGAGTTGCGGCGCGAGGGTTGTGGTTGCGCAGGGAGCGGCTCCGAACGGTGTGCAGGTGAGTCAGGTTGATCCGGGGGATTTGCCGCGACGCGTGTGGCTTGGGACGGTGTTTGGCTCGGCAGTATCGAAGGGGCAAGAGAATGCAAGTCCGCCGCTGCTGATCTCGAAAGTTATTGAAGGCGGCACTGCTCATGCGGCTGGCGTGGTGGCGGGTGATGTATTGCTTGCTGTGAACGACAAGCCTGTGGCGGATTGGGTCGAGGTGTCCGCGCAGCTTCGCACGGTTCGCGCGGGTGAAGCGGGTTTTGTGACCGTTGAACGTGATGGCAAGCCGACGCGACTTGCGACGACTTGGGTGACGACGCCGCTCGAGACTTTGCCGGGCACAACCGTGCGATACTCAAGCGTAACGGCGCCGCGCGGATATGTGTTGCGGACGATCATTACGGCGCCGAATCGCACTGCATCCGACACGCGGCGGCTGCCTGCGTTTTTGTATTTGCAGGGGCTGGGGTGCGTGAGCATTGATCGGCCGACGATGACGGGATTGCCTGATGGTGATGTGCCGCGTGAGCTTGCGAAGAGCGGGTTTGTCACGATGCGCGTGGATAAGCCGGGCATTGGTGATAGCTTGGGGCCTGCGTGCAGCGAGATAGATTTTGGCGAGGAACTAGCGTGTTATCGCAGCGCGTTTGATTCGCTGAGCGCGATGCCGGAGGTTGATCCAGAGAAGGTCTACATCTTCGGATACTCGTTTGGCGGCGTTTTTGCGCCGTTTGTTGCTGAGGGCAAGAAGGTCGCGGGCATCGCGGTGTATGGCACGCATGCACGCACGTGGCTTGAGTATGAGCTCGAGAACACGCGTCGACAGATGACCGTGCTGAATGAGAAGCCGGGTGATGTGAACGAACGATTGCAGCATCTTGCGGAGTTTCAGAGCATGTTGCTGCTGCGCAAGATGACGCCCGGCGAAATCTTCGCGGCAAAGCCTGAACTGAAGTTTGAGGCTCTGCTGATGGACGACACGCATCAATACGGCAGGCACGCGAAGTTTTTTCATGAGTTGCAGGAACGCAACATCGCGAAGGCTTGGCAAGATTGCACGGACCTGAATGTGCTGGCGATGCATGGCGAGTATGACTGGGTGAGCAGTCCGGAGGACGCCGAGCTGATTGCGCGCATTGCGTCAAACAGCCCGAAGGGACGCGGTGAAATGCAAATGCTCGACGGCCTTGATCACGGCATGACGCGGCATGAGTCACTGGCTGACAGCGTGACAAAGTTTGCACAAGGCGACTGGACCGGCGCGGTGACGGCGACGGTGGTGGAGTGGGTTGGGCGCACGCAGAAGCAGCCAGCGAGGAAGCCGCTGCCGCCTGAGACTGGGCGGTAGGTAGTGATGGATTTTTCGGGTGAATCCATGCGTGTAGCGGGCGCCGATGTTGTTGTCATTTCATGTTGAGTTGGGTGTGCAAGTAATCTTCATCCGGACCTTCGCAGAGCCTCAGGTCCGGCGTCGGGAGAAGAATGCACTTAACTTGTAGAGGCATCAATGCCCGAACAAGTTCCGCTCGCCGAAGTAGCCGTTTTGTTCGAAGTATGTGAGTGCTTCGTGTGTACTTGAGAAGATTCGGGTGGCGGTCTCAGTGATGAACGGGCTTGGTGCCTTCTTTGGTTTCCACACGACGAAGACTTCTTTGGTGTGTTCAAAGGCGTGGTGCAGTTCGCGTTCGACGCCGCTGCTGAGGCCGGGGATGCCGCCTGGTAGTTCGGGGATGTAGCTGACGATCATGTCGCTCTGGTCGACGAGTTTGAAGTCCCGCATGTAGATTTGACCATCGACGTCGCCTGCGATGTCGAGGACTTCGCGCACGCGGACGCGGATGGGGGCGCCGCTGGTGTTTTTGCTGCCGCCGTAGCTGTGGGGCGTGACTTCGAGATAGTCCTTGCCTTCCTTCGCGGCGAGGATCGCGCGGTCGAGCAGGAGTTTTTCGTCAACGTCGCCCGGGTCAAAGGTGATGAAGTGTTCGGCAAGGCTCGCGCGGAAGGCGTCGATCTCGGCGAGCACGTCGGGCATGTCGACGACGTGGCTCATGGGGAAGGAGGGGTAAACCTTCTTCATGTTGGGCCGGCAGACCAGGCGGAACATGGTGCGCGTGGTGGAGACGTGCCGGCCGCGGGCCATGATGTAAAACTGGCTGCCGGGGATGGCTTTGCTCATGAGTTCGGTTGCGAGAATTTCTTCTTCGCGCCAGACCATGCAGTCTTTGAGGGTTGCGTCGATGTCGTGTTCTTTGTGGAGGCGATCGCTGACGACTTCGATGTTGTCGACGAGCGCGATGAAGACGTCGGGCTTGAGGGCGGCGATTTGGTCGTAGTCAAACGCGCTGAAGAGGCCGTGGCGCCAGCGGAAAGTGGCGTGCGTGTTCACGATCATATTGGCGGCGTCGCGGCTTTCGCTGATGACATCTTTGAACGCGGCGCGGCGCAGCGAGTTGAGTCGCGAGAGGGGCAGGTCGAGAATCTTGCCGGGACGCACGTCGGGGCCTTCGCGATACATCAGATCGCCGACGTGGAACATGCTGATAGTTTCGCCTTGTTCGCCCGCAAAACGGGCGACAGCGTCGAGGTAAGGCTTCTTGTCCATGCCGATTTGGCCGGTGATGATGGCTCGCATGGGGCAGGATAGGGAGGGAGGGGGGAAGTGACGGAGTGACGAAGTGCGGAAGTTATGAAGTTGGAGTCGGGGTTGTCGTTGCCGGGAGTGGCGCAAGAAAAAGGCACAAGCGAAGTGCTTGTGCCTGTGAGAACGATATGAGATTGTCGCAAACCTCTTCAGTGATGATGACCGTCGTGCTTGCCTGACTTGTACTCGTCGATCAGTGTCATGATCTGCTGGGGCGAGAGGCGTTCGTGCAGGTTTTCGTTGATGAGCGCAACGGGTGCTGTGTCGCAGCTTCCAAGGCACTCGAGCTCGATGAGCGTGAAGAGGCCGTCGTCGGTGGTTTCGCCCGGCTCGATGCCAAGCTTTTCTCGCACGGCGCTCGTGATTTGCTCATGGCCGCAGAATTCGCAGGCGATGGAGCGACAAATCTGGATGAGGTACTTGCCCTTGGGCTTGAGCCAGTATTCCTCGTAGAAGGTCGCCGTGTCGATGACGTCGGCGGGCTTGATGCTCAGGAACGCAGCGATTTCCATCATCGCTTGGTGCGGAATCCAGCCGTATTCGTGCTGAACGGCGTGCAGGCAGGGCATGAGCGCGCCCATTTTGTTCTCGTACCGCGGCAGGATGTCGCGCGAGAGCTTGTCTTTCATGGCAGGCGACAGATAAGGCTCGCTGCGCCGCTCGATCTGCATGCCGCCGGAGTTTTTGGTGATCCAAGCCATAAGGCGGCATGGTAGGTGGGGGCATGGGTGTACGCCAAGCAGGTAGTTTCCTCCAAGAGTGATAAAGTACAACACGAGTGGGCAGGCTCTTACAGAGTCTGAAGGAGCGTTGCATGCGTTGGTTTGGTCTTTTTCTCGTGGTTGTCGGTGGTTTGCTGTCGTTCTTCATGGCATCGAAGATGTGGATGCAACATGCGATGATCTCGACAGCTGTGCCCGTTGACGCGATGGTGAATGAGAGCCGGGTTGAGGAGTTTCGCGGCAGCAAGGGACGCAAGCGGTATCGGCCTCTGGTTGCGTTTACGTATGTGATGGATGGACAGACCTACGAGAGCAGGCGGATCACGGCTTTAGATATGAGCCGTGGCGGGCGGAGAAACGCGAACGAGATAGTCGGGAAGTTTCCTGCTGGTGTGCCGGCGAAGGTGATGGTTTCGCGTGATTTTCCGAGTAAGGGATTTCTCGATGCGACGTATCTCGACACGCCTTACACGTTATTGATGGTGGGCGTGAGCGTGTTGGCAATCGGCGTGGGCGTGTTCATGCTGAGTGAGCGAAAGCGCGACCCGGCGCCTGTTGATGGCGCGACTCCTGCGTTGTGGCTGCTGCCGGTTGGGGTTTCGCTCACGACGCGATGGATGACGATGCTGGTGGGCGGCGTGGTGTGGCTGGTGGTGTTGCTGGCGGTCGGCGGGCATTATGTTACGATGGTCGGTTTCAGCAATGCGCAGGTCGCGTTCGACATCTTCGCAGCATTATGCATCACGCTTGCGGTTGCGGCCATCGCTCGCGGCGTATGGGTGTTGTTTATCAGTCGAATCTTTGATGAGCCGCGTGTGATGATTGATGCGGTAAGGCCGATTCGCGGGCAGAAATTGCTGGTTGTGGTTGAGCAACCCGCGAAGCGGCACGCGGCAATTGATGCGATGGATGTGACGCTTGTGTGCACGGAATCAATCACCACGGGCAGTGGCAAGAGCAAGCGAGTGAAGACGCGCGAAGCGTGGAGCGAGTTGCACAGCGTGCTGGAGAACGCCCAGCAAGATGCCAGCGGCGATCGCACGGTGGTGCGCGGAGCGGTGTGGTTTGAGCCGCCGACGAGCACGATGCCGACGAGTGCGCCGGGTGAGTGGGAGATGCAATACGACTGGAAGCTGCGACTGCGCTCGCACGCGAAGGGGCCGGATTATCAGGCGGTGTGGACGGTGGTGGTGGATTGATGCTGGTCTGATGTATTGCGCGATGCTCGGCTTGACGCGTCAAGGAGTGAGGCGTTTGAGCAGTTCTTCGCGAACGGTTTTTGCGTCGCCTTTGCCGGGTGCGAGTTTCATGACTTCACCCACGAGTCGGCCGACCGCTTGAACCTTGCCGGCTCGCACGTCTTCGGCGACTTTGGGATTCGCAGCGATGGTTTGCTCGATGGCGGTGTTGATGGCCGCGTCGTCGCGCACGATGAGGAGGCCCCATTCGCGAGCGAATTGTTCGACGCGCGCAAACGCGGTGTGCAGTTGGTCTTTGATTTGTGTAGTGGGTGGTTGTGATGAGCTCGGCACCGATCCCGCAGAGCCGGGATCGGTGGCACGTCCTTGGACGAGGTTGGCGGTGCAAAGCAGATCGAAGAGCTCGTCGACGGCTTGGTTGCCAAGTTTGCCTTGCTCACGCAAGATGCCGATGGCGGCGGCTTCGTGGGCGGTGATGCCGATTTCGCTGGCGAGGAGGTTTTGCTCGTTGGCGCGTTTGAAGGCTTGCTGCAGCACGAGATTGGCGGCAACCTTGCTGGCACGCGGCCGCTCAATGCCTTGCATGACCATTCCATCGATGATGGCTTCGTAGAAGTAGCAGACGTCGCGCTCTTCGACAAGGGCGAAGGCTTCCTTGACGCCCAAACTCGCATCGCGCACGTAGCGTTCGAAGCGTTGCATGGGCAGTTCGGGCACGGCAGTACGCACGCGATTCTTCCATGCTTCGTCGATGCGCAGCGTGAGAATGTCAGGATCGGGGAAGTAGCGGTAGTCTTGCGCGTCTTCCTTTTCGCGCTGCACATATGTGCGATTCGCGTGATCGTCCCAGCCGCGAGTGACCTTTGTGCCCGGGCCAAACTCGCGACCGTCCGCAACCCAGCGTCCGGGCTGCTCGCGAAGTTCGAACTCGATTGCGCCCTTCACGCTCTTGAAGCTGTTGAGATTTTTCACTTCGACGATGGGCGTCTTGACGGTGTGGCCGTCGCGGAGCGTGAGCACGCAGTTGATGTTGGGCTCAAAGCGCATGTGACCCTTTTGCATCACGCCTTCTGAAACGCCTAGGAACCGGCAAACGTTGCGGAGCAGTTTGGCGAAGAGCACCACATCATCGGCGTTGTCGAAATCAGGCTGCGTGACGATCTCCAGCAGCGGCGTACCCGCACGGTTGTAGTCGGCGATGGAGTAATCAATCGCAAAGCCGCCCGGAGCTTCGTGCAGCAGTTTGCCTGCGTCTTCCTCGAGGTGGGCGCGGATGATGCCGATTTGCTTGCTGGGTTTGGTGAGGTCGGGAAAGCCTTTATCGTCGACGGCGGGCAGATCAACGCTGCCATCGAAGCACACAGGCAGGTCGTACTGGCTGATCTGGTAGGCCTTGGGCAAGTCGGGATAGAAGTAACTTTTGCGATCCCACTTGGTGAGGTCTGCGATGGTGCAATTGAGCGCGAAGCCGACCATCATGGACATTTCGACGGCTTCTTTGTTGAGCACTGGCAGCGCACCGGGCAAAGCAAGCACAACGGGATCGATCAGCGTGTTGGGGGCGATATCGCCAACGCTCGCGTGCGCGGGGTTGGTAACGCGTGAGAAAACTTTGGTGCGAGTGGCGAGTTCGACGTGGATTTCGAGGCCCACGATGAGGCGCACCGAGGCGATCATGTCGAATGAGCGGGACATGTTTGCTTGCGTAGCACAGAGACTCTGCTGTGTCCTGTCGTGAACACGCAACGAGCGACTTACAACACCTCAACCGATGAATACTGGTCGAGGTTCACATAGACGATCTCGCCGTCGTCCTTCTTGAGCTGTAAACGGTCGAGCCACAGCTTCTTGTCCTTGCTGTGGGCGTACCAACTGCCGGTTTTCATTTGTTCAAAACCAACCACCGTGCCTTCGATGGTGATGTGGAACGTGGGCCGGCCACTGCCCAGGTGGGGCACTTGCTGGGTGACGCGGACGCGCTGTCCGGCGGTGTAAGTAGAGGTGGTCATGCAGGCGATTCTATAGCGGCAGCAGGCCTCACGGGCAGGGGCCGCCTGCCAGAACGCTGAAGAAGTTGGTCACGTCGCGATCATCGGGGAAAATGCCGTCGTTATCGAAATCGATGGAGTTGCAAGCAGGGCACGAGGAGCCGGCGAGTACGGCGAAGAAATCAACCACGTCGCGATCATCGGGGAAGATGCCGTCGTTATTGAAGTCAATCGAATCGCACTCGGCTTGGCCGATGCTGCCTTCTTCACCGTTGCCGGTGACGGTGGTTGCGCGATAGCCGGTGCCGCCTTGTTGGTTTACCTGGATGAAGTAGAAGTACGTGACACCAGGCTGGGCGGTGGTATCGTCGAAGCTGTTGCTGGTGGTGGTAGTGAGCAGTTGGGCGCCGCCAGCGGTGTTGGTGGTGTTGCGAACCAGGCGGTAGTCAACGGCATCGGGAATTGCTGGCCATGTCACGCGGACTTTGTCGGTGAATGTCGCGTCGGTTGCGGTTGGTTTGAGGTCTGTGCTGAGCACTTGCACGCTGAGGGTGTACAACTGCACTGGTCCCAGCGCCGAGTCAGATGAGATTCGCAGATAGCTTTGGCCATTGGTGTACATGGCACCAGCCATCGTTTCGATTTCGCCAACGGGAGTTCTATCTGCAACGGTGATAGGCGTCGCACCATCGACTGTGAGTGCTGTCACAATGAGATTCGCCGCGACAAGCGAGTTCTGCGGCGTGCCGGCGTCGCAGCCGCCACCTTCGCCGCCGCCTTGTTGTGCTTGGTTGTATGTGCTGCCGATAGGGGTAGCGACAACGCGCACGAGCCGCGGTTCATTGAGCCGAAGCTTGAAGATATCGCGATCGCCGGAACTTGTCAGGCTCAGGACGGAACTGTTGGCGACGGCGGGGGCCGGAAGCGTGCCGAGATTGACAACGCTTCCTGCGACGAGCGTGCCCAAGTCATAGGCGTTAGCAACTGTGCCATTGGGCTCGAACGCATCGCCATAATTCGCGTGAGCGGCGCGCAGATCATCTTGCTGCGGACCATCGAAGGCGGTTGAAAGGAACGGCTCCATGAGCTTGGATTGGCTGATGGGGCAATTGTGGAGGAATCCAAGGCCATGTCCGAGTTCATGGGCGAATGTGTTGCAGAGGAAACGAAAGCTGTTGCTGGAATTGCCCCAGTTTTCTGCCGAGTCCAGCACCATGTCGCTAACGGTAGGGAAAAAGTTGTATGCCAGAACGCGGCTGCTGCCGTCGATGGGTTTGCTGCTGACGCGTACATCGCCGCGCGTGGTGCCGTTGCCTGCGGTGCCCCAGGCTGCGCCGTCGTCCCACGGTTGACCTGATGCGGAAACGCGAACGTAGTTGATGCCTGAAATTGCGGACCAGCGTGCGAAAACGCTTTCGAGCTGCGCGATCCACGTGTTGCGGCCGCCCTGGGTTGAGAACCTGCTATCCATCGTCGCAAAGAGCGTGCTGTTGGCGGCTGGTTCGCCGTTGCCGCTGGGAATTGATAGCCCGTCGGGAACGAAACTCCAAGTGATGGTGACAGGCGAACCCGGCGCTGGCGACCAACTGCCGTTGAGAAAATAACGAGGATTGAGCGTGTTATGCAGAGCCTGCATCGCGGCAAGTTCCGCTGTGCTCGGTGCTGGGCCGCTTGGGTCCCAGCAGGCCTGCACAACGCCCATGTTTTCAGGGTCGGCCAGGTGCATGGTTGTGGGCAGGCCTTGCGCGTTGAGGTGCACGGCACACGCGATCTCTCGCTGAATGGATGTATTCGTCGACCCGTCAGCGTAACCAGCGTCGAACGCCGGATCGATCAGATCAAGTTGCGGTGGCTGCGTAGCAAGTGCAGTCGACGTCAGCGACAGGGCGACCACACAAGCAGTGAAAACGCGAACGTGCATGACGAATCATCTCCGCGAAGCGGCAAAAAGCCGCATTTTAAAGAAAGGGGCACTCGTGTCCGAGCGCCCCTTCAAAGGTACTTCATCTTCGCGAGCGAGGTCGCACGCGGATGCGGGGTTATGGGCAAGTTATGGGCAGGTGCCGCCAGCGAGGACGTTGAAGAAGTCGACAACGTCTTGATCTTCAGGGAAGACGCCGTTGTTGTTGAAGTCGATGTCGTTGCAGGTGCCGGTGGGGCAGGTGCCGCCAGCGAGGATATTGAAGAAGTCGACCACGTCTTGATCCTCGGGGAAGACGCCGTTGCCGTTGAAGTCAACGCTGTCGCAACCTTCGGGTGCGGGCGGGTTGACGGTGATGACAACAGTGTCAACGCCGCTGATGCCGTTGTTGTCGACGACGGTCAGTTCAATCGTGTTGGTACCGACAGGCAGGCTGACGGAGCCGGACGCAGCGCTCAGGATGACGCTGCCGTTCCGACGCCACGTGAAACTGCTGATAGTGCCGTCGGTATCGACGCCTGAACCAGAGAGTGTGACTGATTCGCTGCCGCTGTTGTCCGCGTCAGTCACGGTCTGGTCGCTACCGGCATTCGCTGTCGGCGCGGCGTTGCGGCGACCACTGTCGGCAGCGCCACTGACTTGAGCGTTGCGGAACGCGCCGTTGCCGAACTGCTCGACCTGCAGGTAGTAGAAGTAGGTTGTGCCAGCGACTGCAGTCGTGTCGTCAAAGTTATTTGCGGGAGCTGTGATAGTGGCGATAGCGATGGTGCCGGACAGCGAGTTGCTGGTGTTGCGCAGAATGCGGTAGCGAGTTGTGTTGGCGATGGTGGGCCAGGTCACTTGCACTTTGTCAGCGAAAGACCCGTCGCTTGCGGTGCAAGCAAGCACGGAGCCCTGCACTTGAATCTGTGCGGTGTACAACTGCGTTTCGGAGTTTGCAGTACTGCCGCTGGTAATGCGGAGGAAGTTGTCGCCCGCATTCACGAGCACGCTCGCCTGCGTTTCATTCAGGCCTGCAGCGTTTGCGTCAAGGGTCACGTAAGCCGAACCTGTGGACGGCAGGAGTGTCAGCACAAGATCATGTTGTGCGAGCGCGTTCAAGTTTGTGCCACCGCTGCACGAGCCATTGGCGTTTTGCACGCCGTTGAGGTAGGTGGTTCCAATTGGCGTAACCGTCACGTTGACAAGTCGCGGGGCGTCGACGGTGAAGCGATAGTTGTCCACTTCGTTGCTGGAAAGTCCCGCGAGTGAGGCGTTGGGAACGCCCGAGCCCGTGCCGATGTTGGTGACGCTGCTGGGGGCAAGTGTGCCGAGCACAAATGCGTTCGCTGTCGTTCCGTTGGGTTCGTAAATGTCGCCATATGAACGCATCACACCGCGAACGTCGTCTTGCTGCGGACCATCGTAACGGTTGTCATAGAAGGGTTCCATCAGCTTGCCTTGTGCGGGCGAAGATGTGATGGGGCACACGTGTGCTTGGCCCAGGCCGTGGCCGTGTTCGTGGGCAACGACGTTGCGCAGGAAGATATAGGTGCCGCCTGACTGGCCCCAGTTTTCGTTCTGGTCCAGCACCATGTCGCCGTTGGTGGGGCTGGCGTTGTACGCCAGAATGCCATTGGCAGCGTCGATGGGTTTCATGCCGATGCGGATATCGCCACGCGTGGTGCCGTTGCCAGCGGTGCCCCATGCGGAACCGTCGTCCCAATCAACACCAGCGGCCGTTACGCGCGTGTAGTTCACACCCGTGAGAGCCTGCCAGCGATTGAAAACGTTTTGGAACTGCGTGATCCACAGGGCGCGGTTGCCGCCAAAGCGATCGTCCATGGTGTTGGTGCCGGGCTCAAACAAAGCGCTGTTGGCTGCGGCTTCGCCCACGCCACTGGGAATGTTGACGGTGTTGGGAATAAAGCTCCAAGTGAGATTGACGGGTGCTGCGTTGCCGCCGCCCCAGAAGTTATTCGTGTTGAACTGGTACCGGCCTTGGAAACTGTCCAAGATGAACTGGTTCACGGTTGCAATCACGCTGGGGTCGGGAATCGTGCCGTCGGGATTCTTGCCAAAGCACGCGTGAATCGTCTCATCGGGACTTTGCGGGTCGCCGACGGTCATGATGAAGCTGGGATCAACGATGACTTGAGCAATAGCTTGCTGAATGCTCTCGTTCGTGCGTGCGTCAGGAAAACCGACGTCAAACGCGGGGTCCATGATTTGCGGGACGTACGAAGGTTCGGCGTTGGTCGCGACCGGCGCGACATGGCCCGTCATGCGAGCGAGCAAGCCACTGGATGTTTCGCCTGCCTGCGCCGCTGCGACAAGCGTGGAAGCAACAGCAAACGCTGCGGCCTGTGTGACAAGCCGTGATGCCGATGTACGAGAGCGAGAAATGATCATGAACTTATCTCCGCGATACAGGACGAGCAAACCAACGTGCTGGCGGCACTGCAAGCAGCAACGCGAGCGCGAAACCGGACGAATGTCCGGCGACGATTGAGACCGGGCGATTCGCAACGCGAACCACTCAGCCTTCCCCTATCCCGATTGCCCCCCAGAGAACGCCTGCCGCCTCGCACAGTTTGCCCGAAGCCGGGCGAGATGCAAGCAAAGCTGGCCGGATTTTGTCATGAAAGACAAATCACAGCCGGTTATGTGGCGGTTCGCATACCAGCGGAAACAACACGAGCGTCAGAAGCGTCCGAGAACGTTGAATTCGGCGAGCCGCACATAATCCAAGCCACTTGGCGGAAAGCGGCTTGGTCTGTCCTTATTCCGCTTGCGGATGGGCCAAGGTTGCGGCGAAGTTCAAAAGCGTGCGAAGACTGCGCTTATGAGTCGCCGCACCGCCCGCCAGCGAGGACGGTGAAGAAATCGATGATGTCGCGGTCGTCGGGGAAAATCAAGTCGTCGTTGAAGTCAGAACTGTCGCAGGCTTCGCACTGTGCGCCCGCGAGAATATCGAAGAACGCAACAACATCGCGATCGTCGGGAACGACTTGGTCGTTGTTGATGTCTAGATCCGAACATGGGCCTGGATGGAGCATGAGCCGTAAGTCGTCGGCGTAAGCATCGTTGGCGGGACCGGTGACGCGTGTCATAAGCAAGATAACACGAGCCGAGCGCGTACCGGCGGGCAAGATGCCTTCGTTATGGCGATTGACCAGCAACGTCTGGTTGCTGCGTTCAAAGATGTTGGGGCCCAAAAGCGTGTCGGTTCGCAGGCTTTGACCAGCCGCGTCGAGCCAGACAACGATCATACGGGCACCGTCTTCTTGGTCGACAATTCCGCCAAAAGCACCGAAAATCTCGAAGCGTGCGCCGCCGCGGCTGATCTGCCCCGCATACGGCGCCAAATCGACAAACTGGAATGCTTGCGTGACGCTGGACCAAGGGCCACCGACGAAGAACTGCGAGCCTGGAGCGATGCCAGCCGCGCTTGTCGTCGGAAGCGCGGGTGTCGCTCCGTACGTTGTGACGGTCATTGATCCAGTGAGGGTCCAACCAGGGATTGCAACAACGGTTTGGCCAGTGGGGGACGCCGGGCCCAGTTCAGCATCGCCGTTGACAATCAGGTTTTCGCCCCACAGTTGGTCACTGAAGGCCAGTTGCGGCGTGCTGCACGCAAGTACCGCTGCGATCGAAACTTGTCGCGCGGTCAATCGATAGGTTGCGTGGGCCATTGAATCTCTCCGCCGATCGATTAGAAGTACGGATCGATTGTACTTTCAATCGCGAATTTGCCAATCGAAATCGGGTGAATTACTGAGGAATTCATGTGTCTTGCGGTAGTCCTACAACAATGGCCCATAGATCCGCTAGTTTCAATTGAGAGCAGAACTTCGGAATTCGTTCTTGCGGTTGTCATTTGTTTCCAGTAGTCTAATGACGTGCAACCGGCGGCCTGTTGCCGGACGTATGGGTCTGGTCCTCCGTTGTCACGCGCACTCGTTCGTGGCGGAGTTCCATCGGGATAGGGGGTGGTTTCTGCCGGACGCGTTCGCGTCCGGCGGCGGTGTTTCGCCCCCGTTCGCGGAAGGAGCTTGGATGAATCGTTGTATTGCTGCCTCATCGTTGGCCTTGAGCCTTTTCCTGCTCGCTGGACACGCGCACGCTGCTGGCAACCAAGCCGGGCGTGATGTCGCGGTGGATTTTCCCGGCGTGCAAACCTCGATGTACAACGAAAGGCCGTCGATGTTCTACGGCGTGCCGATGACCAGCGGCGCGACGGCAGATCAAGCAGCGGACGCGTGGCTTGCCACCTATGGCCAGCAGTATCAAGTCGGTGATCTTGATCTGCGACTGCGCCGCACCAACAGCGTGGCAATGGGCCGGTTCACAGTGTTTGCTTACGACCAGTACCTCGACAACCTGCCGGTTGAGTTGAGCCAGGGCCGGGTCTTGGTCAAGAACATGCAGATTGATGGCGCGATGACCCATGAAGTCGTTCTGAGCAGTGCTCGGCTGGCGAAGACGCCGGTTGGCGGCTTTGCTCCGGTAACTGTGACGGGTGACGAAGCACTTGCGACGGCTCGCAAGATCGCTCGCTTTGCGACGATGGATGAATGGTCGCAGCCTGAACTTGTCGTCTTCTTCGGCGAGGGCGACTTCGATCAGTGGATTGAGCCCGTCAAGGCGTGGAAGTTTGTTGGGGCAGCGTCGGACAAAGCGGCGATGCAGCGATTCACGTTCTTTGTGGACGCAAGCACCGGCGAATTGATTCATGCACGCAGCGAAATTCTGCACGCTGACATCATCGGTCAGGTTCGTGGCAACGCCAGCCCCAACAACACGGCGGACATTCCCAGCAACCCGCCGGTGTTGACAAACATTCCTGAAATTCGCGTGACGGTCGAGAACACGACGACCACGGTCACAACTGATCGCAACGGCAACTTTACGATTCCCTGGAGCGGGACGACGCCGGTGAACCTTGTCGTCACCACGACCAACGGCCAGCGGGCTGCGATTTTGGACAGCGTCAACAATACCGAGATTTTCGTCACGCAGTCAGTGACGCCCGGTGTTTCGGCTCTCATTAACATCAACGCTGCGCCAGTTGAGAACACCACGGCGCAGGTCAATGCGTTCATTCACACGACACTTACTCGCAACTTCTTTGCGGATCGCGCGCCGAGCTTTGCTGCGACGCTCGATACGTTGGGTGGCAGCACGACGCCCGCGCGCATGCCAGTGAACGTGATGATCAATGACTTCTGCAACGCCTTCTATGACGGGAACAGCACGAATTTCTTCAGGGCTGGCACTCCCGCTGGCAGCACGACGCAGTGCAACAACAGCGCAATCGCGAGCGTCGTGGCGCACGAGTACGGACACCACATCGTCAATCGCTTGGGCTTGGCTCAAGGTGCGTTCGGCGAAGGCTTCTCTGACAGCATCGCGTTGCTTGTTTACAACGACGCCATCATGGGCCGCGGCTTTACAGCGACAAACGGGCTTGTGCGTGACCCAGACACGGCAAACCGGCAGTATCCCTGCACGTCTACTGCGATTCACACCTGCGGCCTCATCCTCGGCGGCGTGACGTGGGATATCCGCACGGGCTTCATCAACACGTATGGTTCGACTCAAGGCCTCGAACTCGCGCGGCAGACGCACGTTGACTGGGCAGTCGTGACCAACGGGGGCCAAGGTCTCAACTCGATGCACCCCGATTCTGCTATCGAGTATCTGACTATCGACGATGACGACGGCCGGATCTGTAACGGCACGCCCAACTACAGCATCATTCGCCAAGGCTTCATCAATCACGGTATTACGGTGCCGCCGTTTGATACGCGATTGAACGCGACGCTGATTTCAGCCAATCCAAGCAGCGTGCCGAGCGGCCAGCCTCTCACCGTGGTTGTTGAGGCTCTGCCCGGTACTTCAAGCGTGACGGCCGGCTCGGCGCAACTGCTGTATCGCAATGGCGCGAGCAACCAGTTCTTCGCGGTGACGATGGAAGCGCTGAGCGGCAACCGCTACCAAGGCACGATTCCAGCAGGCCTGTGCGGGCAGTCGCTTGAGTATCGCTTCAGCTTTGGCACCGCCGCAGGCACCTTCACGTTCCCCTTCGGCTGCTTGAACGGCACGAGTTTCTCGGTGCCCGTCAACGACGGCACGATCGAGCAAGTGGTTGGGTTGCAAGACAACGATGGCGGCTGGCTTCGTACCGATCCGGCAGTGGGCGCAGCAACGGCAGGAAACTGGACATGGGGCGACCCGCTCGCAACCGCGGCCCAGCCATCAACAGGCTTTGACGGCAACAACTGCTGGTTTACCGGTCAGGGAACAAACGGGAGTAACACCGGCGAAGCTGACATTGACAATGGTCGAACCATCCTCACAACCGCCAACTACAGCGTCGTGGGGTACGACACGCCTGTTGTCAGCTATCAACGCTGGTTCATCAACAACGCCAGCGCGTCAAACCCCAATGAAGACGTGATGACAATCGAATACAGCACCAACAATGGTGGCACTTGGCAAGTCGGTGAAATCGTCGGACCCACGGGCACCGGCACGGGCTGGCGCCTAGGCGGCTTCACGCCGAACATGAACGGCTCGACCACGCTGCGCGTGAGGTTTACGGCCGCTGACGAAGGTGTAGGTGGTTCGCTGGTTGAAGGCGCCATCGACAACTTCCGTATCAGCAGCGTGCAATGCAACCCCGGTTGTGCGGACATTGACTACAACAACAACGGCGTCTTCCCCGAAGATCAAGATGTGATTGACTTCTTCACGGTGCTCGCTGGCGGCACGTGTGTGACGGCGAACTGCGACCCCATCGACTTCAACCGCAACGGCGTCTTCCCCGAAGATCAAGACGTTGTCGCGTTCTTCAACGTTCTCGCAGGCGGTAACTGCCAGTAAACAAACACCAGTACATTCGATATTGGTGAGGCAAGATGGCGACCGGTGGATGTGAGTCCGCCGGTTTGCCTTTTTGGTGCGGTGCTATTTGGACGGTCTCGGCGGGATCGATCCGGACCTTCGCTGGGCATCAGGTCCGGCGTCGGGGTTCGCGCTGCATGCGAATGAGCATCACTTGCTTTTTGTGCACGCGTCCGCGAATTTTTCGAAGCGCGAGAAGGTGGGGGTCAGCCAGGCGAGTATCCATGCGCATCCGGCAGGCACAAGCAGAAGTGATTTTTCGCCGGTGACCATGGTGGCGACCGTCGCGAGCAGTGCTGGCACCACCAGCAAAATCGCACGGGCCCAGTGGGTGGAAATGTACGCGGGGTAGAGGATGTCGACGGCGCGTTGCAGGTTCATGCCGCCAACGCGCTGGCAGGACTGGTGCACGAAGACGCGACCAAGAACCAGTCCGACCGCACCGGTGGTTGCAAAGACCAGCGCAACCAGCGGGATGAGGATGCGCTTTTGCGAAAGCGTGCTGCGAGGAGACTCGAGCGTGACAAGCAGCCAGCCCATGACACCCGCTGCGAGGATGATCGCCAGCATGACCATGAATGCGTATGTCAGCGTGCGCAGCTTGCCTTCCACCTTGCCGCGGCGTGGACCGTTGGCGAGGCGCTCTTGAGCATGGGTATGAGCCGAGCTAACCATGAATTCCTAGTACAGGCGGTTGGTTACCGAGGCACGCAAACTGGCCGACCAGCCAGAGATTGGGAGCCGCCGCAGGACATCTACCCCCATCCTAGGGGCGTGAGTCCGGCTTGCAAAGCCGCGTTTGGGACCAAGATTCAGAGGCCCTTGCCGGTGGATTCTGTGGCGAGACGGACAAAAGTCTGCAATTTTTGCCGAGTCGGGAAAAGGACGGAAAGTGTCAGGATACTTGCGGCGATGGCGATGTGGGCCAGCGGCGTGCCATGCAAGAACAAGATAACGGCTGCAAAGAGTCCGACGCTCTCGGCGAGGGCTCCCACCAAGATAGTGCGGGTACCGAAGAGGCGCAGCATACTGGCGGCGCCGGACTCGTCATCGAGTCGCTGGTTCCAGTTCTTGCCGGCGGTGTTGGCGAAGTTGAACCAGAAGAAAATGCCGATGCCTAGAGCGGCGAGCGAGTGTGCGAGCAGTGCGAGGAGCAAGACGTTGACTTGCGAAGTGCTTGGCGCGACGTTGGTCTTGACGGGCGCGAGGCCCAGCACGAGCGTGACAGTGACGAACATCATGATGCCGGTTACGAAGGCGATGTAGATGATTTGGAACGGTTTGATGCCTGCGGGTGTGTTGGCACTGGTTGGAAACATAGGCCATTGTTGGTCGCAGGCTACGTCTTGGCGGGGTAATCGGTGTAGCCGTGTGGGCCGCTGGTGTAGTAGGTTGTGCGATCAGGCGGCGTGAGAGCGACGCCTTGTGCAATGCGTGCGGGAAGGTCGGGGTTACTGATGAACAACTCGCCGAACGCGACGGCGTCGGCATCGCCGCGAGCGACCCATTGCTCGGCTTCGTCAAGCGTGAATTTGCCGTTGGCGACCAGCGTGCCGCGGTAGATGTTGCGGAAAACTCGGAGCGGAATCTCGCGTGACTTTGTCGCCGGGTCATCGCCCCAATAGCGCAGCAGGTGCAGATAGGCGAGGTTGTACGCATTGAGTCGTTCGACGACGTAGGTAAATGTCTCGCGCGGATTGGCGTCGCGGTGCGTGGACGTTTCGCCGCTGGGGCTGAGGCGCAGCCCGGTGCGAGCCGGGCCGATGGCTGCACACACGGCGTCGAGCGCTTCAAAGAGCAGGCGTGAGCGATTTTCGACGCTGCCGCCGTAGCGATCGGTGCGAATGTTGCTCCCGGTGCGGAGGAACTGATCGAGCAGATACGTGTTTGCGCCGTGGATCTCAACGCCATCAAAGCCTGCGGCAATGGCAGACTTCGCGGCATGCACGTAGTCGGCGATTACTCGCGGCATCTCGCTGAGTTCAAGTGCTCGCGGCGTCACACGCTGCTTGCGACCACCGTCAGGCGTGCGAGACTCGCCGCCCACGTTGAGCGCACTGGGCGCGACGGGCAAGGCTCCGTCGTGATAGTCCGGGTGGCTCACGCGGCCCACGTGCCACAACTGGCAAACGATGGTGCCGCCAGCTTTGTGCACGGCATCAGTCACGAGCTTCCAGCCGTCGATGTGCGCCTGTGTGTAGATGCTGCCCGTGTCGGGATAGCCCGTGGCTTCCTGGCTGATGTTGGTGGCTTCGCTGACGATGACGCCTGCACTGGCGCGCTGCGAGTAATACGTCGCGTTGAGCTGCGTCGGCACGCCGCCCGGTGCCCGGCAGCGGGTGAGTGGGGCCATCCACACGCGGTTCTTCGCGGCGAGCGAGCCAGCAGTGAGCGGTGAAGACAGGTGCGGCGAAAGCGAATGTGGCGACGATTGCATGCGGCTGAGATGCCGATGTCACAGTTTGGCGACAGCCGGCACTTGCTGCGTGAGGCAGTGAATGGCTCCAAGTCCCCAAATCAGCTCGGTGCAGTCCACGCCGACGACCTTGTGGTTGGGCAGGAAGTTCTGCAGAATTTCGAGCGCAAGTTTGTCGTGCTTCTTGTGGCGGAACGTCGGCACCAAACACGCACCGTTGACGAACAGAAAATTCAGATACGTCGCGGGCAGTCGCTGGCCGTCGAAGGAAACGTTGCCGGGCATGGGAATCGCGATGATGCGGAAGGGATCGCCTTTCTCGTCCTTGAGTTCCATGCATCGGCGGACGTTTTCTTCGAGGAGTTCGTAGTTGGCGTCTTTGGTATCAGCTTCGCGGGCGACGACGATGGTTTGCGGATCAAGAAACCGCGCGAGATCGTCAATGTGGCCGTCGGTGTCGTCACCCACGATGCCTTCGCCCAGCCAGCAGACGTTGGTCTGGCCGTAATAATCCTTGAGGAGTTGCTCGATCTGCTTCTTGGTCAAGCCCGGGTTACGGTTCTTGTTGAGCAGGCAGCTCTCTGTGGTCAGCACAGTGCCCTTGCCGTTGAACTCCACGCCGCCACCTTCCATGACGACGCGGCGAAGTTTGCCGACTTGCTCGCCAGCGGCCTTCGCATGCAGCGGCTCGAAAACACCTGTAAATCGCTTGTTTTGTCCATATAAGTCAGCAATACGTTGCGGCACTGCGTCGTCACTGTCAAACGGCGGATACTTGCCGCCCCACGCGTTGAAGCCCCAATCGACGATGGCGAATTTGGACTTGCTGCCCGAGCCACTCACGACAAACGCAGGCCCGTGATCGCGGCACCAGCTTTCGTTGGTTGCGATGAAGTGAAACTTGATGAACTTCTTGATGAGTTCCGCCGGCACTTTCGCATCTTTCAAGTGCCCCCGTACGATGCGTTCATAGTTTTCGTTGGGCACATTGATGTGAACAGTCTGCTTGCCGTGCTGCATGATGGCATGCATGATTTTGCAGATGTTCTCCGGCACCGTGTGGTACTTGCCCGGAAACGAAATGCCCTCGGGGCGTGGCCAACTGAACCACGTGCCGCTTTGGGGTTCCCACTCGGCGGGAAAACGAAAGCCGTGCTTGAGGGGCGTGCCGGTGAGGGATTTGGACTTGGGCGTGTTGAGACTTGTCACCTTGGTGGGCATGGGGCCAGCGTAGGTAGTGGAGTACGTCACTGGCCTGAGCGTACCGCCAAGCGATAAGGCGTTTCGTCCTCGGGCTTGGCATCCGCCGGCAGATTGCGAACATACACGCGCAGCGGCGTGCTGCTGGGGACGTTTGTGCCCACGTCATGCTTGGTCACGACCTGCGGATAGAAATACAGCGGGCTGGGTTCACGCAGCGTGATGTACACCTCTTGGGCCCGCCAGCTTTGGCGGGTTTGGTCAAGCGTCGGCTGCCAGCCCGGGCTTGGGGCTTCGATGGCGACGCGATGGGTCGTGTCGCTCGACACCAGCGTGACGCCCGGGCCAGTCCAGTTTTCTGCCGCAATGGAAGGTGGAGCTTTTGGAGCCGCGCAGCCGATAAAAAAGATCGCGGAGGTCCCAAGGCCCAGGGTGATTGCGCGCACACAGATGGAAGCTTGTCGGAGGTCAGTCATGAGTAGAGCGTACAGCGGCTGGACGATGAAGGCGAAGTCGCGTTTGGCGGCGGTGGTGGTCGGCGTGATGGGCGCGGTTGGCCTCGTCAGCGGGCTGACGGGCTGCCAATCCGTGCAAGATATCAAGTTGCCCGCGCTCTCGACCCGTACGACCATCGGGCCAACGGTCGCGGGAACGTACAAGCAAGAGCCAGACATCCGCGTGCGCGTGAGCAAGGGCGTCAGCAGCACGACAATCGCGGGTCCGTCGCGCGTCATCATTCGCAAAGCCGGCGTAGGCTCGGGAACGCCTGAGTACGTGGCGACGCCCATCACAATCACCAGCGGCAGCAAAGGCGTGCGCGTGGTTGATGGTGAGAAACGCACGCGTGAGTGGGGCTTTGGCACCGACATTGAAGTTGTCGTCGGCGATGGCACGGCTGATGGATTGCCGAGAACGCCCGAGCAGTCGCTGCGCGTTGACAAGACGCCCTATCCGGGCTTTGTCACCATTCGCCCCAGTTGGAGCGGTAACGCCGGTTCGTTTGATGTCATCATCGCCATGGGCGTTGAGAGTTACATCCCGGGCGTGCTGACGCATGAATTGTTCAAGGATTGGCCGCGGCAGTCGTACGAGGCACAGGCCGTCGCCGCGCGCACCTATGCGCTGCATGAACGCTGGCGGGCGCGAAACGAAAACCGTGCGTTTGACGTGGAAGATACCGAAGCTGATCAGGTCTTTGGTGGCATGACTACAGCAAACAAAGCACTCGAAGCCACGCGTGTGACGCGAGGCCAGGTGATTACCGAGCGCGGGCAACTTGTGCGTTCGTATTACAGCAGCACGTGCGGCGGTCGGCCTGCGAGTGCGGTGGGTGCCTGGGCCGAGGATGATGCCAAGCCGTTCAACAAGGCGGAGGCCTTGCAAGGCAAGCCGCGCGAGCATGGTTGCCAGAATGCCACGTTCTATCGCTGGTCGCAGACGCGCAGCGATGATGATGTCTCACGCCGGATGCGTGCGTGGGGACGCATCAATAAGCATGAAATCGCGGAAGTTGGCCGTGTGCGCCAGATTGAAACTGGCGAACTGAACGATGCGGATCGCGCGAACACATATCGCGTGACGGACGAAACCGGCAAGCGGTACACACTGACGGCTGAAGAACTGCGTATGAGCGTGAACCAGCCGATTCCTGATGCTGCACCGATCACGCGTGATAATCGCGTGCACAGCGGCGATGTGAAAGTCGATATCTTCGCGAATCAAATCGCCTTCACGGGCCGCGGCTGGGGCCACGGCATCGGCATGTGCCAGTGGTGCTCGAAGGGATTTGCGGATTTGGGTTGGGATTGGCGGAAGATGATCCGGACGTTCTATCCGGAGGCGATTGTGGAGAAGGCGTATTGAGGGGGAAGCGCCGGAGTGCCGAAGTGCGGAGTTCAACACTGCTTCGGCACAGTGGCTCAGGCAAATAGCTCGCGCAGCCACTTCACGTCTGCTTCATTCATCGGCTCATGCTTAGCTGCCGCGACGTTGCACGTTGCTTGGCGCGGGTTGCGGAAGCCCGGGATGACGCTGGCGACATTGGCATGTGCCAAGAGCCATCGCTGGGTGATGCTCGAGAGTCGCTCGATGTCCTGAGCAGTTCCCGGCGTGGTTGTGGGCTGGCCAGCGAAGCCAAAGCCACCAGCGTTCGCGCGATCGCGCACCGTTGCGAGTTTGCCGCGAACTTCATGCAGCGTTGAAGCGGCGAAGTCTTTGCGACTGGTGCGGTACTCGCCTTCGCCAAACTGCGGCGGTTTGCTGGGATCAAACTTATCGAGCAGGATGCCTTGATCCAGCGGTCCAAACGCGACGAATGTGCAGTTGTGCTGCGTCATGAGTTGTTGCAGTTTGCAGCCGGGCTTGATGAAGTCTTGAAATCGCAGGTTCGCTTTGTTCTGCAGCGCATGTGGCTTGAGAATCGGTATCGCGCGCTCGAAATCTTCGTTTGTGTAGGCACTCTGACCAATCGCTCGCACCTTGCCCTCCTTCACGAGCGCGTGCATCGTCGCGGCTGCTTCGTGTAGGTAGTCGTGCTGCTGGCCGTTCACATCTTCGCCCACGTATGAGCCGTGATGGAAGTAGTACAGATCAATGGCATCAACCTGCAAGTTGCGCAGGCTCTGCTCGCACTGATTGCGAATGTGCGCCGGGTGATACGCGTGCGGAGCGGTGCCGCGAAAGTGGCCGACTTTGGTCGCGACAACCTGCGAGCCGGGCTTGATGCCGAGTTTCTTGAGACAGCGCCCCAAGATGCGTTCGGCCCGGCCATTGCCATATACATCGGCGTTATCCCAGTGGTTCACGCCCACATCCAGCCCGAGTTTGATCGCAGCGAGAATCTCATCTTCATTCACGTCTGCCCAGCCAATTGCCTGGCCATTTTGCGGCGACCAGTTCGGCCCGCCCATCGTCCAACAGCCAAAGCCGATCGTGGAGACGTTGATGCCTGAGGAGCCAAGTGCGCGGTATTCCATGCAGCATTGAATGCCTTCCGCGAGACGACGTGACGGGTTGTGCGCAGCGAAATGTGATTCCAATTGGCTCGACTCGTCGCGATCACGCATCGGGCGACATCGGCACAGGCTCAAGCGTTGGCGCAACCGGCGTCGCCTCCGTCGCAGCGGGCAACGAGGCAACTGGCTTTGCCCGCACCTTGGGTTCAAACGCCGCATGCTCTTTGCCGCACTCGGGGCAGCGCGGGTTCTCGTCTTCAAGCCCCTTCAATTCATATCCGCATTTGCGGCAAGGCATGACGGCGTTTCGCCGTGGTAACAAGACGATAAACCCACCAACAACCGCCACCGCGCCAGCTTCCATCCACAAGAGAAGCTGCAAGCTCACGAGCGATCCAGGCGAGAAGCCCATCCACGTGCGGATGTGCGAGTCAAGCACTGCAAACGTCACGATGCTGACAACGCCGGCGGCCCACGCCGCAATTCCCCGCCAACGCCGCCTGTGCTTGAAGCACAGGAAACAGACAAACAGGGCATAGAGCGGGAAGAGCATCATCGCGGGGCGGGAGAGTACACGAGGATTCGTGCAAGCGGGCCGGAGTGATGCAGGGGAGAACGCGGGTGAACTCATTTCGTCGCACGTGGCCTATCGCCGCCCGCGCAACGCCTCGCCTCACCGCCCAGCTTTGAAAAATGTCCGGAGACTCTCCAGAACATCGTCCTTACTCGCAACTTTGCTCAACACAATCTTGGGTCCGCGTTCGTCGGCGTCGCCCGTCGGAAATGCCTCGTGCAGCACGCTGTGGAACGAGCCTGAGCCGTATGCACTCGCGACTTGGCAATAGCCAAACTGGTTGCATCGCGGCAGCAGTTCTTCCTTGAGCATCTTGACGCACAAGCGGTTGTCGCTGTCGCTGCTGTTGTCGCCATCGCTGAAGTGGAAAAGATAAATGTTCCACTCATGCGGGTCGTAGTGTGCTTCGAGCAGTTCTTTGCAGGTTTGCAACGCGCTGCTGATGCGCGTGCCGCCATCTTCGCGAATGTTGAAGAACGTCTGCTTGTCAACTTCCGCTGCTTTCACATCGTGCACGATGTACCGGCTTTCAATGCCTTCATAATTGCGGCGCAGCCATGTGTCAATCCAAAAGGCTTCGAGACGCACCAGTTCTTTTTGCTCGTCACCCATGCTGCCGCTCACGTCCATCATGTAAATGATCGCGGCGTTGCTCTGCGGCTTTTTGACTTCATTCCAGCTACGAAAACGCAGATCGCTCTTGATCGGAATGATGATCGGATTGTCAGGGTCGTACAAACCCATCGCCAGTTGCCGCTTGAGTGCTTCGCGATACGTTCGCTTGAAACTGCGCAAACTCGCAGGCCCAACAGGACGCACGCCCGTGTACTTGTCGCGCAGTGTCGTGATCTTGCTGGCACCCTTGGGGTCAATGCGCGGCAGCTTCAGTTCCTCGCCCAAGATATCGGCGAGTTCATCCATCGTCACATCAACTTCCATCACGTGCTGGCCATCTTGCTCGCCCCCTTGGCCCTTGCCCACGCCCTTGCCTTCCTGCCCCTCGCCCATGCCAACACCCGAGTTGTCGCCGTAACGAAAGTGGGGGAGGTCAATGTCGTGCACGGGCACGCTGACAACGCGTTTACCTTCGCGCGCGATGAAATCGTTCTTCGCGATAAAACGCCGCAGATCGCGGCGAATCTTGCCACGAACGATCTGGCGGAAGCGTTGATGGTCTTGTTCGATTTTGTTGACCATGGTTCTACGTGCTCGCGTCTGTTTCGCGTGCGTGCCTCCGTGCGAATCTGGTTCTGCCACACGCTCGCGACCGGCGTGTTTCCTTCCTCTCTATTCGTCGTCGGCTCGCTATCGACTGCAATTGACGCAAATCTCCCGAACTTGAGCGATTATGAGTCCGTATGGATAGATGTCGGGGGTGCGGGCGAGTTATTCGCTTTTTTTCGCATTGCCCGTGTTTTCTGTGCGGCTCGATTTGCGAATATTCCGGTTGACCACGTACGAGCCGATGAGCCCCGCCGGTATCGCGGCGATGATGTCAGCCGCCCGGTGCAGCAAGTCTCCAGCAAGGCTCAATTCAGAGGTAAGCGAACTGCCGCTGCGCATCCACGCTGGCAGAATCGGCCCAAGCAAACCAACTGCCCATTCGCGCAGTCCAAGTCCATTGCTTACCAGAGGCACGAGCATCGCGGCTTGACTCACCGCCGTCAACGCAACGGCCTCACTCAATGCAAGTGGCCGCCCGAGTGCCGTGAACGCACACACGTATCGCCCCAGCCAGGTCAATACATCGATGTATCGCACGCAGCACGCAAACAAGTATCGTCGCACCAATTCGCGACGACGTAGTCGTACGCCCGCGATGCCCAGCAGCACCGCAGGCAGCGGTAGCATGATCGCAACCACAATCGTCGCGCCTTGCAACGCGTGCGCAATCAGCGCGACCACAATCAGCAGCAACACGCCCACGCCCGCGCAGCTGATGGCGACAATCGACATGCTCACACTGTGTCGCAGCGGCATGCCGTTGACGATTTTGTGATACGCAAGCCGCCCAAACATGCCCGGTCGCGCGGGCAAGTAGTTCATGAGCCAAGTACACGCAATGACCGCCAGCCCCTCGGTATATCGCACGCGCGGAAGCGACGGATCATCGCGATTCAGCAACTGGTGATACATCGCAGCAGCCAGCGTGCAACTTGTCCAAGGAAGCAGAATCAGCGCGGGAAGCGTCCACCAGCTCGCATGCGTCGCGCTGCGAACTGCGACGGCGATGTCGTGCCAATTTCCAGCAACAACCCACACCGCTGAAGCAAAAAGTGCCAAACCCACCAGCGACCCGGCGATGCGCAAAGCGCGCGAACCACGCCACGACGCGAGCGGACTCGCGGTGCCATCGGTTGCTTGCTCAGGAATGCTTGGAATCACGCATGATCACTTCTTGCTGCTTGCGTTTTACTTCTTCGCCGGTTCTGCTGCGCTGATGACACCCAGCGCCCCGCGCACCGCGTACGTCTTGGTCTGCTTCGTCAATCGATCACGTGTGATTGTCGCCAAGCGAGCCAGCGCCGGATCACCCGATTGCTCACACGTGGTGATGAACGGATCTTCAGGCGAGCCCACACGCGTGAGCAGCACCCACGGAGCAATTGCCGGATCAATCTCTTTCTTCGTGAGTTCACCCCATGTTGCCAACGCTGGAATTTCTCCCGGCGCAGGCAGTTCAAGCACCGCGAGCAATCGCATTTGCGGCGACCACGTGGCGTACTTGGTCTCGAGCGCTGCCAATAGCGGCGCGATGTTGGGGCCGTTCTCACCCTGTGCCAGCGCATTGATGAGCATCGCCCGTGCGCCAATCAGCAGCGAAGGCAACACTTCGTCATTCGCAACGCCGATCCGCTGCGCGAGTTGTTCCGCAGTCAAGCGCGATTCAGCATTCGCCTGCCGATTCAGCGTGCCCGTACCCACATCAAGGCAACCAGGCCCAGCCGTGCGTTTGCCTTCGTCGTCAGTCACGAATCCCTGCAAAAGCCGGTATCGCACGCCAGTTGGTGATTGCGAAATCGTTTCATTCAGCCAGCCGATCATCGTGTCAGCGGGATCAAAAACCACCCGCATTTCTTCACCCGGCCGCAGCCGCAGTTGCCTCGCAAAATCAAGCACTTCAGGCTGTGCAAAGCTCTGGAACGAACTAGGCGTGAGTCGCAAATCCGCAGCGAGCAACATGCGTGAGTCAATAGACCGCGCCGCCCCCAGACCCATGGGCACCGGTGCAAGATTCTTGAGCCGAATGATGACAGGCACCGGGTCCGTCGCGTTCGCGCTCAGGCGTTCTTGGTCTGCACTCAGCCGCTGCACCGTCGCAGGTGCTGTGATGATCGTGTCAACCCACGCCGGAATCGTGCGAGCATAACCGTTGAGCTGCTTGCCAAGTTGGTTATCGAGTTTGTCGTCAAGTGCACTGATCTGCGCCGTCGCCCATGTGCCAAGCCCCGTGAGCGGCTCAGCAAACTCGATCGCCTTGAGCTGCGCGATCGCTTCGGTTTTCTTCCCTTGCGAAGTGAGCGCAACAGCATGTGCCGCACCAAGCCATGCGCTGGGTTCGCTGCCTTGCTGAATCGCCAGCGCGCCAGCGACATCATCGCTTCGCAACGCCAACCAAGCCTTCAGTTCTGGCACACGCGGATCAACATCAGCCAGTTGTTCAACTAGGCGCGTGGCACGAGGTTTGGCTTCATCAAGTTTGCTGTTCGCCAGGAATTGCCACAGCGTCCAGTTGGCTTCGATATCACTCGCCGCGAGCATCGCGTCCGCTTCGTTCATCCCGTCGCCACGGCGAATGGGGTCTTTCAGCGTCGCAACGGCCTCTTCCGCACTCGCCTGCATGTCAATCAGCGACAGGTCGACTGCGTCAGGCCGCTTGGAAGACACCGCGCTTGCAACCCGCAGTTCCTCAAGCACCGCCGAAAGTCTAATTTCTTCAGGCCGGCGGATGTTGAACGCTTCCTGATCCTTCTTATCCGTCGAGTTGAAAATGCGTTCCTGCCGAGCGCGAGCAGCAGAAAGATCGCGGTTGAGTTCATCCAGCGCGCTGGTAGCGCCATCGCGCCGGAACAGAATCGCCAGTTCACTCAGTCGATCTTCGGGCGTGAGCGCGTCGTCGTTGCCCACGCCACCCGCGCCCAGCATGCGCCGCACATTGCCATCAAAGCGAGCCGCACCCTCCCACGCGCCGTTGCGTGCCATCACGTCGCGTATCTGCGCATGCACGCCCACATCCGCCGGGTCAGCCATCAACAAGTTGTTCAGTGCCTCAGCTCGCTCAAAATCCGACTTTGCTCGTTGACTCACGAACGTAAATAGCAGCACCGCCGCGTCCTTGTTCGTGCTGTCAAGCTGCGTTGATTGCTTGAGTCGCTCAAGAAACTGCTTCTCATCGCCAATCTCTCGCGCAAGCAAAGCAGCGTCCAGCGCCAGCCGACTCCGCACGCTTTCGTCAAGCTTGCTGGAGGTCAAAAGCTGTGCATACTTAGCCAACCGATCTTGCGCGGTATTGGCATTGCGAAGCTGCGAGCTGATCACCCGCAGCAGCGCGACGGCGTCCGTCGGATCGGCTTTCACAAGGGCACGCGAGGCTTCGAGCACAGCCGCGTCATCGTTAGCGGCAAACGCCGCTTCAACCCATCGGCGGATGGTTTGCGTATTGCTCGGGTTCATCGCCGAAGCTCGCCTAAACAATGCGGTGGTGAGTGCCAAGTCGTCAGCCGTCGGATCGGCGATGCCGCGAAGATCAAGTAGCGCCGTTCGGCTCATCGCGACGCCTAACCGGGCGCGAATATTCGCCGGGACGGTTGCGACATCAAGCGGCGGTCCCACCGGTGTGACGGCTTGTGGCGCCGGAGCGGGCGATGCAGTCTGTACGGCAGGTTCCGCACCCCGCGCAGCGGTCTGCGCGAATGCACTCGCGCCAAGAGCAAGCCCCGCAAGAAGAACGCAAAGACGAACGGGCGTAAGTGCGGGCATGGATGTGGATACGTTGGTATTCATGGCAGTAATCACGGAAGTACGTCGGCCGACGCGAGCAGTTTGCCGCCGATGTGCAGGAACGCAAAGACTAGTCCGCCGACAAGGATCGCAAACAGACCGATAGCCGCCACCCGCCGCAGCGCGGGTGATACGTCCGGTATCCATCGGTTCGCGCACACGCAAAGAAACACGAATTGACCCCCCGCAACCCCGGCCAGCCCCAGCCCCCGCCACAATCCGCGCGAACACACCCCAGGCGGGTCCACAAGCAACGCCCAACCCAGCATCGCGACGCCCAAGGCCCAAACAAGCCCCACGGTTGCGACGACATGCTTACTTCGCGCTCGCACCGGAGATTGTTGCATCCTTCGCGACCGGCGCCGGAGCCTTGCGAATGAAGTAGCACGCCGCCGTAATGATCGCAATGCACGCCAAATTCAGAATGAACCCAGCCTTCACCATCTCGCGCACGCGCAGGTGCCCGCTGGTAAAAACCAACGCATTAGGCGGCGTGCCGCTAGGCATCATGAAAGCCAGACTCACGCCCAGCGCAACCGCAAAGCACAGTGGCATGACATCGACGCCGAGAATCGGCGCAACCGTCGCAACAATTGGCAGAAGTACGGTCGCCACAGCGGTGTTGCTACCGATTTCACTGATGAAAACCGCGCTGGCCGCAATGATCGCGATGACTGCGATCATGGGTAAACCTTGCATGCCGGCAAAGAGGCTGCCCAGAAAATCATCCACGCCATTTGCCGTAATCGCCGCCGCGAGCGACAACCCGCCGCCAAACAACAGCAGAATGCCCCAGGGAATTTTTCCGGCAGTCTTCCAATCCAGCACGAACTCGCCGCGTTTCCAATTCACCGGAGTCAAGAACAACGTCATCGCCGCCAGAATCGCGATGCCCGCGTCCGTCAGCAATCGCTCGGTTCGTCCATTGCGTTCACGCGTCAGGTGCAACGCATCCGCCAGTGGCAAGCGGAAAATCCAAGCAAGTGCCGCAGCACAAAACACGACCAGCACACACAACTCGCCGCGCGACAATGGCCCAAGCTCGCGCAGCCGCAGCCGAAACATCTCCCTCGCGCCGCTCACGCGCAGGCCCTTGGTGTTGTGCAACGAAATCAGCAGCAGCCACGTCACCGGCAGCGTCACCAGCATCACCGGCAATCCAATCTTCATCCAATCGCCAAACGTAATTGTCTGCTGCAGCGTCTTATCCGCAAACGCCACCATCACACCGTTGGGAGGCGACCCGATGATCGTCGCCACGCCGCCAATCGAAGCTCCATACGCAATCGCCAGCAAACTCGCAACCGCAAAGTTGCGCGCCGATTTATCGTCTCGGCTGTTGCCACACTCCTCGTGCTGCGTGTGCGCCAGCGCAATCACGCCCGTCGCAATCGGCAGCATCATGATCGCCGCCGCCGTGTTACTCACCCACATGCTGATAATCGCCGTCGAACAAAGCAGCCCGGCAATCAGCCGCGGCGGACTCGCGCCTAGCGCCAGCATCACATGCAGCGCCAACCGCTGATGCAAGTTCCAACGCTCCATCGCGCTGCCCAGCAACATACCGCCCAGAAACAGAAACACGACTTCATCCGCATACGGAGCCGCCGCGTCTTTCATGCTGGCGACACCCGCGAGCGGAAAAATCGCCAATGGCAGCATCGCCGCCGCCTCAATCGGAATCGCCTCCGTCACCCACCACACCGCAAGCCACGCCCCAACCGCCAACGTCATCCGCCCGCCCGGTGTAAGCCCGCCAATAAGCGCACCAGCCGCATCGCGTTGCTCAACAGGCAGCAACAAATACAGCACAACCGCCAGCAGCGGCCCAAGCACCAATCCAACAACACGAGCAAGCGGCATAGCCCAAGGTATGGGCGCGTAGGTCCTTCGCGAACTGATCAGTCAGCAACGCAGGTCGCACTCAAGGTGCATCTATGACGCGGCGACTCCACGCCGCGGCATCCCCAAAAGTCCCGCAAAGCGGTCAACACATCCCTCCACCAAATGACGTTCCACCGTCGCCACGTCAATTCGAACGAGAGCGTCCGCTACGCGGCCCAAGTCGCGTTCGGTCTCTGTCAAAGCCCGCTCAAACCATCCTTCCGATCCATTTGTTCTCCACCCAAACCCGATCTATACTACCGCCGCTTGCCCGCCTCACCGCGGCGCAATCACAACCTGTTTTCGCCTGGAGAGGTGGCCGAGCGGCTGAAGGCGATAGTTTGCTAAACTGTTGTACGGATTAAAGTCTGTACCGGGGGTTCGAATCCCCCCCTCTCCGCTTCCAAGCCCCGAGCCCAATGGGCGTCGGGGCTTTTTCGTGGAATCGGCGAATTCTCCGCGAGACTTGGCGCTACTTGTGAGGCCGCCTTGGGTAGAGACCCCGTCTCGCGGCAGTATGTGGCAAAATACGCGACAGGTTCTCTGGCGTGCGCCAGACCAGTGTCGTTTTGAGGGCGAGCTCGGGTCGCCGCATGTCGACATGTATGTACATTCGAATCTCACCAACTCCGCTTCCAAGCCCCGAGCCCAATGGGTGTCGGGGCTTTTTCGTGGAATCGGCGAATCCTCCGCGAGACTTCGCGCTCCTTGTGAGGTGGGCTCGCGCAGAGACCCCGTCTCGCGGCAGTATGTGGCAAAATACGCGACAGGTTCTCTGGCGTGCGCCAGGCCAGTGTCGTTTTCAGGGCGAGCTCGGGTCGCCGTATGTCGACATGTATGTACATTCGAATCTCACCAACTCCGCTTCCAAGCCCCGAGCCCAATGGGCGTCGGGGCTTTTCCGTGGAATCGGCGAATTCTCCGCGAGACCTGGCGCCATCTGTGAGGCGGGCTCGCGTAGAGACCCCCGCTCGCGTCAACATGCGGCAAATTGGGCGACAGGTTCTCTGCCGCGCCCCCGGCCAGTGTCGATTCATCGGCATCACGCTTTGGCAGCGCCGCGTTGCTGCGGCAT
>BJHL01000006.1:122180-177036 GCA_014192545.1 Phycisphaerae bacterium | reverse complement strand
ATCCCTAATCCCCACTGCCTACTGTCCCCCCGCAATGACTGCACCCTCCTGGCTTACCGCTCAACTTCTCGTGTCCGCGGCGACCATCTTCTTGATGGTGCACGTGGTGCTTGTGCTCTGTGCGTACCTGGTGTACTTTGAGCGCAAGATCTCGGCGTACATCCAAGACCGCATTGGGCCAAACCGTGTGGGGTTTGACTTTGGGCTGGCGATTTTGTCGCCGCTCAAGGGCATGATCGGGCTGGGGCAGAGCCTGGCCGATGGCATCAAGTTCATGTTGAAAGAGGATTACACGCCGCTGCATGCGGATAAGGCGTTGTTTAGTTTGGCACCGATTGCGATTGTGGTGCCTGCGCTCATGGGGTTTGTGCTCATTCCGTGGGGCGGGGTGATTGATGTGCCCACGTTCACGATTCCGGTGATTGATATGGTGATCGCGGGCGGGCCGGTGCATGTGATGGGGGCCAACGTGCACGTGGGCATTGTGTATCTGCTGGCGGTGGCGAGTATCGGCGTGTATGGCGTGACGCTGGGCGGGTACGCGGGCAACAACAAGTATTCGTTCCTGGGCGGCATGCGGGCCAGTGCTCAGATGATCTCGTATGAGATTCCGCTGGGGCTGGCGTTGATGACGGCGCTGTTGGCTATTGGCACGGTGCGGCCTGATGGGATCATTCGGTATCAGGAAACGCACGGCTGGCTGGTGTTTGCGCAGCCGCTGGCGTGCTTGATCTTCTTTATCACGATTCTGGCGGAAGGCAACCGGGCGCCGTTTGATAATGCAGAGGCCGAGCAGGAACTGGTGGGCGGGTATCACACCGAATACTCGTCGATGCGATTCGCGTTGTTCTTCCTGGCGGAGTACGCGCACTTGGTGACGAGCAGTGCGTTCATGGTGTTGCTGTTCTTTGGCGGCTACAGCTTGCAGTTCCTGCCGTTTGTGCCGGAGATTCCGCTGCTGAGCAGCGACGCGGCTGGCGGCCTGATGGGCCTCTTGGCGGTGCTGCTCAAGGTCGGCATCTTCCTGTTCAAGGTGACGCTGGTGGTGTGCTTCATGATGGTGGTCCGCTGGACGATTCCTCGCCTGCGGTTTGACCAGATCATGACCAGTGCGTGGAACGTGGTGATTCCTCTCGCCCTCGCGCAAGTTGTGGTCGTCAGCGTCATGATCTATCTGGGCTACACGCAGACGATTCCGATGCTGCTGGCCAACGTGGGCCTGATGGTGCTGCTGCTGGTCTTCATTCCCTTCTTGCCCAAGAGCACGGCGAACAAGCGCCTGCCGATGTACGGCAGCCGATTCGCGCCGATGCCAGGCGAGAAGGTCTTCACGCAAAGCCGGGAAGCGGTGGCGCTGGAGGATCGGCCGGTGCAGGGGATCAAGCCTGTGTGATGGGCCTGTGTGATGGGCCGGGTGATTGACCGGTGCGAACGGCACGATGGACAACTGTGAAGAGTTTTCTGAAAGCCTGCGACCAACGCGGGCTTTTTTACGCGCGAACGCGGCAACCGCGCACGAACTGTTTCTTCCAAATCCCAAACAAACCGCGCGTGGCGCGGATTGTGCGCCGCTACAACCGATATTCCGCGAACTTTGCTGGCCTACGTCCGATCTTGTGGCATCTTTACCTACCGGCATCCGCGTCGCTTGGGAGGCGATGCGCGCCGGCTTCTTTGAAGAGGGCTTGCGATGAACATTTCCACGTGGGCGGCTAGTTTGGTTTGTGCCAGCGGGCTTTGTGTGAGCGTTTCGGCCGCTCAGACGGTGACGCCGGTTGCTGACCTGCCCAACGGCCGGAAGGCCAGCGTCAGCGACATGAGCGGCGACGGCAGCACGCTGGTTGCGCGGACCGACACGGGCATCTTCCGCATGCGCAACGGCACGTGGCAATCACTCGGCACCGTCATCGGCAAAACACCGACGACCGTGCAGGCTTCGCGCACGGGCGACTTCGTCTTCAGCACGATGCGCGGCATCGGTTTGCCTACGCAAGACAGAGTACACGTTTACCGCGGCGGAGCATGGAGCAACGCCGCAAGTTCAGTCGACACCTTTGAGTCGCACGTCGCGAAGTTCATCTCCGCTGACGGTTCGCGCCTGATCGCCGACCAGTTTGGTGTCGACTTCACGCGGCAACGCGTCTTCAACTGGAACGGCGCGAACTACGTTGAGCAGAGCGTGGCCGCCGCATATCCATCGGCGCAGAACCTCAATCCGCCCGGCTCGGACCTTGACGAACAGTCTTGGTTTGGCATGAGCAACGACGGCCTGACCGCGATGGCGAGTCTCATCGGTCCTGTTGGTGGTGGTACCGCCGCACGCTTTGGTCAGTCCGCCGTCAGCTTCTCGCGTCCCTCGAGTGTGACACCTGGCCCCTTCTTCTTCCAAGAGTTCAGCCGCGGCCAATCGCTCTCGGGCGATGGCAACGTGATCTACGGCGTCTACACATGGAGCGGTGCTGGTGCCAACGGCGCAGGCAACGGCCAAGCTTCATTCCGCTGGTCCGCAGCCACCGGCACAACGCTGCTACCCAGCTTCGAACTGGGCACCACCGAAGTCTCCGACAACGGCGACATCTGGGTCATGAGCGACGGCGGCGTCTACTCGCATGCTGCCGGCAACTTCCTCACCGCTTCGCAGTTCCTCAGCGCGAACGCGGTCGACTTCGCAGCGTGGACCAACCTGCGCATCACGCAGGTATCCGGCGACGGCCTGATGCTTTCGGGCCTGGGTTCATTCAACAACGGCTCGCAGATCATCAGCGATCAAGCGTGGATTGCAACGATTCCAACGCCCGGTGCTACTGGCGTTGCAGTCATCGCCCTGCTTGCTGGCGCGCGGCGCCGTCGGTGAGCAAGTGATTCGCCGACAACATTCGCCAAAGAACAAGGCAGGCTGCGGCCTGCCTTGTTTCATGCACCAAAGATGCCCGGCGCGTCCGCCGTTGCGATCGCGAGGCTCTCGTGCGTGCCGATGTCGCGGTGATAGGGCTTGTTGTCGCGGGCTACGTGGGTGTGCTCAATTGCATGCATACGGCCGCTCGCGACGATGCGAGGCAACACATCAAAGCCGATGTCGAAGGCCTTCCATGACGCGATCTCGTGCCACATCGCCGCGCTCATCGCGTACATGCCCGCATTGGCAAGATCGCTCTTGGGCTGCTTGGGCTTTTCGATGAAGCTGAGCACTTTACCGTCGGGCGCGACTTCGGCGATGCCGGACTTCTCTGGAAACTGGGCCCGAAATAGCAGCATCGTGAACGGATCGCCATGAGAGCGATGGAACGCGAGGAACTTTGCGAGATCAACGTTGCTCAAGTTGTCGCTGTAGATGATGAGTACTTCACCCGCGCCGCCCGACCCGCCCGATCCGCTTTCCCTTTCACGTGGCACAAAGTCCGCATTCGCCGTGATCGTTCCCGCGCTGCCCAGAAGTGTTGGTTCGTACGTCTCACGCACCTCAAAGCGTCCCGTCGCGTTCTTGCCAGCGATGTACGCGCTGAGTTGCTCGGGCAGGTGATGCGTGTTGACAAGCACATGCCGAATGCTGGCATGCGCGAACGCATCAAACCAGTACTCCAGCAGCGGCTTGCCTGCAACAGGCACCAGCGCCTTCGGCAACGAATCGGTGATGGGCTTGAGGCGCGAGCCAACGCCAGCCGCCGTCAGCAGCACCCGCACATCCACGTTTACTCGTCCCATCACAAGTGCCTTTCACCAATGCCCAGTGCCCAGCCCCCAATGCCTACTTCTTGATCTCCCGCACCACGTTCATCTTCGCCATCGCCTTGTTCGCAAAGTCCAAAATCGCTGCGATATTGTCGGCACTTTGCAGCCACCCGCGATACGCATCCACGCTGTCGTGCACGCCGCGTGTGGGCTTCCAGCCAAGCGCCTTGAGTTTGCTGACATCGCTAAAGATGTGCCGAGTATCACCAAAGCGATACTTGCCGCACGCCTTGGGTACGTATCCCTTTACGCCAAACACGTCCGCCACTGCGATTGCAAACTGCGAAACTGTGTAAGCCTTGTCGCCTCCGACGTGGAACATTTCATAGTCTGCGCGCGCGTCGTGCAAGCACAGCAGGTTCGCGTCGACAACGTCATGGATGTTCACAAAGTCACGAATCTGCTGCCCATCTTCATAGATGCTGGGCTCTTGTCCGACATGAAACGACAAACAGAAAATGCGACACGCGCCGCTGTACGCGTTGTAAAAACTCTGCCGAGGCCCTTGCACAATGCTGTATCGCATCGCCACGCTGGGAATGCCGTATCGCTTGCCCAAGTGCAGCGCCACCTTCTCCTCGGCGATCTTGCTGATGCCATACTGATTCTGCGGATTCGCAACCGTCTCATCCGTCGCCATCCACTTGACCGGCCCGCGAAACCCGCGCGGCGCGATGCACTCAAACTCCCCGCGCGCGAGCTGCGCATCATCGCGAATATCAGGCAGGCAAACCTTGCCATCGGCATCGCGATACGCGCCCTCGCCCAATGTCGCCTGACTGCTTGCGACAATCACTTTCTTGACAGGCAGATTCTCGCGCACAATAAGTTCGTAGATCAGCGCGGTGCTCGTCACGTTCACATCGAAGTACCGCGAAAAAACGGGCAAATAATCCTGAAACGCCGCAAGGTGATAGACCGCGTCCACGCCGCGAAGCGCATCGAGCAGCAGCTTCTCGTTGCGCACATCGCCCTGCACGAACTCAATACGCGGATCCAGATACGCAGGCTTGCGATGGCCAGGATGCACGGGCTCCTCGAGCGAATCAAGGACGCGAACCTTGTAACCAAGCTTGAGAAGTGCATCGGCGGTATGAGACCCGATGAAGCCGGCGCCGCCGGTAATGAGAACGTGCATGTTCGCTCCGCGAAAAGTGTCCAACCAGTAAACTAATCAATGAGCAAATGTAGCGAACTATCTCGCCACTTTGGCCATTTGGCCATTTCGCTTTCGTTCAACTGCCCTTCAACCTATTGTGAAACATCTGCGCCGCAATATGCCCCACGCTCATGTGCAGGTCTTCAATCACGCCGAAATTCTCGCTGGGCACGTTGATGTGAATGTCACTCGCGGGCCCGAGCTTTCCGCCCTTGAGCCCGGTCAGTCCAACCACCGTCAGGCCCATCTTCTTCGCAGCGTCGACAGCCTTCATGATGTTGGGACTATTGCCGCTGCAACTGATTGCCACCGCCACATCACCCGTCCGTGCGTAGCTCTCAAGCTGAAACGCGAACGAATCCGCATACGACAAGTCATTGCCCACCGCCGTCAGCATGGGCAGATTGTCGCTCATGCACAAGGCCCGCAGCCGGCGCTTGCCATCGACCATCGCGGTCTTGACGAAGTCCGCCACGGTGTGACTCGCGTTGGCGTGACTGCCGCCATTGCCGAAGATGTGCACCGTCGCATCGCGCTGCCACGCCGCGAAAAGCACGTCGGCGTATCGCTCAATAGCACGCTGGTCCATGCCAGCAGCCGCTCGCTGCATCTCCGCGAAGTACGCCGAAGCCGAATTGATCATCGTGCCGCCCATGAGTCGCTCCTACGAAATGAAAATGATCCTACTCCCCAGTCGATCCACCTCAAACTTCAATTCTCTGGGTTGACCAACCGCCGTGCGAATTGCATCGTGCTTCTCGGGAGGTGCCAGCAAGAACACAAACCCGCCGCCGCCCGCGCCAAGCAGTTTGCCGCCTTGCGCGCCAGCTTTGCGCGCTGCGTCATACATCTCGTCAATCACCGGATCGCTGATGCCAAAGCCCATGCTGCGTTTGAGTTCCCAGCCAACATGCAACAGCCGCGAGAACTCGTCGAGGTTACCGCGACCGCTGATGACTCCGCGCATTTCGCTCGCCAAATCACGCATTTCCCGTAGCAGCCGCATCTTCTCGCCCGTGCCTTCGCTCTGCTTCTTCAAGATGTCATTCGCATCGCGTTTCTTCTCTGTGTAGAGAATCAACGCGCGCTTCTCGAGTTCCTTCAGCGTCTCCGCCGCCGTCGGCACTGGCTGCACATCCACGCTGTCGTCGCTGTTGAAGCGAATGTAATTGAGCCCACCAAACGCCGCCGCGTATTGATCTTGCTTGCCGATGGGGCTGCCCAAAATATCAATCTCAATCCGGCTCGCCTCTTCCGCAAGTTTCTTCGGGCTCGTCACGTGCCCCTTCATCGCGTATAGCGCATTGAGCAAGCCAACTGTCAGCGTGCTTGATGATCCCATGCCCGTGCCCGCAGGCACATCACCAATGGTCACAATCTCCATGTGCGGGCCCAGGTCCACCATCTTCAGCGCAGCTTTCACAATCGTGTGCTGCACCTCATCGCGATTGTCGGCAATCTCCGTCTTGCTATACGCCACGCGCACGCTGGGTTCAAACCGCTTGCTCAGCGCGACATACATGTGTTTCGTAATTGCGACGCTCAGCACCGCGCCAGCTTCCTGACGATAGAACGCTGGCAAATCCGTGCCGCCGCCCGCAAAACTCACACGATACGGAGTCTGTGAAATTATCATGTCGTCTTCCCTTCCGCCTGCGCACCGGGCGCATTCATGCTCTTGCCCGCAGCGGCCAGCGCTGCGCGATACTGCGAAATCAGCGGCTCCAAACTCCGCGTGATATCAAACACATCCAGCACATGCTTGCGACCTTGTTCCGCGAGTTTGGTCGCAAGCGCTCGATCCTTCGCCAGTCGTTCCAATGCGTCGGCGAGCCCCTTCGCGTCGTTGGGTTCCACCAGCAACCCTGTCTTCTCGTGCATCACAAGGTCAGGATTTCCCACCAATCTCGTCGTGACCGCTGGCAGCCCGCAACCCATCGCTTCCATCGTCAGTTGCGGCAGCCCATCCACATCGCCGTCATCGGCCCACACGCATGCGAGCGTAAAGACGTCGCCACTGTGCATAAACGCGGGGATTTTCTCTTGCTGCAAAGCCTTACCAGTCATTTCCACGCGATCGCTCACGCCCAGTTTCTCAATCATGCTCCGCAGCATCGCTTCATCAGGCCCACTACCCGCGATCACGCAGCGAAAGTTCACGCCGCGATCTTTGAGCAGCTTGCACGCTTCAATCACGTACGGAAAACCCTTCTTGCCGATCAGTCGGCCCGCACTCAAAATCGTGAACGGTCCCCCGTGCCCCCGATCGCTGCTTCGGGCGGTCGGTGCTGCTGCCTGCTGCACCGCATTCACTGCACGCGGCACCATCTCATCCGTATAAATGCCGCAATACGCCACGTGAATCTTCTTCGCAAGGTCGCTCGTCGCGCTGCCATCTTGCTCGATGTAAAACCGCTTGTGCCACTCGCTAATGGCGATAATGAACTTCGCTCGTTTGATCTTGTCGCGCAGCGCAACGCGCTGCTTCGTCAGGTCAACTGCATGTCCCGTAAACGAAAACGGCTTGCCCAGCAGCCACGCCCCATACATGCCGATGCTCGCACTGCTGAACGCCCATTGTGCATGAATGTGCGTCACATCCTGCTTACGAATATCCATCGCCCACATGCAAGCCACGAAGAAGTGCGACAAACACGCCACCCGCGCTCGCACATTCTCTCGCTCACCAAACAATGCATTCATCAGCGCACCAACCCATCGTCTCCCAAACACAATCGGAGCGGCGATATTACTCGCAAGCAGTTTCCCAAGCGCAATCGGATACAACGGCTTGGCCTCAGCCTGCATCTGCTTCGCCCACGCCGCATCGAAGTGGATCTTTCCAGGCGTGCGCATGCAATGCAAAACCACCGGCACACCAGCCTTAGTTACAATCCGAATTTCATTACCCACCCAAGGCGAGCCCAGCCCCTCGCTGGTCATGTAATGAATCACGCGTGCCTCGCTTCCGGGCTTGCAGCGCACCATAACTCTCGTTGCAACTCTCGCCGCATCTTCACGCACGCATTCCTAGGTAACGCCGATCAGGCGTTTGGTCCGAACACCAACACAACGTTTAACTATCGGCTACCGACAGCCCCGGTCACGCAATCGCCGCAGTCAGGCGACGATCCTACCGCGCAAGTTGTCCGGTTTCTGCCATGTTTGCGGACGAAATTCGTCACTTTCCGCTCTCCTGCGTCTTGTAATCAATCAAGGTCGCTCGAGCCTTATTCCAACGACGACGCAGCATCTGCCACATCCCCCGCACGTTCGAGGCTTTGCTGGCCAGCAGCAACCGCGAATAGAGCAGTGCTTCGCGCCACGACAACCCTTTCTCGCGGCGCGCCCGTGACGCCAGCCTCAGCCACTGCCCGATAGTCACAAGTGCGAGCAGTGTGGCTGGAACCGACAGCATTCGCGTGATATGTACCAGGAATTCAAGTTTCGTGACTAACGACTCATCCACGTACGCTGCGTAGTTCATGTCCGGTCTACCGCCGAACACCAGCAGCAATGCCGTCCATGTCAATGCCTGCTGCACCGCGAAGCTCACCACAAACACCCACATCACGCCCGGCACCACCAGCCCCCAAATCACCGCACTCCGCATCTGCTGCTGGAATAATCCGTGACTGGCTTGTGTCTTGAATCTGCTCACTTCAAGCATCGCAAACCCGTGCCGCCGAGCTCGCGTCAGCCACTGGCTTTGTTTGAACATCGCTAAATCGTGCAGCGCCATCTCGTTGGCGATCCGCCGAATCAGCCAGCCCTTCGCCCGCAAGCGGGCGCACAACTCCGGCTCTTCGCCAGCGATCAACGTCGCGTCATACCCGCCCACCTCGCGCAGCATGCGCACGCGGAACATCGCGTTGCCGCCGCAACTTTTCTCAATACCGACCGGCCGATCCCACTCCAAATCGGCTAGCCGGTTGTACAAGCTCTTTTCCGGAAAGCGCTCGCGCAGTCGACCGCTGACTGCTGCCAGTTTTTCTTCTTGCCGCAGCGCATTTGCGGCCGCTGCCGGCCAGCCGCCGTGCACTTCGCAGTCTCCATCAACGAACTGCACGAACTCCACATCAGGTAGTAATTCCACGAGCCGCGCGAGTCCTGCGTTCCGCGCTCTCGCTGCAGTAAACGGCGTGCTCATGTCCAGATCAACAACTTCCACGCCCGCCGCCCGCGCAAAAGTCTGGCTGCCATCACTCGATCCCGAATCGACATATACAACCATGGACCCGCCGCCAACCAGCGACTGCACGCACCGCCGAAATCGCTCGCCTTCGTTGCGACCAATAACAACCACGCCCACGCCAAGCAAGCTGTTACTACTCGACTTTTCGCTTTCGTGTGCCATCACGCGCCAACCTTAGACGCGGTCGGCCGCAGTAATTGGCCGCACAATCCGCAGCGCTCGTGCCTCGCGAAATTGCCCGATCTGCGCCAGATACTTTTTCTGTCCCTCAACACACACCACCACGGGCGACTTCGCGAGCTTCTCCGTCACGATGATGTCCCCCTGCGACAGCATCAGCAGTTCTTTCACCGTTATCGTGGTTTCTGCGAGCAGCCCCGTCACTGCCAGCGGCGCACGGTTCAAGTTATTCGAAATCGTCTTCTCAACATCTTTGCTGCGAGTGTTCTTCGCTGCCGAAAACCAGCTCTGGCTCGACAGCCGATCCATGAACGGCTCAATCACGTTGTACGGAATGCACAGGTTCATCGTGCCCGCGCGATTGCCCAGCTTGAGTTCAAACGCGATCACCACAACAACTTCATTGGGCGGCACAATCTGCACAAGCTGCGGGTTGCTCTCTGATGCGCTCACTTGAAACTGCATCTCGCGAATCTTCGCCCACGCTTCGCTCAGTGCCGCCAATCCGCGCGTCGTGACATTGTTGATCAGCCGAGTTTCAATCAGCGTCATGGGCCGCTGGGGAATAAACAACTCGTTGCTGCTGCCGCCAAGCAACCGATCGATGATCGGATAGATGATCAGCGGACTGACCTCAAGGCACATCTGGCCCTCAAGGCCCTCAGCCGCCACCAAGTTGAAGCTCGTGGGATTCGGCAACCCGCTGGTGAACTCCGCATACGTCATCTGCTCGCACGTCGCGACTTTCACTTCGACGATCGTGCGCAAAAAGCCAGACAAACTCGCCCCGAAGTTTCTCGCAAACGCCTCGTGCAACGTCTGCAACGCCCGCATCTGATCCTTCGACACGCGCTCGGGCCGCTTGAAGTCGTAAATCTTGATCTCGGTGGTTTCCGGATCGCGATTGTGCTTGGAGAAAATCAGCGACGATGCAGTCACCGTCGCCTCGTCAGTCGGTGCCGACACCGACGAGAGCAGTGCATCAATATCAGATTGGTCAAGAAGGTCGGCCAAGTATCGCCCTATATCGGCTCAGGCTGGCTTCGGGCGTGAGAAGCAAGGCTTGCAACCGGCAGTCGGGTCGCGGAGAAAGGCGGAGAAAGGCGGAGAAAGGCGGAGGAACACGGAGGGTGTTGGCGATTGATGAGCGAGATCGTCACCGCGTTCTCATAACCGTGTTCGTTAGTGTTGTGATTGGGACGATTCAGTGCCTCTCAAATTCGCAAACGACTACTTACCAACCAACCTCCTCCCCCTCGGCGCTCGTCCGCTCCCTCTCCGCCCCTCCGCGACCCCCGACCCCGCCTCCCCTACAACTCCCCATGCGTATCTCCCTCTACGGCGCGGCGGGCGAAGTCACTGGCTCAACCTACCTCGTCGAAACGGATCGCTCGCGCGTCCTTGTTGACTTCGGTCTGCACCAGGGGGATCGCGACAGCGACGACCGCAACCGTCGCATGCCGCCCATCGACGCGGCCAAGCTCGACGCCGTCGTCGTGACGCACGGCCATATCGACCACATAGGCCGGTTGCCGCTGCTCAACGATGCGGGCTTCAAGGGCAGCATCTTCGCGACGCCCGCCACATGCAAGCTCATGCCCATCATGCTCGAGGACTCGGCGAATCTGCAAGAGAACGACGCGCGCCGCGACAGCGTGCGCAACGCCCGGCAAGGCAAACCGCCCGTGCAGCCGCTCTATTCGCCTGAAGATGTCAAACCCATCATCGCGCGGTTGCAAACTATCGAGCTCAACAAGCCGCGCGAAGTTGCCAAAGGCATCACCGTTCGCTTCACTGAGTCAGGCCACATCTTGGGCAGCGCGAGCATCGAGATGATGCTGCAAGATTCGACGGGCGAAGAACGCGTCGTGGTCTTTTCCGGCGATTTAGGTCCGAAAAACCAGGCTCTCATCCGCGATTTTGATCCACCCACCAGCGAAGTTTCGCCTGATCTGATCGTTTGCGAAACCACCTACGGCGATCGCGATCACCGCGACATCAACCAAACTGTCGAAGAGTTCGCCGGCATCTTGCGCGAAGCCCTGTGGGACAAAGAGAAGGTGCTCATTCCTGCCTTCGCGATCGGGCGCACGCAAAGCCTGCTCTACTACATCGGCGAGTTGTCACGCACGGGCCGCGTTCCCGCCTTTCCGACATATGTCGATAGCCCGATGGGTGTGAAAGCCACCAAGCTCTATCAAGAGTTCTGGCGAACCCTCGACGCCGAGGCTCAGAAACTCCACCGCGAGTGCGGCGAAGCCCTTTGCCTTGATCGCCTCAACTTTCTCGAGACGGGCGATCAATCGCGCCAACTCAATGAGCAACACGGCGCGATGGTCATCATCGCCGGCAGCGGCATGTGCAACGGCGGCCGCATCGTTCACCATCTGCGTCACAACCTCTACAAACGCGGCGTGCGCGTGCTGATTGCGGGCTATCAGGCTCAGGGCACGCTGGGTCGCCGATTGGTCGACGGTGCCGACCGCGTCCGAATCTTCGGCGAAGAAATCGTCGTCCGCGCGAAGGTGCACACCTTGGGCGGCTTCTCAGCCCACGCTGGCCAGACAGATCTGCTCACCTGGATGCAAGCCTTCAAACCAAAAGCTGGCAAACCCTGGCCCAAAGTCATGCTCACGCATGGCGAAGATGGCCCACGCCGGGCCTTCGCGACCAAGCTGGAGCAGATGGGTGCGAGGCCGTTCCTGCCGGCGTGGGGCGCACGTGTGGAGTTGTAAGTGCGAGCTTCGCACGCGACTCGCAATCACTCTTGCACGACGATGTTTCCACGCCGATACGAATTGCCGCCTTGCAAAGGCCTGATGATGTCCAGCCGCAGCCCGCGTGAGAAGTTGCCTTTGCTGATGTTCTTCTGCAACTCGGCGATATCGGCATATCCGTCGCCATCCACGCTCACGATGATGTCTCCCGCCCGCAGGCCCGACATCGCCGCTCTGCCAGTCTCCTGAATGCTCGCGACGCGCACAATTGCCTTCGCATCAACTTGCCGAGCAATGTCATCTGGAAGCAGTTCGACTTCAACGCCCAGTGCATCAATGAACACGTATCCCTTCGCTGCACTCAGGTCACCCAGCGTTGCTTGCAACGTCTTCGTCTCGCCCTCGCGACTCACTTCGATGTTCACTTTGCTGCCCGCAGGTGCAGCGGCAATCGCGTTTCGCAGCCGATCAAGCGACAGCGAACTGCCCTGAAACCGCGTAATGACGTCGCCCGACTTGAGCCCCGCTTCGTCTGCCGGGCTGCCATCAACAACCGTTTTTACCAGAACACCTCCGCCGCTGCTGCTTTGTTCGCTCATCTCGATGCCCAGATACCCGCGAGCCACCCGGCCCGTGCGCTGGATCGATTCAAGCACATTCTTGACGGTGTTCCCCGGCACGCAAAAACCAATGCCGTCGTAGCCGCCTGTGCGACTGGCAATTGCCGTGTTGATGCCGACTATCTGGCCTTCCAAGTTGAGCAGCGGTCCGCCTGAGTTACCGGGGTTGATCGCCGCGTCAGTCTGGATGTAATCTTCAAAGCTCACGCCCGTTTCACGCGGCGTGACGGTGCGTCCCTTGGCGCTGATAATGCCCTGCGTCACGGAGTTGTCCAAGCCAAACGGGCTGCCGATGGCGACGACCCATTCACCAACCTCAAGCTGATCGCTGTCCGCAAAGTCCGCGGCTGGCAGCGACTCTTTGCCCACATCGACCTTCAGTACGGCGATATCAGTCGCTTCATCAGTGCCCAGCACAACAGCATCAAACTCACGCTCGTCGCTGAGCTTCACGCGAAGCTTGTCAGCACCGCGCACCACGTGGTTGTTGGTCACAATCACGCCATCGCTGCTCACGATGACGCCGCTGCCAAGCCCGGCTTGCTGCAGCTGCCCGCGGCCGACGGGCCTGCCGAAGAAGTCCGTGGGTTGAATCGTGCGAAGCTGCGTGATGTGAACCACAGACTTCTCGCGCCGCTCTGCGACGGTCTTGAAAACCCGTGACAGCCGCTTGGCGAAAGCGAAGTCTTCCGCCGTTGCGGTGTCAGACGCGGACGTGACATCTGCCAGTGCAGGTTGCAGCAAACCCAAGGCGAGCGAGCAGGCGACGAGGCGAGCGAGCGAGCGAGAGGTGGTATTCATGGTTTTGTTTTCGATGCGCACGCGTGCGTGCGGGTGCGGACTACATGCCGTATTCGGCCCACGACGAACTCGTCTCGGTTACGCGCACGCGTTCCACGACAAGCCCAGCGGGCAGGCGATAGGTGTTGCCGTCTTTGCTGACGAACGTCTGCCCAATCTTGCCCGCTAACTCCTCATAGATGAGCTGCGCCATGACTTCCGTCGTCGGATCTTGATCGGGCACCAAAATAATCCGCTCTGCGAGGTTGGCGGTGCCCATAAAACCTTGTGCCCGCATGTCTTTCGAGTTGACCGCCAGGCTGTGGTCAAACCGGTCCACAAAGTCCGCCACGGCGAGTTTGAGTGCCTTGAAATCGCAAACCATGTCGTTCTCGTCGAGCTTCTCAGCAGCGACCACGACCTCCACCCGGCGCGAATGCCCATGCGGAAACTTGCACCGGCCCGGATGCTTCATGAGCATGTGGCCAGACTCGACTTCGAAGGATTTGGAGATGCGGTACTTCAACGCGAAAACAATAGCGGGCTGGCTTGGAGGATGATTTCTACCTGAAGCTACCCGATAAAACGCGTCGTTCGTCGAAGAACTAACTGCTGCGAATTCTACTCAACCTCTTCCCACGCCGCCGCCTCGGGCATCACCGCGCCCGTCACCTCGGCCCACTCCTGCGGTGTGAAGCAATGCACGCCTCGATCCATCGCGATAGCTCGAGCATCAGCAAAGTGCCGAACTTTCAGTTTGCGATTAATGGCGCGCAAGTGATCAACAACCGTGTGCGTGCTGCGATGCATGGCCTTGGCGATTGCCTGCCGCCGCATGCCGCGCGAGAGGCAGTAGAGCACGCCAAGTTCGGTGGGCGTCATTGTGGTAAACGTTCCCAGTGCGGGTGTTTGGCACAGCGCCTGCGCTGGTGTGCTGCGCGGCAGCGTGGGCGTTTGCATAATCACCAGCATCGCCGGCTGGCCGAAGACCGCGGGATCAACATGTCGAACAATCGTAAAGCACCGGCAATCAAGCCAGAACTGCCAGAACCCCTGCTCGCTCTTGGCGGCAAGCAAACGATCAACATGATGCTTGCGTGCCGCAGCAGCCGATTGCGGCATGATGTCGAAGAATGTACTGCCAAGCTTTGCAGGATGAGCCGGATCGCACGCGCGAGCGAATGCCTCGTTGCACCAGAGTAAGCCATAGTTCATATCGCGTGCGGCAAGCCTCATTCCCGGCATGCTGGCGAGCATGGCAATCGCCGCCGCATTGATGGGTGTGGTTTCGCTGGTTGTGAACTGTTTATCCATTGTGAGTGTGAGCACGATTGTCCTTGCCTGTATGTGAGCGTCGCGGCTCACGGGAACGAGGGCATACGAAAGTTTATCACACGTTTGAGCAGCCAAGGATAACCCGGGCAAAATTAGCACGAAACGGGGGGGTCTCCGTGTTACGGGTCTTCCACGAACGAGCATGCGCGAGTGCAACTTGCGAGTGGCTTGTTCGCAGGGTACTGAGTTGTCAAGAGATTAGTCGTTCAAGCCATCGACGCCGAAAACTGTCAATCGCAACTACGTTGAAGCGGTTGACTCAGCGGTTTCAGGTACATCAGCCACGACACATGCAGGTCCCCACAGCCGAAGCCCCAGCGACGTGTCAATCGATCGCGCAAGCACGCAAAGTGTGCAGAGCCTCGTTTGTCTGAAGCACGCGATCTTGAAAGTTGTCATCGCGTGAAGGCGATTCACGTCGAGCCACGACTGCCAAGACTCGAACGGTCCTGACACAAAGCGGACGAAGGGATTTGAACCCTCAACATTCAGCTTGGAAGGCGGACGCTCTAGTGCCGAAGGTGCTGAAGTGACAAGCACTTATGACACGGGCGAAACCGCCCCCAGCGTTTGTGCCAGCGTTTCGACGCCCGAAGACGCTGAACTCGCCGCAATCATCGCGGCATGGCCGATGCTCCCAGCGGCAATGCGGGCGGGTGTGGTGGCGATGGTGAAGGCGGCGACGTAGTGCGCAGCGGGATAGTACTTGCTTGCCTTATGATGCTGAGACATTCGCCTAGACGCGGCATGCGGGCGAAAGCCCGAGGAGAGAGACATGTCTGTGAAGTCCTTCATCAGCGTGGCCGCGATCGCGGCCGTTACGACCCTGACCGCCACCGCCGCGCACGCGCAGTGGACCGTCACCAACCTCAACCCGGCGGGATCGACGTTTTCCGTTGCCCATGCCATCAGCGGCGGGCAGCAGGCGGGGTATGCCCGCGTGGGCGGGGTGGTCCGCGCAAGCCTGTGGAGCGGCACCGCCGCCTCGTGGGTCGATTTGAGCCCGGCGGGCGCGACGAGTTCCTATGCCTCTGCGATCAACGGCGGGCAGCAGGCGGGGTGGGCCACTGTGGGCGGGGTGACCCGAGCAAGCCTGTGGAGCGGCACCGCCGCCTCGTGGGTCGATCTCAACCCGGCTGGCGCGACGTTTTCGAATGCCTATGCCATCAGCGGCGGGCAGCAGGCGGGGTTGGCCTTTGTGGGCGGGGTGACCCGCGCGAGCCTGTGGAGCGGCACCGCCGCCTCGTGGGTCGATCTCAACCCGGCGGGATCGACGTATTCCGGTGCCAATGCCATCAGCGGCGGGCAGCAGGCGGGGTGGGCCCGATTCGGCAGCGGGGCGTTGGAACGTGCAAGCCTGTGGAGCGGCACCGCAGCCTCATGGGTCGATCTCCACCCGGCTGGCGCGACGTTTTCGAATGCCTATGCCATCAGCGGCGGGCAGCAGGCGGGGTTGGCCTTTGTGGGCGGGGTGCAACGTGCGAGCCTGTGGAGCGGCACCGCCGCCTCGTGGGTCGATCTCCACCCGGCGGGATCGACGGAGTCCTTCGCCTATGCCGCCAGCGGCGGGCAGCAGGCGGGGTATGCCCGTGTGGGCGGGCTGTGGCACGCGAGCCTGTGGAGCGGCACGGCTGCCTCGTGGATCGACCTCCACGCATTCCTGCCGGCCGGGTTCGTCAATAGCTTTGCACAGGACATCTCCAGCGACGGCGTGAACACCTATGTCACGGGCTTCGGCCTCAACATATTGACCGGCCGCGACGAAGCCCTGCTCTGGACGCAGCCCGTCCCCACCCCCGGCGCGGCCGCGCTGCTGGGCCTGGGCGGGCTCATGGCCGCTCGTCGCCGCCGCTCGTAACTCAACCACACTCACCGTGCCCCCGGCCACCGCCGGGGCCGCGGCTTTCGCGTATGGCCGAGCATGGTGCTTGGTGCTTGCCCAGTCGAGAACGGGCGAAAGCCCGGGGAGAGAGACATGTTTGCGAACTGCTATGTGCCTTTGGCTGCATTGGTGGCCCTGTCGGGCGTGGTTTCACAGTCCCACGCGCAATGGACGGTTACGAAACTGCACCCGGCTGGTTCAGACCGATCACAACTTACATTCGGAAGTGGGACGCAGCAAGTGGGGTTTGCGTTTGTCGGCGGCCAAGGGCGAGCAAGTCTGTGGAGCGGTACTGCCGCATCTTGGGTGGACTTGAGTCCGACAGGTTCGATTATTTCGAGTGCCGATGGTGCTTTCGGCACGCAGCAAGTTGGTACGGTCGTTTTCGCTGATGGTCCTCGTGCTAGTCTGTGGAACGGCAATGTTGCTTCATACGTGAATCTGAACCCACTAGGGTCGCTTGATTCGCGCGCTTATGCAACCTCCGGCACCCAACAGGTGGGGACTGCCAACTTTGGCAGTGGCTATCGCGCTAGCTTGTGGAGCGGTACGGCTGATTCATGGGTAGACCTGAATCCGGCGGGCGCAGTGTCTTCATTCGCGAGGGCCACATCTGGCAGTCAGCAGGTAGGGGAAGCCAGTGTCGGCGGACTGACTCGGGCCAGTCTGTGGAACGGCGATGCGGGATCATGGGTCGATCTGAATCCCATCGGATCAGTTATCTCAGTTGCTTATGGCATAGCTGGGGCGCAGCAAGTGGGGCTGGCGCAAGTTGGCGGCGCGGACCAAGCGAGTTTGTGGACAGGCACTGCTGAATCATGGGTGAACCTTCACCCAGCGGGATCAACGAACTCCGGGGCGTACGCCACTTCGGGTACACATCAAGTCGGATACGCAAGCTTCGGCGGTACAGGGAGCATGAGCCGCGCCAGCCTTTGGAGTGGTACTGCGGAGTCGTGGGTCGATCTCTCCGCATTCCTGACTGGATCATGGGGAAGCACCATTGCCCAGAGCATCTGGAGTGATGGATCGGTCGTCTATGTGGCGGGTTTCGGAGACAACATCGCGACTGGGCGCACCGAGGCTCTTCTTTGGACGCAAGTTGTCCCTGCACCAGGATCGGCCGCGCTCGTCGGCTTTTGTGGTTTGCTCGCAGCGCGTCGGCGGCGGTGATGCACAAGTTAGGCAGATGTGGCGGTAATCGTGGCCTGTCGAGTGAAGTACGTGATTGCGGCGGGCGGAAGCCCGGGGAGAGAGATATGTCGAAGAGAGCATGCGCCAGCGTCATGTCATTTGTGGTGGTTGCGGGAATCGCCTCCCAATCCAACGCGCAATGGACGGTTACGAATCTTCATCCAGCAGGTGCGGCGCAGTCCGAAGCGTGGGCATGGTCTTCCAGTACTGACCAATACGGCGGGTTCGCGAGAATTGCAGGGGTCAATCGAGCGAGCCTTTGGGCACGAACCGCTGCGACTCGGATTGACTTACACCCTCTGGCAGCCAGCGAGTCGTACATCTACGGCACCACTGGCAGCATTCAATCTGGATGGGTCACAGTCGATGGAATTGAACGTGCGAGCATGTGGAGCGGCACCGCTGCCTCTTGGGTCGATTTGACTCCGACGGGGGCGAGCCAATCCCGCGCCTTTGGCACGAGCGGCGGTCAGCAGGTTGGATGGTCCCACATCGGCGGAATCGGTCGGGCAAGCCTTTGGACGGGCACGGCGTCGTCGTGGGTCGATTTAAGCCCGACGGGCGCGACAGAGTCGTGGGCGTCTGGAACTACGGGGACGCAACAAGCTGGCTATGCGGTGGTGGGAGGAGTGGCTCGTGCAAGTCTGTGGAGCGGCTCAGCGGATTCATGGGTAGACATGCATCCCGTCGGCGTCGTGCAGTCAATCGCTGGCTGTGTGGTCGGCAACCAGCAAGTCGGGTACGTTCAACTGAGATTGGGCGGCGATGCGCGTGCGAGCCTGTGGAGTGGCACGGCGAGCTCTTGGGTCAATTTGAATCCGGCTGGGTCCACTTATTCCATCGCGAACGCCACCGACGGCCACCAGCAAGTAGGTATCGCAACTTTTGCCGGTTTGCCTCGCGCGAGCTTGTGGAGCGGGTCCGCCGAGTCGTGGGTAGACCTGCATGCGTTTCTGCCTTCCGACTTCGCCTACAGCGAGGCGCGAGCCATTGTCAGTGACGGGGCTTTCCGATATGTGTCTGGCTCTGGCTTCAACACGATCACCAATCGACAAGAAGCCCTGCTATGGGTTCAACCGATCCCGTCGCCAAGTGGGATCGCGCTGCTTGGAATTTGCACGCTGTCGTTTGCGCGGCGTCGCCGCTGAACTCAGAGCGTGCTTGGATCGACAACGCCTTGTTCATTTGTCCGACATTCTTCCCGATACCTGGCGGGTTGCCGAAGCTGCGAGAATTCAAATCGATGTGCGCGAAAAAGGCAGGGTGCTTCCACCACTAGTGGCCGCTATTCGCAGAGGTCGTTACGCTCGCACGCGTGAATTTCTTGGGGCGGGGATCGGTAAACACCGTCTCAGACGGCGTCTGCCTCGCACAAATCTGCGCGGAATATGCACCCACTTCTCGCTTTTCAACTTACGCAAGGGGGATAGGGGTCAAATCCTCCGCAACTAACAACCGGGACCGATGTTGTCCGCGTTCTGCGCGCCGCCGCAGGTTTTCGAGACGGGCACTTTTTGATGCCCAACTCGCCATTCGAGTACTCGGTACACTCCGTCGCATGCCCATGTCCGAAGCCGACACCCACGCCAAGCTGGTCAACCCCGCGATTTACGCGCGGGGCTGGACCGAGGACCACATCAAGCGTGAGGAGACCACCGGGGCGGTGGACATCATTGCGGGCAAGGCTCGCCGCCGGGCCAAGGGCCGCACCGACCTGACGCTCCGCATCGTGGTCACCGCTGAAATGCAGCCGGTCGCCGTTGCCGTGATCGAAGTCAAGAAGGACACACTTGCACCCGGGCACGGGCTGGATCAGGCAAAGGGGTACGCCAAGGCCGCGCTGCTAAACGTGCCGTTTGTCTTTTCGACCAACGGACATATGTTCGTGGAGTTTGATCGGGCCAGCGGGCACACGACCGAGCAGCGCCCGATGGCGGCCTTCCCATCGCCCGCCGACCTTCGCACGCGGTACGAGACTGCGATGGGCTTCTCGCTGACTTCGCCCGCCGCCGCGCCGTTACTCCGGCCGTACAAGGGTGGCGAAGGCGCACGCCGCTACTACCAAGACGCCGCCATCCGCGCCGTTTTCGAGAAGATCGCCAAGGACACCGCCGCGGCACGCCCGGCCCGCGCGCTTTTGTCACTCGCCACCGGCGCGGGTAAAACCTTCATCGCGGCCAACCTGCTCCGCCGAATCGCCGATGCGGGCCAGCTCAAGCGAGCCTTGTTCCTATGCGACCGTGACGAACTCCGCCGGCAGGCCTTGGGTGAACTCACCAACTACTTTGGCGACGCCGCTCGGGAGGTAAAGCGCGACGCCGACGGCAAGAACCATGCCCGCAACGCCGCCGTTCACGTCGCCACCTACCAAACCCTCGGCGTAGACACCGACGACGGCAACGAATCGTTCCTCTCGGAACACTATCCACCCGACCACTTCTCCCACATCATCATCGACGAGTGCCACCGTTCGGCGTGGGGCAAGTGGTCCAAGGTGCTGACGATGAATCCCAACGCGGTGCAGATCGGCCTCACTGCCACGCCGCGCCAACTTACTACCACCGAAGACTCCGCCGAAGCCAAGGCCGACGCCGCCATCACCGCCGACAACTACTCGTGGTTCGGCCCGCCAGTCTACGAGTACGAAATCGGTCAGGCGATGCAGGACGGCTATCTCGCGGCGATGGACATCAAACTCGCCCTCGTGGACCTCGACGCACGCGGCCTCACGCTTGCTGAAATCGTCCAGAAGAACCCCACTGACGCCAACACCGGACAGCCGCTCACTCCGCAGCAGATCGCCGACCGCTACGACGCCAACAACTTCGAGAAGAAGATCATCCTCCCCGACCGAGTCAAGGCCATGTGCCGCGACCTCTTCGAGCAGATGCTCGCCAATATGATTCACCGCGCCCCCGACGGCTCGCCGCTGGGCGTGCGCCAGAAGACCATCATCTTCTGTGCCACCGACCGGCACGCCGACCTCGTCGCCGCCGAGATGAACAACCTCTTCGCCGCCTACACCGCTGCATTGGGCGAAGAACGCTTCGATCCCTACGCCTTTAAGTGCACGGCGGAATCTGACGGCAACAAACTTATACCAGACTTCAAAGGTCAACCCCGCACGCACTTTGTCGCCACCACCGTGGAGCTCCTCTCCACAGGCGTGGACGTGAAGCCCGTCCGCAATGTCGCCTTTTTCAAGTACGTCGCCAGCCCCATCGCCTTCTACCAGATGATCGGCCGCGGCACGCGGATCGACGAGCCGACGGGCAAACTGGTCTTCACGATCTTCGACTACACGGGGTCTGCCCGCCTCCTCGGTGAAGCTTTCGTCACTCGACCTGCATCACCAAACTCTCCAAAGCCTGACGGCCCGGGCTCGCCGTCTGTGCCGGACCCTGCGGCACCCCCCGAGCCCACCGTCTGGGTCGAGGGCTTCGCTCCCATCGTCAACGACCTGGGCCGCTTCGTCGGCACCATGGTCGATGGCCGCCTGGGCATGGTCACCATTGAGGACTTCAAACGCGGCATGGCCGCGGCCCTGGTCAAGGAAGTCCCGACGCTGGCCGACTTCCGCGCCCGCTGGGTCGAGCCGCCCACCCGCCGGGAGTTGCTCGATGCCCTTGTGAGCGCGGGCTATCCGCCGCAGGTGGTCCGACTGCTCGACGACATGACGGACTACGACCTCTTCGACGTGATCGCGGGCGTGGCCTTCGGGCTGGACCCCAAGACCAAGGCCGATCGCGCCCTGGCCTTCCGCTACAAGCAGAACGACTGGCTGGCCCGCCTGCCCGAGAAGACCCGCGCGGCGGTGCTGGCCGTGGCCGACCAGTTCAAGCACGGCGGGACGGATGACCTCGAAAACGCCTACATCTTCCAGACGCCCGAGGTGCAGGCGGCGGGCGGTGCGGCCGCGCTGGCGGGGACGGGTGACGCCAAGGCGCTCATCCGCGAGACCAAGGAAAGGATCTTCGCGGCATGAAGAAGATTGCAGTCGCCCTGGGTGACATTGCCGAAATCGTGATGGGGCAATCGCCGCCGGGCTCTTCGTATAACCGCACCGGCGTTGGCGAACCGCTATTGAATGGTCCAGCGGAGTTTCGAGGCCGCAATCCCATCGCTGTGCAGTGGACGACTGAACCCACCCGCTTCGCAGCCAGCGATGACATCCTGTTCTGTGTCCGCGGTGCGACCACGGGGCGCAAGTGCTGGTCCGACCGTCGCTATGCCATTGGACGCGGCCTCGCAGCGATTCGCGGACGATCGAGTCTCTGCGATACGCGATTCCTGTGGTTCCTGTTGGACGTAGTTACAGAGCGATTGCTCAAACGCGCCGCTGGCTCCACTTTTGCCAACCTTCCAGGTGAGGAACTTCTGTCGTTTCGCGTTGACCTTCCCCCGCTGGCGGAGCAGGAGCGGATCGCGGGGCGGCTGACGGAGCAACTGGCCGCCGTTGAGCGTGCCCGGGGAGCCGCCCAATCCCGCCTCGCCGCCGCCGAATCCCTCCCCGCCGCCTACCTCCGCGAAGTCTTCGAGGGAGTGGAAACAGAGGACAACCTCGCACCACTCGGCGAAGTTGCACACGTCGAGATGGGCCAATCACCACCGGGGTCCAGTTACAACAGCAAGGGACATGGCAAACCGTTGCTAAATGGCCCCACCGAGTTTGGCGACGTTCATCCCGTCGCCGTCCAATGGACGACTGAGCCGACGCGGTTCGCGGAGGCTGGCGACATCCTTTTCTGTGTTAGGGGCGCGACCACGGGCCGGAAATGCCGCTCGGACCGGCAGTACTGCATTGGCCGAGGACTCGCGGCGATTCGAGGGCGTGATGGCGTGGTAGACACCAACTATTTGTACTATCTCCTAGACGTTGTGAAGGATCGTTTGCTCGCCAAGGCCGCAGGCTCGACCTTTGTCAACTTGCCGGGGGCCGAGTTAGAAGGCGCACTGGTTGCCGTGCCCGCCCTCCCCGACCAGCGTCGCATCGCCGCCGACCTCGCAGCCCGCCTCGCCGGGACCGAGCGTCTGGCCGAAGGCATCCGCGCCGAACTCGCCGCCATCGAAGCCCTCCCCGCCGCCCTCTTGCGCGAGGCGTTCGGGGGTTCGGAGGTGAACGATGACTGAGAAGAAGCGTCGGCGTAGGCGCGGTTCTAAGCGGCCCATCACCAAGCGGGTCAAAGAAACGGTGTGGACGGGCGATGACTGGAAAGTCGTGGCTGGGCGGCTGGTGCCGCAGCCCGGTCGGCCACCCAAGACCAGCCACCTCTTTCTTTACGTCGCCGAGAAACTGCCGTACACCTGCTTGAACGATGTGCGCAAGCACATGAAGGCGAACGCCGAGAACCGCGAGGGCGTGTACATGGCCCACGACTCGATGGGCACCGCCCGATACGGCGGGCGCGGCCAGATTTTCAATCGCCTCGCCGCCCACAAGAAGAAGTACCCGCGCGAACTTGTTTATTTCTCGTTCTACGTCGTCAAAGACAAGAAGCACGAGCGCGAGCTAGAAACCGCCATTCTTCGCGCTGCTGGCCCGCAGATGATTCTCAATACCAGAAAGGTCCGCGACAGCATCTCACGCGGCAGCATCCACGATTACGAGCCCGGCACGCGGTTCTACGAGCGGCAAAGCAAGCGGGGGAGAGTGAAGAAATGAAGCACACAAACATCGTCACCAAAGCCGCCTCAACAGCCCTCCGCGCTCTCTAACCGCCCCTGCTCCCTTGTCAACTTGGACACTTATGGCCCGACCACGCAAGACCGCTACCCCCGCCGCCGCCGCTTCCGTCGCCACCACCAACGGCAAGGGCGCGGCACGCACCGCCAAGAACGGGAAGAAACTCGGCACGCAGCAGAGCGTCGATGCCGCGATCTACTCCATCTGCGACGTGATGCGCCGCGGCAACGTGACCAGCGCCAAGGAGTACGTCGCCGAACTGACGTGGCTGCTCTTCCTGCGCATCCTCGACGAGACCGAGGAACGCGAAGCCGAAGAGGCCCGCATTTTGGGACACGAGTTCACGCCCAACATCGCCAAGCCCTACCGCTGGCGCGACTGGGCGCGGCCCATCCCGCCCAAGGCCGACAAGAGCGAGACCAACAAGCGCCGCGAACTGACCGAAGAGGGGGGCGGGCGGCTCTTGGAGTTTGTCAACTCGAAGCTGATCCCACACCTCAAGAAGATGCGGGATAAGCCCGATGCCACGCCGCGGCAGAAGATCATCGCCGAGATTCTCTCGGGCGTCGAACGTATCCGCATCGACACCCAGACCAACCTGCTCGAAGTCCTTGACAAGGTTCACGAGATTTCCAGTAACGACATCGACCCCACGCACGTCTTCGCCCTGAGCCAGGTGTATGAGGGCCTGCTTTTGAAGATGGGCGAGAAGGGGAGTGATGCGGGTCAGTTCTTCACGCCCCGCGAACTCATCCGCACGATGGTGCAGGTGATCGCCCCCAAGGTCGGCGAGCGGGTGTTTGACCCCTGCTGCGGCACCGGCGGCTTTCTGGCGCAGGCCGCGCAGTACATGCACGAGCGGATAAAGGACGGCACGGGCGTGCCCAAGAAGATGAGTTCGGCCTCGGCCACCGAAGCCGTCAAGCACACGACGTTCTACGGGCGAGAGAAAGAAAACCTGATCTACCCGATCGCGCTGGCCAACCTCATCATGCACGGGATTGATGACCCGCACATCTGGCACGGCAACGCCCTGACGGGCAACGAGACCTACGGCGGCCTCTACAAGGGCGCGCCCGGCGCGTACGAGGTCATTCTCGCTAACCCGCCCTTCGGCGGCAAGGAGAACGCCAACAGCCTCACCGGCTTTGACTACCCGACGAGCGCGACCGAGGTGCTGTTCCTCCAGCAGATCATCCGCACGCTCGCCCCCGGTGGCCGCTGCGGGCTTGTGATGCCCGAGGGTGTGCTCTTCCGCACCAACGAAGAGGCGTTCACCAAGACCAAGAAGAAACTACTCGAAGAGTGTGACCTTTGGTGCATCGTGTCGCTCCCCGGCGGAGTGTTTACGGCGGCGGGCGCGGGCGTCAAGACCAACCTCTTGTTCTTCACGCGTGGCAAAGCGACGGAGAAGATTTGGTACTACGACCTTTCCGACCGTAAGGTGGGCAAGAAGACGCCGATGACGGTCGAGGACTTCAAGGACTTCATCGACTTGCTCGGCAAGGTGGACCCCAAGACAGGCACGCGGCCCGACTCGGAAAAGTCGTGGACGATGAACTTCACCGCGCGCCGCCGCAAGGCCGCCGACGACGCGCGCCCGTTCCGCACCATCGAGGCGGAGAAGAAGGTCGCCGCCGACATGGTGAAGGATCGACTCTCCACACTCAAGCAGGCCCGGCCCAAGAACGATGCGGCCATCGAGGCCGCCGACGCCGAGATTGCCGGTCTGCTCCGCGAATCACGCGACGCGGCGAGCAAGGCCCAAGCAATCGAGGATGCGGTGTACGACCTGAAGGCGGTCAACCCCAACAAGAAAGCCGAAGTAGATTCGCGCACGCCCGCCGAGTTGCTGGAATTGATCGAACTCAAGGGCCGTGAGATGACTGACGCGCTGACGGCCTTACGTGCAATGTCGCCTAGAACTTCGTCATCATCGCGAGCGTCGGCGCCTCGTTAGCACGTATCGCCGAACGGAGAGTTGGAACAATCTGAGTCCAAAGACGGGTCCCGCTACTCCGAAGACTTTTCTAGTGACGCTGTCTTCTTCGTTTGAAGTTGGGACTGGTCTTTCAAATCACGTACTGCTTTGATGGGATTGAATGGTGGCAACAACATGGTTGCAAGCCCTGCACGAGCCAACGAAGAATACACAAACTCACGCCAAAACGGGTATGCGTTCATGGTCGAATTGATTTGCATGAACGCCCTGATGTCATCGTCGCTAAACGCCGGGCCTTCGGACATTTCATAGGCGATCATGAAATCAGCATCGGCTCGTACGAATGCGTCAGCTTCATTGGGAGCCGATCCGTCCTCTGGCCTAGTCGTTCCAAAGAAACTGAATCTACCAATGACACGAAGCTGCTTGTCGTCAGTCGCTCTCTCGAAATCCCATGTTGGCATAGGCAACATGGCAGTAAACGGTGGCTTTGGTACATCCTTCAGGACCTCAAAGGAACCACGCATCTGCTCGACGGCGCGCAGCTCTTTTACTCGCAAAGAGACTTTCATCACGTCGCCGCGCTGTGCAGATTGTGTTTGTTCGTTGGCCATAGTTACGATGCCAGTCCGTACGGGTTCTGATTGTCGTTCGTTACGGTATACATCGTTGTCCAGCTGTTGTTGATTGGGTAGTTCGGCGGCAGCGCAAGTTCGGCACGCCACGCACTCCAATCCTCGTTCACTTGCTCACCAAGTTTCGGGTTGGCCATTCTTTCTTGCAAAAAATGTCGAACTTGCGGAATGGCGAAATAAAGACGCAGCAGCACATCGCTGGAGCGAGATTGGATTCTTCCGTTTTCCCAATGAGAAATCGAAGCCTCGGACACACGAAGCAATTCTGCCAACTCGTCTTGTTTCTTTTCGAGCAACTTCCGATTTTGCAAAATCACTTCAGCGGGCAGCAGACCTAGCGTTTCTCGCAATTTATCGCGAGCCATTGTGTCAGCATCTTCGCCAACAGAAATTTCGCCGCAAACGTCGCACTTGTTGGCAGGCATGGCCTCCAAGTGGACTTCGTGAACAGTGTTCTCGTGTTTCAACGTTGCGGTAAAGGGCACAACTGCCGGACCAACCGACTTGTTGCCGCACGTTCCACAACGCCATGGATAGGGGCGAGTCATAGTAATTCTTTCAGGGATACGAACGATGCGCACTTACAATTTGAATCGCAGAATACTGGGGGTCGGGATCAATAATTTTGAACTTGAAGAAGCACTTTTTGTTCCCAATTATGGTTACAAACTGATACAGAATCGTTCGTTCATATGTTTTATCTTCCGATTGTTTACCAGTAATTTTCGGAAGACTCGGATCTGTCACATACGCATCAAAGACTGCGTTTGCTTCTCTCAAAGTCAGCTTGAAGTCAGATGTGAACTGCGTCCAGGCATTTGGTTTCCAATTTCTGGCGCCTTGGTCGCCACGCTTTGCCGACTCGATGGCGCGCCAAGCTATCTCGCGTGCGCCAGATGAAATTGGAGTGGCTTTGTTTTCCGACATGCGTGACATGCCCTCCGATGCCAAAATCGAGCGTACGCGAGTCGCTGTGAGCAAGGGGTAGCCATTTGGAACCTCCCATCGTTAGACGATACCACACAAGTTGACATACGTCAAGTCGGATATAGTGGTTTCGTTGTTTAGCGTGATTATCGTCCAATAACCATGAAAATTCGCTCATTCGACCACGAAGCCGAGCGGGACTGGTCGAACGCCCTGCACAATTCTGCACCGAATATGCGGGCAAAATGTGATAGTCAACATACGGGGGGAGGGGTGTAATCGCTGCCAAGTGCAATGCGAAGGCTGCAAATTCGCGGAACGTATAACTCCAAAGTCCCGACTTCCATAGTCACAATAATTTGGGGGGTAGGGATGCAATCCCCCCAGACTTCGACGCGGGACGGTTGTGTGGTCCGTTTCGCGAATCGCCGCAATAAATCACCCCTCCATTTGCACGCAACAATGTGCCGGGCAGTGCGTGGTGTTGCAACGCCGCGCACGCACGGACAGCGCGGCGGCGGAATCCGTCCCCGTCGCCCCGCTGGCTGGCCCAGATCGGGACGGTGAAACATGCACGAAACGGATTCGGTTCGGTTGTTTGTTGATGCGCTCACTCGTTTTTGGCAGAGTGCGGGGTGGGCGCTGCATCGGATGCGGCGGTTGAGCAGGCTCCAGACACCAAACCCTAGCGTGGAAACGCTGGCTGAGATACGTGAAGTGGCAATCTCGCTCGAAGATGCGCGCAGAGAGGTGGACGAAAGCAAGTCAAACGCACTCAGGTGCGCGATTATGCCGCCCGACTTGATCTTGGGGATGGCGCCACTGGAATGGCGACAGCGTGTGCAACTTGACTTGGAATCCCTCACGCTCCAGACTCGTGAGATTTACTCGGCGCAGGTTGATGGAAGCATTTGCGAATTGCTTACTCGGCTGAACGTGCGAATCGAGGAACTGCGGCTGTTTCTGAACTCTGAGAAGCCAGCGGGTGACCCGTTAACGCATTGCGGAGAAATAGACGCGAGTGAAGGTGCGGCCCGGGCGGAAGCAGAAGCTCGCGGTTTTCGCGCTCGTGGCGAGGCAATCTATCCGGGACGATTGCTTGTAATTCGGGCCGACTCCTACGGCATTCAGCCGGCGGATGACGGCGCGATTGATCCGGCAACTGATCGCATCCTCGGAATTGCCGCGTGGGGTGCGAGCGTTGAACTGAAGCCCGGCATGGTGCGTGTCGAAGGCGGATATGTCTCGCTTGTTTCCGGGGAGATTGATCGGCCCCAGACTGGCGTTCCCAAAGTGGACTCATGGGTTGCGCGGGCAGATGCGCTGCGGAAGCTCAGACGCGGACGCGTAGAGATGTTCGGCAGAATGTCTCTCACGCAGGCGCAACTCGATGCGTCTGTCCGAGAGATAGAGGACTTGGTTCGCGGGTCGGCAATCTCGCTTCTCCAAGGTGCACCCGCTAATGAACGGCCCGCACTGGTGACACTGGCCCGTGTGGCTGATGTGACACATCCTGACGATGACACGCTCACAGCGGCGATACTTGAACTGACCATCTCGGCGGCGGCGTGGGCGCGCAAGGGCGACGGCGTGGTACTCCGTAATGGACTCGCTACGGCCAGTGAAGGACAACACGCTCCACCGGATGAGCAAGGCGAAGAAGCAGGAGTAATTCTCACGTCGAACCGGGCGCGTGTGTTGCGAGCAATGGCAAAGTTTGACGCATCTCTCGCTCTCTCCAACGAGACTATTGCATCCGAAACGGCTGACCCAGAAGCCCGGATACCGGCTTTATCATCTAGAACCGTGGGTCCAATCGTTCAGTATCTGATCAAATTTGATCTCGCGTGGCGACCCTCCGGGCCTAGAAGCGGGGCGGCGTTGAACATCAATGGTCGGCGTCAAGCGTCGAAGATTGCCGATTGATTGCCGGTTAGCTTCGCCTTAGTTTCCTAACCATGTTGCATGCTTGTGCCATGGTTACACGACAACTGCAATCGGACCCTTTGCCGCTGAACTTGGCGGCCCGTTGCCTTCGCGTCCCGGCGCGGTGGCTGCGGGATGAAATCGAAGCCGGACGAATCCCCGCATTGATCGCGGGACGGAGTGTGCTGGTTCACGTTCCGACCGTCGCGGCGAAACTTGCCGAACGTGCGAAGGGCGAAGCGGGGGTGTCGCGTGAGTAATACTCCAAACTCTCCCTACGTCCCCGTTCTCTCTGTTCGTCCCCGTGAAGCGGCCCGAATCACTGGAATCGGCGTGCGGCTGCTCTGGTCGCAAACCGCCCCTCGTGGCCCGATCCCGTGCGTCCGCATCGGCAAGGCGGTGCTCTACCGGCTCGCCGATCTCGAATCGTTCCTCGCGGCAAATGCCAAGGGGGAGCACAATGGCTGACGCATTGCTACTTGACGGGCTCCCGGACCCAGCCCCCAGAAACGACGCGGCCCCGGCGACAACCGGGGCAAGCGTCAAAGCTAAATCCTCACCCGACATTCTTCGCTGCATCGTTCTCCCTGTCCGACGCAACGCGCCAAATACGTCGCGAGAAGCCGCCCAGCGGATCGCGGGACGCGCTCACACTTTTCGCGAACAAGTATCCAGTAACACCGGCAACCCTCGCCGGTGCGAACTTCGCGATGTGGCGAGGATCGTGAACGGCGGCCAGAGCCCGCGCGCACGGTCGGGGTGCAAGGCGATTGTGTGGGTGGCGGCGGCGCACGCGCAATCGCAGAAGGAGGGCTGCGATGGCGAACCTGCCTAAGCGCGTGGACCAGTTCGCCCGGATGCGCGAGGCGCGTGATTCGACACTCGACAGCCGTGAGAAGCTTGTACTCATCATGTGGGTGACGTTCGCAGACGGCAACGACGGGACTGCATGGCCATCCATCGCCAGACTTGCGAAAGCTACAAGTCTCGGGGAATCGACCGTTCGTGAATCGGTGCGGGAGCTAGAACGACTCGGCTGGCTCGTGCTCGTCGGCTCACGCAAGGGTGGGCGTATGTCGAATCGGTATCGATTCCAGGTGCCCAACCCGCCAGACGGTGGCGGGTTGAACCCAACACCCTCTGGCCCCCAGCCCGACACGCCGCAGCGTCCAACCCGCCAGAGCGTGGCCCCCAGCCCGCCACAGAGTGTTGCCGAACAAACCAATCAACAGAATAAAGAACAGACCACACAACACACGGCGGCGGTGGCTGCTCTTCTCTCTTTGGGAGTGGGGAAAGACTGGCTGGCACATCCGCACGCAACGCCCGAGCGATTGGCGTGGCTGTTGAGTGAGGCGAAGGGCAAGCAGTCGCCAGCGGGCTTCGTGGTGGCTGCAATTCGCGATGCGTACTCGGTGCCTGCGCCGGACGAGGCGAGAGAGAAGGCAATCGACGGCGCGGTACGCAAAGCGTTCGATCCGTTCGACGGATTGGACGAGGGCGAGCGGGCGAGCTGGATTGTTCACGCCCGACGCAAGTATCCGAATCTCGCGAACGCATCGACGTACCCAGACGATGCGGCGGTGATTCGTGGTGCCGTAACCAAACTCATGCGGGCGGGCGACGTGCCCCCGCCGAAACGTGCTATGGGAATTGACTAAATTGGAGTTGCACAAACGCAACGTACGTGATAGGATGATGCCATGAAGACGGTTTCAAAGCAGCTTCGCGACGCAATCGAGCGGAGCGGGCAAAGCCAGTACGAGATTGCCAAGCAAACGGGCGTGAACCGGTCGGTGCTAAGCCGATTCGTTGCCAGCGGGCACGGGCTTCGCTCGCACAACGTCGATGCGTTGTGTACATACCTGCGTCTTGAATTGCAACAAGTGCGCACGCCCCCAATCCCCCTAGCAGAATCGCGAAACGCGGACGCTGGTGGGCGTGGCATGCAAGGTGCCTCACCCTCGCCAAAGGCACGAGCGAGAGGCAAGAACTCTAAGGCAACAACGAAGACGACGAAGGCGGGCACGGCTCGCAAGGGGGTTGAATAATGGGACGCTCTAAAGGAACTGGCTCGCTCTATCGCAAGGTGCCCAAAGGCCCGTGGATCGCCAGCTATTGGGATCACAAGGCCAAGCGGCGCGAACATTCCACACGCACGACGGATCGGGCATCCGCCGAGCGAATCCTCAACAAGCTGGTTGCAGAGGTTGCACTTCGTCGCGACCTTGTGATTGACCCCGCGCAGGATCGCTTCGCGGTAGAAGGCCGCAAGCCTCTGGCAGAGCACACGGCGGCGTATATCGCACACTGCGAACGCGCCGGGCACGACGATCACCACGTTGCGCAGAAGAAATCGCAGCTTGCGGCGATGATGGTGGGGAGCAAGGCGACACGGCTGGCCGAACTGACAGCCGACGCGCTGGAACTTCACTTGTTGGAGTTGGAGGATCGCGGCTTGTCGGCTCGCAGCGTGAACTTTGCAAGGCAAATTGCGGTGGCGTTCTACTCGTGGTGCGTTCGCACGGGACGCGCCCAAGCGAATCCGCTGGCGATTGTGCCGAAGCTGGACGAATCTCGCGACCGGCGGCGCGTCCGTCGCCCGCTGACCGATGACGAACTCGCCCGGCTGCTCGAAGTGGCTCGCGAGCGCGGGCGCGATGCGTGGTATCTCGCGGCTGCGCTTGCGGGGCTGCGCAAGGGCGATATGGCCAAACTCGTTTGGGGTGATGTGAACTTCACCGAAGGCACACTCACGCTGCGGCATGGCAAGGCGAAGCGCATCGACACGCTCCCGATGCACCCGCAACTAGCCGACGCTCTGCGCCGTCGGCTGGACGCCAACCCTGCGCTCCCAACGGCGCGGGTGTGGCCCGACACGGTTCAGGACCTAACGCGGCTGAAAGACTTTCTGCGGGCTGGCATCGCGAAGGTGGTGGACGTTACCGACAAGCATGGCAAGCCCGTGATGATCGGCACGGGCGAGAACGCCAAGCCGAAGACACGTATCTCTGTCGAAGACGATCAAAGCCGGGTGATCGATCTACACGCACTTCGCACGACGCTGGGCACGCAACTAGCGCGGGCGGGCGTTGCGCCGCAGGTGGCGCAGCGGCTCATGCGGCATTCAGATTACAAAACCACGCTCAAGCACTACACCATTCTCGGGTTGACCGACACGGCGGCGGCGGTCGCGAAACTCCCGAGCATTCACACACCCGGAAGAAACGCGGCAACGGGCACAATGCACGCGAGCGCAGCGGATGCGAATAGCCCCCAGCGTTACTGCCAGCAGTTGGCGCGCGAAACCGATCAATCTGGTGCAAAGTGGCGCGATGACGCGGAGCGTGGTGATCGCAAAGGTGATCGCTCGAAAGCGGCCAAAAACAGCGGAGATTCGCACGTTTCTGGGCACTCAGTCGCAAAGCGGACGAAGGGATTTGAACCCTCAACATTCAGCTTGGAAGGCTGACACTCTACCATTGAGTTACGTCCGCGGTTGTTGATTCTACGCGGGTCGGCGGGGGTTTGCGATTGGGGTTCGGAGACGGGATTTCGCGTGGATGCTGGGGGTGGGGTAGGATCGTGGCGGTATGTTTGGTCGCGGCAGGTGTGGTTGGAGCCGCGACGGGCTTGGAGACGTATGGCCGGGACGCTTCCAGTCACGACTTCGCTACTGCTTGATGCGCTGCGTGATGAGCGCGATCAGGGCGGGTGGCGTCAGTTCACGGACCGGTATTGGCCGGTCTTGGTTGGGCTTGGTGTTCATTTGGGATTGACGGAAACCGATGCGGCGGATGCAGCGCAATGGACGCTTGTCGAGTTTTTGCGGGAGTTTCGTGCGGGGCGGTATCAGCGCGGCAGGGGACGGCTTTCGGCCTTCGTGATGGGTATCGCGAAGAATCGAATTCGCGCAATTCGTCGGCAAGGCGCCAAGCGCGCGTCGGGTGGGGCTGATCCGCTTGATGAAATGGATGACGCGACGTTGCAAGATGTGTGGGAGCAGCAGCGGCGCAGCGTGATTTTGCAACAGGCAATTGCGAAGCTGCGCGAGTTGCCCAAACTGTCGCCTGCGTCATTGCAAGCATTTGAGTTGGTTGCGTTGCGAGGTGTGCCGGCGGAGGAAGCGGCCCGACAGGCGGGCATCAGCATTGATGATGTGTACTTGGCGCGGCATAGGTGTACGCGAAAGCTGCGAGAGATCGTCGAACAGTTGACGGCGGCGTGGGACGAAGAGGAGTAAGCGTGGACACCATCGGCCATGTTTGTCCGAGTGAAGATTCGTTGGTGCTGCTCGCATCGACGCATGCTGGGTTGCGACAGGCACAAGCCGCGCTGGCTGTTTGTCCGCGGTGTACGCGGCTGCTGGGAGAGATCGAGCGAGATCGCGGATTTGAGGCGGATTTGCGAGAACTGGTTTCACGTCCCGCGCTGGTGAGCACGTTTGAGAGTCGCGGGTTGGTGAGAGCTTCGCAAGTATCGGAGCAGTTGCCAACGATTGCGGGATACGAGGTGATCGAAGAGGCTCACCGCGGCGGGCAGGGTGTGGTGTATCGCGCGGTGCAGCAGACCACCAAGCGTACTGCGGCAGTAAAATTGTTACTTGCGGGGCAACTCGCATCACTGCGAGAACGCTACCGGTTTGAACGTGAGATAGAGATTGCGTCCTCGCTCAAGCATCCGAACATCGTTTCGATCTTTGAAGGGCTTGAAACCAGTGACGGCCGATTGGGATATGCCATGGAGTTTGTCGAGGGTGTTTCACTTGATGCTTGGGCGGCAGCTCGACGGACGGCAAAACCAAACGCGGCAAAGGAACTGCGACGCGAGTGCCTCACGCTGATGGTAAAGGTCTGTCGCGCCGTGCAATACGCCCATGGACGCGGTGTGATTCATCGTGATTTGAAGCCTGGAAACATCTTGATTGACACGGCAGATGAGCCGCATGTACTGGATTTTGGTCTCGCGCGACGAGACGATGAACAGGCACAGCGCGAGCGAGAGGGTGGTTCGTCGATCACGATGCCGGGTGAGTTTTTGGGCACGCCGCAGTATGCGTCGCCTGAACAGATGGAGCTTGCGCCGAGCGAAGTTGATGGGCGCACGGATGTTTATGCGCTGGGCGTGATGCTTTACAAACTGGTATGCGGCATGATGCCCTATAGCGTGGATGGGTCGGTCAAGCAGATCATCGAGAGCGTTTGCAAGGTTGAGCCCATGCGACCGCGTGAGGCGGTGACGAAAACGAAGTTCGCGCCGGTTGATCTTGATCTTGAGACGATTCTGCTCAAGGCGCTGGCCAAGGATCGTGAGCGGCGGTATCAAACGGCACTCGGATTGGCGATGGACGTGGAGTTGCTGCTGCGCGGCGAGGCAATTGAAGCACGGCGCGATAGCACGTGGTATGTCATTCGCAAACGGCTCAAAGCGCGAAGAGTCGAGGTCGCGGCGGCGGTGGTTGTCGCGATGATCGCTATCGGCGCAGCAGTTGGCGGGGGAGTTCTGGCAGCGAGGGCAAGCGATGCCAAGCAGCGAGAAGCACTCGAACGCCGATTGCGTGAACAGCAAGCCATTCGAGCAGCGGCGGTCGCCACGGTAATCGCAGAGATTTTGCCACCTGCCGATCAGTCGGCGACGGAGCCGCCTTCGCGCTGGCTTGAGGAAAACCTGCTGGATGTGCGCGAGGCGATGGATGCGGGGTGGCTGAGCGAAGAACCCGAACTGGCGGCGCAGGTGCAGAGTGTGCTGAGTGACATCTATGCGTTGCGGGGTACACGCTCGGGTTGGTATGCCGAGTCGTCGGCACGCACGGCGAAGATGCTGATGCGCGACGCGTACGGCGAGGATGATCCACGTGTGCTGCGAATGCAGGAAGCGGAAATTGCCGCCCTGATCGCAAGAAAACGTGGCGTTGAAGCGGTAAAACAGGCCGATGCTCTGCTGAAGAAATGGCAAGCAATGGGTGATGAGTGGTCAGAACGTGCGGCGAGTACTCGCACGTTGCTGGCGCTTGCTCAGTTGCAACTGGGGCAGGCGAGCGAAGCCGAAGCAAACGCGCGCAGCGTCATCGCTTCGGGTTATGCATCGACGAATCCAGATACGGGCGGGCGAGCATGGAATGTGCTGGCGCAAGTGCTCGAATCTCGCGGTGAACAAGAGGAAGCAGCCAAGGCTTGCATCTCAGCACTCAAGGCACGCATGCAGCGCCGGCGTGATACTGACGCCGACGTCATTGCAAGTCTGGTCATGCTCGCGCGACTGCTGCCTGAAGGCAGCGGTAGCGATGGCAGACCTTCGTGCGAAGAGTTCGCATCGCTGGCAGATGCGCTACGAGTTGCTGAAGGAAGCCGGGACTTGCGACCGCTGATGGAGCGAGCCCAATCACTCGTCGCGGTCAAACAGTGGCTGTTCGGCACAGAAAACGTCGAAGTCGCCGAGTCGATGGCACTTCTCGGCAATTCCTCTCGACGGCTGCACGCCTGGCCTGAAGCGGCGATGTGGTCGCAGCGAACCGGAGAAGTGTTGCAGCGGGTGCAGAAGCAGCCTAGCTTCGCGGTTGTGAATTGCTTTTCAGCAGCGGCGGAAGCACATCGGTTTTTGGGTGACGCAAACAGCGATGCCGAACTGAATCTGCGTGCACTCGATGCGATTCGCAAACTGCCACCAGAGAGCATCGACCCGCTCTATCTTGCAGCGGTGTTGCGAGACGCGGCTTGGGTGTGTGGTCGGGCTGGCAGGTGCGAGGAGGGCGAACCGCTGATGAGCGAGTCGCTGGAAATTTTCAAGCGTGTCATGGGCGATCAGGGCCACGTCGTTGCGACAACACACGTGCGGTTTGCGGACATTTACTTGCACTGGAACAAGCCAGAGCAAGCGGAGATGCATGCACGACGCGGTTATGAGCTAGGCAAAGACTCCGTGTCGATGCCAGCGGACCAGCAGATGGAAATGATGGCAACGCTCATCCGAGCACTGCTGGCTTCGGGCAGGGGTGACGAAGTAAGGCTTCACACGAAACGATATGACGATGTGAGCGATCTCATTCTCAGTGGTTCTTGGCTAGTGGGCTACACGCAAGAGGAGCGTGCGTGGAATTGGTCAAGTTACGCATGGCTGAAGGCGCTCATCGCACGGAACGCTGGCGATGATGCACTCGCCGACAAGTGGGCGCAGCGAAGCCGGGACGAATGGGCAAGAGGTGTTGCTTGGCTAGCAGCAATATACAACTGTCAACCCCTGAGTGAGCCGCCTTGGCGCGAGTATCCGGCGCAAGTGCTGCGAGATGCAAAGATGGATGTCGCGCGGTGATGCCATCAAATGTGGCCTGTTTCGGCTTAAAGCAAGCCGTGCTCAGCACGCGAGAAATTATTTTTCAGTTGATGAAAGATCTGAGTTCGGTCGCGCCATGTATGGTACAGGACACAATTGTGTCCTGCGTCATGACATCAAGCGCGGTCTCGGCCGCGTCCCCCAAAGGCGCCCGGACGTGTCGTCCGGGCGTTGTCTTTGGAGAACCGAATGCAAGGCTCCGGGGTTCCCCTGCACGGCACGGATGCATGCAGTGCGCCGCTGAAGTTACCAGCCCATGCACCCGTTCTATCATTACGCATGCTTGACGCACTGTTTGCGAATGGGGCTTGGATTTTCTCGGTACCGGCGTTGCTGGGTACGGGGATTTTTTTGATCAAGCTCGTGATGATGCTGATTGGCGGCAGCGATGATTTGGATTTGGGGGGTGACGCGACCAGTGCGGACGCTGGTCACATGCACGATGCGGGCATGGACGGCTCGCATGGTGATGGTCACCATGGACACGGGCACAATGCACTGATGGCGGTCGCGAGCGTGCAAGGCGTCAGCGCATTTGCGATGGGCTTTGGATGGGCGGGGCTTGGCGCGATGAATGGCATGAAACTTTCCATGCTGGGCAGCATGGGAATCGGTTTGCTGGGCGGCATTGCGATGGCCGGGTTGTTTGTCCTGCTGATTAGCGGCGTGCGCAGCTTGCAGAGCAGCGGCACGACGAATGTCGCCACCAGCGTGGGCAACGAGTGCGAGGTGTATGCGAACGTGCCAGCGAAGGGCCAAGGGCGTGGTCAAGTAAAGGTGATTGTGCAAGGGCGGATGCGGATTGCGCAGGCGACGCAGGAGGGTGCGAGCGAGCTTGCAACAGGATCACGCGTGAAGGTGATGAAGGCGAATGAAGACGGGAGCGTTGTCGTGGGGTAGTGGGCCAGTGGGGTAGGTGGGCGAACGTCAGAATCTTGCGGGTTTCTGCGGGACTTTCTTGAGTTCCTCGGGCGAGAGCGTGCTGATGTCAGTGGGCTTGAGTGACTCGCCCGGGTTTGGCAGCGTGCCTTGGCGCACCCATCGGTACATGCCGGTGTATGTGACTTGGGGATTCTGCAGCGTGATCGGGTAGCCACTTGGCAAGACTTCAACCAAGACGTAAGGCTTGTTGCAACTGGTCAGAACGAAGAGCGCGATGCTTGCGATGATGATTGCAGCGAGAGTGGTGAAGATGGTGCGGTCGCGTGGCATAAGTATTCGCTTTGGTGCATGATTATTCGTAATGGTCCTGCCGCCCCGGAGGGGCGGCCCACCGAATTATTCGTGTTTCCAGCCTTGGGCGATGGGGTGCCGGCGACCGGAGCCGAACGCGACGGTCGTCACTTTCAGCCCGATTGCCGCTTGTCGGCGTTTGAACTCGTTGATGTCGATGAGTCGCAAGATGCGGCGGACCAGAGCCGTGTCATAGCCGGTTTGCTGCACGATGCTCTGCAGGCTGCGTTTGTGTTCGACGGCGAGTTCGATGATGCGATCGAGCACTTCGTAAGGTGGCAGGCTGTCTTGATCGGTTTGATTGGGACGTAACTCGGCGCTGGGGGGCTTCTCGATGCTGCTTGTTGGGATTGGCGGGCTGGAGAATCCCAGCTGCGCGAAGTTGGCGTTGATGTGTCGAGAGAGGGCGTAGACGAGTTGTTTGCTGACATCGCTGAGGACCGCGAGGCCGCCGTTCATGTCGCCGTAGAGCGTGCAGTATCCCACGGCGAGTTCACTCTTGTTGCCGGTCGTGAGGACGATTGCGCCGGTACGATTGGAGAGAGCCATGATGGCGGCTCCGCGGATGCGCGACTGCAGATTTTCTTCGGCGATGTCTGGAAGTTTCTCGCCCAGCGCGGGCGCGTTGATGGCAGCGAACGCGGCGTTGGTCGCGTGCGTGAAACCATCGAAGGGCTGCGCAATGGGAAACGTCATGCACTGCATGCCGAGATTTGTTGCCAGCGCGTACGCGTCGGTAATGCTGTGGTCGCTGCTGTAGGGACCGGGCATCGCAACGCCCAGCACGTTCGCCGGCCCGATGGCGCGAGCGGCGAGGGCGGCCGTCAAAGCGCTATCAATGCCGCCTGAGAGGCCCACAAGTGACTTTTTGAAGCCGGTTTTACGGAGGTAGTCGCGAATGCCCAAGGTGAGAGCGTGGAAGAGATCGTTGAGATCGTTGAGGTTGTTGATCGTTCTCACGTCATTGGCGTCGTGATGATTGCCTGTCGACAGCGCGGGCGATGCTGGTGAAACCGCAGCCGCTTGCACAAGTGCGTTGGTGTCGACGATAAGTGGTGCATCGCCGAAGGGCTTGCCAGATGCGGCGAGTGTTCCCGTGCCTGCGAAAACATAACAATGGCCATCAAAGATGAGATCGTCGTGGCCGCCGAGTTGGTTGACGCTGGCGACAAAGACGTTGTGACGTTTGGCGTGACCAGCGAGAATGTCACGGTGTTTTTGACTCTTGCCCATGACAAATGGACTTGCGCTGGCGCTGAGAATGACTTGTGCGCCGCGTGCAACCAGCGAATCAACCGGATCAATGACATCGCGGTAGCGATTACTAAAGCCTGCGTCTTGACCTTTCCAGAGATCTTCGCAAATGGTGAGACCGACGCGCGTGCTTCCGTGCGCAGTTGGAATATCGAGCGTGATAGGACGCGTGCCAGGCTCGAAGTAGCGGTCTTCGTCGAAGACGTCGTACGTCGGCAGGAGTTGCTTGTCATAGCGGGCGAGAAGTTCGCCGTTGCGGAAGGCCAGCAGCGAGTTGGTCGCGAGAAGCGTCGGTTTGCCGTCTGTGTCGCGCATCGCAAGGGGCGTGCCGAAGATGATGGTGATGTCGCGCGGCGCGTGCTGCGCCAACGTGTGTGCCGCCTCTTCGCAGCGAGCGAGGAAGAACTCGTGCGTGAGCAGGTCACGAGGTGGATAGCCGCTGAGAACGAGTTCGGGAAGCAAAATGAGGTCGGCGTGCGCGAGTGCGGCAGCCGCGATGCGATCAGCAATGAGAGCGGCGTTGCCAGAGATATCGCCGACGAGGGGATTTGTAGAAGCGAGAGCGAGACGCATAGGGGAGGGTAGTGGCGAGAAGTGAAAGCGGATGGGATGGTGCGGGATTGCGAGTCGTGTTGCGTGTTCGGGTTCGACAATGAAAGCCGACTGCAATTGGTGATGCGACTATCGCCGAGGTTGAGATCGAACACACGAATTTGAGTCTATCGTTCAACTTGAAACACAATTTAGCGGTTCACGCGCATTTGCAGATAAGTTCATGCAAAAATGCAGAAAATCGCAAGTGTTGAGACCCCAGTATGTAAGAAGATACTTGTGAAATTGTTTGTCAAAACGCTTGTGTCGGCGATGCCGACTTTGTAACTTATCGCACGTCGACTTTTGCGCCGTTGCGACGGGCGAAGCTGTTGCCTCGTTCACGCGCGGTTTAGAACTCGTTGTTTGGGGATTCGAGATGTTTTCACTTTTGTCTCTCGCCGAGATTCGGCGTGGTGTTGTGTCATGCGCACTTTCGCTGATTGCTTCCGCTGCTGCACTAGGACAGGCACCGGTATTGTCCAATGCGCCACTGCTACTCGATGGCGTGCAACCTGCGGTGGCGGAAGAGTCTGCATCTGCCGACTTGAGTTGGCTGGGCAGCGCGACCGGTCTTGAGGGTGGTGTGCTGCGTGTCGCGCCGTATGTGTCGCTGTTTGCGGCCTCAGCGTTCGAGCCCAACTGGGGCGGGCGCGAGCTTGATGGGATTGATCTTGCGCGAGGCGTGTATGCGCCGCTTGAAATTGACTTGATGTTGCCAACGCGCGGGCCTGCGTGGCCCGTTGCACGCACGCTTGCGCCGACGAGCCGCTGGCAACCGGCCGGAGTAGGCAGCGACACCTTTGTCGACAATACCGACGCCGCAGGTAGACTGACAGGCGCGTTGGGCCCACGGTGGATGGCGAGTGGTACGCCGACGGTTGCCCGGCACAGTTCCGGCGGCATCGAGTATCTGGTTGTGTTCTTCGGCGCGGATCGTTACGCGACTTTCGCGAGGAACAGCGGTACACAAACGTACAAAGGCGTCAACGGTGCAGCGGGCGCGGCGATGAACGTATCGCAGGACTCGGTGAATGTGATCGAGTTCACGCTGGCTGATGGGCATCGCTTCGTTTTCTTCGCGCCGGAAGTTGCTGGTGTTGGTGGTCGGCTTTGGAAGATTGTCGGACCGGATGGCAAACATGCTTACGCGGGGCACGCCACAAACGCGGCGACTGCCATCACGGATGGATTCGATAGTGGGGGACGACTGCTGACAGCGTTTGACGGAGCGGGACGCCGATTCGCATATGCCTATACGACAAGCGGCTTGCTTGATCTGGTGCAGGTGTTTGGCGTCGCCGATCCCAACGTTGTGATTGCGTCGGTGGACTATGAGTTCTATCAGGCTGGTGCTGCGCACGGAGCAGTTGGTGATCTCAAAACTGTGAAGGTCAGTCAACGTGCAAGCGAGGGCAGCACGAACGCGATGACTTGGGAGACGACGGGCTATCGCTACTCACAAGGCAAACTTGTGGTCGAGGTGCGGCCGGACGGCTATCGACGCATGCTCGCAAACGGCTTGCAGATTGAAACCGCTGGCGAGGCGCAGTTGGCACCTTTCGCGTGGTGGCGATTCGGGTATGGCACCGATGGCAGGCTGGTATCTGCGTCGGGTGGTGGGGCTGAGAGTCGGACGTTGTTGTTCTTGTACGACGGCGCGATGGTTGCTGGAACTCCGGGATACGACGCCGGTGTTCGCTTGCGCACGTCGGTTGGCATTTTCGATACAAGTGGCGGGCAGTCGAGCCTTCTTCGCACAGATGAGTATTTGTTTGATGAGTTTGCGCAGTCTCTGGGCGTTGTCACAAGAGGTCCTCAGGCTGGTGGCACGTGGGCTCGTGGTTTGACTCGCGATGCGTTTGGGCGTGTTGAGAAAGTGCATGAGCCGTCGAACGTCATCAGTGTGACGGACGGTGCGTCGCCTTTGACGTTTGCGCCTGATGCTGGACTTGTTACGCGCGTCGAACGCATTCCTGCCGGGCTGTTGCAAGGGTTTCCGCGAGCGGTCGTTCGAACGATCGGGAACGCACCCCTCGCGGCGAGGCGCGCGGACCTGCGGATGGAGTACTGGCAGGAAACAGCAAACGACGGGAGAATGCAGGTTGGCGACGCGGAAGTCGTGCATGTACTCGCGAAGTATGTGACGCGATTCCGAGATGCAACCTCGCAGGCGCAACTGGCAACTGGGCAGACCACTTCCTATGAATACAAGTTTGCAGCAACAGGTAAAGCGTCGATTCACGCACTGCGGCTTCGCAATGTCTACGAAACGCCACCAGTTGTTTCTCGCGCCACGGAAAATGGTCTCGACGAGTCGATCAACACGGATGTACGGACGTTCTTCGCACCTTCAGGCGACGAGACGCTGACGCGAACGGCCTCTGGACGTTTGCATTTTACCAAATATGACCCGGTATGCGGACGCGAACAGGTTTTTATTCACGATGCACGCAGCGATGATCCGGCGGTTTCAGCCATCGTTGCGACGAGCAGCTACTCCAGTTCGGCTGCCGGTGCGGCGGCGCTTCACCGCGTCACCACGACGACGTACGACCAGCTGGGCCGGTCGCGCGAGACAATGTCATATCGCGGGTTGCGCGCGGGCACGTGGTACGGAGCAACCAGCGACGGCGCGACAGTGGTTGTCAGCAATCCGCATCGCAACGGTTCAACCTACGTAGGGCCCGCGCAAGTCGCGGTGATTGATTCGATGGGAAGTCCCGTTGCATGGGGACAAGTATCGCCGAGGTTCGGTGGCAGCAATTGGGTGCTTGGTCGGCTGACCACCTCATCACAATCGCCCTTGAGCTGGGTCGATCTTGCAAAGACCAAGCCGATCGCGATCATCGCGGGACGACTTGGGGCAAACTTACTTGGGCGCGGAATGCACTTGATCGAGAAATCACCCGATGGCGCAAGGGCGATTGCCGTTCGGCGATATCACGATCTTGGAGCTTCGCTCAGCGACGATCAGGACTTGGGCTTGATTCGTCAGCATTACGACCGCTGGACGCTTGAATGGGATGGGTTAGGTCGCAACGTCGCGACGACCACACCGGCGGGCACGACCCGGAGGAAGACACTCGACCTGTTTGGTCGCACTGTTGCACAACGTTTGGAAGTGATGCGGAACGGTTCGCTGCAGTCACACGTGGTACGTTCATTTGAGTTCGATGGAGGGCAAGCGGGTGGCGACGGTCGTCTTACGGCGTCGGTTGAGCATCCCGAGCCCGGCATATTGAACGTGACAAGGTTGGGGTACAACGCGTGGGGCCAGTTGCGGGCTGTTCGTCGGCCAGCGGCGCCGCACTGGCTTTCGCGGTCGAATAACTGGGGGCAGGTTGAGGCATTGGCTGCACTGGAGAGCATGCCGGATTGGACTGGGAGTGCATTGCCCGTGCTTCCAGAGCCAGACGGCGCAAGCGTGCCCGCGCGACGAGCACTGCTTACGAAGTCGTATGACTCTCGTGGGAGGCAGTTCCGGCGTAGTGAATGGCGAGTTGACCAAGTGACAGGTGCTCTGCCAGCAAACTGTACGGACTGCATCGGGGTTGATGCTGGGGCGCGGACGTTGGACGTCGTGTTTGGTCCCGAAGGGAGCATTCGCGCAACATCCGGCACAAGCAACACGGTGAACTCGTACAACCGGGCGTGTGAACTGACACAGATCGTGCAGCTTGTAACGCTCGACACGACGTCGGTGCGCGGCGCAACGTCGTCCATTGTTTTGAATCCACTCGATGTCACCGAATCAACGCAGTATCACGTTGATCCGCGCACGGGATACGTTGATGCTCAATCGGTGATTACTGCCGGTTGTGGAGAAGAACCTTCGGCATTGCCACGGTTTACGCTCAACGAGGGTGGCCAGTTTGCACTACAGCCTGGCGGAAACATTCTCGCCCGGCACGAGCGAACGTATCGCGATTTGATCGGTCGACCAATTGCACATATCGACTTCGGCATGCCTCGCGCGCCGTATGGGAGCGCATATGGGCCTGCGTTTGAAGCACCCTACGACCGGCATTCGCCGCCGCCATTCAAGCCCGTCGATCAGTTTGATGACGTTTTGCAAGATGATGAGCCGGCGGACAATCAGTATCGTCAGACGGTGAAGTTTGTCGACGAGTTCGGTGATGTGGTGCAGGAAATCGATCCCAACGGCGATGTCACGGTCTTGGACTTCGATGACGCGGGTCGCGTCGTTGGATCGGGTGAGGGTGATTTCGATGGCATCGACTCGAATGGTGGATTCAGTACCAGGGCATGTTCGCCGAACAAGTGGAAGGACATCGAGTACAAGGACGATCGCGTCGAGCAGGTGCGAGATACGTGTCTGGGAATCAACTGCGCCAATCCACCTGTTGATCAAATCCTGGAGATCGATTATCCCAACGATTCGCCACGCAATCCTCAGCGTCCAACGCCGGATGATCCCTTCACGGGGCAGCCGTGGAAGCCCGGTTCGTATGACAACGAGACACCGCTGGGCATGTACATCATCTTCGATCCGCAGCTCGAGGCTCCACAAAGTCCGCCGGAATCGGGGCCTGCATTCGGATATCCGCCTGAGTTGTACACGCAGCGCGTCGATGCGCTGGGCCGGCGAACCGGCTTCTCGAACCAGGCGGGAACGCTTCGCACGATGAGACTCGACGGCGTCGGTCGACCGGTGCTGGAGTATGTGACGCCTGGGACAGTGGAGAGTGCGGATCCAGAGTCTCAGCTACGGGCGACGATCATGTCGTGGTCGCATTCGTATGACGGATTGGGTCGCAAGACAGGTACGCAGTTTGTCGTCTCCAACTCCAAGGGAGATGATTGGGTCAATCAAGATCAATGGATGATGTCCTACAACAGCGCGGGTTTGCCCACGCATTCGCAGCATTATCAGTTCAACTTCGGCGGCAATCGCCTCGCACTGTTCGAGCATTCGTGGAATTGGACGCTGCCGGCCGCAGGGACGCAGAACTATCGGTTGGCATCCAGCCACGCTGGAGGTGGCGGATTTGTTGCATCGTTCAGTTATAGTGGCAGCACTGACACACGTGCGTTCGACGCTGGTCGAACAACGGGCATGACGCTTGGTGCGCCTGCTGGCGGGGGCAACTCGCTGCCAGTCTTCCAGACCAATATGTGTGGCAGTGGTGGCGCGACCAACACCGGCACGTTTGGTGGGAATCTCATTTCGCCGCCGGGTGGTGGTGTGAATGTGAAGTATCTGCAGCAAGACTTTGACCCGAGCATGGCGCCGAATATGCCGCAGGACTGGGAGTTTGGTGGTGTCAATCGCTTCGGTGAGCCTTCGCGCGAGAATATCAAGTGGTGTGCGGGCAGTGCGTGCGATCCGCAGATGCCGACGGAGGATTTTGTAGACTCGTCGATCCAGCGTGATGGCATTGGTAATTCGATTCTCCAAGTTGATCATCGACTTCTGTTTCCATACGACGAATTACTTCCTTCGGAAGTTGATATTGACACGACACCGATTTGCAATGTTGGTGCGACGGCGACACTGACACCTGGGCCCACGCTGGCTGTTGATCGCGGTGTCGTTGCGCCGCGTCCGATTCATGTCGGAGCACATCTGAAGATATTTGAGCAGTGGAAGTCGGATGCGATTGGCAACTTGATTCAGTATCGGCGCGGCTCGATGCCAGATTCGGCGTGTACGGATGCGTTATCGAACGATTGCGGCCAGGGACCCGGAGACATTCGGCTCTCGCGCATTCATGATGGGCTTGATCGCATCAACATCGAGACGCGGCATGTTGTGCCGGCGAGTGGCGGGGCATCGGTTGCGCAGACGCATCAGATGCGATACGACGTTGCTGGCAACACGGTGGACTCGGGCGGTGAGTATCTGTATGAGTACGACCTGCTGGGTCGGCTGAGTGGCGCCTATCGCCGGCAGGCGGCGGGGCCGGGGTTGCCCGACATTCGCGGGTTGTTGTTTGCTCGCTTTACGTATGACTCGCTGGGCCGTTTGCGGTCGGCGGCGTATGACCTTGAGAGCGAGGACGGCGATCTTGAGAATGAGAATGTTGATTGGTACGCGTATGACGACCGCTGGCGTCTGGTTGCGGTGTATCGGCAGGATTTCAAGTATCAGGAGATGAAGCTGCGCGAGCGGTACGCGTATGGGGATCGCGGCATCGGTGCGCGGGAGAGTGGTGGGGCGGGGCACAAGCTGGATTGTCCGCTGTATGCCGAGATGGATGGTGATGGGGATGGGACGCTCGAGCGGCGGGTGATGTATTTGCAGGATCGGGCGGGGCATGTGATTGGGGTGTTTGACACGGCGCTCGCGCGGCAGGACTCGCCGACGGATACGACGCCGGGGCTGTATCCGGTGCGGATTGCGTACACGGCGTTTGGTGTGCCGGTGAATGTGGGGGCGTCGGGTTTGGGCCTAGACGAGGGTTTGCAAGATGTGAACGGCATGCCGGGCTCGCGGCTGGATGTTGATTTTGATAATGATGGATATGAGGATGATCGCACGTCGCCGGGGGGGCCTGGCACGGGAAGTGATCTTGAGAAGCTGATTGCGGCGGTGAATGCGGGGAGTTCGAGCAACTGCGGCTCGATGATCAACGGCGTGATGCAGCCGTGTGACACGGCGGATTTCAATCGCGATGGCGAAGTGAACGGCGATGACATCACAGCGTTCATCGCGGCGAAGCAGGGCACGTACTACGTGCCGGCGGGTGACATCGGTGAGTACCGATTCCTATACCGCGGCTACTGGTACGACCGGCACCTGCATATTTATCACGTCCGACACCGCGCGTACGACCCTGAGATTCAGCGCTGGTTGCAACCCGACCCGGCGTACTTCGTGGATGGGTTGAATAGATATGCATACTGCGGGAACGAGCCGGTGCATATGTATGACCCGATGGGGTTGTGGGCGTGGGATGATGACTGGGTCGAGACGATCATTGATGTGGTGACGCAGCGCGAAGTGGCGAAGAACTTCGTGCAAGGCGCGAGTGATGGATTTCTGGTTACGACGAATGCCGCAGTGCAAGTGGTGACTGTTGGGATGGCTGGTTACTCGCAGCAGCAGCTCGATGCAATCGGGATGTTGTATGACGCTGAGAATCCTCAGTTGGCCGCGAGCAGGTACGCTGGGTACACGGCGGGTGGCGCGTTGTTAGCGGCAAGCCTCGTGAGTGGGATCAGTAGCACTACCGGGGCAACGATGGAGGTGCATCTCGGTTTCATGCGAAACGGCAAGTTTCACATGATGTATAGTTCGCAAGGTGTCTATGCGCATGCGTTCGGGCGTGCAGGTGGAAGCTACATAGTTACCAGCAGAGCTGTAGAATCTGCATTCGTGGGAAGATCGCTCACGCTAGCTGGAATCCCAATTCGCAATTCGGCAGCTGCCATGATGACTGGGGGTTCGGCCTACAGTTGTGTGACAGCAGCCGGGAAAGCATTTGTGCGAGGTTGGAGGAAGTTGCCGTGAACTATGGTAAAGGTTGGTACTGTGGCCCAAGTGTTGCAACGGACCCTATTACTAGCATTGAACGATGTGATTCAAACTTAACAGTCAGTCCAGGCAGAACTATTCTGGCAAATGGAGTGATTGACGGTAATGAGTACGTCGTGACGCATGCGGATGGACGTTCAGTCATTCTAATTATTTCGGCAGAAGCTGATGTATTTTATACTGGCAAGTATTATCTGTTGTATTTTGGGCGACGTGTCGATAAACGTGATGCATCATTAGCTGATATGCTTCTAAAAGATTTGACATCTGATCCTTTGGCATAATAAAAATTATGTAAATTAAGTCAAAGTTGTTGTTTTCCAATATCATTGATACTTACAACCCGATCCATGCATTTCGTGAGTTCGATAATCACCGAATCATGTCGTGACGGTACTGGGGGTATTGCTCCAGCCGGACCCGGCGTACTTCGTGGATGGCTTGAATAGATATGCATGCTGCGGGAACGAGCCGGTGCATATGTATGACCCGATGGGGTTGTGGGCGTGGGATGATGACTGGGTCGAGACGATCATTGATGTGGTGACGCAGCGCGAAGTCGCGAAGAACTTTCTTCGAGGGGCGAGCGATGGATTTCTGGTGACGACGAATGCCGCAGTGCAAGTCGTGACCATCGGGATGGCCGGATATTCGCAGCACCAACTCGATGCGATGGGGATGTTGTATGACGCCGAGAATCCTCAGTTGGCCGCGAGCAGGTACGCTGGGTACACGGCGGGTGGCGCGTTGTTAGCGGCGTCGTTACTCAGCGGTGCGCAGGCGGCTGGCATGCCAACAATGGAAGTGTCAATTGGTCGAACCGTTTATGGCAATACGCATGTGGTCTATGGGTCTGGAGGTAAACTTGTTCACGCCTGGGGTGCTACTGGGGCGGGACTTCAAGTTACGGAGAAAGCGGCTTCAGCGGCTCTTTCGACCACCTGGCTTACAATACGAGGAATTCCAGTGTTGAACTCAGCCGGTGTTGTTCAAACTGGAGGTGTGGCTGGAAACTGTGCTGTCGCTGCTTGGCGAGGCTTCGTGAGAGGTTGGGGAGGCTCGTGAAAGAGAAAGAACTTCCATGTCGATGCGATCCGTCAGTCGCAATTGACCCTCAAGGTTGGCTTCTCAGGCATGGACAAACGGATGTTACGGTACAAAGGGTCATGCGCGATCACGCGTTCGAAGAGAGCAACGGCTTAGAGTTTATCATCTCTCACAAGAACGGAGCGCAGGCTCGACTCATAGTGTCAGAGAAACCAGAGCGTGGAATCGAACCAGATCACTACTTCGCGTTGTTAGGATACGGACCGGTACCCGACATGAAATTTCTCGTTTCGCTTTCACAAGTGCTCTCTAACCGACATATTTGATGCATAGTTCTGCTCGTGAATGTGGGGGCGTCGGGGCTTGGTTTGCAAGATGTGAACGGGCTGCCGGGGTCGCGGCTGGATGTTGATTTTGATAACGATGGGTATGAGGATGATCGCACGTCGCCGGGCAGTGGGGACGATCTTGAGAAGCTGATTGCGGCGGTGAATGCGGGGAGTTCGGCAAACTGCGGCACGATCATCAACGGCGTGATGCAGCCGTGCGATACGGCTGATTTCAATCGCGATGGCGAAGTGAACGGCGATGACATCACAGCGTTCATCGCGGCGAAGGCGGGCACCTACTACGTGCCGGCGGGTGACATCGGTGAGTACCGATTCCTATACCGCGGCTACTGGTACGACCGGCACCTGCATATTTATCACGTCCGACACCGCGCGTATGACCCGGAAATCCAGCGTTGGCTGCAGCCCGACCCGGCGTACTTCGTGGATGGTTTGAATAGATATGCATACTGCGGGAACGAGCCGGTGCATATGTATGACCCGATGGGGTTGTGGGCGTGGGATGATGATTGGGTGGAAACCTTTCTTGCGTTGCAATTGCCGGGTACGGCGAGCGGCAACGCCGCATGGCAGGGCTTTGTGGAGGGCGCCGGCGATGGAGTCATTCTTGCAGCAAATCAGTTTACCTTTGAGTCGTTTGATGCGTTGAATCAACTAGCTGCTGAAACGCGTATGGCGGGTGCAGAACATGGGTTGGGTGGTGCATATGCGTGGAGTGAAGGTTTCGCTGTACTGAGTCGAGAGGCGGCGATTGCTGCGGCGACCGGTGGCGCGGCAAACGCGGCGACAGCAGGGCTAGCGAAAGCAGCGACGAGCAACACAGGCTGGGCTTTCGTGCTGAGTGTGAGTTTGAAGCTCGGCGAGCTTCGGCTTGCGCCTGCGACGCTTGAAACGATTCATGTGCTGGCGACGAGTAGCAGGGCGGGATATGTGGTGTCGTCGCTAGTCGCCGGCGCGAAGGTGCCTGGATCGCACTCGTGGATTACGCAGAGAGTAACGCAATACGCGAGGCAAGCGGTGGGACTATTTGATGCAAATCCACTTCGATATCTCTCTGCAAAACAGGCAAGTGATTCCGCTCGGCTCGCCGCTCACCGTGGACAACGCATTGATCAACTGGCCAAGAGGTTGATGCAAGCAGATAATGAACTTTTGCAGTATGTGAACATCACAAAGCAGGGGCGACCCGGTGCGGATATCATCTCAAAGAATTCACATCACTGGTGGGATCTCACGACGCCCGGTCAGTGGGGTCAGCACTGCAGGAAATATGGTCCTGGTGGAACCCGAATTCCTACGGAGTAGACATGGGCATAATTCGCGGGCGAATTGCGGCATCTACTGCGCTTCCAAACGCGTTCAGATCGCGTTTGAGCGATTACTTGACTGGTTCGTCATCGGAGGATCCGTCAGAATTTGCGGCTTGGACTCGAAGTGGCGAGATTGATGGCGTTGTGTTGGCTGAGGTACTCAGCGTCGGACGTCCGAGCATTCGCCAACGCGTGTTTCGTGACTGCCACTTTCGTGGATGGGACTTCGGTGATGTAAGTGCCAGTAATTGCGAGTTTAGGAGTTGCATCTTTTCGCAGTGTCAATGGTGCTATGGCCGGTTCGGAGGCTGCCCGATTCAAAAGTGTTCTTTCGAGCGAAGTGATTTGGATAATGTCACGTTTGAGTGCGCTGAGTGCGGTCCAAGCAACGTGGAAGATACGATGCTGTCCAAGTGCAAGATGCGAGGGATGATGCTTCATCGGTCTACGTGGCGGAACTGCTCATGGATCGACTGCAATACCACGTCGGTTGAATGCGACGCGCCACGTTTGTTCAATCTCAAAGTGCAAGGACGGTTTCATCAAGTGTTCCTTCGCGGAGAGTTGTATCCTCCTTTGCAACCGCTTTTTTCCAATGCGTCACAGGTTGACTCGGTCTATCAGATCGATCTGACCGATGCGTATGTAAGTGATGCTACCATTTTCCCACCGGCCACACTGGAGCAAGTGACCCCGCCTGCTGACGGGCATTGTGTTGTCATTGCATCACGTTCTGCGGCGCGTCTGAAGTTAATCGAGTTGCTCGGTAAGTATCCCAATCGCGAAGTTGCCGCGGTCTTGCCGAGTCTAAACATTATATTTGCAGATCATTATAGCGAATGGGCACTGCTTACAAAGCGTGACCTATTTCAACCAAAGCACTTGTCGAACCCCGTTGTTGAAGAAGTCTGGCAGTTACTGAAACAACTGGCGTACCATAAGTAAACTTGTTTTGGTGGCGAGTATCGCCGGCACGCGGCCGGGCCTGGGTTGCCGGATGTTCGCGGGTTGTTGTTCGCGCGCTTCACGTATGACTCGCTGGGCCGTTTGCGGTCGGCGGCATATGACCTTGATAGCGAGGACGGCGATCTTGAGAATGAGAATGTTGATTGGTACGCGTATGACGACCGCTGGCGGCTTGTGGCAGTGTATCGGCAGGATTTCAAGTATCAGGAGATGAAGCTGCGCGAGCGGTACGCGTATGGGGATCGCGGGATCGGCGCGCGGGAGAGTGGTGGGGCGGGGCACAAGCTTGATTGTCCGGTGTACGCCGAGATGGATAGTGATGGGGATGGGACGCTCGAGCGGCGGGTGATGTATTTGCAGGATCGTGCGGGGCATGTGATTGGGGTGTTTGATACGGCACTCGCGCGGCAGGACTCGCCGACGGATACGACGCTGGGGCTGTATCCGGTGCGGATTGCATACACGGCGTTTGGTGTGCCGGTGAATGTGGGGGCGTCGGGTTTGGGCCTAGACGAGAGTTTGCAAGATGTGAACGGCATGCCGGGCTCGCGGCCGGATGTTGATTTTGATAATGATGGATATGAGGATGATCGCACGTCGCCGGGCAGTGGGGATGATCTTGAGAAGCTGATCGCGGCGGTGAATGCGGGCAGTTCGAGTGGCTGCGGCACGATCATCAACGGCGTGATGCAGCCGTGCGATACGGCTGATTTCAATCGCGATGGCGAAGTGAACGGTGACGACATCACAGCGTTCATCGCGGCGAAGCAGGGCACGTACTACGTGCCGGCGGGTGACATCGGCGAGTATCGGTTCCTGTACCGCGGCTATTGGTACGACCGGCACCTGCATATCTATCACGTGCGACACCGCGCGTATGACCCCGAAATCCAGCGTTGGTTGCAGCCCGACCCCGCGTACTTCGTGGATGGGCTGAATAGATATGCATACTGCGGGAACGAGCCGGTGCATATGTATGACCCGATGGGGTTGTACGGAATGTCTGACTTCATCGGTGAGGTCACTGATGGTTATCGTGAAGCGATCGACCATCTCAGCGGATTGACTCGTGCACAGGACGCGGCGTGGCTCGCGACGATGCAGATTCAGCGTGCGGTAGATCAGCAGAGCCTGAATCAGACGTACGCGCAGCTGATTGAAGTTCGTGATGGTGAGACGCGTGAGATTGTTTCAACGGCGGTGAATATCGTGATTGTCCTTGCTACGGGCGGAAGTGGCGCGTTTACTAGCTTTGGTATGAAGAGCGCATGGCATGGAGCCGCGCTGGGCGGTGGCATAGGTATGGGTGGCGATGTGACGTCTCAACTCATTCAGATGGGGATGAGGGTACGAGACTCGTACAGCCTGCAAGAAACATTGCTTTCGACTGTCACAGGCGCTGCAGGTGGGGCAGTCGGGCAGAAAGTGACGAAGGCGCTACAGACGGCCTTCAGCGGAGTGGGGAAGGCAAGTGCGCGCTCCGCATACCTCGCTTCTGAAGATGGCATGTCCATTCCAGCTCGCAATTCTGGCCGACTGTTCTCGAAAGCAGAAAGAGAAGCGATAAATCAGCTCGGTCGTGTTGACGGATGTCACCAATGTGGTACAAAGAACCCTGGAACAAAATCCTGCAATTTCATCCCTGACCATCAGCCGCCATCTGGCTTGAATCCGCCCCCAGGAACACAACGTCTCTACCCTCACTGCATAACCTGCAGTAACAGTCAGGGGGGACTCGTTCGATGGTGGCATCGCATACCATAGGGAGTGTACCAAGGCGGTGAGTAACTGTAAATAAGCCACGTAGCTTGTAGTTTGGCAAAGGATCTAAATGATTGATCAATGGATCGAAACTACCGGAAAGCTAGTGTTTGCTAGCAAGAGAGTTGCTAGTGCATGGCGTTCTGCAAGAGACGCAACTCTACTCGATGATGTGACTGCGGTCTGCAGCGTATGCCAGTTGCACTCAGAGCCGTGCTTGATTCTCAACGATGAGCCATTGCCTACAACACTCATTCATGCGAATGGAGGGGTAGCGTTTGTGCGGTGGGTCGCGGCGGATGATGGTTTAGAGGTCATCTCACATGCATTAAGGACAATTGAACAAAATGTCTGGGATGGTCATACGGAACTCTTCGCGGCCGGTGATTGTGTGCTATTCGATGCGGGAGTCGGGCCGAGCAGTCATTCGCCTTATGCATCATTACATATACGACTTCGTGAAGGCATACACCGAGTGTCGTATGTTCGCGAACACTCGCTGTCGGCGTCGGAAGTAATCCTATTGACTTTGAGAACCTGACTCACTGACCTGATCAAGTGCTCGAGAACGCGATCGCGACCACGAGATATAGAACAATGACGTTTCGGCTCGCCTGACCCCGGAGGCTGGGTCGCGAAGCGGCGCTCGCTGCGGCGACTGGTGGCGCGGCAAACGCGGCGACGGCCGGGCTGGCGAAAGCTGCGACGAGCAACACCGGCCGAGCCTTTGTGCTGAGTACGAGTTTGAAGCTCGGCGAGCTTCGGCTTGCACTCGCGACGCTCGAAACGATCCATGTTCTGGCGACGAGTAGCAGGTCGGGATATGTGGTGTCGTCGATCGTTGTGGGCGCGAAGGCGGTGAGCAAAAACTCGAATGCATACGTGGGGAAGACGATCGTGTATGAGATAACTACCAAAGGACTGTCAAGTGCATTTCGATACGGCGAGTCGTCCCAGACAAAGCTCGTCAACGGCATCCCAAATCGTATTCAAACGCAGTTGCGCGAGTTGAAGAAGTTGTACCCCGGACGTGAGTTCGGGCACCGAATCATCAAGGTTTTTGACAATAAGCTTGACGCCAAAGCACTTGAGCGGGGGCTGATTGAGGACTTCTACGATCTGCATGGGTGTATGCCCGAGGGCAATAAGGTCTTCAGGTAGTCCGGAGCAAATGGAAATGCCGCGGATTGAATTTTTTTCGAGCATCTGTGAGCGAGTTGATAGCAGTTACAAGAATCGCGGAGTCGCTGCGAGTCGCCTCGTTGAATCCACCATGCGGTCGGAGTTCGGCTCGCTCAACTTCGGCGATGTCGAACTCATCGAACTTGTCGAGTGGGTACCTGCCGAGGACAATCCGATCACGCAGCCACAGTTCAGCCGTAATCACCGGCATAAGCGAATCGTCGCATTTGTTCCTATGGACATCGAGAAAGTTCGGGGCGGCGACGCGGATCCCAACTACGGGCCGTACCTACTTGAACAGTTCAGAGTTGCATTGCAACAGTTGCACGCCGAGCAATCGCTTCGGCTGTGGGCAGGTAAGAAACGATGAAGTCGCGGCGGTACGGAGGCTAGCCCTTGAAGAAGCGTGACATAACGCGACATCTGCGACCGGTGGTGGTGCCCCACGACGACGGAAACGGGACTGTCATTCAGATCTGCGCGTCGCAACTTCCGGGTATCGCAACTGTCTTCGTGTACTGTCCTCGCATCTCGTTGCCAGTCGCTGAAGACGAGTTGCATCGACTGATACCAACTGCGTTCGTAGACGTCTTGTTTGACGCCCGTGATGCAGCCGACTGGATGGTGATCGATTGCGAGATGAAGTCGCCCGCGCCACCAGCATGGCGAAATCAGCAACCAACGATACGTGGTTCAACGGAAATCGTCTTTGTGAGCATGGGCGCGCTGCGCAACCTAATCAATGCTTGCGCAGGTTTCTATCCATGGCGAGCATTCGCGGATGCGAATGAACTTGATTATCTACTAATTCCCGGCGCAGCGCGGCCAGCAGCTGCAAAACTCTAAGCGAGTCCATACTGCGCTATCAGACGCGATGACGACCGCTGGCGGCTTGTTGCGGTGTATCGGCAAGATTTCAAGTACCAGGCGGTGAAGCTGCGCGAGCGGTACGCGTATGGGGATCGCGGGATCGGCGCGCGGGAGAGTGGTGGGGCGGGGCACAAGCTTGATTGTCCGGTGTACGCCGAGATGGATGATGATGGTGACGGCACGCTCGAGCGGCGGGTGATGTATTTGCAGGATCGGGCGGGGCATGTGATTGGGGTGTTTGACACGGCACTGGCACGGCAGGACTCGCCGACGGATACGACGCTGGGCCTGTATCCGGTGCGGATTGCGTACACGGCGTTTGGGGTGCCGGTGAATGTGGGGGCGTCGGGTTTGGGCCTAGACGAGGGTTTGCAAGATGTGAACGGCATGCCGGGCTCGCGGTTGGATGTTGATTTTGATAATGATGGATTTGAGGATGATCGCACGTCGCCGGGCAGTGGGGATGATCTTGAGAAGCTGATTGCGGCGGTGAATGCGGGGAGTTCGAGCGGTTGCGGCACGATGATCAACGGCGTGATGCAGCCGTGTGACACGGCG
>BJHL01000006.1:0-122080 GCA_014192545.1 Phycisphaerae bacterium | reverse complement strand
TGAGGATGATCGCACGTCGCCGGGCAGTGGGGATGATCTTGAGAAGCTGATTGCGGCGGTGAATGCGGGGAGTTCGAGCGGTTGCGGCACGATGATCAACGGCGTGATGCAGCCGTGTGACACGGCGGATTTCAATCGCGATGGCGAAGTGAACGGCGATGACATCACAGCGTTCATCGCGGCGAAGCAGGGCACGTACTACGTGCCGGCGGGCGACATCGGTGACTACCGGTTCCTGTACCGCGGCTACTGGTATGACCCACACCTGCATATTTATCACGTCCGACACCGCGCGTATGACCCGGAAATCCAGCGTTGGCTGCAGCCCGACCCGGCGTACTTCGTGGATGGGTTGAATAGATATGCATACTGCGGGAACGAGCCGATTGATTATTATGATCCGCTGGGGTTAGAAAAATGGGGTTGGGCGGACGGGTGGGGCACGACACTTGGTTACATGTTTGGTGGCGGACCGAGCGGTGCCGCGATACAAGTGTGGAGCGGAGCGGGCCAGGGTGCTCACGATGGGCTTCTTGTCACGATGCACAGTGGCATTCAAGTCATTACACTGCAAACGTTTGGTCAATCCCGACAGGAGCTAGCTGCTGGTGGCCATCTTTTCGACCCTGAGAATCCATGGCTCGCAGGTAGTGAAGTCGCTGGCGGAGTAATGGGTGGAGCATTGTCGGCGGCGGGCGGGATGGCGTTGGGAGCAGCGGCGAGTGGAGGATCGGCAGCTGCCTGGTATGCCAACGCGGTCTATTCTGGTATCAACGTTGGGGTTGGTGGTTACAACGTTGGTGGTGGCGTATACAGTGTTTCGCAGGGCAACTACATTGCGGGATTGGCACAGATACTGAGCGGCGGGCTACAGGCTGCAGGCGGAGTCCACGGCAATACAGTTGGAAAGCAGCGAGCTTACCTGTACGCGAAATACGACGGGAATGGGGTGTTTCAAAAGTGGGGCGTTACCGCGGACCTCGCGAACAGATACTCTAAGGTTGAGTTGGCTGGTGGATATCTCGAGAGAATAGCTGTCGGACCCAGAGACTTTATCATTCGGCTTGAACGCCAACTCGTCGAGATGTCACCTGGGCCAAAAAACTTTGAATCGTGGGCAGGTAAACAATGTATGCCATGAATGTGAGTCTACCCATCTTCGACGTCGCGATGGAAAGTCTTGGCGGAGACGCGCACGTAATGGTCCCGCATTGGCAGGCGCTCAAGAAAGCGCTACGCTCAGGTCCAGCCTTTGGAGTGCCGAACGGAATTGATGAATGTGTTTTCATCCTTCGTGTTGACGGATCGCTCGGTAGCTTTGGTGGTGATGGCGTGGACCGGGTGCGCCTCCAGATGGCTAAGCGGTACATTCAAGTCGATGTCTGCTTGCCGGTCGAACGCTGGCGGGAAAGGCCTTGGCGTGAAATTGCAGCGTTCATCGCAGTGTGTGTAGTCGGCAGTTGTGGAGAAATTGCAAGAAAGGTAAAAAGGACGGACAAGTCATATGATCCTTCCTTACTAGCTGAGACGCTTCGAGATAGATGCGATAGATTATACATACCCAAACAGAATCATGACTAGGGTGTAGCTGTCAAGATAAGGCAGCGTACCTTGTTAAAAGAGCTGAAGGATAATCGCGCAAAGTTGGAGTGCCGGGATCCAAAATGAATGATTGTAATTACGTTCGGTCTCGCGGAGCCGAAAAGGATTCGTGATGCAGGCAAAACTCAACCCGACTGCTCGTGGATTTTTGATTCCTCAAAGCGATGAAAAAACGACTCTGGTGCAAGTTGTCGAAACTCGTCTTCCGGGAGTCGTTACAGCGTTCGTCTACTCGCCGAGGGTGCAACGCGGGAGCGATCCGAATCTTGCAAGCTTGCAGCAGATCGGTGTCCTTGACGTCTTGTTCGATTCTCGTGCCGCCTCGAACTGGATCGCGGTCGATGCGACGACGCCCATGCCATCGCTTGTTGTGTGGCGAAACCGACAGCCAACAACGAAGGGATCGACCGGTGTCACATTTGTAAGTATGTCGCTGCTGCACGCGTTCGTCGACGCTTGTGCTGGCCTTCGAAAGTGGAAATCGTTCGCAGATCCGAAGCAGTTAGACTACTTCTTGGTAGACGACGCGAATAGACCGGTTGAAGCGAAGATGTAAGCGATAGGTGGTCAGAGTCAGAAGCAAAGAAATGACCCACAGTCGTCATGACTAACGATTACGAACGTCACAGCGTAACCTAGAAATGCGAACTTCAATCGCGATGGCGAGGTGAACGGCGATGACATCACAGCGTTCATCGCGGCGAAGCAGGGCACGTACTTTGTGCCAGCGGGTGACATCGGCGAGTACCGATTCTTGTACCGCGGCTATTGGTACGACCGGCACCTGCATATCTATCACGTGCGACACCGCGCGTATGACCCGGAAATCCAGCGTTGGCTGCAGCCCGACCCGGCGTACTTCGTGGATGGGTTGAATAGATATGCATACTGCGGGAACGAGCCGGTGCATATGTATGACCCGATGGGACTCGATGCGCTGGATGATGCAGTTGATTTCATCGCAGGATGGACCGATACGCTGATTTTGGGCGGCATGCATCATGCGAGAGAGGCTCTCGGAATCAACGACACCGTCAATCCCACATCGACGGCCTACGGCGCTGGTCAAGTCGTGGGAGCGGTGCATGTCGGTGCTATGACGGGCGGTGCTGGTGCTGGAGTTGCGGCTGCTGCGGGAGGTAGTCGCGTGGCAGTCGCGATCGCGGCAGGTGCTACTAGCGGTATGTTTGGTGAAGGCGCCGTGCAGTCAGCAAATCTTGCGAATGGCAATCAGTCATCGGTCAACTTTACAAATTTGGCAACAGCGTCGGTTGCGGGCGGGTTGCTCGGTGGCGTTGCTGGAAAAAGTGATGAACTAGTTACGGCGTGGGTCAATCGCAGCGGTTCGATCGGTGAAACCGCAACTGAGTTGGCACGCAGATTGGGACAAGCCGGTGAGGATGCGGCCGGAATTGTTGGACCCAAAGTTGGTGTCAAAGTGCCGAGCACTGGTCAGATGTTGTTTCCGGATGAGATCAGTGATGTGTTGTTGAAGGAGGTAAAGAATGTGAAGTACCAGTCATTGACCAAGCAGTTGAAGGGCTACCTGGAGATCGCGGAGCAGCGCGGTCTCGATTTTGAGTTGTGGATGCGGCCGGACGCGGACGTGAGCAAACCACTGCAACGCCTCATCGATGCAGGTAGGATTAGGCGGTGTGATCTTCCTCCCGGTACACCTAGCAGTTGAGTAGTTTCATGAAACAACGTCCAGAGACCGCAGAAGAATTGTTTGCGTCGTTTGCTGCTCGATACAAATTCGTGGAGTCCACGCCGACTGCGAGTACGGCTTGGTATCTTGCGAAGGCAGACCGCGTTGCTCTCGATCGCGCAGATTCTTGGCCCATCGTTCTGGAGGCTCGACGATGCGGACGACAGATTGATGACATCTGGTGGTTTGTGAATACGCCGGAACGCTATCCCGAGTGCGTGCCGATGCTTGTGCGACATCTCGACGAACCACATCGGATAATGACCATGGATGCGCTGGTACGAGCACTAACTGTGGACTACGCGCGGGGTATCGCGACACAACCGCTTTTGCGACTACTGCGTCGCGAGTTTGAGCAGCCCCTGCCGCACCCGGAAGCATTCTCGCCCGGCGCAATTCAGATGCATCGAGCTGCTATCGCCGCAAGCCTTGCTATGAATGCAGATCGATCAATCGTACCCGAAGTTGAGGAGTTGCTCAAAGACCTACGGTATGAATGGGTCAAAAGTGAGCTGAAGCGTGCGTTGAGGATCGGCAAGAAGCATTGACATCTTGACGACCGCTGGCGTCTGGTTGCGGTGTATCGGCAGGATTTCAAGTATCAGGAGATGCGGCTGCGCGAGCGGTACGCGTATGGGGATCGCGGCATCGGCGCGCGGGAGAGTGGTGGGGCGGGGCACAAGCTGGATTGTCCGGTGTACGCCGAGATGGATGGTGATGGCGATGGGACGCTCGAGCGGCGGGTGATGTATTTGCAGGATCGTGCGGGGCATGTGATTGGGGTGTTTGATACGGCACTCGTGCGGCAGGACTCGCCGACGGATACGACGCCGGGGCTGTATCCGGTGCGGATTGCATACACGGCGTTTGGGGTGCCGGTGAATGTGGGGGCGTCGGGGTTGGGTTTGCAGGATGTAAACGGGCTGCCGGGCTCGCGGCTGGATGTTGATTTTGATAACGATGGGTATGAGGATGATCGCACGTCGCCGGGCAGTGGGGATGATCTTGAGAAGCTGATTGCGGCGGTGAATGCGGGGAGTTCGAGCGGTTGCGGCACGATGATCAACGGCGTGATGCAGCCGTGTGACACGGCGGATTTCAATCGCGATGGCGAAGTGAACGGCGATGACATCACAGCGTTCATCGCGGCGAAGCAGGGCACGTACTACGTGCCAGCGGGCAAAGTGCTCTAGTCGCTGTTGTGTGATTCTACTCTGCGATGTTGATCGTACAGCAGTTTGGAGAGGGTGGTGTTTTGGTGCCGAGATAGGGCCATGAGGTAGGTGAGGCCTATGGCGATATCGCCCGCGCCGGCTAGTGTGCCGTGGAGGACTAGGTTGGTGGTGATGCCGTCGTAGACGAGGATGGAGCCGCCGACGAGACGCAGGATGCCTTCCCACGCGACGAGCGGGGCTCGGTTTGTGAGATCGCGGGCGGCGAGGATGAGGGTGATACCCAGAAAGACGGCGATGCAGCCGAAGAGGCGGAGGAGCATGTCGGGTTCGAGCGCGGGCATGAGGAAGGCCCGGAGGGCTGAAAAACTGGATGGTAACGCCGGCAGCAGCGCTGAGTAGGCCTGTGTAGTGGATGAAGTGGCGCATGGGGAGTTATGGGGGTAGGGTTTGGGATGGTTGGGGTCGATAGCTGGGCAATCCTGACCTTCGGCGGCCTCAGGTCAGGCGTCGGTGGGAAATTTTAGAGAAGTTGAGAGGGTTTGGGTCGAACTATCGCATGAATGGCGACCCTCACTACATTTGTGGGTCGAGTACGTGCAACGCGGTGTTGTGCAGTCTGGCCGAGGGGCATTGTGACTGAAGGAGTTTGTCATGAATAGTCGTTTCGCTCGTATCGCTCTGGTGTTGGTCTTGGCTGCTGGATGTGCGAACAACGTGCACGCATCGGGACTCGATGACTTTCCTCGGGGCACTGTGCTTCCCGCAGCAACGACGCTGATTGGTTGGCAGTCGGCGTTTGACATTACCAAAGCCGCGAACCCCACCGGCGTGATTTCGAGTATCAAGCTTGAGCGTGAGAATGGCGTGTGGGTTTATCGTTCGGAGACGGGCGTGGGCACCTTCCGCCAAAGCGTGCGGACAGATATCAATGCGTCCACGGGCCAGGTGCGGCGTGTTCGTCGCAGCAACGTGGGTGGCGGCGATCAGCGCAACTTGCAGAACATCGCCGTTTCGCAGAGCACCATCACCGTGAGCTTTGCGCAAGCCGCGAGCATTGCTGAAGCGCGGGTGCCGGGCTTGCAGGCGTACAACATTCGTTTGGAGCGTTCGGGCAGCCGGCCTTTGTCGTACAAGGTTGAACTGTTCGTCAACGGGGCGGCGGCGGAAGTGCGCGTGAATGCAGCGACTGGCGCGATTGTCGGTGTGCAGACGGTCGGCACGCCTCGGCCGGTCGGCACGACGCCTCCGGCAACGGGTGGGACCACGCCACCAGCTGGTGGCGGTACGCCTCCGGCTGGTGGTGGCACAACGCCCCCGGTTGCACTGACGGGGAATGCCTTGCTGCTGTCGAACGCGATCAGCAACGCACTCGCAACTGAGCCGGCGGGCACGTTGATTTTGGAAGCTAAATTCAAGGTTAATCGCTTCCAGAATGTCGTTGAAGTGAAGACGGTTGAAGCTGGCTCGCTGGCGGCGGAAGAGATTTCACTCACGCCCAGCACTGGCGCAATCGTGCGTCGCGAGAATGAGGGGCTCGACGCGGGCGATGCGGCGACCGCTGCAGCATTGTTCAACGCTCTTGCCGGTCAGACGGCAATCGGGCACGCGAGTGCCATCAGCAGGGCCCTGGCGGCGCGAAGCGGTGATGTGAGCGAGATTGAGATGCAGATGCAAGGCGCAATTGCGATCTATGAAGTGAAGATTGTGCAGGCCGGCCGGGAACGCAGCGTGAAGGTGAACGCGATTACCGGCGCGATTGTGCGGTAAGGATTACTTGTTTGAGGTCGCGTTCGCTGGGCCTGCTTCTCCCTCCGGGCTGAGCGACGGGCTTTGAGCAATTGATTGGCAACATCCGCGGCAACGCGGGTGTTGTCGTTTTGTAGCATGGCGAAGTGGTGGGTGCAGGCGTCGTAGAGTTCGGCGTGCAAGACGGCGATACTAACTTTGTGAAACTCGCGACCGATCAGGTTCTGGTCCTTGCGACCGTGGTCGCAGCGGCGGCAGCGTTGCCGCCGCTGATTGAATTTGTGATTGATTGGCGCAAGCGGCGCGAGCGGGTGGCACTGAGCATGGATGATGAGGCGGTGGGGACGAAGGTGTCGCACTTGGCGGGGCTGGATCATGTACTCGCGGATATCGCGGACTTGGTTGACCGGGCGAAGCATCCTGCGGCGTATCACGATCTGAAACTGGGCAACGAGATGCTCATCATCGGGCCACATTTGTCGGGGAAAAAGTCGCTTGCCTGGCGGGTGGCGCAGTTGGCGGGAATGACGCGGCTGATTACGATTTACAATCCGCGAAATAGTGATGCGCTGGCGAAAGCGAAGACACTGTTGCGACGCAAGAGCGATGAGAAAATCGCGTTGCTGCTGCCAAGTCTGGATCAGGTGTTTGAGTCGGAGTCGCCTCAGAGTGATCGTGATGAAGAAGTTGAGGCGGAACTGGATGCACTCATCGAGACGGTGGCGAATCGGCCCAACGTGCTGGTCATTGCGACTGCGAGCAAACTCACAGAAGGTGATGACCTTGACAACTTGTTTGGGATGAAGGTCGTTTTGCCGGGTGCCGCAGCGATTGTGCGTCGGTCTGGTGCACTCAGCACCGAGTACAAGGCCGTGCTGCGCGAGGTGGCGACGTATTACCTCAAGCGGGCGAGTGAGGCGGGTTGTTCGCTGGTGGGTTTAACCCCGGCGGAGGCAATTGAGCGGATTTTGAGCCGAGCCGGGAACGCGGCAGAAGTTGAGGACATCGTCGAGGCGGCGCGGACGACGGCGATTTACAACCACCGGGCGGGCGTTGGCGGCGGGCAGGTGGCGATATCGCAGGAGGTGTTGGAGAAGGCGGTGCGGCGCGTGATGGGCGCGTGATGGGCGCGTGAAGCGAAAAGTCAGAACTCAGCACGCGACTCAGCACATAGCAAGAAAGCTCAAAAGGCTGAGAATGATGATGCGTTTGCGAGTGTCTGACATTGAAAAAAGCAGGGACATAAAAGCCTCATCTCTTGGATTTGATGCGGCTGCGAAGGCCGCGATAGCAGGTCTAACGCGGACGTTGGCTGCGGCGTCTGCCTCAAGCAGATCGCTAGTCGCACCGAACTGTCCAACGTCAACACTAGTCATAGATCAATCCGTGTGCCAAAGAGAGGGACGGAAAACGATGCGTGCATGCTACCGCGCGAAAGAGCGTTTGTGAAGCGAAATTGCGTCAATTGCAGGCTTCTAGGACGAGCGGCGGAAAAGTTGCAGCGCGGCACGTAGCGAATGTTGCGGCAACGCAACAACTATGGTGCAACACTTGTGGCGTGAAAGCAACATCGCAACGTCGAACGGATCGGAACTGGCGGTGGTCGTGTTATGCGGCGTTGGTCGTCGCGTGGGCTGGATGGCCAGCTTGCGCGCGGCAGATAATGCCCGCGCAGGCGGTAGGCGCGAGCGGGAAAGCTGTTGTGCAAACTACGACGCCTGTTGATTCAGGCACGGCGAGAATCGCGCTGACGTATGTTCAACAGCGACTCAAGCGGTGGTGCGGCGAGGGCGAGGAGGTCGCCGCGCCGGTGCTCACGGGCGCGACGGCGGTGTGCGTCACATTGCGATTGCAAGGTGAGACGATTGCTCGCGCGGAGGGAGATGGTGCCGAGAGTTTGGAAGCGGTGGTAACGCGGGCGCTCGCGAGCGCGGATGCGAAGATTCCTGCGGCGAACGATGCGTTGCAGCAGCAGGCTCGGCGTGAGATGTTCAAGCGAGTATTGGCGGGAGTGGAAGTTTCTGGCGAGCGGTTGCCTTTGGAAGCCGCAACCTTCGCACAGGCAAATAGCGATGTGAAACATGGGCTTGAAGCGATATGGGTGGAGGTGGGTGAGACGCGCGAGGTGATTTTTCCGCAGCGCATGATGCAATCGGGCGACTTGCCAGCGGCGGCGATTGTGTCGAGCATTGCATTGCTGTCTGGTGATCCGGCGATACCCATGCCGGGCGTAGCTGGGCAGGAACTGGGAGATTTGCGAAGAACCAAGGGCGTTAGGGTGTGGCGAGGGCCCGTGGTGCAGATGGTGGAATTACGTGCGGGCGGGCCTGGGTTGCTGCTGATGCGTTCGTCGCGAGTGGTTGAGCTGCGTGAGGTGAATTTGCCGATGCTTCGCCAGTATCGTGAGCAGTTGATTGATCACATCGCCAGCCGCGTCGCACGATCACCCGATGGATCGCAGCTTTTTGCAACGTATCTGCCGTTTCAGGATCGAGCTGACAGTGTGGCATCGGCGTTGCAGCGAGCGGTGCTATGTGCCACGCTGGTGCGAAGCGGCGACCGAGGAAGCAAGCTCGCACGCGAGCTCTTGGGGGATGTGATCAAGTTTGATGCCACGAGTTTGAATGAACCTACAACTGCAGCGGCATGCGTGGTGACGATGGCGTGGCTGGGCAGCGATGCGACGCTGGCAGACGAGTCATGGAAAGCTGCACTCGAGAAAACGAGAGTCGTAATAGGCAAGTCGCACGATGGAGAGAACTGGGCCGAAACTGTCCTGCCTGGTAGTCGGGCAATGGTGGCGCTCGCGATGGCTGAGTTGGCAACGACTTTTGCGGTGGACGCAACCCGCGAAGTGGACCTTTCGCGTGCGAGAAGTGGGGTGCGGTCGCTCTTGATGCAAGCCACGCCCGGCGCGCTGGTGACGCATATGCCTTGGTTGGGATACGCGACCCAGCGGCTAGCGGGTGAAGGAGAAATCGCCAGTGCGCCCGCACTGCGAGAGATGCGGGCGATGCTTTGGGAGCGGACAATACGAGCCGAGAGCGGACAGGCCGATTTGGAGGGTGGAATCGTGTTTGGTACTCGCGACGCGCGTGATGCCAGCGGCATTGCCGGGCCAACTTGGAGCACCGCGCGTCCCGTGGCGTTTGCCGCGGCGATGCTGCGCGACGAGCGGCTGACGGATGCAGACGAGTTGTATCCGCAACTCAGCAAGTTGCTGCCTTCCATGCGCTTCTTGCGACAGTTATCAATTGATGATGCGAGCGCGTTCGCGTGTCCGCAGCCCAAGCGAGCAATGTGGGGCGTGCGAGTTTCGCCTTGGGATCAGCGTCAACCCATAGAAAGCAGCGCGATGGCACTGCTGGCGGTGAGCGAAGCCGTGACAAGCATTGAGGAGATGGGTCGGCGAGCTGCGAAACACCAGCTTGAAACGAGTGATCAGCCAAAGTCGTCGCCAACAAAGTGAGGGAGAAGGTGTGCATGACGCATGCTGCGGCATCAAAGAGCTGGACGAACGTTGTGCATATGTAGAGTGCATTGCATGAGAAGCACGCGATGAGTACACCTGAAGGCAACCAGCGTTGCGATTTGATCATCGAAGGCATGACGTGCGCGGCGTGTGCGGTGAGAATCCAGAAGCAGCTGGCCAAGCAGCCGGGCGTGCGCACAGCAAATGTGAACTTTGCGACCAAAGTCGCGACGGTTTGGTACCAAGCGGCAGTGATTGGCGACGAAACGTTGGTGGGCGCAGTGAAAGCTATTGGTTTTGGGGCCGTGGCTCGGGTGCATGAGCCGATGCCAAATACTGAATCGAACGCAGTAAGTCTTCCTCGTCATTTGGCGTGCGGGCATGATGTGGAGCATGCAACTGCACAACGCGAACGAATAACTCAGCCAGCGAGTATGCTTCGCAGCGAGGACGCACGCGCAAAGCGACTATTGACGAAGGTGATAGTCGGAGCGGCGCTTGCGTTGCCGGTTGTTGTAATCGCGATGTCGCACGGTGCAATTACATGGCTCGACAAGCCTTGGATGCCTTGGGTGCAACTCGTGCTCACACTGCCCGTGCTCGTCTGGTGCGGTGAACAATTTATCGTGTCGGCATGGAAGCAACTTCGCCATGGCGCAGCGAATATGGACACACTGGTTGCGCTGGGTGCAGGATCGGCGTTTGTCTATTCGGTGGTGGCAACGGTGTGGCCGCGGATGTTTGCGAGCGGTGCGCAGCACGCAGAACACGCGGGCCTGCAACTGAATATGCCAGCGGTGTATTTTGAAGCCGCTGCGGTGATTGTCGTGTTGGTTCTGCTGGGAAAGTACTTTGAAGCAAGAGCTACAAGGCGAACGATGGCTGCAATCGAGCAACTCATTGGCATGCAGCCCAAGACCGCCTGCGTCGAGCGAGAAGGGCGCGAGTATGACGTGGCGATCGAAGACGTTCGCGTTGGTGATACATTTGTGGTAAGACCCGGTGAACAAGTCGCGGTCGATGGACACGTGCAGGCGGGAACGTCGGCAGTTGATGAGTCGATGTTGACAGGCGAGAGCGTGCCGGTTGAGAAGTCAGCAGGAAGCGACGTGTTTGGCGCGACGATGAACACCACCGGCACCTTGCGAGTGGTTGCGACAAAAGTTGGAGCCGCGTCGGCACTTCAGCAAATTGTGAAACTCGTCGAAGATGCACAAGGGAGTAAGGCACCGATTGCACGCATGGCTGATCAAGTCAGCGGCGTATTTGTGCCAATTGTGGTGGCAATTGCCGTCGCGACGTTCGCCGTGTGGTGGTTTGCCGGTAACGCAGAAACGCGGCTGAGCATGGCTCTGATGAACGCGGTATCGGTGTTGATCATCGCGTGTCCGTGTGCTTTAGGTTTGGCAACACCCACCGCAATTATGGTCGGCACAGGCCTTGGCGCACAGCGCGGTATTCTGATTCGCTCTGGCGAGGCTATGGAAACCGCACACAAAGTGCAGGTCGTCGTGTTGGATAAGACCGGCACGGTCACCGAAGGCAAGCCAGCAGTGTGTGAGGTGATGGCGGTCTCAGGTGTAAATGGTGACGACGTTCTGCAGCTTGCGGCGAGTGCCGAGCACGGCAGTGAGCATCCACTCGCTGCAGCAATCGTGCGTGAGGCTGCGAGGCGCGAACTGAAGCTCGATGAAGCCAGCGAATTCGCGGCGGATGTTGGCGCGGGTGTCCGAGCGAATGTGAAAGGCCGTCATGTGTTGGTGGGCAAAGCCGCAATGCTGGTCGCAAGTGGCGTGGAGTTGAGCCTGAATCAGCGGGCCAGCGAGCGCGAAGCGATGGGTTGCACAGTGATGTTCGTCGCTGCCAACGGTCGCGAGCTGGGCGCAATCGCGGTGGTAGATCGCGCGCGAGAGACTAGTCGGCAAGCGATAGCGGACATGCAAGCGATGGGCTTGCGAGTGGTCATGATGACGGGCGACAATGCACTCGCCGCGAAGTTCATCGCGAGTGAAGTTGGCGTCTATGAAGTGATGGCCGAAGTCATGCCAGGTGATAAGTCAGCGAAAGTTGCGGCTTTGCAATCACAGGGACTCGTCGTTGCAATGGTGGGCGACGGCATCAACGATGCTCCAGCACTCGCAAAGGCCAATCTGGGCATTGCGATGGGATCAGGCACCGACGTCGCAATGGCCGCGGCAGATATCACGCTGATGCGAGCCGACTTGCAGGGCGTGATCAACGCAATCAGGTTGTCGCGTGTCACGATGCGCACAATCAAACAAAACTTGTTCTGGGCGTTCGCGTACAACGTCGTGGGCATTCCCATCGCCGCAGGCGTGCTGTTCCCGTTCACGGGCTTACTGCTCTCGCCCATCATCGCCAGTGCGGCCATGGCTTGCAGCAGTGTGAGTGTCGTACTTAACAGCTTGCGGGTGGCAAGAAGCGTCTGATGTTCAGTTTGGCTCGTAATATGCTGATAACCATCCAGACATCGAGCGCCTCATGCAAGTGCTTCAGCTGCGCAGTTCCCGTGCAGTTCAGAGTCTTAGAGACGCTCAAGCGCACTTATGCGGCTGCGCGATGCGTCTGCGATTGCTGCTGTACATTGAACTTCACAGAAATCATCGCGATGTCGCCGCTGGCGAGCACGCGCAGCACGGTGCTGGGCACGCGGTGTTTGTCGCTCATCACCACGTGTTGATCGGGCGGAATGTACACATCGACGGGTTCGCCGGGCACAATGGTGGTGGGCCATGCAACTTGCAGCAGCACGCCGCCGCCGCTCATGTCGCAGGTATGGGCCGGGATGAACCGCGCGGTGGCTGGATGAAAGAGCTTGACGGGCCGCGTCGTGAGCACGCGCGGGCTGGTGCGTTGATCGCTGGGGCGGGCGGGCGTTGTGTTGGTGGGCAAGAAGTTGGCGTGCATGACGTGCTCGGTTCTTTCGTTGTGCGTGCATCGGCGACTGCCTGATGACAGATCGCGTCCCCCACACCCATCGACGGCTGCTTGTACGCACTTTCGCATTTGTTTCTGATAACTCACCAAATCACACTGCTTTTTCCGTCGATAACACATTGATGGATATCTCCGTTATCGTCGCGTCATCGACATGGCAGCCCGGCATCGCCCCCATGCTCGAACGCCTCGCTCGCCAGCAATTCGCCAGCGAGCGATATGAAGTGCTGCTTGCTTGCCCGCTCACGAGTGAAGACGCCATCGCAGCCGAACACGCGTGGACGCGCGCGGGCGGCAGCCGCGGCGGCACGCTGCGATTCGTACAACCCGGGCTCACTGCTCCAGCTACGTGGATGCACTACGCGAACGCGGCGTTGACAACCGCCGGCGGCAAATACAGTCTGTTTCTGCAGCCAGGTTTGCTTGCAGAACCGGAATTGCTTGCAGCTCACGTGCGTTCACACGCAGCGCTCGCCGGCTCGGGCGTTTCCTGCGTCACCGGACGCGTGCTCTGCCAAATGAGCGAAAAACGCACGCTCTGGAGCGCCATGCTCGATCGCTGGTGCCGGTCGCTGCATCGGCCTGATCGTCCCGAGGCAGATCCCATCGACGCAGCCCATCTGAGCGTGCCCACCGAAGCGCTGCGACGAGTGGGAGGACTCACGAATTTTGCAACTGCCGATGCAGAAGTGTTTGCCGACATGGTGTGCAAACTCCGCGCACGCACGGGGGTCACCGTGCTTGAACAACCTGATGCAAAGGCCTGGCTCGAACGTGTGCCGAGTCCCACGCAAACGCTGCATCGTGATTTCAATCGCGGCTGGGCCAGTCTGCACATGTGGCACACCAGCAACTTGTGGCGCAGCGCGTGGAGCCCGGCTCAACTTGACGACGATGAAGCCGGGCTGCATCTTCGCAAGGCAATTGAAAACGATAGTGTCGTGTGCGAAAAAATGATCGGCTGGTTCCAGCATCTCGATGCTCGCAGTGTTCACGCCGATGAGTCGCTCGCCGAGGAACTTGCTCACGATGCGTGGGAGCGTTCGCTGACGCTGCGGCGGTGGGCGTACCGGCGGGGCGTGCTGGCGGCGATGGAGCGGGCGGGTGATCGACCGGGTGTGTTCGTGGCTAGCGTCGAGAGCTCTTTTTCATCGTTTTTATCGGTCTTGCCACTCGCAGCGTGAAAATTCAAAAGCTTTCAATTACTTCTGAAACATGTGACAACAGTCGATATCATGGGGTATGACTCTCCAATCCCATGTCGTCATCGCCGGCGGTTCGGGCTTTCTGGGGCTCGCACTGGCTGAACATCTGGTGGCCAAAGGCTGCAAGGTCACGATCCTCTCGCGATCCAAGCCTGCGGCGGGACCGTGGCAGCATGTGTCGTGGGATGCACGCACGCTTGGGGATTGGTCGCGCGTGATTGATGGCGCGACGGCACTGGTGAACCTGGTGGGGCGATCTGTCAACTGCGTGAAGACGCCTGCGCACTGCGATGAGATTCTGCGTTCGCGCGTGGAGGCTACTCGCGTACTGGGCGAGGCGTGCCGTGCGGTTGCATCGCCGCCGGCGACGTGGGTGCAGATGAGTACGGCCCACATTGTTGGTGACCCGCCCAGCGTGGTGTGCGACGAGACGAGCCCGCCGGGTTATGGCCTCGCTCCGATAGTGGGGCAGGCGTGGGAGGCAACGTTTGCGAACGCGAAGCTCGCGTCGCAGCGTGGCGTGGTGCTTCGCACCAGTTTCGTGCTTGGTCGTGATCGCGGCGGGCACTTTGGTGCGCTGAGCATGTTGCGGCGGCTCGCGCGATTGGGCCTGGGCGGCACTGTCGCCAGCGGCTCGCAGGGCATGAGTTGGATACACGAGCGCGACATGAACGAGATTTTCACGCGAGCGATTTGCGATGCATCCATGCAAGGAACTTACATTGCCAGTTCGCCAACGCCGGTCAGTCAGCGTGAGTTCATGCGGACGCTGCGTCGATACGCGGGCGGACTGGGCGCGGTGGGCATCGCCCCGCCTGCTGCAGGCTGGATGGTGAAAGTTGCCGCGCCGCTGCTGTTTCGCACTGATCCTGAACTGGCGGTGTATGGGCGATATGTGATCCCTCGACGATTGCTCGCCGAGGGATTCGCGTTTGCATTTTCGCAGCTTGATGGTGCTCTTGCGGACTTGTGTGGCGAGGGATCGCGGAAAGCTGCGTTAGCAGGTTCGTCGAATGCTCCGTCAGTCGCCGCTCAAGCCTGATCCGATTATGAATGCCGATTACCTCGATACGCTCAGGTCAATGCGTCCACTCATATCTATCGCGGCATTGGTCTGCGGAATTGTCTTGCTCTCCGCATGTCACGCGCCATCGCGCGTGCCGGTTGGCAAACTGCCTGATCGCATTCCGGAACAAGTCACTGTCGTTCGATTTCCCGGAGGCGACAAAGACATCGAACTCGAAGGCTGGTGGTGGGAGCCAAAGCCTGATGACAAGATCACCGGCGAAGCGCTCGCCGAGTTTTATCGTCGGCGTGATGTCACCGTCATTTATTGCCACGGCGCGACCGAGTGCCAGGATGGACTTTCGACAGGGCTCTTGCTCGATGCGGGCTATCGCGTGTTGACGTTTGATTATCGCGGCTTTGGTAACTCCACCAACATCCGAATGACCAACGAAGGCTTTTCGCGAGATGCCGCGGCGGCACTGGCATATGTGCGATCTCGGCCTGATGTTAATCCGCAGCGCGTCGCAGTTTTCGGCCACAGCATGGGTGCGGCATATGCACTGGCGATGGGTGCGCAAGCGAATGACGCTGGTCAGCCCATGCAAGCGGTTGTTGCGGCGAGCGGATTTTCGTCATGGCGTTATGCGGCCAATGCGATTATTCCGGTGATTGGTTACGTCATCGCATACGCCGATGGTTGTGATCCGTCGGACAACATTCGCAGGCTTGGGAGTACGCCGGTGCTGATCACGCATTTTCGTACTGATGGTGTGATGCCGGTTTCAAATGCGAAGCGGTTGTTTGCAGCGGCGGAGCGAGCGCAGATGCCAGTGCAGTTGTTGATTGGCGAAGTGGGTGGGCATGAGATTGGGTATTTGATGGATGAGGCGTTTGCTGCGCAGGTTGTTGGATTTATTGATCAGCACACGGGTGTGCGGCATCCGGCGGCGGTTGTGCCTGATGCGGTTGGGAATTGAGCGAGGTGCGCAGTTGGTGATTCGAATCCGGACCTTCGCGGAGCCTCAGGTCCGGCGTCGGGTTGGCGTCAAGTTGGGCATCGGGGTTATTGCTTTTCGAGTTGTTTGAGTTCGTCGCGCAGAATTGCGGCGAGCTCGTAGTTTTCGGTTTCGATTGCGCGCTGCAGGCGCTGCTTGAGTTCGGCCTTCTGACTGATGGGAAGCTTGGGCACCAGCGCTTCGCGCATGCTCTGCAACATGCGAACTTCGTCGGCGAGTTCGTACTGCTGTGGCTTGTCGGTCGCCGCAAAATACTTTTTGAGTTGCTCGAGGGCGTTGTCGATTGCGAGGACCGCGGCTTTGAGCTCGTTGTCTTTGATGCACTGGCTTGCGAGGGCGCGGGCGCGGACCATGATGATGTACGCGCGGAACTGTTCGAGCACCTGGCGGTCTTGTTCGTCTGCGGCGAACTTGGCGCAGACGTCGAGCACGCGCAGATTGCGCGTGGTGTCGCGAATCACGCGATCAAAGTCCTCTAACGCGAGGCACGCGACATATCGCTGGTAGAACTGAGCGGCTTCCTCGCGCAGGGCCCGGCAGTCATCACTCGTCAGGGTGACATCCTCGGCTTCGCTGGGATCATTTTTTTCTTCTTCGGGCTCGCCGCGCATGCCTTGCGCGTTATCGCCATTGGATTCGTCGATTTTTGCCTCAAAGTATTCGAGCAGCGAAAGAAAGCCGAAGGGGCGAATGCCGTCAGGTCGTTCATCTGCGTGCATTTGCAAGATTCCCAGGTCAAGCCGCACCTGAACGCGATCAGCACCGTCATTACCGGTCACAAGCCGGGCATTGACCTGTCCGGGCTTGAAAGGCCACTCGCGAAGCAGGGCTGATATGTCGCGTTTCATGGGAAAATACCTCGATAGGTGGTTATTGGTCCTTGCGGAATACAAGCAACAGGGCATGATATGTGTCTGCGAAGGCAAGGATTGCCGCATGCGGGGATGGATTTGGAGGGGAAGTGAGCAAGATGTGGCGGAACTTTAAAAAATTCTCGCTACTTTCCTTGCATACGGAAAAATCGGTGTCATCTTCATAGTGGGAGGATGCGCGAGAGACAGGGCCTTTAGGTCCCCATCCCCCTAGTCGATGAAACCCCAGGACGGGGCGCAGCGGATAGGTAGGTAGCTCCTTGAGAGACCTGCCGTTTCGTTTGGCGTGCGTCTTGCGTGGTGTAGAGGAGACGGCGGTGCTCCGCCGAAGGATGGGACGAGAGTTGGCAAGCTACCAAGACAATCCGATCGCGTCCACCCCGGGTGCAGAACCCGCGGGGCGTCCGCGCCGTCGCGAGACCGAGGTGCAGTCGGAGATGCAACTCTATTTCCGCGAACTCACCAAAATGCCGCTGCTGAATGCGGAAGAAGAGCGCGAGCTAGGTTGGAAGATCATCAACGAAAATTGCCCTGTTGCCCGTGAGCGAATGATTCGCTGCAATCTGCGGCTGGTTGTTGCCATCGCTAAGAATTACACCGGTCGCGGTTTGCAACTTTGCGACCTGATCGAAGAAGGCAATATCGGCCTGCTCCGCGCAGTTGAAGGCTTTGACCCCGCACAAGGTGCGCGTTTCAGCACATACGCCAGTTGGTGGATCAAGCAGGGCATCAAGCGTGCCTTGATCAACGCCAGCCAGCCGGTTCACATTCCTGCATATATGGTTGAGCTCATCTCCAAGTGGAAGATTGCTCACCGCAAGCTCGAAGCTGAGTTGGGCCAGGCCCCGTCGCTGCAAGACCTCGCGAAGGCGATGGACCTGCCGCTTCGCAAGGTTCGCGTCATCCGCCGAGCTATCAAGGCTTTCCAAGCTCCTCAGGTTGCACCTCGCGATGCGAGCGGCGAACTTATGAGCATGTCAGAAATTCTGGCTGATCCGCGCGTGGGCACGCCCGATGAACGCACCTTCGCCAACGAAGACCTGCGTTTGCTCCGCGAACTGCTCGAAACCATCGACGATCGCGAAGCTCAAATCCTTCGCATGCGGTTTGGCCTTGATGGTTGCGAACCCCTCACGCTCAAGCAGATTTCGGAAGAAGTCGGCATCAGCCGCGAGCGCGTTCGCCAAGTCATCGACGAAGCCTTGACCAAGCTGAATCAGCAGATCAACCATGAAAAGCCTACGCAGTTCATGCGCAAGTCGGCTTCGATCTTCTCGAAAGCGATTGTGGGCGAAGGTTAAGGCGGATTGTTCGGTTGGTTGTTTGGGCCAGGTATGACAAGCTCTCTCCTCTTGCGACCACCGCTCATGCGGTGGTCGCACTCATTTCGGCGGCAGTTTCGACAATAGTTTCGTCTGGCTAGTTCGCCGACCGATTCCGCACAAGTCCGCTATCATCCGGACCTATGCGTAATCGCCGGATGTTGATGTCGTCGCTGCTGTCGCTGTTTTTCGCCGCTGGCTTGGTGAGCGTGCCAGTTGCGCACGCCCAGTCAGACGGTTTTGTCTCGCGTGCAAACGCCGCGACTGCGGGCATTCCTGATGCACGTCGCAGTGACTTGGTGTTGCTGCCAGCACTTGCCAAGAGTGCCGCGACCCCGGCAAGCGTGCGCGATATTCACCGCGCGCGGGTGCTGCCTGCCAACGCTGCGGACTTTGCTGCCGTCGCGACGTGGGCGAAGGCACCCGAGCAGCAAGCGGTGATTGACGGCCTGCGGAAGGTGACGGAAGAGACAGATTGGAAGAAGGCATTCGTCTTCGCGCAGCCTTACGGCGTTGATGGCGTCAGTGCGGACCTGATTCGTGCGAAGCTCTACACGGAGCTTGGTGATCCGCCGACGCTGGCTGCTGCTCAGCACATGTACATGCCGGCGATTGAGCGCTTGGAGATTTTGGCTAACGTCGAAGCGACGCGCCTTGCCAGTGAAGGCAAGGTTGATGATGCGCTCGAACTGATGCTGCGCATGACGCTGTTTGGTCGGCAGTTTGCCGACCGCAAGTTCTACGTGGAAGCTGACTGGGGCATGCATGCGATGATGCGTTCGCTGGAGCGCATTCGTGATATCGCGTATGTCGACTTCCGCACGGGCGGCAAGAAGCTCGACCTTGCGAAGCTGCGCACGATCATCGATCGTCTCTCACCTTCCGCGAACAAAGACATCAAAGGCAGCGGCTATCCAGACATCACGCGTCTGACGCTTCCCGATGCCGACCGTATCGCCGCTGAGCAGGTGATTGAGCGCGTGTACGAACCTAAAGGCGGCGTAAAGCCCGATGTATTTGCACGCACGATGGCGAAGGTGGGCACGGCTGGTCGGCCGCTGCGGTTGTTCAGTGAATCCGCCCGTTGGCGCGGCGCGGCGCAGAGCCAGGTCAATCAAGAAGAAGCATCGAGATTGCTCGCGGGCGTGTACAACGACTGGGGGCAGCGTTTCCAACTCAACTGGTTCGATCGCTTCCAGGCAATTGAACAGAAGTACACGCAGCTTGACCGAGCCAAGACGATGGCGTTCTCGAGTATTCCTGATGTCTCGCAGATTCGCACGTTGCGGCAACTGGCGCGCGTAGAACTGGGCGGCACGCGGTCTTCGCTCGCAGCGTTGGCCTTCACGTATCGCAACAACACGTTCCCGCCATCAATTGCTAGCCCGCGTCCGCAGTGGACGCATGAAGTCGACGTCGATCCGTTCAACACCGGTGCGGCGGACACATTCACGAAGCCTGCGTTCAACTACTTCCGTCCCACAATTGACGGCGGCAAGGATAAGGAAAAGGGCGTCGAGTCAGTCATCGTCGCACAAGTTCCCGATCCGGCCAACGCGACGTTTACGCTGACGTTCAAGCAGGAAGCGATGCTGATTTACAGCGTGGGCAGCGACAACGCTAACAACGTGGTCAAGAACGTGCAGAACACGCCTGTGGTGGTGCGCGGCGCTGACTACTTGGTGTGGCCGCCTGTGCTGAGTCTGTATCGCCAGCACTTGGTTGATCTCGAAGTGCTCAAGTAATTCCCCTAACACATCGCGCAGTGCAACTCGCTGCGGTCACTGGCGCGTCCCGCCGGCATCGAACGAAAGAACCATGTCCAACGCTTCCGCCCAAACCTCTGCTCATCCCGCCGCTCACAAAGTCGTCATCATCGGTTCAGGCCCTGCTGGCTGGACCGCAGCTATCTACGCGGCACGCGCACAGCTTGAGCCCATCGTCTACTGCGGCGTGCCCAAGCAAGACCCAGGGCCCGTACTTCCCGGCGGCCAGCTCATGCTGACGACCGAAGTCGAGAACTATCCCGGCTTCGAGCACGGCATCATGGGACCGGAGATGATGGAGAAGTTCCGCAAGCAAGCCGAGCGATTCGGCACGAAAGTCATTGAGGATGACATTGCTCGCTGCGAGTTTTCTCGCACGCCAGGCAAGCCTCACACGCTGCATCCCGCTGATGGCAAGCCCGTCCAGGCTCACGCCGTGATTATTTCGACGGGCGCAACCGCCAACTGGCTGGGCCTGCCAAATGAAATGCGTCTTGCTACCACTGGTGGCGGCGTCTCGGCGTGCGCGGTGTGCGATGGTGCATTGCCGGTCTTCCGCGGGCAGCCTTTGGCAGTGGTGGGGGGCGGCGATACGGCGATGGAAGAAGCCAGTTACCTCACGAAATTTGCCAGCACGGTGTATGTGATTCACCGCCGAGATTCGCTGCGTGCAAGCAAGATCATGCAATCGCGATTTATGGATCGGCCCAACGCCAAGGTGATGTTCAACAAGGCCGTAGTGGATGTTTTGGGTGATGAGAAGATCGAAGGTGTGCTGCTTGAAGACACCGTGACGGGCGAGCGCAGCACGCTTGCGGTCAAAGGCTTGTTCATCGCCATCGGCCACACCCCGGCGACCAAGTTCATCAAGGACTCGGGCATTGAGTTCAACGAGAAGGGTTACGTTGCACTTAAGAGCCGCAACAGCTACACAAACATCGCGGGCGTCTTTGCGGCGGGCGATGTAGCGGATGCGGATTATCGCCAAGCGGTGACAGCAGCGGGCATGGGTTGTCAAGCCGCGTTGGATGCGGAGCGTTGGCTGGCGGCGGCGGGCGTGCATTGATATCAAGTGAGATTCACAACGTAAACGTGACAGGCTGCATGTTGGAAACAAGGAATAGAAAACGCCCTTGCATGTGCAAGGGCGTTTTTTGTTATAATTGTTGATGCTGCTTGCGATTACTTCTTCGTTGGTGCTGCGCCGATGGGCGTGATCGTCGGCTTGGCATCTTCCGAGGGTGAAGTGCTTGAAGGCGTGGCGGGGCCTCGGCGAATGAAGATGGGTTCCTTGTCGTTTTCGGTTTCAGGCCGTTCGATCATGTCGCGAGCGTTCTGTGCGGCGACGAGCGATGCATTCAAGCGGTCGCTCTCGGTTGCGAAGGTTGCGCGGGTTGAGCCGCTTTCTTGCAACTTGCTGAGCGTTGCAACAATCTGTGAGTACGTGAGGTCAAAGCCAGGCCGGGGATCGGCAGGTGTGTTTTCGCGGGCGAGCGCAACAATCAGATCAGGCAAGTTTGCGCGAACGGATTGTTGTGCCATTGATCGGCCCACACGATTCATGCGGATCTTCAGCATGCCGGGCTTTTCGTCGTTGGCAATCAGCAGCGTGTCATCCCACATGTTGACCAAGCCTGCGATCTTGATTGATTGATCCGCGCCAAAAACCACGATGCGCGGCGTGTTCTGCTGCGTCACATAGACGAGCGGCTCGCCGCCGTCGACCAGATCGAGCAGGAACTTGCCTTCAATTGGAGCTCGCGACACGCCTTGGATGGAGCCGGCGGGAAGATTAAGCCGGGCAAATTCTTCGAGCTGACCCGGGCTGTACTTGTTGCGGCGCAGGTCCGGGTCTTCGTTCTGGATGCGCGACAAGTACACAAACTGCAGTCGCTCGGCACGCTTGGCGAGCGCTTCGTATGCGGCGATCCGCACAAGGAGATCGCTGCTGCTGAGTCCTTCGCGCAGGGCAATATCGATGCGTGGGCCCGCGTCGATTTCTCCGAGCAGTTGGTAGGCTTGCGTGCGCACGGTGCCCTGGCCGTTAGTTGCGAGGTCGCGCAGGAACGTGGCGGCTCGCGGGTCGCTCAGACGTGCACCGGCCTTGAGGCCAGCCATGCGCGGGACAAGCTCGGGGAACTCATACAAATCGCGGACCACGGGCAACGCACGTTCGCCCAGGGCTTCCATGCCCCAGGAGAGTTCGGTTGCCATCTCAGGTTGCTGCTTGACAGACTCGACATACCGCCGGGCGTGCGCCTCGGGTGAGTTCTGATCGATCTGGATGTTCCGCACCAAGTTCAGAAATGTCACTGGTTCGTTGCGATACCGACCTGGAATTGTGAGTTCCACCGTGCTGTCGTTGCGGCCGCGGGCCGTGGAGTTGGCGTCGCCCGCCCCGGTGGGGAAGCGACTGTTAATAGCGCTCACGATTGCGCGGGCTCGTGCGTGGCTGGGTGCGTTGAGCGTCAGCACCACGTCTAGCGAATCAACGACTTCGCCGCCACCTAGCACTCGGCCTGCGCGAACTTGCACGCCGCCCACGCCAGATTCGGCTTCGGCGAACGGATTGATGTACACGGCTCCGCGCGCCACGCCCACTTTGCGAGCTTGCACGCCGCCGAAGACGCTGGGCGGGCCCAGTCGCAAGTCCGTGCCCCACAAGCGTCCGCCTTCGAGGCTGGAGGCATTCAGAGCGATGACTCGCACGTCGTATCGCGAGCCGACTGGCGCGCCGGGGGTGACGGCCGCGGTTACTTCAACAACGGCCACGTTGGGATCACGCAGAATTTCGCGCGGGCTTTTGCCGTAAAGGGCCGTGCCTTTGAGGGCGTCCACATTCCGCGAGATGCCAGCCAGAGCCATTTCGCGTTCCATCGTACTGGCGACGGCGTCGTTGAGTTCCAGCCCGCCAGTGCCATTAAGGCCCACCACAACGCCGTATCCGGAGACCAGCGTGGGCGTGACGTTGCGGAATTGCACTTCGCTGCCGATGAGGCCTCGCAGGGCGGGCTCGACGGGCGGCAAGTCGCTTTGCACAACTTTGGGCTTGGGCTTGGGGCCGCTTTCGCAACCAGCGAAGGCCACCAGCGAGGCGGCGATGGCAACTCCAAACATAAACTTGCTGGCGACAACGCCTTGGCTCACCATGCGAAACTCCTCAGAAGGTCATTACCCAGGCGGCGGCCAGGGTCTGCGGCCGTGTTTGTACGCTCTTGGCGCAGCAGGCGACGCAGCAGTCTCTCACTGTACTCGCTCAGCGGCACCCGCGGTTGCGGTCAACATGTGCAAAAACCGGGACAACCCGGGGAAGCACACCCGAACAAGCTGTTATGTCCTGTCATGTCCTGTCGGCCCGTAGCGGATGTGGAAAACCTCCAGAGGGATTGGTTGATACACAAATCGCGTCGAAATAACCACTTGGGCGCAGTTTACAAGCTTTCCGCAAAATTCATACTGCAAATTGTGCCCTACCCCCTTGGAACATACGATCCGTAGTGGTATGCTGTCCCCCTCGACACATCGGTTTTGGTTTTCGCGGATGAGTTTGAGGCCTTTCGCTTGGGAACATCTGGTGCTTTGTTCATGGTCGATGGCCCTTTCTTCGGCCATGGGTATGCCCTCGGGCGTACGGAATCTGCAAGGCGTTTGATTGGTCTTGGGTCGATTGGGTGGCCTTCCGGGTGGTGCCGGGAGGGTTTGGTGGAACGGTGTTGGGTGTGCGCGGGTGGAACTGAGCCTCGACTTGCGCGTGAAGGAGCGTCCGGTGGGTGTTCTTGCCGACAAACAGATTCGCAAGCTCGTGCGCATCGAGCCGTTTGAAGAAGCGAAGAAGCGCCCGGGCAAAATCAGCTTCGGCGTAAGCAGCTACGGCTACGACGTGCGCGTGGGGCCGCGGTTCAAGATCTTTACGCCCACGCCTCGCACGGGGCAGATCACGGTGGTTGATCCGAAGAACTTCACGGACGACTTGCTGGTCGAGGTTGATTGCGACAAGCTGGGGCTGGATCATGTGATCATTCCGCCCAACTCGTTTGCGTTGTGCGAAACGGTTGAGTACCTGGAAGTGCCGCGCGATGTGCTGGTGATTTGCGTGGGCAAGAGCACGTATGCACGGTGCGGCTTGATTGTGAACGTGACTCCCCTTGAGCCGGAGTGGAAGGGGAAAGTGACGATCGAGATTTCAAACACGACGCCGCTGCCGGCGAAGGTGTATGCGAATGAAGGGATAGCTCAGTTTGTGTTCTTCAAGGCGGATGAGGTGTGTGAAGTTTCTTACGCCGACAAGGCTGGAAAATACCAGAACCAAGGTGGACTGACACTTCCGAAGGTTGATTGAAAAGCAGGCATCAAGGCAGATGGCATCAAGGCATCAAGCGATGGCAGGGGAAATCAAGTCATATCGCGATTTGATGGCATGGCAAAAGGCTTATGTCTTGGGCAAACAGATTTACGCTCTCGCCGGGAAACTGCCTGACGTCGAGCGATTTGGATTGATGGCGTCGTTGCGGCGGCTTTCGTATTCGGTTGCGAGTCACATCGCGCAGGGATGCGGACGCGGCAACACGCAGGATTACGTCTGGTTTCTCAAGCAGGCGCGTGGCGAGTTGTACAAGCTTGATACGCAACTGCTCTTCGCACTCGACTTTCGCTGCATCGAAGAGACTGATTACGAAAGTGCTAAGTCATTCCTCGATGAGTCAGAACGTGTTTTCGCTGGTTTGATTCGTAGTCTCGGCGGCTGATGGCTGGATGCCTAGATGCCGTATGCCTTGATGCCTTCTTGAAATCGCCCATGGACGGGCAAGGAAAAGCCATGAAGATCACACGCAAATTCACCACAGCCGGTTCTGATCCCTTCGCAAGCACGAAGTGGGTGACGCGCAGCTCGCGCATTACGAACCCCGACGGCTCCATCGTCTTCGAAATGAAAGACGCTCAGATGCCCGAGGGTTGGAGCCAGCTTGCTACCGACATCATGGTGAGCAAGTATTTCCGCAAGGCGGGCGTGCCTCAGTTTGAGGATCCGTTTGGCTTGCCGGGCGTGTCGCCGGTCAAGATGGAGAATGGCAAGCCTGTGACCGGGCCTGAGCGCAGCGCGAAGCAGGTGATTCACCGGCTGGCGGGTTGCTGGCGGTTCTGGGGCGAGATGTACGGCTATTTCGATTCGCAAGAAGACGCGCAGGCGTTTTACGACGAGATTGCGTACATGATGACGCACCAGATGTGCGCGCCCAACAGCCCGCAGTGGTTCAACACGGGTTTGAACTTTGCGTACGGCGTGACGGGGCCGGCTCAGGGCCACTTCATTGCGGATCACAAGACGGGCGAAGTGTCGCTCGCGCCCGACGCGTACACGCATCCGCAGCCGCACGCGTGTTTCATTCAGAGCGTGGATGACGACCTCGTCAACGAAGGCGGCATCATGGACTTGTGGGTGCGCGAGGCGCGCCTGTTCAAGTATGGCAGCGGCACGGGCACGAACTTCAGCACGCTGCGCGGCGATGGCGAAAAGCTCAGCGGCGGCGGACGCAGCAGCGGGCTGATGAGCTGGCTGCGGATTGGCGACCGTGCGGCCAGTGCCATCAAGAGCGGCGGGACGACTCGCCGAGCTGCGAAGATGGTGTGCCTTGATATGGATCACCCCGACATTCAAGAGTTTGTCGAGTGGAAGGTTCGCGAAGAGATCAAGGTGCAGGCGATGGTGGAGGGGCTCAAGCTGCTCAAGAAGCACAACCCTGACATTGTCAAGCAGTGCGATGATCTCAAACTCAAGCTCGATTACGACTACAACGGCGAGGCGTATCAGACGGTTGCGGGGCAGAACAGCAACAACAGCGTGCGCATTCCTGATGAGTTCTTTGAGACGCTCGATGCTGGCGGCGAGTGGAAGACGTACTTCCGCACGGGCGGCAAGCAAGGCGGCGAGCGCAAAGTTGCGAAGGTGTACAACGCCAACAAGCTGTGGGACGTGATTGGTGACGCCGCGTGGCGCTGTGCGGACCCGGGCGTGCAGTACGACTCGACGATCAACGCGTGGCACACGTGCCCCAGCGCGGGCCGGATCAATGCGAGCAATCCGTGCAGCGAATACATGTTCCTTGACAACACGGCGTGCAACCTTGCGTCGCTGAATGTGCTGAAGTTCTTTGATGCCAAGACGCAGAAGTTTGACGTTGAAGCGTTTGAGCATGGCGTGGACATCTGGACGATTGTGCTGGAAATCAGCGTGTTGATGGCGGCATTCCCGAGCAAGAACATCGCGGAGCGTTCGTGGAAGTATCGCACGCTGGGCCTTGGTTATGCCAACCTGGGCGCGATGCTCATGCAAGCGGGCATTGCGTATGACAGCGATGAAGGCCGGGCGGTGTGCGCGTGTGTGAGCGCGATTCTGACCGGTCGCAGCTACCGCATGAGCGCGCTGATGGCGAAGGAACAAGGTCCGTTCCCAGGCTATGCGGCTGACTCGGGCAACATGCTTCGCGTGATGCGTAACCACCGCTTGGCGGCATATGGCGTGGCTCGCGATAGCAGCAGCTACGAGCAACTGAAGATTCGTCCGGTGCCGATTGATCACGCGCTGCTGCGAAGCGGTAAGGTGAAAGTCAGCAACGCGATGGAGATGCTGGAGCACAGCGTTGAAGCGTGGGATGAGTGCGTGCAGTTTGGCGAACGCTGGGGCTATCGCAACGCGCAGAGCACGGTGATTGCGCCGACGGGCACGATCGGCCTGCTGATGGATTGTGACACCACGGGCGTGGAGCCGGACTTTGCACTCGTGAAGTTCAAGAAGCTCGCAGGCGGCGGGTATTTCAAGATTGCGAACGAAAGCGTGAAGCCCGCGCTGGAAGCGATGGGTTACAGCACGCAGCACGTGCGGGAGATCATGACGTATCTGCTGGGCACGCTCAGCTTGGACGTCGCGATTCCGGCGGGCAGCGTTGACAGCGGCCAGAAGCTCAGCGACTTCCTGCGAAGCAAGGGCCTGCCTGAGTCGAGCATCTCGCAGATCGAAAGCGGCTTGCCGGGCGTGTTTGAACTTTCGTTTGCGTTCGCAAGCTGGGCGATTCCGGCGGAAGCTCTGCAAGCGTGCGGCCTTGATCCGGCGAAGGCGATGGCCGACGGCAACTTCAACTTGCTCAAGGCACTCGGTCTTTCGCAGCAGCAGTGCGAGCAGCTCAATATCACGATTTGCGGCACCAGCACGGTTGAAGGTGCGCCGCACCTGAAGGCTGAACATCTGTCGGTCTTTGACTGTGCCAACAAGTGCGGCAAGCTCGGCAAGCGATTTATCGCGGCGGAAGGCCACATTCGCATGATGGGTGCGGCTCAGCCGTTCATCAGCGGTGCAATCAGCAAGACCATCAACTTGCCCAACGAAGCGACGATTCAGGACATCAAGGATTGCTATCGCTTGTCGTGGGAACTTGGGCTCAAGGCCAATGCGTTGTATCGCGATGGTTGCAAGCTGAGCCAGCCGCTGAGTGCGACGGCGGACGAAGCGAAGAAGGAATCGGGCAACGACGAGCAGGCGCAAACTCAGGCACAAGCTGAGGCCAAGGCGGACCCTACGCCGGTTCTGCCGGTGGTGGAGGCCAAGCCTGTGGTCGCGGCGGCTGCGGCGAGTAGCGTGTCTGCGGATGCGTACCGCGCTCGGCGGCGCCGATTGCCCGACACGCGTCGCAGCTTGACGCACAAATTCAACGTTGCGGGCCATGAGGGCTACTTGACCGTGGGCTTGTTTGAAGACGGCAAGCCGGGCGAGTTGTTTATCACGATGAGCAAGGAAGGCTCGACCATCGGCGGCTTGATGGACAGCTTGGGTACGGCGGTGAGCGTGAGCTTGCAGTACGGCGTGCCGATTGAGAGCCTGGTGACAAAGTTCAGCCACCAGCGCTTTGAGCCGGCGGGTATGACGGAGAATGCCGACATTCCGTTTGCGAAGAGCTTGGTTGATTACATCTTCCGCTGGCTGGGCATGCAGTTCATCGCGGGCTACCGCGAGGCGAATGCTCCCAACCGCGGCGGCGAGCAACCCAAGTTGATTGATCCCGCGCCGGGTCGCATGACGGAGGCGAAGGCCAAGCCCGTGCAGAACTTGGGTAACACCTTGAATGTCGGCAGCTTGCCTATGGAACTCTCAGGCGGCAAGAGCGTGCACGTACACATGACCGAACGCACGATGGACATTGAAGTGACGCCTCGCAGCGCCGCCAATGTGCTGAGTGAAGTGCTGGCGGATGCACAGAGCGACGCCCCGGGCTGTGATGTGTGCGGCAACGTGACCGTTCGCAGCGGCACCTGCTACAAGTGCCTCAACTGCGGCAACAGCATGGGCTGTAGTTAACAAACTGTCGGCGACACGCGTCGAAAGGTGCGTGCCGCGATTCAACTCCATCGTATCGCAAGGGGCCCACTGAAGGGGCTCGCAAGGAAAAGCTGTTGCTTGTCTCGCAGAGGCCGGTTTGTAAAAGGACTTGCACCGGGACGGGAAGGTCAGGATCGAACTCGTTCAACGCCTCGCACGGGGCGTGGTCAGACGGTGTACCGGGCGATATCAATAGATATGGCAGCGGAGACAAAGGATAAGTCTGGCTCGGCACTGGCATTGGACGCCGCCGCCGAGCTCACGCCAGGGAGACCATGTTTCGGGCGGGCGAGGTGGGCGACAGCACGCGTGAGTCACAACGGTGTGCCCTTTGTGAGCGATGGAGGAGAATTTGTTGACCCACCCCTTGGCGGGGTTGCGAGGAGCGGACTGTCCACCCCAGTCCGGTAATGCCCTTCGGGGACCCGATCCCGCCCTCCTTTGAGCCCCTCGGTCCCACCACCGGGGGGTTCATTATTATTGGAACGACTGTATCTGGAATGCGAAGATAGGGCGAAGGTGTAAAATAACTGGCAGATTTTGCAGTTTGCCCTTGAAGCCGGACATTAATTCTAAGACACTTACCGGTCAGAGACAGTGCTCACCTTGGAGAGGGTGCGCACGTATAGACAAGACACCCAGCAATGGGTTGTTTCTGTGGACGGCCGAGACGCCGAGCGCAGGAACTAGGAGGAGATCGCACATGCGGTTGAATGGCATTACCCTGCTGTCGGCGTTGGCTCTTACGAGCGGCGTGGCGATGGCGCAAACGGGCCTTGCTTCGTTTTCATACGACAGCTTGGGAGGTGCATATACCTCAAGCAGCCCAACTACGGGCGTTTTCAATGCGAACGCGGTGAACACTGCGGCTCTCAAGACGGTCGGCGACTTCAATCGCACCATCTCGACGGTCGGCAATGCTAACTTCCCTGCGGGTTTCGTCACTGATCCAAATCTCGCTGATATTGCGATCACGATGAACGTGAACGTGCTCGGCGGCGGCTTGGCGTCGGGCGCTGGCGTCATCAGCATCACCGATACTGATGGCGACATCTTCTCGGCTGATGTCACTGGCACTTGGTACGACATTGCTCCGGGTTTCTACTTCTTCAACGGCGACCTGACCAACATCACCCTCACCGACAATGGCTCGAGCGATGGTGCGTTCAACGGTTACAACGGTTCATGGCTCATGAACCTGCCTGGCAACCCCCTCACGGGTGCAATCGTGAACCTCGTGTTCGGCACGAGCAACTCTGGCTTCTTTGTGGATAACTTCAACGACTTCGCCGTGGGCGTTTCGGGCCAAGTTGTTCCCACGCCCGGCGTTCTGGCCCTCATGGGTCTGGGCGGTGTGGCAGCCATTCGTCGTCGTCGCTAATTGATTGATATGTGCAACAACGTGGAGTCGTTGACGCGCGATCAGCATTCATTGGGTGCATCTGCAACTCATGAACCACATCGGAAGCACAACGCGGTTTGCTCATGATGCAAGCCGTTACGCAGGGAGAGAAGAGATGCAGGTTTCCACTTTGATTATGACGATGGCAGCAGCCGGGCTCTTGGCGGGTACTGCCAGCGCTCAGGTGACTGTTGCGTCTTTCACTTTTGATAGCCTCGCGGGCAGCTACGTGCCCACGACGCCCAACACAGGCTTGTTCACCGCTCGTGCGGTTGATACGGCCACGCTCCGCACTGTTGGCAGCTTCAATCGCAACAACAACGCATCGTCCGCGCAGTTCTCTGCCGGCTTTGTGTCTGGTCCAGATGTGGCCGACGTGCTGGTGACAATGAACGTCACTCGCATCAATGCCACCACGGCCACCGCTGTGGGCATGGTTGTCGTGACCGATATCAACGGCGACGTCTTCCGTTCGCCCGTCAGCGGCGTGTGGAGCAAGAACCTCACTGGAGCCGGTTTCGGCGGCTCGATGACGGCTCCCGTCTTCGATAGCACGACCGGCAACGGAATCATCGAAGGCAACACGGGCGGTTGGACGCCCAACTTTGGTTCAGGCCCCCTCAGCGGCGTATTGACGCTCATCGTTCTCAACGCCAACGCAACCTTCTTCACCACGGCATACTCGGGTGAAGCAGTCGGCAGCGCCGCTCAGATCGTCCCCGGCCCGGCAGCACTCGCTGTCGCAGGCTTGGCGGCTGGTATGGCCGGTCGCCGTCGTCGCCGCTAACGCGGCATGGCACGCAACGAGGCGGAGCCACAGTTGCGTGCATGTTGACATCAACCGCTTGATTTGTGCACATAAAGTCTCCCACAACCCTCGGCTATCTGCCGGGGGTTGTGTCTTTTGAGTGAGAACCGACTGAGTACCAAAGGGCCGAAGTACCCGAGGGCCGGAGGGGTCGAGTACGTGTTTAGTGAAGAAGTCAACTGGTCCGCGACATGCATGTCAACGCCATAACGGTTTGCTTGATTCAGTCGGTCACGGTAGCTGGAAACTTTGCAAGCCAGTCCCGTGTTGCCTCGAAGCACGCAACGGCAGTTTGCTCGTTTGTCCACAAGCCATGATGACCGGCTTGTTCGAGGGTACAGATTTTGCTCGACTTGGCTGCATCAGCGATTGCTTGGCCGTCAGCGAGGGGCGAGATTTCGTCGAGAGCGCCGTGCAGAACGAGCAGGGGCACGGCGAGTTTGCCAGCGTGGTGTGCGCGATCGAACGGCTCGTGTTTGTCCCACTCCCAGCCCGCGCGCATGTCAAGTCCGATTATGGCCATCGCGATGTTGGTCGTCACGCCGTGCGGCACGCCGAAGGAACGCAGCACGGCGCGTGCGGGCGTGATGGGTAGCCGATACGGTGCTTCGGCGACGATGCCGCGGACGCTCTTGGCAGCGGCGTCGAGCCAATTGCTCATCGCACGAATGCTGACGCCCGCGCCAAGCGACCAGCCAAAGAGCACAACATGCGGCGAGCCACTCGCGACGACACGCTCAACCAGGGTTCGCAGTGCGAGGTGTTCGTCAACGCCCATGCGCGTGGTGCCGGGCGCGTCGCCGTGTCCGGGCATGTCCCACATGATGACGCGGCTGGCGAGTGGCAGCATGAAGTGAGCGCGTGTGAGGGCGCCTATGCGCGAGTCGCCCCAGCCATGTGACAGAATGATCGCAGGTCCCGTCGCGTTGTCGCCTGGCATGTCCCACACAGGAAGGTGCACGTCGCGAAACGGAATTGTCCAACTCTCATACGTCCGCGGCGTGCCGTCCGCGCGAGGCGTGAGCTGATTGGGTTCGCCCGGTCGGCCTTTGGCTAAGGCACTCGCGTATGTGCGGCGAGGCGGACGGGTGATTGCGCGAATCGTCCAGCCCACGACCAGCAGCGTCGCGAGGAATGCACCAAGGGCAAGGAGCAGCGCCAATCCCATTGCGATTACGGCTTCTTTCCTTCAAAGGTGATGCCGTCACCGGCCTGGCCTTTGCCTGTCTGAGTGGGGACTGTCTGGCCCTTGACGGTGAGCGAAGTTGTGCCGTGAACGTGCGACGGGTCTTTGCAGTTCGCGGCACTGTGTGCGTCAACGTGTAGATCGCCGAAGATTGCCGCAACGTCGTGCTTGAAAACTTCAGCCAGTACCGAAGGCGACAGACCTTCAGGTGCAACGTGACTGTGCAGCGTGCGAGAAAGACACGCGACACGATCGCAGCCAGCGGCGATGGTGCGAAGGTCGTGACTCACGACGATGATCGTTAGCCCCATGTCGCGCGAGAGCTTGACGATAAGTTCCGCAAACTGCTGCTGGCCCGCCGGGTCGATGCCCACCGTGGGTTCATCGAGCATCAGCAAGCGAGGTTTGGCCGCGAGCGCTCGCGCAATCAGTACGCGTTGCAACATGCCGCCGGAGAGCGAACCGATGTGTTTGTCGGCGTAGCTCGTCGCGCCGACGACTGCAAGGGCGTCATCCACCGCGCTGCGTTCACTCGCTGATAACCCGCGGAAGGGCGAGATGGAGAACGCCGCACCGAGTTCGACAACTTGCCGAGCCGAAAGCGGAAACGCAAGTTCGGCTTCAACACGCTGGGCAACGTAACCGATCAATCGCTTCTTGCGAGCTTCGGCCGGCGGCATATCGAAGACGCGAATCGAACCTTCGTAGCCATCAAGCAAACCCAGCGTGAGTTTGAGCAGCGTGCTTTTGCCGCCGCCGTTTGGACCAAGGATGCCCAGGCGTTCGCCATCGCGCACGAGCAGGGAAATATCTTGCAAGGCAGTGCGAGGCTTGCCATCCTCGCCCTTGCCGTACGAGAAACTCACGTGTTCGTACGCGACTGCGGTCATGGAGCAAGGTAGGGGCGAAGCGAGCAGTGTGTTTGCTTGCTCGTTGTCGGGTTGCCGGAACTATTTGTCAGATTTCTTCGCGTCGGGGTCGGCAGGCAATGGTGCCACATCTTTTTCCGCGCGAAGTTTGCTCGAAAGCTCATGCAAATTGCGGCGCATCATGCGGAACCAGTCGCCGTCACCGACCGGGTCAAGCTGTCCTATGCGGACATTCGCACGCTTGGCAATACGCTCGGCGACTGACCCATCAAACTGTGGCTCGATGAAGACTGCCGACGCCTTCTGCTCGCGGATGGCCTTCACTGCGTTGGCGATATCTCGTGCAGTTGTTTCACTTGCCTGGCCCGGGCGAATCACGGCGGCAACGGTCAAGCCGTATCGACTGGCAGGCCGGCTGAACGCATCGTGGTGGGTCACGATGGCCATTCCTTTGAACGGCTCGAGCTTCTTCGCCCACTCGCTGTGAACTTCCTGCACGATTTTGAGCATCATGTCATAGCGTGCGTTCAATTGCTTCTCGACTTCATCATTCCACGCGGCCTTCACCAGCAGGCTTTCACGCACAGCATCACGCAGCTTGGGCAGAATCTGCTCAACCAGCACTGGATCAAGCCACAGGTGCTGGTCGACCCAGTCACCACCGTGGTTGCACACTTCGCCTGGTGCGTGGTCGTGGTGTTCGTGCCCCTCCGACTGCTTGAGTCCCAGTGCTTCGCCAAAGTTCACGACTCGGCGTGCGACGTTCTGCTTGCGAGCAAGCGCATCCTCGACGCGAAGCTCAAGCTCGAGGCCCACCAAGAAAACAACATCGGCCTTGGTCAGTGCCGCGATGTCGGGCGCGGAAAACTCGTAGCTGTGCTCACTGCGACCCGGCTTCATCAGCATGGTCACGGTGCTGCCTTCGGGCGTCAGCGGCTCGATAAGCCCTTTGAGTGCCGGCACAGTCACAACGACGTCCAAAGGAGCGGCTTTGAACGCCGGCCACTTCACATCAAAGCCCTGCGCCCGGGCGGGAGCTGAGGCGATGGCCACAACACATGCGACTACTGCCACAAGCACGCGTAACATGCGAGCGGACTGGCGAGATTGATCGAAAACTGACGTCATCCTTGTCTCCGCGAACGTTGCTCTCGGGCCTCCGTACCCACGTGTCCAGCCATCGGCTATGGACACGTACTAATTGAGAATGGATATTCAAATAGTACCACTCCGGATGCTGCAAGGTTCGAAGAGTTACGAAAATGCTCGATATCCGGTGTTTTCACTAGGCATTCGTGCTCTTTATCGAGTGGATAAACATCGAATTTCCAAAGGATTACCCCCAAAACCGTCCAGTCGGTTGGCAACCGACCGACTGGACGGTATCATCCTCCATGGCACCCGAGCCCGACGGCCGACCAACTCCGCGCGATGTCCTGCTGAATGCCGCCGAGGTGGTTATTGACCGCGACGGCGTCTCGGCCTTCACGCTTGATGCCGTCGCGAAAGAAGCCGGAGCCAGCAAGGGCGGCTTGCTCCATCATTTTCCGACCAAAGACGCACTGCTGCTCGCACTCGTCACGCGCATGTCTGACCAATGGCGCAGCGATTACGAAGCCGCGATTGCCAGCGTGCGTCCGGGCCGAGCTCGTGTGGCGCGTGGGCTGCTGAACGCATGCATCGCCGACGCGGAAGGTTGGAACGACCAGATGCGCCGTTCAGGCAAGGTGATGATGGCGGCGATGACCGCCAACCCCGCGAACGTGAAGCCTGCGCGCGATGCGCACGACAATCTGCTTCGGCTCGCGGCGGAAGATGACGCGCCCCAATGGGCTGGTGAAGCAATCGTCTTCGCCATGCATGGTCTGTGGTTTAGTTGGCTGTTTGGATTGATTGACGCATCGCCAGAACGGCTGGCCCAAGTTCGTGCATCGCTACAACGCGTTGTCGAACTGGTAGAACGCGAAGCGGCGATTCGCTAAACACGGCATCAAAGCGGCAATCTCACTCTCAAAATTAAGTTCGCGCAGCGGACTGATGAAGGAATCTCTCGTGAAACGCAACAACATCATCACCGCGTCGGTCATCGCTCTGGGACTGCTTGCGGTCGGCACTGGCTTGTACGTCTGGAAAATGCGCAGTATCAAAGCCGCGATGAATGCACCTGCGCCGCCGGAGTTCGCGGAAGCGGTCACCACCGTGCCTGTTGGCAGCGTGCAATGGCGACCCATGGCCGAGCTTGCCGGCACGATCATCGCAACGCAGTCCATCACGCTCGCGGCGGAAGTGGGCGGGACAGTCAAGGAAGTGAAGTTTGAGTCCGGCAGCATGGTGAAGCAAGGCGATGTGCTGCTGATGCTCGATGCGACGACGGAAGAGGCTGACCTCGCGGCCGCAGAAGCATCGGTTCGCGTCGCGGACGCGAACATTCGCGTTGTGGAAGCGCAGGTTTCACTCGCAGAAACCAACGTCCGCCGGTGGACGCAGGCAGTGGACGCCAAGGCCGGTCCGCAGGCCGAGCTTGATACGGCTGTGGCGAATCTTGCGACAAGTCGGGCAGATGTTGATCGGGTGAAAGCCGAGCTTGAGAGTGCGAAGGCACGCGTCGAGCAGGTTCGCTCGCAACTCGCGAAGAAGACGCTGCGTGCGCCGTTCAATTCGCGCGTCGGGATGCGAAACGTTCATCCCGGTCAATACCTTGCAGAAGGCGCGACGATGGTGGGTCTGCAAGAAGTCAGCGACAGTATTTTCGTTGACTTTCCGATCCCGCAAGACCAACTCTTCCGCGTGAATGTCGGCGATGTGGTTGAAGTCACGAGCGATGTTCTGGGCAGCCAGCCAGTCGGCATCGAAGTTGTCGCCATCGATGCAGCCGCGAACAGCAGTACGCGAAACATACGTGTGCGAGGCAAAGTCTCCAACACAGACGGCAAGCTGCGCCCTGGCATGTTCCTCGACATCACCGTTCCCATCGGCCCTGAGAAGGAATATCTCGCGGTCCCATCGACAGCAATCCGCCGGGCGAGCTTTGGCGATCACGTGTTCGTCGTGACTGAAAGCAAAGACAAAGAGAAGGACAAAGCCGGCACAAAGCGTGCCTACCAGCGTTTCATCAAACTTGGGCCGACCATCGGCGACAAAGTGATCGTGATGGAAGGCTTGACGGCGGGTGAAGAAATCGCCAGTGATGGCAGTTTCAAGTTGCGCGATGGTGCGCTGATTCCGCCGGCTATGCCGCCCATGCCACCAGAGGCTGAGAAGCCGGCCACCGCGCCCGATGCAGGCAAGTGACGATGAGTGGACTTTTGTAAGCAGCGAATACGTTTGACTCGTATCAGAAATTGCGATGTCGGACAGTGTGTGCAGGTTCATCCGGACCTTCGCAGCGCCTCAGGTCCGGCGTCAGGAATGAAGCATGAAATCGTTTACCGACATTTTCATCAAGCAGCCGGTGTTGGCGCTGGTGGTCAATCTCATTATCTTGCTGGTCGGCTGGCGAGCGATTTCGGCTCTGCCTGTTCGCCAGTACCCGCGCATCGAAAGCAGTGCGGTGGTCATCACCACAGCTTACATCGGTGCGAGTGCCGAGACCGTGCGTGGGTTTATCACCACGCCCATCGAGCGCGTCGTCTCTGCCATCGACGGCGTTGATTACATCGAGAGTGCGAGTACCGCAGGCTTGTCAGTTGTGACAGTGCGGCTGCGTCTGAATCACAACAGCAACGATGCCCTCGCAGAAATCTCCGCGCGACTCAACCAAGTCCGCAGCGAATTGCCGCGAGACTCTGAAGCCCCCGCCGTTGATATTCAACGCACTGACAAGCCCTACGCGACGTTCTACGTGAGCTTTACCAGCGAGCAGATGAGCCTGACGCAGCTCAACGATTACCTCGTGCGAGAAGTGCAGCCGGAGTTGCAGGCTCTGCCGGGCGTGCAACGCGTCGGTGTCGAAGGCCAACGCGAACTCGCAATGCGGGTCTGGCTCGATAAAGACAAAATGACCGCCCTCGACGTGACGCCCACCGAAGTGCGAGAAGCGTTGAGCCGCAACAACTTTCTCGCGGCGGTTGGTCGCACCAAGAGCAGCGATGTGCAAATCGACTTGCTCACCAATACCGACTTGCGCAGCGTCAGCGAGTTCGAAAATCTCGTCGTACGCGAAGTTGACAACGCCGTCGTGCGCGTGAGCGACATCGCAAAGGTCGAACTCGGTAGCGAAGAACCAACCGGCCAGACCGGCTTCAACGGCGTGCCCGCCATCTATCTCTCTGTGTGGCCTCTTCCCAGCGCGAACGAGCTTGAAGTAGCCACAGCGCTCAAAGCTCGACTCAAAGACGTTGCTCCCACGCTGCCCGCCGGCGTTGACATGAAACTTGCCTACGACGGTACGTACTACATGGAGAACGCAATCGCGGAAATCACGAAAACCCTCGCAGAAACCATCGCAATCGTCGCGCTGATCGTGTTCCTCTTCATGGGCAGTTTGCGCACCGTGCTTGTGCCGCTGGTTGCCATGCCCATCTCGCTGGTGGGCGCATGCCTCGTCATGCTGCTCTTTGGTTTCTCGCTCAACTTGCTCACCATTCTTGCCATCGTGCTCGCAGTCGGACTCGTCGTCGACGACGCCATCGTCATGGTCGAAAATGTCGAGCGACACATTCGCGAAGGCAAGCCCAAGATTCAAGCCGCGTTGATCGGTGCGCGAGAACTCTTCAAACCCGTCATCGCCATGACGATCACGCTTGCCGCGGTGTACGCACCCATCGGCTTCCAAGGCGGCCTGACCGGCGTCATGTTCCGCGAGTTCGCGTTCACGCTCGCAGGTGCAGTGGTTGTTTCAGGCATCGTCGCCGTCACGCTCAGTCCCATCATGAGTGCATGGGTCACGCCCGCCGGTGGCAAAGAAGGCTGGTTCACGCGGAAAGTCAACGCTGGCTTCGAACGTCTGCGTCGCGTGTACGACAAACTGCTCGGTCAAGTGCTCGCTGTCCGTTGGATCGTCGCACTCGCGAGCGTGCTCATCACCGCGGCTGCGGTGCCGCTCTATCAAATGTCGCGCAAGGAACTCGCGCCGACGGAAGACGAAGGGATCGTCTTCAACGTCGTCATCAGCGCTCCTGATGCCACGCTCGACTACACGCTCCGCGGCTTCGACAAAGTTGCCGAGGGCATGATGGGCATCGAGGAAACCAAGTTCTTCTTCCAAGTTGCCCAAGTCAACGGCGGATTCGGCGGCATTCAAACTCGCGACTGGCATGATCGCAAACGCACGACCGAAGCGATTCAAGGTGAAGCGTTTGGACACATGATGGGCATTCAAGAAGTGCGAGCGCTTCCGTTTCGTCCGGCGCCGCTGCCTGGCGCGGGCCAGTTTGATATCGAACTCGTCATTACCAGCGCTGAAGATGTCGCTCAAATGGAGAAATACGCTGGCATGCTGGTTGGTGCTGGCTGGGCAAGCGGCAAGTTTGCATATGTCGATACCGATCTGAAGATCGACTTGCCGCAAACGCGCATCAATCTTGATCGCAGCAAAGTCGCCGACCTTGGGCTTGATCTTGCAAGCGTGGGACAAGACCTCGGCGTGCTGCTGGGTGGCGGCTACGTCAATCGGTTCAATTACGACGGGCGCAGTTACAAAGTCATTCCGCAAGTCACGCTCGACAAGCGAGCAAACCCCGAGAGCGTGCTGCAAATGAAGGTGCGCGCCGCTGACGGCGGACTCGTGAGCGTGAGCAGCTTTGTGAATCTCACGACAGAAACCGCGCCGCGCTCGCTCAACCGCTTTCAGCAGCGCAATAGCGCGAAAATCCAAGGCGCGGTCGGTCCTGGCGTGACGAAGGAAGAAGCCTTGCAAGCTTTGGAGACTGCCGCGAGACAGATTCTGCCGCCGGGTTACGCCATCGATTACGCCGGGGAAAGCCGGCAAATGCGCACGGAAGGCGCGAGCCTGACCACGACGTTGGGCTTCGCGCTGGTACTCATTTATCTCGTGCTCGCCGCGCAGTTCGCGAGTTTCCGCGATCCGCTCATCGTGCTTCTGGGCAGCGTGCCCCTCGCCATTACCGGCGCTCTCATCTTCACGTTCCTTGATCTCACCACGCTGAACATCTATAGCCAGGTCGGCCTCATCACACTGGTCGGACTTGTCGCCAAGAACGGCATCCTGATCGTCGAGTTCGCGAATCACTTGCAAGAGCAGGGCAAGAGCAAGTACGACGCCGTGCGGGAAGCAGCCAACACTCGCCTGCGTCCCATTCTGATGACCAGTGCTGCAACGGTCTTCGGTCACTTCCCGCTGGTGCTCGTCACCGGCGCGGGTGCCGAAGCTCGCAATAGCATCGGCATCGTGCTTGTCACCGGCATGATCATCAGCACGGTCTTCACGCTGTTCGTCGTGCCCAGCATCTATATTCTGCTCGCAAAAACGCACAAGTTGGAAGCATCAGACGCCGACGAACTGGACATTCCTGCTTCGCGCCTGAACATCGCGAAAAGCTAACTTGCGTTCAGCAATGGCGTTGCACACGCATAGTGAAGCCAAGGAGAAAGCAACGACTGCTAGCCAACGCGGCGTTGCTATGTGACTCACATCTTCTGCAGCACATGCAGATTCGCAGCATCGGTATTGCTGCACGCAATCAGCCCATCAACATCAGTACTCGACAGCCAAGGCAAGTTCCGCAGCTTCGCTTCCAGTGCCTCTGGAAACGGCTTGCCCATGCGCTCATGCGCAGGCCGACTGCGCCAAATCCGATGCATCCAAAAGTACTGCTCCGGCGCCGACCGCACCATGCTCTCAAGCGCTCGGCGGAACCGCGCCGAGATGTAGTACGGCGCATCCGGATTGCCTTCCCAATCCTTGGGTCCAAATACGTCGTGAATCTCAACTGCATATCGCATCGTGTTCGCGATATCAATGCGTGCAAGCGTCTTCGCAGCGCGCGCGGGCTCAGCGTGCGTGCCTTGCCACACACCCGGCGGGTCAGCTTCATCAGGCCGCAGCCTGCGAGCATTCCCACACACAATCGTCGCGCCATACTGCATTGCCGTGAGTGCAACGATCTTGTACGTGCTCGTCAAACGCCCAAAAAACGGCGTGAAATAGCCGCGATCACCGCCTGATTGATCGGCAACCAAACCAATCGGCAAGCCCTGAGCAATGCACGCTGGCACACTGCGAGCCGCACCGAACTTATCAAGCAAGTGCAGGCCCTTCGCTTCACGCCCTTCGCGCACCCACGCATCAATGCCCCGCAAATCAAGCGGCCGGTAAACCGCCGCCATATCAAAACCCAGCATCGCAATCGCGTAGCCCACCAGTTCCCAATTGCCGATATGTCCGCTGATGAGTAGCACGGGCCGATCACTCAGCAACGCTCGCACACTGTCGCGCATGTTCGTAAACGTGATTTGCTGAATCGCACTGTCGCGCGTAATCAGCCTTGGCGTGTGAATGAACTCCGCGCCAAGCTGAAACATGTGGCGAAAGCAGCCGTGCGCCGTTTCATCCACGCGCTGCTGGCTCCACGTCGGATACGCGTCACGCAAATTGCGCTGCGCACGCACCATGTGCTTGCGATCAACCTTCGACACAACATCTGCGAGTGCCGACGCACATCGAGTTGCCGTCGCAAACCCGGCCACACTCACCGGCGCAGTCGCGCAGCGAGCAAGCGTGGAAAGCGTCGCGTCAACGAGAGGATGGAATTTGCGTTTGCGGGCCAAGCAAGAGAGGTTAGTCGCGATGCATCACGCTCGCGTGATTCGCCAATCAGTTCACCTTCCAAGCCCACTCGCACACCGCCCAGTAGACCGGCAATCCGATCATGATGTTGAACGGAAACGTCAAAGTCAGAGCCATCGGCACATAAATGCTCGCTTTCGCTTCAGGCACCGCGATGCGCAGTGCCGCCGGTGCTGCGATGTAACTTGCGCTCGCCGCCATCACCGTCAGCAAAAAGCCGTCACCGTGCGACAAGTTCGCGAGCTTCGCGAGAGCCAGCCCCAGCATCGCATTCAGTGGCGGCAGCACAAATCCCGCCGCAATGACGAACGGCCCGGCCTTGAGCAACTGCTTGATATTGCGACCCGCGATGAGGCCCAGATCAAGCAAATAGAAGCACAAAATGCCGTAAAACAGATCCTTCCACAGCGGAGCCGTGAGTGCCGCATTCTTCGTGTCAGTAATGAATCCAACCAGCATGCTGCCCATGAGCAGCACGATCGAGCCGTTGGTCACGCTCTCAAGAAGCACCGATTTCAAGCCGTGCGGCTTCTTGTGTGATGCATCACTGCTCGCGTGAGAGCTCACCGCGCTCGTCACCGCCTCAGCGTTCTTGCTTCCCAACCTCGCCAGCAGCACACCGACGATCAACGCCGGAAATTCCATCGCCGCCATCGCCGCAACCATGTGCCCGCCGCTGGGCAGTTCGCGCTGTTGCAATAGTGAAACCGCAGCGATAAACGTGACGGCCGAAACGCTGCCGTAAGTCGCAGCCACGCCCGCCGCCGTCGCTTGTCCGAGTTTCTTCTTCAGCAGTGGGAAAATATAAAGCGGCGTCAACGTGCTCAGCACCATCGCCGCCGCGATTGCAAGCATGCTCTCCTGCGTGAAGCCGCTCTTGCGAAGTTCAAGCCCGCCTTTGAAGCCAATCGTGAACAGCAAGTACAACGCCATGGTGCGAGCGAAAGCTTTGGGAATGCGAAGATCACTGCGAATGAGCGCGGCGATGACACCCAGGAAAAAAAACAGGATGTACGGACTCAGCAGATTGGCCTTCCACACATCCGCGAGCGAGGCAAGTGTGAGCATTGCTCAAGATAGCACGAATTCGCCCCGACTGCAACCCATCACCGTCGCAAGGCACTCAGCGCCAACAACTTGATCGCAAAAGGAATGCCATGTACCAGGTATCGCTTGGCAAGCCGCCCCGGCTCCTGCGCCATGCGATGCACCCATTCCAACCCCAACTTCTGCACCAGTTGCGGCGCACGCTGCACGTGGCCAGTCACAAAACTAAAACTGATCCCAATGCCCAAGAACCAAGTTTTGGACAAGTGCGGCCGCAAGTACGCAATCACCCGCTCTTGCTTCGGAAAACCCACCGCAACATACACGATGTCAGGTTTCGCTGCCACCACTCGCTCTCGCATCGCGTTCATATATGCATCATCTTTGTCAAACCCAAACGGCGGACTCTCAACGCCCGCGATGATCAGCCCCGCAAATTTCTCTCGCAGTTTCGCCGCCGCTTCATCGCCTACGCCCGGATCGCCCCCCAGCAAGTAGACGCGAAACCCTTCGCTCGCCGCTCGCTGCGTCAGCGTGAAAATCAAATCTGATCCGGTCACCCGCTGCGGCAGCGGCGTGCCTTTGAGTTTGCTCGCCCAAATCAGCGGCATGCCATCAGCCGTGCGCAGCGTGGTGCCTTCCACCAGTGCCCGCGTCTGCGGTTCGCTCGTCACACGCCGAAGAATATCAAGATTGGGCGTCAGCACCCACCCGCCTTGCCCCGCGCGAATGTTCGCCGCGATGTGGTCAAGCGTCTGCTGCTGCGTCACGCAATCCACTTCAAACCCGAGCAACGCCACACGCGGCGGAAGCGACGAAATGGGAGTGACGTTCTGCATGCAATCGATTCAGTTTTCCACCGACGCCTTACCTGACACCTGCCCTGACTCCTGACATGAGGCCCTGCGAAGGTCAGGATCAGCCGCCAACAACTCTCGACTTCACTATCGACACAACCAACCGCCACAAACACCCAAACCCGCATCCAACCGAAGTTCCCCGCTCGGCATCGGTACAATATCGCTCAAGCGGGCGTGGCGGAATTGGCAGACGCGCTGGACTTAGGATCCAGTGGCCGCAAGGCTTTGCAGGTTCAACTCCTGTCGCCCGCATTTCATCCCAACAGCACACAGTCGCGACCGCTACGGCAGCCACCTAATAGCCGTAATGAAGAAGCAAATGCGAGCCGCCGTGATGCCATCATTCGCGGCGATCCCGTAGTTCAGTGCAGGCGCACGAACGAAGAACTCCGTCAGAGAATCTAGTCCGTAAGGATTGCAATTCGTCGCAAGCCAACTCTCCATTGCGACAAAGTCCAGCGTGTGTTCCTCGGCTTCCATGATGGGCTGGCAGAAGTGTTTACGAAAGTCATCCGTCGGAACAATCGCGACACGAGTCACGCCGCAATTCATGGCTTGCAAACGCGTGACTGCCGACACCGCCTGCGGATCAAAATCTTCGACGTATTTCGACAGAAACGCGGTCATTGCCGAACTGCGATAGAACCGCGCGATGCCTACATACGTCCACTCACCATTTATCTTGATCTCAACGCAACTGTCTTTTGGTGTATCAACGTCCGTCGCGTGCTTCACGCTTGCCCCCTTGTTCGTCCTCAGCACATCCGCTCAGCCACGCACTTACGCCGGCATCGCCCTTACCCTGCTCACATCCGTCTCCACCACCCCATCCTTGAGCCGCACCACGCGCTCGCACCGCTCACTCACCGTCGGGTCGTGCGTCACCATCGCGATAGTCATGCCCTGCTGATGCAACTGATCAAAGACCTCCAAAATCGCCTGCCCTGTCGTCGTATCCAAGTTACCCGTAGGCTCGTCCGCCAGCAGCAGCACTGGCTTTGTCACCAGCGCCCGCGCAATTGCCACTCGCTGCATCTGTCCGCCGCTCAGTTCACGTGGCCTGTGACCAATCCGGTGGTCAAGCTGCACCAGCTTCAAGCATTCCAGCGAACGCTCCCGCCGCTGCGCAGGCGGCACACCCTGATAAAACAGTGGCACTTCGACATTCGCCTCAATCGTGAGTTCCGGAATCAAATTGAACGCCTGAAAAATAAAGCCGATGGTCTGCCCGCGATATCGCGACAACTCTTCATCGCCCATCTTCGCCACGTTCTTGCCATCAAGAAAATAATCACCCGCTGTCGGACGGTCAAGGCACCCCAGCACGTTCATCAGCGTGCTCTTGCCGCTGCCACTACTGCCCATGATGGCAACATACTCGCCGCGCCGAATCGCGACATCAATGCCATGCAACGCCTGAGCCATGATGGACCCATCAGGTTTGTAGTAAACCTTGGTCACACCGCGAATGTCAATGACAGGCGAGCTAGTAGCGTCGTGGGGCACGTGGGAGTATTCGCCGCAAACTCGCGCAGCGTTGCAGATGCAAGCCACGCGGGTGCAAACCACCTTCGACTCTCAATCCGTCGCTCTGGGCGTCCGTGAACATCGCTCGCGGATCGGATCTCACCGCCAGCCACCCGTTCCAGCGGCTCTCAACGCATGCACCCCTCCTGCGACCGCGCAGAAACTGCCTTTATTGGACCCAGTTCGCGCAGAAAATCATGACATTTTGCTGGACAGAATCCGTATCCGCTGTACACTGCGCCCGTTCCGTCCGTGGCGCGTCGACCTGAGAGACCGGCGCAAACTTGGCTGAGTGCAGGGCCTCACAGCTTCGCAACCAGCCGTTAGGAGCCAGCCGCAAGGCTGGGAGAGAGAGAACGGAGGACTCGCGGCTGACCCCCGCGGCTTGGCGAAAGCCAAGGAGAGAGATAAGTTCGCTCGCGAAAGCGATCGAGTGTGTAGCAGAAGTTGATTGCAAAAGAGAGAGATCAAGACGCCGGGTGTGTGTCGACGCGAGTCGAAGTCCGGCAAGCCCCAATCCGCAAGGTGCGGGGCAACGGGCAGTTGAGAGACCTGCCCAGCCCGCCGCGACCTGAGAAATCGCTGCGAGCAAATCGGCCGACTGGCCAACTGCCCGTGTGGGCCAACGAAAGTTGGCAGTGGGCAAGGAGAGAGATATGGCTTTGTTCAATCGATTTGAAGCAATTGCCTGCGACAGCCTCAGTGCTGTCAGCCTGCTGGCGCTATTCGTCGCCGCAAGCATCCAGGAAATTCGCAGTGGCCACCCGGCAACCGCCTGGGAGCTCGTGCGAGCCGTTCGCTAATGCAGTTTGTTGTTGGTGCTTGCCCCGCTTCCTGACCGTCGCGTGCAAGTGATATGCAATCTCAGCATCGTGCCCCGGCGGAGGAGAGAACGACAGGGCGTGGAACGCGGCAAATTCGCCGCTCTTCCCGATGCGAACACAGAGCCGAACCCGGTTGCAAGACCGGGTTCGTTGCTTTTTGGAGCTGGAATTTGCGATGCGACCGGCAAACTATCTTGAACATGGATGCAGCTTGGCCCCCTGAACCTGGCGCAGCAATTCAGCATATTCGAAGGCATACCTCGTGCGGGAAGGACCCAGTGATTTTGTATGAGGTTCTGTCAGACTCGGTGTACTGGTCCGACGAGATGACGCCTGACATCCGACTCGGCATTCAGGGAGTGCTGATGCTCCTCGCGCATCGTCGTCGTATCGCCGAACGTGGCGGATCCGATTATGTCGCTTGGTGGAACTTTGCTCGCGCTGAGTGCCCAGAATGGACTGGATTTCGTGCGGAGCGCCAACAATTTGATGCTCATGTTTCTACGATTTTGCATGACGCAAGAATCAGGACTCAGAAGCAATGGGAAAAGTATCTTGGTCCTCCAGATTTGAGAAGCTAGTCACCGTCTGACGAGCGACGCGTGGGCTGCGCAGGCTCGTCGGGAGGCTTCGCACGCCAGCGGCCATTGTCTAGCTACGGCTGATCCATCTGGCCTTCCCACCAAATGAAACACGGCACGCCCCTCAGCGTGCCGCGTCTCGAAAAGGCAAGGCGTCGCAAGCCACGCGCCTCGTCTTGATTGTCAAACTTATAATCACCAACAGTTCACGCCCGATTGTTCATGCGGTTGCGGCGAATGCGAGCCCCGCCCACCATCGCCAAGCCGCCAATACCCGCCCATGCTGCCGTGGGCAAAGGCACCACAACTAGGCCTGTCACATCTTCGATGCCTTGTTGGTCTTCGACCCTCAACAAGTTGCCGCAGCTCGCAAGCGAGAACGCAACCGTCATCTGCACGCGGTAGAAACTGCCCACGTTCGCCGCCGCCGACGTGTTCGCAAACGCCGCGTTGTTGTCCAGCAGATACGAACCCGTGGGGCGGTTGGTCAGCACATTGGTCACGCTCACCGGCAGCATTGTGCCGTAATCGCTGCGGGTGCGCGTCACCGTCGCGCTCTGGCCGCCGCCTTGAGCAATCAAATCCGTGTTCGCCGTGAAGCTGTTGAAGTTCACCTTGTTGAAGCCCGTGGGCACTGCGAAGTCTTGCGAGATCGTCACGGTGAAGTTCACAGTGGTGGGGTGGCACGTCACAACATTCACGTCGTCCCACGCGAGGCTCATCATGAACTGGCCATCAGCATCAGTAAAGCTGCGAGCACGAAGCACGCCTGAAACCGTCGTGTTTGGTCCGGATGCGTTGAACGCAGTGTTCACACTGCTGCCCGCACTCAGCGGTCCAACGCTACCCGTGCCAGCGTGATTCACATGGCCAGTAATCGAAACGCGAGCCGCGTGTGCGCTGGTTGCCGCAGCAGTCAAACCCGCGAGCAGTACAAGAGTCTTGAGAGCAGTCGTCGTCTTCATAGGTTTGTCCAGCCTTCCGTGCATTGTCTTGAGTGTTGTTGTAAACCCGCTCCTCCAGAAGCTGGCTCACATCCCAAACATGCATCACGACTCACGCTTTGGCGAGTGATTTGCCCGGCTTTACTCGCCCAGACGACGATTGCAAAGATCAAACTGTCTCGGTAAGCTGGTGAAACTGCGCACGCACGCGACGCCGCGCAGCAACCAATGTCCGCAAAAAGCACCACGGCGAGCGCTCCCTCAAGGACACCTGCCGTTTACGTAAACCTCGCATGATGTTGTTATGCGACCGTCTCGCTCTTGCAAGCATTGTCACACAATCACTTACGACATCGCATCGCTGGCGATTGAGCACAACTTGTGCCTGCGATTGCGGACATATCCAAAGCCGCCGACCATCGCCAAGCCAGCCCACGCTGCCGGCGGCAACGGAACCAAGGTCAGCGTGCCCGTCGTTGCCGCTTCATCGTTCTGCCCTGGGATGATTTCCAGCGCCATCCAGTTGCCGTTCGCACTGCTTAGCGTGAAGGTGTACAGAGCGAGAATGCGATACGTACCTGTTTGCATCAGCGCAACCGGCGTGCTGGTGCCGCAATCAATTGCTGTCTAGCCGCTGCCTGAAGTTGCGTTGTGGCGTTGAAACCTAGGCATTTGCGTGCCTTCGTGGAACGCATCGGAAACAAAGCCGATTGTCTGAGCCGCCGACGGAACGTTCGCCGTCGCGTTGAACGCCTGCGTCGCCTTGCCGTTGGGCAAGAAGCCAGCTTGCACGTTGAATTCCTGAATGATCTCGAGCGTGATCTACCGCTGGCCGCTGATGTACTTGTCGAACTTGAGCGATTCGATATCGACCGAGAACGTCTGCACTCCATTGACAACTGAGTTGATGATGCGGACATCCGCCGTCAGGCTCGTGCCTGAACCCGTGCCTGCGTGTTTTGTGAAGTTGCTGCCGACGGCCGCGGGGCCGATGCTGCCCGTGGACGCGGCAATGGAGCCGGTCACGGTGATTTGAGCAGTCATGCCACTGCTAGCGACGACGCTGGCCACAGCCAACGTCGCAAGACATGCGAAACGAAGTATTGTCTCTCACTCTGTCTTTCTCTCTCTCTCCTGCTTCCATTCCCGGTGAGGGGGAGGAAACGCGATGAGTCGACAGAGAAAACGCGAATCGTCAATCCTGCACAGCCCAAAAAGTACCCATTCGTGGGTTCTTCACACACCAACTGCCTGATAAAGGCCCAAGAAACGAAAACGCCAAAGACCTGCGTCTTTGGCATCGTTTTGATTGGATCAAAAAACGTCAGTTTTGCTGAGCAACCAGCTTCTTGCGGCGCCAACTGCCGTATCCAACCAGTGCGAGGCCTGCCAACCCAGCCCAGCCCGCCGGGGGCAACGGCACGAGCACCAGCGTTGCAACATCGCCCAGGCTCTGGGGCAGCTCAACGCTCACGATGCCGCCGCCGGCGTTGATCGTGAAGCGATACTGCACCGCGATGCGGTAGATGTCGCCGATGACTTGCACGCCCTGTGGATTGCCGGTGCCGCGCGAGAGCAATGAGGTCGCGGCGTTCGATGAGAGCACGCCGTTGGGGTTGAAGCCAATCAGCGGGAGGTTGATGTTCTCGTGCGTCGATTGAATCGTACCTTGCACGAGCTGGCCCGCGCGATTGAACACGACGTTGCCTTGAACTGCGATACCAGCTTGCGCGGTACCAACGTTGCTGCCAGCGATGCGGAAGTCCTGCACCAAATCCACAGTCACAGATTGCGTGGTGCTGCCATTGCCCACGAAGCTGAACTGCGTGAGTGCAAGGCCGAAGCGCTGCGTGTTGCCGATGAGGTTGTTCGCGTATTCAACGCGGCCTGACACACGGTTGTTGCCGCTGCCGCTGCTGAATGTGACGAAGCCCGAAGTATTCGCTCCCAGCACGCCGGACAAATCAGCGAGTGAAGAAGAGTGCGAGCCGGTGACATTCACCGATGCTGCCATGCTGCTTGCAGTCAGCGCCGACGCGACGACTGCTCCCACGATGCCGTAAAACTTTTTCACGATCTTCCTTCCTGACATTGTCCCGCGCAGTCGTGCCACACGTCGTGCAACGACCAAATCGCGTAGACCTTACTAAACTACCCCATGTTGAGGCGGATGCCAGAAAAGTTGGTAGTTTTTCGCGGGATTCAGCATGATCTCACGACTTACAAACACTGTGAAAACGAACAAAAATCGTCACCGTCGATGTTCGCGACACACCAATACAGGCGCAAAACATGCACTTACAAAACGACGGCGAGCCGCGATGAAACGCGGCTCGCCGGGACACACACCAGAAGTGTGAGATTATCAGTTGTCAGACAAGCTTGATTAGGCCGATGCCTTCGCGAGGCGACGACGACGCAGAGCTGCGCTGCCGCTAACGAACGCCAAGCCACCCAAGCCAGCCCAAGCCGCCGGGGGCAAGGGAACCAAGAGCAGCGTTGCGTTATCCACGCCGCTGTCGGGCAGAACGATGCTCACGGGGCCCAGACCCAACGCATTGAGCGTGAAGGTGTAGGTCGTGTCGATCGTGTAGATGCCGCCGCTGACCGTGACAGGAGTCGTCGCGCCTTGACCACGGTTGATGATGGTCTGGACCGGGCCTGAGCCGATGCCCACAGCGCCAGGGTTGACGACCAGCGTGGGCAGCTCGGTTTCTTCGTGGCGGCTGATGATGCTCGCCGTAACGATTTGGCCAGCAGCGCTGAAGTTCGCGTTGCCGTTCACCTGGTGGCTGCCCGTTGCGGAACCAACGGTGCCGTCGATGATGAAGTCTTGGACGATGCGGATCGACAGCGTGACGGGGCCTTGAGCCGCGCTGCTGAAGGTGAAGCTGGTCAGCGTGAGTTCAAAGAACTGGTTGCCGTTGCCTTCGCTCGTGTTGCTGAAGCGCACCACGCCCGAGACAAAGTCATTGCCAGAGCCTTGGCTGAAGCTGTGCTGGCCAGCGCTGCCCACGCCGATGGCGTTTGCGTTACCGGCGTTGAGGTTGTAAGCACCCGAAACGTTGATCGTTGCCGCGGTGGCGCTTCCAGCCGCGAGGATCAAAGCAGCGAGGCTGCCAGTCAAGAGATTCGTCTTCATATATATACCCTTCCGAGGTAATGCAGTGTGTTATGCAATGCCTCCTCCGGCACGCACATGCAACGAATCTACACCAGATTTGAGCGAAGCCCAGAAATCTTTAGGACTTATGTGAGAAATTCCGTCTAGGTAGGGCTCAATAAGTCGCTCTTGCGCAGCAAAGCGTAACCTATAACCGATTCAGGCGATGCTTTAGGGCTCAACTTGCACTTTCTGCGCCAAAAACACAAGCCCCCTGCCGAGGACAGGGGGCTTGGCGAGTACTCATGTTTGCTTCTTGTTGGGCCTCACTTCCCAACAAGAATAGTTATCGGTGCAACCGCAAGGGCTGCAGTCCACTGCGTGGCACCTGCGTCACACACTTAGGCGCGTGCCAGGCGGCGACGGCGAGCAACGCTCGCGCCACCGACGAAGGCCAAGCCACCCAAGCCAGCCCAAGCCGCCGGGGGCAAGGGGACGAGGGTCAGGGATGCGTTGTTCACGCCGCTGTCGGGCAGCACGATCGAAGCGACCGCGCCGTTGGCAGAGAGGGTGAAGACGTAGCTAGCGGCGATGGTGTACACGCCGCCGCTGATTGCAACGGAGGTCGTGGCGCCTTGGCCCTTGGTGATGCTGTTACCGTCAACACCACTGTTGTAGCTCAGCACGGGGAGAGCGGTGCTCTCGTGCGTGCTGTTCGCAACAACCGTCGCGCTTTGGGTGCTGTTTGCGAAAACAGCGTTGCCGTTCAACTGGTGGCTACCGGTGGCGGAAACCGCGGAACCGGCAACCGTGTAGTCTTGCACCATGTCAATGCGGAGCGTGACGGGGGTGGCCGAGTTGCTGGACCAGGTAAAGTTGGTCAGCGTGAGTTCGAGCACTTGGCTCGTACCGTCAAACGTGTTGCTGAAACGCACCACGCCGGTGACGAAGTTGCTGCCTGAACCAGCGCTGAAGCTGTTCTGAGCGGCTTGATTAACGCCGATCTGGTTGTTGCCAGTGGCGCTGGTGGTGTGCGCGCCGGTCACGTTCACTTGGGCGGCTTGGGCAATACCCGCCGCGGTGGCCAAAATAGCCACAAACGATGCAATCTTCATCTGTCTACTCCCTCCTCTTTCGAGGTAATTCGCAGGAGGTTCCTCGGTCCTGCGATAGCACAGCATACCCAAGAATGCGGGGTTGTCAAGGAAAAGGGTGAGATTGCACAATCGTTTTACTGATGTTGAACATAGTGTAAACATCATACTTTCAGGTGGTTACACAACAAAAACGTCCCTGGCTCACCGCCAGGGGCGAAAATTCTCAGACCTCTACCGCCCACTTCGGGGTAGGGTTTATTCCGGTCCGAATACTCTACTTTTCGTTCGCCAGGGCGGTGAGCTGTGATCGCAGATCAGCCGGCACCTTGTCGCCCGCGCTTTGCAACTTCTGGATGATGCTCGCCGACTCGGTCACTTCGGCCTCCGAGCCTGTTTTGAGCAGCCGGGCCAAGCCGACCCAGCTTGACCACATTTCCGGGTCGAGTGCCACTGCTTTGCGGTAGGCTGCCATGGCCGCCGGTCGATCGCTGCGAGCGATTTCGACGTGTGCCAAGGTGTCGTGCATCGTTGCGATGTTGGGCTGGCTCTGCATGGCTTCTTGCAGCAGGCCCTTGGCACGCTCGATGTCGAGACTGTTGCGGTTTGCACGCACCAAGGCATCCGCGAAGTTGTTGAGCAGTGCCCAGCGAGCCACGCCCGGCGGCAGGTCTCGCATCGTGGTGACCGATTCATAGTGCGTGATGGTGTCGGCGGTCTTACCCAGCGCGTCCATCGCACGGATCAGTCCCAGGCGGGCGAACAAATCTGTTGGTTGCGACTCGACAACGCGAGCGAAGGCCGTGCGGGCGCGTTCCCATGCTTGGCTGGCGGCTATGGGCTCGTTACTCGCTGCCAGTTTCTCGGCCTGTGCACTCCAGGCTTGTGCTGCCACGCCCAGAGACTGCAAGTCATCGGCGCCGCCAACTTCAACTGCCTTGGCCGCAAACTCGGCGGCTTTGTTGGGATCGCTCTCGAGGTTCATTTGTGCCAGTCCTCGCAGTGCGAAGATCGAGCGCGGGTCGCGTTCGACTGCTTTGGCATAGCTTGCCTTGGCTTCGGGCACTTTGCCCGCCACTTGTTGCAGCGTACCCAGTGCTTCCATAGCGCGGGCCGATGCATCGGGCTTGCTGGTGATGGGACGCAACAGATCAAGTGCCTGATTCGTCAGTGGCTCGCGGCTCTCGGGGAAACGAGCGATCATCTGTGCGAGCGTGCCAGCCAACGCGAGCACTTCGCTCTCTTTGGACATGTCCATATGAGGCGTTGCACGATCGATCCACTTGCGAGAGAGCGACTCGCTGCTGAGAACCGTGCCCGCGACTGGCAGCCAGAAGCCCGAGCGAACCATCGCGGATTTTTCCATCGCGGGAGCAAGTTCATCAAAGGCTTGCGTCGACTTGTTATCAGCGATCAAGCCCCGACCGTAAAGGTTGAGCACGCGGTATGAGAACTCATCGTCGGGTGATTGCAAGGCTGCCGGCAAGCGCGTTCGCAGCAGCGTGACGGCGGCATCGCGCTGGCCCATGTTCAGCCGCGCTTCGGCGACTGCAACATCGGACTCCTTCGCACGCGTGAGTTGCTGCCACGCCATCGCGGAATTCAGCATGCCGTTCCAGTCGCCCATCGCACGGAACACGTCCACGCCCAACACGGCGGCATCGATGTTGTTGGGATTCGATGCCATCGTGTCGCGAAGCACCTGAGCCGAGGCTTGCAGGCGCGAAGGCGTGTCAGTGGCGAGCACGCGGGCCAGCAGCACCATCAGTGCAGGGTCGGCAACTGCGTCGGTCTTGAGTCGCTCAACTTCGTTGGGGTCGCCCAAGCGAGCGTTTTTGCGAGAGGAATCAAGATCGCGGATGAACTTCGCGCGATCGCGGCGCTGCGGGTCTTTCTCGACGACATCTGCGAGCTTTTGCAGGTCCATGTTGCTGGAGATCGCTTCGCCCGTGGCATCAAGTTGCTGCACCATCATGGCGAGGCGTTCGTTGTTGGGCATCGCCGAACGAGCTTCCGCCAGCACAGCCTTCGCGGCCTCGGTGTCCTTCTGCTCGACCAGGTACGACACGTATGACGCCCAATTTTCAATGCTCTGTGGAGCTTCTGTCACGCCTTCACGCAGCATCGCGATGGCTTCTGCCTTCGTGCCGTGATTGGCGAGGTACCGCGCTCGCACAAGCTGCGACTGACCTGCAGTCATGTTCAGTTCATCAGCGCGGGTGAGCGCGACGACCGCGCGATCTTTGTCACCCAGTGATGCCAAACCTTCGGCGAGTGCCAGAACCTGCTGAGGTGTCTGCATCGACTTGGGATCGATGCCACGATAGAGCGAGAGTGATTCGCGATCACGCACCATGGCGCGGTACGCGTTGGCGAGCGTCAACTCGACAATCGGCTTCATCTCAGCACTCGCCTGCGTGCGCATGCGTTCGAGGGCGCTCGCAGCCATGTTCAGCTCGCGGATGCGAATGAGTTCTTCAACCGACGCAAGCCGAACGCTGGGGTTCACGCTTTGCGTATTTGCCAGCCGATCAAGTTCGTTCTTCGCACCGGCGATGTCGCCCTCACCTCGCAACATGCGAGCAAGTTCAAGCTGCCAAGGTGTGGGATCAGGCACCAGCGGAATCAGCGAGCGAAGTTGCACGATGGCATCGGCACGCTGGGGCGTAATGCCGCTTTGGGGGCGATCCATGGCTAGCGCGGCGATGAGCAACGTGCGAGCTTCGAGCAGATCGCTTTCGCGCAGAGCAAGATCGCGCAGCACGTTGATTGCGTTTGCCCGGCGATTGCGATCAACCGGCTCGGTCATGAGCGCCCGCGCACGCGCCATGCGCAGTTGTGCGGGCGTATTGAGATCGTCGAACCTGCCAAGCTCGCGCGTGCGAGCAATCAGCCGATCAACAAGTTCCAAGTCGGTCTGCACCGTTGCGCTATTGAGTGCAGCAAGTTGTGCTTCGATGTCATTCGGATACGCGTCGGCAAACGCTGCCCAGTCGCCCTTCGCGTCAGACATGCCCGTTGCTTCGGCGAATGATGCCTGTGAGCGCAGCCAGGCTTTTTTGTCATCGCCTTGTGCCTTGTCGAAGTTGTCGCGCAGCAGTTTGACGGCTTCATCTTTCTTGCCAGCCTTGAAGAGCGTGCTGGCGCGAGCCAGCCCCACGCGCGGCGTCAAACCTTCTGCAGAGTCCATGCGGGCCAGCACCATTGCCTCGGCGTCGATGCTCTCACGCTGCGTAGTTTGAAAGAGTTCGCCCAGCGCGTCAGCCGAAAGCTCGGGCAGCGCGGTCATGCCTTTTTCGAGCACGTTGCGTGCTTGGTCTTTGCCTTTGACGCGAGAAGTGAGCAGGACCCGGCCTGGCAGAATGTTGCCGCGGAAGTTCTTGATGTCAGGCGATTGCTCGCTGAGCGCGAGTTCATCATCGATTCGATTGGCGGTGCTGAGCAGTTCCGCGCCGTTGACTTGATCGCCGTACCCGGCTTCGATCAGCGCGACGTTGGAGCGGAAGAACGTGCTGAAGACCGCCATGCTGCGCGGCGCGATGCGCATCGCAGGAATCGATGCTTGCACAGCGGCGAGCGGACGGTTCTGCGCCATCGCAAGGTTCGCACGCTTGAGCCAAGGCTGCACCCAGCCTAGAGACAAACTGCTGGTGCTGGCTTTCTCCCACGATGCACGCGCGTCGCCCAGTCGGCCCAGCCGCTGATACGCATCGCCTTGGAAAACTAGCAAAACCGGGTCGTTTTTCGCTGTGTTCAGTGCCTTGTCGAATACCGCAAGCTCATCGGCTGCACTCTTGCGAGGTTCCGCGTTGACGACTTCGAGTGCCGGTCCCCATGCCAATGCACGGAAGTCGCCCGCGCGAAGTTTGAAGGCTTCGGTGATGGCGGTGACTTCATCCTTTTTGCCTTCGCCGATCAGCGTGAGGGCGCGATACACAAGAATTTCGCTGTGCGTGCCTCGAATGCCAAGATCAGGCTCGGGGAAGAGGGCGATGACGTCGTTGAAGCGACCACTCATCCAACTGCGACGAGCGAGCACTCGCGCGATGATGGGGTCGTTGTGCTGCTGGTGTCCCACACGCAGCACTGCGAGGGCGTGGGCGTGCATGCCCATGCCGTCAAACAGGCTGGCAGAGCGAAGTGCTTCGAGCGGCGAGGCAAACTTCACTTCGCGTGCGATGCCGGCGGTTTCAAGATCGATGCCCGTGAGTGCGCACAACGCTTGGAACGCTTCGGTGTTGACATCAAAGCCAGGCTCGTCGCGGCGGGCGAGTGCCATGAGCAAACGGCCTTGGGCCTTTGAGGTTGGGTCATCGACATCGAGCAGCCTTTGAGCAATTTGTCGGCTTTCATTGGCCTTGCCGCGATCGCGCAGGTGCTCGACCAGCACGACTTGCGTGGGGAAGTCGGTGGGCTTGAGCTCAAGCATGCGCCGCAGCAGCAAGTTGATTTGTTCGTCATCAGGCTTGATGCCCATGCGTGCGTTGGATTCGGCGCGCAGCACTTCAAAGTGCTCGGCAGTACACGCGCTCAAATCTGCGGGACGCAGTTTGGCAGCTAGGTCGCGTGCCTCGGGGAAAAAGCCTGCAACTTGATAGAGCTCGAGCAAGTGCTTGGCGTTTTCGTCGGTGGGGCGAATCGTCTGGACTTTCTGATAGATGTCAAGGGCCTGCTTGATGTGCGAGCCATCGGGTTCTTCGATGTTCTCGCGTGCCTTGGCGTAGGCAGTCAGTGCTTCGACATCGTTGTCGTTCTTCTTGAGATATCGGTTGAGCTGGCTGAGGGCCTTGGAATACTCGCCCTTCTCGGCAAGTGCCATCCCTTCGGTGCGGAAGTTCTGAACTTCAGACTCCTGCTTGTGCTTGCGATAGGCAAGTGCGCCGCCCGCGCTCAGTGCGAGCAGCAAAACGATGCCACCGAGGGCGAGCAGGCGCTTAGACGTCTTTGGTTTGAGGCTCATGGTTCTTCCCTGAACGAGAGTCGATTACGACTTGGTTGCACGCTTCACCAGGAGCACGATCGTGCGCCAGATGATCCACAAATCAAGCCAGAAACTCTGCTTTTCCACGTAACGAATGTCGTACTTGATCCACTCTTGAAAGTCGTTGCCTTCCTCGCGGGTGCGAGAAATCTGCCACAGGCCCGTCAATCCCGGGCGCACGCTCAGACGTGCTTCGCGCCAAGGCGGGCAATACTGGTTCTCTTTAAACGGGCTGGGCCGCGGCCCAACCACGCTCATATCGCCCTTCACAATATTGAACAGTTGCGGCAGTTCATCAATCTGATATTCGCGAATGAACGCGCCGACCTTGGTCAAACGTGGATCGTTCTTGATGAAAAACTGCGGGCCGTCGGCTTGGTTCTGCGCCATCAAGCGCGCCTTGATCTCTTCGCTGTCTTTGCGCATACTGCGGAACTTCAAGCAGCCAAACTGACGGCCGCCGAGGGTCTCACGTTTGTGTGCAAAGAAAATCGGCCTGCCGTCTTCGATCAGAATCGCGAGTGCCACCAGCGGATAAACCGGGAAGGTCGCCAGAATGCCAGCGCTCGCGGCGGCAATGTCAAACAGTCGCTTGAAAGGACTGTGCGCCCACTTGCCCGTGCCGCGTTTTTCCAGCAGGCTCTTGGGGGCCGGGCTCGAGAGGTTCTCAAGTTCAAGCCACTCGATCTGTTCCTTGGGCGGCGATTGCTCGGGCTTGTCCCATAGCACGGCGGGTCCGACCGCGGTGGTGCTGGTTGAAATCTCACGACCCGCACCAACCCAAAGCGGCCCGCGCACACCTGAACCAACATCGACCTTTGCGTCTTTGTCGGCCCAAATGCCCGGCGCAACTTCGCGAATGCGCGAGATCGTCGCGTCGGGCCGAGGCCAGCGTTGAATCAACTCGTGGCCGAAGCGTGCGAGGTCGTCGGGGTTGTTGGCGTCAAAGAGTTTGCCGCGAAGCTTCGCGGGGTAGCGATCGGTTCGCCGCGTGAGCTTGCGCAGTTGTTCCCAGCCGCTGCCGGCATCCGCAGATTGCTGCCACACTGCTGCCAGGTCCGGATCACTGGTCAGCACCACACGCCCGATGCGGACCTGCGTGGCGTCGTAAATGCGTTGCAAGCGAATGAACTTGCCGTTTTCGTCGGCAATCAGCCGCTCGCTGTAAGGCTGCTTGGCACTGTCGCTCACGCGAACGATGATGAGTTCAGGCTTGACCCAGCTTACGTCGTCGAGAATCGGCGCGAGGCGAAAGAGCGAGAGCGTGTGCTTGTCCAGCAGCATGAACAGTTCAGCGTGCGCCACGAGCGGCGTGCGCTCACCGACGCGAACGAGCTGCACGCCGCGTGCCGCCCAGTAACGTGCGTGCAACTCCATCCAGTCCATGCCCCACACGGTGGGAGCATTGGGGGATGACCGCGAGTGGCTTGCGGCGTCAATGGGTGAAGTTGGCGTAAGCGTTGCTGACATGCGAGGCTGCGAAACCGACGACTACCGACGTGCTAAAACGAACTTGTGATCTGCGAAGGCATTCAACGTTTGGTATCAATCGCCACAACGCGAGGCAGCGGCTCAAGCTCAGGGAATTCGCTCGGGCTGGACGGCTGCGCGGGCGACGCATCAGGACGAATACTGCGGAAGCTCTGGCTGGCGGCACTGGTCTTGAAGTCGCGAGGTTGGGCCAAGTTGAAGACCAAGCCAAGCAACTTCGCATTCACGCGGCGGAGTTGATCGACTGCACTCTTGACCTGTCCGCGAGCGCGACCGGCACCCACGACCAGCACCACGCCATCGGCCTGTGCACACACAAGGTGAGCTTCGATGGAGCCCAGCACGGGGCCCGTATCAATCAGCACGACGTCGTAATCATCAACAACCGTTGCGAGCAAGCGATTGATCTGCGGTTCTGCAAGGCGGTTGGCCGAGCGGTGGTCGTCTTCGGTGCCGCTGGGCAACATGTGCAGGCGGTCCATGTGCGTTGGCTTGATGCGAGCCTTGATGTCGCCGTCATAGAGCACGTTGAACAGGCTGCTGGTTTCACGCAGCCGCATGCCGCGTGAAAGGCCCTGGCCAATCAAGTCCAAATCAACCAACAGCGTCTTGCTGCCGCTGCTTGCAAACGAAAGTCCGAGGGCCAGCGTCATGCTGGTCTTGCCGTCGCCAGGATTGCTGCTCGTCACTGCAAGCACCCGGCGATCCTTGCCGCCGATTTGAATCAGCGTGCGAATCTGGTGGACGCAGTGTGCCGCTGCCGCCGCTTGTTCAGCATCGCTGAGGTCACTGGGCAAACGAGGCAGAATACCAAGCAGCGTGGTGTTGGCGGGACCTTCGTCGATAGCTTCGTCGCTGTAGCGATACCGCCGATCGGTCATGCCGAAGATGCCGATGGCACAGATGGGAATGAACATGCCCAGGCAACCAAACACGCCCGCGAATTTCAGTCGCGTGTCATTGCTGGGGCTTTTGGGTTCATTTTCGGGGTAGAGCACGGTAATCAAGCCGGCTTCGGTGCGGAGCCGGTTGTTGAGGTCAAGATCGCGGAGCGAGCGTTGCATTTCGTCGCGCTGCTCGGTGTTGGTTTTGAGCTGTTGATTGAAGTTGGACATTTCCTGCGCTTTGCCCGCCAACTGGCTGGCCTTGCGGCCTTCTTCATCAAGCTGGCGCTTGAGATCTTCCAACTGGCGCTTGAGACTTTCGGGCGTGTCGATGTCGCCGCCGGGCTGACCAAGCACTTCTTCTGGAACTTGCCCACCAAGCCAAGCCTGCTTGCGAGCGTCCATCTGATCACGCAAGTTGCTGATTTCGTTTTCGATCCGCTTCATCTGAATGTGCGCGGGTTGCAAGCCGTTGTTGATGCCCGCCTGGTAACGCTCGCGCGCCTCATTCAAGCGATCAACCAGTGTGCCCATCACGTTATCAACGCGGGCGATTTCTTCGTTGCTCCAATCTTTGCGATCGCGCGCGGGTTCGGCTTGCGTTGCTGGCTCGGTGCCGTCCGCAGGCGTGTCTTCATTTGAGACCATGATGCCCATCGCACGCAGGCGCGTTTCAGTCACGAAAATCTGCGTTTGCAGTTCTGCACGCTTGGCCGTCGCGAGGTTGAGCAGTTGCTGCGGGTCGTTGGTGCCCAAGTCTTCGGCCAGCGACTTGATGCGCGACATCGCATCAGTAATGTTGCGCTCGTAACGCCCGATTTCATCGCGAATCAGCGACGCACGCTTGTCGTTCAGTTCCCGGCCTTGGCCTTCACCGAAGACGCGTTCATATGCCCGGCACGTTTGCGTCAAACCGACAAACGCCGTCTTCGCATCTTCGTTGCTGTAGGTCACCAAAATGATTTCTGACTGATCGCGGCCGCCGCGGCGCACGTTGAGCGCACTGCGAAACTCTTCTTCAGCCGATGCATCACTGCCGGGAGCAATCGCCTGCCAATCGGACGAGAGCATTGCCTGCTTGATCGTGCGCGGCTGCAGCAAGAAGTTGACCTGCGTGCCCACGAAGCTGTCAAACATGGGCATCACGTCATAGTTCTGCTTGAAGTTTGGCATCAGCGGCTGGATGCGAATGGTCGCTGTGCTCTGATAGACCGGGCGCTGACTCAGCCAGCCCAGGCCCACGCCCAGCAGCAACCCAAGCGCAGCCAAGGCCGCCGTCAGCAGGTATCGCCCGCGGAACAAGTGGTGAATGACCTTGATGATGTTGGTCTGCTTGTGTACGCCGCCAAAATCGCCCGGCGGCGGCGGGGCAAGTTGTATGGCTTGCGTGGGGAGTTGCTGGCTCATGACTTTTCTTTCTGCGACATGCGAGAGGCTTTCTGCAAGGCGGATTCGGGGTTGCCTGACAGGTCTTTGAGTAAGGGCGTGATCTCTGACATGAGTTCGACGAAGATGCGCTCGCCAGCATCTTCCGGCGTATCAGCATCCACGATCACCTGAATCTGTGCGCAACCGAAAGGCCTCACCCGATAATCTTCGGCTGCCTTGCGAACAGATTTGATATCCGTCCGGAAGCCGCTGTCTGGAATCGCGAAGAACCCATAGATTTTGGTCCGCCGATCACGCGGGAAGGCCCGCTGCTTGAAGGTGTAGACCTGATAGGGAATCTGCATATCCCCGACAGTTACCGTCTTTGAGGCCGGCCACTCGGCATCGCGTTCCCAGCCGCTGCTGGGGTAACAGACAGGCGGATAGTGCCCGCCCATGTCGCGCGAGTCGCGGGTTTGCACCACGATCAGCCTCGCCCAAGTATTTGTGTCGTCCTTCACCATGTAGCGGGCAAGCAGTGCGTTGGGACGCAGAAGTTGCTGGGCTGCCGCGGGCGGTTCTTCTTTCTTCACCAGCCGCCACTTGCCCAGCATGTCGGGCGTGCCCTCAACGGCTTGCAAAATGTGCGTGTGATACGGGTCGGCCTTCTCAGCCGTGGGATAGTCGCGCGTCGTGAAGTAGAACGCGGCGAGCAGTGCGACAGAGATGGTTAACGAAATCGAACGCATGGATGGTTACAGAGCACTGAGTTACTGGTACGCCAAATTGAACCGCATGACCGGCAGCAGCGCCCATTTGAGCGCTCGCATGACGACCATCAAAAGCATGAACGCAATGGGAAGCATGAACCAGCCGGACCAATCGTGGAATTGATCGCCCATCTTGCTGCCTTCGGCTTGATAGCCGTATACCAACACGGTGGGAATGAGTCGAATGACATTGCAAATCAATGCCGCAACGGGACTACACACCAGCACCAGCAGCCGGGTCGTATTCCGCAGCGGGATGCTGAACGCGAACGCGTAGCTGACCAAGACCAGCGCGAAAATCATCCGCATGCCGTTGCACGCTTCCGCCACCGCAACATCGCGCCCGTTGATGACCAGTACGTTGCCCGTTCGCTCCAGCGGCACACTGAAGATATCAAGAATCACCTGCGTCACAATCGCGGTTGCAACCTGCAAAGGCCCGCTGACTTGCTGGCGAATGACGCCGGGAATGGGCACGATAAACACCAAAACCACAAAAGCCGGCAAGAACTGAAACAGCACGTTCTTGCCCAAAACTGTCAGCACACAGCCCACCACAATCGCCACTGCGCCCGCATGCCACATGCTCGCGACGGCGTTGTTGTACCCAAACACATACGAAAAGAAACCCAGCGCGACAATCATGGGCCCGATGAACGTTCCCGCAGGAGGACATGTCCGCAACCGCAGCCGACGCGCCCAGAACATCCACGCCGAAACCACCGGCACGAGGAAAATGTGACTCTGCTCCTCGTCGAGCGTCGCAATCTGATAAATGTCGCGCCACGCCGGCAGCGTGAGCACAACCGCCAGCGCCGCAAAGGCCGCTGCAGCGATGAAGTGCCATGTCTCCCATTTGCCGTAGCCAATGGTGCGCGTCATGCTTTGCCTCCGGGCATTTTCGACGCGACGATGGTGTCGAACACGGTCTGCCCAGGCTGCACCGTTGCACCTTCGCACACGAGAGATCGCACCAGCACCGCACCTGCCCCGACCTTGGCGGTTGCCATCACCACGGAGTCGTGCACCAGCGCGTCCTTCGCCACGGTCGCGCTTTCATCAACCAGCGAGAAAGTGGGGGTCCATTCTTCGGAGTATGGGTCGGGTGCTGAAAGCTCCGCCGTGCCTTCTGACATGGCGCGCAGCGTGCGGATATATTGTTCAAGCGTGCGCACCGGCAGCGCGACGGGTCGCTGGCTCATCACTACGCGTACGTTGCACGTTTTTGCGAGTTCAGGCAGTGCCTGTTCCTTCAAATCCACAAAGCCCTTGGCGCGAATTTCTCGCAGGGCTCCACACCGCATCAGGTGAACACCCACCGCCCCGCCGCCTGGCTCGGCCAGCAGACCAATGTCCGCGTTCAGATTGGCCAGCATGCTGTACAACTCATGCAAAGGCCGCAAAAGCACTTGATTTGCCGTGGCAACCAGCACTTCGTCATCATCGCCGTAGTCGTCGGCGATATCACGAATCAGCCCGCCCGTGCCGCGGAGTTCGATCTTGTCGTACTCGAGCGAAATGTTCACGCCCGCCACCGCTACGACGTTACGAGGCAGCGCGAGCGGCTTGCTCACAATCACGCGCATCGCGGTATCCGCGAGCCCTGCTCGGTCCTTCACGCCACTCACGTGATCGCGCCATGCCGACAACAGCGACCGACCGCCTGGCAAGGGGAGGTCAACCAGCGGCCTGCCAAGTCCCGCGGCGAGTTGCGTTTGTCGCACGCCGCCTGATAGCAACACCAGCGCACGCAACTTCTGCCCCCGACCTGCGGGAGGCACAACCGGCACAGCAAGCATGTCCGCAGGCGGCGGCATTGACCTCTAATACCTTTCTACGAATCGAGTTGAACCCGCAACGGCCCCATGGTATCACGACGGTTGGTACCGCCAAGACCCGGGGGGCCTTCAAACATCGGCTCTCTTGCGAACAGAGTGAACTGTCCGAAAAGAACTTGGGTGACAATCTATCATCGGCGACCGGGCTGCAAGTGCATGACGACGGTCAGGTGGCCGGTGGCTCGGTCAATGCGAGTTCTCGGACGCTATCGCTGAAGGAGCGGGGCGGATGCGTTAGGGAACGTCTGATAAGCGAAGTGTCCATTGACGTATCGAGCGGTCGCTGCAAGCCGGTTGCTTGCGGTTGGTGGCGGGTTGCCAGACACAGCGCGGTGTCGAGCGAGAAGCCGCGGGCAATGCCGGTGCCCATCTCCACCCGGCTTAGGCGTTCGGGGCCGCCCACGTGGATGGTGGTGGGAGGGCTGGGCATCGTTGCGAGTTCGGAAAGTGTGCGGGCGGCGTCGCTGACGAGTACCGGCGTGCGAAACTCATTCTCGAAAAGTGTGGCATGTTTGCCCGCGCGGAGGTTGGAGACCACGAACTCGTTGGGGCTGCGGGTGCGTTCGCGCGTGTGTCCGAGTGTGAGCGCGATGCGCGCGACGGTTGCGTGGGTTGCCACGCGCGTCGCGTCTTCGCCGAGCGCTTTGGTGACGCCGTAGTGATTGATGGGTCGGCGCGGATCGGTTTCGAGGTACATGCCGCGAACGCCGTCGAAGACTTGATCGGTGGAGAGATAGATGATGCGAGCAGCGTTGTGATTGCACCAGTCAGCGAGTGCGGCCGTGGCGTGAATGTTCACGGTGATGGCGAGTTCGGGCTCGCGTTCGCAGTGCATCAAGTCGCGCATCGCGGCGCAGTGAATGATGACGCGCGGCTGGTAGCGATCGAGCACGCCTGCGAGCGAGTGGGGTTGTGCGAGGTTGAATGTGTCGCGAGCGGGTGTTGCGATGGCATCACGCGGCACGCCGAACGCGTGCAAGTGCGCGGGAATCTGCGAGCCGATGAAGCCAGTTGCGCCCGTGATCAGAATCATGCGTGCAAGGTAGCGAGAATTATGCGTGGAGGCTTGGCGACGCGGTCACTCTTCCTTGGGCGGCGTCGCGATGTTGTAGCTATCCGTCAGCCAGCCAAACAAGTCGCTGTCTTGCGCTCGCTTGTCGAAGAACGGGTAGGTTGGTGCCGTGGGCTTGGTCCAGCGCGTGGTCTTGGGGCAGCGGATGGGCGGGCGGTCAATGAGCCACTCGGCGAACTTGCGCGAGCGAAAATCGTCTGGAAAAATGAGCGAAAACTCGCGGGCGTGCTGGCCGGTTGCGCGGATGCGGATGTGCACGCGAGCGTTTTCAGCGGGCATCGCGTGGGCCACATTGCCGGGCCATTCGACGATTGCAATCGCATCGCGTGCCGCCTGCTTGGTGTTGGCGTCAAACAACTGGTCCCAACCGAGCGGCTCCAAGTCCTCGTCGCTGGTTACGCGGTATGCGTCGATGTGTACCAGTCGAGCCAGTCCATCGCGGCGTGTAGGAACGGGATAGATATTCACGATCACAAACGTGGGGCTGCTGACGCTACCAGCGGGCACACCCAGCGCAGTCGCGAGTTCACGCGTGAAGGTGGTCTTGCCCGCGCCCAGGTCACCTTCGAGCGTGATGACATCACCGGGTGCGAGCACATCTGCGAGCCCTGCTGCGAGTGCGGCGGTTGCGCCTTCGTCGGTACATGTGCGTGTGAAGGTGATCATGCGTGTTCCCAGCCTCGCGTTGAAATGTCGATGGTTTGCGGGCCGATTCGCAGGCCGCAGCCGCTGCCTGCCGTGACAACGCCGACGCGAGTGAGCATCGTGCCGCTGCCTGGAACGCGTTGGGGCAGTACGGCCGAGGGATCGACGGTGAAGAGCAATTCGTAGTCCTCGCCGTCCGCGATTGATTGTTCGACGCCGCGTGTGGGGGTCGTGAGCGGAATCGCGGAAGCGTCGAGTTCGATGCGTATGCCTGATGCGAGCGCGATGCGAGCAGCGTCCACGCCCAGCCCGTCGGAGATATCCATCATCGCGTGGAGTTGGCCATCCAGCGAATCGGCAAGCCAGGTTGCTTCTTGCAGTCGCGGCGTGAATCGCAGGTGTTTGCCGCCGCCGGGGAAGGCGTCTTGCGGCGTGGGCGCGGCTGCGAAGGTATCGCCGACGCTGCCTGTCACGTACACGTGGTCGCCCACGCATGCGCTGCTGCGGCGCACCGGACCGCGACGGGGATGCACACGGCCAATGAGCGAAATGCTCAGCACAATTGCGGTGTTTGTATCGCGAAAGCTGGCGATGTCGCCTCCTACGACCGGCACGCCCAGCGCGATGCCTGCGGCATTCACTGCATCAAACAGCGCATCGGCTCGCGCCTGCGGAAAGTCTTTGGGCAGCGTGCAGGCAGCGAGTGCGGCAACGGGCGAGCCTGCCATCGCCGCGATGTCGGAGAGTGGGCGAGCGATGGCTTTGCGGGCGATGAGCGAGAGCGGCGTTTCGCTTGTGAAGTGTCGATGCTCGATGAGTTGATCGACCTTGAACAGGATGGGTGAGCCGTCGTTGACTTCGATCACGGCGCAATCATCACCGGGCCCCAGCAGCACCTGCGGAAAGGACTCAACCAGTGACTGGCTGCGCGTGAAGATGTGGGCAAGTAGTGCGTTTTCGTGCACGCAGGCAGCGTATGGGCGTGCGTACGCACAAAGGACTAGGCATAAAGGTCTAGGCCTTGCACGCCTGCGTTGGTGGAACTGGACTTGCCCACGTCCTTCGCGGAGTCGAGCATCTGCACGATGGCGGCGCCTTGCTGCTTCTGAATGTCCAGCGTTTTCTTCGTCACAGCAACATCGATGCTGCTTTGAAGCTGCACATTCGAGAGTGACGTTGCAAGTCCAGCGATGTCCATGGCATGGGTAATCGGCATAAATTTGCAGCAACATGACCGAATGAAGTGCGAACGAAAATGATTTGTACCCGTGTTTTCACCGGAACAGCACAATCGGGGGCTTGCATCGGATCACAAAATATGGTTAGATACCGGTTGCATTATTGCGTGCGTCCGCGAGTTTCGGAGGGAGACTCGCCGGATTGAAGGGCAGCCTGGAGGGGCTGCCTTTCTTTGTTTTTGATCCAGTTCGCAGTTCGCGACGAATACAAACCTGTGCAAGAACTCCCCTTCCGCATTCTTATTGATGGTGATTGCCCACTTTGCAAGCATGAAGCCAACATGATGGCCCGCATGGACAAGGGGCGCGGTAATCTGATTCTCATTGACATCGCGAGTCCGTCGTTTGACGCGACTGCGTACGGCACGACGTTTGAAAACGTCATGGGTTCAATTCACGGCGTGTTGCCAAGTGGCAAACTTGTAACCGGCATGGAAGTTTTCCGCCGGGCTTATGCCGCTGTAGGCTGGGGCTGGCTGCTGGCGTGGAGTGCGTGGCCTGGACTGCGATGGTTGGCTGATTTGGGGTACAAGTTCTTTGCGAAGTATCGCCTGCGACTGACGGGTCGCAAGGATGCGTGCGAAGCGGGGCGTTGCAAGATCGTGTAATCTCGCGAGTGCGGCGTGCGATAGTGCGGCAACAATGCTGCGTGAAAGATGATGCGCACGCAAACGACGACGCTCGATATTTGAATCTCGCGGCTCGCTGCGCATTACGTGCGAGTGGTCGGGCCGAACCCAATCCGCTGGTGGGCTGCGTTATCGTGAAGGCGGGCCGCGTCGTTGGCGTGGGGCATCATCGCCAGTTTGGCAGTGCTCACGCCGAAGTTGAAGCGATCGCGAATGCACGCTCGCGCGGCGAGGATGTTGCCGGCGCGACTGCATATGTAACGCTGGAACCTTGCAATAGCTGGGGACGCAACCCGCCATGCAGCGATGCGCTGGTTGCCGCGAGGATTCGCGAAGTTGTCTTTGCCGTGACTGACCCAAACCCGATGAAAGCGGGCGGTGCGATGCGGCTGCGTGAAGCGGGCATCATCGCTCGGCAAAGCAGCGCGAGTGCGGTGGCGACGGGAGTCAGTCTGCCTTTTGTCAAGCGCGTCACGACTGGGTTGCCGTGGGTCATCGCGAAGTGGGCGCAGACGATTGATGGCCGCGTTGCGACGCGCACTGGCGAGAGCAAGTGGATTAGCGGGACGTGGGCACGCCAGCGCGTGCATCAGCTTCGCGGGCGCGTTGACGCGATTTTGACGGGCATTGGGACGGTGTTGGCTGATGATCCGATGCTGAATGCGCGGGTGCCCAGGCCGCCGCGAAGAGTTGCGAAGCGTGTGATTGCTGACACGGGGCTTGAGATTTCGCTTGAAACCCAGCTTGTGCGAACGGCGCGAGAATTTCCCACGCTGGTTGCGTGCGAACGCAGCATGGCAAGCGGCACATACACCGCGAAGAAGCGTGCGGCCCTCGATCAAGCTGGTGTTGAGATCATTCCGGTTGCCGACCAAGGGATCGGCGGTGGACTGAATCTTCGCGAGTTGCTGACGGCTCTGGCGCGAGATCATCACGTTTCCACGGTGATGGTTGAAAGTGGGCCGGGCTTGCTTGGTTCGCTCTTTGAGTATGACTTGGTTGATGAGGCGGTGGTTTACATCGCGCCGATGTTGCTTGCCGATGAACAAGCCCGCAGTGCGGCAGTGGGGCGGGTGGCTGAGAAGCTCAGCAACGCGCGGCAGTTTCAGTTGTGCCGGGTGAAGGCGCTGGATGGGGATGTGGAGATCACGTATCGGCGGATACGCGCGAGCGAGGCGTAGTGCTGCGCGAATGCAATCTGGTGGCGTGAACCGCGGCGGCATGTGACGTCCGCAACTCGCGGCTAGCATCCTCTCTATGGAACTGCCGGTGCTCGCTCCCTTGCTCATTCTCGCCGCTTTTCTGAGCGGCTCGATTCCCTTTAGCCTGCTGGTGGGCAAGCTCAATGGCGTTGATATTCGCAATGTCGGCTCGGGCAACCCCGGTGCGACCAATCTGGGTCGTGCGCTGGGTCGCAAGTACTTCTTCATTGGCTTCACGCTCGACATGCTCAAGGGGCTCGTGCCCGTTGTCGTTGCGGGCGTGTTGCTGCACACCATCGGACGCTTCGCGAGTGCAAGTACGCCTACTGCCGTGTGGCTGGCGTGTGCGATTGCGGCGGTGCTGGGTCACGTCTTCACGCCTTGGCTGAAGCTCAAAGGCGGCAAGGGCGTCGCCACGGCGTTCGGCGCGCTGCTGGGTGTTTTTCCGGTGCTCACCATTGTGGGAGTTATGGCGCTGGGGGTTTACGGACTCAGTTTGTGGCGCACGCGCATCGTCAGCATCTCAAGCATTCTCGCTGGTTGCAGTTTGCCGCTGACGACGGCGCTTCTGCTCGCGTTTCGCGCGAATGACGCGGCAGCCGCACTCACGCGCGACTCCGGACCGTGGTATCTGGGCCTCACTATCGTGCTCGCGCTGCTGGTGATTTACACGCACCGCGCCAACATTGCCCGGCTGCGAGCCGGCACCGAGCCGAAGATCGGCCAGCGTGTTGCGAAGGCGACATAACCATTCGTGCGTGAGCGTGCTTTGCAGTTTTCGGGCGGAGGCTGGCGAGTTTTTACTGCCCCCGTCTTCGCGATCCGTCGTCATGCGGTCAGTTTTGAGACGGATCCTCGCAGATGTTTTCGGGGTAAAGAGCCGCGAAGATGGAACGGTCGCGTCGGTCGGTTCGATCGTGCGGGCACGTCACCACCGTGTAACGTGCGAACATCGCTCCTTCGCACGCAATCGCATTTCACATTCAACCGATGAGAACTGAGTGTAGTGGAATGATGGTGGTGGGTAGCGAGGAGTCAGGACACATGCGTTTGCGCATCGCACAAGGTGATGAGTCGGTTGAGCTAAACGCGAGCCAGCAGCGCGAGGCAGACACCATTCCCTTTGCAGGCCCGCTGCCTTGCCCATGGCAACCGCATGCAACGTTTGATCCAAGCAGCAACTCGTTTGATTCCATCGCGAACGCCGAGAGTGCTCTTGAGCATGTCGAACGCAAGATGATGAACATTCGCAGCTTGCTGGGCATGAATGAAAACGTCGGCGATGGCCGAGCTGCGTAACGCAGTTTGCTTGATCGACTCAGCGCACGCGCACAGCAACCAGCGTTTTGTCATCGCTTCGCGTCTTGCTCAAGCCGCTCCATTGGCGCACTTCCCACAGCAATCGCTCGACGATTTCGCCCGCGTTGGCGTTGGGTTTGTCTTGAAGACATTTCATCACAGCGTTGCGCACGCGCTGCTTGCCGAAGCGTTCGCCGTTGAAATTCGTCGCGTCGGGCAAGCCGTCGGTGTATGCCACCAGCACATCGCCTGAGCGAATATCAAAGACCGCGCGCTGGTAGCGCTGGCTGGGGTCGATGCCGACGACCATGCCGCCAACGGTCAGTTCGTCCATGTCGGCCATGGTCGGCGCACGGTGCTTGGGCACTCGCACTACCAATGGCGGTTCGTGTCCCGCGCTGCAATACGTCAGCCGCATCTTGTGAATATCAAGCACGCCGTACCACAGACTCGCAAATTCAAAATCGCGCGTATCCCGGCACATCGCCTGGTTCACGCGGCTCACAATTTCGTCAAGGTCGTACAAGTCTTGTGCAAAGGCCCGCAGACTCGCACGCACGCTGCTCATGAGCAGTGCTGCAGCGATGCCTTTACCCACCACATCGCCCACCACCAAGCCCAAGTGGCCGTTCAAATCGATGAAGTCGTAAAAGTCGCCGCCGAGTTCAAAGCTGGGGATGTACCGCGCCGCAACATCAAGGTTGGGAAAGTTGGGCACGCCTCGCGGCAGCATCCGCCGCTGCACATCTGCTGCAAGTTGCAACTGCCGCTGCAAAACCTGCTCTTCTTTTTCCAGCCGCAGCAGCCGACTTTGCTCAAGCGCGACGGCAGCCTGGCTCGCGATGCTTGCAAGCAGACGCTTGTCGGCATCATCAAAACTTCGTGGCACGCGCGAGTACAACCGCACCACTCCCAGCGGCCTGTTCTTGAAAACAAGCCCAGCATGCAGCGCAGCACCCAAGCCTTCTTCAGCAGCGCGGTCAGGAATCAGCACGCGATCATCGTGCGAGATATCTTCGCTGACGACGACTTGTCCGCTCATCGCAAGTCGATCAAACGTGCGGTCTTTGCTTAAAGGCTGCGGAAAATCGAGCCAGCCTTGCGACAAGTTGCGGCTGGTCGCAAGGACCAAGTCTTCTTCACTTTCCGAAAGCTCGCCGTCGCGCTCGCGCAGCAGCATGATTGAGCCTGCGTCCATACCCAGCACATCAAGGGCCAAGTCCATCGCGACGTCGAGCACCTTCTCGGGGCTGGTTGCGCGATTCAGCAAACTGCTCATGCGAGCAAGGGCCGCAACTTCTTTGATGCGGTGGCGAAGTTCAAGCTCGTGGAAGCACAGTTCAGTAGTTGTACTCGCAAGCAGATTCAGCATCTGCTCGAGGCGCTTGCGCGCGTCGTTCGCAAGCACGGGTGTGCCCGCCGCAACCACGAGTGAGCCAATGGTAAATGGCCCCAAACGCAGGGGAATCATGCTCTGACCAGGCATGTCAGCGGTGGGCCGCTCATCCACGTGCCATGCGATGTTGCTCGCATCCAAACTTCGCCGAATGGCATGTCCGTGCGCGTCGCGCAGCTCAACCGCGACGCCAGCAAGATTACTGAGTTCACCGCACAACGCAGCCAGCGAACCATCGGTCAAAAAATCCGTGATATTCACCGGCGCACTCGCTGCGCCGGTGTTCGATGTGGGCGCAGCACCTGCGCTACTCAGCACATGCGCGGCACTTTGACGCGACAAGTCTTGGTTCCCGGCGGCCTGCGAAAGTGTCGGCGTCTCACTGCTGCTCAATGCGTTCTCGTTCCTGTTTGAACTTCACTCTTCGACAATGCTCATTGCTCGTGTTGATGCTGCTCGACGGCTCACGGTTTGGGTTGATCAGCCAGCCACACGCCTTCAAGCAGTTGCACCAACGCCGCGTTGTCTTCAATCGTTGGCTGGTTGTCGCCTTTGCCCGCACTGCCGCGCTTGGCAACGTCCAGTCCGCTGCGAATCGTGGCAGGCTCGCCCAGTTGCCAGCCCACGTAGGCAAGCAGCAGACCATCGCTCGCGAGCGGAGTCTGCCCGGCGTTGGCCGCGTTGGTGATGTTGGCCCGCAAGTCAGCGGCGATGGATGTCAATCGCTCGACAGGCGGAATCGCGGCACCGGTGTACTTCATGCCGGTTACTTCCGGGTTCTGCTGCACCATCTGTCGGAAGTTCAGCGCCGCCGACAAGTACAAGCCCGCACCAAGCTGCGAATGCAATCGTGCAGCCGTTGCCGTCGGGTCGCCTGGCTTGATTTGCAGTGCGTTGGCAAAACGCTCTTCCGCATCGAAGTACCTGCCCGACGCCAGTAACTGCTGGCCTTTGTTCATCGCTACTGCAAACGGATCGGTTTTGCCCGTCGCCGGATCGATGAACTGATTCGTCTGCCCGCCCGCTCGGCGGATCAACTCAAGCGTGCGCGGATCAAGGTCCGTGGGTTTGGCTTCGTCGGTTTTGCCATCGGTATTGGACTTCGCCAGCCCGCCATCCTTGCCGAGCAGTCGCGCACGCATGTCATCCAGCCGCTTTTCCCATTCGGCTTTCTCGCGCGAGGGTTCAGACTTGGCTTCCGGAACTGCTTCCGCAGGCACGGGCTCAACGGGCTTGGTGCGCGGGGTTTGTTCATCGCCCTTGTTCAGCCGATCGCGCAAATCGTCATACAAAGTGCGCGTGTCGGGCACGCGACCGTCTTGATTCTTCAGCACATTCTCGGCTTGCGTGCGCTGCACGGATTTGTCTTGTGCCAGCAGCGTGTCGGTGTTGAGTGATTCAATCAATCCGGGCCGCTTGATGTCTTCATCCGAGTCGCGCGTCCGCAGGCCCAGCAAACTGCTCGCCGTCACGCGCTGCTGGCCCTGCGACTGATATCCAACCACGCTGGGTGAAAGGCTCGATGTTGATGTGAATGTCGCCGTGCTGCGCAGCGTGCCCGAGCGGAGTTGCTCGTTATCCAAGTCGGTCACAATGCGCGGCCGAGGTGCTGTGATCTGTTCATTCCCGCCCGGCTTCGATGTCGCCGCGTTGCGACCCGTATTGCCAAAGTTCGAGAAGTACCCAGCCCGTGAGCCGCCTGTGCCGGTGGTGTTGTTGAATTGAAACCGCAGTGCATCGCCGCCACGAATCTGGCCGGCACTCGTGCTGTCGCGGCGGAAAGCAAAGGTGCTGGCACCCGAAAGCCGACCGCGGAATTCGCCCGGCGCGGTATAGCCCACGCTGCCACGGAATGCCTTGCCGCCGCCCACGTTGCCTGTAATGATGGCGTTGCGAAGCTGGACTTCGTCATAAAAGTTGGCGCGCGGTGAAAGCCCGCCGCCGCCCACGCGCAGGTCGCGCTCCAGTGCTCGCCCGTCGCCGCCTGCCCGCGTCTGTGCCATTGCCTGGCCAGCCAAGAGCACGACGACCGCCGCCGAGATAGCCAAGTGCTTGAATGAAAGTGACTTGCGAGATGATTCGTGCGTGCGCATACTGCAACCTCCGGAAACAACTTCTCTTGACATCACCATCGTAGCGATGGTACTACGCCGGGCAGTTTTTCCGTGTGCGGTGCAATCTCGCCGGTCAATCCGCACGACTCTCGCGCGGCCATTGCGCTTTTGTGCTTGCGTTTGTCACCTCGCCTCATAACCTGCCCCAATGCCCCGATACATCACCACGCCCATTTACTACGTCAACGACCGCCCGCATATCGGGCATTGCTACACCACGCTCGTCGCTGATTGCATGGCCCGCTTCGAACGCCTCACGGGCGGCACGCGAGTTTTCTTCCTGACGGGTACCGACGAGCACGCCGACAAAGTGGTGACCAGCGCCGCAGCGCACGGCATGTCAGCCATTCAATGGGCAGATCGAAACGCGGCGGAGTTTGCAAAGGCGTTTGCGTTTATCAACGCCAGCAACGACGATTTCATTCGCACCACGCAAGACCGTCACAAGACGCGCGTGGTCGAGTACGTCAGCGCGTTGATCAAGAGCGGCGCGATTTATCAAGGCAGCTACGAAGGGTGGTACGACGAAAATCAGGAGGAGTACCTGACTGAAACCGTCGCCAAGGAACAAGAGTACAAGAGCACCGTGACGGGCAAACCGCTGGTTCGCCGCACGGAAAAGTGCTACTTCTTCAAGCTCAGCGCATATCAGGCTCGCTTGCAGAAGCATTTTGACGACAATCCAACGTTCGTGCAGCCCGATGCGCGCCGCAACGAAGTGCTGGGCCGTCTGCGCGATGGTCTCAATGACGTGCCGATCTCGCGCCCCGTGACCGACGACCCTGCGACGCAGTTTGGCATTCGCGTGCCGGGCGATGAACAGCATCGCATTTACGTGTGGATCGATGCGTTGTTCAACTACCTGAGCGTGGTTGATACCGATGATCGCCGTGAGTTGTGGCCTGGTGCTTCGCCACTCCGTGGCGAAGTCGCTGCTCAGCAGCGAACGAATGCAACCTGCACCCACTTCATCGCCAAAGACATCTTGTGGTTCCACGCCGTCATCTGGCCGGCCATGCTCATGGCTCTGCAAGACACCGCAGCCCAAGGCACGCGTTTCAACTTCGTGGGCATGTCCACCACGGTCTACAGCCACGCTTATTGGGTGCGAGAAGGCCGGAAGATGAGCAAGAGCCTCAAGAACTTCATCGAGATTGAACAACTCGAGGCGTACGCAAACAAGTACAGCCTCGACGCTGTGCGCTGGTACCTGCTCACGCAAGGCCCGCTGCATGCCACCGACGCTGACTTCAGCCACAGCAAGTTTGTGGAGGTTTACAACAGCGACCTCGCGAACGGCATCGGCAACAGCACGAGCCGGGTGGGGAACATGATTGAGAAGTATTTTGGGGGCAAAGTTCCCGGCAATCAAGCCGCCGATGCCTGGCGCGCCTTCGCCACTGACGCCACGCAGGAATTCAACTGGTCGGATATCTGCAAGAACGCTTTGGGCGAAGGGCTGCGTGCGTCCAACTCACACGACGTAGGCGGCTGCGTTCTCGCTGGCCTCATCATCGTGCGAGCCGTCGATAGTTTCATCAACGTGACTCGGCCGTTCAGCATCGCGAAGACGATGGACGCCGACACGACCAGCAAACAACGCATCGCCCTCGAAGGCATCCTCTACAACTGCGCCGAAGCCCTCCGCATCGCGAGCATTTTGCTCAGCCCCGCCATGCCCCAGAAAATGGCCCAGCTCTGGCAAATCTGGAACTGCACGCCGCCTGCTGGTGCAACGCTCGAACAACTCTGCACCTTCGCCGGCCCCCACGCCCTCAAGCCCGGCCAGCAGATTGCCAAGGGCGAAGTGCTGTTTATGCGAGCGGATACCGCCGAGGCTGCGCCGGCCTGATCGCTCATACACTTATGTATGACCCCAGAAACCCGCAAGCAACAACTCGAACGCATCAGCGTTGACCCACAAGTCTGCTTCGGCAAACCCGTCATTCGCGGTACGCGCATCTGGGTGTCGCTGATTCTTGATTGGTTGGCCGATGGCGAATCGGTCGCTGATATCTTGAAGGAGTATCCGCACCTCACCGAAGCCGACGTGCGGGCTGCGATCGCGTACGGCGCGGAGGCTTCGCGGAGTTTCGCAGTTGATGTTCCTACGAAGGCCGCTTCGTAAACTACGTGCATGCTTTTCAAGCTCGATGAAAACCTCGGTCCTTCTATTCAGCGATTGCTCGAAGCAGCGGGCCACGACTGTTCGTCGGTTCCCGCACAAAATCTCTGCGGTAAGCCCGATCACGTCATCGCGTCGGTCTGCCACAGTGAATCTCGCTGTCTCATCACCCTCGACACCGACTTCACAAACCCCACGCGTTTTCCGCCAGCAAACACAGCTGGCATCGTGGTGCTACGGCCTGGCGGGTCGCGAGCACGAAAGCTCGTCGTTCAGACGGTTCAGACATTCCTCGCATACATCCAACTCCGATCTATCGCTGGCAAACTAGTGGTCGTCGAACCGACGCGCGTTCGCATTTACCCGCGCGATGACGTGGACTAACCCGGCTGCTCCATCCCCAACTCCCGCAAATACTCCCACGTATAAATCCCCGTGCTGTGCCCATCACTAAACGTCAGCCGCAGCGCGTAGTTGCCCACCAGTTCCGCGTCCGTCACTACCAGCGGCCCCGACCCGCCGCGCGAGGCACTCGCAGGTAGCACCGTCAGCGGGTTCGCCGCCATCTGCCCACGTAACTCGCGCATATCGGCACTGGGGCTCATTTTTCGCAATCGCGCGATAGAAATGTACGACACCACGCCGTCATTCCACGCGATAGTCAGGCCTTTGTCTTTTTTGAGATCGAGATTGGTGGGAGCGAGCACATCCAAGCGTAAGGCCCGATGGATACCAGTTGTTGGGTTCGTTTCGCCCAATGCGGCAGCAGTTTGGCAATCGGTTGGCTTGTCGTCTTTTTCCAATCTACTATGTGCTCGCATGCCCATCAACGAAAAGGACGTCATCAAAATCTCCCCCGCGCCCCTCAACCGGCTCGAGAGCATCTACGTGCCTGAAGTCGTCAAAGGTTTTGGCGTCACCATGCGCCACTTCTTCACCAGCTTCGGCCAGGGCAAAACCAGCCGCACCATGCAGTACCCCGAGCAGCGGCGTGAAGACATGCCCGTCGAGCAAGGTGGTCTCTACAAGGGCAACTTCCGCGGCGTGCACCGCCTCAATCGCGATGAGCAAGGCCGGGTCAAGTGTGTCGCGTGCATGATGTGCCCGACCATCTGCCCCGCCCGCTGCATCCACATCACCGCGGGCGAAAGCCCGTGGGACGATCGCGAGAAGTACCCCGTCAAGTTCGAGATCGACGAGCTGCGCTGCATCTACTGCGGCATGTGCGAAGAGGCTTGCCCGGTCGACGCCATCGAACTGACCCCCGAATACGACATCGTCGGCATGACCCGCGCTGAGATGGTCTTCGACAAAGAAAAGCTGCTGCAAGTCTTCGATCAGACCATCGGTAAAAAGCCGATGTAGGTATCCGAAAAGCAACACTTATCGCGGGAAGTTGCATGTTCTCGTCTGTTGATGCGATGCAGGGATGGTTGACACATCGGCTAGAATGACCCTTCACTAATCACTGTCAAGAAGGGTGCTCACCGTGCGTATAGCCTCACTTGCCGCCATCAGCGGTCTGTTGTTGTCTGCGTTTATCGCATATGCCCAATGCGACTCATGGCGCCCCGTCACCGGATTCGCCAGCACCAACGGCGGAGTCACCGAAATCATCGTCATCGACCCCGATGACACCGGCCCCATTGCCCCGCGTCTGCTCGTCGCTGGCAGTTTTACCGCGGCGGGAAGCGTCGCCGCTAATCGTCTCGCCATTTTTGATCCTCAAACCCGCGTTTGGTCTCCCGTCGGCAGCGGACTGAATGGTGGCGTCAGTGAAGTCCTTCACCTCTCTGGCGACGACTATCTGCTCGGCGGCTCGTTTACCAGCGCCGGAGGCGTGACTGCTAATCGTATCGCCCGTGTCAACATCGCGACAGGCGTCTTTTCGCCGATAGTGAACTTAGACGGCGGTGTCACCACACTGACCAAAACCGATAATGACACCGTGTACGTTGGCGGGACCTTTCAGCGCGTCAACAACCAGGTCGCTCGCGATGTCATTCGCCTCAACCCCACCACCGGCGCGTGGACCAACCTTAACTTTCCCTACGGGGCGATCGTTCGCTCGCTTGTGGCTGTGCCCGGTGGTGACGTCATTGCTGGGGGAAGTTTTACCTTCAATCAAAACTATTTCGCAAGGTTTGTTGCTGCCACACAGACTTGGATCCCCGTCCGCTCCATCGGGGAAATCTTCGAGATGATCCCGCTCAGCAACGGCCAAGTAGGCGTCGCAGGCAACTTTTTGGGCTATGTTGCGCGGTTTGATCCAGCCACCAACCTGTTTGCATCCTTCACCAGTGGCGTCAATTGGACGCAGGGCGGGCCAGCGGCAACCGTCAACGCTCTTGCGCAAAGCGGCGACGACCTCCTCGTCGGTGGTTACTTCAACATCCTTACCAACCCGAATCGCCCCGCCAACGGCCTCGCCCGCTTCTCGCTGAACAATCCCTCGAGTCAGGCAATCGCAAGCGGCGTCGTCGTTTCGAACGCCGATAAATATCCCAACGCACTCGCATCTCTGCCTGATGGCCGTCTATTTGTTGGCGGCACTTTCGATTTCGCCACGACGCGCTCCACCGGGCCTTTCATCGAGGTCAATACCGTCACCGGTGAATATCCGCTCATCAGCACCCGTCCCCTTGCGTGGAGAACGGGGGTTGCAAGCCCCGAAATCACCTCTGTGTTCCGCTACGCCAATGGCGATTACGGAATCGCTGGCGCGTTCGACGTCACCAACACAGCCCTCATGCGAGGAGTCGTCCGCTACTCACCCGCCAACAACACTTGGACGACCTTGGGCAACGGTCTTTCCATCTCCAGTGGTTCGCCAGGCGTTGATGCCATAGAACTCGCCGATGGTCGCACTCTCGTCGCGGGCAGTTTGTCGGTCCCCAATGCATCCATATTCGGTATGGCCGTTTTCAATCCAGCCACGCAGACTTGGACCTATCCGGGCATTACTTTCGCAGATGGTTCTTTTTCGCCGGTCGTTCTGCGACGTCTCGCCGACGACACCATCATCGTCGCAGGTCGATCTGTCACGCTCGCAAGCGGCACAACACTTTCTGGCATCCTCCGCTTCAACCCCGTGACGAACACGTGGGCAACACTCGGCTCTGCAAGCAGTGTCAATGCTCTCGCGACCCTACCCAATGGCGACCTCATCGTCAGTGGCGATTTTACTACCATCGGAGGCGTCTCTGCCGCTCGCATCGCGCGATACTCGTTCGCAACCAATTCTTGGAGCGCCTTCGGGGGCGGCGCAAACGCGCGCGTCCAAGTCATTTACACTCTGCCTGATGGTGATCTGATCTTCGCCGGCTCTTTCACCGCTTTGGGCACGGGCGCTTCCGCCATTGTTGCCCCCAACGCCGCAACCTTCGACGTGCAAGCCAACACATGGCGCGTCGGCCTCGCACAGTCCTCAGGTGTCACCGCAGTCATGTCTTTAGCCAACGGAGCTGATGGCAACATCTACGCTTCGGCAGTGTTCAGACAAGGATTCTCTTCGAGCAACCGCATTGCTCGCTTCAATCCCGTCACTCACCAGTTCCAGCAACTCACCAGCGATTCGTTCTCTTCCTCAAACAATCGTGTCTACACAAGTCCGCAAGGCATCTTCGTCACCGGAACCCTCAGTTCCGCGCTAGCTGGCTCCATCGTCGTCTCACCGGGCATCGCCGAGTTCGTTCCCCCGACCATAACGCAGCAGCCCGACGACGCCTTTGATGTTTGCCGCCGCACCACTGTCACCCTGAGCGTCGCCACATCCGCCCCCGTCGATACTTACGAGTGGCAAGTATTCCAACCGAACGGCTTTTGGATCAGTGCCGACGCTTTTACTTATACCGATGAAGGCATTCCTCAATTTTCCATGACCGGTGGTACGACGAATCAGTTCGCTATCTCGACGCGAGCCACGATGTTCGGGAATCGCCCTTACCGCTTCCGCTGCATTATCACCAGTCCCTGCGGTAATCTTGTCACGCGCGAGGTCAGCGTGACCGCCCCGACGTGCGATTGCGTCGACTTCAATAACGACGGGATCTTTCCACAAGACACCGACGCATCCGATTTCATAGATGTTCTTGCTGGCTCATCGTGTCCTACTTGCAACGACATCGACTTCAACAACAACGGCGTCTACTCCGAAGACCAAGATATCATCGACTTCTTCAACGTCCTCGCCGGCGGCGCGTGCGGTTGATTTCGCTCAAGTCTGCAATACCCCATTCAACTCTGCCCGCATCACGCCCGCCGCCTCGCGGGCGTTTTCTTTCCAATCGCCGTTGCCCTTCGCATAAATGATGCTCCGCGACGCATTCACGAGCACGCCTGCGTCCGTCAGTGCCGTCGCCCCAGGCCGCCGCATCTCGGCGATGTCTTTGGCCGTGCCGCCTTGTGCGCCGTACCCGGGAATCAGGAAAATCTGATCGTTCATCCGCCGTCTTAGTGCAACCGCATCCGCACTTTTGGTTGCGCCCACAACCGCGCCAAGATTGCTCAGTCCGCCCGCCGCTTGGTCGCCGGTCTTGTATTTCGCCCCAAGCAGCGCGACATGGTCCGCCATCATCTCGGCCACTGTCCGCTCATCGCGCAGCATCAGCGACTGCACCAAGTCGCTATCCGGGTTGCTCGTCCGCACCAGCGCAAACACGCCCAGCCCCGCAGCCAAGTACGGCTCAATCGTGCTCGGCCCCAGGTATCCATTCACCGTGATCGCATGAGCCCCCGCATGCACCGCCGCCGCCGCGTAGTGCTCTGCCGAAATCCCGATATCTCCGCGCTTGGCGTCCAGCAACACCACCATTCCGCGGTGCCGCGCATGCGCGCAGCAATCCTCCAAAACCTGCACCCCTCGCGCACCAAAACGCTCAAAACACGCCGACTGCGGCTTGACCACCGGACACACCTCGCACGTCGCGTCGATGATTCCCAGACAAAACGCCCGTATCGCCGCCACCGGCTCATGATGCCGCGCCGTCACATCCGCCGGCAAGTTCGCCAAAACCGGATCAAGCCCTACGCACACGACAGATTGCGTGCGAGTGATAGCGTCAGTAACAACGGTGACAAATGGCTGCATGTACCCAACGTAGCAGCATATAACGCTAGATTCCGCCCTCGTTCCCAGCTCCCATTCTTCCCGCTTGCCCCCGCGTCTTCACCCTTCTACTATCCCTTCCCGCGTCCTATGGCCCCTAAGCCAAATCTCGCGGCGACAACGTGGATCCCTCGTATTCAAATGGGGGCATAGCTCAGTTTTGGTAGAGCGCATCCATGGCATGGATGAGGTCAGGGGTTCGAGTCCCCTTGCCTCCACGTCTGAAAACCCCGGGATAAAGTCCCGGGGTTTTTCGTTCACTCGTTTTTCGGTTACCGTTGGAACGTTCCCCGTTTGGTCCCTTTCTGTGCCAGGCCGCTGCTGGTGGAACTCATCCCACCTTCACCCGGTCTGACACACCAGCACACTCGGCAGACAATCGTGTCCTGCCTTTGGAGATTTCGCACATGCGAAGCAGCAAGATCAAGACCATGACCTCAGCCCTCCCCTCAGTTTTAGTTCTCACGCTCGTTGGTTCGCTCGCCGGGTCTGCTTGGGCTCAGGCAACCACGCCCGCCACCGCTCCCAAGACCGAACCCGCCAAAGTTGAACCCGCCAAAACCGAGCCCGCGCCCGCCAAGGCCGAAGCCGCCAAGCTCGAGTACGTGCAGTTCAACACCACCCAAGGTGAAATCGTCCTCGAACTCAACGCCGAGAAGGCACCCATCAGCACGGCCAACTTCCTCGCGTACGTCGATAAAGGCTTCTACAACGGCACCGTCTTCCACCGCGTCATCAAGACATTCATGATCCAAGGCGGCGGATTTGACGCAGCCATGAAGCAAAAGCCCACCGAAGCACCCATCAAAAACGAAGGCAAGAACGGCCTCAAGAACCTCCGCGGCACCATCGCCATGGCCCGCACCAGCGCGCCCGACAGCGCAACCGCCCAGTTTTTCATCAATGTCGTTGACAACCCCAACCTCGACGCCGGCGGCGGCGCGGGTGCTGGCTACGCCGTCTTCGGCAAAGTCATCGCAGGCATGGAAACCGTTGACAAAATCCGCGACCTCCAAACCGGCGTGAAGAACGGCATGAGCGACGTCCCCAACGACCTGCCTTCCATCACCACCGCCGTCCGCCTGACCAAAGAACAAGCCGACGCCAAACTGCCCGGCGCCAAGCCCGCAGAAACCAAGCCCACCACGCCCACGGAAGGCAAGCCCGAAGAAAAGAAGTAAACTGTTCTCCCTCAACTTGAACGCGGACCCGACCCAAAATCGCGTCCGCGCATTCTGTCTTTCACTCCGTCACTTCGTCACTCCGTCACTTCATCACTTCCGGACAATCCATGCCCATCCAAGTCTCCCTCGACACCTCCGCCGGCGCAATCACCATCGAACTCGATGATGTCGCCGCTCCCATCAGCACCGCCAACTTCCTCTCGTACGTCGACAGCGGCCACTACGACGGCACCATCTTTCACCGCGTCATCGACGGCTTCATGATCCAAGGCGGCGGCTTCACCGTCAAGATGGACCAAAAGCCCACCGGCAAGCCCATCACCAACGAATGGCAAAACGGCCTCAAAAACAAGAAGTACACCCTCGCCATGGCCCGCCTCGGTGACGGCAAGCCCAACCCCAACACCGTCAACAGCGCCACCTGCCAGTTCTTCATCAACGTCAAAGACAACGACTTCCTCGACCAGCAACAACGCGACGGCGGCGCCTACGCCGTCTTCGGCAAAGTCATCAAAGGCACCGAAGTCGTCGACCAAATCAAGTCCGTCGCCACCGGCACCTACGGCGGCATGGATGATGTGCCCCGCAAGCCCGTCATCATCAACAAAGCCTCGCGCGTCTAATCATCTGCAACGATTCCGATCTCACAGCCACGCTCTTCGCGTGGTTTTTTCGCAACCAACATCGCCCGCGCGGTGTAGCATCTCCCATGCCCTTTGCTGATCTCACGCTCCGCGACTTCCTTGCTCAAACCGCCGCCAAACAGCCCACGCCCGGCGGTGGGGCAGTCGCTGGTGCCGCCGGTGCCCTCGCCGCCGCCCTTGCGCAAATGGTCGTGAGCTATTCGCTGGGCAAGAAGAATCTCGCCGACCATCAACCGCTCTTGCAAGACGCCAACCATCGTCTCGAGCGAGCCCGCATCATGCTGCTCGAACTCGCCGACGAAGACGCCGCCGCGTATGGCTTGGTCAACGAACTGAGCAAACTGCCCGAGACCGACCCGCGCCGCATGCGTGATCTGCCAACAGCCTTGCAAGCCAGCGTCGATGTCCCCCTCAGCGTCGCCGCGTGCGCAACTGACCTGCTCCGCCTCATGCGCGACCTCGCCGGCAAAAGCAACGCCTACCTCCGCAGCGATCTCGCCATCGCCGCCATCCTCGCCGAAGCCACCGCCCGCAGTGCGGCGTGGAACGTCACCATCAACGTACCCCAACTCGCCGACCCCGCCCATCGCGACCGCGTCAGCCGCCAAACCCGCACGCTGGTCGAAACCGCGCAGGCCCTCGCGGCGGAAGTTGAACGAGCGTGTGTGTGATTCAACTCCGTCACACCACCGCCCGCAGCCTCGCCACCGTCTTACTCACCACCCCCGCCTGATCGCGCACGCCGCGCAGATCAATCACCATCGCGCCGCGATACCCCTTCGTCGCCAGCGTCACGCAATACGCCATCACATCCAGCCGCCCGGTTCCAACTTCCACGCGGCCCACGCCGCTCAAATCACTCAGCCTCGCCTGCGCGGGCGCCCCGCGCAGCCTCGCCACTTCACCTAGCACATCCGCCCCGCTCGCCAGCATCATCGCCGGATCAATACCCACGCCCACATCCGCCGTCCCCACATCAGACATCACCCGCGCGGGCCAGCCGCAATCCGCAATCATCACGCCCGCCGCCTGCGCCATGCCGCGCAGCGTCGCGAGCGTCCCTTCATCCAATTTCGCTGGCAGTTCCGTCGCCACAACCGCTCGCCCATCATCCGCCAAGTCCCTCGCCAGTTCCAGCGCCGCCTGCACCGCTCCCAGCGCACGGTCCACATGCGCCGCCTCCGCAAAGTGCTGCACCGGCACAAACAAATCCACGCCGCTGATGCCAACTCCCGCGCGCCGTGCCATCGCCCGCACATCGCGCCGCGCCGACGCATCCAACTCTCGCGGCCGCAGCCCACTCATCGTCGCATCCAGTTGCACCATCCCCGCCCCGCTCGCGCACGCCCACGTCAGCGCGCTCTTCGCGTCACTTCCCCACGCCGCACCCGGCTTGAGCACAAGCCCCGCCAGCGAAACGCTCACCACAGGCGTGAAACCAACATTCATTCCACCATCGCTCGTCACGGCCGCACCAACTGCTCTGGCTCAACACGCTCGCGCGCCGTCCCGCCGCGCATCGCATCCGCCTCGACGCAAATCTCCCGCATCGCATCCACCGCCGCCGCCACATCATCACGCGTCACAAACGGCCCCAAGCTCATGCGTATTGCTCCGCGACCCGCCGCATGATCCAGCGTGCCCAGCGTCTGGTGCGCCCGCGGCGCACAGTGAATGCCCGCCCGCGCAAGAATCCCAAAGTGCTGCTCGAGCATCGCGGCGATCTCGCCACTCGTCAGCGACGCATGCACCAAGCTAAACGTCCCCACGCGCCGCTCGCAACTCGCAAACCCCAGAAGCCGCAGCCCGGCCATCGCGCCGCTGCCTTCGCTGCCTTCCACGCCGCACCCATGCACTCGCAGCCCATCGAGCATCGCCTCCATCAACTCTACTTCATGCTCGCGCACCGCATCAATGCCGCGCTGCATCAAGTACGCCACACCCTCCGACAACCCCGCAATTCCAATCGTGTTGTGACTGCCCGCTTCGTACCGCTCAGGCATCGTCGTCGGCTGATCATCAAGCTCGCTGATGCTGCCCGTTCCGCCCTCGCGCGTTGTCGCGATCCGGGGCTCAAATCCAGGCCGAATATACAACCCGCCCGTACCTTGCGGCCCCAAAAGCCCCTTGTGCCCCGGAAACGCAACCATGTCCGCCCCGCACGCCCGCGCATCAAAACCAACGTGCCCCAGCCCCTGTGCAACATCCACCAGCGTCGGCACGCCTGCCGCCCGCGCCATTGCGCACATCGCCTCAACCGGCTGAATCGTCCCCGTCACATTGCTCACCCAGTTCACCGCCAGCAGCGTCGTGTCAGGCGTGAGCGCGCACTTGAGCGCCGCCAGGTCCACCTCGCCGCTCACGCGGTCTGCCCCAACATGCACGACCTGCGCGCCTTCCTGTGCCAGCGCAGCAAACGGCCGAAGCACACTGTTGTGATCCATCGTCGTCGTCACGAGGCGAATGGGCGTCCCCGCCCCGCGCCGCAATCGCTCGCCGCGCACCACGCCTTTGATCGCCAGGTTCAGCGCATCACTCGTATTGAGCGCAAACACCACATGATCGCTGCTCGTGCCACCAATAAACGCATTGATCCGCTCGCGACACTGCCGAATCAGCCGTGAGCCTTCGCGACTCTCCGCATAATGCCCGCGCCCAGGCGAGCTGCCCACCTGCGTCCCGTACCGCATCATCGCCTCAAAGACCGCCGCTGGCTTGGGAAAACTCGTCGCCGCATTGTCCAAGTAGATACGTCGTTGCACACGCAATCGTAGACATTCGCGCCGCACAGCAAGCCACATCATGCATCATCCACGCACGATTCGCCCGTGAAAATCACACGTTCGCCGCACTAATCCGTAAATCACCAGACAACCCCCAGCTTTCACAACTGGTTTCCACACACCCAGCTCTCACACCTTCGGCGCTTTATAAAACGGCATCGCCACCACCTTGGCCGTCAGCACGCCCTTGCCCGTATCCACTTCCACCGCATCGCCAATGTTCGCCCGCTCACGGCTCGCAAATCCCATCGCAATGCACGCCCCGAGCGTCGGACTTGGGCACCCGCTCGTCACCACGCCAATGGTCTTGCCATCCTGCAAAATCGTCGCCCCCTGCCGAGCCGCACGCTTGCCCTCAATCATCAACCCCACCAGCTTGCGCGCCGGTCCCGTCGCCGCCGTCTTCTTCAGTGCTTCGTAGCCCACAAACGCCTCGCCCTTGCCATCCTCGGCCTTGTCCAAACTAATCGCAAAATCAACCCCGCATTCCAGCGCGTTGATTTCCTCGCCCAGTTCATGCCCATACAGCGGCATGCCCGCTTCCGTCCGCAACGTATCGCGCGCCCCCAGCCCCGCGGGCTTGATCATCGCATCAGCCTTGCTCATATCCACATCTTGCAGCAGGAACTTCATCGCAAGCCCCGTCATGCCCGCCGGCAAAATCACTTCCACGCCATCCTCGCCCGTGTAGCCCGTTCGGCTCACCGTCAGCTTGATGATCATCAAATTCTTCACCGCAAAACGATACTTCTTCAGCGACGGAATCTCTTTGCTGAACTTCCCGATCATCGGAATGATCGCTGGCCCTTGCAACGCAACCATCGACGTGTCCATCGTCTGATCAACGATCTTGCACACCAACTCACCGCCCGGCGCGCTCGTGCGCACCTGCTCCATGTGCCCCAAAATCTTCTCGCGATTGCTCGCGTTCACCACCAGCATGAAATCATCATCGTCGTAGCGATACACAATGATGTCGTCCTTCACGCCGCCTTGCTCATTGCACACCAGGCTGTACCGGCACTGCCCCGCCGCCATGTCATGAATCTTCCGCGTACACAGCCGCTCCAAAAACTTCCGCGCATGCCGCCCAGACACCTTCACGCGGCCCATGTGCGACACATCAAAAATCCCGCCGCTCTTGCGAACCTGCATGTGCTCGTTCGTCAGCCCGCCGCCTTCGGTGGGCGTGCCGTAATACAACGGCATATTCCACCCCGCAAAATCAACCATGTGCCCCTTGTGCTGCGTGTGAAAATCGAAGAGCGGCGTCTTTTGCATGCGGGGACTGTACGGGTGAAGAAGCAAAGTGGCAGAGTGGTAAAGTGGTAAAGTGGCAAAGTGCAAGACTTGAGGTTGACCGCACCCGACCCAGTCTCGTCGCCGATTTCCATCATTCGGCCACCCTACCACTCGGCCACTTTGCCACTTCCCGGCCCCCCGCCTATGATCCCTACCCCGCTGGAACCGTCCGGCGGGAAAAACCCGTATGGTCGCCTGCCCTCTCAGGCGGATTGGAGTCTTTGTCTCATGGTCAAGATTCGTTTGCAGCGTCTGGGTCGTCGTAATCGTCCGTTCTACCGCGTGGTCGCCATCGACCACCTCACCCGCCGCGAAGGCGCGTGCCTTGAGAACCTGGGCTTCTACGACCCCTGTGCATCACAAGTCGATAAGCAAGTCCGCCTCAACGATGAGCGCGTGAAGCACTGGCTTAGCTACGGCGCCCAGCCCAGCGACACCGTGCGCGACCTCCTCGCCAAACGCGGCCTCATCGACGTCAAGCTCTGGGAAAAGGACCGCGAGCACCAACGCAAGCGCCTTGCAGAGAAGCTTGCAAAGGCTCCCGCTGTCGAAGAGAAGAAGAAGTAAACAGTCCGCAATCCCAGTTTGGCAATCCCAGTTTGGCAATCCCAGTTTGGCAATCCCAGTTAAGCAAACCTCGACCAACGTCGAGGTTTTTTGCTTCAGGAAAAAGTTCCTGTTTTTCTTGCAAGCACGGCCTTGTGGCACATAACTCAACATCACAGATGAAGGAGTTAGCCGATGAGAACGCCATCAATCGCAATCTGCTCGCTCGTTTTGATTTCTTTCCCGGCCCTTGCAGGCATCACCGTTGTTGGCCAAGAAATTCGCCAGGGAATTAGTCGCGGGGGATCGGGACGGACCAAACGCAATTCGTTCAAGACACGTGGCAAATCGGCTTCTCGGGCAACACCGAGGAATCCGGATTTGCTTCTAGACATCAGCAGATACTGATTCCAGTCTTCTGTGCCGCGAATGTCACGACACCAACGGCGTGGTCGGGCGGCGTCTACACCATGACGAACAGCACTGCGTACGAAAGGCGGCTGACGTCCGCGATTGCCCGCGCATGCAGTTGTGAAGTTCGAGGGCAACTAACCATTTTCGCGCCGCGCCATGACCGCCAAGTGCAGCATGCCCACTTTGACCTGCTGGCGAGCGACTGTGCGGCGGCAGCAAATCCAGCAACAAAACCTGCAACACAAGCGAGCACATGCGATCCCACCGGAAAACAAACAACCACCGAAAACCCAGAAAACCAAGCGGCTTTCTCGGGGTGTGGCATCAGGGGTGACCCGATGAAAAGTGCAGTAATGGGCGCAACAGGACTCGAACCTGTGACCTCGGCTATGTGACAGCCGCGCTCTAGCCAACTGAGCTATGCGCCCGGTAAGGCCCCGAGTATAGCGGCACCACCTCGTACGGACAAATCCGCAGCAACTCTGCGAGCGAGGCCCACGAAAGCTCGGCACCGAGTAAATCCGCCAGGCAAACGCCTTCAAGTAATAGACGCGTCACCGTCGCATGCTCAAGCCAGCGTCCGCAAATGCCACGTAAACCCTTGCACCCGAATCACTTCGTATCACCCGCTGCAATTTTGACAAACCCTTAGCGCAACAAAACGTCTTCGCATACACACGGCCGTCTAGTATTCGCTCTCAATCACGGAATTGTCCGTGCCCTGTATTGTTTGCGGGCGAAAGCTCGCGAGGAGATAGAGATGAAGACTGTTTTCGCATTGGCCGCCATCGCGGTTTCTGGTAGCATTTCATCCGCTGCCGTCGTCACCCAGTGGAACTTCAACAGCGTGATCAATGACGGGCTCACCTCCACCGGCACCACCCTGCCCTTCGTTGGCTCCGGCACCGCCAGCCTCGTCGGCGGCGTGACCAGCCCCAGCTTCAACGCTGGCGGCACCACGGGTATCGCTCCCGCAAGCAGCAGCGACACCAACACGACTGACAACAGCGGCTGGCAGACCACGAACTATCCCGCTCAGGGCGCTGGCAACAAGACCGCCGGCGTGCAGTTCGCCGTCAACACCACCAACTACGAAGACATCATCATCACCTTCGATGTTCGCCACAGCAACACCTCGGCCAACACCCTTCGCCTCCAATACAGCACCGACGGCGGCCTCAACTTCATCGACGCCAACCAATACACCTTCACCCCCGCCGCCACCGGCACGGGCGATAGCTGGTACAACCGCAGCGCTGACCTCTCGGCCATTCCCGGTGTTGAAAACAATGCCAACTTCGTCTTCCGCGTTGTGACCGAATTCGCTCCAAGCAGCAGCGGCTATCTCGCCGCTCGCTCCACCAGCACCTACGGTGGCGGCCCAACCGGCAGCACGCTCCGCTGGGACATGGTCACGATCAACGGCACCCTCGTCCCCACCCCAGGCTCCATCGCGCTGACCGGCATCGCCGGCCTGCTCGTCGCCCGCCGCCGCCGCGCGCAAGTCTCTTGAGAGGCACCTCGCTCAAGGGCCAAAAGCCCCACAGCAAACCTCTCGCGCAGCGAAGATTCAATCCCTCATCTTCACACACACGAAGCACACAGCCCCGCGCGAAAGCACGGGGCTGTTGTGTTTTAGGTACGTGTCTTCACCTCGCCACCGGCGCCGCCGGAGCCGCCACCGCCGCCGGCTTGTCAAACGGAATCGGCGACAACTCCACGTTCTTGTTCCGCTCGCTGAAAAATCGCAAAGGCCACTGATCCACAAACAGCACCATCGCTCGCCCGCGATCATCAAACACCAGTCGCGAACCGTCGGGCGCATCAGGCAGTTCCAACTTCTCCATGTCGGCGATAGTGGGGGCCGCTTGCCCCACATATCTCCACCACCTTGCAATGCTCCACGGCGCGGTTTCGATTCGGCTCTCCGCTCCATACTCATTCTGCAATCGATACGTCAGCACTTCAAACTGCAAAGGCCCAACCGCCGCCAGCAACGCAACCTTCTGCGCCCCGCCCACCAAATCAAACTTCCGCGCCACACCTTCACGCAGCAGTTGCTCGAGCCCCAAATTGAACCGCTTGTAATTCCCCGGCTGCGGATTATGCAAGTTCGCAAAGCACTCAGGCGTGAACTCGGGAATCTCATCAAACACAATCGAGCGATCATCCGTCAACGTGTCGCCGATGCCAAACAAGTCGTTGCCGACAAGTCCCACCACATCGCCCGCAACCGCTACGTCCACCGTCTCACGCTGATTACCAAACAACTTGGTCGCATTCCCCAGCCGCACGCGTTTGCCGCTCTGCGCATGAATCACAAACATGTCGCGCTCAAACGTCCCCGAAACCACACGCAAAAACGCAATGCGGTCGCGGTGCCGCGGATCCATGTTCGCCTGAATCTTGAAGACAAACCCGCTGAATCGCGGATCGCTGGGCTCAATCACGCCCGCCGAACTCTTGCGCGCCGTCGGCGGACTCGATGCCTTCAAAAACCCATCCAGCAAAAGCTGCACACCAAAGTTGTTCATCGCGCTGCCAAAGAAAACCGGCGTAACAGTCCCCGCCAAAACTGCCGCCGCGTCAAACATCGCGCCAGGCCCGCCCGTGCTATCCAGCATGCGAATCTCATCAATCGCATCAGCATGCGCACTGTCATCCAGCTTCGCAAGCAGAGCCGGATCATCCAGCCCGCCCATCTGCACCGGAGCCTCAAACTTCCCGTTCTTGGTCCGCTCAAACAAATGCATCCGCTTGTCCGTGCGGTCATACACGCCCTTGAAACTCGTTCCCGTCCCAATCGGCCAATTCACCGGAAACGCCCCGATTCCCAGCACTTTCTCAAGCTCATCAATCAAATCAAGCGGCGGCTTCGTCGGCCTGTCACACTTGTTCATAAACGTGAAAATCGGCACGCCGCGCCGCCGACACACCTCAAACAACTTCCGCGTCTGCGCTTCCACACCCTTGCCCGCATCAATCACCATCACCGCCGCGTCAACGGCCGTCAGCACGCGATACGTGTCTTCCGAAAAGTCCTTGTGCCCCGGCGTATCAAGCAAGTTCACGCGAAAGCCTTGGCTCGCGCCGCCGGGCTGGTAATCAAATTGCAGCAACGTCGAACTGATCGAAATCCCGCGCTGCTTCTCAAGCTCCATCCAGTCACTCGCCGTCGCCCGCTGATCCTTCCGCGCCGTCACACTCCCCGCGAGTTCAATCGCGCCACCATACAACAAGAACTTCTCCGTGAGCGTGGTCTTACCCGCGTCAGGGTGCGAAATAATGGCAAACGTCCGTCGCGGCAGCAAATTGGCATCAAGGGGAGAAGTCATTGGACGCAAGCGTAGAAGGGCGAAAGCGGAGGAAGAACTCGCGGCAGATGCAGGCAAGGAAAGAGCGAGGAAGGCCACTACCAGCCGCGATTTCTTGCGCGATTGCGCATCGATGTGTCGCTTGAAGACATCATTCATATTGCCGAATGTCTGCAACCGATACCAGCGGTTGGCAGTATCAAGGAGAACACACCAATGCACAAGCCTCGCACCATCCTCTCTCTATTGATCTTTGTCGCGACGAACGCCAATGCGGCCGCTCAGCAGACCTACGGGCATGATTTTGTCACAGTTGGCGCGGCAGGCAATCGTGGCACCCTTCCGGAGGAACTACCCGAAGCGGTTGATGTCGGTAGCTACGGCGCTGTCAACTACGAGTTTCGCATCACTCGCACCGAGATTCGGGCGAGAGACTGGTTGCCATTTCTCAATGCCTATCGCCCGTTTTTGCAGGGGAATCCGTTCAGCAGCAATGTGACTGGCGAGTGGATCGGAATCAACTCCTTTAATCAGTACGCAATAGTGTCCGGCGCGGAAGATTGCCCGATTGAGGTCAGTTGGGAAATGGCAACTCGCTACTGCAACTGGTTGCACAACGATCGCGTGAGCGAGGCGTGGGCGTTCGCATCCGGCGCGTACGACACATCGCTGTTTACCATAAACATCGACGGGTCGTTCAACCATCAATCGCGGATGAGCGGTGCTAGGTACTGGCTGCCTAGTTACGACGAAACGATCAAGGCTTTCTACTTTGATCCCAACCGCTACGGTCCGGGGCTCGCGGGGTATTGGCTTTTTCCCGGCCAGAGCAACACACCACTTCCGATGGGCCTGCCGGAAAATGGCGGGATGACAAATCTCAACTGGAACCCCGCGACTTATCCGCTGCCATCGGCTGGCCAGTATCCGCTCGCCGCTTCGGCATGGGGGCTACTTGATACGTCGGGTGGGGCCATTGAATGGACTGATACGCGCTGGATTGACGGACGGATGGTGAAGGTCGGCTCGCGATATGGATCAAGTGATTACGGGCAGATTTACCAAGACAGAATTGACTGGTTCCAGCGTGCGGGGCTCCCGACTAGTGGCGGCGAGGGGTTTCGAGTGGTGACAAGTATTCCTGGGCCTTGCACTGCGGCTCTGTTTGCTGTAGTGTATTTAGGAATTGCAAAAGAAAGGAAGCGTAGATGACGAACAGGTTCAAATCCATGACGATTCTGGCTACGGCACTCGCAGCCAGCAACACGCTGGGACAAACGCGACCAGTCAATGTTTGCAACGGTGCCATCACTGTAATCGGACCGGCGAACAACAATTTCACGTTTCGAGTTCAAGAGAACTCGTGCGCTGGAGCAGCGGACTTCGTTGTCGAAGTCATTGCAGCCGGGCAGATCGGCAACAACCAGGGGACTGGCGTGACGGTGCGTGCGAATCAGGTAGGTGTAAACATCTCAAGCCTCGTCATCAATGCGGTCGGATCGTTGAATGCGACGAACAATGTTGCGTTGTCGGTGATTCCCGCAGCTGGGGCGTCCTACAACAATATTGGTTCAATCACTCGATTGGGGCAGGTGGCACCAAGCTCGACGTGGCAGGTGGCAACAAGCTCGACGTGCCATCACGCTGGCTTTGCAGCGTGATGCGTTGATAGGCAATTGTCGGTTCGCGCGGCGGTTTTGTCGTTGCCCGAGCGGGGATTGTCGGTTCGAGCGGCGTGCGTGTTGGTTCCAGACCGGTTTTTGTCGGTGCAAGAACCGCGCTTGTTGGTTGCGGCTGTACCGAGGTGGTGCGAGCGGCGTGGTGGTGGCGCAATCTGCGCGGGGGTGGTGCATTCTGCGTGGCGGTGGTGCAAGCGCGGCTTGTTGCGGGTCGGCCTTGGACGCAATCGCGTGGTTCTTGGGCGTCAAGCCGTGCGGGCGGGGCGTAGTGGCGCGTGCTGTGACGGGTGATAAGCGTTTGCATGCAGCGCAATTGCGTGCTGGCCGCGCGGGCCGCGGTCATGCTGCGCCGATGGTCATGCCCAGCCATGCGTTGCATCAATCGCGGTGTTCGCGATTTTTCTGAACGTGTGGGCGTTTCTTGTTTGCAAATAAAGGGTAACAAGACATGAGCACAGTTCCATCTTCACCACGTTCGGCGGTCTATGACTGGTGCGAGGCCCGCGTTGATCCCTGGCGGACTAACGCTGCAAATATCGGCATTTCTGCCGATCAGGCCCTGACCTTTGCCACCAGCGTTTCGACCTATGCAACCGCGCTGAGCGAACAGAACAAACTCAAAGCCGCCCTCGAAGCTGCTACTCGCACCGTGGGCGAAAGCTACACCGCGATGCGGCGCAACATGACCAACGCCATCACCGACATTCGTCAGTACGCCCAGCAGCAGACTGATCCGAACACCGTCTATGAACTGTCACAAGTGCCGCCCCGCGCGGCCGCAGGCACCGCGCCCCCGCCGGGCCGACCCTTTGACTTCAGCGTGCAACTGATTGATGACAGCGGCGCGGTGCAACTGCGCTGGAAGTGCGAAAACCCGCGCGGCACGCAAGGCACCAGCTACATCGTGCGTCGCCGCCTGCCCAGCGAAACCGCCTTCACCTTCATCGGCGTCACTGGCGAAAAGCGTTTCGTGGACAACACGTTTGTTGCTGGTCCCGACAGCGTCGAATACACCGTGCAAGCCCAGCGGGCCGACAGCGCGGGTGCCGCTTCGAGCATCTACACCATCAACTTCGGCCTGCCCGGCGCTGGCCGCAGCACGCGGCAAGTGAAGGACGCGAAGCAAGCGGCGTGAGTGAGCGAACAGAGAGCAGAGAAAAGAGAACAGAGAACAGAAAAAGACAGCGACATGTCAAACACAACAGGCCCCGGCTCATCGCCCGGGGCCTGTTTTATACTCCGACCATACTCACTCGCTCTACCGCTTATCGCGTGCTCGAGCCAACATCCCGCTGGCCCATCGTCACGATGTGCCCCAGCGCGCACCCAGCGCAGCCGCAGGCCTTGGGCACGCTGGCAAACGCGTAGATGCCGCGGCGTGGACGCTGACTCACAGCATCGGCGGCGGGCTCGTCCCACTGGATGCCCGTAAGCTGCGGCAACTGCTGCGGGAACTGCTTCAACGTGCTCGCGCCGACCTTCTTCGCATTCGCGGCAGCTGTATAAATGCTCTTGCCGCTCTTGATCGTCTCAACCACCGTCAGTTCGTCCAGGTCTTCGATGTCGACCTTGAACGGATCGTCGGAGAGCACCACAAAGTCCGCGACCTTGCCGACCTCCAGGCTGCCCTTGCTCTTCTCTTCGAAGTGCTGATACGCGCCCCAGATTGTCAGGCTCTTGAGCGCATCGTTCACGCCGATGCGTTCGTCGGCACCCAAGATGTCGCCGCTGCGGGTGCGGCGCGTCACGACTGAGGACAGGATGCGGATCGCGCTGGGCTGCGCGACGGGCGAGTCGTGGTGCTGCGTGAAGATCATGCCGCGCTTCAGAGCGGAGGCTGCGGGGGAAATTTTCTCAGCGCGGACCGCGCCCAAGGTTTCGTCGCGGTGCCAATCGCCCCAGTAGAAGCAATGCATGCCAAAGAGCGAGGGGATGATGCCCAGTTCCTTCATCGCGTCCAGTTGATCCATCCGCACATTCTGGGCGTGAATGGTCACCGAGCGGCGATCAGCCATGCCGTGCTTGGCGACGGCATCGCGCACGGCTGAGATGTACTGATCAATCGCCGCGTCGCCATTGCAGTGCGCTAGCACCTGCCAGCCGTTGGCATAAGCCTTGTCCACCTTGGCCGCGATGACCTTGTCGGGGAGCGTTTCGTAACCGCGGTAGTTGGTTGCGGCGCCCGGCGGTGGGACCTTGTACGGCGTGGTCAGGTAGCCGGTCTTACCCTGAATCGAGCCGTCGAGATTGAGCTTCACGCCGCCGACGCGGTAGCCGTTCTTGTACATCCGCGCGTGCCAGGGCGTCTTCATCTCCGGCGGCTCATCGGCAAAGACCATGTCCACGTACGACACCACATCGATCTTCATCAGCCCCGCCTCCGCGAGCCTGACAAAGCTTGAGTGCGAGGAGCCGGATGCGCGTCCTTCTTGGGCGGTGGTGAACCCATGCTTGATGTACAGATCCTGGCCCATGACCGTGAGCTGGGCGAACTGCTCGGCGTTGAGCTTCGGGAACACAGCCATCGCATTGAGCATGAACGCGGTCTCTTCGAGCACGCCGCTTGGGGTCTTGCCATCGGCCTCGCGACGGATGACGCCGCCCTGCGGGTCCTTGGACTCCGCAGTAAGACCCGCGAGTTCGAGCGCCTTGGTGTTCATCGCGCCCAAGTGACAAGACTGGTGGATGAGCAAGATCGGAATGTCCTTCGACACTTCGTCGAGGTCCTGCCGCGTCGGGTGTCGCTTCTGGGCGATCTGGGCGTCGTCGTAGCCGAAGCCCAGGATCATGTTGAACTTCTTGGACGCTTCGGTCTTGGCGTACTCGCGCAGAATCTCCTGAATCTTGGCGATAGAGTTTCCCTCGCCATCGGGCGCAGGGAGCAGATTGGCCGATGCCGCCTGAACTCCGGTCAAAGAGACGTGCCCGTGCCCGTCGATGAATCCCGGCAGCAACGTCTTGCCCGCCAGGTCAACGGTGTTGGTGGTCGGAGACTTGAACTTCTCAACCTCAGCCTTGGCACCAACGGCGATGATCTTGCCGTCCTTCACCGCGACCGCTTCGGCCCTGGGGGCGGAATCGTTCATCGTGATGATCGGGCCGCCGGTGTATATCGCATCGGCAGTTTGCGCTGCTGCGGGCTGCGCTGCCGCTGTGATCGAGGTTGCGCCGAGCAGGCCCACAAGGGAGGATGCCAGTGCTTGAAGGATCACGTGCTTCATCGACGAAAACTCCAGTTGAGTCAGAGCGAGAGTTCAGGGGACCGCATGGTATCAGAAACCCACCACCGTGAACCCCACCTCGATGTTCCAGTCGTACGGCCGGTCCTGGCCGATGCCAATGCCAGGGCGGATGTAGGCGTTCAGGGCTCCGCCAAAGAGCGTGCCGATGTTGCGGCCGTACTCCACCTCGATGGTGAAGGGCGTGTTCTGCTCGGTTTCCCAGTCGATGACCAGGGCGGGGTCCACGATCCACCAACTTTTCTTATCTTCGGCGGTGAAGACCATGTACAGGTCGATCACGCTCTCGTTGACGTCCCTGCGGTTGTCGTCGCCCGCGAAACTGATGTTGTGCTGGTAAGTGGGGGCGAAGATCATCGTGGGCGACACGAACATGGCGTACGTGACCAGCGGGCTGATGATCCACTTGCCGCGACCCAGGACATCTTCGCTCGCGCTGTCGGCGATAAGTTCGGCGCCGAGCAGGATGCCCTTGCTCGCATCGACGTGGGCCAGCCAGTTGTAGCGCAGCGAGATGTCGCCCAAGCCGAACTCGTCGTCGCCTGCGGCGTCGGTGTACGCGAGCGGGGCCTTGAGCCGCAGGTTCATGCGGCCATCGGCGAATGGCTCGATGTGTGTGAACATCGTCAGGTTAAACGACTTGTCGTTGGTCAGCCGCTGATACTCGTTGCGGAGCCCGAGGGTGCGCAGGAACTTGGTGGGGTCGGTGCCGGACTTGTCGGCCTCCGCCGCGGGCTCGGCGTCAGTCGGTTCTGCAGGCGTGGCGGCATCTGAAGCCTCGGGCTGAAACGTGAAAGACAGCGTCGCTGCAGAAAGCGAGAGCAATGCGGGCGTTGAGAGCGACGCCTCACCAAAGTTCAATGCGACAGGCGAAATGGCCTCGTCGCCGCGAACCTGTGCGAAAGCCGAGCAACCGCTCAGCGACAGAACTGCAAGCGAGATACGCCGCGCGACAAGAGACTTCATAGCACCCAACCTCCGCTTGTTGCTGTGCACACAACAGCCGGTCGCCGAGAGAGCGGGAAACCATACGCCGCCACCGTCGCCATCGTCGCCTTGAGCACGACTCCGTTTCACCGCGCGGGCCCGCATTGCTAGCTCTTGGGCTTGAGCCGTTTCTTGAGCTTGGTCGTCCACCGCTTGGCGTTAGCTTCCGTTTTGGCGTACGGCTTGAGGGCCTCGATCGCGTCGGCGATAAGTGAAGGATGCATGTTCTCCGCGAAGCCGTTGCCGCGGTACCACCACACGGCCGTTCGCGGCTCGGTGCCGTGGGCCTTCACGGCGGCAATCACGTTCGCGGAGAGCTGCTCGGACCACGCCTTGTGGTGTTCCAGGAGCACCCAGGTCATCGCGTCTTTCGGATTCGCCCACGCTTTGGTCAGTTCGAGCAGGATCGCATCGAACTGCGTTGGCTCGATGACTTCGAGCATCCAATGCTCGAACTGGAAGTGGATACTCATTTTGGGCGAGAAGCGCACGAGCGCCTCCGCGGCGGCGGCGTCGCGGTAGCGCATGGCGCTGGTCTGTATGCCGTAGAGCAGCGCCGCGCCGTGCTGGAGGCGGTTGCCCGCATCCAGCGCTGCCTCCAGCGAGCCGAACTTCGCGATGATCTGCGCGGGCGTGGCAAGGCCGATCACTGCCGCGAGCGCGATGGTCGAGGGGTCGAGCCCGAGCAGCAGCGGATGCCGCTCGGTCTTGAGCGCGACGAACTCGGTCGCATCGGCCGTGATCAGCGGCAACTGCGGCACATCAAACGGGCTCTTGCCCGGCGTGAGTAGCCGATCGATCAGCGGCGGGAGCAACGCGGCCTGCGCTTCCGTCGCCGGGAGATACGGGCAGGGGTAGGTCTTCATGGCGGGAGACTTTAGAATGCAGGCGGCCAAGGTGACTGTGCAAGCCGACGCGATGGCCCAGGCGGACATGCCGTGCGGACCGAGCGATGATCCGCACGCCACCAGCGCGCGAGCGGACGCGACGACGGCGCGGGGGTCGGGTTTCGTCAAGCCAGCCGCAAGGCCCTCCCCGCTCGCCGAATACCATGTGCCATGGCGCCCAGTAAACGCCCGAGACGAAGCACCGCGAAGGTCCAGCCCGCGAATGTGCCCTACGACATGGGCGCGTTCTGGGATCAGCATCCCCATGGCGAAGAGATCAGCATCGTGTTCATCGTGGGCGATCACATGGACAAACTCCAGGCCATCGCCACCGCCCGAGGCGAAGCGTTCACATCCGTCGTGAGCAAGGAAGTCCGCGAGTCGCCCGCGAACGTGATGGAGACGCTCCGGCGGCGGGCTCGCGGCGATTGGCGGAACGCTGATGCCTTCTTTCGCGCGGGGGCGTACACCGCCATGCTGGAAGGCCCCAAGGGGACGTCCGCCGTGTGGCCCATCGAGACGCTCCGCATCGCCCGCCTGTGCTCCGCGCGAGTCACAACGATCTCATGGAACCGTCAGGCGGACATCACCATCATCATCGCGGAGCCCGAAGGGATTATGTCGGCTGGTACCTCCACGGACGAAACGCGCCGACGCAACCCCAAAGCCCGCAAGCCGTCGCGCGCTGGCGAGATCTCCCTCCATCCGCTGGTGATCGGCGATCCCACCACGCGCCAGGTCGAGGCCATGATGCGCGATGAACTCGGGCTCGACCTCAAGCGGGACTTGCTCGCGGCGCGCACTGTGACCATGCTCGCTCGCCAGGTGGAGCTGAACACGCGCTTGATCCCGGCTGGGTGCGGCCCTCTGAATCAGCGCCCGTTCGGTTGGCGCGTGACCGCGAACCAGGCCAAACGCATCGTACGAGCGGTCGTGGATGAGAACATCAAGGGGCGGACCCGTCGCGGCGATCCCAAGCCCTTCGTGTGCACGGAGTTTCCCAGCATCGCCAGGGGCAAGAAGACGTGGCGCGTCCGGGCCGACGGGCCCCCGCCGGTCGGCGGGCGCGCGTACGACGTGGACGCGATGACCGGCAAGGCCAAGCGCGTGGTGTGAGCGGTGACGGGGTCGGCTTTTCTTCGACGCGCTGACACCCCCGGTCCTCGGGCAGGTGGCACCAAACTCGACGTGACATCACGCTGGCTTTGCAGCGTGATGCATTGAGCGACCGGCCGCGACAACACCCACTCACCCACTCACCTCCTCACCCGTCTTCCCGCCGCACCCGCCAACCCCCGCGATAACCTGCCCCCATGCCGCACCGCTTCTCTTCCGCCATCTTCCTCGCCCTCGCGATCCTCGCCTCACTCGCCACCACGGTCAGCACCGCTCGCGGGGCCTCCGAGCTTCCCACCACGCCCGCCTTCTCAAAAGAAACCGGCCCACTCCGCATCGGCATCATCGGCCTCGTCCACGGCCATGTCGAAGGACTTCTCTGGCAGGCCTCGCAGCGAACGGATATCAAGATCGTCGGCATCGCCGAGCCCGACCGCGCGATCTTTGATCGCCTCGCCGCCAAGTACAAACTCGATGCGACGCTCTACCACGCAACCACCACCGCCATGCTCGACGCCGCCAAGCCCGAGGCTGTCAGCGTCATGTCCTCCATCAAGGACCATCTCCCCGCCGTCGAAGCATGTGCCCCGCGCGGCGTGCACCTCCTGCTCGAAAAGCCCCTCGCGTTTTCCACAAGCGATGCCGAGCGATTCGAAGCTCTCGCCCGCGAACACCGCGTGCTGATTCTCACCAACTTTGAAACCAGTTGGTACGCCTCGGTGCGCGAAGCCAAGCGACTGGTTGAGTCTGGCGAACGCGCTCCCATCCGCCGCATGGTCTTCCGCCACGGCCACAAAGGTCCCAAAGAAATCGGCTGCACTCCCGAGTTTCTCGCATGGCTCACCGACCCCGCACAAAACGGCGGCGGCGCAATCGTCGACTTCGGCTGCTACGGCGCAGTGCTCTCAACATGGCTGATGAACGGCCAGCAACCCACCAGCATCACCGCCAGCGTCTCGACGCTCAAACCAAAAATCTATCCGCTCGTTGACGACGACGCAACCATCATCCTGACGTACCCGGCCGCGACCGCGGTCATCCAAGCCTCCTGGGCCTGGACGCACGACAACAAAGAGATGGATGTTTACACCGAACGCGGCTCTATCCACGCCGCGAAATGGGATGAACTGCAAACCCGCGAAGAAAACGCCCCGCCTCAATCGCTCAAGCCCCAATCCAAGCCTGCGCACCTTGAAAACGAATGGACCTACCTCCGCAACGTCGTCCGCGGCGAGTGCGAAGTCGATCCGCTCTCAAGCCTCGAGTTCAACGTGATCGTCGCCGAAATTCTCGATGAGGCTCGCCGCGCCACGACCAAGCCAGGCACTCGCTGATACTTCCAGTGAGAAAACTCACCCCCTCACCCACTCACCTCTTCACCCCAACACCTCCGCCCCTCCGCGACCCCCCTCACACCGCAAAAAACCGCGCCGCAAATCTCCCCTCCTCCATCGCAAAATCACTCGCCGCCGCCGGCAGCTTGAGCCACCGCGGCTCGCGCCCCAGCGCTTTCACAATCTCGCGCTCCAGCCGAATCACCTCGCCCGCCATCGGCGCAACGCACAGCTCCTGCGTGTTCGTGCTCGCGAAAATCGCCCCATGCGGCCGCAGCAACGCCGCCGCTTCCTTCACCAATCGACCGTAATCCGCCGTCGAACTAAACGGCTTGATCCCCTTCTTCTTCGACCCCGCCGCAAAACTCGGCGGATCCAAAATGATCAAGTCATACTTGAGCCCCTTGCGTTTCGCATACGCAAAAAACTCAAACGTGTCCATCTTTGCAAATCGATGCCCACCGCCGGTGCCAGCTCTAGCCGCCGCCTGTTCCGACACATCAATCTTGTTATGCGCAAAATTGCGTTTGCCCCACTCCAAGTACCGCCCCGACACATCCACGCTGGTTGTTTCCGCCCCCGCCCTCGCCGCCGCGACTGAAAACGCGCACGTATACGCGAACGTGTTCAGCACCGCCAACCGCTCGCCATTTTTTTCCATCCGCCGCTTCACCGCCAGCGCCATCGCCGCACGATTCTCACGCTGATCCAAAAACAATCCCGTCGAAAGCCCGTCAAACAGCCGCACTTCCAAGTTCCAATCAATCTCGCACACCACCATCGCCTCACCCATCGCCGTGCCCGCCGCTGGCGTCGCGCTCGTCACTTCCTCGGGCATCTCGCCGCCCAACTTCGCCCGATCCTTCGGAAACGGCTTCACATACACCGCCGTCACACCAAGCGATGAAGCAGCGAGCACCGCAAGCACATCCGCCGCCATGCGCTGCGCACCCTCACCCATAAACATCTTGGGCGCCCGCCCCTCATACACCATCATCACCGCTCCGCTCGCCCCCGCCGGCCCATACACATCTACAAACACACCCGGCGCACCTTCGGCATCTCCCGAAAAAACCCGCAGCGCCTGCGTGCGATTGCTGGCAATCAGCGCGCCCCGCTTCGCCAGCGCCGCCGCGAGCAAATCCACAAAGCGTCCACCCGCGCGATCAGTCGCGTGCCCACCCGCGCGATCAAAACTCTTGCGTGCAGCGTCGCTCACTTGCTCGCTCTCTTCCACTGCGCAAGCTGTCCGATATGAAAGCTCTCATGCGTCGCCAACAGATAAAACACAATCTTCCCCACCGTCGGCGCAAACGCCCGCAAATACTCAGGCGAAGGCTTATCGAAATAGTCCGCGTGCTTTGCTCGCACCACAGGCCCAATCTGCGCATGCAGCCGCGTCAACGCGCCCAGCAACTCCACCTTGCTCGGATACTTGCTTCGCTCCGACACAGGCGTTGATCCCGGCCCATACACCTTGGTATCAAACCCCGCAAAGTGATTACCCGGCTCATCCAGCAACGTCAAGATCAAAGCCGCGCCAGTACACAAATGCCCCAGCGTCCACGCCGGATGATTCGCAATGCCCGGAAACTGCTGCGCCATCTTCGCATCATCAACATCTGCCACCATCTCATGCAGTTGCTTCTGCGTGTCGGCGTATTGCTCAATCGTCAAGTCAATCAGTGCTTTGTGTGCCATGCACCAGCGTTGCCCCGCTCGCCCCAAATAGCAAGCCCAAATCGCCCTCCGCGCCAAACCAACCCAAACTCACTGATCACCCAACACCTGCAACACCGGCAGCGCCCGCCCCGAAAAATCAAACCCTGCCAAATTCTCCCAAGGCGATCCCAGCGTCGCATTCGCGGTGTATTCCGGTGCCCAGTAACACGTCCCCATCCCTCGCCCATTCGGTACCGCCGCCACCGCGTTGTTCACAGCCGCGACAAACGCCGCTTGCCCACCCGCTGACGCCGAAAACCCCGGCTGCAACTGCGACGCAAGCCCCACAAAATTATTCTCGTTGTCGTTCCAGCCCAGCGTGAACGGATACGCCGTCTCGACAATCATCACGCGCTTCCCATATCGCGCCGCCATGTCATTGATGTTGCTCTGCATCGCCCCCAAGTTTCCATGCCACCACGGATAAAACGACAACCCAATCGCGTCATAACTCACGCCCCGCGATTGCATCTGATCAAAAAACCACCGGCTCGTCGCGTTGTCTCCGCCACGATCAATATGACACATCACAATCGGCTGCCGACTCGCAGGCACCGCCTCCCGCACGCCTTGCACGCCCGCCGCGAACAACGTCGCAAACGCATTGAACCCCGACGCACTAATGCTGCCCAAAGGCCACAACATTCCGTTGGTTGTCTCGTTACCAATCTGCACAATCGCCGCTGGCGTGCCCTGCGCATCCATCGCTTGCACCAACCCGCGCGTGTACGCCTGCACACTCGCGCGGAGCTGCAATAAGTTCTGCCCCTGCCACGCTGCCGGCGTTGTCTGCTGCCCCGGGTCCGCCCACGAATCACTGTAATGAATGCACAGCATTACCTGCATGCCGTGTGCCTTCGCCCGCCGAGCCATCGCCAACGTCTGCTCCGTCCCGCACCACCCACCAAACGGCGTGTGCCACACTCGCAGCCGCACGAGGTTGATCCCGCTCTCCGCAAAAATCCCCATCACATCTCGCGCCACGCCGTTGCCATCACGAAACACCGTCCCCGCCGCCTCAAGTTGCGGCACAAAGCTCGCATCCACCCCGCGAAACGCTATCCGACTGGCCTCAACTTGTACCTTGGGCGCAGCCACCAAACGTGTGCGCATCACCTGCCCCGACAGCACAACCACCGCGCACAGCAAAACCACCAAACTCACAACTGTTCGCACCATGCCCGCAGTGTAACGCCAACGTCAATCCTCACACACGCCTCAAATGAAGCATCGCTGTATCTTTTTACTCAAAGATGTGACATGATTCCCCCAGAAAATCGGCATATCTCGCCACCAATCACTCCACAATCCCGCGCACAACATGAAAATTGCAACTCCCCACACTTTTACCCCTTGACGCCCTGCGCCAGTCCTGTAATCTGTCCATACCTCGGAGTTCTTCCGGCTTGCGAAAGTTGTTGCTCGGCGGCTTTTCTTACCTCTCGTGGTGGGTCATGCCAAGGAGCGAGTTGGAAAGGGGTGCGTCATGGACGAGCCCGTCTCGCGGTTAGTTGGCGTCGAAGGTATCGTCAAGTGGTTTGACCCGCGCAAGGGCTTCGGCTTTATCGTGGGTCCAGAGCAGCAAGATATCTTCGTTCACTTTACAGTCATTCAAGGTGACGGTTTCCGCGTGCTTAAAGACGGCACCACGGTTCTCTACGACGCCGAAAAAAGCGACAAAGGCTGGAAAGCCACACGCTGCTCTCGCGTCGAAGAAACCCACGTGCTGCCTGTGGTCAGACGCCTGCTTGCCGATCAATCGGCGGACCACTCCACTGCCCAAACCACTGCCCAAACCACTGCCAAATCCAGTGATCGTGCCGTTCAATCCACGTGATTGAACGCTACATCACGCGAGCCACCGCGCTTTCACCAGCACAGCTATCCCGCGCCGCAATTCCAACCAACTTCCCCCGCCCGCTCGTACACTCCCCACGTGTGGTCTTCCTGGCTAGCTCTGGGTCTTGTCATCGGCGCCGCCCTCATGGCCGTCGTCGCGCGCTGGCAGGTCCGCCGCGCCCTCAAACGCCAGCAAGTCGCCGAACGCCGCGCCCGCGCTGCCGAACGCCTCGCCGAAATCGGCGGCCTCACCAGCGGCCTCGCTCACGAAATCAAAAACCCCCTCAGCACCATCGGCCTCAACGCCCAGTTGCTGGGCGAAGCCATCGACGAATTCCCGCGCGACGCCGCCATCACCGACATCGAACGCCAACGCCTCCAGCGCCGCATCGCCACTCTCCGCCGCGAAGTCGAGCGCCTCCGTGGCATCCTCCAAGACTTCCTCAATTACGCCGGCGAACTGCGCCTCGACAAACACCCCGCTGATATCAACCGCATCATCGACGAACTCTGCGACTTCTTCATGCCCCAAGCCCAGGCCCAAGGCGTGCGTCTCCGCACCGACCTTGCCACGGGCGAGCTCATCGTCCCGCTCGATGTCCCCCACATCAAGCAAGCCATCCTCAACCTCATGATCAACGCTGTACAGGCCATGCACAACGCCGCAAGCAGTGGGGGAGCTATCGCGCCCAAAGAACTCATCATCCGCACCGTCCCCACGCGCGATCCATCCAACCGCATCACCGCCGTGCAAGTCCACGTCATCGACACCGGACCTGGCATCCCCCAAGACGTCTTCGCCAAAATCTTCACGCCCTACTTCACCACCAAAGCAGGCGGCAGTGGTCTGGGCCTTCCCACCACCCGCCGACTCATCGAAGCCCACGGCGGCCGCCTCGAAGTCTTCACCGACGCCGGCAAAGGCACCGACTTCGTCGTGACCCTTGCAGCCGAACCAACAGCATGATTTTCCGCTTCCGCGCGAAACCGCATTCGCATCGCAGCAACCAAACTTTGACGACAACGAGTCCACGTCACCGAGTCGATCACAACGAACTGCTGACATCGAAAACCGCGTCCGCCCCGCCGACTGCATGACAACCGCTTCGCCATCTCCCTTCGCCGACGCCGATGAGCTAACGCTCCTCGCCGGACTTCGCATCCGCGATGAACGCGCCTTTACCCGCTTCGAGTCCCTTTACGCTGCCCAAATCTACGGGACTGCCCGCCGCATGCTTCGTGACGACGCCGATGCACAAGACGCCGTGCAGGACGCGTTTATCGGTGCCTACAAATCGCTCGCCAGCTTCGATGGCCGCTCCAAACTCAGCACCTGGCTCACCCGCATCGTCATCAACAAATGCCTCATGAAACTCCGCTCGCGCCGTCGCTCACACGAGGTCGCGATCGAAACCCTGCTCCCCACGTTCAAAGAAGACGGCCATCCCACCCAGTGGACCAGCCACTGGAAACCCGACACCGAATCCGATTCTCGCAACCAAATGGCCGCACTCGTGCGAACCAAGATCGACGAACTACCCGACCACTACCGCATCGTTCTCGTCTTGCGCGATATTCAAGGCCTCTCCACCGAAGAAACCGCGCAAGCTCTCGAAGATACAACCAACGCCGTGAAAGTTCGCCTTCACCGCGCCCGCCAAGCCCTCCGCACTCTGCTTGATCCGCACATGCAACTGCTCAAGTCTTGGGATGAATCATGACCACCTCGCCCACCAATCCAACTCCCGACGAACTGACCTGTCGCGACGTCGCCGACTTCATCATGTCGTACCTCGACAATGAACTCGCCACGAGCGTTCAAAAGTCTTTCAGCGACCACCTCGCCGTCTGCTCCTCGTGCGTCCGCTACGTCGAGCACTACCGCCGCACCATCGAAATGGCCAAAGCCGCCGGCAAAGGCATCGAAGATGTCGCCGTCCCCCCCTCAGTCCTCCGCGCCATCCGCGAAGCCCGCTCCATCGCGAGCTAACCCCCGACGCCGGGCCTGAGGCCCTGCGAAGGCCCGGATCGAACAACCCAAATCACACGAGTCCAAGCGCTCGTCCCAACCCTCACCCCTCAAACAACCCACCCGCATCCTGCGGCACCAGCGTCGTCGGCAATCCCAAATGCTCGCACGCCTTCGCCGTCAGCGCACGCCCCCGCCGCGTCCGCGCCAAAAACCCGATCTGCAACAGATAAGGTTCCACCACATCCTCCAGCGTCCCCGCGTCCTCATTCATCGTCGCCGCAATCGTTTCCAGCCCCACAGGCCCGCCGCGATACGTCGTCGCAATCACCTTCAAAAACGTCCGATCCAATTCATCCAGCCCCAGCGCATCCACACCCTCCAACTTCAGCGCACCATCCACCGCAGGCCCAGTCATTGCCCCCTTGTGCTTCACCTGCGCATAATCACGCACGCGCCGCAACAACCGATTCGCAATCCTGGGCGTACCCCGACTGCGCGTCGCCAGCGTCCGCAGACAATTCGCATCCATCGCTTCCAATCCCAGCAGCCGACCCGAGCGATCCAAAATCGCCTCAAGTTCCACCTGCGCGTAATACTGCAAGTGATGCACAATCCCAAATCGCGTCCGCAACGGTGACGACAAAAGCCCCGCCCGCGTCGTCGCCCCAATCAACGTGAATGGCTTGCACTTCACCTGCACCGTCCGTGCCGCCATTCCTTGGTCCAGCGTCACATCAATGCGAAAATCTTCCATCGCCGAGTAGATGAATTCCTCAACCGCAATAGGCAGCCGGTGAATCTCATCAATAAACAAAATATCGCCATGCTGCAGCCGGGTCAGCGCACTCACCAAATCCGTCGCGCGTGCCAGTGCCGGCCCGCTCGTAATGCTGATCTGCCCACCCATCTCCTTCGCCAGCACATGCGCCAAACTCGTCTTGCCCAGCCCGGGCGGCCCATGCAACAACACATGCTCCAGCGGATCCCCCCGATCCCTCGCCGCCACAATCGCAATCTTCACCCGCTCAATCAAATCACGCTGCCCGATATACTCATCCAATTTTTGCGGGCGCAGCGCCCAATTCTGCTGTTCCTCAACAGGCGACGCCGAAGCCGAAATCACACGATCCGTCGCCATACGCACTCCGCACTTCGCCACGTCTTCACTTCTTCACTTCTTACTTCTTACTTCTTACTTCTTACTTCTTCACTCCGTCACTTCTTCACTCCGTCACTCCGTCACTCCGTCACTTCTCCCCTCCCACCGGCAACCCCTTCTTCTTCCACAACTCCAGCAACTCTTTCCCCGTCGTCTGCTCCACGCTCACACCATTCTGCAGCGTCCCGCTCACCAGCGTTCCATCGGCGCGATACATCCCCACCTGCTCATTCTGCCCCTCCGACAACCGCGTCGTCAGCTTCCACGTCCCGTTCGCACCCCTATCCAGCACATCCCGCCGAAACGAAACCTCACCCGTCGCGCTCTGATACCCGTAATACCCATACCGCCCCGGAATCGCCTTCTTCACCAAAAGCACCGGCAGCAAATACGATTCTGCCCGGCTCACATACATCTCAATCGGCGGCTGAAACATCTTGGTCGCAGGCGACCCGCCGCGTTCAACCCGCACCGTCATCTCACCATCCGCGCGCGCGCCCACTTCGCGCATCAGCGAAGGCGGCGCACTGGCCGCATTCAAATCGCGAATCGCCATCGAGATATCCCAGTTCTCCTGCTTGCGATCAGGCGTCATGAAGAACCAGCTCTTGGTATCCACCAGTTGCGTCTTCTCCACAATCCTCGCGTCAATCTCAACGATGATCCCGCTCTCACTGCCCCCGCCGCGCTTTGCGCCAGGCTTGCCATAGCTCACGTTGATGCGCCGATACCCAACCTCTTCGTCATTGGCTTGCTTACCATCAGCCCCGGGCCGATACATCCGCTCCCAGCGCTCGGTCGCATTCTCCGCGACCTCAATCAGCGCATCCGCGTCATAAGACGCCAAAATCCGCGTCCCCGCCGAGATCAATTCCGCCCGCTCAACCCCCGCCTCGATCACGCTGCGAAACTCCGTGCTCGCAACGCTCGTCTCATACGTCTGCTGAAAATCCTTGAACACATCCCCGGTCGTCAAAAGCTCAAACAACACAAACTGCTGCGGCGAAACCTGAACCGCCGTTACCCCGCGCACCACCGGCTTGCTCCCACGCACTTCCGGCATCGCGACATACACCCGCGCAACCGGCAGATCATCACCCTTCATCGACTTGTAAAACAACGTCGATCCCGCCGCCGGCTGGCGATCAATCACCGCGGCTTCGCTTTGCCCCGCCTTCACCAGCATCCGTTTGGTCGCCACGCGCTTGTCTTCTTCAACATCCGCGTTCGCATCCAGCAACTGCTTCGTCACTTCATCAATCAACTTCTCAACCGTCAAATCCCCGCGTGTCGTCGATCGACTGCTCACAATAATCTGCCACGCCGGCACCTTGCTGCTGCCATCAAAAATACTCGCCGTCGCCTTCGACCCCGTTTGCGACGACGTCGTCACCGCCCCGCTGGGAATGTAAATCGCAATCCCCATCTGCTCAATCTCAAAAGGATTCTGCTCCAGCAGCACCGGACTCGGATCCGCAACCTTCTGCGATCCTGGCGAACTCGCTGGAGTCTCCTCGCCCTGCCCAAGTGCCACGCCACTCAAGGCTACCAGCCCGCCGACAAACCCAGCAACAATGCAAATCTTGCGCAGCATGCGTCCGTTCCTTCTGCTTCCCGTGATGCAATCCGACGCGAGAACACCCGCCCGGTTCATCACCCCAGCTATCTACTGCAAACACACCCGCTCAAGCCAGTATAAGGTCGTGACTTGTTCGGATACGTCTCAATATCGGCAATCCACCCAACTCTCATCGCCTTTCCGCGCCTGACGCTCGCCTCTCATTCCGCGCCGCCGACCCCTTGCCTTTCATCCAGACCCCGCTATTCTTCCCTCCCTGCTCTTTGGCAACTGGCTCTTCCGTTTCGCGAAGGTCATCAGTCAAAGGTGCATTGTCGACTCGCATCTACCGCAAAGGACGACGCATGACTGGTGGCAAGATTCGCATCCGGATGGAAGCCTACGACCACATGGCCCTCGACGCATCGGCGAAAGAAATCGTCGAACACGCCAAGCGCACCAACGCCAAAGTTGCTGGCCCCGTTCCCCTTCCCACCCGCGTCGAGCGCTACACCGTGCTCCGCAGCCCGTTCATCGATAAGAAGAGCCGCGAACAGTTCGAAATCCGCACCCACAAGCGGATCATCGACATCATCGAACCCAACGCCCGCACCGTCGAAGCCCTCAACCGCCTCGTCGTCCCCGCCGGCGTTTTCGTCAAGATCAAAGCATAAAAGGCACTGGGCATTGGGCACTAGGAACTAGTGACTGATGCCCTTGGTTGTTTCTAGAGTCAGTGTTTCCCGCAGTGCATTTCACTAGTCCCCAGTGCCTAGTGCCCAGTGCCTGCCCCACCAGGACGATCAGGGTGCGAGCCTCCCTCGCCACGCCGGATTCCGCGAAAGGACAGCAGTATGTCATTCATCCTCATGGGCAAAAAGCTCGGCATGACCCGCGTCTACAGCGACAAGGGCGTCAGCCTCCCCGTCACCGTCATCCAAGTTGACGGCAACGTCGTCACCCAGCTCCGCACCAAGGACAAGGACGGCTACACCGCAGTCCAAATCGGCTACGGCGCAATCGAAGCCCGCAACAGCACGATTCCCCTCATCGGCCACGACTTCAAAGCCGGCAGCGACCCCAAGCGCCACCACCGCGAGTTCCGCGTTGACGACAAGGCCCTCGCCGAGTACACCTTGGGCCAAGCCCTCGATGTCTCCAAGTTCGACAAAGTCGCCTACGTCGACGTCATCGGCGTCAGCAAAGGTAAAGGCTTCGCCGGCGTTATGAAGCGCCACCACTTCAAAGGTCTCTTCGCTTCGCACGGTACCGAACGTAAGCACCGCAGCCCCGGCTCAATCGGCGGCTTGTGCTCCAACCGTGGTTTCGGCGGCGGCCTGAAAAAGGGCAAGCGCATGGCCGGCCACATGGGTGACGAACGCTGCACCACCCGCAGCATCGACGTCGTCCGCATCGACAAAGAACGCAACCTCATCCTGGTGAAGGGCCCCGTCCCGGGCGCAACCAACGCCATGGTGCAGATCCGCCCCGCCGTTCGTCTGTATAAGACGAAGGGCAAGAAGCAGGCCGAAGTCGCCAAGTCGTAAGACTGGAGTTAACTTCCTGGCCTGATTTTCTCCAAACTTGGCTCTTTACAGCCTTTGCGGACTGGAAATCTCGCCGGTGCCTGCTAGCATCACGACCCTGCACTTCACGTTCAGGTGTTCGTTGACAGAAAATCAGCATCGGGCTTACGACTGAAAGCCCGGTGTGTTCGGAAGGTCGCCGCGGGTAAAACCGCTCGAAACCGCCGGACAACGACAAGTTTTTCGTGTGTCTGATCAGTCATCAGCCACACATTGGACGGCCGAGTTGAAGCCGATCCACCCCACGCGAAGACGCAAGTCTCGCGGTCAACCCAGAACGGCCGGGTTGGAATGGAGGTGAGACGGCTAGGCGAATGGTCGCTCCCGACAGGTTTCATGTACCTGTTGGTAGCGGAGGCGTCGAGACGAGGGTTTGACCAACGGCATTGCCGTCGGCAGGCTCGGAAGGAAATGACGATGAAGGTCCCCGTCTACAACATGCAAGGCAAAGAAGTTGCCTCCATCGATATCGATGAAAAGTCTCTGGGTGGCGAAATCAACGCCGCTCTGATCAAGCAGGCGTACGTCAAGTACCACGCCGGTACTCGTCAGGGTTCATCCAAGACGAAGAACCGCCACGAGGTCGAAGGTTCGACCCGCAAGATTTATAAGCAAAAAGGCACCGGCAACGCTCGCCACGGCGATCGCAAAGCCAACCTCTTTAAGGGCGGCGGCCACGGCCACCACAAGCAGAAGACCCGCGAGGACTTCCGCCTTGACATGCCCAAGAAAATGCGCCGCAAAGCCAACCGCAACGCCCTCCTGGCCAAGCTGGTTGACAGCGAAGTCCGCATCATCGAAAACTGGTCCGGCTTGAAAGAAGTCAAGACCAAGGCCTTCGAGCAATTCCTCGAAGCCCTCAAGATTGATCGCAAGGCTCTGGTCGCCCTCCCCATGGACGGCGCATCCAGCAAGAACGCGATCCTCAGCGCCCGCAACATCGACACCGTTGAACTCTGCCGCATCGACCAACTCACGGCGTTCAACATGCTCAACAACCGCTACCTGGTTGTCGCCAAGGCTGATCTGGAAGCCTGGCTCAACGGTCCCACCAGCCAAACCGGCAAGGAAGCAAAGACGGCCCCCATGGGTCGCGATGCAACCGCGTCCGCTCCCGCCGCCCCCGTCGTCAAGAAGGCCGCTCCTGCAAAGAAGGCCAGCAAGTAATTCAGTAATTCATAAGCAAGTCAGGAGCCACCACCATGCCAGCCAACGTTGAAGCCAACTACGTCATCCACCGCCCCTTGCTGAGTGAAAAGAGCACCTACGCCCTCAACGAGCAGAAGCGTTACACCTTCGTCGTTGATGCCCGCGCGACCAAGACCGAAATCAAGGCCGCCATCGAGAAGCTCTACAAGGTCCGCGTCCAAGACGTCAACACCATCCGCGAAAAACACAAGAGCAAGCAGGTCAAGTTCGGCCTGATGATCCCCGCCGAAACCAAGAAGGCCATCATCAAACTCCAAGGTGACGACACGATCGAACTGTTCTAAGCCCGCCGGTTTTTAGGAAAGACTCAAAATGCCCATTCGCATTTACAAAAAGACCACCGCAGGCCGCCGCAACGCGTCGGTGAACATGCACGTGGAAGTCACCAAGTTCAAGCCCGAAGGCAGCCTGCTCGAGCCGCGCCCCCGCAACGGCGGTCGCAACCACTCAGGCAAGATCGTCTCCCGCGGTCGCGGCGGCGGCGTCAAGCGCCAGTACCGCATGGTCGACTTCAAGCGTCGTGACCGCGACGGCATCGACGCCGTCGTCACCGCCATCGAGTACGATCCCAACCGCGGCGCGCACATCGCCCTCCTCACCTACAAGGACGGCGTCAAGCGCTACATCATCGCCCCCCTGAACATCAAGGTCGGCCAAACCATCATCAGCGGCAACGATGGCCCTCTCGAGCCCGCCATCGGCAACTGCATGAAGCTGCGTTACATCCCCACAGGTCTTGACGTTCACTGCGTCGAGCTCCTGCCGGGTCAAGGCGCCAAGCTCTGCCGCGGCGCAGGCAACTACGCCAAGCTCAGCAACCGCGAAGATGATTACGCCACCCTCATCCTGCCCAGCGGCGAAGTTCGCCGCGTCCACCTCGATTGCCGCGCGACCATCGGTCAAGTCGGCAACGGCGATCACCGCCTCACGATGATGGGCAAGGCAGGCAAGGCACGTCTCAAGGGTCGTCGCCCCATCACCCGCGGCGTTGCGAAGAGCCACCATGCCCACCCGTTGGGCGGCGGTAGCGGTCGCAGCAAGGGCAACCGTCCCCCGGTCAGCCCCTCGGGCGTCCCGTCCAAGGGCGGCAACACCCGCAATCCGCGTAAGGCAAGCAACCGTCTCATCATCCGTCGTCGTGTCAGCACGCGTTACGGCCAGAAGAAGTAAGCTCGCAGGCAAGTCGGCAGGCAACTCGACAGGCAAGTCGCAAACACACGCCGGGGCAACTGCCCAGCATGTGAGAAGGAAACGAACATGGGTCGTAGTCTCAAGAAAGGTCCGTTCGTTGATGAGAAACTCTACCGCAAGGTCGAGAAGCTCAACAGCGCCCGCAAGAAGGAAGCCATCAAGACCTGGGCTCGTGCATGCACGATCGTCCCTGAGTTTGTGGGCCACACCTTCAAGGTGCACAACGGCAACAAGTTCCTCGACGTGTTCGTGACCGAAGACATGGTCGGTCACAAGCTGGGCGAGTTCAGCAACAGCCGCACCTTCCGCGGTCACACCAATAAGAAGGAAGGCGTCGACGCCGCTCCCACCAAGTCCTAACCCCTCGGTGTAAGCGACAGCGACAGCCAGCAGGCCAGTCGGTAGGCAAGTCGGTAGGCAATCTCAGTTGTTCCCGGTAAGTGCGTCACCAAAACCACTCGCCATCAAAGAAGGACAGTGCCGTGAGGATTCAAGGTAAGAAACTCAGCCAAGCGATGCAGAAGAAGGGCCTCAGCGCCGATCAGTTGGCGCAAGCGCTCGCCGAGCCCGGCTTTGGCGTCTCTGACGCTCTGCGTTCAGTGAACAACTGGACCGCCGGCCGCGATCACCCGCGCTGCCGCGCCAAGACGATCCGCAAGATCGCCGAACTGCTCAGCGTCCGCACCGCCGACATCTGCAAGTTCACGTGCGAGTACAACAACCACCGCGGCAGCCCCCGCAAGGCCAAGCTGCTGATTGACCTCATCCGCGGCAAGAGCGTGGTTGAAGCTGAGAACCTGCTCACCTTCACGCAGAAGCGCGCCAGCGCCAACATCAAGCGTGCCCTGCTCGCCGCCCGCACCGAGGCTGAACTTGCCGACGCCGACACCGGCGCCCTGTTCGTCACGGAAGCCACGGTCGACCAAGGCCCCGTCATGAAGCGCTTCCAACCCAAAGACCGCGGCCGCGCACACAGCATTCACAAGTTCTTCAGCCATATCACGGTGAGCCTCGAGGAGAAGGTGGCCAACTAAGCCCCCGCTAGGAACCCCGAAAGAAAGCAACCACCATGGGACAAAAGACACATCCATTCGGCCTCCGCCTGGGCATCACCGAAGCGCACAAGAGCCGCTGGTACGCACCCAAAGCCCTCTACGGCGAGCTCCTGGTCGAAGACCAGAAGATTCGCACCTGGCTCGACAAGCGCCTCAACCGCCGCCCACCAAACGCCGCGGTCAGCGACATTGCCATCGAGCGCACGCGCGAAGAACTCAAGATCATCATCAAGACCGCCCGCCCGGGTCTGGTCATCGGCCCCAAGGGTGCCGAAGTCGAGCGCATGACTGAAGAACTTCAGTACATGACGGGCCGCAAGGTCGCCATCTCGATCATCGAAATCAAGAACGCCGACATGGACTCCAAACTTGTCGCCGAAGCAGTTGCCGAGCAACTCATGAAGCGCGCCAGCTACCGCCGCGTCGGCAAGATGAAGGTCGATGCCGCCATGGCCGCCGGAGCCAAGGGTTGCAAGATCCGCATGGCAGGCCGCTTGGGTGGAGCCGAAATCGCCCGCGTCCTCGAAGTCAAGCAAGGTTCGCTGCCCCTCAGCACGCTCCAAGCTCACGTTGAGTACGCGACCGCTGAAGCAATCACCACCTACGGCGTCATCGGCGTCAAGGTGTGGATCTTCAAAGGCATGTACGGCACCGAACGCACAGAAGAAGAAACCAACGCCGCAGGCGGCCGGGCTCGCGCTCGCGGTCGCAAGTAAACCGATCGCAGCCAAACCGGCTTTCTACAGACGTTCAGCAAGTATCAGTTCAAGGTTCGACAGAATTCAGTCAGCAACCTGCCACCAGGCAGTTTCGGAGTGTAAGTCATGGCTTTGATGCCCAAGCGAGTGAAATTCCGCAAGGAAATGCGTCGCGTCCGCGACCGCAAGGCGACCAAGGGCAACTACGTTGCCTTCGGCGACTACGGCCTCCAAGCCCTCGAAGGTGCGTGGATCAAAGCCACGCAGCTCGAAGCTGGCCGCGTTGCTGCCATGCACTTCGTCAAGCGTGAAGGCAAGCTCTTCACCCGTGTCTTCCCCGACAAGCCCATCTCCAAGAAGCCCCTGGAAACCCGAATGGGAACCGGTAAGGCCGACGTGGATTACTGGGCAGCTCGCGTGAAGCCCGGCACCATGCTTTTCGAAATGGCCGGCGTCCCCGAGCGCACTGCAAAGACCGCGCTCCTCCGCGTCGCCATGAAGATGCCCGTCCGTTGCCGTTTCGTCGGTCGTCGCATCTCGGTCTAACCGATTCGCAGCGAGCCAATGCAACGATTAGAAGTAGTAGTAAGTCAGTTTTCTCTGAACATAACCCCGGCCCCCTGCAGTGTGCAAGCCGGTGAACAAGAACGAAGGATTGAGCCATGACTGGCGCTGAAGTGAAAGCATTGAAGGATGACGAGCTGAAATTGACGGTTGCGAAGCTGCGCACGCAGCTTTTCGAGATGCGTACCAAGCGCGTCACCGAAACCGTCAACGACACCTCGCAGTTCAGCAAGGTCCGCAAGGACGTCGCCCGCATCCTGACCGAGCAGACCGCTCGCCAGAAGAAGGCCGCTCCCAAGAAGTAACTCGTGTTGAGCTTCACAAGTCCGTCATTTAGGCACGTCAGTAGTAGTAGCCAGTAGCAGATTGAGGATTGCATATGCCCACCAAGGCCACAGCCAGCACGAAGAAGCCCGCCGCCACCAAGGCAGCCGCCGCACCCGCAGAGCACGTCAACGGCTCCAAGATCGGCGTCGTCGAAAGCGACAAGCGCGCTCAGACCCGCACGGTCGTCGTGAACTACCAAAGCAAGCACCCCAAGTACGGCAAGTACATCGCTCAGCGCACCGTGCTGCAAATCCACGACGAGAAGAACGAAGCCCGCAACGGCGACATCGTCGAAGTCGCGCCTTGCAAGCCCGTCAGCAAGACCAAGACCTGGCGTCTGGTCAAAATCGTCGAGCGTCGCAGCGAACTCGCTGCGGCTCTCAAGAGCGCCAAGGAACTCGCCCAGTAAGTTTGGCCCAGTAAGTTTGGCCCAGTAAGTCCGTCCAGTCTCACCGTCTGAATTCCCCAGTTTCAATCACGCCACGCACCCCGCGTGTCGTCTCGCAAGGACCTTCGTCATGCTGCAACAAGAAACAAGATGCGTGGTGGCCGACAACAGCGGTGCGAAAATCGCCTATGTCATCCGCGTCTACGGCGGCACAACCGCCAGCGGCAAGTTCACCCGCCGCATCGCCGGCGTGGGCGACCGCGTCTTCGTCTCCGTCAAGCAAGCCCAGCCCGGCGCCGACGTCAAGCCAGGCGACAAGAGCAAGGCCGTCGTGGTCCGCACCACCAAGCCCACCCGCCGCGCCGACGGCAGCTACGTCAAGTTCGACAGTAACGCGGTTGTCTTGATCCAAGACGACGGCAACCCCAAAGGCACGCGCATCTTCGGGCCAGTCGCCCGCGAACTCCGCGACAAGAACTACATGAAGATCGTCTCCCTCGCTTCAGAAGTCGTCTAATCAGTATTCACCCAGCACGTCAGCACATTCCAGCGAGGACAACCCACTCGCAGCATGAGAAGCAGTAGAAGAAGGAACGCAAGCAATGCCACGCCACGTACGCAAAGGCGATCAAGTGATGGTGACCAGCGGCGACCACAAAGGCGCCATGGGTGAAGTCATGCTCGTTGACACCAAGCACGACCGCGTGCTCATCAAGGGCGTCAACCTCGTGACCAAGCACATGAAGCCCACCCGCGCCAACCCCCAAGGCTCCATCATCACCAAAGAAGCCCCCTTGCACATCAGCAAGGTCAGCCCCGTGGTTGATGGCAAGCCCGTTCGCGTCGGCTTCCGCACCGAAAAGGACGGCACCAAAGTCCGCATCGCCCGCCACAAGGGCAAGGAAGTCAGCGTCCTCAACAAGCTCTTCGAAGCCGGCAAGAAGAAGAAGTAATCCCCAGTTTTTCGACTATCTGGCGTCATCAGACATGCACGCCGACACCGAGTAAGGCAGACCACTATGGCAAGCGAGAAGGAAAACAAGCGCCCGTCCAAAGACTCCGGCAAGAAGTCTGGCGGTTCGGGCAAGAAGGTTGACGCAGCAGTCATTGCAGCTGCCGAACAGCCCTCCAAAGAGCCCCAGCGCCTCAAGGTGAAGTACGACGATGTCGTGCGCAAGGGCATCGCCGAGAAGTTTGGCATCACCAATCGCCTCGCGCAGCCCAAGCTCGAGAAGATCGTCATCAACGTCAACATGGGTCGCCACCTCGAAGGCACCAAGATCCCCGCTGACAAAAAGCAGACGATCATTGACACGGTCACCAAGGTCACGGGTCAGAAGCCCGTGGTCGTCAAGGCCAAGAAGAGCGTCAGCAACTTCAAGCTCCGCGCAGGTTTCGAGAGCAGCGTCGTCGTCACCATGCGTCGCGAACGCATGTGGAACTTCCTCGACCGCCTCGTCAACTTGACCGCCCCGCGTATCAAGGACTTCCGCGGCGTGCCCGACAAGGCCTTTGACCGTCAGGGCAACTACTCCTTCGGTCTGACCGAACAAGGCGTGTTCCCCGAAATCAACATGGCCGACGTGACCTTCACGCACGGCATGCACATCAACTTCGTTTTCCGCAACAGCAAGCCCGAACTCAGCCGCTACGTGCTGCAAGAGCTGGGCATGCCCTTCACGAAGAACGAAAAGTAATCTGAATCACACCTGTCTAGGAAGCGAGCTGTAGGCATCGCGCACGAGACCGAGTACGAGATCGAGCACTAGGAAACGAACCATGGCCACCAAGGCACAAGTCGCCAAGAGCAACCGCAAACCCAAGTACAGCACCCGCATCGTGCGGCGTTGCCAGCTCTCGGGTCGCGCACGAGGCGTCTACCGCAAGTTCCGCATCAGCCGCATCATGCTCCGCAAGCTCGCGCTTGAAGGCAAGATTCCCGGCATGCGTAAGGCAAGCTGGTAAACAACTCGGCATCACAAACGGTTATTCAACGCAAACGGAAGTACGAACACACGCGAGAGCCATTCTCTCGCGAGGCTTGAGGACGAAGGAAGACTGCTATGTCGATCGGTGATCCAATCGCGGACATGCTGACCCGCATCCGAAACGCGACCAACGTGAAGGCTAAAACCGTCACGTGCATTCGCAACAAGGTTTGCGTCGGTATCGCTGGCGTTTTGCGCGACGAAGGCTACATCGACAGCTTCGATGTTGTCGAAGACGGCCGTCAGGGCCTCATCCGCATCCGCCTCAAGTACGCCACCTCCGGCGAATCACTCATGCACAGCATCAAGCGCATGAGCAAGCCCGGTCGCCGCATGTACAGCGGCAGCGAAGCTCTGCCCCGTCCCCTTCAGGGCCTGGGCATCGCCATCGTCAGCACCAGCAAAGGCGTGCTCAGCGACCGCAAGGCTCGCGAGCAAAGCGTCGGCGGCGAACTGCTTGCCATCATCGAGTAATCAGTCATTCACGGTTTGAAGTCAGTCAGAGTCGCGGAAGCCCGGTCAGGTCCATCAGGCCGGCGAGCAACACGCGAAGGAGCAACGAAGTATGTCACGTATCGGTAAGAAGCCCATCCCCGTTCCCGCTGGCGTCAAAGTCGCCATCAGTGGCAACGAAATCAAAGTCGAAGGCCCCAAGGGCAAGCTCAGCCACAAGTTCCCTGAGTTCACCAAAGTGACCTGGACCGAAAGCGAAAAGGCCATCAAGGTCGAGCTCGCCTCCGGCTTCACCACCGAGAACCGCGAAGCCAACGCCAACTGGGGCACCACCCGCGCTCTGGTCCGCAACATGATCGAAGGCGTGACCAAGGGCTACGAACGCAACATGCAGGTCGTCGGCACCGGCTGGCAGGCCCAAGTGGTTGGCAAGAACCTCAAGCTCCTCTTGGGCTACGCCAACCCCATCATGATGGCCATCCCCGATGGCATCACCGTCACCGTCGACAAGGCCGTGGGCGAAACGACCCCCGTCAAGATCGTCGGCATCGACCGTCAAGTCGTCGGCCAATTCGCCAGTGCCATGCGGCAGAAGCGCAAGCCCGAGCCCTACAACGGCAAAGGCGTCAAGTACACCGAAGAAGTCATCAAGCGCAAGCAAGGCAAGCAGTTCGGCGCCTAATTCCGACCACCCCAAGTTCAAAGATCCACCCGTCTCACGTTTCACGAGGTACCACCATGGACCGCAACGCAGCCAAAACTCTCCGCCGCTCGCGCCGCCGCATCGGCCTTCGCAAGCGCATCTCGGGCACGCACCTGCGTCCCCGTCTCTCCATCTACAAGAGCCTCAACCACATGTACGCCCAGATCATCAACGACCTGGACGGCAAGACCATCGTCAGCGCAAGCACCGTCGACGAAGATGTCAAGCTCGACAAAACCGGCAACAGCTCTGCTGCCGCTAAAGTTGGTGAACTGCTCGCCAAGCGCGCAACCGCCAAGGGTCTCAAGGCTGTCGTGTTTGATCGCGGCGGTTTCAAGTTCCACGGTCGCGTCAAAGCTCTGGCCGAAGCAGCTCGCAAGGGCGGTCTGGACTTCTAAACACACGTTCACTCTCGCAGAAAGAGAAGCATTATGTCAGTTGAAGTGATGGAACAGTCCGGCCGGCTCGAAAGCACCAACCTCGGCGTCCTGCGCACCAGCGCAACCGTCAAGGGTGGTCGTCGCTTCCAGTTCGGCGCAATCGTCGTCGTCGGTGATCGTCGCGGCAAGGTCGGCTATGGCTACGCCAAGAGCCCCGAAGTCCCCGGCGCAGTCGAAAAGGCCGAGCGCTACGCCAAGCGCAAGCTACTCGAGCTGCCTCTGACCGGCACCACGATTCCCCACCAGGTCGAAGGCCGCTTCTCAGCAAGCAAGGTCCGCCTCGTTCCCGCCGCGCCTGGTTCAGGCGTCGTCGCAGGTTCAACGGTCCGCGCCATTCTCGAAATCGCCGGTATCACCGACTGCATCACCAAGTGCTTGGGCAGCACCAACAAACGCAACATCGTCAAGGCCGTCTTCGACGCCCTCGAACAACTCCGCGCTGCCGACGCCATTAAGGCTGGCCGCGGTCTTGATCTGGGCATGACGCAGATCGAGCAACGCATCGAACGCGGCAAGCGCTTCATGCCCGTTGCCGCTCGTCGCGAAGCCAAGGCCAAGGGTCCCGTCAACACGCTGGGTGAAGAACGTCGTCGTGGCCGCGGTGGCCAAGGTGGCGGTGGTGGTCGCGGCGGTGCTCGCCGCGGTCCCGGTGGTGGCGATGGCGCTCCCTCATCCGACAGCTCCGGTGGCTCAAGTGGCAACACGGGTGCAGCTCCCGCCGCTCAGTAATTCTCTCACCCCTCGCTCTGACAAATCAAACCAACCAGAAACATTCGGCTGGAGTAACTCCCCATGATGATCCATGACATTACCGCCCAAGCGGGCGCGTTCAAAAAGCGCAAGCGCGTCGGTCGCGGTGAAGGCAGCGGCCACGGTAAGACCTCAGGCCGCGGTGCAAAGGGCGCAGGCTCGCGCTCCGGCACCGCTTCCAAAAAGGGCTTCGAAGGCGGCCAGATGCGCTACTTCCGCCGCATGGCGAAGTTTGGCTTTACCAACGCCCCCTTCAAGATCGACTTCTGGACGGTCAACCTGGGCGACATCATCACCCATCCCGCCTTCGCCAAGGGTGGCGACATCAACCTCGGCACGCTCATCAAAGCAGGCTTGGTGCGCGATGAAAGCCGCGAACTCAAGATCCTCGCCGGCATGCCCAAGAACGTGGGCACCCTCAAGGTCAAGTTCAACGTCACCGCCAACCGCATGAGCGACAGCGCTCGCAAGTTCGTGACTGACGCGGGCGGCAGCGTGACCGAAACCGGCACCCGCCGCGACAAGGTCCGCGGCATCGATCGCAACAGCGACGACCGCGCCCCCAAGAACCTCACCAAGAAGCTCAAGCGCGGCAAGGACAGCAAGGGCCGTGCAGCCATCGCCGCAGCCAAGGCTGAGCGCGAAGCCAAATCGGCAGACAAGAACGCCGACAAGCCCGCAGGCAAAAAGGCCGACAAGCCCAAGGCCTGATAGTCTTGTGCCTGGGCCTCATCAGGCTCGCGTCGGGCTCGCATTGAGCTCACTTCTGGCACGAGATTCTTCCTGTGCCGACAACCAACCGTACCTACTATCGGCGGGGAGCGAAAGCTCCTCGCCGATTGCATTAGATTCTCGCTCGTGCATCACCGCCGCACGACTCGAAACCTTCAAAACCACCGCCGGAACCTCGCGGTTTCCGGCATCCAAGAGTTCACATGTTCCAGACCCTCATCAACGTCTTCCGTGTCCCCGAACTGCGGAACAAAATCCTGTTCACGCTGGCCATGCTCGTCGTCTTCCGCATCGGCCACTGGATTCCGCTGCCGGGCGTTGACCACGAGCAGCTCGCCAAGACCGCCGAACTCGCCAAGGAACAAGGCGGCGCCTTCGCAACCCTCGCGAGCGCCGTCGCCATGTTCTCAGGCGGTGCACTCAGTCACAGCACCATCTTCGGCCTCGGCATCATGCCCTACATCACGGCGGGCATCATCATTCAGTTGCTCACCACCGTCTATCCGCCGCTGAAGAAGCTGCAAGAAGAAGGCGGCAGCGGCCGGCAAAAGATCATGGAGTACACGCGCTACATCACGCTCGCGTTGTGCGTCGTGCAAGGCATCGGGTGGCTCAGTTATCTTCGTGCCCAAAACCTACTCGTCGAAGGCAACACCGCCAATCCCGTCTGGTGGATCATGGCCCTTGCATGTCTTACGGCTGGTTGCATGTTCCTCATGTGGATCGGCGAACAAATCGACAAGCACGGCATCGGTAACGGAGCGTCCATGATCATCATGGCTGGCATTCTCTCAAGCATGCCCCAAGCCATCAACTGGGTCATCAACAACTTCAACCCCGGCGCGCCCGACAAAATGGGCTACATGGGCATCATCGCTCTGCTCGCTGGCTTCGTCTTCGTCATCGCCGGCAGCGTGCTCATGACTGTCGCCCAGCGACGCATCACCGTGCAACAAGCCAAGCACACGCGCGGCCGCAAAGTCTTCGGCGGCCAGCGCAGCTACTTGCCCCTCCGCCTCAATCACGGCGGCGTCATGCCCATCATCTTCGCCAGCAGCCTGATGGTCTTCCCGGGCGTCATCTTCTCGCAGCTTCGCGAAACCACCCGCACGGCCGGTACCGCCGACACCTGGTACGGCGGCGCATTCCGCTTCCTTGCCGACAACTTCAATCAAGGAGCGTACCTCTACGTCATCGTTACCATCATTCTCGTTTACTTCTTCGCGTACTTCTGGATCACCGTCCAGTTCAACCCCGAGGAAATGAGCAAGCAAATGAAGGAAAGCGGCTCGTTCATTCCGGGCCTGCGCCCCGGTCCTCGTACCGCCGAGTACCTCGAAACCGTCATGAACCGTGTCACGTACGTGGGTGCCGGTTTCTTGGCTCTGGTCGCAGTCCTGCCGCCTGTCATCAACAGCGCCCTCAACATCGACTTCACCGTCACGCAGTTCCTGGGCGGCACAGGCCTGCTCATCGTCGTCAGTGTCACGATGGACTTCCTGCAGCGCGTCGAAGCCAACCTGCTGATGCGCAACTACGCCGGCTTCCTGGGCGGCGAAGACGGCAACGCCGGCCCACGTCTGGGCGGCGTCCAAAACTAACCGGTAGGCCGCCCCTCCGAGGCGGCAGTATTCCAGCAACAAACAAACTCAAAACCCAAAACTCATTTCCCCCCCCCAACCCGCGCAAAACGCGGGTTTTTCTTTCACTCCTCGCCACAAAGTCTTGTACAATATTTTGTACAATCAATTGCAAAGGATGACCCATGAACAAACTCACCCGCACCACCGACATCACAACCTTCTCCGACATCCGCCAAAATCTCCGCACCCACATCAACCGCGTGAAGAAGTCAGGCCGGCCGCTCTTCGTGACGAAGCACGGTAAGGCGGAAGTGGTGATACTGAGCGCGAAGGAGTATGACTCGATGAGCGCAGCCGAGTTTCGAGCCACACGCGCGCAAATACGTCGCGGTCGCGCCGATGTAAAAGCAGGGAGGGTCAAGCCGCTTGATCAAGCTTTCGCCGATATTCGCGCCGCAGTTGGTTTGTCTGGCAAGAAGCGAAAGGCGTCTTGACCCCTGTTGATCGCAAGCCGCGCAGCCGTCCGCAGTCTGGCCGCAAACACACCTAATATCGCCATCCATGCTGACTGCCGACACCATCGCTCAACTTCAGTCTCGCGCACTTGCTTCGCTTGCGGGCGTGAGTGACGCCGCATCGCTCGAAGCGTTTCGCATCGAGTTCATCGGCGCGAGCGGATCGTTCAAGACGATCATGGCCAACCTCAAGGACGTGCCCAAAGAGCACAAGCCCGCCATCGGCGCCGCACTCAACCAGTCCAAGGCCGCTGTTGAGGCCGCGTTTGAAGAGAAGAAGCAATCACTCGGTGCGGCAGCATCGCCCGTCAAAGACTTGATCGATGTGACCGAGCCGGGACGCATCGAGACGCAAGCAGTGGGGCGGAGCCACGTGTTGTCGCGCGTGCGTGCCGACTTGTGCGAGGTTTTTGCACGCATGGGTTTTGCAGTGGCCGAGTCGCATGAGCTCGAAGATGACGATCACAACTTCGTGAAGCTGAACATTCCGCCGGAACATCCGGCGCGCGATCCGCAAGACAACTTTTATGTCGATCGGCCCGGCGATGTGAGCAAGCCGCGCATGCTGCGCAGTCAGACCAGCACGGTGCAAGTGCGCGTGATGGAAGCGGCCGTCGCGAAAGGCGGCGGCAAATTGCGCGAGCCGATTCGCGTTGTCGCGCCGGGGCGTGTGTATCGACCTGACGCGGTTGATGCGACGCACAGTTTCATGTTCCACCAGATCGAAGGTTTGTACGTTGATCGCGGCGTGACGCTGGTTGATCTCAAGACCACGCTGCTGCAATTTGCGAAGGCGTACTTCGGCGCGGATGCTGAAATTCGCCTGCGCCCGAGTTTTTTTCCGTTCACGGAGCCGAGTGCGGAACTCGACATGCTGATTCAATTGCGCCCCGATCAACCGCCGCGATGGATTGAGCTGGGCGGCTGCGGCATGGTTGATCCGGCGGTCTTCGCCGCGTGCGGCATCGATAGCGAAGAGTGGACTGGGTTTGCGTTTGGCTTCGGCATCGAACGCCTCGCGATGGGCAAGTATGCGATTCCCGATATTCGGTTGCTGTTTGAGAACGATCTGCGGTTTCTCGCGAAGATTTGAAACAGCTTCCTGGATTTCTGATATATTGGTGGCATGAGCAACTTCTCCGTGCCGCCAGTGCCGCCCGCGTTCGAGCCGTTTCAGCCCGAGCCGGGTTGGATCAAAGTTGTCGGCATCATCAGCATCGTGATTGGGTCGCTGGGCTTGCTGTGCAACTGCGGCGGGCTTGTGATGACGCCGATGAGTTCGAAGGTGTACGAGGCGATTCCGCAGTTGGCGGGCAAGACACCACCCGCGGAAGCGTTGCCGGGTCCGATGAACTATCTCACTCTTGTGTTGGCTGTGGGATGCTCGGCAGTTTTGCTGACGGCCGGAATTCTTCTGTTGAAGCGAAACACGCTGTCTCGCACGCTGCACTTGGTATATGCGGGTGTCACGATTCCGCTGACGATTGTTTCCATCTTGATTGCGTTGCCGCAGCAGGCGGCGTTGCAGGAGTGGATTCAGGCCAACAGCGGCATGCCGCCGAATCCTGCGCAGAACATCGGGCAATATGTCGGCATGGGTTGTGGCGGCATCATCGGCATGGCATATCCGGTTTTTCTTCTGGTTTGGTTTTTGGCGATGGGCAAGAAGATTCCGCCGCGGACTGATTTTCCTGCGGCGTGATGCGCCGCGTATACTGAGGCGTGCGGGCGTAGTTCAGTGGTAGAACGCTAGCTTCCCAAGCTGGATGTCGCCAGTTCGAGTCTGGTCGCCCGCTCTTTCACTTTTGCAAAAGGCATCGCGCTCGCTTTGTGGCGAGTGCTTGTCGTTT
>BJHL01000005.1 GCA_014192545.1 Phycisphaerae bacterium | reverse complement strand
CTTGGGCTTGCCGCGATGGGCCTGCAACCACGGTGGATTGAGGCAAATAGTCCAACCACGTACTTGGCCAGCTACATGGGCGTGGTTCGCACGGTTCCCGTTGAGCGCATCGCGGCGATGGCCGACATGCAAAGCGGGGCGATTGTTATCGATGTTGATGGCACCTTCAGCATCCGCGTGCATCCGGGGGCGATTGCCCCCGATGAAGAAGAATGAACGCGGATGGCCACGGAGACGCCAGGATTCCAGCGGAAAACCGCCGAGCGCGGTCGCACACCCAATATTGCGCACAATCAACGGCGCGACTCCCCCTGTTCTCTGTTCTCCGCTCCCCGCTCCCCCTGCCTCCGCGCACTTCATCAAAACAAATTCTCCAATCACCAAAGTCGCGCGCTGGCCCTGCCGATCTCACAACCGCTACGACCAGCACATGCAGTCATGCTTGCAACGTGCGGCGTGATGGGTGGGCCTGGCAGCAGAATCGTCTGAAAGGACGTGCAATATGGGAAGCATTCCCACTTCGCCTCGGGCTGCTGTGCAAGCGTATTGCACGGCTCACATCGTTCCATTTACAAGCAACGCCACTGCAATTGGTTTGACCACTGCGCAGGCTACCGAGTTTGCCACGCTGACAACCGGCTACGTGCAAGCGGCGGGCGATGCTGAAGCTGCGCGGATCGCGGCGGCGACGGCCACCGAAAACGCGACCGCTGCCTACAACGCCATGCGACGCAGTCTGTCGCGCGCGGTCAGTGACATTCGCGACTTTGCGAGTGATGCGGCTGATCCGCAGGAGGTCTACAACCTGGCGCAGATTCCAGCGCGGCAGGATCCTTCGGCGGTTCCGGCTCCGGGGCAGCCACGCGATGTGTCAGTTGCCATCATCGCGGCCAGCGGCGAACTGGAACTGAGCTGGAAGAGCAGCAATCCGCCGGGAACCACGGGAACGGCGTACATCGTGCGGCGGCGCTTGCCCACTGAGACAGTGTTCAGTTTCGTGGGCGTGACGGGCGAACGCAAGTTTGTCGATAGCACGTTTATCGCTGGACCCGACAACGTGGAATACACGGTGCAGGCCCAGCGGGGCGGGCTTTCGAGCCCCTTGAGCGAAATTTTCCTGATTCGCTTTGGTCGCAGCGGCACTGGTCGCCAGATGGTGATTGAAAGTGCCACTAGCAGCGGCGAAAACGCGGCGGGCAAGCAGGAAGCGGCGTAAGCCGAGCAGAAACCGGGCAAGCCAAGCGGTAGCCGGGTAAGCAAACAGGTTTGTCCGCAAACAACCAAGTGCGTAGCAAGCGAAGACGAAGGAGCACGGATGCTGCTTCGTCTTCGTTTGTTTTTGGCCTTGTGTCGCAACGCCCGCTTGACGTACAGTGGCTTCGCATGGAACTGCTCGCGCGCCTGTATGGCAAGCGCATTGTCAACGTGAATGTCAACATCATCGCTGCGGGCGTGCTCGCGCTGATTGTGACGGCGGTCTTCATGCACTACTTTGTGTCGTGGAACTGGCACGAAGTGCTCAGCGGCTGGACGGGATTCAATCCAAAGATCATCATCACGGCGACGACGTTCTTTGTTGATCTGGTCGCGGACCTGGTGGTGTATTACGTGCTGCACTGGTACGCCAATCACGCTCCCAGTCGCCTTGAGAAGATGGCCCATGTCGAGAAAGTGCCTGATCTTGTCGATCCTGACTTTGCCAAGCCCACGTTTACCAAAGAATCGATAGCAGCCTCGCCGATTTCTCCGCAGCGATTGAAAGCCGCGGCACAAGGCAAGAAGCGCGAAGACGTGACGCGCGCGTTCGTGCGTGATGCAACCAAAGTGCAGGTTGAGCGCATGATTCTGGGCCCGATTCTTTACGTGATTGCTCTGGGCGGCCAGCACGCTCTGCTGCACGCCCACGTGCCCGTGGGCATGGCAACCGCGATGGGTTTTGGTGCTGGCATCCTCACAACGCGAATCCTGCACACGATTTTCATGATCCGCGAAGAACGCGCCAACGCCAGAAAGCTCGCAACCGCCGTGGGCGGAACAACAAGCCTGAACGGCGAGCCCGCGAAGACGCCGAAGGAAGAAGTAACGAAGTGACGAAGTGCCTTCCCCTAATGCCCAGTCCCTAGTCCCCAGTGCCTAGTCCCCAGTGCCTATTCCTATGTGCGGCATCGCTGGCATCCTCCGCGTTTATCCACCGGGCTCTGTAGCCCCCGCGCCCGAGGTTTCGATTCCGCAATCGTGGATCGACACGCTCGATGACAACATCAAACATCGCGGCCCCGATGGCCACGGCCTCTTTCGCGACCGCGCAACTCGCAGTGATGGATCGACCGTCGATGTCGCGCTGATTCACCGCAGGCTCGCGATCATCGACCCCGCCCACGGCCACCAGCCGATGGTGAGCCAAGACGGCCGGGTGGCGGTGGTGTTCAATGGGTGCATTTATAACCATGCGCAGTTACGAAGCGAGTTGGAGCACGAGGGGTACACGTTTGTCACCGACCACAGCGACACCGAGGTTCTTGTACAAGGCTGGTTGCGCGCAGAGTCGTTCGTCTTTCAACGGATCGATGGCATGTACGCGTGTGCAATTTGGGACCGCGAACATGCGGACGTGTTCCTCGCTCGTGACAAGCACGGCGAAAAGCCGCTTTACGGAAAGGATTTTAGGCACATCCGCTATTTCGCCTCCAGCTTTACGGCCTGTGTCGCCCTCGCGATGCAGTTGCAGAGAAGTGGCGTTCTCGACGCACAGTTGCCAATTTGCCTTGGAAGTATGACTTTTTTGCGAAACGGAGCTGCCAGGGTTTGGAATCCGGTCGCTGACGAGAAGCAACCCGGGGCGTTCGAGTATCGCCCGCGCGGAAGAACACACGATGAGGCCGAGTTGATCTTTAAGCACGCTCGAGAATACTCGGAACCGGAAACGGTAAAGATGCTGATCGATTGGTACGTCAATGCGCGGCGAGACAATGGCCATGTTAGTGGCGTTCCCGATGACTATTTGTCTCACGGGACACCCCTTGATGAACTTCGATTGGAGCTACTCCTTCGCAAATCGGTCATCGAGCAACTGACAACCGATGTGCCGCTTGGTTGTTTTCTTTCCGGCGGCGTCGATTCGTCACTTATCGCGAGCATTGCCCAATCGCATCTGCGTCAACTCGGTCAGCGTCTGAAGACGTTCACCATGCGAATGACGGGGACTTATGACGAATCACCCTTTGCCACAGAAGTCGCGAAGCTCTTGGATACCGAGCACCACGAACTGACATGCTCAACCGATGTCGCAGGCGATCTTGTGAAGCTCATCGAGCAACTCGGCCTGCCGTTCGGCGACAGTTCATTGCTCCCCACTTATTGGCTCTGCAAAGCAGCAAAAGCACATGTGAAGGTCGCCCTGGCTGGAGACGGTGGCGATGAGCTGTTTGCAGGATACGAGCGGCACAAAGCCGCGAAGCTGCTCGAGAAGTACGGCGACATGCTGCGCGACTTTCCGCCCATCGGATTTCCGCCCCGCAATCCGAGGAGTCGACTCGGAAAATTCGCGCGTCTCGTCAACGCAGCCCATGGCCATGGCTACGCCGATCTGCTCGCCATTTTCCCATCATCAGTATTCAACGAGTTGACCTCTCATTCGGAGTCAGAAGCTGACAGAAGAGAAGCCCGATTTCTTTCAAGCGAGTTCAAGCCGTGGGTACACGACACGATCAACTACCTTCCGCACGACCTGCTCCGCAAAACCGACACCGCCTCCATGGCCGTGGCCCTCGAAGTCCGCTGCCCCTTCCTCTCGCGCGAGCTGTCCGCTGCCGCGTGGCACACGCCCGCCAGCGTGCTGCTGCCGGGCGGGCAGCGTAAGGGTTTGCTGCGAGCGGTCGCCCGCAAGTTCATCCCGCCGGCGATCATCGACCGGCCCAAGCAGGGCTTTGCCGTCCCAATCGGCGACTGGCTGCGCACCAACCACGGCCAATTGCGTGATCTCTATCACGACATGGTCATCGCCGCACGCGATCCATTCCCCGCGTCGCTGCTGGACCTCGAAATCAATCGCACCTACGTGCAGCAACTGACCGACGAACACATGGCGAGCAAGCGCGACCATGCGCAGCGGCTGTATCTGCTGCTGGTGTTTGCGATTTGGTGCCGGTGGATGGGGAAAGTCGCAGCGAACGAGCGAACGAGCGAACGAGCGAACGAGGGCGGGGGGAAGGTCGCGGAGGGAGGCGGAGTGGGAGCGGAGAAGCGCGGAGGTGGGAGGTAGGGGTGTGGGTGGGGGCTGGTTTTGCGCGGGTTGGTGTGGCGTGCGGGAGCGTGCGCGCGGCAATATCGAGCCTGCGCGCCGCGCAGTCGAGGCTTTGCGTTCCGCAATCGAGGCTTCGCGCAGCGCAAGCGAGCCCGCGCGCCGCACACACCCGCGATTTCCCCATCAAAGCCTGCAAAACCGCCGCACAACCCCACAACTCCCCCGCAAACCCCTACACACCCACCCCAATCCCCACTCCCTCCTCCGTTCGCCCTCCCTCTTCCTCTGCGTTCCGCCTTTCCCCTCGTTCGCTCGTTCGCTGCTCCCCCTCCCCCTACTATTGCTCTCTCGCATGGACGCGAGCCGATAGACCGCGTGGAGTTACTGCCCATGGATGAACTGAACCCGCCCACGCCTACCGATCACAATGAGCTTTCGCCGCTGCCGCTCGCGCCGCTGTCGCCGCTGACGCGCCGCACGCTGATGAAAGGTGCCGCGTTGCTGGGCGGCATGGCCTTCCTGCAAGGGTGCGGGGGCACGCGTTTGGCGACCAACTTTCCAGAGCCCGTGTGGCCCGACCAGGAGCCGCTGCCGCAGCCCGCGAAGATGACGTACACGGTGCCCAACCGTCAGCCGCAGGTCTATGCGCAGCCGGTGCCGCAGCCACAGCAGCAGGCTTCAGGCATCACGGTGATTGGCCGGGCCTCGTGGACGCGCGAGCAGCCCAAGTGGAAGTTCAGTAAGAAGATGAATGGCGTGGATCGCATCACGGTACACCATGATGCACTCTTGATTGATGGGCGCGGGCAGGCGTGGGCCGCGAGTCGGCTCAATAAAATCCGCCGCTCGCACCTGCAACGCGGCAGCCAATGGGTTGATATCGGCTATCACTACATCATTGATCCTGACGGACGCGTGTGGGAAGGTCGGCCCATTGATATCGAAGGAGCCCACGTGGCGGCGACCAACGATCACAACGTGGGCGTGATGTGCATGGGCAACTTTGAGCGCGACCGGCCCACGCAGGCCCAGCTTTACAGCTTGGATTCGATGGTTGCGGACCTGATGCGGCGCTACCGCGTGCCGATGGGGCGCGTGGTGACGCACCAGGAACTTAAGCCAACGGAATGTCCGGGCAATAACTTGCAGAGTTACATGCGGCAGACGCGAAGTAGTCGTGGGCGGCTGGCCAGTATGGCGTAAGGCAGGGCCAGCATGGCGTAAGGCACATTCACACCGCGGCCCACGTGGGCGATTGTCCGCACGCGAAGACCACGCGCCGGTGTCCTTCGGTCGCGAGTTCCAGCACATCCACCCGCAGCGCGGTGGCCACCACGATGGCGAAGTTGACGCGGCCTGCTTCACTCTCGGCAAGGCTGGGGCTGCGGCCTTCCATGCCGATGGGAACGTTGGTGAGCATGACATCACTCAAAGTGCCGGGCGTGATGCCGGCGAGATAGCACCGCCGGCTGCTCAAACTGCTGCGTTGCCACTGCTCGCTGGCCAGCGGAGTATCGCGCTCGATGCGGGCCATGGCGGCGATGCGAAACTGGATGCGGGTTTGCGGATCGTAAAAGAGCCACGCGATGCGCGGCTCGCGTTCAATCTCGTGAACCTTCTCGCTGCGGGCATCAGTGTGGCACACAATCATGCGCGAAGCGGCATCAACCCGCCGCAACACCACGGTGCGCGGGGCAGGGTGGCCATCGCTGGCGATTGTCACAATTCCCGGCGTGTGCATGCCGTGATGGCGGTCCTTGCAAGCTGTGGCGAGAGTCTGCCAGACGAACTGCTCGGTGTTGGCGAGCGTGGCATCGGTGAGCTGCGCGGGCAAAGCGGGGCGGGGCAAGTGCGAAGCACTCGGAGCCAGGGGCGGTGTGCCGTTTGGGGCGTTCGAAACGTGCCCAGCGGAGCGATTTGCGTGCGGATCAGCCATGCGTGAGTCTAAGCAACGCATGCGACGCATGAGCGCGGTTCAGAATGCACCATCGATTGCCACATCAACGTCGCGAACGCTGCCGACTTCCCATCGCAGCGCGCCTTCTACCGTGGGCAGCGCAAAGCTGTAGCCGCTGCGCCGCAAAACATCAGGCACCACGCGCGTACTCATGATGAGTCCTTGGGCCTGCTCGCCCAGCCCGGCGCGAAGCAGTGCCGCGGGCACAAGTCCAAACAACGGCTTGTCGAGTGCGCGGGCCAGCGCCCGCGCGAATGATGCCGATGTTGCTTCCTGCGTGCCCACAACATTCACGGGCCCGCTCACGTTGCTCGCCATCACGTGCATGATTACGCCGACAGCATCCGCCATGCTGACCCAAGGCCAGTGCTGCGTGCCCGGACCCACGATAACACCCAGCCCCATGCGAAACGGCAGCAGCATTTGCTTGATTGCGCCGCTGCTGGCGTGCAGCACGATGCCGATGCGCAGGTTTGCTACGCGCACACCCGCCTCGCGCGCGGAAGCAGTCGCCGCTTCCCAATCTCGCACGATCTCAGCGAGAAAACCCGAGCCAATGCCCGCGTCTTCCGTCATGGTGTCATCGCCGCGATCGCCATACGCGTGCCCGCCGCTGGCTGCGATGAACACACGCGGCGGCACCTGCGCCTGCGCCGTTGCCCGCGCCAGCACGCGCGTGCCCTCGACTCGGCTCTCACGAATCGCGCGCTTCTTGGCGTCAGTCCATCGACCGGCAACCGGCTCCGCTGCCAAATGAACAACGGCGTGCGCACCGTCGAGTGCACCGCTTTCCACGTTGCCACCCTCACGCGGCTCCCACCACCAGTCGCGCCCGGCGATATTGGGCGTGCGCTGCGGCGAGCCCTTTCGCACCAGCCTGTCAACCCGCACGCCAAGAGCGGTCAGCAGCGACACCAGTTCAGTGCCAATCGCTCCCGACGCGCCCGACACCACCACACGCGGCACCTGCCCGCTGGTCTGCATCAACGAGCACACATCCGCCGCATCCTTCGCGTCCCACTTCAATCTTGCGAGAGCTCGCATCGCGGCTTGCAAAGCTGATGCCTGCGATGTCTTCGCCACACGAACCGCGACCTCGGCTTGCTGGGCCCCAACGTCCCGCACGTACACGCTGTCCCAATCGTCAAACCCTTCGCGGCTCGCGTGCCCCTCGCGAGATGCGGCGAGCATCCTTTCTCGGACGGGCTGTCTGGCGAGTAATGCCCGAACAAGTTCGGCTTGAACATCGATAATTGCCCGTAAAAGCACCGTTTTCCCGCGAGCATGCCCGTCCGACTCGCGCGTATTAACGCTCGCTCCTGTCTGGGCTTGCTGCAACTTTTCTTGGGCTGGGGCATCCATACAGGTATACTTCTCCGATGGCACGCGTCGCACAACAACCTCGATCCGGCAAGCGTGATTCGCACGCCGGGCTGTGTTGTACGCAGAAGGTGGCATGTTGTTGTTGCTGTTGTTGAGACGCACACGTCACACCAGCCAACGCTGAACGCATCGCCGTTCATTGAATCCTCTGCGAATCGTCCGTAACGGAACGTTCGCACCAATAAGCGATAATCTCGCACTCCTCGCCGACTCGTGACATCAAAGTCACAGTTCGCACCTTCGCGGTGCATCGGAGCTTGCATGTCCGCCAATCTTTCGACCCGAGTTTTCGACAGTGTCTTTGAGATGTTGCCCAACGAGGCCAACCCCAGCCCGTTGGTACGCATCAACACGCTGCATCCGCTCGCGGCAGAAATTGCCGCTGGCACGAGCACGTTTGAACTCTTCGCCAAGCTTGAATGGATGAACCCATTCGGCAGCGTGAAAGATCGCGCCGCAAGCTATCTCATTCGCGAGTTGGAAGCCAAAGGCGCAATCTGGCCCGATAAGGCGGACAAGAAAGGTCGCGGCATCGTCGAACCCACCAGCGGCAACACCGGCATTTCGCTGGCTGCGATGGCGAGCGTGAAGGGCGTACACATGCGCGCAATCGTGCCGGAGAAAGTGCCGGAAGAAAAGAAGGTCATGCTGCGCATCGCTGGTGCTGATGTTGATGTGCTGACCGACGCGATGTGCCCAAGCCCGGGCATGGGCGAAGGTGCTCTGGGCATGGCTCGCAGCTATGCGAAAGCTCAAGGCGATCGCTACGTGATGCCCAATCAATACGAGAATCACGCCAACGTGCAGGCACACATCGACACCACTGGCCCTGAAATCTGGCGGCAAACTGGCGGAAAAATCACGCATTTCTTCACGAGCCTGGGCACTTGCGGCACCGTCACGGGGGTTGCGACGTTTCTCAAAGCCAAGAACAAGAACATCAAGATCATCGCCGTACAACCAAGTGCGGGCCACGACGTCCCGGGCATTCGCAACAAGGATGAACTGCACGTCACCAAACTCTTCGATGCTTCGCTGATTGATGAAATCATCGAAGTGCCCTTCGAAAAAGCCTACACCAGCGCACTGGGTTTGTGTCAACGCGAAGGACTCTTCGCCGGCCCCAGCAGCGGCCTGATCTTCGAAGGCGCACGCATGGTTTTGCAGCGCGACAAACCCGCGCAAGGCCTGGGCGTTGCGATCTTCTGCGACAATGTCTTCAAGTACATCAGCAGCATGACCAAGCACCTGCCGGCGTTGGCAGGTGAGCCGTAGAGGCGGGGAACGGAGAACGGAGAGCAGTCAGAAGCTGCTCTCGCAAGGAATCGATCTGCAACTCTGCGACGTTCTCCGCCATCCGCTCCCTGTTCTCCGTTCCCCGTTCTCCGTTCCCCTCCCCTCCCCCTAGGAACCCGCCCATGTCCTACGCCTTTCCCGACGCACTCGTATCCACCAACTGGGTCAAAGAAAACCTCAAAAGCCCCGCAGTTCGCATCGTTGAAGTCGACGTTGACACCAAGCAATATGGCGCGGGCCACGTTCCCGGCGCGGTTGCTTTCAACTGGAATACGCAGCTCCAAGATCAAATCAATCGCGACATCATCAGCAAAGATGACTTCGAAAAACTGCTCAGCTCCGCGGGCATCAAGCCCACCGACACCATCGTTCTCTACGGCGACAACAACAACTGGTTTGCCGCTTACGGCTTCTGGCTTTTCAAGTATTACGGCCACGCTGATGTTCGCCTGATGAACGGCGGGCGCAGCAAGTGGCTTGCAGAAGACGACAAACCGCTGACCGCCGATGTCGTTGCGTTCGCGAAGAGCGATTACAAAATCACGGCCATCAACGCCGATCTGCGCGCCAAAGTGCCGCAAGTGCTTGAAGCCATCGCCACGCGCAACAGCAACCTCATCGACGTGCGCAGCACCGACGAATTCACGGGCAAAATCATCGCGCCGCCCGGCATGACCGAAACCGCGCAGCGAGCTGGCCACGTCCCGGGTGCAAAGAGTGTTCCCTGGGCCCAAACCGTCAACCAAGACGGCACCTTCAAAAGCGTCGACGATCTTCGCGCGCTGTACAAAACCGCAGGCCTTATCGAAGGCAAACCGACCATCGCGTACTGCCGAATTGGTGAGCGCAGCAGCCACACCTGGTTCGTCCTCAAGTACCTTTTGGGCGTGCAAGACTGCAAAAACTACGACGGTAGCTGGACCGAATACGGCAATCTCATCGGCGCTCCCATCGAGCGTTCGTAACCGGCAGAGCCCATCAATCGCTCACAACTTTCGTAATCAAACACGCAAACGCCGCTTCATCGCGGCGTTTTTCGCTTGCCAACCTGTCCGCAAACAGCAACCAATCGCCTCAAGACTTTCCCCCTCAGCCCCCCTTTGATTCCCCGTGCCCAAACCTTCTCGTTCTGATCGTCCCGCCTCCTCGCAACCCCCGCGTGATCGTTATCGCACCATCGGCGGTGCGGTCAAGCTCGTGTATGAGGACGAGCACGTGCTGGTTGTCGACAAACCCACGGGCATTCCCACTGTGCCGCCGCCCACGCAAGAAGTTGAAAACGTGTTCAGCCTCGTGAAATCGCACGTGCGCAACCGCAAAGGCGGCCGCAACGCCCGCGCGTGGATCATTCATCGCCTTGATCGCGAAGCCTCGGGCTTGCTCGTCTTTGCCAAGAGCGAGCAAGCGTTTGCATGGCTCAAGGAAGACTTCCGCGCCAAACGCGTGCAGCGCACGTACGCCGCAGTCGTCGAGGGTGCATTCGGCAGTAGCGAACTCACGGGCCTGGTGCAAAGCTATCTCTACGAAGGTGTCGATGGCTACATGAAGAGTGCGCCCACGCTCGCGAATGTTCCGCCCGGCACGCGCGCGTCGCGCGATGACGAAGACGAACCCGCCAAGCTCGCCGTCACGCACTATCGCGTCGCGGCTCAAGCGGGCAATCGCTCGTTGCTGCTGCTTCGGCTTGATACAGGCCGCAAGAATCAAATTCGCGTTCACATGGCAAGCCTCAGCAAGCCCATCGTGGGCGACCGCCGATTCGGTGCAACCACCGATCCCATCGGCCGCGTCTGCCTCCACGCGATGGAACTGGGATTCCGCCACCCGGCAACCGGCAAGATGACCAACTTCATCAGCGAACTGCCCGGCAAGTTCGCGAGCCTCGCGAATACAAGCATCGAAGAGGTGATGAAGAAGAAGAGTGACGAAGTGACGGAGTTACGGATTGACGAAGCAAAGGCAGGAGATGCCAAGGCACAAAGCACGAAGCTCGCTGAAGTCTCGCCCGCACAACCGTCCTCCACTTCGTCACCGCGTCACTCCGTCACTTCCCCCACTCCTTCTCAAAGCTCCGTCAATTCTTCGTGGAATCACGTCGCCGATTGGTACGACAATCTCCTCGACGAACGCGGCAGCGATCATCACGAGCAACTCGTGCTGCCGGGCGTCATGCGACTGCTTGACCCTCGCGCCAATCAACACATGCTCGACATCGCCTGCGGCCAGGGCCAGCTCTGCCGACTGCTCGCGCGTGCGGGCGTGCAACCCACAGGCGTTGATGCTGCTCCGCGACTGATCGCCGCTGCGAAGAAGGCCGACCCTCGCGGCAGTTATCACGCAGGCGATGCTCGCGAACTGAATTCGCTGGGTTTGCAGCCGATTTTTGACGCGGCAAGTTGCGTGCTCGCGCTCATGAACATCGAGCCCATGCTCCCGGTGCTGCAAGGCGTCCGAGCGCTGCTCAAGCCTCGCGGTACGTTCGTCGCCGTCATGCTGCATCCCGCGTTTCGCAGTCCAGGCCAAACCGCGTGGGGCTGGGACATGAACGCTCGCCCCAGCGCGGGTGCTTTGCAAAGCAACGCTAAACGCAAGGGCTACCGCAGCCGCGAAGACAAAGCGAGCGCGAAGAGTTCAAGCAAGCGCGGCGACAATCGCTTCGATGACAAACCAAAGCAAGACTGGACCCGCGCGCTGCAATACCGCCGCGTCGATGGCTATCTCTCCGCAGGCCAGCGCGAAATCGTGATGAATCCCGGCGAAGTCGCAACGGGCAAGCAACCAGTCACGACTACCACTTATCACCGCCCCATCCAAACCTACGTCCGCACCTTCGCCGAAGCTGGCCTGCTCATCGACGCTCTCGAAGAATGGCCCAGCCTGCGCCAAAGCCAACCCGGTCCGCGCGCGACCGAAGAAAACCGCGCCCGCCGCGAAATCCCGATGTTTCTTGCGATCCGCGCGGTCCGAATCTAACCCTTCACGCTCGGCGTCCCTCCGCCCCACTCCGCCCCTCCGCGACCTGCTCTACGGCACGCGCACCTGCGTCCGCCCCGCTTGAATCTCCGCCGTCACTTCACGCTCCTCTACGCGCACACGTAGCGTGAACGCGCCGCCACTTTCAACATCAATCACCACTTCATCACTCAGCACCTCACGCGGCTGTGCAACCAGCGAGAGTCGTGTCTTGCCCAGTTGCAAGCCTTGCACGCCCACGCGATCGGTCCGCTGCAATGTCCACGTCACGCTGTTGCTCAGCGCATCGGGCTCGATGCCGATGATGTCTTCGATCAGAATCGCAATAGGCCCAAGCCCTGACCATCCGACAAAATCACGCTTGCTGGGCTGTCCGGGCTGCGGGCTGAGTGGATTGCCGCCAAACGACAAATACATCGGCGCGTAATTCTCCCAAATCGTCCCCGTCGCTTCATGCACGCTGTTTATCGCATCCACATACTGGTACGCCGCTCGATACGCTGCGAGTTTCGCACCACTGCGCTTGAGCCCATCAAGAGCCATGCGCGTCGTGGGTGCCCAACTCGCGCCGAGCCAATATCCGCCCCATTCATCAAACTTCTCATGCGTCTTTGAAATCGTCGCAAACGGAACCTGCGTGTAAAACTCACTTTCATCCAGCAACACACGACTCACACGCTTCGCCCGCTCCTCGCTCGCAACATCCGCCCAAATCGGCCAGAAGCACCCGATAGTCCGCTCGCGCACCCGCGAGCCATCGCTCATCACGTTGAAGTACATCCCAGCTTCATCATCCCACATCGCCGCGTTTATCGCGTCAGCAATCACCGCGCGCCGCTCGCTATACGCCGCCGCTCGCTCGGGCAGCTTCGCATGGGTCGCCATCACCGCGAGCGATTCATACATCTCCGCCATCTGGGCCGACATGCTCACCCACGCATCGCCGCGTTCGGGCGTGTTGTCCATCCCGCTGCCAAAGGGCGTGTTCCAATACAACTTCACCGTGCGAGCACTCGCCCCTTCGCCCACCTTCACCTCTGCACTGCGATTCGCTTCAAGCCAACTTGCATATTTATCCAGCACAGGCAACACCACTGCAAACCGCGCTACGTCGCCGCTGCTTCGCGCGTATTCCACTTCCGCCCACGCGAAAATCGGTGGGTTCACGCTGTCACGCTCTGTCGGAAACATCACTGGCGCTGCATCCGCCTTGCGAAACTCTCGGCAAATAAACCCATCGTCGCGTTGCAACGCATAGAAATTGTCCAAGCTCTCAATAAACGCGAACGCCTCGTGCCCGTACTTCGCAAACCCCATCATGAAGCACGTATCCCACTGAAAAATATTGTCGCTGAAGGCCGCGTCGACGTATGTGCGCGCGAGCACATGCCCGCGTTTCTCGTCAATCACTGGCTTCTCAATATTCGCAAACGCGAGCTCCCACGCACGGTCATACAGCCGCACCAAATCACGCCGATCATCAAACACAATTGTCGGTAGCTGCGCCTTCACCTCGGCAAACACCGGCACCTCTCGCGGCTGCGCCGCGGGCACACTGAAGTACACACCCACACTCCCCAACCTCGCGTCATCCTCGTCGTCAACTTCGCCGCCGCTCGCGATGCATGCAAGCAGTATCGCAAGAGCCGCCGCCGATGTTTTTATCATTTGCATCGGCAACTCTATCGCGACAGCTTCCAAGCGGCGGTCTCGCCTACGCCTCGCTCCCCACCTCTTCCTCCGCCTCCGCTCCGCCTCGCAGCCCGCCGCTCACGAACACATCCAGACAAGCTTCCACTTCCGCAGGAGTCTTGGTCGTGCGCATCGCTTCCTTGAATGGCTTCACGCTTTCCATCCGGCCATCAGGCAGCTTGACCGCCATCTTCTTTGCAAACCAGCTAATTCGCCGCTGAATTTGCCAAATCGCGTAGCGATCGTCGCGATGTTCCTGCATCAAGCGGAAGTACCGCCGAATCGTCGCGATCTTCTCTTCAAGCGAAGGCTGCCTGATCTCCTCGCCCGTCTGCAAGTAGTGCCACACGCTGCGAAACAGCCAAGGCTCCGTGAGGGCAGCCCGCCCGATCATCACGCCATCGCAGCCCGTCTCGCGCAGCATGCGCTCCGCATCTTGCGGCGTCTTCACATCGCCGTTGCCAATTACCGGAATCACGCCGTTGACTTCATCAACCACGCGCTTGATGCCCGCAAGTTGCACCACGCCAGAAAACTTCATCTCCGTCGTGCGCCCGTGTACCGTCACCGCCGCCACACCCACGTCCGCCAGCATGCGCGCCAAATGTGGCGAGCACTGCGTGCCGGCTTCAAAGTCCGCATTGTGCCAACAGATGCGCATCTTGCAAGTGAGAGGCACGGGGCCGGGGGTGAGCGAAGGAGCGAGGGAGCGAGGAAGCGAAGGAGGGGGAAGACCCGCATTTCCAATTTCTTTTTGCCCCTCTCTCGCTCCCTCGCTTCCTCGCCCCTTCGCTCCCACACCCATCCGCCGCCGCCACTCCTCCGCACTCAGCGGCATGCGATCCAACTCTTCCCGCACGCGCTTTGCGATGCCCACGGCGCGATCCAAGTTCGTCAGCAGCGCACTGCCGCCGTCTTTCTTCGTCACCTTGTCAACCGGGCAACCCATGTTGATATCAATCACCGTCGCGCCATGCTCCACCGCCCACCGCGCCCCAGCCGCCATGATTTCCGGATCGCTGCCGTACAACTGCATGCCCACTGGCTTGTCAAAATCGTTGGTCTTCGCAAGATCAAGGCTCGACGCCGACCCACGAAGCAATCCTTGCGGACTCAGCAAATCGGTGCAAGCCAGCCCCACCCCGCCCCACTCGCGACACACCGTGCGAAACGCCAAATCGCAATATCCCGCAATCGGCGCCAGCAGCAAGTTGGTCTCAAGTTGCACCGACCCTATACGCAGGGGCTTTGCCAAACTGCCAGATTGCCAAATCGGTGCGGACATGCGCAAAGCCTACCGCCCAAAAGGCTTGAGGGCAACGCCAAGTGCCCGCTCGCGGCCCGTTGGCGAATGAAATGGTCGAGATTTCTTCAGTTGCGCCCCTGAACACCTCCGCCCATGGGGCAAACAATCCCACACAAGGGTTTCATTCGGTCCATATACAAATAAGTTCTGGCCTCGCCCGAGGCCGACGCATCAGTCATTCGAAAGGGATTCCACATGCTTCGTCAACGTGCTTTCGCTCTCACCGCTGCCAGCCTTGCCATTCTCGCAGGCACCGCCTTCGCCCAAAGCACCGCGCCGACGGCTCCCGCGAAACCCGCTGAAACCAAGCCGGTTGACGTCAAGCCCGTTGAAGTGAAGCCCGTCGAGATCAAGCCTGCTGAAATCAAGCAGATTTCGCCCGCCGACTTGAAGAAAGAACAGATCGAATCCAAGCCCACGCCCAACACCGACCCCATCGTCGACACGGGCGGCCGCATCACCATCGATAGCGGCGACGCAGTCGAGCTGGGCAACATTCCCGACACAACGTCCGTCACCAAACAAATCAAGTTCACCAATAACGGCACTGGCCCCCTCGAAATTCGCAGCACAACCGGCTCCTGCGGCTGCACCGTCCCCAAGCTCGATAAAACGACTTATCAGCCTGGCGAGAGCGGCTTCGTAACAGTCACGTACAACCCAGCCAACCGCAGCGGCGCGCAGCACACGACTGTGACCATCGCCACCAACGACCCCACCGCCCCCACCAAGCAGGTGCAGATCAAGAGCAACGTGGTGCCGCAACTTCGCGTTGAGCCCATGGCCCTCAACATGGGCCAAGTCGCTCGCGATCAAGGTGCCAAGGGCACCGTCACCGTCACCAGCCGCGTGCCTGGCCTCACGATCACTGGCGTGACTCCAAACAACCCCGCCGTTGAAGCCAAGATTCTCGAAACCAAGACCGTGCAAGTTGACGGCCAAAATGTTGAGCAAACCACCATTGAAGTCGGCCTGACTTCCAGCGCTGTCCCAGGCCCGATGAACGCCAACGTTTCGATCCGCACCAGCGATCCCAACCGCACCCTCAACGCGATTGTCATGGGCGAAATCATCGGCGACATCCAAGTCATGCCCAGCCAGCTCCAATTCCCGGGCCTCTCGCCCAGCCAAGCGATCAACTCGCAGCTTCGCCTCGTTCCCCGCAACGGCAAGGCCTTCAAGGTCCTCAGTGTCGAAGACATCCCCCAAGCTGTTGGCCAGCAAGGCGCAATCCCTTCGTTCATGAAGTTTGAAATCAAGGAAGACACCACGCAAACCCCCAGCGCGTGGAACATCGTCATCACCGGCACCGCCCCCGCGCAGCAAGGCCCCATCCGCGGCGAAATGCTGGTCACCACCGACAACGAAGGTTCCGACAAGCAAATGCGCGTCCGCTACTTCGGCTTCACGCGCGCTGCCAGCCAGCCCGCAGCTCAGCCCGCTGGCAACCCTGGCCAGAACTGGGACCAAAAGCCCAGCACGCTGGTGCCAGAGAAGAAGGAAGAGCTCAAGAAGCAAGTCGAAAAAGAAGTCAAGAAGGAAGCCGAAAAGGTCGCTCCCAAGTAACCCATGAGGCCCATCCCGTTCTCGTACACACGATTTGCCAACGCCCCGCACCCTTCGCGGGGCGTTGGCGTTTTGGGGGCTGCCCCCCGCTAAGAACGCCCCGCATCCACCGGCAAACAATCCCCCACCTCCATGCCCACCCTTCCCACCCACGCCGGTCGCTTCGCACTCATTGCTCTGGTCGGCATCCTCGCTGGCCTGACCCACTCTGCGATTCACGAACCACTCAAGCTCAAGCCCGATGCACCGCCGCCACTCGTCCTCGGCACGAGCAACACGCCCGCCACATCGCCCGACGCGCCCCAGGCCGTCACGCTGGGACTGGACATCACCCTCGCCCAAGCCAAGCAACTGGTTGACGCCGGCGCCCACGTCGTCGACGCGCGCTCGCGCGAAGAGTTCGAAGCTGGACACATCGCCAACTCCTTCTGGCTCCCTGCCAATCTGTTCTACGAAGGCAAAGCCCAAGACGCACTCAACTTCATGGACCCCAACACCCGCATCGTCATCTATTGCGGCGGCGGAGCCTGCGACGCCAGCCACAACACCGCCAAAATGCTGCAAGAAAACGGCTACAAACTCACCCATGTCTTGACTGATGGCTATCCCGCCTGGTCCGCCGCCAACTACCCCACCGCCACGGGCAAACCCTTCTACGAAAACTAACCGCGCGAAGGACTCAACACCATGAACGACAAAACCCCATCTGCCACCGGCTGGCTCTCACTCCTCTGCCGCGTTCTCCTGGGCGGCCTCTTCATTTTCGCAGGCACACTCAAACTCGCCAAACCCCAGGGCTTTGCCGACAGCATCATGGGCTTCAAGATGCTCGACGTTGACGCCCACTCGCACATCATCATCACGATGGCATATGTCATCCCCTGGACTGAAATCATCGCTGGCACGTGCCTCGTGCTGGGCTTGTGGGCCCGCGCCAGTGCTGGCGTCATCACTGCGATGCTTACCGCCTTCATCGCGGGCGTTGTCAGCGTCATCCTGCGCGGCATCGACACCAAATGCAGTTGCTTTGGCGAACTCGAATGGCCCTGCACAGGCGGCGTGGGCTGGTGCCAAGTCATCCGTAACTGTGTCATGATCGCCCTGGCCATCCCCGTCTTTATCTGGGGTGCGGGTAGCCTCGCGGTTGACCGGCCCAGCAACACGTAGTCTGCGGCCTCTACCAAGCCCATTACCCACAATAACTTACATATCGCTCGCAAAGCCCCTTTGTCCGCTTCTCCACCGCCGCCTATCATCCCTTCCCTCATCGCCCACTCGCGACTGCTTGGCACGGTGCCGACTTCGCCCAAGCGGGCCACTGTCCACGACGAGGGTCCGAGGTTTCCATGAGCAAGTTCCAGCGTTTCGGCAATCCCACCAAGCCCCGCATCACCAACACCAATGCCAAGGGCACCGTCATCGTTGACTGGAAGGATGTCGAAAACCTCCGCCGCCTGATGAGCCCCAATGGCAAGATCCTGGGCCGCAAGCGCCTGAGCACCAGCGCCCGCGAACAACGCATGCTCAGCCAAGCCATCAAGCGCGCCCGCTTCATGGCACTGCTGCCTTACACCAGCGCGACGCTCTGAACGCATTACGCACAGAGCCTGTAACTCACAATCGAGAAATAGAAAACGCCCCGCATGACGGGGCGTTTTTTCATTCGCAGTTTGCCTTACAAATCACTCCACCAACCGACTCACTCCACCGGCTCAAGCTCACGCTCTCGGTGCTGCATTTGTGCCTTGAGCCTTGCCAAGATCGAGCTATGCATCTGGCTCACTCGGCTTTCGCTTAAATCCAGCGTCGCGCCGATTTCCTTCATCGTCATGCCTTCGTAGTAATACAGCACGATGATCAGCCGCTCGGCCCGGCTCAGGCCCTTGGTCAGCAGTTCCTTCAGGTCCTTGCCTTGCATTTCCGTCAGCGGATTCGCCTGGCTTTCATCGCGAATCACATCAATCTCACGCACTTCGCGGCCACTGCCATTGTCGCTGGCAAATGTCCGAGCGCTCAGGCTTCGCGTCGTCACAGCCTTGCTATCGCGCGTCAGCTTGTCAAACTCTTCGCCATCCACGCCCAGCGTGTTCATGACTTCAAGCTCAGTCGCTGGCCGACCTTCGCGCTTCTCGATCTCCTGCCGGGCCTGGTCCACCTTGCTGCTGCGATGCCGCACCAAGCGAGGCACCCAGTCCATGCTGCGCAGCTCATCGAGAATCGCCCCGCGAATACGCGGCGCACAATACGTCTCGAATTTCACCTTGCGCTCAAGGTCAAATGCGTCAATCGCGTCCATCAGTCCGAAGACGCCCGCGCTCATCAAATCCTCCACGTCCACCTCGTCGGGCAGGCGCGTGTGGATTCGTTCCGCGTTGTAGCGGACGAGCGGCAGGAACTTCTCCATGAGAAAATTGCGAATGTCTTCGTCACGCGTGGCTTGGTACTTCACCCACACCGTGTTGATAGCCATCCGATCGAACTTGGTCTTCACTTTCACTTCGCCGTTGATGCGCGACGCGCACCACTGCGACCGTGTTCCGCGAATGCCGGCTTTGACGCTGGCCATGGTCCTCTCCTTGAACCTTAAATTTGTCGGTCTTCCCCGAGCAGGAAAACCATCTGCCTTCCGCGATCCATGCGTCGGGCACACCTTGGGCTTCATCCTTGAAACTTCAGGTGGCCCGAGTATACCGAACGCTCCGACGTTTGTGCAAGCCCTCTTTCGAGTTCATGCACTTTTTCACACGTTTTTCGCATCATTGTTCAGCAGGCTCATACCCCCCCATCCCCACCTATAGCGCGACCCTTGCCCCCACCACCACCCGTAGTAGTTTGCGCGTCGCCATTCGCAATACGCAACAATTGCGGAATCGCCTTGCTTGCCTCGTACGCCGCGTTGTGCTCTCGCACCAGCTTCTCCAGAACGCTCCCCGCAATCGATCCCACGAAGTGACACACCACAATTGCCGTCAGTCCACGCGACAGGGTCGCCGTCGCGGACATCTCCCACAGCAGCCCGCTGACACAAGCGACAGCGAACCCGGCGAGCCCAAACATCGCTCCCGACGACCTCACTAAATCAAATCGCACGTTCTTCATAGGGGTGCCGTCCGCAAATCCAGCTAACGCCCGCGTCATCGAACCAATCGAAACTACAGTTCACCAATCTGCCTCAATTTCTTGAAATATCCTCAACGCAAATTCGGGGCCAATCGAGGAAGCCCGCCCGTCCCGGCTGGACGCACGAAAACCCGCATGCCGCCATGTGCCACTTCATTCACATTGCCGTCCCATCTTCCCACGCCAACTGGTTCAACCAGCAAACCTGGCCCCATTTCAGCCATGCGCCGGCCCACATCCCCAAATCTCATCCCCTTTATCCCCACACGCGAGCATTGTGCTTCCATTCGACGCCCGCGAAAGGCTGCGCTTGTGGCAGTTACGACCCTCCGCGAGTAAAGCCCGCCACCGACTTCGACCAGATTATTCAGAAGTACCTCGCCAAAGGCTGGTCACAGAGCAAAGCCCATCGCGCAGCTCGTCAAGTAATTGAAAATACCGGCCCTGCCGCGCCGGGCACCTTCCGTGACCCAATCCCCACTGTGATCGCTCAGATCGTTGCAAGCGTCGGCGCATGCGCCGTCCTTGTCGAATGGCCCAGCACGAAAGAGGACAAAACCTCGATGTATCCCGGCAAGGGCGATGTGCGCTGCACCCTCGCCGAGTTCCAAGCCACGTGCATCTTGGAGGGTCGGCTCTATCTTGTCAGACCTTAATGCGAGGCCGCTCGTCCGCATGCTACCCAAAGCGCACGAGACTTCCTCGATAGCCACAAGAACGGGTACTCGCCCTCAGCCCTAGCAACTCACCTCAAACATCCGCCGCGACTGCCCGCCGTTGCCCACCGCAAACTCCATCGTCTTCGCGCACTTGGGGCATCGCGCCACGTAACAGGTCGCGTCGGGATTGCGAAACACCTTCTGGTACGACGCCGCGCACTTGAACCACACCATCAGGAACGGCTTTCCGGATGCGTCGGGCCTTTCACGTCCCTCTTGCGGCTTGTCGCTGCGGGAAGGCTGCCGGAACGCATCATCGCCCGCGATGATGTCCAGCGGAATACGTAGCGGCTTGGCTCGTCGAGAATCGCTCACGCGAAATCAATCGGCGACATGGGCATTGGTCGATGAGTATGGGCTGGGCTAGCTTGGCTTGCTTGTCCGTCCGAGTTCATCGCACTTTTCCACAATTGTTGGCTGGAGGTCAATAAATACCTGGCATACACCAAACATTGCGCTCGCAACATTTGAAGCCGCAAGGAACTTGCGTTATGCTTGTGACCACTACCTTTTCCCCACTACGCTGTCGTTAGTCTTTTCACCGGTTTCTTCCGGCCTCATTCATGAGTGCACTGCCCACCAACCCGTCTCGCCCCGATCTCACGCCCGCGCGCGTGACCGGTAGCGGCACGCCGTCGGTGCAGTCCTCGGTCACAATCCTGAACAATCTTCCGTCCGCCAGCTCGCCCATCGGCCTCATCGCTGGCGGCGGCGGCCTGCCCATGCTCATCGCCAAGAACCTGCGTGCCGCAGGCCACCCCGTGCATGGCCTGGGCCTTGCCGGCCAGTTTGACAACGACCTGCCCAACCTCTGCTCGACCTTTCGCGAAGTCGGCGTGCTACGCCTTGGAAGCTGGGGAAAAACCCTCAGCCGCATGGGCGTTCATCACGCAATCATGGTGGGCAAAGTTGACAAAGCCAAGCTGATGTACGACCCGATGCGGCTGTTCAAGCATCCGCCGGATCTTGCAACTGTCAAAGGCTGGTACAAAACCCTCCGCAAAGACCGCCGCAGCCACGCGCTGCTTCGCGTCGTCGCCGACGAACTCGATCGCTGGGGCGTGCAACTTCTCGACAGCACCGCGCCCATTCCCGACGAAATGAGCACGCGCGGCGTCATGACGCTCACGCAACCCACTCCGCAGCAACGCGGCGACATCGACTTCGCCTGGCCCACCATGAGCCACTTGCTCCGGCTCGACATCGGCCAAAGTATCGCTGTGCGCGATCGCGACATCATCGCTGTCGAAGCTATCGAAGGCACCGATCGCATGATCGAACGTGCCGGTCGCCTCTGTCGCCTCAAAGGCTGGACACTCTGCAAAGCCGCTCGCTTGGGTCACGACAAACGCAGCGACGTTCCCACCGTGGGCGTCAACACCATTCGCACGCTGCATGCTGCTGGCGCTGGCTGCCTCGCGCTCGCTGCGGGCGAAGTCATCATGCTCGAAAAAGACGAGATGGTTCGTCTTGCCGACAAATTCGGCATCGCCATCGTGGGCGTTGAACCGCTGCAAGAAACCGAGCGTGAACTCGCACTCGCTGCCGACACCATCGCCGAACTCAAACTCCCCGTAAATGCACGCAGCAAGCGCGTTGATTCCGGTGGAACAGGCTTTTAGCCTGTTCGCGAATGTCTGGCGATCCAGTCAATCCTTACGTCTCTCGCGGCGGCCTGAAACTCCAGCACGCCCTGCGTGAGTTTGCCCTGAACATCACCAACTTCACCTGCGCCGACTTCGGCTGCAGCACAGGCGGCTTCACGCATTGCATGCTGCTGCACGGAGCCGCAAAGGTTTACGCCATCGACACCGCGTACGGCGAACTCGCATGGATACTTCGCAAAGACCAGCGCGTTGTCGTGATGGAACGCACCAACTGCCTGCACGCTAAGCCGCCACGTGAAGTTGTTGACGCAACCGGCGTCGATCTCATCACCATCGACGCAAGCTGGACGCCCCAGCGACTGGTCCTGCCCGCCGCGAGCAAATGGCTCAAGCCCATGGGCCTCATCATCACACTCATCAAGCCTCACTACGAACTCAAAGACCTGGGCGAAGCCCTCCCCCGCGGCGGCGTGCTGGAAGAATCGCACGCTGAGCGCGTAGCGATGGAAGTTTCGCAACGCATCGGCGCGAAGGCCTGTGTGAAGAGTCCAATCACGGGTGGGGCGGGGAAGAGCAAGGGGAATGCGGAGTGGTTGGCGCTTGTCGACGCCAGCAGCGCAGGTGGCCCAGGCTTTTAGCCTGGGCGAAGCATCTGCAATCACGTCCACCGCAATTTGTCTACTTCAGCGCCTCCGCAAACACATGCAACCGGTGCCCCTTCGCCACGAGCCCATGCTCCTTGCACAACCGCTCGCGCAGCGCAATCAGTTCCGGTGCATCCACCACCACAATCTCGCCCGTATCCAGCCGAATGATCAAGTCCGCTGGCGTTTTGCCATATGTCACTTGGTAATAGCTCTGCTCTTCGGTCACCAGCACTCGCTGCACAATGCCCGCATCCATCAGCAGCCGCAGCGTGCGATACATCGTGGCCTTACTCACGCCAAATCCCGCGGCGCGCACATGCTCCATCGCCTGCTCGGCGATAAACGGAGCCTCAAAACTCAGCACACTGTGCAGCACCTGCGCCCGCTCAGGCGTGTACTTGAGCCCCTCGGCCTTGAGCTTGCGCCGAAACACTGCACACAGCGGCTCGATGATCTCCAGCGTCTCCGCGAGTACATCGGCCTGCGTGTTGGCTTGCAGATGGGCTTGCACATTTGCCGAATTCTTCGGCTGAAGTTGTCGTTTCCCAGTCGTCATGCATCGTGCCGCATCGCATCAAGCCGCACGCGAGTACTGTAGTGACGCTTGCAAACCAGCGACACGCCCAATTCGCTCGCTCCGTCAGGCTTGCAAAGCCCGCAGCCGACACATTCACTCATTTCCACCCGCGTCACGCTCATCGCTCTCGCGTGTATCTTGCTCGGCGTTGCGGCCTTCGCATCACTGGGTTCGTCGCTCGCGTGGGGAACTTTCACCATCATCGAGCGCTGGCTGTCGCCCGGCCTTCTGGTCGCCGTGTACCTTGCGAGCGCGATGAGCATCGGCACGACCTGTGCGCGCATGCTGAAAGTCGAAGGCCTCTCGCGCATGGTGCCGTTCGGACTGGGCCTGAGCATCCTGCTCACGCTTTCGCACGGTGCTGGCGCGCTGGGCCTGCTCAGTGGATCGCGTGGCGCGTTCTTTGCCTGGCTCATCGTGGTGCCAGGACTCACGATCTTCGTGTCCGCGATTCGCCGCCTCATCGCAACATTGCGCACCTCACCAACCGCCTTCGACGACTTCTTCCTCGCAACGCGCTACGCCATTCCCGGCGCAATCGCCGCGGGCGTCCTGCTCGCTGCTGCCTGCCTGCCGCCCGGCGTCGTCTGGCGCAGCGAATTCGGCGGCTTTGACTCCCTCAGTTATCACCTGCAACTACCCAAAGAATGGCTGCTCACGGGCCGTATCGAAACGCTTCCGCACAACGTTTACTCAGGCCTGCCCAGTTATCTCGAAGCTGCATTCACGCATCTCGCGTGGCTCCGTGCGCCCAGTTTCACCGCCGCGGCTCCAGGCATCCTGGACGATGCAGGCATGAGCCTCATCGCCGCGCAGCAGTTGCACGCACTGCTCGCGCTACTTGCCTGCGTCGTCGCTGCACGCGTCGCCCACGCCATCGCCATCCGACTCAACGCCGACGATCCGCGCGCCGCCGCTGGCCTCACGTTTTCGCTGCTACTGCTCACCCCTTGGACACTCGTCACCGGCTCACTGAGTTACAACGAACAAGGCGTCGCGCTTTTTGCGGCATGCATCGCCCTCGTACTGCTAAGCGAAACCGCACCGATTATTCGTACAGTCCTCATCGCCCTCTTCGTCGGCATTGCTGCGAGCATCAAGCCAACCGCCATTCTCTTCGTGGGCGTCCCCGCCGCTCTCATCCTCCTCGCGCAGTTGCGTCGCGAGCAACCCGCAGTCATCGCCAAAGCCCTCGCACTCGGAACCCTCATCGGCACGCTCACCCTGGCCCCGTGGATGCTCCGCAACGCCGCCGCCACAGGCAACCCAGTCTTCCCCTTCGCGGCCTCGCTTTTCGCCAACGACGTACAAGGCACCGGCTGGTGGAACGCGGAGCAAGTTACTCGCTTCAAACAGTCGCACACCTTCACCGGCTCGCTCGCCGAGCGTGCGAAACTCACGATTTTCCCCGACAATAATGACCCAGTCCGCCCATCCTGGCGCGGCATCACGAATCCTCAGTGGGGCCTGCTCATCATCGCTGGGTTGCTCGCTACTGCGACTTGTTGTGTCATCTCACACCGCCGCGACCGCACTGCCCGCAGCATCGCCACAGCCATTTTCATCACACTGGTCGCTCAGTTCCTGCTCTGGCTCTTCGCTACGCACATTCAAAGCCGCTTCCTCCTGCCACTCGCCCTTCCGTGTGCTCTCGCGCTGGCCACATTGCTCGCCCTCACACGCTCGGCCCCGCCGCGAGCCTTACTTGCGATCGCACTCTTGCTCATCCAATCCACGTTCTTCATCCGCGCCCTCATCATCGAAAACGAACACGGCCCGGCCTCCGCACTACTCGTGCTTCCGACGGATTTTGCGGGTTTGCCCGCAGACTCACGCATCCCCGCAAATCAACTCTCGCCGCAAGCCTTCGTCAATCGCGAACTCCCTATCGACACACGCGTGCTGCTCATAGGCGACGCTGCGCCACTCTATTTCGCTCGCCCCACGCTCTACTCCACCACGTACGACACCAACCCGCTCTTCACGCTTCCCAACGCTAAACACGACGACGCCTCAACCTGGTCCCCCGCACTCCGCACCGCTGGCGTCACGCACGTGCTCATCAATCTGGGCGAACTCGACCGCTATCGCCGCAGCAGCTTCCTCGACCCGCGCCTGGACATGGGCCGCGTGCAGACATGGGCGACGGAGCTGGGCAAACCCATCATGACTTGGGGAAACGGCATCGCGCTGTTCGAGTTGAATCGTTGACGACCAAGTTTCTGAAAGATGACAAACCACTCAACGCTCCACCACACAGTATGAAGCGTTCAATCAAAAAGGTTCTGCTCAACTCGCACCGCGCGACACAACTAACGGCACGCAGTACTCCGCCGTCGACGTGCGCCGTACATGAACAAACCCGCTCCCAGCACGACGCACGGTGCTGGTGCAGGTACAACGGCTGCCACACGGAAGCCGAATTCAGATGTTGGAATGTTGGGGTACTCACCAGCAACCCCTCCCGGCGTATCCAGCAACACAACGCTCAAACTTGGTGAACTGCTTCGGTACGAGCCATCAAACCTCCGCACACGATCTGCACCACCTTGCAGCACTCGAATATCTTCGAGCCACTCAGCACTTCCGCCCGCAACATCAATCAGACCCCAAGGGCTTGTTGCCGAATACGCCCCAAGTTGCACCGTGTACGGGTCGGCAAAATCACCGAACGCTCCGCCGCGTACCCACCCCGCGTTCGCGTTGGTGAGTTGTCCATTCACCATCGCGCCCGGCGGCCCATAAACATACGGCGTGTCACTGCTATTGCTGTACACCCACCAACCGCCAACGCTGCCATCTGCGTTGATCTTGTTGGGGTCATAGTGCGCCGCCTTCATCCATTCGTTACGCGTCGGTATGAAATACCTCGCGCCCGGACTGCGTGCCGCCTGGTCCGTCCATGTCCGCACATCGCCTGGCGTCGATTCGCCAAACGTGCTGACGTCGTACGCGCCCGACAAAAACGCATTGCGGTCCAGCGACTTGCCGTTGTGCAACCAGTTGCAATACATCGCCGCCATCCGCCAACTGATATCACCAACCGGCAACAGAGCACTCTGCGCAGTGGTGGTCCATCGCTGGCCGCCGGGCGTGTTGGGCGTTGTGCCAATGCCACCCCAAAACTGCGGCACACGCACAAACGGCAGCCGCTCCGACGCTGGCCGGTCATACGCCGCATTGAAAAACTCGACCCACTGCGCGCTCGTTACCTCTGAGCGCCCGATGCGATACTCGTAATCAACCACGCCCGACGCATCACCCAGCGGCACACCAGGCGGCGCAACCCAAGGCCGATTGCCGGGCGAAGTGATCGTGACCAGATCGATGCCTGTGACGGGGTCAATCTCGGCGGCGGCCGCAAACGCCGACACGCACAATGTGCAAGCGCCGAGGACGATATTTGAATGCACAATCATCCGGAGTACATGCATGCGACGCCCCTTTACCTGCACAGCGAGAACGCGGGCACTACAGCATGACACATCATGGACAGAAAACCAGTTGAATTGAGAATTTGTATGGGTCGGTCGAGCTGCGAAGCGTCGCTACTAGGACGCAGTCAGCAAGCTCAAAGAACCAGAGACGGACAGTTTCCAACACCATCTGACACGCGACGCCGCGGACGGCCAGCAACAGCACACGGGTCAAGGATCGATACTTGCTCCATGCAGCTCATGGCGATACGGACAACCACAATCGTTCATCACCGCAATCGCCGAAGAAGCCACAGAAACAAAGAAACTCGTGCGAACGAGAGAACTGATGCAGAAGCAGAACAAAAACGAAAAGAGCCCTGCCTGGTTTACCAGACAGGGCTCAGAAGTCGGCGATGACCTACTTTCCCTCAGAGAAGTATCATCGGCAGCGAAAGCTTAACTGCTGTGTTCGGGATGGGAACAGGTGTTTCCTTTCGCTTATACTCACCGACAATCCAGCGGACATGCCTTTCAGCATGTCTGCCGGCTTGATAGCCGGGACAGACGACATATGAACATTGAACAAGAACTCTTACAAGAAACTTGAAACAAGAATCAGCTGCAGTTGCAGGCGAAGGAAGCGATGAAGCGCGAATCACGAAGTTGCACACGCAGAAGCGTGATGCAGAATCGCGACGGCTGGTTGGCGTGACCATCGACCGTTAGTACCGCTCAGCTACAGGGCCTTTCAGCCCGTACACATACGGCCTATCAAGCAGGTAGTCTCCCTGCGGTCTCAGACCAAACCTCATCTTTGGAGGGGCTTCACGCTTAGATGCTTTCAGCGTTTATCCCTGCCGAACGTAGCTACCCAGCTGTGCATTTAGCAATGCAACTGGATCACCAGGGGTTCGTCCAACCCAATCCTCTCGTACTAAGGTTGACTTCCATCAAGTTTGGAACGCCCACAACAGATAGGGACCGACCTGGCTCACGCCGGTCTGAACCCAGCTCGCGTACCACTTTAACTGGCGAACAGCCAGACCCTTGGGACCGCCTTCAGCCCCAGGATGTGATGGGCCGACATCGAGGTGCCAAACCGCTCCGCCGCTATGGACGCTCGGGAGCGATCAGCCTGTTATCCCCGGGGTACCTTTTATCCGTTGAGCTACGACCCTTCCACACGGGATCGCAGGATCACTAGAGCCCTCTTTCGAGACTGTTCGACCCGTCGGTCTCACAGTAAATCCGGCTTGTGCTCTTACACTCGACACACGGTTTCCATCCGTGTTGAGCCGAACTTTGCGCTCCTCCGTTACTCTTTTGGAGGAGACCGCCCCAGTCAAACTACCCAGCGCGCACTGTCCGTTGCCCAGATAATGGGAATCAACGTTAGACCACAAACCAAGCCAGGGTGGTATTTCACCTGTGCCTCTTCCCAGACCGGAATCCGGGCGTCAAAGGCTCCCACCTATGCTACGCAGTCTAAGCTCGTGGTCAATACGGGCCTATAGTGAAGGTCCACGGGGTCTTTCCGTCTTGCTGCGGGTAGGCGGCATCTTCACCGCCACTACTATTTCACCGAGTCGGTCGTGGAGACAGGAGTCCAGTGATTACGCTATTCATGCGCGTCGGAACTTACCCGACAAGGAACTTCGCTACCTTAGGACCGTCATAGTTACGGCCGCCATTCACCGGTGCTTCGGTCGCGAGCTTCTCTTTCGATGACCCACTTCCTTGACATTCCGGCATCGGGCAAGCGTCACTCTGTATACGTCGACTTGCGTCTTAGCACAGAGCTGTGTTTTTGATAAACAGTTCCCAGACCCTTTTCTCTGCGGCCTTCCGTGAGGAGAGGCCCCCCTTATTGCGAACTTACGGGGTTAACTTGCCTAGTTCCTTCACGACCGTTCTCTCGCGCGCCTTAGGCTATTCGCCTTATCCACCTGTGTCAGTTTTGGTACGGGCTATGCACCTGTATTTCTAGTCACCATCTCGTCTCACATCGGCCACAAGGGCCTGCCAATCTGTTAAGGCCGTGAAACTCGACAATGCGTCCTTGGTGCTGGCTCAGGAATATTGACCTGATGTCCATCGACTACGCCTTTCGGCCTCGTCTTAGGTCCCGGCTAACCCTGGGCGGACGAACCTTCCCCAGGAAACCTTGGATATATGGCGATCGGGATTCTCACCCGATTAATCGTTACTCAAGCCGGCATATTCACTTCTTCGCGCTCCACGAAACTTTTCAGTATCGCTTCACCGCTGCGAAGAACGCTCTCCTACCGCTCCTTACGGAGCCCACAGCTTCGGCTCTCTGCTTATTCCCGATCATTATCGGCGCTGAATTCCTCGTCCAGTGAGCTGTTACGCACTCTTTAAATGGTGGCTGCTTCTAAGCCAACATCCTGGATGTCACAGCAATTCAACTTCCTTTCGAACTGAGCAGAGATTAGGGACCTTAGCTGGTGATGAGGATTGTTCTCCTCTTGACGATGGATATTGTCACTCACCGTCTATCTCCCAGAATTACACACGTGGTATTCGGAGTTTGGTTGGTTCGGCTAGCCGGTAGGCCGCTCAAACCATCCAGTAGCTCTACCCCCACGTGCTACTTTCTGAGGCTAACCCTAAAGTTATTTCGGAGAGAACGAGCTATCTCCCAGTTTGATTACACTTTGAGTCCTCCCGTCAGTTCATCGGAGACCTTTTCAACGGTCACCCGTTCGACCCTCCAGGCGGTGTTACCCGCCCTTCAGTCTGACCAACGGTAGATCACAAGGTTTCGCGTCTACTCCGTACGACTTAGCGCCCTTATCAGACTCGCTTTCGCTCCGCCTCCGGCCCGTTGGGCCTTAGGCTCGCCGTACAGAGTAACTCGCCGGCTCATTATGCAAAAAGCACGCCGTCATCCCGAAGGACTCCGACCGCTTGTAAGCGCACGATTTCAGCTCTCTTTCACACCGCTCGACGCGGTTGTTTTCATCGTTCAGTCGCCTTACTTGTTCACTATCGGTCATCAAGTAGTATTTAGCCTTGGAGGGTGGACCCCCCATCTTCAATCCGGGTTTCCCGAGCCCGAACCTAATCTATGGGCTCACCAGTTTCCAACTACAGGACTTTCACCTTCTTCGGTCGCACATTCCAATGCGTTCGTAGTTCCACTGGCTTATTCGCTTTCGCTCGCCGCTACTCACGAAATCGCTGTTGCTTTCTTTTCCTGCAGGTACTGAGATGTTTCAGTTCTCTGCGTTCGCTCCATAGTCCCTATGCATTCAGGACTAGGTACTCTTTCGAGTGGGTTGCCCCATTCGGATATCACAGGATCACAGCCTGGTTGCCGGCTCCCCTGTGCTTTTCGTAGGCTCCAACGTCCTTCATCGCCTCTTGATGCCAAGACATCCGTCGTGCGCCCTTGTTCGATCACGCCAACCGGACGTCGAAAATTCCCTCATCTCCAGACTTGCGTCTTTCAACTTGGTTCACTTCGCGGCCAGCTGGTTTTTCGTCGTCCCGGCATATGTTCGGGACGAATCAGTTTCCTACGGCTGTCTTGCGACAACCGCTTTCTACCGACAACTCAGCCATTTTTACGCGCTACATCTATCTTACTTTGCCATTTGTTACTGCAGCTTCCTCCTGGCGACTCCCTGCCAGCACGTCACATTGGGTAGCGTGCTGATTGCAGAACCGGCAGTTTCCAGCAACCCCTGTTATTCACAGTGGTCACCTTTCGCTCCGATACCAGGAGGAGACATGTCGTCTGTCTTCGGTTTTCAAAGATCAGGCCTTGTGTTTCCCATGACTGGGGCTCACTCGGCTGGTTTCCCAACCCGTTTTCAACCTTGCGGCAGAAACGAGTGGGAGAAGATACTAGGTTTCGATCCGTCAGGGTCAAGCAGCTTGACCCCTCAATTTTCATCACTTTTGTACACTCAGTCCCTAAACCCTTTCTGAACGGCGGCTTAGCCCCCACCGCCGCCACCGCCACCCGGCGGCGGTTGGACGCCTGGACGAGGCGGACGCCCACCCGGCGGGGGTGGAACATCCGTTGATTCCTCTTTGCCTTGCCGCTCGCCAAGCTCGGCATTGGCCGACAATCGCTTGTAAAGCTCGCTCAGCCGCACAGCCTCGGGGCCGGTGCTCATCACCGAATTGGTCTGATCACGCAGCACAGCGTGCGTACGCACCACTGGGTTGTTGTTGCTATCCAGGCCGGGAACCTGCCGAATCCCGAGGAAAATTGACGGAACCGTCAGCAAACGCGACTCTGGCGGCGCAATCGTGCCTGGGCCACGGTCAATCGCGGCTTCTGCCGCTGGTTTTTCAGGCTCGCCAGGGCCGTTGGGCGAACTGACTCGCCGACCACCACCGTCAGGAGGCATCCCATCGCGCTCACGCCGCGGATCGGCGCCGCCTGGGGCTTGCGGCAGCTTGCCCGCCGCAACATCAGCCTTCAACTTCTCAAAATCAAAGAAATTCGGCAGCATCGCAGGCAGTTTCGCCGTCCCACGGAAACCGTCACCGGGCTCAACCGATGCCGAAGCCTTGCGGTAGTATCCGTAGTAAAACTCAAACAACTGCGCACTGGCAGTTGGCCTACCCGTCAGCGGATCGTTGCCTGCGCTCACGATAAAGAACTCACTATTGCGATCAACCGGCACAACCTTGGTCCACTCGCTCCACGCACTGGTCAGCAGACTCTGCTCCGCCAGTGCCTTTTGCGACTCTTGCAAGCCCCGGCCAAACAGCGGATTGTTCATCACAATGCGGACGCGGTACTTGTACTCCGCGCCAGGCTCAGCCGTCAGGTCATGCGCGAACACCTTCAAGTCGCTGCGCACAATCCAAGGCCGCTCATCAACTGCCGCCGGCTGCGTGCCGTCGGTATCGCTGCCGTGCGTCTTATCGCCCAGCACCTTCAGCCGATCGACCAGCTTCTTGCGTTCGTCTTGCAGCCGCTTGATCGCCCGCTCGCGATCCTGCTCGGGCCCCTTGTCGTCGCGCTTGTCTTGCGTCGGCGCTTCGCGTCCACCCCCGCCCTTGCGTCCGCCGCCTGAATCCTCGCGAACCGGTGGCCGCTCGTTGTCTTTGGGTGCCGCTTGGAATCGCCGTAGCGCCTTGTCGATCTCCGCAACGCGGTTCTTGCTGCGCCGAATCTCGCGCGCATTGGGGTCTTCATCCGTCGAAACCACCATCTCCGCCGGCGGTGCCCATGCAGGACCGGCAATCGTGCGATAGAACTCAGGCCGCAGCACATCTTCGGCTGCAACCGTCACTTCTTCGACCATGGGAGGCACATCGCCCGCGCTGCGAACGTCGTCTTTCCACACCTGAATAAACGAGGGCCGGCCTGGCATGGGCGGCACCACGCTCACAGCCTTGTCTTCCGCAGGCGTCTTGCCATCGGCGCCACGAACCACCATCCGCTCGACTTCCACGCCCACAATCGCAATCGTCGGTACGCCGGTCGCGACATCGCGCCACCAGCTCTGCGGCATGGGTTCCAAGGGACCGGTGCCGTCTGGGTCGGTCCCCAGAAGTTCTGCCACTTGCGCACCGCTAAAGGTCGCTTCCACGCTCACGCTCGCCTTGTCAAAGGGCTGCTGCGGAGGGAGCAAATTCGCCAGTTCGGGCAAGCTTGCCGCTTCCACCGGGTCAATGGTCGCGCGATAGCTCGCCGCTACCACCGCCGTCGGCGCGGCAATGGCGGGCAACGCAAACTGCGAATTCGCAACTTGCACCGCTGGCCCAGCCACGCGCATGCGCGGGGCAGGTCCCAGTGCCGTCCCAGCGCTCGAAACCGCCGGAGCCGAGGCTCCAAGCTTTAGCTTGCTCGCCAGATCCACGCTCGGAATCTCCGGCAGCTTGGGCTGCGTGGCTTCAATCCGGCTACGAAGCTTGTCCGCCTCGCCCTTCACAGGCCCAAAGGCGTCCGCCGGCGCGACGGTCTGATTGCCGACCTTCACTTCGGCCTTCTGCAAGAAGAGCTGCCACACCAGGCCCCCAGCCAGTGCGATGCCGCACAGGCCCAGGACGCCCTTCTCGATGTGCTGCTCCCAAGGCTTGATTCCCTTGAGTTTCATGTCGTATTCCTCTGCTGCTACGGCGCACCGCGCCGGGGTTTTCGTTCCAAAGTGTGCCCGAACCGTGTCTACAAATTCAGCCTTACGCTGGCGGAGCCGCTTCCTCAACCTTCATGCCCAGAGCCTTGCGCAGCTCCTCAGGCATCATCGGCACCAGCCAGCTCTTGAGCCAGATGCTCTCAATCTCAATGTTCGCACGCACCACGTGCTCATCGCCGTAGTAATACCCGTCGGCCAACGCCGCCCAGGAATCAACTTCGGTCAGATCAAGGTCCGTCACGCTCATGTAATTGGTCTTGGCAATGGCCGCCAGAAACTCATTGAGCCTTGCCGACGAAACCACGCACGTCAGCTTGGCCCGACGCACTTCGTACACGTCATTCCACCCGCCGCGAACGCGACCGGTGATCGACTTGCTCTTGTCCAGCGGCACCATGCCAGCCGGCACGTCGCTGGTCGGAGCCGTCTCGGGTTCCGCCGCTTGCAACGCATCCAACTCCGCATCGCCCGAGCCCTTCTTATCAAGCTCCAAAATCTTCTCGGGCATCAAAATCTCGATGCGTTCGATGCGCTTCACCACACCCTTGTCAATGCCCACGGGCGACGTCGCGGTGCCCTGATTCGCCAGTCGAACCGACGTCAGCAAGTCGCTGAGAAGCCACAAATCCCACTGCTTCAAGAACAACTGCGGCCGCTTGAGTTGCTCGGGCGCGATGCGTTCGAACGCAATTGCGCTCAGCTCATCCTCGTTCGTGGTTCTGCCGCGATTGCGACCCTGCGAGCCAGGCGTCGACGAACTCGCCCGCGTCAATGCATCCATCGTCATGTACACACCCAAGCTGCGTGCCCGCGCCTGCAACTCCGCGAGCCGACGATCCTGCAACTGAGCCTTCAGTTTCAATCCTTCTTCTTCCGTTAATCCGCGCGCGTTGCTCGTGATCTTCTCCACTTCACGCGTCCGCATGTCGCGAATTGTCTCTTCCAGCCGCTGAGCCTCCAGAGGCCCGCCCGCACCAATTTCAGCCATCAGTCTGCCGTACGGATTCGCCTTGCCGCGCTTGCCCAGCAGCGCGTCTTCCATGTCGTTCAGCCGCAGCGCTTCCTGTTCATCGAAGATATCCCGCGCATTCGCGCTCTTGCTCTGTTCTTCCGTCAGCACCGGCTTGGGAAAGAGCCCATCAACCAGCGGCTTGAACTCCTTGCGACCAATCGAAGCCGCCTCAGCGCCAACACCCTTGTTGAAGTCACTACCCTTCACAGCCGCCGCTTGAGCGGTCGCTTCCAACTTTTCGTTGGCCTTCTTGAAGTGCTCAATCAAGGCTGCATTGGGCGCGTTCTTCTCGCTGATTGCAGGCTGCGACGGATCAATCTGCCGCAACCGGTACTCAATCTCCGCACCCTTGACAGCACTCAGTTCCTTCGTCGCCGTTTCTTCCTGCGTCTTCACGATCTTCTTCAGCCACGTCGTGCTGAAGAAAAACGCAACGGGCAGCACCGCGAGAATAAAGACCGTGCTGATCACAATCACGATGTGGCTCTTGACCCAAGCCAGAATGTCCTTGGCAGTTACTTTCATTGCGCACCTTCCTTGTTCTCAGTTTGCGTCGCCGCGTCGGTGCCTTCAGCCGGAGGTGTCGGTGGTTTGAAAACCACCCCAAATACAAATGCTGCCGACGCTGTCGATGTCGCGTACACATCCAGCGGCGCATCCAGCGGCGCTAACTCATCCAGCCCAAGGCTTTCCGAACGAGCCGCTTCGCCCGCCGCCCTGCTTGCGCCCTCACTGGCCGCGCGCCTCGCACCACGGACCGGCTGGTTTCGCGTGTTGCGCGAGCCCAGCAGGTTCCGTTCACCTGCCTCACCGCGTCCAGCCCGACCACCGCGTTCATCTCGCGGTGCTTCCATGCCCGCCGTGTCCGCTGCCGCTGTTTCCCGCATCTGGAAAACGCCCGGCACCAGTTCGTAAGGCACATTCTCCCGCCGAACATTCTCGCGGATCCACTGCTGCAATGGAGCCTGCAAGAACTTCCTCGGTTCAGGCATACCCGTATCAAGGTCAATGAAAACCTCGATGCGTGCGTACTTGCGCTGCTCCTCCGTCCACGACACATAGCTCTCTTGATCGTCCTTCGCTGCTGCTTCACCCTCGCGAGTGCTCGCACTCGCCGCCGGGTCTTCAGGCGGCAGATACAACGTTCGCACATTGATCATCCGCAACGCCTGCCCTTCAGGAACCGTCACCGCCGGCTGACCAGGCACACTGATTGCCTGACTCCAGCCCGCCTTGCGCTTCTCGGCATCCGCAAAAATCGACTGCACATCCGCAACCACGTACTGATACGCGTCGCGCTTGTCTTGCAAGGCAATCAGGTTCGCGGCCTTGAAGTCCGGCTCACCCGGGTTCGTCACCTTGGCCTCATCAGCTTGCCGCTTGAGGTCTGCCGCTTGTCGAATGGTCTGCTGAATCATCGCATCAGGCCGAGCATCCGCCACCGCGAAGTAGTTTCGCAAGGGGTTGAGGAACATAACGCCCGCCGTCGCTGCTGCAACGCCCGCCGCCATGCCAAACCACTTGCCCTTGTCCTTCCACATGCTCTTGCGAACCAGCGTCGTTGGCATCAGGTTGCCCGAGACAGCATTGAGCCCAAGTCCTTGCAACGCAAGGCCATACGCCGTCGCCATCTCCAGGCTCACCTTGTTGAATTGGGCATTGCGATCGTTGGGGTCGGCCGCCGCTGTGGTCGTGCCCTCTTCGCTATCACCATCTTCACCAAAGCCCCCGCCGCCCGTGCCGATGCGCTTGAACGTATCGATGCGGTACACATCCAGCCCCAGTTGCTGCTTCAGATACTTCCGCAATCCGGGCAGGTTCCAAGTGGCCCCCACCCCGATCACGCGCGTCAGTTCCGCATCGCGATTGAGGCTCTGGAAGTACCCGATGCTGCGCTGAATGTCTTGTGCCAGATCCGTAAACACCGGCCGCATCGCTTGGAAAACCTGACGTGCGTGCTTGGTGTCCTGGGCCTCGCGCTTGAGCTTTTCCGCCTTGGGATAGCTGAGCTGGAATTGATTGACCAGCGCTTCCGTGAACTGGTGCCCGCCCAACGGGAAGGTCCGCACCCACATGCGTCCGGGCGTGGCCACCACCAGATCGGTGCTGGTGGTCCCAATGTCCACAATGATAGTTCCAGGCGTTTTTTCGCCAAATTCCAGGTCATACGCCAACGCGTTGTACACCGCGATGGGGCTTTGCACCACGTAGTTTGGCGTCACGCCCACATCATCCAGCATCGTCAGTCGCTCATTGACGCGCTCTTTCGTAATCGCGAAAATCCCAACCTCAAGCTCAGGGCTGTCGGGCGTCACGAACGTCTGGTAGTCCCACTCCACCTGTTCCAAGGGGAATGGAATCTGCTGGGCCGCCTCAAACTTGATGATCTCGGCAACCTTCTTAGGCTCCACAGGCGGCAACTTCGCAAACCGCGCAAAGCTGCTGTGTCCGGGCACGCTGATGGCAATCGCCGCCTTGGACAAATCCACCTGATTCGTCAGTGCACCCAGCGAAACCCGAATCACATCGCTGGGGTCAACCCCCGGCGTGCTCAAAACCTTGGGGTGCGGCACCACCACCCAGTCAATCAGCCGGCACTTGCCATCGCCGATGGCTTCCAGCTTGACCGCCTTGATGGCCGCGGACCCGACTTCAATGCCCCAGCACACGTTGCTCGCCGGCATGCGGATACTCCATAAATAGACAGAAAACGTCGTGCAAAGTCTTGCGACCCAGCGTAAAAAACCGTGAAAACCCACAAAAAGGAAAGAAAAACGCGGACAACCGCACCCAAGCCCAACAGAACCCGTCGCGGCCGTTTGAGGGGCACAGGGTACACCCGCAAAACCTGCCGCGCCCGCCTGATGTTTGCTGCGCGATACTGAAGATACGAGGCGCCCACGCCAGAGTTGCTCCTGTAATTGTCACGAGTCTGTCACGAGCGGGACGGAAGGCCCAAAAGCGTTTACCGTTAAGATGCAAAGAGCGCAAAGCGAAAAGCAGCAGACCGGTCCACCACCATCGCCTCAATAGCTGCACGGTTCCAAACACATGTACGGCCTTCGGAAGGGCTCGACACACCTTCGCCTTCGCTACCACTACCCGAATCGGTACGCGAGTGAGAACGGAGAGCGGAGATTGGCGAGAGGGGAACAGAGACAGGAGAACAGAACAGCCAAAAGATGAAGGTGTCGAACCTGCTCTCCAATCTCCGTTCTCTGTTTCCCGCGCTCCAGATTACAACCCGTTGCCACCGCTGTACACGCCATCAAAGCCCGCGCCGCTGCCGCCCACCGCGCCCGATGCGCCGTTGGGCTGGAAGACGAATCCAAAGCTCGTCTCGCCCTGGATGTTGTCGTAATTGATGCTGATGCTGGCCTGGAACGCGCTGAATCGCCGGGTGACGCGGGCGAAGATGCTCTGGAATTCGCCTTCGCTCAAACTGTAATTGGGACTGAGCAAGATGCCGTACTTGTCGGTCAACTGGTAATCGCCCCACATCGTGAGCACGGTTGAATCCTGCGGATTGATGAACCGCAAATCGGCGAGCGTCGTGAAGTTGGGCGCGTGCTGAATCAGCAAACCCGCCGTCGTGATGTCTTGCTGATTGTCTTCAAAGTCGTAGATCGTGCTGGCGACGATGCTGGTCGCATCGGTCATGCGATATGTCAGATCACCCACGAAATAATCACCCAGTGCGCTGTACTCAGGGCGTGCGTCAAAGAAGCGGCCGATGGGCGTTTGCGGATCGGTGTCTTCGCTGCTGAAGACAAAGTCGGTGTTGATCTTCAGCGCGTCCACATCATGCCAGCGTCCTGGCCCGCCGCGTTTGGTCTGGAAGATCTGCGCAACACCCAGCCGCACGGCTGCACCATCAGCCAGGTTGTCAACTCGGCTGTCGTAGTTGGGAATATCCGTCGCCTCAACATTGGTGCCCGCAACCCAGAAGGTGGCGTTAGGCTCGACAATGTGCCGCAAACGATGGATATCGAGGAATCGCGAATCAACCGAATCGATCACGCGGTTGAAGCTGGTGCTGACGCGTGCGCCGGCGGCCGTCCAGATGCGCACCTGATCGTTGCCATCGGGGCTGCCGGTGTAATTCTCAAACTCATTGTCATAGAACGTGCCGCGAACAACAGCAAATGGCGAAACGACATTCACGCCGTCACTCATCTTGCCCGTCAGTTCGTGCCGCGTATCCAGCCGCGTCAAAGCTTCTTCATCAAGCCCTCTGGCCCGCAGCGCATCGCCGGGGCTGAGCGCGGGATCAATCCCAAACACGCGGTCTGCAAGCACCGCCGAGTTGAAGCCGCGATCCTGCAACGCAACCTCATCAAGCGCGAGGCTGTAGCGCCCGACGCGATACTCGCTGCTCCACGTCAGCAAGCCCGGCGCGCCCGCCTCCAACAAGTCGTCGGCTTGCCGCACGTACGCGATTTCCGGCAGTTTCGTGACGCTGTAGCCCTGGCTTTGCAGCAACCACTCGTTCGCGATAAAATCATTAAACGTGCCGCTCGCTTCGAGCGTGAGTTGCGTGTTGGCTTCCGTCCGCTCGCCGCGAAGGCGATTGGTAAACTCGCGCCGGCTCTCGCCCGCTTCCTCAAAGAACGCGTCAATCACCGTCGCGTCACTGAGATAACTCAGTTCACTCAGCACCGTCCAATTATCACTCACGCGAAAACGGTCATACCCCGTCAGCACGCCGCGGAATTCGTCGTTGCGATTGATCTCCGTGCCCGGCTTGAGCACATCCACGCCGCGATCAAACGGCACCATGTACGCAAAAAGTTCACCCTTGTGACGCTTGCTCTCCCAGTTGAGACGCGTGCCCAGTGCCGGACCACGCTCGGCATAAAAGTCCGTTTGCAGATCAGCAGAGAATCCATCAATGGCGCCGCCTTTGAACAGGTTCAGCGCGTTCCATCGCACCTTCGCTGCCAGTCCCGATCCGCTGCGATTTTCGATCCGCACATCCTTGATCAGCGGCTGCTCCGGATCGCCGCTGTACGCGGGAAGCCAGAAAAACGGCACATCATTGCTGCGCAGCGTGATGCTTGTCGCGTCAACCTGGTTGTACTGCTGCACCCGCGCGGGACGATTGGGCTCAGCAAACACCTCGCGCACTTCGCGCGACTTGCGCGTCACCGTCACACTCTTGGCACCAATTGCAAGCTCAGGCTCAAAGAACGCCGTGTTCGTAAACGTCGCGTTTTTCGCCGTGAATTGCTCCGCAGAGGTTTGGCGAACTTCCTTAGCCCGTACATAAAACGGCAAGCTGCGCTGCGCGTCATACGTCCAGAAAACCGCATCCAGCATCACGCCGCGATTGCTTGCTACGTCATAATACAACTGCGGCGCACGCAAGTTGAACGAGCCATCGCTCGCCGCCGCTTCGCCCTCGAGATAAAACCCGCGCACGCTCTCGGCGGAAAAATCGAGCGAGCCCGGCGCGGTCGGTTTGTCTGACTTCGCGAGAAACAACACCCCGCGCTGCGCGGTTGCCTGCAACACGCGTCCGGTGCGAGCATCTTTATACAAAACCGTCAACCCTTCGCTCGCGATGACCGCATCTTCGCTCGTGGGGTCGCTGGCATCTGCCGAAACAAACGTGATCTTGCCCGCTGCGATCGTGATGATGCCCGTGCGTGCGAAGATGGGTGTCACGGTGGTCGTCGCCGCGCTCACCGGCACCGGCTGCGCGGGCGTAGCCGATTGCGAAGACGTGCTCTGCGAAGGAGAGCCCTGCGAAGGAGAGCCCTGCGAAGGCGAGTCCTGCGAAGGAACAGCCTGACTCGTTCCAGCCGCTTGATTCGTGGCCGTCTGATTGGCGGCCGCAGGCTGTTGCTGCTGCGAAGGTGCAGCTTGCGAACCTTGCGAATGCGAACCCGCCGCCGCCTGCGCAGCACGTGGCGCGCTCGCTTGCGGCGTGCTGTTCGTCCCAACCGGAGCTTGCTCCGCCGCCCTCGCCGCACCAGGCAATGCCGACGGACTCCAAGGCCGAGGCTTCGCCCGCTCAGCCGGCTGCGCCTTCGCCGTCTGTTGCGCCGCCGCAGGCTTGGTCTCTCCGCCGGGCACTCGCGTCGCTGGCGGCTCAGCCCTCCACCGCTTGCCAGTTGCGCCATCGCCAGCCTCGCTTATCGCCCCACCTACTGGTTGGCGAGGCGTGAACGTCGGCCGCGACTCGCCCTGCATATCGCTCGCATCGCGTGTGCCCGCAATCGCCTTGGCGTACGCATTCTGCGACTTCTCCAAGAACGCCTTGATCGAATCACCACTCGCATCATCACGCTTGGGAGGCTGTGACTCAGTGGTCACATCTGCCCGCACCAATATCTGCTCAGTGGTCTTGAGTGCTGCTCGCAGAGGCAGCCAAGGCCCGCTCATGGTCGTGCCGCCGCTGGCATCAGTCGGGCTGCCAACATCTTCGAGCGTCGCGTAAACCTCAACCAGCGCGTTGCCCGCCGCATCGCGAGAAACTTCTCGCAGCCACACACTCGCCCGCCGAGCTTCAAGCGTGTAATCCGCGATGTACATCGTGACACGCTCACCCACCGCGCCGCCATCTAAGTAAAGCCGCGTGTTGCCTTCGCCATCGTCCCAGCGAAACGCCCTTGCCGCCGATGCGGTGAAGTTGCCGGTAATCGGTGCGATGCCCAGCCGCAGCCCATTCGTTGATGCATCTGTCGCACTCTGCGCATGCGCCTGCGGCGCGTGCATCGCCCAGCCCGCCGCGAGCGCGAGGCCAAGAACAACAGAGCGTGCAACACGATTGCGCATGATCGGCATGATAACGCGGTGAGCCACGCAAGTAATTCAGTGTCGAAAGTGACGCGTCCCCGTCAGAACGCACGTGACATTGTGCTTGTCGCACAGCTCAAACGTGTCTTGATCGCGCTTGCTGCCCCCCGGATGCACCAGCATCTTCACGCCGCTACCGATCAAAACCTCGGGACCATCACTAAACGGAAAGAACGCATCGCTGTACGCAATCGACCCCGCCGCATGCTTGCCGGCTTTCTCCACCGCCAGCTTGCAACTCGTCACGCGGTCCATCTGCCCCGCACCCGCGCCGAACATCCGTAAGTTTTTTTCCACAAACCCGCCCACCAGCACAGCGTTACTAAACAAAAACCGCCCCGTCGCCTCCAAGAAACTCGCCGCGCGAAGTTGATCGACACTGGGCGCGGGACCAGCCTTGTGCGTCATCGCTGTCGTGGGCGTCAGTGACACGTCCCGCTCTTGCACCAACACGCCGCCCGGAATCGTTCGCAATTCAAGTTCGCTGTCATGCCGCGCAGCTCGTGCAAGCTCACCCGTTGCCAAAATCCGCACATTCGCCCAACGACTACGCAGCATCGCAAGTGCCCCGCTGCTGTACGCCGGCGCAATCACCACTTCAAAGAAGCAATCCTTATGGCACAGCCGCTCCGCCGCCGCTTCGTCCACAACTTCATTGATCGCGATAATCCCGCCATACGCCGCCAGCGGATCACCCGCAATCGCCAAATCAACCGCATCGCGCACACTACTCGCCAGCGCACTGCCGCACGGATTGGTGTGCTTGACGACGCACGCACCCACTCGCGATGGATCAACCCGCTTCATCGCCAGCGCAAGTTCCAGCGTCGCCGCCGCGTCATTGATGTTGTTGTAACTCAGTTCCTTGCCGTGCAGTTGCTCAGCCGTCGCGATGCTTGGCCCCGTACCAAATCGCGACCCATCCTTCACCCGATGCCGATACATCGCCGCCTTCTGATGCGGATTTTCGCCGTATCGCAGATCATCCGTCTTCACCAAACTCAGCCCCAGTACCGGCGGAAACAGCGTGTCACCACTGCGCGTCAGATACGCCGTGATGCTCGCGTCATAGCGACTCGTCAGCGCAAATGCCTCCGCCGCAAGCTGCTCCCGCAGCACGCCCGTCGTGCAACCCTGATACTGCGTCAGTTCCGCCTCCACCCGCGCGTACTGCGCGGGTGCCGTCACCACCGCAACATGCGCGTGGTTCTTTGCCGCACTGCGAATCATGCTGGGCCCGCCGATATCAATATTCTCAATCGCATGTTCCAGCGTGCAATCAGGCTTCGCGATCGTCTGCTCAAACGGATACAAGTTCACGCACACCAGATCGATCGCCGTAATGCCATGCTGCTGCATGGCCGCCACATGCGCCGGATCATCGCGCCGCGCCAGCAACCCGCCATGCACCTTGGGGTGCAAAGTCTTGACGCGTCCGTCCATGATCTCCGGAAATCCCGTGACGGCATCAATACTCGTGACCGGAATTCCCAGCTTGCGAATCGCCTCCGCCGTGCCGCCCGTTGAGATGATCTCAACGCCAAATCTGTGCAGCAACGCCGCAAACTGCGGCAAGCCGGTCTTGTCAGAGAGCGAAATCAGTGCACGCTTGATCGGAAATAGGTCGGCCATAAAAGGTCCTCAAAGAAGTGTGCGACAATAGCGCGCACCCCGGCGATTTTGTGGTATGCTGTTCTCTTCGTGCAAGGTTCTTCATCGTGGATGCAATCCCCATCAAGATCATGGCTTGCGGCAGGCATTCTGCTGCTCGTCGGCCTTGTGCTGCGCGTGCCTCGCCTCACGCAGTCCATCTGGTTCGACGAAGCCTTCCGCACGTTCGTCGTGCTCAAAGCCGAGAATGCTCGCAGCATCTTGCTGCATGATGTCCACAACCCGCTCTACAACGCATGCATGTACATCTGGATTCGCGTCTTCGGCGACAGCGAACTGAGCATCCGTACGCCCGTGCTGCTCGCAGGCACCGCCATGATCGTCATCATGTGGCGCTGGATTCGCGAACGTTTCGGCGTAGCTCCCGCCTGGTGGGCCGCCGCGTTCCTGACCGTCAACCCCGTGCACATCTGGTACTCGTGCGAAGCCAAGAACAACATGTTCACCGTGCTGCTCGTCACGCTCACGCTCTGGCGACTCGACGCACTCGCTCGCACGCTCACGGCGCGCGATGTCACCCTCGCGGCAATCGCCGGCGCGCTCGCAATCTGGACAGATTTTCAATCGCTCCTGGTTCTTCCCGCCGTCTGGCTCGCATGGACGTGGATCTTCGCCCGCGATCCGCAACGCATGCGCGCGTGGATGGTGCCGCTCACCGCTGCGGCGGGTTCGCTGCTCCTCGCATCGCCACTACTGGTCTTCAAAGCACAGCGATTAGACGACCTCGACCGTCACTACCTGTCGTACTTCCACTGGTATGAACCGTTCCGCATGTTGCTCGTCTACTTCCCCACCGGCAACGCGCTGGTGCCCACCATTCGTGCGACCTGGCCATTCGCCGCACTCGCCTTCGCGCCATTCGTGTTGCCCGCATTGATCTGGGGCATCGCCAAATTGCGCACCGCTTCACACGGCCGAATCATGCTGATCGTCTTGTGCATGCCCATGCTCATCATGTGGATCGGCAGCGAGATTTTCGTGCAATCCGGCAGCAGCGTCCGCATATTCCAAGACCGCAATGTGCTCGTGATGTTGCCCGCTGTCGCGATGGTGCTGGCAGTCGGCGCATACTCGCTCAAGACACGCGCCGGCATCGTTCTCTCGCGATGGGGCCTGCTTCTGCTCACGCTCGCGTCGTCGATTGCGCTGATTTCATGGAATCGCGAGCAGCGAACCGTGATGTATCCCAACACGCATTGGCGGCAAGCCGCCGCGTGGATTCGAACGGACGCGCGCAGTTCACAAGTTCTCGTCGTGTCGCGCACGCCGCTGCTCGCCATGGAGTACTACATGCCTGCCGACAGCGTGGTTCACCTCCCAAGTCGCAAGCCGCTGGAGGAAACACTGCCGACACTCATCAAGAACGAAGCCCTGACTGCAGCAAGCGAGTTTTACTTCATTCAGCACGACTACCGGTCATCTTTCACCGAAGAGTCGTTGGCTTGGTTTGACGCCAACTTCGAAACACTCGCCACGCACAACGAACTGCACCTCAGCATCCGCCGTGTCAGGCCCCGCAGCATTCCGTTGCCAGTGTCGCCCGCTCCACTCACCCCGGCACCCGAATAAGAAAGCTCGGCTGCAATCGATCGCGCTTGCCGTCGCGAATGCCCTGGCCATTGACGAGATTGTGCGGATTGGTTTCCATCGCCGCTCGCACGCGATCACTGAACTTGGGCCGAGGCAATTTTTGAAACTGCCCAAGCTCATCACGCACTGACGTGATGTAATCGTCTTCGGTAAACAACCCCACCGTCACTGTACTGCTGCGCGGACCGTGGTAGTAATACGCCTCTTGCCCCTGCGCCCGCAGCGCAAGCACCGCCTTCTCCGCCGCATCACGAAAATCAGCAAGTTCCTGAGGCGACGCATCACTGCCGTCAATGTGCCGATAGATGCCCACCTGCAACGCGTACACAACTTCAGGCTGCTTGGCTTTCACTTGAGCAAGATCGAAGTCCGGCAGCGCGCCTTCATCCGCACTGGCTTGAGGCGGAGCCAGCACCGCCTCGACAAAGAGCGGCTCGCCTTCCAACTTGATCGCCTTGATCGTCGCAAGATCAGTCTGGGCCTGCTTGTCGCCTGGTCCTTTGTACCTGCCGTACAAAATCGCCACGCCGCCGCTTCGCTCGCCGAGGTACGCATCCGCCAGTCCCAACTCGTTTTGCACTTTGTACAACCCGCGCGTACCGCCTTCGAGAGCTTGCGGCCCGCGGAACATATAAAGGACAATCGCCCAATCGGTGTCAACCTCGCGCGTCGTCGTCGCCTCGCCCGCTTGAGGCTTGGTAATCTGAGCAATAGCAGCAGCTTGCTGCTCACGCACACGCTCGCTGCGCTTCTTGAAACCGCCAAAGGCTTTCCGCTGCGACTGGGCCTGCTCGCTGAGCAGGTCGTCGGGCGGCTTCTGCGCACCTGCGCAGCCTGCGAGCAGCGCGCACAGGCCAATGCACGCAAGGCCTGCGCGACTGATGGTCGCAGGAACAAACTTTGAGAAAATTCTTGACAGATTTTGGCGAGTCCGCAGCACGGTTATATCTCACAAACTATTGCGGGCAAGTTGTTTACGCTACTTTAGCCAAGCATTCATGTTTCTATCGAAAACGTCCATTCCCCACCGATACATCTCTCACCACCGGGGTGGTTCCCGGTGGGTTGACGCGAGGATCGCGTCGGTGGTGATACGAAACATCCGCAGCAGCGTGCCGCATGGAGTGTCGGCTCGCGTCTGAGGCGCCGGTATCGGCGGGCGATAGCCCGTGCGCCGGTGGTGGTCGGGCTCGCGCTGGCGTCAGCGTACGCAAGTGCGAGAGTGGGCTGCTCAGTAGCCCGGAAAGAGGCGTCCATGACTGATATCGCTCCTGTCTCTCAATCCTCGCTCATTGGTGCCGTCAGTGCCAATGAAGCGCGGGCTCGCAAGGCCGAGCAAGTCGAAACCGCCGATGTCGCGCTCACGCGTGATGCCGATGCGGTGGAGATTTCGCCCCTTGCCCGGTTCGTCGCGCTGGCTCGCGAGAATCCGGTGCGGGAAGATCTGATCGAGCGCGTCCGCGGCGAAATCGCCAACGGCACGTACGACACGGATGAGAAGTTCGACAAGGCATTTGAAGAAATGCTGAGCGACTTTCGCTGAGTGACTTTTCGCGCTGAGTGACTTTTCACTGAGCTTGATCGAATCCAAGTAACTGAGTCGCAGGAAAAGACGACTCAAGACAACAACTCAAAAACGCAACACAGCAGCGAGGCATCCATGGTGGGGCCTCGCTGCTGTCGTTTTGTATCGGGGAATCTCAGGGCACGCCCGTGATAACTACAAAGGGGCCAAATTCGTGTGCAAAGTCTTGTCGCAACGTAAACGCAACAAACACAGTTCTTTTTCGCCGTTGGTGTAGGCTACATGACTGGAACGCGGTCGCGTTTCCAACACAGGAGGATTTCCATGCGTGCATTTGTACTCTCAGCGTTGTCGGGACTGGCTTTGACAGGCGGGGCTTTGGCGGATCTGCCAAACGGCGTGGCAGCAGGCGAGACGACTACTTCGTCGTCGCTGCTTTGGGCACGCAGCACGGTCGCCGGCAACGTCAATTTTGAAGTCTCGACCGATCCCACGTTCACCAACATCATCGCCACCCAGTCGCGGACGGTGACTGATCCACTCCAGCCTGTCAAGAGTGGGATCGCTGGTCTGTCGAGCAACACCAAGTACTACTACCGCGCAACGGATGCGAGCGGTGCGGTGGCCGCTGGCACGTTCAAGACGGCGCGTGCTTCGGGCACTGGCAGCTTCCGCCTGGGTGTGTCAGGTGACTGGCGCGGCGAACTCGCGCCCTTCGTCTCACTGCGCAACGCCGCATCGCGCGATTTGGACATGTGGATGAGCCTGGGCGACACGATATATGGCGACGTCGCAAGCCCCGCGTTGCCGATTCCGCAAGCGCAAACGCTCAACGACTATCGCATCAAGCACGATGAGATTTACACCGAACGCTTCGGCCTCAACGTGTTGCGCGAACTGCGTGCAAGCACCAGCACGATGGCGACCATCGACGACCACGAAGTGACCAACGACTTTGCAGGCGGCGCGACCATTGGCTCTGATCCGCGCTTCACGGGTCCCACCAATGCACTCATCAACTCGTCCACGCTCTACAACAACGGCGTGCAGGCATTCCAAGACTACCACCCGATGGAACATCGCGTCTACAGCGGCACAGGTGACGCACGGTTTGATGGCCGGCCCGATTTGTATCGCACACAGCGACACGGCAACACCGCACAAGTTTTCTCGCTTGATGCGCGCAGCTTCCGCGACGTTGGTCTGCCAGCAGTCGCTGATCCTACCAACCCTGCACAGATTGCCGGTTATGTGGCGAGCAGCTTCACGCCCGGACGCACAATGCTGGGCAACACGCAGTTGAATCGCGTGAAACAAGACTTGCTCGCGTCGCAAAGCAGCGGCACGATCTGGAAATTCGTGATGGTGCCTGAGCCCATTCAAAACCTGGGCGTTCTCAACGCGAGCGATCGCTTTGAAGGCTATAGCGCAGAACGCAACGACCTGCTGCGCTTCATTGACCAGAACAACATCGACAACGTCGTGTTCATTTCGGCTGACATTCACGGCACGCTTGTCAATAACCTCACGTACAACAACGGGCCTTTCCAGCCGCAGATTCAGAGCGGTGCGTTTGAAATCAGCGTCGGTAGCGGTGCGTACTCGGCGCCGTTTGGTCCCACCGTTGCAGGCTTGGCGGCACAACTCAACTTGCCGGGCGCACTGCCGCTGAACACGTACCTGGGCTTGCCTGGCTCGCAGCAAGAGGCGTATGTGCAAGGGCTCATCAATGCGCAGATTGCTCCGCTTGGATACGACACGCTGGGCTTGCAAGGGTCGGGCATTCCGGCGCAGTTGCTGAGCGGAACGTGGACAGCGACCAACAGCTTTGGCTGGACGGAGTTTGATATCGATCCGTCCACGCAGGCACTGACCGTGACGACATGGGGCGTGCCGTGGTACACCGAGCAAGCACTGCTGAGCAACCCTGCGGCGATCGCAGGGCTGCAGCCGCAGATTGTTCAGCAATTTGTGGTGCAGGCGGTGCCGGCACCGGGCGTGGCGGGCATGCTGAGCGTCGCGGGATTGCTGGCGATTCGGCGTAGGCGTCGCTGAACTTGAGCATGTGAAGAAGTCATTGAAGTACTCGCGAGAAATCGCGGGTACTTTTTTGTACACGGAAGCCGATGGAGTGCGCGTGACATTTCTTGCGAAGGCGAGTGTGTTTTGGTGAGCGTGTTTGCAATGACACAACGCTCGCGGGTTGCGAGTGGGTTGGTTGCGGGGGATTTGCTTTCTTTCCGCGTGCGAGGGATGATCGATGGGGGGTCGCGTGCGACCTTTTCCCATTCTGCGGCTCGCACCGGATTGGCGGGCTGGGGCTTGTTTCGCTTGCGCGAAACATCGCGGCGTGTTCCGCGAGGGTTGGAATGCAATTGTGCTTGCAATCCTGCCGCCTTGGAAGGGCGGCCCACCTTCAGACCGTGGCGCTTGGGTGCGCGTTGATCACGCCGGGGGTGTTGCTCGATCAAATGGGCGCTGGGTTGCGTGACTTGGCTTTGGAATGAGGACGCACGACTTCCGGGCATTACTCCCTGGCCTTTCGTCCACCGACCATTGCGGTTGTCACGCTCGCCGAGGCCGCCGCAGAAGCGACACGGAAGGTGTGATCGACGCGTACTGCGGCGACCGGGAGTAGTTTCGCGTGGGGAGAGAAGATGTAAAGAGGAAAGTTTGTTGTGAGCGGGAGATTGCGCGCGCTTGCGGTAGATGGGTGGGAGATTTTTGGACAACGGTGGTAGATGCGCTGCGCAGACTAACGAGGCAGCAAGAGAATATCACCATCGACGATTTGGCGTCCTTTATTCGCGTTTTGGTCGCGCGGGGCCATTATGCCATGATCGTTGTCGCCGTCGGTGCCTGTACTCCAGAGTGAGTAAGCATTTTCGGAGCGGATGTATATAAACTGTGTGTCGGGGGCGAGCGGGTCCGAAAGCGCGGCGGCGGGGAGCAAGGGCGCGAGTTCGGAGAGTTTCGCAGGATACTCGCCGTGGTTTGCGTGATGCACAATGAGCGCGCAAGCAATCATGGCTGAGTGATACTGCTGCGTGGCACTATCGGCACGAGCTGCGAGTTCTTTGACATCGGGAAACATGATTGGCGTCAGGCTAAAACTGAGTTTGCCAAGTGAGCTGCGCTGCCGCAACGGACTCATGGGGATTCTGTCGCGGAACGACTTATCAGCGATAGTCGCGGCGGTTATGAACGTCGCCTTGATATCGGCTTCGACCTCTCGGCGGGACGCAACAAACATGCCTGCGAGGTTGACCCATGCGCCGCGGTCGTCGTTGGGGCTGCCGAGTTTGAGCATCTCCTGCACGATCATCCGGCCATCGCCCGTTCCGTCGTCGGTATATAGGTGCTGCACCGCATCGAGTGCAATGAACTGTTCGATGCGGAACGATCGCGCGATGGCATAGGTTTGCTGGTACTCGGAAAGGACTGGGAGCAGAGCGGCGGCCATCGCGGGCGAGACTTGCCCGCAACTGGCTAGACCGGCGATCTGACTGCTCACGGTGCCTCGAACCGTGCAATCGAGGCTTGCGTCTACGTAAAGGCCTTGGTATGCGATGTGGCGAACTGCCGAGAGCAATTCCTCAAGTGCAGGGGTCGCGGTTTCGATGTCGTCGGAACGAATAGCTTTGTCCAAGCGAATGCGTTGCAGCCGCGTGTGGGCTCGCGTTGCTCCTATCTCTTTCAGGCCCGAGTCGATGAGTGGAGTTGCTTTCGAATAGGAACGCAAACCTCCGTACAAATGAGGAATCACACGCGTGCGCTCAAATACACCATCAGCATTCAGGTAGGCCAATGCAGAATCAACGAGCAATTGATTGTCGATACTGCTCTCACAGGAAAGTACCGCATCGAGGTCCATGTCTTTGGCGGCGCCATCTAAAATTTTGTTATGCGATTGAATTGAGCGAGAAAACTCACTAACGACTTCTATAAATGCTGGATACAGCGCCTCATTCGCGACCAGTTTGGGGTCTCGCGCAGCAGCTTGGATTTGCGAGCCGTAGTCGATTGTCGGTGTGGATTTCGCGTGGACGCAGTACGACCATAAGTACGCGGCGAGTGCCACCAGAGCAACCGCCGTAGTGCTGATGCCGAGCCGTCGTTTTGTCTTGCGATTCACGTCACTTCCCCCGTGTGTATTGACGAAGCTTGCTACTTCCCGGCGTCGGCTTTTACTGCTTCGCGGGTGGGGGCGGATTGTTCGAACGCGACTCGCACGCGGGTGACGCGGGTGGGCTGGGCGGTCAAGACTTGGATGTGGCCGGCGGGGGCGTTGGATTGGGGGTTGGGTTCTAGGGGGAAGCTTTCGCCGGCGGTGGGGATACGGCCCAGCGTAACGGTGACGAAGCCGCCGACGGTTTCGTAGTCTTCACTCGTGGGGAGCTGACCGCCTAGGCGGCGGAGTTCGATGTTGACGTCTTCGATGCGAGCGGCGGCGTCGATTTCGGCGGTGCGGGAGACTTGGTCGATGGTGACGTCGCTGGTTGATTCTTCGGGTTGTTCGTATTCGTCTTGGATGTCGCCGAAGACTTCTTCGACGATGTCTTCGAAGGTGACCAGGCCCGCGGTGCCGCCGTATTCGTCGGCGACCATGGCGATGTGGACGCGTTTGTTGAGGAGTTCGGGGAGGAGCTCGCGGACGGTTTTGGTTTCGGGAACGAAGTAGGCGGGGCGGAGGAGGGCGCGGAGATCGAAGAGGCGGCCGGTGCGGCTGCCGCCGCCGTCGCCGGCGAGCCAGCGCATGAGGTCTTTGACGTAGAAGATACCGACGATGTGGTCCATGTCGCCTTCGAAGACGGGGATGCGCGAGTGGCCGATGGTGCGGATGCTTGCGGTGACTTTGCTGAGGTCGTTGCTGAGGGGCATCGCTTCGATTTGGGTGCGCGGGGTCATGACTTGCGCGACGGTACGGTCGCGGAAGCGGACGACGGCTTCGATCATGTCGCGTTCGACGTTGTCGAATTTGCCTTCTTCCTGGGCTTCTTCGACGACGCTGAGAAGTTCTTGCTCGATGGCTTTGCCGGTGGATTCGGCGGTTGAGCCGGCGAGGCGGCGGACGACTTCATCGACGAGGCGGACGAAGGGGCGGAAGGGGGCGACGAGCCAGTAGCCCATGCGAAGCAGCAGCGAGCAGCGATAGACGAGGCTTTCGCCGGCGTGGCGGGCGATGCTGGCGGGGATGACGGTGCCGAAGACCCAGAGGAGAAGGGTGGAAACGGCGACGCCAATGGCGATCTCGGGCCAGTCGATGCGCTCGACTTGGCGGAGTTCGGCGACCCAGAGGGTCAAGGCGATGACGACGAGGAGATTGCAGACGACGCGCGGGAGAGCGATGCTGGCGGCGTGGCCTTCGACATCGTCGATGATTTTGTTGACGCGGGCGGTTGCGCCGGGGCGCTTGCGGATGGTGGCGATTTCTTCGAGGAGAGGTTTGCGGAGATCGCGCAGGGCTTGGGCGAGGCAGGACAAGACACAGCCGAAGATGAGGCCGGTGACGATGAGCAGGAGCCAGAGTTCAGAACGCATAAGAAGTACCGAAGTACCGGAGAGACGAAGTACCGAAGGAAGAACCTACGGCGGCTTTAGTGCTCGGGCACTCGGAAGACTGGGCCGACACCGATCGATTCGAGCACTGCGTCTTCCATCCGGTGCATCGCTTCGGCGGCTTGTTCTTCGTGGTCGTCGTGGCCTAGGCAATGCAGCAGGGCGTGGACAACGTAGAGGAGCAATTCGCGCTCAATAGGGTATCCCCGTGCGGCGGATTGGCGGGCGGCTTCGTCGCGGCAGATCATGATGTCGGCGTGGACGGGATACGGAGTTTGCTTGGATGCGTCAGATAAAAGCGAGGCGGGAGCGGGGATGGGCGGGGGTGGCTGGGTGTCGGGGTCGGTGAGGTCGAAGGTCAGGACATCGGTGGTGCCGGGGACGCCGGCGAATTCTTCGTGGGCGGCGGCCATTTCGGAGTCGTCGATGACGCGAACGGAGACCGAACCTGCGGCGTGGAGCTTTTGGAGGGCGAGAGCGATGTGGTCGAGGAGCCAGGTGAGCTGGTGGTCGGTGAGGGAGTGGGTGGCGTCGGTGAGGTCGACGGAGGAGGGCATGGGGGAGGGTAGGGGTGGGAAGGCGAGTACCGGTGGAAAGGCACGTACCGAAGTACCGGAGAGACGAAGTACCGGAGGAAAGACAATTGAGTGTCTTGCCTTCGGTACTTCGGTACTTCGGTACTTTGTCTCTTCCGTACTTCGCTGCTTACAGGCTCTTGCAATCAATCACGAAGCGATACTTCACATCACCTTTGAGGAGGCGGTCGTAGGCGATGTTGATGTCTTGCATCTTGATCATTTCGATGTCGCTGGTGATGTTGTTCTTCGCGCAGAAGTCGAGCATTTCTTGGGTTTCGGCGATGCCGCCGATGCCGCTGCCGGCGAAGCTGCGGCGGGGGAGCAGCAGCGAGAATGCGCTGACGGGCATGGGTTTTTCGGGGGCGCCGACGAGGCAAAGGGTGGCGTCGCGCTTGAGGAGGTTGAGGTAGGCGTTGATGTCGTGTTCGGCGCTGACGCAGTCGAGGATGAAGTCGAAGCTGCGGAAGTTTTTGGTCATTTGGTCGGCGTCGCTGGAGACGATCACTTCATGGGCGCCCAGGCGCTTGGCGTCGTCGATTTTGCGAGGCGATGTGGTGATGACGACGGTTTGAGCACCGAAGGCGCGGGCGAATTTGACGCCCATGTGGCCTAGGCCTCCAAGGCCCACGATGGCGACGCGCTGGCCTGGGCCGACTTTCCAGTGGCGGAGGGGCGAGTAGGTGGTGATGCCGGCGCAGAGGAGCGGCGCGGTGGCGGCGAGGTTGGCGTTGGACGAGACTTTGAGCGTGAAGGCTTCGTCGACGACGATGCGGTCGGAGTAGCCGCCGTGGGTGGGTTGGCCCGGGGCGAGGGGGTCGGGGCTGTTGTAGGTCCAGGTGGGGAAGGTGTCGCAGTATTGCTCGAGGCCTTGGGTGCAGGAGGAGCACTTGCGACAGGAGCCGACCATGCAGCCCACGCCGGCGAAGTCGCCAGCTTTGAACTTGGTGACGCTGCTGCCGACGCGGGAGACGCGGCCGACGATTTCGTGGCCTGGGACCATGGGGAAGAGGGAGTTGCCCCATTCGTTGCGGGCTTGGTGGAGGTCGGAGTGGCAGACGCCGCAGTAGAGGATTTCGATCTCGACGTCCTGCGGACGCGGGTCGCGGCGGTGGGGGGGGGGGGGGGGTGGGGGGCGGGGGGGGGGGGGGGGGGGGGGGGGTGGGGGGGTGGGGGGGGGGGGGGGGGGGTGGGGCGGGGGGGGGGGGGGGGGGGGGGGAGGGAGGGGGCTCGCGTGGGGGGTTGGATGCTGGAGGGGAAGGTTGGTGGCAGGACATTCACATCGATCGCGCAGAGCCTCGGCGTTGTGAGCTTGATGCGCTTCTTCAGTTCGGTGAGATTGTGGAGACTGCGGGTACCCTCAAGGGTTCCCATCCTGCATGACTCCAATGTCATTTGCATAGCGAGGTGCTCATGAATGAATACATCGTCGATACACAAATCAAGCCAGCATGGGTGCAGTATCCGCCATTGTTCCAGAGGCTCGTAGAGCAACGCGTCGTCAATCTATGCCCGTGGCACATATTCACGGCCTCGGACGCGATGTCTCGTATGGCAGGACTTGCAGTTCGATATCCTTCACGGCACCTGTTCCCTTTCGCGTATCGTCAGGACAACGACGATCTGGCCTGCTGGGCACCGGACATCGCTCCAAGAGTTCTTGTCATACATGACTTCGCATCGCCTGGTTGGGAATCGCGCGAGGATTTTTCCGATTTCACTTCATGGTTTCGCATGGCGGTCGAGGAGACGATTAATTGGGATTGATCACCGGCCATGAACATATTCCACGCAGAGCCGGGATCGGTGGCACGGGTTCGAGGGCTTGCGCCCTCGTGTTCTTAGAGATGTTTTAGGATTTGCATGGCGAGGTGTTCGAGGGTGAGGGGGGCGCTGCCTTCGGCTTTGTTGTTGGCGATGATCAGGATGTCGCGGGAGAGGGATTGGGCGGCGGCGGCGAGTTTGGTGATTTCGGCGCGGGTGCCGGGGTCTTCGTCTTTGAGTTCTTGGAAGGGGAAGTAGCGGTCTTTGGCTTCTTGGTAGCGTTGGGTGGGGTGGAGGAGCCAGCGGCAGGCGAGGGGGGCGGGTGATGAAGCTTGCTGGGGTGGGATGAGGTCGAGTTGGGTGCCGATGGTGGGCATGGTGGGGTGGCCTGTGTAGCAGTGTTCGACGCCGGCTTGGCGGAGGGCGGTTGTGTAGCGCGAGCGGTGTTGGTTGCTGAGGAGTTCGCGGTTGCGGATTTCGACGGCGCAGGGAAGCGTGGGCGGGAGGCTGGCGAGGAAGTTGGCGAGTTGATCGAGGAAGGCGTCGATGCCTCCGGAGAAGTTCGCGGGGCGGAGGTCCATGGGTGGGAACTGGAAGAGGATGACTCCGAGTTTTTGTGCGAGGCCTTGGGCGGCGGGGGCGAGGATTTGGTCGCGCGTCCAGGCGATGTCGAGGAACTTGGAGTTGGATTCGCCCGGTTGTGGTGGGCGCGTGACTTCGCCGTGGGCTTTGACGAGGAAGCGGAAGTGCGATGGGACGCGCGCGGCGAGAGCGGCGAGGTCTTCGGCGGACATGGGGCGGTAGAAGGTGCGGTCGAGGCCCACGCTGCGGAAGAGTGGATGCGTGGCGTAGGCGGCGAGGCCTTCGAGGACGAGGGTGTCGGCGGTGTGCTTGCGGTCGTAGACGAGATTTTCCCAGGAGGGGAAGGTCCAAGAGCTGGTGCCGAGACGGATGGAGGTGGCGAGTTTTTCGGCGAGGGGCTTGAGGGCGAGGGCGTGGGGCGCGAGGGAAACCTGCGGGGTGTCAAAGTCCGCGAAGAGGGCTGGCTGGGGGTTGTGCTTGGGTTTGCGGGCGGGCATGGGAAGAAATGTGTGTTGTGGATTTTTCGCGGGATCAAGAGGCGAAGTTACACGGAGAATGTAACACGACTGAGTTGCTTGTTGCGACTACTGTCGCTTGGGCGTTGATAATTTCGGGTGGGCAATCGGGGAATTTCTTTGGGCTGGCATGCAGCGCGATATTGATCATCACAGTCCGGGCGAGTCGATTGAGCAGCGGCGATTTATCGCACAGTTGCTGCTTGCGAGTCATGAGCAGATTGCGTCGCAAGCGGCGACGATGCTGGTGGAGCGGTGGGAAGATATCGCAGCGCGGTATAAGCCGCTGGCGTTTGATCGGTGGTGCGAAAATTTGCAGGGGCGGGTTGCGGATTTAGCGAGCAGCATTCATGCGGGACGGCCGCAGGTTTTTGTGCGGCAGGTGATTTGGTCGGCGGTGGCGTTTGAGAAGCGCGGGGTGCCGCGGGATGATTTGCAGCGGTCGCTGGATGTATTGGGTGAGGTGCTGGATCGAAATATTCCGGCGGAGGACCGGGCATATGTGATGGGGTATTTGCGGGAGGCGGGGAAGGAACTCTATAAGCCGGTTGTGGAGCCGCCTATGAATTTGAGCATTGAGACGCCGCAGGGGGAGACTGGGGCGAGGTATTTGCTTGCGGTGCTCGAGGGGGACAGGTTTGCGGCGAGCAGGGTGGTGACGGATGCGGTGGCGGCGAAGCGGATCGGGGTGCGCGAGGTGTATGAGCAGGTGCTGGGGCCTGTGCAGCAGGAGCTGGGGCGGCTGTGGCACATGAATGATTTGACGGTTGCAGAAGAGCACTTCGCGACGGCGACGACGGCGATGGTGATGAGTCAGTTGTATCCGCATTTGCCGAGGAAGCCGCGGCATGGGAAAGTTGTGGTGGCGGCGAGCGTGCAGGGGAATCAGCACGATTTGGGCGTGCGGATGGTGTGTGATTATTTTGAGATGGAGGGGTGGCGGGCGGTGTATTTGGGGGCGAATGTGCCTGGGCCTGATCTTGGGATTGCGGTTGAGCATTTTGGGTGTGATTTGTTGTGCTTGAGCGCGTATTTGCCGACGCAATTGCGGGCGGTAGAGGACACGATTGCGTGCGTTCGCGGGCATGAGGCGGGCCAGCGATGCAAGGTGCTGGTGGGCGGGCCGGCGTTTTTGGGGGCGGATGTTTTGTGGCGCGAGATTGGGGCGGATGGGTATGCGCAGAGTGCGCAGGATGCGGTGAGTGTGGGGGCGAGGCTGGTTGGGGTGTGAGGGCGGAGAACAGAGAACGGGGAGTGGGGAACGGGGAGTGGGGAACAGGGAGTGGGGAACGGGGAGTGGGGAACGGGGAGCGGGGACTGGGGAGGTCGCTACGCTCGTGGGATGCACGGCGAAGGAAAGTCCCCCACTACTCGAAGCAGTTCATATCACGCCGCAGATGCGAGCGGGATGACGACGGACCTGGCGAACAAGCTGGACTATGACGGCTATTTGTCGCTGGGGCAGGTGCTGAGTGCGCAGAAGCCGCTTTCGACGCATCATGATGAGATGCTGTTCATCATTCAGCATCAGACGTCGGAGCTGTGGTTCAAGCTGATTGTGCATGAGTTGGAAGAGGCGCTGATGCTGATTCGGCGGGATGAGCTGGAGCCGACGTTCAAGATTTTTGCGCGGGTGAAGCACATTCAGCAGTTGCTTACGCAGCAATGGGGCGTGCTGGCGACGCTGACTCCGAGTGAGTACGTGAAGTTCCGGCATTTACTGGGGCCGGCGAGTGGGATTCAGAGTTACCAAAATCGGATGATTGAGTTCATTCTGGGTCGCAAGGATGAGCGGATGGTGGCGGTGTTTGCGCACAAGCCGGAGATTTATGCGATGGTGAAGCGCACGCTGGAGGCGCCGACGCTGTATGACGAATGCTTGCGGCACTTGGCACGGCGCGGGTTCAAGGTGCCGGCGAGTGTGCTGGAGCGCGATGTGACCAAGACGTATGAGTCAAACGAAGAGGTGCTGCAGATTTGGAAGGCGGTGTATGAGAACCCGCAGCAGTATTGGGATTTTTATGAGCTTGCTGAGAAACTGGTGGACATTGATGAGTCGCACATTCTGTTTCGGTTCCGGCACTTGAAGACGGTGGAGCGGATCATCGGTCACAAGCGCGGCACGGGCGGCACGGCGGGGGTGAAGTACTTGGCGCAGATTGCGGAGGACCGGATGTTTCCGGAGTTGTGGGATGTGAGGACGGAGATTAAGGGGTAGGGGCGGGTGATAAAATCAGCGTGGCGTCGGAACGAAGCGAGGGTCGGGGAGCGTCGCGTTTTCGGGTGCGGTGGGGTCGTAGGTGGGATCGATGGCGAGAATGAGTCGAAGTGCATCGGGGGATGTATGCGAGATTTGAGGGTGGCGGAGAAATGCGCGGAGAGGTTCGAAGAGTCGCGGGTCGGTCGAGGGATTTGCAGTGAAGTAACGCAGTGCGTCGTATGCGGTCGAGATGTCTGTGCTCGCGAGATCGCGGATGAGGCCCGGCGTGAAATCGGCGTGTTTCCAATTGGTGCTGAGCAGTACGGTCCACGCAGCGCGATCGGGCATACCGATGGTGTTGTATATGTCGGCGAGCTGCTGGCAACGTTTTGGTGATTGGTCGAGGGGTTTGCCGGAGTCGTACGAATCGAGACCGATCGCGGCGATGACGACGCGGGTGTCAGAATCGACTAGCAGCGTGTCCAAGAGTTCTCGCGGCGGCAGCACTTGGCCTTTCAACTGGTAGAATCCGTAAAGAACTCCTGACCTTCCGGGGTGGGTATTGTCGCGCAAGTAGGCGTGAATTGCCGGCAACTGCTCTTCATTTCGACGCAAGAACTCGGCGAACATTCGGCTCACAATTGAGGTCGTAAGTGCGTCCTTCGCGTTTTGATCAAATGCGGCGAGAAACTCGGCGGAAACTTCCGTTGGTTCTTGCATCGGCGCGAGGAAAATGTTAGTTGTGTACCAGTCGGCAACAGTGTTACCGGTGCGACGGCGGAGCAAAGCACTTCGGACGATCGTGGTCGGAATGCGGGGAGCGCTCGGTCCTGCGACGGCACTGACGCGCAGGGACATCAGATATCCAACCAAGCAACCTAGTTCTGCTTCATCGATGGATGTGTCAACGTCACCTGATGTCGGCCAATTTGCGATTAGCTCGCGGTAGCGGCGATCCATGGCATCTACAACTATCGGGTCGTATGTGAGCTTGCCACCTAGCGATGGACTCGTGTTGAGTAATGACTGGGTATTCGAAACGGGAGTGCCTGTTGTGTTTGTAAGCTGTGATCGGATCGTGGTGAGGACGTCGTTTCGGGTGGTACGGATTAGCAGCCATTGATTGATGGGATCGAGCCGCTCGGCTCTGTCTCCCAGGGTTCCGAAACGCTCGCCCAGACCCGTGGGGACGATCCAGGGTTGGGGAAACTGTTCGATGAAGACGATCATGGCCCAGGTGGGGGTTGCGCCCATCCAGCCGTTGGCGCGGTAGCCCATGATGGCGCGGGGGAGGGCGGCGAGGAGCACGAGGAGGCAGGCGAGGGCGAGCATGCCTTTGCTGCGGCGGGTGCGGAAGAAGTGCTTTTCGTGCTTTGTCGTGTGGCCGCATTCGGGGCATTGGCGGCTTAACTGGCCTTGCATGTCGTACCAGCATTTGGGGCAGCGTTTGCGGCCTGCGGAGCGGTCGGCGAAGAGGCCAGTCAGCAGTGCGGCGAGAGCGGCGGAGAGGAGCAGGCCTGCGAGGCCTGAGGTGAGCATGTCGCCTTGGGTTGTTTCGCGTTCGACGTCGAGCTTGTTGCGGAAGGTGAAGCAGGCGACGCCAATGAGGGCGGCGGCGATGCCCAAGAGCGTGGTGAGGCTGGCGCGCGGGGTGCCGATGGATTCGGGTTTGGGGTCCCAGATGCTGTTGCCGCGGAACATCCAGGAGAGGGGCGGCGTGCGGCGGAGAGAAGCGAGTTTGGTGGCGAGTGCTCGGAGGATGAGGCTAGTGCCCCAGGTGGTGAGGAGGAGTGCGAGCAGGAAGAGTGTGATGTGTGCGATCCCCATGGGGGAAAGATACGAGTTGGGGCGCGGTGGGGTTGAGGGTGGGAATGGAAAACGCGCGAGGGGTTGGGTCGCGCGTGGGGTGGGGGTCGGGAATTTTTTGTGGGTTCGATCCGGACCTTCGCAGGGCCTCAGGTCCGGCGTCGGGAGTGGGTCCGAATCAGGCGGCTTCGCCGCGTTCGAGGACTTCGGGTTTGGTGCCGCAGACGCCGTCGCGGGTGACGTAGAAGAAGTCGGAGCAGATGGGGTAGGGGAGGCGTTTGTAGTCGCTGGTGACGCGGTCGCGGAGGCGTTTGAGGAAGGGGTCGGGGGCGAGGCTGAAGGCGACGAACATGTCGCGGGCGGGGATGGCGGCGTAGAAGTCGCCGCCGAGCTGGTTGGCGAGGCGATCGTGCAGGCCTGTGAGCAGCAAGCGAGCGGCGTCGTAGCCGTCGTGTTGGCCCAGGATGGCGGCTTTGCCACCTTCTTTGCTTTCGACGATTTGGACTTCGAGCTCGGGGGCGTAGCGATCGAGGTTTTCGCGAGCGATTTCTTCGATGGCGTCGATGTCGACCTTCCAGCGGATGAGCTGCTCGGTGGTGATGCTGACGGTCATGTGGGGAAGATCGGTGACGAAGACGACGACGGTGTCGTTGACGAAAGGGACGTGGGCGACTTGTTCGCGCGAGAGGTGCTCGAAGATGGTTTCGGGCTGGATGCGCGGCATGATGCGGGGCTTGGCGAAGTCGAAGCTCATGGTGCCCAGTTGAATGGCTTCGCCGGCGAAGAGTTGTTCGAGGTAGTGCTCGACGATTTCGGTGCCGCGTGATGGTTCGTGGTTGACCATGCGGTAGAGATTTTCGAGGTCAAGGCGGCGGCCATTGACGAGAAGTTCGCGCGGGCCGACGAGATCGACGGCGTAGTCGGGCTGGAGTCGGCGGAGCATGTCCGCGACACATTCGGCGAAGGCTTCGGGTTCTTGGGGCATGTGGGGCATACGAAAGTCCCTGTGGTGCCGCGCGGAAGTCACGCGATGTGTTAAACATCGAAAAGAAATCAAGGGCAGAGAACACGCGTTTGTGTTTTCGTGCTGGAGGTGGGCTGCGTGAGCGGTATAGACGGAACGGTGGTGTGAAGATGCGCAAGGTTTGAGTGGGAGTGACTTGACAGGGGTGGAGGTAGGTTGTGTGTGGAGAAAGAAAAGGCCCGCGTGAGGCGCGGGCTTGGGTGCGGGGTGTTGGATGTTTTTGGCAGTGCGATCCGGACTTTCGCGGAGCCTCAGGTCCGGCGTCGGGGGAAGGTCAGCCGCGGGCGTTGGCGCTGCGGATGACGATGCGGGTGGGGGCGCGGTCGCGGGTGCCGGTGACTTCGAGCTGCGGGCGATCTGCGCTGGCGCGGAGAGCGGACGAGCGTGTGGGCTGTGGGGCATTTTCACGCATTTGCTTGGAGGATCGCGTGACTTCCTGGCCTTCGCGCACTTGCTGGCTGGTAATGCCGATGGAACGAGAGTTGCGCATGTTGTCGCTGCTGCGAGTGACACTGCGGCCTTGGGCGAGTTGCTTGCTGGAGTGGGTGATTTCTTTGCTGGCGATTTTTGATGCCGGGCTGCTGGCGGGTTTGGCTGCGGGTGCTGCGGCGCTCGCGGCTTTCACGTTGGTCGCTTTGCTGATGGCTTTGGGCATGCCTGCTTGCGCGAGGGCTGGGCCGGCGGGGGCGGTGCGAGGTTGCACGGCGGGCGTGGCGACGGCGGATTTGTCACGCATCGCGCTGTTGGCGCTGGTGATGAAGAGGCGGCGCGAGTTGGTGGGCGAAGCGGCCGCGGATGGGGACTTTGCGCGGATGGCTTGTGGGCTGGCTTGCTGCGGGGGTGTACTCGAAGACTTTGCGAGTTGCGTCGGTTTGGTGGTGCTGGCCTTTGACGCGACCGCTTTGGCTGCTTGCTTGGCGGGAGATTTATCAGCCTTGCGGGCATGGGCGTCTTCGGCGAGGACGCGCGTATTGTGGGCCTCGTGATCGTGAGCAGGTGCGGCGACTTTGGAATCGTTGGCGGTTGCGGCATTGCCTGCGAGCGCGACGATACCTGCGGCGGCGATGAGTTTAGCGGCATGACGATCAATCACAGAGAATCCTCCCGCTCGGAAGGCCACACGGCCTTTCGAGTACAGATAAAGTATCGGATTAGTGTGCGCCTTCGGTGACACGAAGCACTTCAGAAACTGTGGTCAAACCGTTAGCGACCTTGCGCAGACCGTCTTGACGGAGCGTGACCATGCCGCGTTCGATGCAGAGACGGCGGAATTCTGCGACGTTGGGATTGCGAGCGATAACATCGCGCAGGGCATCGTCAATCACGAGCATTTCGTAAATGCCCACACGACCGGAATAGCCGGTTTTGCGGCATTTATCGCACCCGCGCGAGGCCCAGATTGAATCGTTGGGCAGGCCTTGCATGCTGAGGAACTCGGCCATTTCTTCGCTAGGAACTTCGGTGGCTTTGCACTCTTTGCACAAGCGGCGGATGAGTCGCTGAGCGAGCACGCCGTTGACGGCGGCGCCGACGAGGAAGGGTTCGAGGCCGATGTTGACCAGGCGTGTGATGCTGCTGGGGGCGTCGTTGGTGTGCAGGGTGCTGAGCACCAAGTGGCCTGTGAGAGCAGCTTGCACGGCGATGTGCGCGGTTTCGTGGTCGCGGATTTCGCCCAGCAGAATGACGTCGGGGTCTTGACGCAGGAGGGATCGCAGCGCGAGGGAGAAGGTCATGCCGATCTTCTCGTGCATTTGCGTTTGCGTGACGCCTTCCAAGGTGTATTCGACGGGGTCTTCGACCGTCGAGATGTTCATGCTGCCTTTGTCGAGGGCGCGTAGCGAGGCGTAGAGCGTTGTGGTTTTACCGCTGCCGGTGGGGCCGGTGACGAGGACGATGCCGTGGGGAGCGTCGATCTGTTTTTTCCAGATCGTGAGGGCGTCTTCGTCGAATCCCAGTTGTTCGAGATCGACAGAGATGTTCTTGTCGTTCAAGATACGCATGACGGTCTTTTCGCCGCCTGAGCAAGGAAGCGTGGAGACGCGCAAGTCGATTTTGCGGCCACTGACCATGGCGCGGATGCGGCCGTCTTGGGGAATGCGGCGTTCATCGATGGCGAGGTTGGCCATGATTTTGATACGACTGGTGATGGCGGGGCCCATGCTGACTGGCGGGTTGAGGACTTCGTAGAGTTCGCCGTCGATGCGGAAGCGGACTTTGAGTTTCTTTTCGCTGGGCTCGATGTGAATATCGCTGGCGCCTTGCTGGAGGCCCAATTGAATGATGTGGTTGACGTAGCGGATGACCGGACTTTCTTTGGCCTCTTTCTCGAGGCTGGCCTCGTCTGCTTCCTTCTTCTCTTCAACCTGCACGTCGCCTTCTTGCACTTCGGCGAGGATTTCACCTACGCCGACTTCTTGCTGGACGGGGCCGCCGACGAGGTCGATGGCGGCACGGATGTCGCTGGCGGTTGTCAGGACGATCTTGATGCCGGAACAGCCGAGCTTTTCCTTGACGGTGTCGATGAGGAAGACGTTGTCGGGCTGGGTGATGGCGACGACGACGCGCGAGCCGTCTTGGCGCAGGGGGATGACTTGATTTTGCTTGCAGAACTCAGGCGTCAGGCGTTGGAGCATCTTGCCGTCGAAGCCGCCGTCGAGACCTTTGGTGGTGTCGATGTGTTCGAAGGTGAGGTGGCTGACCTGCGCGAGGGCTTGCATGACCTGCGTTTCGTCGGCGCCTTGCTCGAGAATGATTTCGCTCAGGCGACGGCCTGGGCTGCTTTTGATGATTTGATTTGCTTGCGAGAGTTTGTCGGGCGTGACGACGTTGCGAGAGAGGAGCAATTCGCCGAGTTCGCGTAGCTTGTCGGGGTCTTCGCTCTCGTCGGGGCGATAGATTTCGGCCATGGCGGGGCCGACGCCGGGCGCACTGCTGCCGCGCTTGGTGATAGAGGTTTCGGTTGATGGCGCGTCGGGCTGCTGTCCGTATGCGCGCTGGTTGGCGGGCATGGTGGGCAGGGGCGAGAAGCTATTTTCGTTCTCGTCGATGCGGTGTTTTTTGACGTTTGCTGAGGCATTTTTGTTACTGGTGTCTTTGTCGCTGCTTACACCAAGCTCGCTCAGAATGTCGTCAATGTTGTACTTTGCCATGTGCGTGGATTCCAACGGAGGCGGGCAGAATGAGCGGGAGCGGGAGAAAATTACGGGCGGCGCTTGGGCGCGGGCGAGTTGCCTGCGGGTGGGACGTTGCCAGCTTGCATCGAGAGGGTGAAGGCTTCGCCATCGGCGGTGATGGTGACGTTGCGACCTTCGATTTCGGCGACGGTGAAGTACTCGGCGACGGTGTCGCCCACGGTGACGGTTTCGTCGTTGATGCGGGCAAGGGGGAGCTTACCACCCATCACGCTGTGCAGCACGAGTTTGCCGGCTTCGTTGAGCAGCGCAGTTTTGCGTGCGGCGCTGGTGCGACGCGCGGCTTCCTCAGGAGATTCGCCTGCGAGGGTCTTGGCGACGACGGCTTGCTGCAACGGAGCGATCGCCTCGCGCATGGCGAAGGGGCTGTTGCCAAAGTCGGCGAAGGCGACGTCGAGGGGGTCTTTGGCGCTGCCAAGATCAGCCATCAGGCGTTCGTAGCGGGTTTGAAGCTGTGCGTCGCCTTGGAAGTCGAAGGTGGATTGCTCGCCTTCGAAAGCGATGGCGCTGCGCATGCCGATTTGGCGCATGCCCATGAGGGCGATGGCGCTGACGATGACGGTGAGACCGATGACGAGGGGCTGGCGAGGCGTCCACTTGCGCGGCATCGCGTACGAGCCTAGTTCGACATCTGACTTCCCTGCGTTGTTGTTATCCATGGCCATGATGAGTTTCCTGAGCGATGCTGTTACTGGCCCGACGCGACGCTGCGGGCGTCATCCTGGTAGTAGATGCTGAGCGTGAAGGTTGCTCTGAGTTCGCTTTCGTCGCCTGCCTGGCCCACGAGTTTGAAGTCGTGGATGCGCATGACGCGGGGGAGTTTTTCGACTTGCGCGAGGAATGTGTGGAAGCCGATGAAGTTGCCCTTGGTTTCCATTTCCAGCGGTTGCTCCATGTAGAGGCCGGCGGGGAGGGGCTTGTTGTTTTTGATGGCGGGGCTGGAGAGGCCTGCGGTGACGGCGAGGTCGCTGACTTGGCGAACGACGGCGTCGACTTCCTGGTTGGTGGGCAGGCGTTCTTCGATGATGCCGATGTTTTGCGCGAGTTCCTGGTTTGCGCGCTCGAAGTCGGCGTTCTTGGCAGCTTCTTCCTGCAATCGGGTGAGGAGGCCTCGCATGTGCTCGACGTCGCCTTGGGCGCGTTTGATTTCACTATTTTGCGGCTTGAAAACGAGGAGATAGCTGGCGATGGGCAGACCCAGAACGCCGACTCCCACGCCGATCCAGAGCAACGTGTTGGTGGTTTTCATTTGCATTACTCGTTCTCCTTCGCGATGGGCGCGGCGGGCTTCGCGGCGGCGTCGGCTTTGGCTTTGGCGTCGGTTTTCGCGTCGGTTCTAGCGTCGTTGGTGTCGTCGGTCTTGGTCACGAGCAGTTCGCGGATGCTTTGGCCCAGTTTGTCTTTGGGCACGTCGTTGCGCAGACGGGCGGTCATTTCAAATTTGCGGAGGACGATTTCCTTGTCGTGCGACTCTTTGATGTACGTCAGTTCGACATCGCGAAGAGCGGGGCTGCGCTTGAGGCTGCTGAGATAGTCGGCAACTTGGTTGTTGTCTTTGGCATTGCCGCTGATGGAGATGTCGTAGGTGAAGCTGGGGGCTTGCACTTTGGGACGAGCGGCGACGGCTTGTTTGTCGGCGACGTCTTGGGTGAGGCTTTTGACTTCGGACTTGGGGCTGACGACGCCGCCTGTAGTGTTGCGTGTACCTTTCATGCCGACTTCTTCGAGGCGCATTTTGGCGGGCATGCGATAGACGACTTCGCTGAGGACAGCCCAGCGGGGCATTTTTTCGACCAGCGCTGCGGTGATTTCGGCCTTTTCCATCATGACGGTGCGCTGCTCGGTGAGCTTCTTGAGTTGCTCGATCTTGGCTTCTTCGGCCTTGCATTGCTCAACGAGTTCGCGGTATTCGCTGCCGAGTTTGATCTTGCGGGTGTTGTTGAGGACGAATGCGCCGCCCACGCCTGCGAGGACGACCGCGAAGAGCGAGAGGATGATGGTGTTGTTGCGGAATTCAGCTTTGCGCTGGATGTAATCTGCGGGCAGGAAGCTCGCGCCTGTACCTGCGGCGTTGTCTTGCTTGACTTGCGGGAAGTATGCCACGCGAGATCCTCCTGATGATTCGTCCTGTGGATACGAGAGACGAAGTTTGAGACAAAGCCGAAAGGTACAAACTCACAGATCTGTTGGAGCTAGGCACAGGCCCAGCGCCACTGCCCAACCGGGCTGGGCTTGCTTCATGTCGATACCTGCAACTGGTTCTTTGCCTGAGCGAGCGATGCGGGCCAATGGATCAGCGACTTGCGCGGGCAGGCGGAGGGCTCGCGCGAGGTGCTGGGTCAGGCCGCGGTGCTTGGCTTCGCCGCCGACGAAGACGACGCGTTCAACCTTGCGGTTTGGGAACTGCGAAGCGTGGTAGCGGAGGCAGAGGCGAATTTCGTCGGTGAGAATTTCGAGTGGCTCGTCGAGGTTGACGTCGCTGGGACCGACGGCGACTTGCGGCTGGGCGAGAACGTCGCCTGAAAAGTCTTCGAGCGTGTCGATTTTGCGGCGGTCGTTTTCGGGCGCGCTGGCGGAGCTTGCGTGCAGTTTGGCAGCGAAAGGTGCGGTGGCGACGGCGGCGTTGAGTTCGTAGCGAATCTTGCGAGCTTGTGACTCGGTGACGGCGCTTTGCTTGGCGATGGCTTCGTCGAGGTTGTAGCCGCCAACGTTGATGAGGCGGGCGAAGACCAGGTCGCGGCCGTGGGCGATCATGACTTTGGTGGAGGTTGCGCCGATGTCGAGGTAGATCGTGTTGAGAAGCAGATCGCCTTCGCGACGATGCAGGTGGTCGAAGGCGCGAAGCGAACAGAGGAATTCGCTGTGCATGCCAACGGGCTCGAGTTTGGCATCGACCAGCGCCATCATGAGTTGGTCAACGACATCACGCTGCACGCTGATGAGAATGACATCGACCTTGCCTATGGAGCGGTCGCTGTTGACTTCAATGAAGCGGTATACGAGGGATGAGGGATCAACACCAAGCTGCGCAGGGATGGCAGCTTCGACCAGCGAAGACATGGTGACGCCCTCGCTCTTGGGTAGTTGCAGGTGCTTGCACGATGTGCGCCAGGCGGGGATGGCGCAGACGGCGCGCTTGCCTTTGAAGCCGCCTTTTTTGACGAGCTTGGCGAGGGCGGCGAGTTGGAAGTCCCAGCGTTTTTTTGTGTCGGTGATGATTTCGGGCGGGACATCAAGCTGGGCAGCGGCGATGAGCGTGGGTGGTTCGCCGCCGTCTACTTGGAGAATCTTGAGTGCGCCGGTGCCGAATTCGATAGCGATGGGCAACTCTTTGCCAGCAGCGCGGGCGTGCTTGGGCTTGGCAAGCGCCGGGGGCGCGGCGTCCTTTGCCGCGTTGTCCTTGGCGGTTCGCTTGAACGAGTTGAGCAGGCTGGACAGTCCCATCGCGCGTGACGCTCCACGATGCGCAATCGCTGGGAAGGCAAATCCGAGCGGGCGCATCGTGAAACGTCATCGGACGGACGCTGGGGTGGGGTGAGTCGTCGGCAGGGGTTGCGCAAAGTACCGATGTCCGCCAGCCTACGCAGACCGCGCAATCGGCATAACGCCTCGCGCACTATCGGGCGTTGTCCGTGTTGGTGGATGCGAGCAAGGGTGCGAATAACGACTCGAGAGCGACGAGTGCGCCTTTGATGTCCCAGGCTTGCTTGGCGCGGTCGCCTGTGAAGTTGCTGATGGCGCGGACTTCGATGAAAGGGATGCGCAGGCGGTGGCTGATGAGGGCGCAGGCGGCGCCTTCCATGGATTCGGCGATGGCGCTGGTGCGGAGGGCGACTTCGCGGGCGAGGAGGTCGGTGCCGGAACAGGTGGAGACAGTGGCGATGGGGCCGCTGGCGGTGACGAGGCGGGTGAAGAGTGAGAGGAGGGTCGGATCGGCGGGGAAGGTGTCGTCGGGGGAGTCAGGTGAGCTAATGGGGAAGCCCATCGCAGCGACTGTTTGGTATCCGGCGGGGGTTTGGATGCCTTCGTCGGCGAAAACGCAGTGCGTGGCGGCGACGGTGTTGGTGGGATGAAGCGAAAATTGTGCGCTGCTCGATGGGCTGGGGAGGCTGCCGGCGATGCCGGTGTTGATGATGGCGGCGTAGCGGGTGGGATTTTGCGAAAGGACGGAGGCGAGTGCGCCGGCGGCGTTGGACTTGGAAACGCCGGTGAGGAGGAGGTCAAAGTGGGGAGAGAGCGGTGCGATTTGCCAGAGTTGGGGAACGGGGATGGCGGCGCGAGCGGCGGCGAGGAGGGCGCGGGCCTCAATTGGCGCGGCGACTGCCAACAAAATGCGTCTTTCTTTTGTGAGTTGGCGAAGCAACGGATCCACGGGAGCATCGTACAACCCATGCCGGGCACGAGCCTGGGGTTATTGCTTTGGAAAATGCAGAAAAGTCACGGGTCGCGGCTGTGGAGTTGCGGCACGGAAAGGATTGTCATGACGGAAATCAACAACGCCCCCACCGCTACTGCTGGAAACACTGTTCAGAAGGCATCGGCGAGGCGCGCGAAGACGTGGGCGTTTTCGGCGGTGGTGCTGGCGGCACTGGCGGGTGGCGTGAGTTTGTTGGCGGCGGCGGGCAAGCAGCCTGATCAGACGACCAAGGCGCAGACTTCGGATATTGCGCTGGCGCGCAAGCAGGCGTTTGATATCACGACGACGGCGAACGGGGATTTGCAAGCCAAGAACCAGATTGAGCTGCGAAGCACACTGGAGCGCGATGCGACGATTCAGTCGATCATTGCGGAAGGGACGCGGGTCAAAAAGGGTGACTTGGTAGTCAAACTCAATGGCGATGCGATTCAGACACAGATTGATGAGCAGACGCCCAGGTTGGCGAGTGCGAGGGCGTCGGTGATCGCGGCGGAGAATCAGTATCAGATTCAACTCAATGACAATGCCAGCGCGCTGCGCAAGGCGGAGTTGCAGTTGGAATTGGCGCAGTTGACGCTGATGCAGTGGGAAGAGGGCGACGTGGTGAAGCGTCGGCAGGAACTGAGTTTGGAGATTAGTCGCAGTGAGCTCGACTTGGAGCGACTGGCGGAAAAACTGCGGCGCAGCGAGGACTTGCTGCGCGAGGGATTTATTGCCAAGGATGAGCGGGATCGCGATGAAGTGGCGTATATCGAGGCGATTTCGAAGTACAAGAATGCCCGGCTGGCACTGGATGTTTATGAGAACTTTGAGTTCTCGAAAGAGCGCAAGCAAAAGCTGAGTGATGTGGAAGAGACGCGGGCGGAAGTTGAACGCGTGAAGCTGAACAACGACAGCCAGCTTGCGAGCAAAGATGCGGACCGGTTGAGCCAGCGCGAGCAATTGACGCTGCTGGAAACGCAGGTTCGCAAATTGCGCGAGCAGCTTGCGGCGACTTCGGTCGTTGCGCCGCAAGATGGGCTGGTGGTGTATGCGACGAGTTTGGAGGGTGGTGGGCGCTGGGGGAATGATCAGGGTTCGTGGCAGATTGGGCAGCAGGTGTATCCGAATCAATTGATTGTGGTGCTGCCTGATACGACAGAGATGATCGCTGCGGTGCGCGTGCATGAAGCTATTGCGGGGCGCGTGCGGCCTGGGCAACTGGTGAACTTGAAGATTGATGCGGCGGGTGGGCGGACGTTTGAAGGCGTGGTGGATTCGATTGGTGTGATGGCGGAGACGGGCGGATGGCGCGATCCGAACTTGCGTGAGTACACGGTGCGTGTGTCGCTGAAGGATCAGGGTGATGCGGAACTCAAGCCCAGCATGCGCGTGGAAGCGCGGGTGCTGCTGAACAAGGTTGAAGAGACATTGGCGGTGCCTGCGCAGGCATTGTTTAGCGAAGGGGCGGTGCAGTTTGTGTACATGCCCGAGGGCAACAAGTTCGTGAAGCGGCCTGTGCGGGTTGGGCGACGCAGTGAGACGACGGCCGAGATTGCTGCGGGGATTGGTGAAGGTGATGCGGTGTTGCTGCGCACGCCGCAAGCGGGTGAGGTTTTGGCGAGGGCGTGGGATAAGGAGCAACTGACGGCTTCGGGATATCGCATGTTGGAGAATGGGCAGATTGTGGCGGACAGGCCAGCGGGTGCGCCGGGGGGCAGGCCTGGGCGTGGGCCGGGGCCGCAGCCGGCGGCGGATTCGGCGGGGGGAAGGCCTCGGGCGGATAGCACGAAGTGAGAGTTGTTGGGCGCTGATTTTGGATCGATCCGGGCCTTCGCAAAGCCTCAGGCCCGGCGTCGGGGCGTCGGGGAGGGTTAGCGAAGGAGCATCATTTCACCGGCGAGGCCTGGGCCGAAGGCGAGGGTGATGATGGGGCGATGCCTGCTGCGTTGCAGCATTTGGTAGAGCATGAAGAGGACGGTGGCGGAGGACATGTTGCCGTGCCCGCCGAGGATGGCGAGGGCGTCGGCGGTGGCTTGGGCTTGGTGGGTGGGCGAGAGTTCTAACGCTTGCACGAGTGATTGCACGATGCGCGGGCCGCCTGGGTGAATGGCCCATGTGGCGATGTCGTGGACGGTGAGTTCGTAGCGGCGGAGGGTGTGTTGCAACCATGTGGGGACGCTGGCAGCGAGAAGATCGGGCACGTCTTTGGCAAGGGTCATGGCGAAACCGTGATCGGTGATTTCCCATTGCATGCGGTCAGTTGTGGGGTTGCCCTGAGCATCACGGAAGACGCGGCTGGCGAAACCGGCGGCGTGCGGGAGAGATGTGTCGCTCGAATGCGCGACGATGACGGCGGCGGCGCCGTCGGCGAAGAGAGCGTTGGCGATGAGTTGGTCGGGGCGATTGCCGTAGTGCATGTGGATGGTGCACAGTTCGACGCAGACGACGAGAACGCAGGCGGCTGCGTCGGCGGTGGTAATGGCGGCTGCGGTGGCGAGCGAGTTGATGGCGGCGTGGCAACCCATGAATCCAATGTGGGTGCGACGAACGTCGGGCGAGAGAGCGAGTTGATCGATGAGGGCGATGTCAACGCCTGGGGCGTGGCAACCTGTGCAACTGGCGGTGACGAGGTGTGTGATGCGTGAGGGGAGCACGCCTGCTTGCGTGAGAGCGCTTTGCGCGGCGCGGGCGGCGAGGGTGGCGGCATGCTGGGTGTATATGTGGAGGCGCTGCTGGGTGGTGGGACCTTTGTCGTGCTCGGTTGTGGAGGGTGGGTAGAGCGATTGGTTGCCGGAGGCGCTGAAGATGACGCCCGCGCGGGATTGGACGCCAGATTTTTCGTGGAAGCGTTGGAGCAGATCGCGCGAGGTGCTGGGTGGTGCGACGGCGTTACTGAGGGCGACTGCGCCGGCGCGCGTGAGCGTGCCGGTTGGGGTTACGCAGCCGATGGCGAGGAGGCGCGGGGTTGTGCTGGGCATGCTCGTCATGCTGGCACCTCGCGGACGCGCAGGACGCGGGCGGCGATGCTTGAGGCGAGTGATGGCGCTATAGAAGCGAGTGAGAGAGCGGCGTGGCGCAGCGGTGAGCGAACGCTGGTAGCGACGCGCTCGCAGTTGCGGTGTTTGGGCGCGAGCGAGTGGTTGTAGTGAGCTTGCCAGGCTTGGGCGGTTGGGGTAGCTTGCGAGGGCAAGAGTTTATTTGTAATGATTTTTGCTGCGAAATCGATAATTTGCGTGCCGGTTTCAAGTGCCCAAGTCATGCCTTCGCCTGTGAAGGGTTCGACGTAGGCTGCGGCGTCGCCAATGAGGAAGATGTTTTCGTGAGCGACGCGATTGCGTTTTCGGGTAAGCAGCGGCGTGCCGTGGATGCGGGTTTTTGCGAGCTGCGTGCAATCGCCGGCGAGTTGCGTGAATGCGGCGATGAGCCATGCGGCGGGGCCGCCGGCAGCGCGGACGGATGCGGGGTCGGCGGCGGCGGCGAGGTCGATGGTGCTACCCGGGAGTTTGACGAGACCGATGTAGCCGTCGTCGCGGACGATCATTGCAAGTTCGTTGGGCTCAAGTGGGATGGGACTCTTCGAGAGGGTCGCGCCAAGGCCCATGCGGCTGGCGGGGGCGATGGTCCAGGCGAATGCGGGATGGTCGCGGAGGCTGGTGCCGGAGATGCCGTCGGCGATGATGATGCAGCGAGGGGTGCAGAGCTCGGATTGGTTGTTGCGTGTAAGGTTGACGCAGTTGGTGTGCACGAGCGCGCTGGTGTTGGTCAGTAGCTTCGCGCCGGCGCTGGTAGCGGCGGTTGCGATGCGCGTGTCGAGCAGTTCGCGGGAGATGACGCGGTATGGTGGGATGGAGATTGATGCGGAGCGATGTGCGGTGATGAGTCGTATGCGTGATATGTGGGCGGCGTCATCGAGAATTTCGGCGATGCCGGCGGATTGGAGTTGGTTGACGCCTCGCTGCGTGAGACTGCAGCCGCAGACTTTGTTGCGGGGGAATGCGGCGCGATCGACGAGAACGGTGTCGAAGCCTTTTTTGGCGGCGAGTAATGCGGCGATGGCACCGGCGGGGCCGGCGCCGATGATGAGGATGTCGCAGGAGGTTGGAAGCGTTTCGAACGCGGAAGGCATCATGGCGAGCCTCCGGGCTTCCATGTGAGCAGCATGCGCTGGGGGAAAGTGGGTTCAATTGATGCGGTTGTGAGGCCGGCGTCGTGCGCGAGGGTGCGGAGTTCGGGGATGGTGTATGCGGCGTGGACGCTTTTGACGGCGTCGATGTGGACGACGTGCGAGCGTGTGAGCAGTTTGGGAAAGATGTGTGCGAGAGCCAAGCCCGGGCGCGTGCGGCGGAGATCGTGTACCACCAGCAGGCGGCGAGTAGCAGCGGCCATGTGTTGCAGTACGCGCGTCACGTCAGTGGGTTCGAGATGATGCAGAAAAAGGCTGCAAAGAACCACATCGAAGGTGCGTGAAAACGGGTTCATCACGACATCGTGCGTGAAGAGATTCAGATTCGTTGCGCGGGCGTTCGCTTTGGCTTGGGCAATTGTCAGCGCTTGCGGGCTGAGGTCGCAGGCGGACCAAGTGGCCGTTGGAAACTGCGGGGCGAGGGCGAGGGGGACGTCGGCACTGCCGGTGGCGACGTCGAGGATGGTGATGGGCTCGGTTGCGAGGGGCTTGATTTCGCGGGCGATGGGTGCCCAGGCGCGGCTGAGTGCGTTGATGCGAGCAAGGCCGCGGAGGGCGTGGTTGTGATCCTCGCGCGGAAGGGCGGGGTTGTCCATCAATTCATCGGTGCGATTTCGCGGGAACACATAACAGCATACGGATGCGGGGTAGGGTTGGACGCAGATGCAAGGTTGATTGTCGAATGGGTTGAGAGCAAGTGCGATCAGCCGAAGGCCATGATGCGGCCACTTTCGGGATCCATGAGGCGAAAGCCGGTGGCTTTGCACATGCGTTCCAAGACTGGCCACGCCATTTGTTCGTCGTTAACACTGGCCATGGCCTGCGTTGCGGGTTCGTTGGCGGTTGCGACTTCGATGACCATTCCCGGGCCGTGAAGGCGGATAGTGGGTTGGCCTGCGGTGGGTGTGCCGTCGGTGGATGTATTGTATTGGCCGAGTTCGCGTTCGAGGTCCTTGATGCGACCGAGCGGCTTGGCGCCGGGTTCGCGCGCGTCGCCGGTGGGTGGGCCGATGAGGACGAAGAGGCGACGTTTGGAGCGGGACATAGAGAAAGCGTAAGCGAGGCGAATTGGCGGCGAAGTTACTTGGGGATATAGGTCAGCGCAGCGTTGGGTCCAAGGTCGTTGCCTGTGTAGTACCACGCCAAGAGGAAACCGGTCCAGAGCAGGCCGAAGACGACGCTGTAGGGGAGCATGAGACTGATGAGGCTGCCCAGGCCGGCTTCTTTCTTGTACTTCTGCAAGACGACAAGGATGATGAGCAAGTAGCTGTTGAGCGGCGTGATGATGTTGACGACGCTATCGCCGATGCGATACGCGGCGGTGGTGAGTTCGGGGCTGATGCCGACCATCATGAACATGGGGATGAAGATGGGGGCCATGACGCCGAATTTGCTGAGCATGCCGCTCATGGCGAAGTCGCCAGCGATAACGAGGAGGACGAAGAGCGTGATGAGCAGGGGGATGGGCAAGTCAGCTTCTACCAACATGCTGCCGCCGGCGTAGGCGAGCATGCGGTCAAGGCCTGTGTACGTGAAGTAGTTGACGAACTGGCCCATGAAGAAGGCGATGGCGAGGACGGGGACGATGCTTTTGATGCCGTGGTAGAGGGCGTCGATGAAATCTTTTTGCGTTCGCAGTGCGCCGGTGACGAAGCCGAAGGCCATGCCGGGAATGAGGAAGCAGAAGAAGATCATGGGGACGATTGCCTGGCTCCAACGGTCGCTGACAGCTTCGCGGAAGGCGGGCATCAACTGATCGGGATAGCCCATGGTGTAATCGGGCAAGACCGGCTGGCCTTTGCCGGTCAGCGGCGCGTCGGGAATCAGCATCATCGCGAGGAAACCGCCCAGGACCACGAGGAATGTGACGGCGGCAACGAGGAGGCCGCGTTTTTCTTGCGAGGTCAGGGCCATGTCGTGGAGGGTGCTTGCTTCTTCGCCGGTTGCTTTGGCGCGCATGAGGCGCGGCTCGATGATGCGGTCAGTGACGAACCAGCCGGCGAGGGTAATGAGAACGGCGGAGGCGATTTTGAAGTAGAGGTTGTGCGTGGGTTGGAGGGCGGCGTAGGTTGGATCGATGATTTGCGCGGCAGAGGTTGCCACGCCTGCGAGGAAGCCGTCGGCGGCGGTTGGGAACATGCCGCCACCAAAGCCGCCCGCGACGCCTGCGAAACTCGCGGCGAGGCCCGCGACTGGATGGCGACCCACCGCGAGATAAAGCGCGGCGGCGAGCGGGGGCAGGATGATGTAACCGGCATCGCTGGCGACGCTGGCGTTGGCGCCAATGAAGAGAATGACCGGCGTGAGCATGGCCTTGGGCGTGAGCAGTGCGAGCTGGCGCATCAGGGCACTGAAGAGGCCAAACTTTTCGGCAAGACCGATGCCCAACATGCTGACGAAGACCAGGCCCAACGCGGGCAGGCCCGTGAAGTTGCGGACCATCGACGTGATCATCCAATAGACGCCGTCGGTTGTGAGCAAACTGCGAGGCTCGATTTCGAGCGGCACGGGCTTGCCAGCGGCGTCGTATTCCTCTTTGGGTTTGCCGTTTTCGATGACGGGCAGCGGGCGGTTGTCTTTGCCGTAGATGAAGTTGCCTTTGGCGTCGGTTTGGAAGACGGGTTTGTGCAGCGGCTCGAGGATGACGATGGGCTTGCCGCGTTCGTCGAGTTTGTTGGTGAGTGTGGGATTGCCTTTTTCGTCAAGGACGGGCGCGCCGGCGGCGTCGAGCTTCGGCACTTTGATGGTGGTGGGCTGTTTGGGCGAGACTTTCCATCCCGCTGCTGAACCGACCGCGCTGACAACGACGACGGCGAGGGCGAGGATGAGGAAGATGAGCGCGGGTTCGGGTAGCTTGTTCCCGACCCATTCGATCCAGTCGAGGATGGACTTTTTGCCGGAGGAAGCCGGGGTGGTGGGCTGGGTGCTCATGCGGGGGACACATTACCGCAGAAAGGAGGCCGCGCCCAGTGTGGGGGGAGAAAAAGCAAGGAAAATTCGGGGTATGGAGGCGGGAAGCAACCGATGCCGGAGTCTGCTATCGTGATTGCTTGCCTCGCCGACAGGTGATGTCGGTCCAGTCTGGGAGTTCTGCTCGCATGGCTATGCCCCCATCTTCGTCCTCTTCCTCGTCTGACACGCCGGTTGATCCGGCTTCGTTTCCGAAGGAGCACCCGCCGGGGCTGCGAAGGCTGTTCTGGGTGGAGATGTGGGAGCGGTTTAGCTACTACGGCATGCGCGGCTTGCTGGTGCTGTATCTGGTGAGCGTGATGTCAGTCATGCAGGTGCCGGATGGTGTGCATCGCAACACGCTGAACCTGACGCAGCAGATTGACAACCCGGCGGACGCGGAGAAGCCGATCGAGAAAACCGCGACGCGCGAGCACATTGTCGCGAAGGGTCCGGATGCGACGATTGCGCCGGGGCCGGCGTTCAGCAATCCGACGGATTTGGTTTTCACGGAGTTGAAATGGGTGGATGGCAATGACGCCAAGGACCCCAGTGATGATTGGACAGTTGGTGGGGCCGAGACGGGCGCGGCCCATGTGGTGCGAGTGAAGGATGGCAAAGCGGAGAACTTGATCTACGGCATCCGCGTGAGCAATCCGACGGACAAGCCCATCAAGTTCGTGGCGCAGATTGCTCGCGAACCAAACCCAGCGGGTGGCGAGATTGGTACGCAGACGTTTTTCACGATCAACGATGGTGCAGGTTCGACGTCGATGACGATTGAGCCAGATAGCTCGCGCAAAGCTGGCGACCCGACGTATGACTTGAAGATCGAGGCTCGCACGGGCGATAGCGGTCGCAACTGGACGGGTGCGGAAGCGAGCAACTTATACGGCTGGTACACGGGGTTTGTGTATTTGCTGCCGATTCTGGGCGGGTTGATTGCGGACAAGCTGATTGGCACGCACCGCAGCATGGTGGTTGGTTCGCTGCTTATCACGCTGGGGCACATTGTGCTGGGGCTCAGCGGCATCGGCGGGTGGGCGTTCAATGCGCCGGGGATGAGCATCTTTGTGTTTGGGCTAGCGCTGATTATCGTGGGCACGGGGCACTTCAAACCCAGCGTCAGCGTGATGGTCGGTCAGTTGTACAAGCCGGGCGATCCGCGGCGCGAGAGTGCGTTTGCGGTCTTTTACATGGGCATCAACGTCGGAGCGTTTACGTGCAATCTGGTGTGCGGCACACTGGCCGTGAAGTACGGCTGGCACTGGGGCTTTGCGGCAGCAGCGGTGGGCATGTTGGCGGGACTTGCGATTTATCTGCACAGCAAGCCCAAGCACTTGGTGGGCATTGGCGAGCCGCTGAACCCGGAGAAGGCGAAGATTGCATGGGTTTTCTTGCCTGTGGGCATTGGGCTTTCGGCGATTGTCGCGCTGCTGTTCCACATCGGCATGCTCGCGAAGTTTGACACGGTGCTCAGTAATCCGATCACGGTGGGTCTGCTGAGTGCGGGCGCAATTGGCTATGCGATTTGGTTTATTGCGAGCCAGGAGAAGCAGGATCGCGGGCCGGTGTTCACGATTTTCATTTATATGTTGTTCAATGCGGTTTTCTGGTTGGCGTTTGAGCAGGCCGGGTCGTCTCTGAACATCTTCGCGGATCGCGATACGGAGCGGCAGTTGGCGTCGAACTGGGAGTTTCCGACGACGTGGTTCCAGTCGATCAATCCGCTGTTCATCATCGTGTTTACGCCCATCGCCACCAGCGTGTGGCTGTGGCTGGCGACACGCAAGAAGTATGTGCCACAGCCGGCGAAGATCGGGCTGGGGTTGATCTTTGTGGGCCTTGGGTATGTGGTGATGGTGCTTGCCGCACTGCGGCTGAACACCGGTCTGCCCAAAGTCAGCATGATCTATATTGTGGGCTGCTACTTCTTGCACACGGTTGGCGAGATCATCTTGAGCCCGACAGGTTTGTCGTATGTTTCGAAGACGGCACCGACCAAGCACGTGAGCACACTGATGGGTATTTGGTTCATCAGCAGCTTTATCGCCGGGCTTGGTGCGGGTAAGGTTGCCGCGCTGACGGAACCGATCATGGAAGGTAAGTTGAAGTTGCCTTGGAACCTGGGTGGTCAGGCGGACTTCTTCCTGCTGTTTGTGATTACCAGCGTGGCGGCGGGCGTGTTGCTGCTCGTGTTGTCGCCTGTGCTGTCGCGATTGCAGCGCGATAAGAACGACTAACGATTGCGATGCAAGCTTGGTGAATGGCCGATGGGAAACTCAGGCGGAGTGGCGCGATGCGTGCCACTCCGCTTTTTTATGCACCTTGCATCGGAGCTTCTTGCGAACGACACGCGGGTTTATTGCTTATCGCTTGATCGCCCACGCCACGGCGTAGACAACACTCAGGACCGTGACGATCGTCGCGCCGGGGAGCCAGTTGAGCTCGAAGCTGAGGACCAAGCCGGCGAGGACGCCGACGACGGAGATGACGCCGGCGAGCAGCAGGACGCGCGTGCCGCGCCAGGTGAGGCGGAGGGCGGTTGCGCCGGGGAGCACGAGCAGAGCTGTGGCGAGGACGACGCCGGCGAGCTTCATGGCCGTGACGGTGGCGACGCTGACGAGCAGCAGTAGCAGAACGTTCATCGCGCGGTCGGGCACGCCCATGGCTCGCGCGGTGGCGGGGTCAAAGGCCCAGAAAATGAGCTTGCGGCGGGTGATGAAGAGCGTGGCGACGGTCGCAAGAGCAACGACCCATGCGATGATGGCGTCAGTCCAGTAGACTTCGAGAATCGAGCCGAAGAGGAATGTCTCCCAGCTCACGGTTTTCGTACTGAAGCGATGCAGAAGAATGGCGCCGAAACTCATCGCGGCGACGAGGACGATGCCGATGATGGTGTCGGCTTCCTTGCCGGCGTTGGTGCCGCCCGACTCGCCCGCGCGCTTGCTGAGAGCGGCGATGAGCAGACCACTGCCGAGACAGAAGGCGAGCACGATGAAGAACGTGGCGAGTGACGCACCGGCGGCACTGCTGCCAGCCACCCCCACTGCTGCCGCGATGCCAATGCCGCCGAACGCAGCGTGGCTGATGCCTTGGCCGATGAAGGCCATGCGCTTGAGGACGACGAGCACACTGAGCAATGAACAAAGGACGCCCAGAGCGCAGCCCGCGATGATGGCGGGCAGGAACTGGTCGCGCAGGTCGGGATTTTGCAGATATTCGATGGTCTGCATGAGCCAGCAGGTTAGGAGCAGCCGGTAAGGAGAGTGGTGACGGCGAACGTGGCGAGGGCGTGATGCGCCAACATCGCGATCAGATTCCCAGCAAGTTGCGCACGTCGTTGAATGTCACGACGAGGAACATGCCGGCGATGAGGACGAGGCCCACCATCGTGACGCCGTTTTGGAAGCCGACGGGTACGGGCTTGCCTCGGATGGCTTCGTAGAGAAGGAAGAGGAATTGGCCGCCGTCGACAATTGGCAGCGGCAGGAAGTTGATGACGGCGAGATTGACGCTGATGAGCGCGAGGAAAAAGAGGAGCCAGATGAAGCCGCGATCGGCGACGAGTGTGCCCAAGTGGGCGATGCCGATGGGGCCTTTGAGATGTTCGATTTTGACGGTGCCTTGGGCGAGGCGAGCGAAGGTGAGATACGTCATGCCCATGACGCGTTTGGTTTCGTCGTAGCCGAAGTGCAGGGCTTCGAGCGGGTTGCTGGCCTTCATCGTTTGCTGCTGAATCTCGAACGCTTGCCACGAGAGGTCTGCTGTCCAAGCCAGAGATTTGATTTGCTCGGCATCCTCAGGCGAAATGGCGATGGTGACGACTTCGTCTGGTCCTTGGGCAAGCAAGTCGCCTGCGACGGGTCTGCGAATGGTGAGGGCGAGGTTGGTTTCGCCACGTTGTACGGCTTGACGCACGCGCAGCGCGACATCGCGCAGTGTTGCAGTTGCGTCGCTATTCACCGCGACGATGCTCGAACCTGCGGTGACGTTGCTGCTTGCTGCACTGGGAACACGAGACTCCATCTTTGCGTTCATGATCACGGCGAGCGGAGCGGCGATGATGGGCAAGTGCTCGCTGCTGTCGGAAGCGTCAAAGCCGACGCGGCCATCGCGATCAACCTTGACGGCGGGCAGTTGCACGATGGTGTATGCACCCGCTTCGTTCTTGCGTGCGACCGTGAGGTCCACGGTGCTGCCTTTGCGGCTGCGAATTTCTCGCGTGCCGGTCACGGTGCTGGGGAACTCGATGGTTCCGACTTTCAGCACGACATCTCCGGCCTTGATTCCCTTGCCGCTGCCTTCGGCTCGCACACCCGCCACGCGCAGCACGCCAGAAAGCCCGAGCAAGTGCTCGATTGGTGTCAAGGCATCTTTGGTTGTACCTGCGACGAGTCCGCGCTGCAGTTCTGCAACTGGTGTGAGCGTCACATCCTTCGGTGTGCCGTCGGGCAGTGAGAATTTTGCGATGAGTGGTTCACCGCTTGATGCATGGGCGGCGGTATCAATGGCGTGACCATCGCTGGCCGGCTTGCCGTTCACGCTCAGCAGCATGCTGCCTTTGGGCAAGTCAAACATGGGGAGTTCGAAGGCGATTTTGGTGCTGTTTACTGGTGTGAAACCAGCCGCGAGCAGGCCCGTGGAAAGATTCTCTTCGGGCTGCACGCGCAGGTTCAGCGTTGAGGGCGCGCCCGGACGCTCGACTTGTAGCGTGACCGCCTCGTTCTTCTTGGACATCGCGACGGCGAGCATCACATCATCGAACGCGCGCACTTCTTTGCCATCAGCAGTCAGGATGCGGTCGCCAGTTTGCAGCGGGATGGAGGCACCGGTGCCGACGTCAACGGCTCGCATGGCGGGCGAGGTTGCTTCGACGTAACCGACGGTTGGCGCGTCGACTTGCCTGCCGACCATCATCACGATGATGAACAAGATGGCGGCGAGGATGATGTTCATCACAACGCCAGCAGAAATCACGACCATGCGCTTCCAAGGCGAGCAGGTCTGGTAGCTGTCGGGTGCGGCGCTGGTTGCTGTTGGATTCAGGTCTTCTTGGCCGAGCATTTTCACGTAGCCGCCGAAGGGAAGAATGTTGAGGCGATACTCAGTTGGGCTAATGCGACGGTGCAACTGCGCGAGGGCCTGCGCTTCTGGCGTCTGAGCGGTCACGGCGGCGTCCATCGAGTTGCGAAGTTGCTGCAAGTACTGCGGCTCGCTGGTGGTGTTCTTGAATCCCACGCCTTTGCGATACGTGAGCACGCTGGGACCAAAGCCGACGGCAAAGGCGAGCACGCGAATGCCAGCCCATCGAGCGGCGAGGAAGTGGCCCAGTTCGTGAATGAACACGATGAACCCGAACCCGAGGATAACAAGCAGCAGATCGAAAGCGGTACCAAGCATGTTGTATCTTTCGTCGCTCGAGCCCATAACGAGACAAGAAATCGCGTGGCAATCGTGCTTTCTTGCATGTCGCCAACCTCGCCAAGCCGCACTAGCCTCCCATATGGCTTACACAGTTGCCCTGCCCGTTCTGCTTGCGATGCTGACTTGCGTCGGCGCGACACCGTTCTCTCCTGCTTTGGCACAACCTGCAACGCAGATTGCGCCGATTCGTAGCGCTGCTCTACTTGCGATTCTTGATGAACATGACGCGTGGACGCAGAAGGAAGACCCTGTTGGTGCGAGCATGCGTGGCAATGACGCGTATGCGAACTTACTGAGCGATGAGAGCCCGGCGGCGACGCAGCGTCGCACGCGCGAGTTGCAGAACCGGCTTGATCGCTTGCGAAGCATTGACCGCGCGGCACTCAGCGAGCAAGATGCGCTTGATGCGGCATTGCTGGATTATGAAATCTCGCTGAGTCTGGAACGTGGCACGCTGCACCCCGAGCAAACGCCCGTTGACGCGATGAGTGGGCCGCATATTTGGTTGCCGCAGATGGCAGATCGCTTGCCGCTGCGCACGCGTGTGCAGGTTGAGGGGTACGTGCAGCGATTGGAAGCGATTCCAACGCAGCTTGAGCAGATCAAGCAGCAGATGCAACTGGGCGTGAAGGCCGGCAGAGTGCCGCCGAAGGTTTTGCTGCGGCGAAGCGTGGTGCAAGCTCGCGAGCAAGCGAGTGAGGAGATTCGCACGGATGCGGCGAAGAGCCCGTTTTTCAAGCCGTTTTTGACGCGTGAAGATGACGAGCTGGCGGCGCGAGCGAAGCAGGCAATCGCTGATGGCATCGTGCCGGCGTTTGCAGCGTTTGCGGATTTTCTGGAGCGTGAGTACATACCGGCGTGTCGCGAGAGTGTGGGCATTTCGCAAGGTGTTGATGGGTTGCGGGCGTATGAAGTCGCGCTCAAGAGTCATACGACGACTAGTCTGACGCCGCAGCAGATTCATGACATTGGTTTGCGCGAGGTCGCGAGTTTGCGAACCGAAATGCTCGCGACGATTCGCGAGACTGATTTTGATGAAACGCTGGGCAAAGGTCTGAGCGATGAGCAACTCTTCAAGGCATTCATCGAGCATCATCGCAATCTTGATGACAGTTACTGGCAGCACGGCGAAAGCATGATGCGCGACTATCGCGAGTTGTGCAAACGCATTGATCCAGAACTGCCGCGGCTGTTTGGCACAATGCCGCGGAATCCGTATGGCGTGCGGGAAATCCCGCGATTTGCGGCTAAAACCAGCCCTGTTGCGTACTACTACAGCGGCTCGGCTCGCGCGGGCACGCCTGGTTACTTCATGGTGAATACGACCAACTTGCGACAGCGGCCCAAGTACGCGATGGTGAGCCTGACGATTCACGAGGCGGTGCCGGGGCATCACTTTCAGATCGCACTGGCTGACGAACTCGAAGGCGTGCATCCATTTCGCACGCAGCTTGGTTACACCGCGTTCGTTGAAGGTTGGGGGCTCTACAGCGAGCGGCTGGGGCTTGAAATGGCGGGCGGCAACATTGGCAATGCGCTTACGCCAGCAACGCTTGCTCCAAACCAGCGCGGGTTGTACGCGAATCCGATGGACAACGCTGGCCGACTGAGTGATGAACTTTGGCGCGCGTGCCGGCTGGTTGTTGATACGGGCTTGCACGCCTTCAACTGGCCGCGTGAGAAAGCGATTGCGTACTTGCTTGAGAACACTGCAATCACCGAGCTTGATGCCGCGAGCGAAGTGGATCGCTACATCGGCTGGCCCGGACAAGCGTGTGCGTACAAAATCGGCCAACTGAAAATTCTGGAGCTTCGTCAGCGTGCGCAAACGCAGCTTGGCGCAAAGTTTGACGTTCGTCGTTTTCACGACACGATTCTGCTGGGCGGATCGCTGCCATTGCCGGTGCTTGAAGAACGCGTGAATCGCTGGTTGGCGAGTCAGTGAAAACGCGTGGAGCGGCGCGAAACGCACGCAAGATTGCGTGAATTCCGGCGTTTGGCATCTGGATGCGTAACGCACGGTCGATTCGTGCGTCCTACTTGGTGACTCTGGAGGTTCTATGACGCTCGTTTCGCATCGCGTGTTCGTTTCTGCGTTTGCACTCTCGCTTGCTACGGGTGGGTTGACGGCATGCGCTCAGGCGCAGCCAGCCGCAAAGCCTGCGGAGTTTGCTCCGGTTGTTGATGCGCTGGCGAATGACGCCGCGAGCCTCGCCGCGAAGGAGCGGCTTGCGAAGGTGCGCGAAGCGATCAAGGCAGTCCGCTCGCTCAGCTACACGGCCCATGTTGAAGACCTGAAGACCAGCAGCGTCATCGCGACGGGCAGCATCAGTGCGACCCGAGCCGACGCGGGTGGCTGGAAGGTTTACGTCGCGGGCGAGAACACGAACACGAAGGGTGAGAAAACAAGCTTCACGCTGGGCTACGACGGCCTTTCAGCCCGCGCACTTCGCGAGCGCGACAAAGTCGTCATCGAACGCTCGCTTGAGAAGATGGACGAACTCCAAATCTTCTTCACCGGGCAATCTGTGCGGCATCCGCTGGCTTGGGAAGTGCTCGCCGACGAACCACTCGCAACGACTGGTGCTGTGACGCTCGAAGCTGCTGCGAATGTGCAGGGCAAACCGTGCGATGTGCTGCGACTGGCGATGCCCGCCGGTGCCAGCGAAGATGACAAGCCTGCCGATGGCGTCGCAACCGCAACCGGCGCAACCGCTGCACTGCGAGTCTTCGTGAGCAATGACGACAACTTGCCCCGTCGCATTGAGCGCATCAACCTCGCTGCCGACGGCACGATGGTCGCTGGTCGCGTCTTGGAGCTTCGCGATCTCGCGACGAATGCGAACGCAACGCTGCAGCAGTTCACGCTCGATGTGCCCGATGGCTGGCGCGTGCGCGCGGGCGACCGCGAAGCTCGCCGAGCAGCGCGCGAAGCCGAGAAGACCGCAGCGCCGATGCCGGAAGGCGTCACGTGGCGCAGTGACCCCAGCGTGCTCACGCCCGGAACGGCGGCTCCTGATTTCTCGCTGGCAACGCACGATGGCAAGAAGAAAACGCTCGCTGATTACAAGGGCAAAGTCATTGTCATGGATTTCTGGGCAACCTGGTGCGGGCCTTGCAAGACTGCTATGCCTGCGCTGCAGCGACTGCACGAAAAGTACAAGGATCAGCCCGTGGCCATCGTCGGCATGAATGCCGAAGGCGGGGGCGAAGGCGATCCGGTGGCCTTCAAGAAAGAAAACGGCTACACCTACGAGTTGCTGCTCGAAGCTGATGCCGTGAGCGAGACATACAAAGTTCGTGGCCTGCCCACGTTTTATGTGGTTGGTCCTGATGGCCAAATCGTCTGGGGCGGCGTTGGTTTATCCGCGCCGCCTGGGTCGCCGCGAGCAAGCAACAAGGCCCGCGCGGAGTATCTTGAGGATCAACTCGACAAGCTGATTCAGTCGGTGCTTCCCAAGTGAATTCCCCCACCTTTCCTTGCGTGCTACGCTCATCTTAACAAATCGCCGGGTCCGTTCGATCGTTGCGATTTGAAGCACCAGCGCATGCGGAGCCTGCGCGTGAGGATTGAGAAGCAATGGCCACGGAAGACCGAACGGACGCGGGGCTGCCCTTTGAACCACGAGGGCGATCACCCATCGTCGATAGCACCGAACGTCGCGTCATAGGCCTCAAACGCCGAGTTGTGCGCGAGGGTTCTACTGCCGTGGCGATGCTTGAAGGTTCGCTCGCGGCGCTCAAATCGCTGGATGTTGAAGCTGCCAAGCAAGTCCGCCGGACGGACGATCAAGTTGATTTGGAAGAAGTCGCCATCGAGGAAGAGGCGTACGAACTGCTCGCGTTGCACCACCCGTACGGCCGCGATTTTCGTACAGTCGCTTTTTGCCTGCGTGTCAATGCCGATATGGAGCGTGTCGCGGATCATGCCAGTTCCATTGCAAAAGTCGTGACGCGCCTCGCCGAACTACCCGGCACTCGGCAACTTCGCTTGCCCACGGCGCTGGTCGAACTCGCCGATCGCGTGCCGCAAATTTGCCACGCACTTTTGCGAGCGGTGCTCGATGAAGACATCGACGCGGCTCAGCGCATCGTGACCAGCGATCAAGTGATCGATCAGCTTGACCGCCGGCTGTTTGAAGAAGTGCAAGAGCTCGTCCAGAGCCTGGGCCGCAGCGATGACGCAATCACCATCGGCCTGCTCGTCTACCGCGCCAGCCGAGAGCTTGAGCGCGTAGGCGATCTGATGGCCGCCGTTGCTGAAGACGTGGTGTATTTGGGCACGGGCCAGATCATCCGCCATGCCAAGCGGCGAGGCTTGACGCGGCCGGATGCGCCAAAGGCTTGATGTTTCAGTTCGGGGGTTTGCATGGCTATCGCACTGGTCGGTCTGGCAACATTCGGACTTTTCTTCGCAGCCCTCGCTGCAATCTGGTTCCGCGGCAAATCGGTGCCCGGCACGCGCATCTGCTCTCGCTGCGAGTTTGACGTCCGTGATCGCGGACCCAATCAGCCAATCTGTCCGGAGTGCGGTGCTGATCTTGCTCGCCCGCGCGGCATGCGCCCACAGCGCCGTCGCAGCGTTCGCCGTGGATCGGTCGCGGCAGTCATTGCTGCAATCGCGCTGCTTGGTTGTGTGACGCCGATTGCGATGAACCTTGCAAGCCCCGCGCGACGTCCCCTGTGGTGGCTGCAATTTGAACTGCGCAGCACCGACGCCAACGCTCGCTCGAGAGCAAGCGTCGAACTCATCAGACGCGCTGGCGTAGGCTCGCTGACCGTGGCCGACTACAAAAGCTTGGCACCCACGCTGCTGGCGCTGCAGGCTGATTCGATAATTCCGTGGGATTCTGCGTGGGGCCGCCTCTTTGAGACCGGCGCAGCTCGCGGAGCGATGAGCAACGCGCAGCTCCAAACGTATCTGCAGCAGGGAAGTTCATTCGTCATCCGCCATCCCAAGTACGTTGCGCCCGGCGGGCGGCTGCATGTGTGGTACGGCTGCGAGTTTCGCCGGATGGACAATTTGTCGTTCACCGGCACCGCACTGGTTCCAGCGAATGAATGGTTTGACGCCGGTCCGAATCGTGCATTCAACAGCGAGAGAGTTGAGCAAGGAGCACTTTCCATCCCGCTCTCGGGCGCCGCAGGTGGTGGCGGTGCATATGGCTTCTCGCACTTGGCCAAAGCCCCGCTTGGCACGCACGATGTCGTCATCCCAGTCAGCATGACGCTCAACACGCCTGGCTGGCCTACGACAACATTCACCATCACCACGCGCTCACGCCTCACCGTCACCGACGCGCCGGGCCCATTCGCCAAAGCCGTCGCCAATCCCGTTCCGAACGAAACGCTGAAAGCGGCATTCGTGTTCGAGCATCGCCGGGGCGTTTCGAGCGGAGGAGCAGGCGCCGACAAAGGCATCGCGCTCACTGCAGGCTTCTCGCCTCGCAGCCAGGTCGAGCCCATCTTCATTTCGATGCTGGGCTGCAAGCCGCTCACTCAGCCCGTCGCCTTCGAGATACTTTTGCGGCCAGCGGGCGATGACAACGCCCCGTGGACAAAGCTCTGTGCGTACACGCGACGCGATGGCAGTCTGTCGACGCGACACGGCCAAAGCCTGATGGAGACCGTCGCTCCACCCGCCTTCTGGACGATCAACGCCGTCGACGTGCTCTTCCGCGCGTCGGGCGAGGTTGCTGACGAAGCCGCCATGGACGAGTATTGGCCGGGCGAGTTCATGCTGCGCGATGTGCCGCTCGATCGCAAACCGCTTTTGCAGGCCAATGGACTCACCATGGATAACTGGATGGCGACGCCACCCATCAACCCATTTGCACAGCAATTGCAACTGCTTGCGTCAGCCAACAACCCGCAACGCGACCCGCTCGCAGTCTCGCGGCAGATCGATGCCCTGCTCGACCGCCAAGGCAGTAACGGGCCGTGGTCTATCGGCGACGGCGATCTGATCGACGAACTACGCCGACGTGGACTCGTGACCGATGAGCAGCACGCGCGATACGCGCGGCAGATCGTCAGTCAACTCACACTCAATATCCGGCCTCGTATTCGGCTGGACGAAAAAGGCAGCTTCTTCATCAACGGCACCATGCCTATCTACCGCTGCGGCGTCTCGACCGACCTGACCGTCGTCTGGGACGCAACGCACGTCACGTTGAACGACGCCGTGCTGACCACCGTGCTGACCAATGACGCCAAGCCACGCGCTCGCTATCTCCCAACCGCCGACTTCAGCAATATGTCGCCCACCATGTACATCCGCCCATTCCAAACCACGACGTCGCTACCCCCGGGCGATTACACGCTTCGCCTGGTCCAACCCTATCGCGTGTTCGCGGGCAAAGTCTCGCTCGAAGCTGCGGAGACTCTCACGCCGCTCTTTGCGGGCCAGCAGGATGCACGGATGCCCGTACGCCTGCTGAATGCCGATGAACCAGTCATCGAAATCATCGACGACAACGCGATGGGCGCGCTGCTTGATGCATCGCTCACATGTACCAGTGTCTGGGCGAATTACTCAACCGTCATCGAGAACACGCAGCACGACTACGGCGGCGTCATGCTGCGCGCGGGCGACTTGCCCCTGGCTGTGGCGTTCGACGTTTTTGTGCGTCCGCAGGGCGATACTGACCCTTCGTCGCTCTGGTATCTTGGCCAAGTGGTGCTGGGTCCAGGCTCGGCATACGCGCAGTACGGGGGCGACAACATGCCGCATCGCAAGCTGGCTTTGGCCAATGCACTGCCGGAGGCCGCCCGCATCGCCCTACGTGACAAACGCGTTGAACTCGTGCTCGCCCTCAACCCCGCCGCCGGCGAGACGCGCACAGACGTGACCCGAGTCTGGTCTGGCGACGGCAAGGAGCGTGTGCTGGCGGTGGACGAGAGTGTTGTCAAAGTGTCTGAATAGTGTGAAATCGCGATGCGAACTGGAACGCATCTCGGTTTGTTGGCCACCGTTGCAGAGCAAGTGATTATCCCTCATGCAAAGCAAGTGGTGACGGAGTTCGTGCGGCATCAGGCATCAGGCATCAGCCAAGATATGCATCTCGAGCGAGACACCCTCGCATGCTTCGTTCAATTCCAGCGCGCGGTTCTGCGGATTGAACGCCGCGCTCGATATGCGGCACGGGTCAAAGTTCGACTTATCCGCTGCGGGTCAATCCACGCTCAGGATTAATCCAAGCAAATTTCGGTTGCAGCGAAAAACGACGAGGAACAAACCATTCCAAAACGACAACAACCACCTTTCGGTGGTTGTTACGACGCGTGAGCGTGTGTACAAGAAACAGTTGGGAGTCGCTTTGCCGAACGTTACCGAACGGCTCTCTGCGAACAGAATTCTGTAATACAGACGAGAGAGTGATGACTTTACTGGCTGTGGTTCTCACCACGTATCCGAACACTAGTTTTGGATATGCCAGTCTAAGGAGATCCCTTAGAAAGGAGGTGATCCAGCCGCAGGTTCTCCTACGGCTACCTTGTTACGACTTCGTCCCAGTCACCTGTCTTGCCGTAGGCACCACTGAATCGTGGCGACTTTGGGCACTCCAGGCTCCCATGACGTGACGGGCGGTGTGTACAAGGCTCAGGAACACATTCACCGGAGCGTAGCTGATCTCCGATTACTAGCGATTCCGACTTCATGCAGGCGAATTTCAGCCTACAATCCGAACTGGGGCGTACTTTCTGCGATTTGCTCCATCTCGCGATCTTGCTTCGCTTTGTATACGCCATTGTAGCACGTTTGCAACCCTGGATGTAAGGGCCATGCGGACTTGACGTCATCCCCACCTTCCTCCGGTTTGACACCGGCAGTCTCGCTAGAGTACTGGCTTGCGCCGAGCAACTAACGACAGGGGTTGCGCTCGTTAAAGGACTTAACCTGACACCTCACAGCACGAGCTGACGACAGCCATGCAGCACCTGTGCTGGTTCCGGTCTTGCGACTGTGGCTCCGCTTTCACGGAGTTGATCCCAGCATGTCAAACCCAGGTAAGGTTCTTCGCGTTGCCTCGAATTAAGCAACATGCTCCACCGCTTGTGTGAGCCCCCGTCAATTCATTTGAGTTTTAGCCTTGCGACCGTACTCCCCAGGCGGTATGCTTATCGGTTTTCCTACGACTGATACGGCGTCAAAACCGCACCAGTCTAGCATACATCGTTTACGGCGTGGACTACCAGGGTATCTAATCCTGTTTGCTCCCCACGCTTTCGTGCCTCAGTGTCAGGACAGGCCCAGCCGGACGGCTTCCCCATCGGCATTCCAAACGATATCTACGCATTTCACCGCTCCACCGTTTGTTCTTCCGGCCCTTACCTGCCTCAAGACTTGCAGTTCGCTCTGCTGTTCCGTAGTTGAGCTACGGGCTTTCACAAAACGCTTGCAAGCCCACCTACGCACCCTTTAAGCCCAGTGATTCCGACTAACGCTTGTGGCCTCTGTATTACCGCGACTGCTGGCACAGAGTTAGTCGCCACTTCCTTTGGGGTCAATCATTGGTTCCAACCCCTGACAGTAGTTTACACGTCAGAGACGCTTCATCCTACACGCGGCATTGCTCCGTCAGGCTTTCGCCCATTGCGGAAGATTCGTTACTGCAGCCTCCCGTAGGAGTCCGGACAGTGTCTCAGTTCCGATGTTGCGGGCCGTGCTCTCACACCCGCTACCCGTCTTCGGCTTGGTAGGCCATTACCCCACCAACTACCTGATAGGACGATCGCCGCTCCCAAGGCGCCAAAGCTTTGCTCCTAGGAGATCATGAAGTATTACCCGCAGTTTCCCACGGCTATCCTCCACCTCGGGGTACGTTCGATCGCATTACTAACCCTTTCGCCACTTACCCTTGCGGGCCCGTGCGACTTGCATGTTTTAGCCATGCCGCCAGCGTTCAATCTGAGCCATGATCAAACTCTTCAATTGATTTTCTTTTGATCTAACCTTGCGGCTAGAAGATGACAAAGAAGAAAGACCATGTTAACCGCAGCCTCTTCCCTTTCAGGTGAGTACTACGGCGGTCATCAACAAACTATCTCGCCACGGCGGGGAGCCATGGGTTGACCATTTGCTGACCATGGATGGCTTATCCATGGTATTTTGGCTTACTCATCGCATCACGAATGTTTAACTTTCGTGACGCGTTGCACTGAGTGAACCCAAGCAGACATGTGAGGTTCTGCTTGCGACCCGCATCATTCCCCATCTGTGAAGATGAGTGCCACGTTGTACGGCGTGAAGATGCGTTGTGTGGATCTATCCGCGAGCCTGCTGGTCGATCAGTTGCCCGTGCTAACAGGCCGCTCGCGGAAGCACACTCTCGTGCGACATTCCCAACTGTTTACTTTTCAAAGATCAGCCCGTTTGCCGAAGTAATCGTTCAACACGACTTTCGGTGAAGGCAGCACTCCAGCGAGTCTTGCGACACGTTGTCGTCGCTGTCATTCAGCGGGGAGGGAAGCATACGAAACCCTCCCGCCCCCGTCAAGCCTCATCCCGCAAGTCTTTTTGCTCATTCTCGCGCAAGTGGCCTAAATCCCCCGTCTTGCGCTCAAAATTTGCCTTCGCAGTTTGTCACGATTTCTACACGCTTCGTTCACATTTCTTCATTCACTTATCACAACTGACTTCTTGTTCGTAAAAAGTTCGTGTTCTGGACTACTCATCCATCATAGCCCCTCAGTATTCCCTGGCTCTGTCTTCTCGGGCGTCACACCAAGCACGCCAATCCAAATCGCCGGCGCCACAAGCTCTCTGTCAGCTTCCAGCCGCTCTCGCCACGCCGCCTGCACTACCCGGGCCGCCTCGCGCATCGTCGCTCCCGTGGTCATCACGTCGTCCAGCAGCACGACCACACGCGGCATGGGCACGGGCTGGTGCCGCCACTGCCACGCCAGATGCATCGATCCCGCCACGTTCTTTCGTCGCGTCTCCAGCGTCGAGCCGGTTTGCATCGGGCGGTGCTGCCTCGCGAGTAACTGCACGACAGGCATGCCCGTGGCCTCACGCACGCCGCGAGCAATCGCGAACGGATGATCGATACCGCGTGCAAACCTTCGCCACGTTGAAGTCGGCACAGGTACGACGATCGCGTCGCTCGCCGCGAGCCCCTCATACGCCAAGCACGTCACGAGCTGCTCGCCAAGATCGCGCCCAACATCACTCCCAAGCCTGCGAAACGCCGAGTTTTTGATTTCCAGTATCGCCGATCGCAGCACGCCGCGATACGCCGCCAATCGCACGACGCGCTTCCAAGGCAACCGCGAGCCTCGGCAGCCCTTACAACCCGCGTCACTGCCTTCGGTCACGACTTCATACGCCCCCACGCTGCGCCCGCACCGAAAACACCACGCATCACTGCTGTCTGCCGCAAAACCCGCAAGCTCCACACGCCGCTTCCAAGGCGGACTCGTCACCCCCAAGTACGCCCGCTCAATCTGCTCCCACCAACCTACCGACGCCCGATCTGACGCCGGACCTGAGGCTCCGCGAAGGTCCGGTTCGCCCCCACCCTCACCTCCCCCACCACTCTCCTCACCCTCCCTCCGCGCAGGCGGCCACACAAACCGCTTCGGTTTCTCCAGTGGTTTCCGCACGCTTTCTTCATCACGCGCCACAACCCCTCCCACTCCCAACGCCTGACCTGCGGCTCTGCGAAGGTCCGGATCGAGTTCACAACAACCATCCATCCGGAGCTGAGGCTTTGCGAAGCTCCGGCGTCCTCACTTCTGCTCAATCAGCTTCTGAAGCAGCCCATCCTCCGCCTTGCGGAAATCCTGCATGCTGTTGACCAACTCCTGCCCCACTTCGCCCAGCTTCTTGGTCAATTCCGCATCGCTCATCGTGCCAGGCCGCAGCGAAAGCTCGCTCAGCACTTCCGCCGCTGATCGCACATTGCTCGCGGCTTCGGCGTAACTGCGCGTCGCGTCGTAAATCACCTGGCTGGACAGTTCCTTGTTCGTCGGCTGGTGCAGCAATCGCCAAGGCTGGCTACGCACTTCAACCGCCGTCAACTTCAATTGCTCAGCCGTCAACCGAAAGTTCGCCATGCCCGCACGAATGTTGGGCCGCTGCTCGGCGATCAGCGATTGCACATCACCAATTGCCTGCTGCGCCTGCGACATCGCGCCGCGCGCGTCTCGCAGTGCGTCATTCAGCAGCATCACCGTCTCTGTGTTTATCTTGCCAGTCGCGTCATTCACATTCGCGATGATCTCTTCAATCCGCCCGCGATTGTCACTCACAATCGCGCGAGCATCATCCAGCATCGCCCGGCCGCTCGCAACTGCCGCGCGTGCGTCAGTCATCAGCGGCTCGGCCTGCTTGCTGGCCTTCTCCACTTCCGCCGCCGCACCTTCAGCACTTGCCAGCGTGCGCTTCACGCTCGCATCCCACTCGCTAAAGCTCGCCCGCGCCTGCGTGACGGTGGCCCGCATGTCCGAAACTGCTGCTGTAATCTCAGGCGAACCCTTGTCGATCAATTGCTCAACGTTCACAACACTCTTTTCAAGCCCTTTTAGCGTCGATTGCAACTGCCGCACTTGCTCAGGCCCAAACCCCGCCTGCGCCAAGAACCCCGGCGGCGCGAGATTCGCCATCACCACATCGCCCTTCTCAATCCTCGCGCTCGCGCCTTGAAACCCGCTCATCAAAGGCGAGCCCACGCTCGCGATGTTGATGCTGCTGAGCGAACCCAGCAGCGGTTTTTCAAGATACACACCCGCATCTTCGTTCAGCACTACATCGGGCCGCACTTCCACTTCCACCTTGATGCCCGTGGCTTCGCCATTAGGCGTTGTCTCAAACGCCACGCCCTTCACTCGCCCCACTTGCACACCCCCCAGCAATACGGGCGAGCCGCGTTGCAGCCCCGCTGCTCCTTCATCAATCGAGAATCGAATAAAGAACGGCATGCCACCCGCGCCAGGCCCGCGGTCAGTCAACATGAACGCAACCCACACGCCCAGCACGATGGACGCGATGACGAACAACCCCGCCAGAACATTGTTGCGATTGGAGTGAGCAGCCATAGTGGCAACAGCGTAGCAGAAACCATGCCGCTTCGCCGCGCACAACGCCAGCATAAACAACAACGCCCGCCGCGCAATATCTAGCGCGGCGGGCGTTGGCTTCAAGTACAATCCTGCTCAGTTGCTACAAGCACACCATCTAGTTGCTGCAAGCACCACATTAGTTGCCGCGAAGCACACCAATAGCCCGCTTGGGATTGATGATGATGCGACCCTCGTGGCCTTCCAGCGGATCACCCGTGCGCTTCATGGCTTCCACGATTTCCGTGGGGCTCAGCTTGGGGTTCAAGGCAACGATCTTGCCGGCCAAATTCGCGACATTCGGGCTCGCCATGCTGGTGCCGCTGAACTTCATGCGTTCCCCGCCCGGCACATAGCTATCAACTTCAAACCCGTTGGCGTACAGCACCACGTTCTTGCCAAACGTCGTGAAATCCGTGGGCTTGCCGCTGCTATCGATCGCGCCCACCGTCACCATATTGGGCACATTGAGCCCGCTGGGAATCATCTCTGCAAACTCGTTGTCATTGTCACTATTGCCCGCCGCAGCGACAAACAAAATCTCCGGCGCGTTCTTCATCGCGTTCTCAAGCGAAGTTTTTCCGATGTTGAACAGTTCCCGCGCCAGCTTCGCGCGTTCTTCGGTGCTGCCTCCTGCACCCTTCTGTTCGAGTGTCGCTTCGATGTCTTTCACGCCGCCGCCCCAGCTCATATTCACCACGCGCACGCCTGCCTTCTTGAAGTACGCAATCGTGGCTTCCGCCGCTGCCGCGTCCTTCTTGGCTTGCTCGATGCTGGGCGTGATCTGCGCGATGGTCTTGTAGTCAAACGTCAACCGCGCCGTGAGAATTCGCGCGAAGGGATTGCCTTCGGTCGCGATGCCGGCAACGTGCGTGCCGTGGCTGTAGTTGCCGTAAAGGCCCAAATCCTCGAGGAAACCCTGCACTTGCTCGGGCTTGAGGCTGCTGACGTACGTGCGCATCTCCTGAGCCTCGGGGCTGTCAATTGCGCTCTGCGAATCCATCATGCCCTTCATGTGCTTGGTCACCAGAGCCTTGTCGCTCTTCATCTCCGTCACCGAGTGCAGCAGCATGGGCGTGTAGTTGGCTTGCAAGTCATACGCGATGCCATTCACGTCGTCGATGTATCCGTTGCCGTCATCGTCCTTGCCATTGCCTGCGATTTCCTTCGCATTCGTCCAAAGCTGGCTCTTGGGAGCGAAGATCGCCGTATCCACGCCGCTATCCCACACCGCGATGACAACCGGCGTCGCCTTATCGCCACTGCCGAGCGTCACCAAGTTGGGCGTCCACTTATCTTCGACCGTCACTTTCTTTTCGTTCTTGTCAATCATCGAGCCATACACCTCGGCCATTGCCGGCATGAGCGGCAACTGATGATCGATCATGACGCGCATGCGAACCAGGCCCGTCACGGTGTCGCCCGTCACTTCACCCTTGTTGCTCGCCACCACCGGGTCCAAACCCGCCTGAACCTGGCCCAAAATCAAGTCTTTGGAGATGATTTGTGCCGTCGAGCGAGTCTGCTTGACTTCTTCACGCACCTTTTCCCAAGGCAGCGCGCCAATGCGCTTTTCGAGTTCCTTCTTGAATGCTTCGATGTACGCCGCTTCGTCCGCCCCGGCGGTCTTCTTCGCCGCGACGCGAGCCGCAAGAGCTTCGCCCTGCATCAGCTTCACGCCTTCCTTGTCTTCGAGTTCGCGCAACTTGGGCGTGATCGCCAACGCATCGTCCGTGCGACCTTCGAAGATCGCAATCGCCTGCTGCAACCCCAGCAAGCCCTTGAGCGTGGTCTTGTCCGTGATGTCATACTCATCTAGCGTCGTTTGCGTGTTCTTCTTCACTTCGCTCACAAACTTCGCGAATGGCTCTCCCGTCAGCAGAAATTCGCTGGCTTTGCCCTCAATCTTGTACGTGTACCGCGGCAGGTCCATCACGCTGCTCACCGGCTTCTTCGCCAGCTGCTTGGCGGCGGCGCCTTCCTGAGCCACAGCCTGCGCGGCGAGCGGCACACACAAGCCAGCCATCGCAACCAGCACCAACGCGAGCGAACCACGACCAGCTTCCAGAGCAATCTTCACGCGAGTTCCTTTCAAAGGCCCTGCCGTGTAAACCGGCCAATACGTCCCTCAGGGCACGGGACGACCAAGAGGGTATTCGGCGTAAGGCTGCTGATGTTTCGGACTTAGCCGAGCGAATTGTGCCAGTGAGCATCGCACGAGAGTGCGAAGGAACAACACAAACACCAACCATGTCATCGGTCGCGACTGCCGCACTCTGGCACAACGCACATCGCTACTACTTCGTCACTTCCCCGCCCACCGTCAGCACCACCTTGCGCTTGCGAATCTCTTCCGTCCCGAGCTGGCCGCAGGCCCCCATCATGTCCCGGCCTTTGGTGCGCCGACGCTTCACGAAGACGCCTTCTTCTTCCAGCCAATCCATAAATTGCTCCACGTGCTCTTCCGTCGGCGCAGGCCAAGGGCTATTGCGCCGCGGGTTGTACGGAATCAAGTTCAGCACCGCGCGCACGCTGCCGTTGCTGGCGTTGCCGCTGGCGGTTTTGTGCAGCCCAAAGGGCCGGATGAACTCCGCGATCTGCCTTGCGTGTTCCCGCGAATCGTTTTGCGTGGGGATGAGCACATACTCCACGCAAATCTTGTTGCCGGCAAACTTGGGCCACGCAACGAGCGCTTCCTGCACATCGCGAAGCGTGTACTTCTTGGTAATGGGCATGATCTGCCCACGATCAACATCGTTGGGCGAATTCAAGCTGAACGCAATGCCGAGCCTGTGCCACCCCGGCTGCTCCACGTGCTTGGCCAACTTGCGAATGCCATCTACCCGCCCCACCGTGCTGACGCAGATCTGACTCACCGCCATATGGGCCGCGTTGTGATCCTTCAGCACCGCAATTGCCTGCACCACATTGTCGTAATTGTCCATGGGCTCGCCCATGCCCATGAAGACGATGTTGGAGGGGGAGGGCACTAGGGACTGGGCACTGGGCACTGGTGGAGAGACACAAGACAACGTTGCAGTCAAACTCGCGTTGTCTTCCTGCCTTTCCCCCAGTGCCCAGTGCCCAGTCCCCAGTGCCTTCGTCCCCACCACATGCTTCGCCAAATACCACTGCCCCACAATCTCCGCGGCACTCAAACTCCGCACCAATCCCATCTGCGCGGTTTCGCAGAAGGTGCAGCCCATGGCGCAGCCGACTTGGCTGCTGACGCACAAGGTGTACTTGGTGTTGCCGGTGGAGCCGCGCATGGGGATGAGCACGCTTTCGATTTCGAGGTGCTCGAGTTGCTGGCTCAGAGCCGCGCTGGATGGCGCGAGGGTGGTTGCATTTTCGCCCACGCCCACGGTCGTCGTGCGTTCGATGCGGCTGAGGAACTTGATGACCTCGCCCTCGGGGCTCTGTTCACGCAGCTCGCGCACGATGGTCGGCAGCTTGATTCCTAAAAGCTCGAACGCATCCGCCGCCCCCACCGGCCCCTCGCGAAACACGGCCCGATACAAATCCAAGGCCCCGTTCGTACTTCCCTGCCGCCGGAAAATCACATGCCCGGCAGCCGCCTTGACAAATTCCTCCGCCGTCACGCCCAGAGGATTGGGCAAAGGCACATCGGAAGTTCGGCGGGTGGTGAGGGCCATGGGGGGCGTGATTATAGAAGAGGCGGCATTCGCAACGTGCCACCGACCCGCCGCTCTGGGCGGATCGGTGCCGAACGAGAAAGGCTCGGCATTCGGCATTCGTGGCAAGCGTGGTCGTTTGCAACGTGGATCACCGGGCCTGCGCCAGCACGAATGCCGACCCGACTCCTCTGTCATCCAACACAGCCGCCGTGTCATCCGACACAATTCCCATGTCTGCTGACACAACCCCTCTGTCCACCGACATCGCTCCCACGTCAGCGGGCGCTACTCCCATGTATCCCATCATTTGCACGGTGATCTCCAGCGGCGGCCCACAAACATCCCACTTTTTAGGCATATGCGCACATTTCTCTCCGTATTCAGATAACAAACCCCTTGCAACGCCGCTCACATTTTGGTAGGCTGCTCATGCGGACTCCGCTCCGTTCATCTTTATACCCCTTCCGTCCATCTTCATCTTATAACTTGCTCACCTCCACACCCTCTCACCCCGCCCGGAGGTCTCGATGCCGCCATTGCCCACTCGTCGCCCGGCCTTCACGCTCATTGAGCTGCTGGTGGTCATTGCGATCATCGCATTGCTCATCGGCATCTTGCTGCCTGCGCTGGGCAAGGCCCGCGCGGTGGCGCAGCAGATCAAATGCCTTGCGAATAACAAGATGTTCGCCACGGCGACCATTCTCTACGCGCAGGATTACAAGGATCGCATCTGGCCGGCGGTGCCTCGCAATGCGGCGGGCGTGGTCACGTGGCCGGCGGATCCGGGTGGGCAAGCGGGCGATGCCAACGTGTTTTTGTGGGCCCAGGTTGTGCAGAACGGTGAGCGCGCCCCGGGGTTGTTTTTTCAGTACGCCGGTGCAAACCAAGAAAGTGCCGAGTGCCCCACCAACAAGCGGCGATCCAGTGATGGTTCCACGCGGCTGAATATCTGGGGCAAGCAAACCGGCGTGCAGTTTGATTACTCGATGATGGATGAAATGGAAGGGGCCAAGCTGGGCCTCAACTACGAAGTCGCGTACTTGCGGCCTGACCGCGCCCAGCCGCGCACGCTGACGGCGGCGGATGAGCCGTTCCTGACGAAGCTGCGCAACATGCCCATCTTCTTTGAAGAGAACACGCGCTTCAACAACCAGCAGTTCCGCGACGGGGGCTTTGGCAACGTCGATCAGATGTCGCACCGCCACGCCAACGGCGGGCATGTGACGATGATGGACGGCGGGGCCGAGCTCGTGAAGTTCCCCACCGACAACAACGACCTGCTGGAAAGCCCCAATCAGGATTTTGTCGCCAACGACCTGTACGTGCGCGGCAACCGCCCGACATGGTTCGCCATCAGTGACGTGAACCCACGGTTTGGGACGCCGCAGTTGTATGGGTGGATTAATGATCCGCGGTGAGGGGGGAAGGCACTAGGGACTAGGGATTGGGCGTTAGGGGGAAGACCTTTGCGCTAGGGGTGAGTTTTGTTGGCGTCGGTGGTGATTGCGCCGGCGGGGATGCGCCACGCTGCGTTGCACTCGGTACACCGCGTGCACATGTCTTGATCGACGGGCAGGTTGACGAGCGAGAAATCGCAGGAGGGGCATCGCCGCAACAGCAGCCGACGGCGGACCCAGGGCTCGCCGAAGATGCGAGCCCAGAATCTCATTGCGATCAACGAAGGCGCTGCTGTCGCAGCCACCCATGCCATCATCATTATCAGAATGAATGACCAACGCGTGTTACGGACACTCAAGTTGCGGGCGAGATCATCCATGAATTTTCCGCCCGCAGTTCGATCAATGACGAGGTACCACACAAGCCAGCACACGGCGAGCCCGACAACACTCGACGCGACAGCTAATCCCATGTACCGCACAGACGCACGTCGCCAAGCCTGTGTCTGCTCACGAGAAGGCGTGATCAATCCATTACGCAGAAGTTCCTTGTGCTCGCGATGACGTTTCCAGTTCACGCTTGAGGACATCTCAAGTGAAACTGGCTTCCCACGATCATCCTTGTACTTCCAAGCAAACATGCATTCCCCCTCGCGTCTTCACACCAGCATCTTCATCTGCTTGGGCTCTACCACTTCCTGGCTGGTTGGGTGCTCGGGGTCAAGGCGATACTCGCCGCTGAAGCAGGCGGTGCAGTAATTGGTGCCGGGGCGTTGCATGGTGCTGAGCAGGCCTGGCAGACTGAGGTAACTGAGGCTGTCCACGCCCAGGTACGTGCGGATATCTTCGACGCTGCGGCCGTGGGCAATCAGTTCGGATCGCTGGGCGAAGTCCACGCCGAAGTAGCAGGGGTGCATGATGGGCGGGCAACTGATGCGCAGGTGAATTTCCTTCGCGCCGGCGGCTCGCAACTGGTCCATCTTGGCTTTGGTGGTGGTGCCGCGCACGATGGAATCATCGACGATGACCAGACTCTTGCCGCGTACCAGTTCGTTGATGATGTTGAGCTTGAGTCGCACGGCACTCTGGCGTTCAGCGGCGGTTGGCTTGATGAACGTGCGGCCCACGTAGCGATTGGGCACGATGGCTTCGCGATATGCGATGCCGCTAACGCGAGCAAAGCCAAGAGCCGCACTGCGGCCGCTGTCGGGCATGGGCACAACGTAATCCGCACCCTTGGGCGGCGGGGCTTCCTTCGCAAGCACTTCGCCCATGCTCTCGCGAGCGATCTGCACGTTCTGACCGAAGACGTTGCTCGCCGGATGCGCGAAGTACACGTGCTCAAAGACGCACTGGGCAAGGCGCGGTGCTTCGTCAGCGAATCGGCGCGTGGCAAGGCCATGGTCGTTGATGGTCACGATCTCGCCTGGCTCAACTTCGCGCAGGAACTTCGCGCCAAGCACATCGAGGGCAACGGTTTCGCTGCAGACCACGTAGCCGCCGGTAGCAAGTTCGCCGATGACCAGCGGCCGCCAACCCCAGGGGTCGCGAGCCGCTTCGATGCGATCTGGAAAGAGGAAAACGAGGCTGAAGGCACCTTGCAGATATCGCAGCGTGTGCGCGAGCGGGTCGGGGCTCTTTTGGCTGGCGGGCTGGGCCAGCATGTGAATGATGCACTCGGTGTCGCTGGTGGTTTGGAAGATGTGGCCGGCTTCTTCGAACTTGGCTCGCAGCAAATCGTTGTTGATGAGGTTGCCGTTGTGGGCGAGCGCGACCTGGCCGCCCGAATACTTCATGAGAATGGGCTGGGCGTTACAAGCCACGCTGCCGCCAGCGGTGCTGTAGCGGTTGTGACCGATGGCGGCTTTGGTGCCCATTTTGTCGAGGTCGGTCAGCGTCGCGCTGTCGAAGACTTCCGCGACCAGGCCCATGCCGGTGATGCCGTCGAGGCGTTTGCTGTCACTCACGGCGATGCCTGTGGACTCCTGGCCGCGGTGCTGCATGGCGTACAGGCCCAGGTACGCCTGGCGCGCAGGCGAAGACAGTTGCGGCTTGATGTGCCACGCGCCGAAGACGGCGCATTTTTCTTTGGGCGTGTCGGGGCGCGCGACGGGACGGGATTGGGGCTTGTTGTCAGAACGCAGGACGGGCAGCGCGAGCGGTGCGGGCATGCGGCAAGCGTAGGAGCGAGTGCGCGATTTCAAGTTGTGGTGATGTCACGCCGGGCGAAGATGATGCCGGTCACGATCCATAACGTGAAGGCGGTACTCGCAAGGATGCCCATGTCGCGCAATTGCCAATCGCCGCTGCGCAGAATCGCGAGGGGCTTGTAGTAATCAAGGATGCTCAGGAACCGCATGGACTTGGTGAATTCCAGTGCGGGATCAATCGTATAAAGAAAACTGACCAGCAGGGAGAAGAGCGTGAGCACGAGCGTGCAGAGGACCGCCCATGTGCGCCGGTCGATGATGGTTGTGAAGAACGATGCGACGCACCCCACCACCATGTAGACCAGCCCGAGGTTCGCGAGGACCATCGCGAGCCGACCCCAGTCGGGCGTTGCGACCGCGCGAATATCGGGATTGATGAACATCGAGCCAAAGTACGCGCCGCCGTACATCGCGCCGAGCGTGACGATCGCGGTGAGCAGCCACGCGACGGTTTCACTCACGTACAAATTCCAGCGGCTAACGGGCAACGCGAGCAGAACATCGACGGTGCCGCGTTCAACTTCAGCGGCGGGCACGCGTGTTTGCACCAAAATCGCGTGCGTGAGGATGGGCACGAGTACCAGCGGATGACTCCACGCGATGGCATATGCGATCTCGGCGATGTTGGCACCGGTGGAATCGACGCCACCGAAAATTGCGTCGCGAAATTGGCGAACGCCTTGCGGAATGAAGCTTCGCTGCGCGAAACGGGCCTGCACTCGCGGCATGGCATAACAAAACAGCGCGGTGATGCCAAAGACGATGCCCGACATCGCCAGCGAGGCGAACCAGACTTCACGCAGCGAACGTTGGATAAGGCCGATGTTCATAGGAGCAGTGACGAAGAAGTGACGGAGTGACGAAGTAACGAAGTGACGGAGTAAAAGACAGAGGCGAGATTTATTCGTCGTAGTAGCGCATGAAAATTGCTTCGAGGTCGGGCTTGGCGATCGTGATATCGGCGATGGGCTGGTTTGCGGCGAATGCGAGCAGTTCGCGCATGTTTGCTTGGCCTTCGCTTGCGAGGGCGCCTTTCCACACTTCTGCCGTTTGCTTTGAGAGCTTCAAGCAAGCGGGCACTTGCTCGGGCGTGCCGCCTGGAGTCCACACGATTGTCACTTCGTGCACGGCTTGCGAACGCAGTTGCGTGACGGTGCTGTCGGCGACGATCTGCCCTTGCTTGACAATCGCGACGCGCTCGCACAGTTCTTCAACTTCCGCCAGCGTGTGGCTGCTAAAAAAAACTGTCGCGCCGGCTTCGGCTCGCTGGCGCAGCAATTGCCGCAGTCGTTCTTGCATGAGCGGGTCGAGTGCTGTGGTCGGCTCATCAAGAATGAGCACGCGCGGATCATGAGCCATGCACAGAATCAGGCCCAGTTTCTGCCGCATGCCTCGGCTCATTTGCCGGACCTTCACCGAGAGATCAAGTTCGAGCACCTCCGCCAGTTCGTGTCCGCGTGTGATGATGTCGCGCCCGCGGATGCGACCAAACAACTTGAGGGCCGACTTTCCGGTGAGCCAAGGCCAAAGGCGCAGGTCGCCAGGAATCGCGCCTACTTCGGCCTTGATGCGATGACTGTCGCGCCAGCAGTCCATGTCCAAAATGCGGGCACTGCCGCTGCTGGCTCGCAAGAAGCCCAGCAGCACGCGAATGGTGGTGGTCTTGCCGGCGCCGTTTGGGCCCAGAAACCCGTACAGGCTGCCTGCGGGAATCGCGAGATTGATATCGCTCACGCCGCGTCGGCTGCCGTACGTGCGAGTCAATGCACTGGTAGTAATGGATACAGCTGTGGTCATGGGGCAAGCGAGCATAGCGAACGCGATGCCGGTCCAAACGTACAGCAACGCGATAAGTTCGCCACCGCCCGCGCAAACTGCGCACTTGTTGCGGACTTGGTTTCTCAACGAATTTTTGTAACTCAACCGAACAAGCCGCGAAGCAAGTTAGTATATACTATACTTTCAAGGAGTATCTTATTGATTACCCCGTCTACGCCCGCCGACATCCCCACCGCCGAGTTCGCTGCGAATTCCCGCTTCTCTCGCGGCTGGTTTGCGATGGGCCTCACGCTCATGCTCATTGGCGGCGTGTGGCTGCTCGCGTCGCTGGGCTATCTGCCCGAGATCAACTGGTTCTGGGTTCTTGCTCTGTTTTCGCTGGGTTTGATCCCCCTGCTTGCAGGCGGCCTGAACAAAGTTACGTTCATCTCGGGCGGCTTTTTCTTCGCCGCGAGCGTCTCTTCGGTGCTGCGGCAGACTGGCAAGATCGCACTGAACATCGAAGTTCCCACGCTCATCATCATCGCGGGTTTGCTCACGCTCATCGCGATGGTCTTGCGCATCAGCACGCCCGCGTGGCTGCTGCCGCAGAAGCCGATTGCCTATCGCGTACCGAACACCAACCCCACTTCCAAGGCGCAATCCGCCGCCGTCGCTTGACGTATGCATTGGCTGCCCCTTTACTTGTCCCCCTGCGGCCGATGTGGTCGCGGTTTTCCAGACCACCGGTCCCGAAGTCTCGGCACACCGGTCGGCAAGGTCGCTTGAGGCATGATGCGCGGGTCACGCGTGTCGGGCAGCTTCAAGCAGAACGCTAGCTTCCCAAGCTAGTTCAGTTCATGGAGTTTTCGATGGCTCGTTATACCGGTCCCAAGCTCAAGCAGTCTCGCCGCATCGGCGCCCCGATCGTCGATACCCCCAAGCACACCAGCAAGCGCGCACTTGTGTATCCCGGCATGCACGGCTACCGCGGCCGCCGGCTGCGCGACTATGGCGTGCGTCTGAACGAAAAGCAAAAGCTCAAGTTCCACTTCGCAGTGCTGGAAAAGCAGTTCCGCCTTTACATGGATAAGGCAGGCCGCATGCCCGGCAACACCGGTGACAACCTCATGCAACTTCTCGAAGTGCGCATGGACAACGTCATCCGCCGCGCGGGCCTGACTCGCACGGTGTGGGCTGCTCGCCAGCTCGTCGCTCACGGCCACGTTTTCCTCAACGGCCGCAAGACCGACCGCCCAAGCTGCCAAATCAGCATCGGCGATGTCATCACCTTCAAGCCCAAGGCTCAGAAGCTGTGCAAAGAAGCAATGGAAAGCCTCGCGGGCTACGAAGTCCCAGGCTGGCTTGACCTCAACCCCGCCGAGTTCAAGCTGAAGATGGTCGCCAAGCCCAGCACAGACCAGATTCCGTTCGACGTGAATACGAACTTGATTATCGAATTCTATCGGTAAGTGGAAGTACGAGAGTACCGAAGAGACGAAGTACCGAAGGAAGAATCACGAGCCCGGTCCGTTGGACCGGGTTTTTCTTTTGGTCGCTCTTCTGATCACCGATCGCATTCCATGTCTTACCTTCGGTACTCCGGTACTCCGGTACTCCGGTACTCCGGTACTCCGGTACTTCGGTACTTCGTCTCTTCGTCTCTCCAGCTCTTCCCCCTTTCCCTCCCCTACCATCCCCCTCCCCATGACAAAAGTCATTCGCAAGTACAAGACCTGGCTCATCGCGATCTTCGGCGTCTTTCTGATGCTGACGTTCCTCTTTAGCGGCCCCACCAACCCGCTGATGCCCGACCCCAAGAAGCGGGTTGAGGGCACGCTCGACGGCAAGAAGCTGCGCGCCGAGCAGCTTGCCAATGACTACAACGAATTGCTCGATCTCAAGGCCAGCGTACCGGGTGTGGTCGCGCAGTTGGGCATTGAAGAACCCTTGCACTGGCACATGCTCAGCAGCGAAGCCCAGAAGATGGGTTTGGTTGGCACCGCCGATGACGGCATCGCGTACTTGCCCAAACTCGCCGAGATGCAGTTGCCGGGATTGGTGTACGCACAACTGGCTGAGCAAATCAAAGGCGCGCCCGACAACATGATTCGCCAGTTCGCTCAGCAGCAGCTTGAGCGCATGCCTGCTGAGCAACGGGCGCAAACCATCAAGCAGATCGCCGATGCCATTGAAAGCCGCCTGCCCGCAGCCAACACTGCCAACCGCGCCAAGGCTGACATGGCCCTCGCCAAACTTCGCGGCGTTGAACGCATGATGAGCGGCTACGCCAACGCAGGTCGCATCAGTGACAAACGTCTGATCAGCATCGCGAGCAGCCGGCTGGGTGTCACGCTAGCCGACGTGGCGCTCGTGAAATCCACGCAGTTTGCCGATGATTCGCTAATCTTCACCGACGAGCAGATCGCGGCGCAGTGGGAAAAGTACAAGTCGGTGCCGTCTGGTGTTGCAACTGCTGAGAATCCGATGGGATTTGGATACGTCCAGTCACCGCGCGTGAAGTTTGAATTCATCACGCTCGAGCGCGTCGCGATTGAGAACAGCATCAAGCTCGATCCCATCGACATCAACAAGCAGTGGCAGCTCAACCGCGCCAAGTACACGGGCGATTTCGCTACCGAGCGCAGTCGCATCGAACTCGAGATGCGGCAGGATCGCGCCAAGGCCATCATGCTCGATGCAGAGCGTGCGTATCAAGCGGCGGTTCGCAGTAGCCTTCGCGGCGTTGAAATCGTCGAAGGCGTGAAGAAGCTGCCGGCTGACTGGGCGAGCAAGGCACCGACCATGCAGGCTCTCGCTCAGAGCATTGCTGATGGCGTGAAGGCCAGCGCGAAGATGACTATCACGCCGCCGGTTGTGACCTCACGCACCAGCAACTGGACGCTGGTTTCGCGAGCGATGGACACGGCGGGCATCGGCTTTGCAACCTTCAGTTCGGGCGCGAATGAGTACCAACTCGAGAACGTGCTCGCTGGCGTCTATGAACTCAGCGGCTCAAGCCTTTTTGGCATGCAAGTGGGCGTGCCCTTTGAAGGCGTGATGACCGACAGCACGGGCAACGCGTACTTCTTGCTTGTGACCGACGTACGCAAGACCGGCCCCGCCGACTCGCTGGCCGAAGTGCGTGAGCAAGTGGTGACTGATCTGCGTCAGCAAGCCGCATACGAAAAGCTCGCCGCGAGGATCGAAGGCTACCGCGCGCAGGTCGCAACCGAAGGTCTGGACGCAACCGTCAAGGCAATCAACGCAAGCATGCCCGCTGGCAGGGCGAGCCTTGACAGCACGGTCCTGCGTTCGCAGCAGTTCACCAAAGAGCAGGGCGGCCAACTTGCAGAAGTGACTGATCCCAAGCCGCTGCGCGACGCGATTACAACCGCTGGCGCTCAACTGGGGCTGAACGCTGCCAGCGATGCCAACCTCGCGACGCGGGCGATTGCTGTAGCGATTCCGGGCAACCGCCTGCTTGTCCTGGGGCAAGTCGTGGGAATTGATCCGCTGACGGTCGAAAAGATCCGCCAGCTCGATAACCGCGTGGCGCAATCGCTCGCGGCATCGCAACTGAGCGACGCGATTGAAGCGGGTAACGGACCCTTCTCCTTCGAGAACATGAAGAAGCGGCTGAACTGGAAGCCTGAAGGCGAAGAAAAGCCGAAGAAGACCGAGAACAAGCAAGCTGCAAAGTAAGTACAGAGAGGTACATCGGGTAGGGAACGCAAAGGTGACGCAGCAAGACACACGTAACACACGCCAACGCACCGCCATTCGTGACGCCATCGCCAAAGCCGATGCGCCGGTGTCGCCCAAAGAGATTCTGGACCTTGCGGGTGAAGATGCCGAGGGCCTAGGGCTTGCGACCGTCTATCGGACGCTCAAGCTGCTGGTTGAGGCCGACGAGATTCAGACCGTGGACATCCCGGGCCAAAGCGCGCGATACGAAATCGCGGGCAAGGCCCATCACCACCACTTTCATTGCAACACCTGCGACAAGGTGTTCGAGCTCGCGGGCTGCTGCGGCCATTTTGAAGAACTCACGCCCAAGGGATTTGAACTTGAGTCGCACGATGTGACGCTTTTCGGGCGTTGCAAGGACTGCATGTCGAAAGCTGGCGGCAAACGCGCGAAAGCCAAACCCAAAGCCCCCAAGCATGACCACAAGCACGATCATGCTCATGAACACAAGCACGATCACCAGCATGATCACGGGCATTCACACTGATGCGACATTATCGCCCGTTTGCTGAGTTACCCAAAGTCCCACAATCGCCCGCATAAGCAGTGCTGCCCGCGCTAGGTGCGTGCGCGACGTAGGCAAGATGGGTAACTCGCCCGCATGGTCTTTCGCCATGCCTTCCACAACCGATCTTCTCGATGCGTGAATACGCGCCGAGGAGCCGCTATGTCCCCGACCCGTCTGCTCATCTTGTCTGCCAGTGCTTTCTCTCTGGGCCTGCCCATTGCCGCTGCCATCGCGCAGGAAAGCTCTCAGCAGCCGGGTACCACTGTCACCCCTGCTCCCGCCGCGACGACCTGGCGAAACAACACACCCACGCGCAGCCGCACGCAACAAGCTGCACGCGGGCTTATCCGCGTTGCGCCGCCCCTGGTCAACAACAACGACCAAGCTGCGCCCAGCATCTTCAACAATTACACGAATAACACGCCACAACTCGTACGCAACGTGACCCGCGTCGCTCGCCCGGGCGTCTTCGCGCAGCCTGATGGCATCGCGATGCCTGAGAACGAACGTCGCCCCAGCGGCTTGCGTGGAGTGACTCGCAGCAATCTGCGTACACCGTCCACGGTTCGCTCGGCTCGTGAAAACGCCAACGCCACGCTTCGCATGACGTGGAGCGATGTTTCGCCCAACGAAAGTGGCTTTGTTGTTCAACGCCGGCAAGCCATTGGCAACTCGTGGACTGACCCTGTTGAATTGCAACTGCCCGCCAACAGCGAAGGCGTGCTTGACACGCCCGGCGCAGGTACGTTTGCGTATCGCGTTGCGTCAAGCAACACCGCAGGTCGCAGTTGGTACAGCGATTGGCAACTTGTGACGCTGGCCGCACCTGTTGCCCCGCCTCAGCAGGCTGAGCAACCCGTCACACCTCCTGTGGCTGCGGTGCAGCAACCAGCCACGACGCAAGCACAGAACATCCAGCAACCAAGTCCGACCGATCAACCACCCACGCAGCGTATTGCTCCCGCGCTTGCCAGCGGCGTGAACGGCAGCGACAGTGGCGCACGCAGTGTCACGTTGTCGTGGAATGCGGCGACCGGTGACGTGACGCGATACGAACTCGAACGCGAGCCCGCCTTCCCCATGGGCATGCGCGTCTTCGATGCTGCGAACCGCAGCCTGAATGACAACTCGGGCGTTGGCAGCTTCAAGTACCGCATTCGTGCAGTTGGCGCTGGCGGCATCAGCGAATGGTCAGACTGGACGCAGATCGTTGTCGCGGACACTGTTCCTACTTCACCAGAGCAACTGGTCAGTGCTGATCTTGGTGACGGCGTGCGCGTGCGTCTGAACTGGCGCGATACAGCCGACAACGAAACTCGCTTCCGCCTTGAACGCCAGACCCAAAGCCAAGATGACAACTGGGCCAGCGCGACTTCAATCATCATCGCTCCCAACACGACGCAGCAGATCGATACGCCTGGCCCTGGCGTTCACCGTTATCGCCTCGCCGCTGTTGGTGATGTCGGCGTGAGCGGCTTCACGAGTTGGACGACTGTGAACGTTGCACCACGTGTGCTACCCACGCCCGAGGACGAGCAAACTCTGACAGCTCCCGCAGCACCGGTTGGGTTCGACGTCGCCGACAACGGCAATCGTCGCGCGGGGATGTCGTGGCAGGATGCAAGCAGCAACGAGAGCGGCTTTGAGCTTGAACGCGTTCCAGCGTTTGGCGAAGGCCGGCTGCGCATGAGCGAGAATGCGACTGGCTATATCGATAACAGTGGTCATGGCGACTTCCAGTATCGCGTCCGCGCAGTCAACGCTGCTGGCGCGAGTGATTGGTCGCCCTGGGTGACGATCTCGATTGTCAACACGCTGCCGACCGCGCCGGCGAACCTCTCGCTTGTTGATGCAGGCGACAACCAGCGCGTCACACTGACGTGGACTGACGCCAGCGACAACGAGGAAGCCTTCCGCGTTGAACACCAGCGCATGTCAAACGACTCCTGGAGTGCCACACGCGCCTTCAACGCCCTTCGCAACCGCGAGCAGCAAATTGACGCACCCGGAGTTGGCACTCACCGCTACCGCATCGCAGCTGTGACATCCGGCGGCATCAGCGAGTTCACGCCTTGGCGCGAAATCACGATCGCCGCGCCACAAGTTGATCCCTCAACGGTCGTTCCCAATCAACCTGCAGGCATCAGCGCCAGTGACCAAGTGCTGCGCAGCGGCATCGTCTGGACCGATTCCAGCGATAACGAACTTGGGTTTGAGCTTGAACGCAACCCTGCGTTTACCTCGCGCGTGGTGCTCAACAGCAACGTCACAGGCTACATCGACAACTCAGGCGATGGCGCATTTGCCTACCGCGTTCGCGCTTACAACAACGCTGGCTACTCAAACTGGTCAGCGTGGGCAAACGTCACAATTGCACAAACCGTGCCCGCACGCCCCAGCAACGTGAGCGCCATGGACGCGGGCAATCAGTCCGGCGTCAACGTGACTTGGGCGGACGCCAGCTTCAATGAAGATGGCTTTCGCGTCGAGCGCGAGTCCTTCAGTAACAGCACTTGGGGCGCAACCCAGTCTTTCACCACCAGCGCAAACGCAGATGATTTCAGCGACACGCCGGGCCTTGGCCGGTTTCGCTACCGCGTGCAGGCTTTCAACGCTGGCGGCATGAGCGAGTGGACGAGTTGGATTGTCGTCAACGTGACCGATGGCTGGACGCCCATCACGCTTGCTCCGGGCGCTCGCGAAGTTTTCGTCAGCAGCAGTCAGGGTAGCGACAGCAACACGGGCCTCACGCCTGATCAAGCCGTCCGCACGCTCTACCGCGGCTATCAGCTCGTGCGCCCCAACAGCGCCGACCACATGCGTTTGCGCCGTGGCGACGTTTGGATTGATCAAGCAGTCGCCGGTCAATATGGTGCGTGGGATAGAGCTGGTCGCAGTGCAGCTGAACCCATCGTGATTCACACGTATGGCGATGATCCCGCTCGGCCCATCATCAAGGCGGGCGCTCGCGACATCGGCATGCGCATTCAAGGTGCTGGCGATTGGAACGGCAACCTCTGGATCGTCGGCGTGCACTTCCAAGCAAATCGCCGCATGCCCGGCGATCCGAATTATGCGCCAACGTCCAACGTCAATGGCCTTGTGTGGTACGGCAAAGGTGGCAACCTGCTGGTTGAAGACTGCGTCTTCGAGTATTACGCAGGCAACGTAACGATTCAGCCCCCGGGCCCGACTGATACCATCACGGGCATCACCTTCCGCCGCAGCCAGATTCTCAACTCGTTCTCGACTGGCAGCCACAGCCAAGGCTTCTACGTCGTGGGTGTCAATGGCTTCCTCGTCGATGAATGCCTCGTTGACCACAACGGCTGGGCGCCTGGTGTGCCGAACGCGCAAAGCACCATCTTCAACCACAACTTCTATCTTGTGCCCAGTTGCACCAACGTCCTCATTCGCAACACCATCACTTCTCGCGCCAGCGCAACGGGCATCCAAATGCGCGGCCAAAACATGAACGCCTTCAACAACCTCAGTCTCAAGAACCCGCTGGGCATTACTGCCGGTCACGCCATGGCGAGCGCCGATCAGAACTGGACCGGCAGCATGCGCTACAACGTCGTGCTGGACAGTACCGACATCGGCATTCCCAACACCGGCAGCTTCGCTCCTCGCGGCTTTGGCATGAGTGTGCACCGAAGCACAGGTGGCATCGTCGAGCGCAACATCATCGCTCACAACGTCTCGGCTCAAGGCGGCGAACCAGGCATTCTGCACGGCGACCTGGGCAGCGTCAGCTTGACGCTCGCGCAGAACATCGTGTACGACTGGCAAGGCGCCCCCATCGCCAACCAACCGCGTCGCGGCTTGGTCTTCCGTCTTGATTCGCCTCTGCCTGCAGCAGCGGTGCTGCGCGACAACTGGTTCATTCAGCCCGATGGTGGCGCGATGGTTGCAACTGCACCCAGCAGCGGCACGCCCGGCGGCACGTGGCGCAACAACCGCTTCTTCTCAATCGATCCCGCAAGTCAAGGTTGGTTCTTCACGCAATCGCCACAAAGCGTCATCGACGCGCCCACATGGGCACAGCGCACCGCACAAGCTGCGCTGCCTTCGAGTGATCGCGACCAGTTGCTGACCAACTTACCGACCTTCCCGGACGCATCACGCGATATCAACAGCTATGCTGCCACCGTCGGTCTCGAGCCCACGCTTGCAGCTTTCCTCGCCGAAGCTCGCAAGCAAAGCCGCAACAACTGGCGTCCGGAGTTGACCGCCGCCGCTGTCAACCGCTATATTCGCGAGGGATTTGGCTTGCCCGAGCCCGATGGTTCGAGCCAGCCCACCGTGCCCGGCGCGGGCTACGCGGTCGTCGGTGAGTAATTCAGTGAGTGGTTAGCGAACAGTCAAGGCATATGAAGATCAGCATCGGCATGCTTGCCTACAACGAAGCGCAGCGGATCGACACCACGATCCGCTGCGTCTTCGCGCAAACGCTGCTGCGTGAGCTTCCGGCGGGAGATGAGCTTGAACTCATCATCGTTCCCAACGGCTGCAAGGACGACACCGCGAAGATCGCTCGTGAAAGCGTGTGTCGAGAACTCGCCGCGCTACCAACACCTGTTCGCGTGACTGCTCGCGTCGAAGAAGTGCCTGTGCCAGGCAAGAGCAACGCGTGGAATGTGTACGTGCACACGCACGCTCGCCAAGACGCCGACTTTGTGATGCTGCTCGACAGTGACATCACGTTCAATCACGACCGCGCGCTGCGCATGGTCTTTGACAGACTGCTCGCAACGCCCGCCGCCCACGCTGCCGTGGGCCGGCCGCTCAAAGACGTTGCGTTCAAGCAGAATAAATCGCTCAGCGAACGCATAAGCCTTGCCGTCAGCCGCACCAACGAAGAAGGCCCTGCGACAATCGCCGGCAGTCTGTACGTCGTGCGCGGCGATATCATTCGCCAGGTGTGGATGCCGCCCGGATTACTGACTGAAGACGGCTTCATGCGTGCGATGCTGATTACCGACTTGTTCAAGTCGCAAGACAACACCGATCGCATTGTGCGCGAACCTGCGGCAAGCCAGATTTACGAAGCGGTCACCAGTCCTGCGGGCGTCATCAAGCACACGCGCCGCTTGCTGGTTGGCGCGCGCATCAATGCGTGCCTGTATGACAAACTGTGGGCTCTTCCCAAGGACAAGCACCCCGGCGAGTACATTCGCGAAAGCATCGAACGCGATCCGCAGTGGCTGCGAACCGTCGTGAAGGAACGCATCGCGAACAAAGGTTGGTGGGTCATGCAGCCGGGCCTGCTCACTAAACGCCTCCGCAATCTCCGATACAAGAGCTGGCCTAAACGTCTTCTTCACCTTCCGATAGCACTCTTGCTCTTTCCATTTGATGCTGCCGTGTTGATTTCAGCGAACAATGCCGTCCGCCGTGGCGAATTTCGCTGGTAAGCCGCATTCCATGTGAATCACTTGACACAAGCTCCCGTCAACATCGCCTCAGACTCGCAGCCAACGCCTCCCGCAGGCTCGGCTCGCAGCCGGGCTGTCTCGGGTGCTGCTTGGACCACGCTCAGCCAACTTGTCGGCCAGCCACTGCGAGTTGTTTCCAACGTGATGCTTGCCCACCTGGTTCCCGCCGCCGCCTTCGGCACGATGCAAATCGTCGGCGTGCTCAACCAAGGCATCAACAGCTTCAGCGACATTGGTGTGGGCACCGCCATCATCAAACGCAAGGAAGAACCCGACGAAGACTTCATCGCAACCGCATGGACGATGCAAGTCATTCGCGGCATCGTCATCGGCATCGTCGGCATGATCTTGAGCGTGCCTCTCGCGCTGCTCTATCAAGACCCGCAGAATCCGTGGCTCTCGCTGCTCCCTGTTTTCCTTGCCAGCACTGGCATCATGGCCGTCACGGGCTTCAATTCGCTCAACAACCACCTCGCCGTGCGGCATCTGCGGCTCAAGCTCTGCAGTATCTTCGATATCTGCGCACAAGTCATCGGGCTCGTTGCAGGCGTCGTCATCGCGTACTACACGCGCAACGTCTGGGCTCTGGTTCTGGGCAACGTCGCGACCAGTCTCTCGCGCGTCGTGCTTTCATATGTCATGTTTCCTGGCCCCATGATGCGATTTCACACGAATCCGCAGGCTCGCAAAGAGCTCCTCGGTTTCGCTCGCTGGATCATGCTCTCCACGCTGCTCACCTTCGCCGCCGCTCAGCTTGACAGACTCATCTTCCCCAAACTTGTCAACAGTCTTGAACTGTCGGCGATGTTCGGCATCGCCATGAGTTTCTCGCTGGTGCCGCAAGACATCATCAATCGCATCTCCTTCGCGGTGCTCATGCCCGCGCTGTCGCGCGCTCGCGAAACACACGAAATCCCCGCGAATCAATACCGCGATGCCAACACCATCATCTTGCTCGTTGCAGGTCTAATGACCGCCAGCCTCGCGGCGATCGTCCCCGGATTCATCGCTCTTGCGTACCCCGCAAAATTCCAGCCCGCCATCGCCCTCATGCCTTGGGTCGCGATGCTCGCCTGGTTTCGCGTGCTGCAATCAACCGGCACCAGCACGCTGCTCGCACTCGACAAGCCAAAGTCCGTCGTGGGCAGCAACGTCATCAAGCTCATCGCCCTCGTGGCGTTCATGCCGCTGGGGTACTTCCTCGCTCGCACTCCAACCGACCCCGTTCCTGGCATGCTCGGCGCCATCGCTGGCATGTTGCTGTCCGACATCATCAAGCAAGCCTACATCATGCTCGAGCTTCGCAAAGCCGGCCTGCACGGCATTCGCCGCGAAGTAATGTACACGCTGTACTTGCTCATCGCCATCACTGCGGGCTTGGCTCTGCACTGGCTCTGTGCCCGCCAAAGCTGGCATGCCCTCGTCGAGATGACCCTCGCGGGTTTCGCCGTGCTGCTCATCTACTCGCCCGGCTTTGCCCACGCGTGGCGGCTTGTGGGCCCGCATCTGCCTTACTTCAAGCGGTTCGCCAAACCAGCCAAGTAGCCTGCCAGGCAAGCGGCCAAGTAGCTGCACCATCACAATAACTTTTGCTCGTTCGACGCGTGTTTGGTCGCGTTTTCGCTCGCTTAGGCACGACAAACGACCGATACCCTTCTTGTACTTCACTTGTTGCACTTCACTCCTGCGTGAGGTATTGTTCGCATTCCCAGTAGCCAGAAAGTTCGCGAAAGTCAGGACCACAACCACGCTTGCTGAACGCGCTCGTCCAAATCTCGCTGCTGGGGTACGTCCCTTTCAGCCTGCTCTTTTTCGCCATCATGCCCGCACCACGGGCCGTGGCCAGTGCGCTCGTCATGGGCTGGCTGTTTCTGCCGCCTGCGGTGCGTTTTCCCATCCTGGGCCTGCCCGACTACGACAAATACTTCGCCATCGCCTTCGCCGCTGCCTTCGGCGCAATTGTCTTCGACAGCAAACGCATCCTCGCGTTTCGCCCCGCGTGGTTCGACATCCCCATGCTGCTCTTCCTCGTGCTGCCCGGTCTCACCAGCATCAGCAACGGCCTGGGCTTCAACGACGCGCTCTCAACCATCTTCCGTCAACTCACCTACTTCGCCATTCCCTACTTCCTCGCCCGCGTCTACTTCTCATCACTCGCCGGCATGCGAGAACTGCTGCTCGTCATCTTCGTCAGTGGCCTCATCTACGCGCCGCTGGTCGTGTACGAACTGCGATTCAGCCCGCAGCTCAATCGCATGCTCTACGGCTATCACCAGCATAGCTTCGGCCAGACCAAGCGCTACGGCGGCTTCCGTCCCATGGTCTTCATGCAGCACGGCCTCATGCTCAGCCTGTGGATGTGCTGCACCACCGTCGCCGGGCTCATGCTCTGGATGTCAGGCTCGGTCCGCAAGCTCATGTCGATTCCCATCAGCGTTCTGGTGACAGGCATCGGTCTCGTCGCAGTAGGCTGCCGCAGCTTCGGTGCACTCTCGCTCATGGTCATCGCCATGATCGTCGCGTATGCCGCGCGCCAACTCAAGCTCCCGGTCATCATCACCATCATGGCTTTGGTTCCCCTTGCATACATCAGCCTCCGCGTGACTGAACTTTGGGACGGCAGCCAACTTGTCACCATGTCGGGCCTCGTAGGTGGTGACGAGCGCGCCGGATCACTTGAATTTCGCCTCCGCAGCGAGAACGTCCTCAACGATCGCGCCTGGAAGCGTCCACTCCTGGGCTGGGGCGGCCACAGCCGCAGCCGTGGCGAAGCCGACGACGCTGCCGCGGCGCGTCTCATCGTCGATGGCTGGTGGCTCATTCTCTTCGGTCAACGCGGCTTACTGGGCATGGGTGCGTGGCTTATTGCAATGACATTGCCCGTCCTTCTCTTCATTCATCGCTGGAAGGCATGGGCCGTCTGGCATCCGTGGCTGCTGCCTGGCCTTGGCTTGTGTCTCATCTTGGTCATGTTCGTCATCGACTGCATGTTCAACGCCATGCTCAACCCGCTCTATATCTTGTGCGCCGGAGCAGTCGCTGGCCTTGCGCCCACGCCGCAACTCATCAAACAAATGCAGGCCGCCATCGCCCCGCCGCCACCGCCCGCGCAGCAAGCGTTGCCCGCCGCATCACAACCAACATAAGCCGTGACTACGTCCACTCCCCAACCAGCACAATTGCCCTCGCGAGCCAAACTCACGGGCGTCATCGTCACGTACAAATCCAGCAAAACCATCTCCGACGCACTCGCCAGTGCAAAGAAGTGCGTCGACGCCGGCGTGCTTGATCTCATCATCGTCGACAACGCCAGCCCCGACAACACGCGCGAAATCCTTGCTCGCGAAGCGACCTTCGCCAAAGTAATTCTCGGCGATGGCAATATCGGCTTTGGCCGAGGCTGCAACGTGGGCCTTGCCGCCGCCACCACGCCTTACGTCGTTTTCTTCAACCCCGACGCCCAAATGGAGCCCGACGCCGTTCGCGCAATCGTTGACTTCATGGACACCCACGACCGCTGCGGCATCTGCGGCCCTGCCATCCGCTCCGGCGAAGGCAGCGACGCACACATCCAAGCCGTCGGCGCACTGCCACGTGTGAGTGACGTCCTGGGCGATGCCCTGGGCCTGCACAGCTCACACAAACGCCGCCAACAAGTCATACCCGGCACCGCCGCCTTCCGCACCGACTGGGTCAGCGGCTCCATGCTCGTGGGCCGCACGCAACTGCTGAACAAACTCGGTGGCTTTGACCCGCGATATTTTCTCTATTGGGAAGAAGCCGACCTCTGCCGGCGTGTGCTGAACGAAGGCTACGAAATCTGGGCGGTGCCACAAGCCGTCGTCAGCCACATCGGAGGCGTGAGCGCAGCCGAAGAAAGCGACGACCGCATCAAGGGCTGCATCGCCAAGTTCTACTACGAAAGCCGCTACTACTACATGCGCAAGCACTTCGGCACCGTGCCCGCGACGCTCGCCGAACTAACAGAAGTCGTCGCGCTACCCGCGTACGAAACCCTGCGCAAACTCACTGGTCGCAAACACCAACCACCCTTGCGCCGCTGGGGCCACCCCATTCTGCAGCTTCCAAAGCCAGTTTAACCAACTCCTCTCCCAATGCCGAACCTGAGGCTCCGCGAAGGTCCGGCTCAAACACCCCCCAATCTCCCATCCTGACCTTCGCACGCCCTCAGGTCACGCATCAGCCCGCCGCAACAACCACACAAACACAGGCCCACCAATCAGCGCCGTCACCACGCTGAGGGGCAGTCTTCCCATCCCAGGCTGCCACTCGCGCACCAGCGCAACCAAGCAGTCCGCCCCCACCACCATCGCCGCACCGCACAACATTGATCCAACCACCATCACGCGCGTGCCCGGACCAGCACACAACCGCACCATATGCGGCGCAACCAACCCCACAAATCCAATCGGCCCCGCCAGCACCACACTCCCCGCCGTGAGCGCACCCGCGCACGCAAACTGCACCACTCGCACCAACCCAACCGGCACACCAACACTCCGCGCCTCATCCTCGCTCAAACTACACGCATCCAGCCAGCGATGCATCGCCAGCGACACTGCCGCACACACCACCAGCAGCGCACCCGTCGTCAGCAAATGCACGCCCCGCACATCATCGCGCAGCGCACCAGTCAGCAGCCGCGCCGCCGCCACGCCCTGATCGGGCATCAAGTGCTTCAGCAGCGTGATGCCCCCCGCACACATCACGCCGACAATCACACCCACCAAAATCAACGTCACCGGCTCCACAAACCACCGCCGCTGACTCGCGAGGTACACAATCGCCAGCGACCCACACGCCCCCACAATCGCCGCGCCCGTCGCGCCAATGCCGCCCGGATCAGCCAGTCCCGCGCCCGCCAAGTACCCCGCGTACACCGCGCACATCACGCCCAGCCCCGCGCCCGACGCCAACCCGAGTAAATCAGGCGATGCCAGCGGATTGCGCAGCAGCCCCTGCAACAACGCCCCCGCCAAGGCCAAACTCGCCCCCGTCAGCACCGCCGTTGCAACCTTCAGCCCGCGCAGCTCCACAATCACATCCCACTGCCCGCCCTCAAACCCCACGCCCCCGATCAACATCCGTCCAGCCGCAAGCAAGACCACACAAATGGCCAACCCAACCAACGTCATGACAACTCTTCGCGACATCAGACTCCAAACCGCCGCCAATTCCCAACCGCCCGTCGATCGTCTACTATTGGCCCCCGCAGGCACGCGTGCCTCGCAACTGACAGTACCCGTACCGGAGCACCGCCCCGTGGCCCAGAAGTCTTTCCGCTGCAAGCTCGTCACTCCCACCGCCGGCCTCATCGACGACAAGTGCGTCTACGCCAGCGTCCCCATGTTCGACGGCCTTCTGGGCGTCATGCCAGGCCGCGCCCCCATGCTCATGAAGTTGGGCATGGGCGAACTTCGCCTCGACTTTGCCGACGATGCCAAAATGCAAGGCACGGGCAGCAAAGGCGGCAGCCGCAGTTTCCTCATCGACGGCGGCTTCATCAAGATGGCCAACGAAGAACTCACTATTCTCGCTGAGAAAGCGTGGGCCACCGAAACGCTGACCAAAGCCGATGCCGAAGCCGAAGCCCGCGCATTGCAGGGCGCCAAGCCCAAAGACAACACCCCCGCCGCAACCGAAGACCTCATGCACGCCCGCGCCCTGGCCGCCAAGAAGCTCGAAATGACCGGCAAAGGCGGCGGAATCTAACTCCTGACGCCGGACCTGAGGCTCCGCGAAGGTCCGGATCTGCCACCAACCAATTAACGCAATCCGCGACACGCGTCGGAACTCTTCGTATCATGCCTCAATGAAGGTCCGCGATGTCATCCGACTCATCGAACGCGATGGTTGGTATCTCGTCGCAACACGCGGCAGCCATCGTCAGTACAAGCATGCATCCAAGCCCGGACGTGTTACAGTTGCAGGTAAGGCATCCGATGATCTTCCACCAGGAACGCTCAATAGCATCTTGAAGCAATCCGGTCTGAAGGGCGAATCAGCATGAAATACGCCGTTGTCGTTGAAAAATCGAAGACCGGCTTCGCAGCCTATGTGCCCGATCTACCCGGCTGCGTTGCCACGGCACGCACACGTCCACTCGTGCTCGCTCGCATCCGTGATGCAATCGAATTTCACATCGAAGGCCTGAAAGAAGACGGCCAGCCAATTCCTAAACCGACATCGCACGTCGACTACGTCGCGCCACGCAAACGCGCTGGATGATCTTCAAAACTTCCGCGACATCGCCCGCGCCATCTCCCGCTTCGCATCCTTCTGCTTGATGCTCTCGCGCTTGTCGTGCACCTTCGCCCCGTGCCCAATCCCAATTAGCACCTTCGCCCAGCCGCCCTTGAAATACATCTTCAGCGGCACAATCGTCGTCCCCTTCGTGAACTTGCGGGCGATCTTCAGAATCTCACCCTTCTTCGCCAGCAGCACTCGCGCCCGCACCGGCTTATGCCCCAGCGCACCCGCAGGCTTGTACTCGCCAATATGCACCTGCTGCAGCATCAGCGTGGGCGGATTCTCCGTCACACGCACCCACCCTTCGCCGATGCTGATCTGCTTGTCGCGCACGCTCTTGATCTCTGACCCCGTCAGCATGATGCCGCACTCAAGCGTCTCGTCGATGACAAAATCATGCCGAGCCTTGCGATTTTCCGCAATGATCTGATTGGACGGATCGGATTTGTCAGGTTTCTTGGCCAAGGGGAGCATTCTAGGAGACACCCGCCCCCCGCATCCGTCCGCTCACCCGACTGCACCTGATCATGCCCACCCCACTACGCTCATGCCTCGAGGGGAAACACGCGTCGCAACCACTCGAGGCATCCCAGCTCCGGGCATCCCAGTCCCCGCGTCCTCATGACCACCTCAACGACCGATCAAACCATCGACGCCGTCTTCGGCAAGACCCAACCCATCCGCCGCGTCTCATCTGCGCAGTGGCTCGTGGTCGCCATCAGTACCCTCTGCTACGGCGCAGCTCTCGTCGCCAGCATTCTCATGATCCGCAAAGGCGAAAGTCTTGCAGGCTTCATAGGCGTTGCGCTGGTGCTCACGCTCTTGCCCGTCGCCATCGTGCTCATCGTTCGCTGGGTCCACGGCTCCTCGCGAGGCACCAGCAACTCGGGCGATCTCGAAGCTCTGCAAAGCGAACTGCAACGCCTCGTCGCACAGTCGCAACTTTCCGACGACGCCAAGCAAGTCCTCTTCCGCCAGCACGAGCGCGACATGCTCAAGCGCGCAATCGAAGATGACATCACCAACCAAGACTGGGACGGCGCGATGGTGCTGGTCAATCGCCTGGCCAATCGCTTCGGCGCGTTGCAGCTTTCAGAGGAATACCGCCAACGCATCGAACGCGCCCGCTTTGAAACCACCAATCAAGCCGTGATCGCCGCCGTTGCACAAGTCGAAAATCTCATGGCCGCCGGTCACTGGGACGCAGCCATCGCCGAAGCACAAAAAGTCCAGCGGCTCTTCCCCAGCGTGACCAAAGTCGCGAACCTCGATCATCGCGTTATCGCCGTCCGCATGACGCACAAGCAAGAACTCGAACGCAGCTTCTTCCTCGCTGCCCAAGAGGGCAAAGCCGACGAAGCCATGGAACGCCTGCGCCAACTCGACCAATACCTCACGCCCGAAGAAGCCGAGCCCCTGCGCGAAATGGCCCGCGGCGTGATCGGCAAGGCCCGCGACAATCTGGGCGCTCAGTTCAAACTCGCGCTGCAAGACAAACAATGGAAATCCGCCGCAGAAATCGGCGAAAAAATCATCGCCCAATTCCCCAACAGCCGCATGGCGGGCGAAGTCCGCGACGTCATCGACGGCATCCGCCAACGCGCCATCGCGATGGAGTAGGCCAGGGCGGTTAGTGGTTTCGTTCACCGCAGAGGCACAGAAACACAGAGAAGGGGCGAGGGAGAATGCCTCGCGAGAAAGCGATCAACCAGCGAACCAACTTCGCTCTGGCATTTCTTTCCCGCTCCCCGCTCTCTCACCGCGCGTCCGCCTCCCTCACCGCATCACAAAACGCCGCCATTAATTCTTCATCCTTCACGCCCCGCTCTCGCTCCACGCCGCTGCTCACATCCACGCCCCAAGGCCTCAGCTCGCGAATGCACTCACCCACATTCGCAGGCGTCAATCCGCCCGCGATGATGATGGGCGTCGTCACCGTGTCGATGTAAGGTTGCAGCAGCCGCCAATCAAACGCTTCGCCATTTCCAGGCGTTTTCGCGTCAATCAGAATCGCGCACACTTCATCCAGCGCGGCCCACTTGAACAATTCTGCCTGAATCGTCTTCTCGTCAAAGCTAATCGCCTTGATCACATCAGGCCCGCACGCCTTCACGGTGCGAACATCCTCCTCGCCATGCAACTGCGAGTACAACGTCGGGCACTGCTCTTCAATATCCGCAAAGTCATCGACGCTGTGATCACGAAACACGCCCACACTCGCCACAAAAGGCGGCAGCGCACTCATGATGTCAAACGCGTCTTCAGGCTCAACCACCCGCGGTGATTGCTTCGCAAAAACCAGCCCAATCGCATCCGCCCCAGCTTCCGCCGCCGCCAATGCTGAGTCCACATCTCGAATGCCGCAGATTTTGATACGCGTGCGCATGCAGTAGTGGTATGCGCACCACCGGTAGGCAGCACCTCCGGGGCGGCAGCATGCCAACAACCACAACCCACCACGCGCAAGTCACAAACCACTCACCCCCAGCTTTGCCAACTCCCCCTTCGCCATCTCCAGCATGCTCGCCTCTTCCAAAATCTCCGTCGCCTTCGTCAAACTCACTTTCGCCGCCGCCGCATCACCGCTCTGCGCCTGCATCGTCCCCAGCAGCAGCCACACATTCCCCGCTTCTCTATCTCGCGGATACGCCTTCAAAAAGCTCGCAAACGCCCCGCTCGCCGTCGCGATGTCGCCCGCTTCGTACAGCTTGCACGCTATCACATACTGCTGATCTCGCGCAAGCACACCCACCGCGTCGGCTCCCGCAAACTCGCGAGCCAACGTGCGATACGCCTCACACGCCGCCGGGGCATCGTGCGCTGCCAGTGCTTGCGTCACCGCTGCTCGCAGTTCCATCTCGCGCTGCGTCACTTCCGCTGGCCTCTGCAGCCGCGCTCGCTCCTTCTCGGTCGCCTGCATCGCACTGCGAATCTCCGCTCGCCGCTTGGATTGCTTGATTGCACTGAACATGTCATACGGCTCACGCGGCACCAGCTTGGTCGCGAGCAGCGTAAACGCCACGCCGCCACCAAATGCGTACCCGCCCAAGTGCGCCATGTACGCAACACCCTGATTCGTCGTCGCGTTCACAAAAATGTCCCACATGATCGCCGAGCCAATCACCCACATCGCCGCGATGTTGTACACCCCGCCCATCAGAAAAATGATCAGCACACGCACCATCGTGCGCGGAAACATGACAAGGAACGCACCCGTACACGCCGCCACTGCCCCCGATGCTCCCAGCGCCGGCGCTCGCTCAAACGCAATGTGCGTCAACCCCGCCACCATACCCCCCGCCAGATAGAACAACAAAAACCACCAGTGCCCCAGCCGGTCCTCAATTGCCGGCCCAAACACCCACAGAAACAACATGTTTCCCAGAATGTGCATAAATCCGCCATGCAAAAACGCATACGTGATCAACTGCCACCACACCAGCCCCTCACGCCTCACGTATAGCGCCATCTCCGCCGGCGGCATTCGCGGGTCCGCGTCGCGATTCAGCCAAAACTGCACAAAAAACGCCACAAAACACGCCGTAATAATCATCGGCGTGACAATGGTCGCTCGCTGGCGGGGACGGTCGATGGAAAGCGGAATAAGCATGCAACATTTGCCCCGCAGACAAGGGAACTCCTAGGCCAAACCGCAGCGTAGCGACCCATTCTTGAAACCTTTAGGCCCTCGCGTGCACTCATCTACGGAAACAGTCGAAACTACCGAAAGCCTCTCGATTCAGTCCCGCACCCATTGGGCTTTTCACACTCGCGTTTCTATAGTCGCAGCCCCCCTCCGGTTGTGGTGACGCGGCGGCGGGAGGACAGTCAACTGCAACGGTCAAGTTCGTGTCGGTGGACACAAAGGCAAGCCAGCATGTCGTACTCCAAAGGTCTCGAAGGCGTCGTCGCGACGGAAACCAAAATCTCCTTCATCGATGGCGAGAAGGGCGTGCTCGAGTTAATTGGCATCCCCATCGGCGAACTCGCCAGCAACAGCAGCTTTGAAGAAAGCGTCTTCTTCCTGTGGAATGGCCGCCTTCCCAAGAAGGCCGAACTCGCCGACTTTGAGTCCGCCATCCGCGCCCGCTACGACATGCCCGCGTACATCTCGCAGCTTGTCATGAGCATGCCCAAAGATGCTCAGCCCATGCACGTGCTCCGCACCGCCGTGAGCGCGATGGGCCTGATTGACCCCAAGCCCAACGCCACCGACCTGCCCAGCGTGCGTGACAAAGCCCTCACGCTGCTGGCCGTCACGCCCACCATCCTTGGTGCGTTCCATCGCTACCGCAAGGGCCTGCCCATCATCGCGCCCGACAAGACCCTGCCCATCGCCGCCAACGTCCTCTACATGATCTCAGGCACCAAGCCCACGCCCACCATGGCCAAGGCCCTTGATGTGTGCCTCGTCCTCCACACCGACCACGGCCTCAACAACAGCACCTTCAGTGCTCGCGTCGTCATCAGCACACTCAGCGATATCTACTCCGCTATCACCGCCGCCATCGGCAGCCTCCGTGGCCCCCTCCACGGCGGCGCGAATGAAGGCGTCATGGTCATGCTCAACGAAATCGCTTCGCCCGAAGCCGCCGAGCAATACACACTCGACAAGCTCGCGAAGAAAGACAAGATCATGGGCTTCGGCCACCGCGTCTACAAGTCTTACGACCCGCGCGCTACCCACCTCAAGGTCCTCGCCAAGCAGCTCGCGCAAGACACCGGCAACATGGCCCTCTACGACAAGAGCACGGCTATCGAAAAGACCATGGCCACCGCTGTCGCCGCCAAGGGTATCTACCCCAACGTCGACTTCTACAGCGCAACCACCTATCACTGCATTGGCTTGCCCCTCGACCTCTTCACGCCCATGTTCGTCGTGGGACGTATCGGCGGCTGGAGCGCTCACATCCTTGAGCAACTCGCCGACAACCGCCTCTTCCGCCCCGACGTCGATTACAAAGGCCCGCACGACGTGCGTTACACCCCCATCGATAAACGCTAATTGCGTTGCTCGATGCGGTGTGCCTCGATGCCTCGATGCCGAATGCCTTGATGCCTTCCCCCAAATCAAAAACCCCGCGACCATCTCGCGGGGTTTTTCATTCACTCATTCGCACCCAATCAATACTCCGCCCCACTCTCCGCCTTCTGCTGCACAAGCCAAACCCCCATCGCAATCGCCCCAGGCAATCCAACCGCCGCCAGTTGCACCAGCGACTTGACAACCCCATCGCGCTTCACCACGCGTCCCGCCAGCACACCCATCCAAGGCGAAATCGCGAGCAGTCCCAGCGACAACACCACGCTCGACACCTTCGCGCTGCCAAACACCACGCCCTGCAAACTCACGCTCCCCAGCCCCATCACCACCATCGCCACCGCCGACATCGCCAGTACTTGCGTGGGCCGAATCAACGTCATCACCGCCGCCGGCGTCAACACCGCCGCCATCACACCCGCTAACTGCGCCAGCTTCAAGCTGTTCATTGGTCCCGCCAAAATATTCGCCAAACTCCCCGCGACAATCACCACGCTCGCCACACCCACCACGCCCGGCTTGCGCGCCAGCACCAGCAGCCCCCACCCCAGCACAAACGTGATAACCGCCACGCCACCCAGATGCGCCAGCGACTCTTGCACACTCCAAGTCTCGCGCACCAACCGCTGCGCCGCCAGTGCCCCAAGCCCCACCACCACCACACTCGCCACAATCGCCCAAGCCCACATCGGCAGCCGCTGCCCACGCAAGAGCAACCCCGCCAACGCAATCAACATCGCTACCACCGTCACTACCGGCAACCAATCCGCCCCTCGCCTGGGAGGCACAACCCACTCAGGCAGTTTGATCCCCGCCGTAATCAGCGGATGCATAACAAGCATCGCCGCCGCAATCGCAAGCACCACAACAACATCGCGCCCAATCGCAAAATCAAGCGGCCCCTCAACGCCGCCCACTGCTGGCTGCTTCCTCCACCACACCGCGAAGAAAACGAGTGCGCCAAAAATCCCCGGGGGAATCGCCCCAATCGCCAGTTGTTGCAAAAGTGCAGGATCCATGCTCGTTCTGTTCCGCAGCAGCAACCAAGCGAGTCAGCACAATCGCCAACCCGCTTCGCCACCTGCTTTCAATCCCATCGACGCAGGCAACAACCGTCGCCCACAAATAGCCGCACGCGTCGTCAAACGCGCGCGGCTTGCATTCGCAATTCTCGCTCTTACCGGCCACCCTCAAGACCGATCATCAGCGTGACTTCATCGGACAGGCCCTTGCCCACCATGTAGTTCATGCCAAAGTCGCTGCGCTTGATTTCAAACTTGGTTTCAACGCCCGCAACTTCGCCGCCGCCGCGTCCTGCGCCGCGGCCAGTGTCTTCGACGGTGATGGTGAGAGGCTTGGTTTGCCCCAGCAAAGTCAAGTCGCCTGTGACTTCCCAGGTGGTGTCGGTCTTCTTAGTGAAGGTCTTGCCGACGAAACTGAGCGTCGGAAACTCCTTCGCGCTAAAGAAGTCACCGCCGCGCAGGTGGTCATCGCGCTTGGTGTTCGCGCTGTCAATGCTCGACGCATCAACGCTCACGCTCAGCACGCTGCTGGCGGGGTTTTCCTTATCAAGGTGAAACTGCCCGCTCATCTTGTTGAACCGGCCGTAGTTCCACGCAACGTTCATGTGCTTGATGCGATAGATGACCGCCGAGTGCACAGCGTCAATCTCAAACGCCTTCGCATCTGCGCTCGCAACGCTCGCCGCGACAACCGCGCCCGCAGCCGGAACGTTCGCATGATGCCCAAACCCGCCCAAGCCAGCCGCCGCAACCACGCCGCAAGCCACAACCAACAAACCCAACCCAATCAGTTTCGCGCGCTTCATCGTCAAATCTCCAAGTGTTTTCCACGCAGCCAACTCGCTGCGCTTCGGGCTCATGACAAGCCACGTTTCATCCGCAAAAGCCGCGTCTCGGCAACACGCCGCGCTGCGGCCTCATCTGACTTGATTCAACCTACTCAACCTTTCAAAGCTGCTGTGACTCATACATATCTGTTTCAACAGGTGTATATCAGCACAACAGCCCATTCGTTCCGCATCAGATGCACAGAATATCCACGCGTCACACCAAGTCCGCAAAATTCCATCGCGAACACAGAATCAAAAAGCACTTAAAGCACCGCTTTCTTTAGTCGACTGCGACAACTCAAAAGCAAACAACCCCGCTTGCGCGGGGTTGTCTGTCATATGAATTCGCTTGGTGTGCCTCAAGCGAAAGGGACTGTGTTCACCGAAACAAACTTACGGGCACTGGCCGCCAGCAAGCACGTTGAAGAAGTCAATCACGTCTTGATCTTCCGGGAAGACGCCGTTGTTGTTGAAGTCAATGTCCTGGCACGTACCCGTCGGGCACGCTGCACCAGCCAAGACGTTGAAGAAGTCAATCACGTCTTGATCTTCCGGGAAGACGCCGTTGCCGTTGAAGTCGATGGTGTCGCATCCGAGCACGTCGATGGTCAAGTTGCCCGAGCCCGTCACGCTCGCCGAGTTGGCGCCAACGCGAATGAAGATGGGTGTGTTGGCCATCACCATGTAGTTATCGATGATCGACTGATTGCTGCAACCCGTGATACCGGCGTTGTCGTTGCAACCAAATTCAAACCCGCCGCAACCGTCAACCACCGACAACACGGTGTTGAGCGTCGTGCCGCACGTGCTCCACGATGCCTGACCAACCACCACGCTGCCATCATCATTCATCGCAAGCACGCCGCCCAGGTTCGCCGGCACGCCGCAAGAAGTAACCGCGGCAGGCAACCACGAAGGCTGCGCAGGCGTCAGCGTGCTGAACAGCGTGGTGCGTGCCCACGTGCTCGTGCCCGCGTTCCACACCCAGCGATTCACGCCGCTGACACCACGGCCGACAATCACCGTGCCCGCCGCATTCATCGCCACGCTGCTGGGCGTACTGCTGGCTGCGCCGTCATCCAGATAGGTCAAGTCATATGTGCCCGTACCCAGGTTGAATCGCCACACGCACAGTCGGGCGCTGTCATCACCAGTGCCACCAACGTTGTGCTCGGTTGCACCAACCACCACGCTGCCGTCAGTGCTCAACGCATACGCGTTACCCGTGCGCCGCAAGCTCGTGTTACTCGTCGTGCGGAATGGCGTGGGCAAAACCGTCATCGTGGCCGAATTGCCGTCCCACAAGAACGGCCGCCAGCGGAACGAGTTCGCGCTCACCGACGTGCCCGCGTTGTTAAACGTGCTGACGTACGCCAGCCCCGTCGTGAAGCGACCAGTCGAAGAAATGCCGTGCCCGCTCAAGAAGCTTCCCGAGGGCTGACCGCTCGAGCCCGAGCCAAACACACCCAGCGAGCCGACAATGGGCAAGCCGCCCAGCGAAGTAATCGTGTTGGTCGCCGCGCTCCAGCGCCGCAAACCAAATTCTGCATCACCCGGCAGCGTCGTCGACGCAACCAGCGTCGGGCTCGGGTTGAATGCAGGCGACACACCGGTCGCCGTGTTGCCGCGCACACTCGGTGCGGTGTTCGCAAACGCGCCAACCAACCAAGAACTGCCCATCGGCACTCACTCGCCCGTTACCCGAGCCGCCAACGGTGAGCTGCGTCAGCGTGCCCGCCGCCGGGTTAAACGCCTAACGCGCAACCTGTCCGCTCGCCGAGCCGCCGCCCAGATAAATGATCCCACCGTTGCTATTGGTGATGTTGTTCGCACTGCCGCTGCCCAACGCTGTGAGCGTGGGCTGCGCCACCGCAGTCGTGCAGGCCAACCCAGCCACCATCATCAAGATGCCGCCAAGATTCTTCATACCGAGCTCCTCTTTCTGAAAAAGCAATCCACCTTCACACCCAGGTCGCCGGCACCACAAGCAATGCAACGACAACGATCGTGAGTGCTAATGCACAACTTCCGGAAACGCAAGGCCTTCTCTTGCAATTTCTCTAGAGAATTTTCAGCGATTCTTCTTTCCACCTGATCGAGTTTGTGGTAGTATGCTCTCTCTGGTAAACCCTATGAGTCGCACAGAAACCAAACACGCGTTCCGCGACGACGGCCAGCAAACCATCTTTGCTCTCCGCCGCGCCCTCACCGTCGTCTACGACGCCGTCGGTGCCAACCCCGCCGAGCCGCAAGAAGTCAGCCGCCGATTCGGCCTTGACAAAATGCTCACATGGCGTCTCTCGCGCCTCGTGTGCGACGAGGACATCTGGGAAGCCATGTCCCACATGCCGCGTCGACCCAGTCTGCAAATCTTCTGCACCGCTATGCAACGCGCGGGTGTCACCAAACAACTCATCGCCGATGTCACCAACGCGTACAACGCCTTTGAACACTTTGTCGATGCCCACGCCGGCGATCGCGGCGTGCTTGAAATCATGGCCAGCGGCGCAACGCGCAAGCCCGCCGCCAAGCGCCTCGAGCAGTTCCGCCGCGAAGGCTACCTCGCCAACGCTGCTATCTGGGGCGTGAGCGCTGCAACGCATATCGCGTTCCGGGCCATGTACCCCAGCCTCGACAAGCCCGGCTTTGTCGATCTTCTCACCATCGTCGGCCTCGTTGATTTCAAACGCCTTCGCTCCAACGTCTCGTGGGCCGCAGGCGGACACAAACGCTGGCGCACCAGTCTGGAAGGCGCCGCACTTCGCGTTCCCGAAATCCGCGCAATCGACAAAACCATCCGCCCCGGCGAAGTGCCGCTCCTCAAAGAGTTTTGCAGCCAGCCCCTCCCCGAAATGCACATGCGGCAGGACGACCCCGACAACGACTTCTTCATGATCAATCCAGGCCCCGTCGGCAACACCGCCGCGGCCACGGTTCTGCTCGGTTGGGTCGATCCCGTCTCCGTACCCATCTATGGCGACTTTCCCAACGACACAGGCGAACACGGCTCACGCATCAGCACGCCCGCCGAACTCTTCATCCACGACCTCTTCATCCACGAGTCACTCACGTTCGCGCACGATGTGCAAAGCCTGGTCTTCGGCCAATTGCCAGGCGGCCCGCGCTACCCCCATGGCGCAACCGACGACACCGCCCTGCCACTCGGCAACGAAATGATTGACCTCGGTGCAAGCTCGCCGTCCATGCACACGCCCGAAGTGCCCCACTACGAACGCATGCTCCGCAGCGCACTCGCCAGCGTGAACCTCAAACCCGAAGAATTCCGCGGCTTTCGCACCAAACTCCGCTACCCGCCCATCCCCAGCATGTGCATCCTGCGGCACCCGCTGCTCGACCCGCCGGGCAAGCAACCCTAAAACCGCCGCATCGCCGTCTTGCCGTCCGCTTCGCGAAAACCCATCACCGCACGCACGATGGTCAAGTCCGCCGGCAATGTCACCTTGATATTCGTCGACTCACCTTCAACGACCACCACCCGCTCGCCAAACGCTTCCACCACGCTCGCGTCATCCGTGATGTGTGCAAACTTGTGCGCAAACTTGTGCACTAACTGATCCGCAGAAGTACCCGCCTCACTCTTCATCAGCGGCTCATACGCTTTCTTCAGTAGCTCGCTGCGAAACACCTGTGGGGTCTGCACCAACACCAGCCCCGTGCGATCAAGCGTCTCACTCACCACGCGCAGCGGAGCCTTGCTCGCCGTGCTTTCACCAAGAATCGCCGCCGCCGCATCATTGCCGCCAAAGGTCTCGCCCGTTTCCTTCGCTCGCTTCACGGTGTCGCTGCAAGCAACAGCCGGCACAACCGCACTATGTGTACGCGCCGCACGAAAGACGCGCGACAACAACGCAAAGGACACCGCAGGCCTTGCCGCATCGTGCACTGCAATATGCGTGCAATCACCAGGCACATGCGCCAGTGCCGCCGCGACAGTCTCCCACCGATACGTCTTCCCACCGCGCACGAGTTTCGCACCAAGCAGCCCAAGCCGATCCAAGTGCCGATCTGAAAACGCCGCGAAATCCTCCTCATCGTGAGGCCCCGCCACCACGATGCTCGCAATCATCGCGTCATCATCATCAAACTTCGTAAACGTCTCGACCGTCCGCTGAATCAGCGGCTTGCCCCCCAAATCCTCATCAAGTTTGTGCCGCACCGCACCCGCCGATTGATACCTCGCGCTCGCTCCCGCCGCCGGCATGATGACACAAATCTTCATGCCTGATTGTTGCCGCGAAAAGCCAGCACACCAGCAACGCACAACCCCCGCCCGCACCCGGACGCCCACACCCTTACGCTGGCAACGTGCGCCGCCTGCTCGCATCGCCCATCTTCCACGCTCTGCTCGTCGTCGCCCTCGCCTTCGCGCTCTTCACGCCGGGCCTGGGCTTAAGCGGCTACGCCCACGCCGAAGCATTCCGCGTGCAACCCGCCTACGAAATGCTCGAAACCGGCGATCTTCTGGTCGTACGACTCTTCGAGCAAGCCTACCTGCGCAAACCGCCCGGCATGCCCTGGGCCATCGCTCTCTCCACACTCACCTTCGGCCCGGGCGAATTCGCCAGCCGATTCGTCAGCGCAGTCGCCATCGCCATCGGCGCTCTCGCTTCACTCCTCTTCATCCAACGCTGGTTCGGCAAACCCTTCGGCCTCATCGCAGGCCTCGCCTTCGTCCTCGCGCCCGCCTTCTGGTGGTACCCACCCATCGCCCGCAGTGCAGAAATCGAAGCTCTGCACAACACCTTCGTCCTCGCAGCCGCACTCCTCATTCTGCAAACACTTCTCGGTCGCCTGCACAGTTACGGCAACCCGCGCGCCTGGCTTCGCACGCTTGCTCTTGCGTTGGCACTCACCCTCGCCCTCACCGGCGCTCTGCTCTCCAAAGGCCCCGCAGGCCTACCCGTTGTCATCGCCGCGTGCGTCGCAGGCTTCGCACTCCGCCGCCGCGATCCGATCTTCGCCCATGCCGCCGCGCGCGACTGGCTCGCAGTCTTCATCGCCTTCGCCATCGCCGCCGCATCACTCGCAGGCTGGGCGTGGCTCGCCAACCACCGCGTACAAGCCGCTGGCGAAACCGTGGTCCTCGAATCACCCACGCTCTTTCTCTTCCAAGCCAAACGCCTACTCGGCATCGCGCTGCTGCCCTTGGAAGTGCTGCTCGCCGCCTTGCCAACATCGCTGGGCATCATCGCCATCGCCTGCTATCACCGCAGCATTCTGCGTGAGCCATCCACGCACGCCCCACTTCGCATCGCACAAGCTCTCGCCCTCACCGCCGCCCTCAGCATCGCCATTTTCATGCTTTTTGGCGTAGGCAACAACCGCTACGCGCTGCCGGCCATCGCGCTCTTTCCCGCCGCTTGCGGCGCAGGTGCGTGGGTGCTGCTCCGCCGCGCTCGCACCTTCACTACGCTCGCGCGCGCGCACGAACACGCTCGCCTGCGCCGCTTCGCCTACGTCATCACGCCCCTGCTTCTCGCCGCTGCCATCTTCAGCGCGTGGTACGGCGAGCATCGCCGCAACGAGCGCACCAGCGGCAAATCATTCGGCCTCGAACTAGGTTCATACCTCACGCACGACGCCCAACTCTGGGCCGATCAAGTGATCGACACGCGCCCCGAAGTCATCATGGCCGCCGTCAACGTCGCGCACGCCAAGGGCATTCACATCCGCCCCCGCTGGATGCCCATCTCCCTCTGGCGCACGCAATCACACGAAACCACCGTGCCGCTGCCACCAGCAGGTTCATTCGTCTTGCTGCGAACCGACGACCAGCCTCGGCGCGATCAGTACGAACTCGATGAAGAGCACGAATACGCCCACTACATGCCGCGTCTGCGCCACATTCACACTGGCAAAGTCCACAACTTTGAATACCAGCTATTTGAAGTGTTGGCCCTACCTGCTTCGGTCTCGTCACCAGTCATGCCGTAAGCCCGTGCCGACTGCATACGTCACAACACCGAAAACAGCAACAGCAAAATCGTAAACACCGTCGCATTGTGCATGAAGTGCGCCACAATCGGCGCAATCAGCGATCCTCGCCACTCTCGCATCAACGCAAATCCAAACCCCAGCATCGTGACCGGCAGCAGCAGCAAGAACGGGTACCCGTGCATCAGCCCAAAGCATGCCGCCGAAATCGCCGCAGCCAGAAACATCCCCACGTGTGAACGCAAATGCCGGTACAGCGCACCGCGCATCACGCTCTCTTCAACCAGAGGAGCCCAAATCGTCACCAGTGAAAACAACACAATGATCGTGATGCCACTCGCGCCGCCGATCAGATCGCCGACAGCCGTTGAAGGCGCTGGCCCCGCATCGCCGCCGCGAATAAGTGTCCACAAAGCCATAAGCAGCCACGCGACGACCACCGCCAGAAAGAAAATCGGCAAGAACGCAAAGTACCCGAAAATCCCCGCACCAATTTCCTTCCACACACCTTGCCCGCTCGTCCAACCGATCCGTCGGCGAAGCTCCGCAAAGCTCACGCCTCGCAGCAGCGGGTAAAACACAATCAGCGCAAGCACCCACTGCAGCAGCAGCACCACCAGCAAGTACGTCTGCGTGTCCGCAAACAACCCAGACAGCACATCGCCCGCGAGTTTGTACACAATAAACCCGCCCGCGAAAAACGCAACCAGCTCAATAAACACGCTCCCGCCAGGCATAGGTGGCAGGAACCGCCGCTGCAATCCACGCTGCCCCAGCTTCACACACGCGATGATGAAGCATGTGATGGCCGCGAAAAACGCAAAGACCACAACAAGTCCAATCACCACAAAAATCGCCACCAGCTTCGCGCCCCCACCCGCAACCTTCTCTCGCATCGCATCTGTCGCCGGCTTGCCCTTGCTCAGCGCAAGCTCACCGAAGTATCCGTGCCTCTCAACAAATCGCTCGCGTTCCGCCATCGGCAAAGCATCCGCCTCGCCCGCAAGCACGCGCTCAAAGGTCGCTTTGTCTTCCTCATACCCCTCAAATTGCTCCGCCTTGCCCGCCGCCACATCCGCGTCCAGCTTCGCCAGCCGCTGCTCCGCACTCGCGTCGCTCACCAGTTCCGCCGCAACGATCGCCACGCGAAACTTGTCCACCGTCGTCACCGCGCCCGACTCAATCTGCCCCATCGGATCACCAAACGAACCCGGCGTTGGCCCACCGCCTTGCGCGCCGGCGGTCTTGATGAAGTCCTGCATCCGCACCATGATCGACGACGCCATCCGCACCGGGTCCGCCACCGAAGGCGGCTCCACCGCCGCGGCATTCGCATGCGTGGCCTTGCTCGCCGCACTTTCGCCAAACTGCTGGAAGACCATGACCACCAGCACCAGCGAAATCGCCGCGATGAGTCCAATCACACCCATCCGCCGCGAACCCGGGTCAGGCGAATCCCGCCGCACCTGCTTCGCGGGCTCAGGCATATCTGCCGCACCCCCCCCCACAACTCCCCATTGCCCCGAAACCCCCGGCGGCGCAGGCGGCACCACCGACGTAGGCCACGGCGCGAACGGCGAATCTGCTGATGAACCCGGCGAATCCGACGAAGAAGGAGGTACCTGCGACATGCACCCTCATTGTCGGTACGCCGCCCTCCGTTGCACCCCAATTCGATGCATGTTTGGGTAAATTCGCCTTTTTCCTACCACAAACCCTGCCCCCGCCGACAGTTGCCGCGAATTCGCACCAGTTGCCTCGCCCAACTTGCCCGCTATCATCCCCTCCCCAGCTTTCACGCTGGGCAAATCTAGTGCTTGAAACCTTCCGGCCGTGACTCACCCTTACGACTGGCCGACCCGCCCGGTAGGCGGCGTACCTCTGAGGCTTGCACGACGCAACCTCGAACCTACGGGTCCCGCACAGGGAATCGCACGTTCGCTGTTACGTCAAACTCGCCCCACGCAAAGCACCACACCGGGTGCTCGGCATTCTCACCAGTGCCCAGCCCCCAGTCCCTAGTGCCCTCTTTGGAGTTCTCATGTCTGCAGAAGTCAACACCGTTTCCTCGCGTCGGCAGACCACGCTGACCACGGACCCGAGCAAGGTCTCGCGTCGCTGGATTCACGTCGACGCCGCTGGCGTGCCCTTGGGCCGCCTCGCCGCTGAAGTTGCCCAGGTCCTCATGGGCAAGCACCGCCCCGACTACACCCCACACGTCGATACGGGCGAGTACGTGATCATCACCAACGCCAGCAAGATCGAAATGACCGGCAACAAAGCCGCTCACAACACCCGCCAGCACTACACCCGCTATCCCGGCGGCCTGCGCGAAGAAACCTACGGCGAACTCCGCGATCGCGACCCCGAGCTGCTCATCAACGACGCTGTGCGCCGCATGATGCCCAAGAACCGCTTGTCACGCGTCATGCTCCAGAAGCTCAACGTCTTCCCCGGCGCAGATCACACCTTCGCCGCCAAGAAGCCCGTCAAGATGACCATTCTCTAAACCGCCCGCCTGAAGAACCAAACTCAAGAATTAGGAAACACCATGAGCATCATCTCTTCAACTGGCGGTCTGGGTCTCACGATCCCCGCCCCTGTCACTCCCATCGAAAACGCCGCTCCGGTTCGCACCGCTAAGCCCGCCGACAAGCGCGGCTGGTGGTGGGGCACCGGTCGTCGCAAGACCGCCGTCTGCCGCGTCCGCATCAAGCCCGCCAGCGGCAAAGACGCGACCATCACCCTCGAGTCCGTCAAGCTCGGCAAGAAGAAGGACGTCAACACCTACTTCACCGAAGCCCGCGACCGCACCGATTGCATCTCACCCCTTACCAGCACCGCCCTCATCGGCAAGTTCCAAGTTGTCGCCCGCATGCACGGCGGCGGCTGCATGGGCCAAGCCCAGGCCATGCGCCTCGCCATCGCCCGCGCTCTGGTTGACTGGGACCCCAACCTCTACCAAAGCTTCCGCGACCAAGGCTTCCTGACGCGCGACGCCCGCGAAGTCGAACGCAAGAAGTACGGCCAAGCCGGCGCCCGCCGCCGCTTCCAGTTCAGCAAGCGCTGATCGGAAATTGGCCCTGGTCTGCATCTGGTCTGCATCTGGTGGCACGGGCTTTCAGCCCGTGCGAACCTTCAACAACTCAAAACACCCGCGAGCAATCGTGGGTGTTTTTTGATTTGTCTCGGAGGCGCCTGTACCGACATGACACAACGCTCGCGGGTTGCGAGTGGGTTGGTTGCGGGGGATTTGCTTTCTTTCCGCGTGCGAGGGATGATCGATGGGGGGTCGCGTGCGACCTTTTCCCATTCTGCGGCTCGCACCGGATTGGCGGGCTGGGGCTTGCTGTGCTTGCGCACAGCATCGCGGCGTGTTCCGCGAGGGTTGGAATGCAATTGTGCTTGCAATCCTGCCGCCTTGGAAGGGCGGCCCACCTTCAGACCGTGGCGCTTGGGTGCGAGTTGATCACGCCGGGAGTGTTGCTCGATCAAGTGGGCGCTGGTTTGCGCGACTTGGCGTTGGAATGAGGACGCACGCTTCCGGAAATTACTCCTTGGCCTTTCGTCCACCGACCATTGCGGTTGTCACGCTTACCGAGGCCGCCGCAGAAGCGACACGGAAGGTGTGATCGACGCGAACTGCGGCGACCGGGAGTAGTTTCGCGTGGGGGGAGAGAATGTAAAGGGGAAAGTTTGTTGTGACCGGGAGATTGCGCGCGCTTGCGGTAGATGGGTGGGAGATTTTTGGACAAAGGTGGTAGATGCGCGCCAGGAAGCAGGGAGACGGGATTCGGGATTCGTGGAAAGACAGGAAGGCATCAAGGCATTTGGCATCAAGGCATCAAGTGGCTGGCGTGAGTAGGACGGGGCGGCTGCGATGGGCGGGGCGCTAGAGAATGCCCAATAGGTGGGATAGCAATACGAGGGTTTATGGGTTTTACGTCACGCAAAGAGCGAAAAAGCATATTTTCTTGTCGTAATAAATTATCAGTGAATCTGATAACCAAATTGAATCGGACCTCTGGTCACGTGTTTTTCCCTGGTCGATTTCCTTGTTTTGGAGTGAACTATGCTGACGCTTGCTGTCTCGGATACTGCCACGGCGCTTCGTGTCGGTTTGTCAGTGGAGGGCGTCACGCTCTATCTTTTCTGGCTTGGAACGGTGGCGATGGGTGCTGGTGCCTTGTACTTCTGGCTGATGATGGGCACTGTGGCGAAGTCGTATCGCTCGGTCATGGTGGTTGCGGGGATCATCTGTGCCGTGGCGTGCTTTCACTACTTCCGCATGTCGGCGATCTATCTCGAGCAGGTCGCGGGGCTGTTTGACGCAGCGGGTCAGCGGATTGCTGGCAAGACAATCACGCAGTTTCCCACGGCGTATCGCTACATTGACTGGCTGATTACGGTGCCGCTGCTGGTGCTGGAAGTTCCGCTGCTGTTGCGGCTTGGCCGCAAGGGTACGGGTCTGTTCCGCAGCCTTGTACTGGCTTCAATCGTCATGCTGGTGTTTGCCTGGATTGCTGAAGTTTCGCCCGTTGGTGGAACTTCGTGGTGGGTGAACTACCTGATCTCATGTGTCGCGTGGTTCTACATCGTCTACATCTTGTTCTCGCAAGTATCGGCTCAGATGCAGGCACAGCCGGAATCGATCGTTCGAGCTTTGAAGGGCTTGCGAATGTTCATTCTGGTTGGCTGGACGATCTATCCCCTGGGCTTCCTCATGGCACTTGTTGGCACTCAGGGTGAATCGATCCGTGAGATTTGCTATAACATCGCCGACGTGATCAACAAGGTCGGATTTGGATTGGTTTGCTATCAAGGCGTGCGCATGGCCAGTGAAGGCGAAGCTGACCATTCTCGATAATGAGACGCGGGCAATGAAAGCGTGAGTCAGTTGGCTAGCCAGTTTATGAAACATCTCATGACCGTCCGCGCGGAACAACCGCGCGGGCGGTTTTCGTTTCTGGATGGAAAGCAGCGGCTTGCGTCTCCGGCGGTGCTTGCGGTCGTGCTGGCTTTCTCGTTGTTACTGGCGGATCAGGCGGCGGCGGCGGCGTGGTTGTGGGCGGGAGCGTTGATGGTGGTGGGCATGCCGCATGGGGCGTATGACTTGGCGGCGATGCGGCGGCAATCGGCGGCGGGAACATGGCGGGCGGCGTTGCGGCGGTTTGTGCCCTACACGGGTTTCTTTATTGCGTGCTCGGTGGTGTTTGTGATTGCGCCGGTGGCCAGCGTGGTTGCATTCTTGGTTTTGACGATGCATCACTTTGGCGTGAGCGATGCGGTGCTGACTCGGGGACGGGTGGGGTTGTCGGTGCGAGAGCATGTGATGGGATTTTCGCACGGGGTTGTGGTGATTGCGACGCCTTTTGTGTTTGATGCGCAGGGGGCGTGGGAACCGTTTCGGCGGATTGCTTTGTTGTGTGGTGAGGTGCCGGCAATTGCGGCGCGCGAGGTAGTGGCGGTGGCGATGGTGGTGTTGGTGGGTGGCGTTGTGGGGTGTGGTGTGCAGGTATGGGAACTTGTGCGTGCGCGGCGAATGGGGGGCGCGCTTGAGGAGATATTGGTGCTTGGGTTGGCGTTTGCGTGCGGGAGTTTGGTGTCGCCGCTGTTAGCAATTGGATTGTATTTTGTGGTGATTCATGCGGCGGGGCACTGCGGGCGGGCGTGGGTGCCTGGGCGGGTATCGGAGGTTGGGTGGTGGGCGAATGTGGCGCGGGTGCATGTGGAGTCGCTGGTTTTGCTGGTGCCTTCGGTGGTCATGGTGTTGGGGCTGGCGTGGTGGATTGGGGGCGCGTGGGTGGAGGCGGTGGCGATTGCGTTTCTTTTGTTTTGTGTGGTGGCGACGTTGGGGCATCATTTGTTTTGGATGCGGGGGTTGCGATCAGGCACCGGTGATGAGTCGCGGCGATGAGGCTCGCGGGTGAGGCGTTATGCTTCCTGCATGGAAGACTCCACGGTGCGGCTGCGGGCGTTGTTTGGGCGGCCGCTGGCAGATGAAGATGTGCGGGCAATGGTGATGGCGGCGGCGCGCGGGCTTGCCGAGCGCGAGGGGGTCACGCTGCGCGAGATTTCGGCGAGTGATGATGCGGTGACGGTGAGGCTTGGGTGCGACAAGCTGACGGCGTTTGGATTCTTGACCGAACTGCGGCGAACGACGAACGCGTGGTATGAGGGGAAGTTCGAGGCAGGACCCTTGTGGGGAAATATGCCTGTGGAGGGGGATACGTGAGGGGGCGGGGAACGGAGAACGGAGAACGGGGGAAGACATTTCTGGTTGCCTGTTTTTCTGTTCTCTGTTCTCCGCTCTCCGTTCTCTGGCCTTCCCCTCTACTATCGGCCCCATGGCGATCATCATTCTGCAGCATTCAAACATCGGTGCACCGGCTCGGTTGGCGGCTTCGTTGCGTGATCATGGCTTTGCGCTTGATACGCGCCGGCCTGATTTGCATGGGGTTTCGGCGAAGGGTGCGCCGCGGGATTTGGATAATGTGCATGGGCTCATCATCATGGGCGGGCCGCAGAATGTGACGGATATTGAGAAGTATGAGTGGATGAAGCACGAAGTGGAGCTGATCAAGCAGGCGCATGCGCGCGAGCTGCCGGTGATTGGGATTTGTCTTGGGGCACAACTCATCGCACATGCGCTGGGCGGGCAGGTTGGGCCGCGGGAGAAGTCGGCGGTGGGGTTTTATCAGATGGGTCTGACGCCGCAGGGGCAGACCGAGACGATTTTTGCGGGGATTCGGTGGAATCACGAGCAGTTGTTTAGCTGCGGGCAGGAAGTGAAGACGCTGCCGGCGGGAGCGACGCTGCTGGCGAGCAGCAAGCACACCAAGAACGTGGCGTTCAAGGTGGGCATTCGCACGTTTGCGTTCCTGTTCCACTTCGAGTGCGACAAGGGCGGCGTTGAGCAATTGATGCACGAGAGCAAGGACCTGATGGGCTCGGCGGGCGTGACCGAGAGCGAACTGCGCGTGCAGGTTGACCAGCGCTACGACGAGTACGCCCGGCTGAGCGACCGGCTTTGTGTGAACCTGGTAAGCTTTTGCTTCCCGCTGGTGAAGAAGATGACGGCGTGAGGGGGGCGGGTTCACCGCGGAGACGCGGAGGGCGGTTGACGCCGCGGGCGTGATCGGAATCGATAAACTCGACACATAATGAGGTTTTCGCGAGGCATCATTCCTGCAACGTTGGCGGGAGCCGTTTGCGGCTGTGCGGCACTTTACGTGTTTGGAGCGTTTTACACGGTGGGATATCGCTTCAGGTCAGGCACCGTAATCGGCCTTCAGGACGGATCGCTTGGGGCGACATTCATCCATGCACGTCGCGGGCCAGTTGATCCGGCGTCGATTCTGTTTGAAAGCGCTACGCACTCGTGGTCGAAATTGTCGCTTGTTCCAAGTGTGGTAATGACGGGATCGTTCACATTGATTGTGTTGCCTATGTGGCTTCCGACAGTGGTGTATGTAGGACTGGCTGGCAGCTATTGGATACGCAGAAGGTTGAATGAGCGTGGAATGAGCGGACTTAGACAATAATCGATTGCTCTGCGCGACGAATGGTGGTGGCGGGTCGCATCAGGCTGCAGAGCCAGCCTGATGGCACGCTGAAGAGTGATGCCACCTGCCAATGGAGTATGAAATGCTTGGTGGCGATCTACGTGTCGGAGCTTTCAGCATGTGGGGAGCCATTGCCCCCATGAAAGAACATCAGTCGGCGAGCCTACTACGCGACGCGGGCGCGAGCCTCACGTTGCCTTTGTCGGTTCGCCAGATTCGTGCCGCGATCCGCGAGTTTGAGCCGGAGACGATTCTGAAATCGAGGAATGCACAGCGCATCCCGCCTCATACATCGTTGCATGATTTGTTGTCAGTGCAGTCGCAAGGCGAGATTGAAGTCTGCGTTGTGTTTCTTTACAGGCGCAGCCGCGGCGGGAAGGGTTGGAAACTGCGCAACGCCGTGCCAGCGATAACTGTGAGTCGGCTGATGGGACCGTCTTTGGCTCGTGTGGAGCGTGCGCGTCAAGTTTGTTTCTTCGGGTGTTTGGAGGAAGGTTATAGAACCGACTTCGTCGCGATTCGTCCTTCGCGATAGCCGGACTGATTCGCGGCCGGTGGAATTACTTCATGGCTCGTGGCGTGCCACCGATCGCGGCTTTGAGCGGTCGGTGCGTCTTTGATTGTCCGCACCGACCGTGCAGAGCCACGGTCGGTGGCACGGGGACTGGTGAAATCCAAGTCGCTGGCGGCAGGAGCGGGGTGTAGAAGCGGTAGGAGTCGCCGGGGACCGGCGACCTACACGACGTATTCGAAGGCGGCCGCTGGGATTTCCGCTTGCCAGCCGCATCGGGTGGGGTAGCGGAGTGCGAAATAGAACTTTGTGCGGTTGGCGCGCATATTGCGTTTGGCGGTATGTGGTGGTGTACGCCGCATAGATAGTGTGCGCGGGACAGTTTTCAGTGAAGAGTGAAACTTGCGCGTATACTTATCGAAGACTACTCCGTTGCGGGCAATTGAACGCCGTGACTTTGCAAGGACTACGCATGAGCCTTTTGGCCAGCATCAAGAGCCCCAACGATCTGCGCGGGCTTTCCATTTCGCAGTTGCAACAAGTTGCGGCGGATATTCGCGAAGCGATTACGCAGCAGGTGAAGAGCTCGGGCGGGCACCTTGCGCCGAATTTGGGCGTGGTCGAGCTGACCATTGCGATGCATTATGTTTTTGACTTCAGCTTTGACCGGCTGCTGTTTGATGTGGGGCACCAGTGCTATCCGCACAAGCTTTTGACGGGCCGGCAGCACTTGCTGGGCAAGCTGCGTACGCGCGAGGGGATGGCGGGGTTTCCTGAGCCGCGTGAGTCGTCGTATGACTTGTTTAGCGTGGGGCATGCGGGGACGGGGATCAGCACGGCGGTTGGGATGGCGCGCGGGGACACGTTGAGCAAGGAAGGGTTTGATCCGGGGAGCAATCCGGCGGGGCGACGCGTCGCGACGATCATTGGTGATGCGAGCATTGTCAATGGTGTGGCGATGGAAGGGCTGAACAACGCGGGGACGCTCAAGCGGCAGTTCCTGGTGATTTTGAATGACAATGGGATGAGCATCAGCAAGCCGCAGGGGGCGATTGCGCAGCATTTTGATAAGCTGCGCGTGAGCCACTTGTATGGCGACCTGAAGAAGAGCGCGAAGAAGCGGCTGGAGAACATGCCTGGCGGCGAGACGATGCACAAGGCATTGCACGCGGCGGGCGAGATGACCAAGAGTTTGTATCACGAGCAGGCGTGGTTTGAGCATTTTGGGCTCAAGACGGTTGGCCCGATTGATGGGCATGATTTTGAGCAGCTCATTCACTTCTTGCGTGAGGCACGAGATTTTGATCGGCCCATGGTGTTGCACGTGAAGACAGTGAAGGGCAAGGGTGTGCCGTTTGCTGAGCAAGACAGCAGCAAGTTTCATAGTCCCGGCGCGTTCAACAAGGTTGAGGGCGATTTGGAGAGTGAAGGGTGCAAGGTAGAGATCAAGAGTGATGGGCGGAGCTTTACGACGGCATTTGGCGACGCGATGGTTGCGTTGATGGAGCGTGATCCGAAGGTTGTGGCTTGCACGGCGGCGATGGCGGATGGCACGGGGATCAATAAGCCCCTGGCGAAGTTTCCGGATCGGACGTGGGATGTTGGGATTTGCGAGAGCCACGGGATGGACATGATGGCGGGGCTGGCGAAGACGGGTTATAAGCCGTTTTTTGCGGTGTACAGCACGTTTTTGCAGCGCGCGTTTGATCAGGCCTTTCAGGAGTCGTGCTTGCAGGGCTTGCCTGTGCGGCTGTGTTTGGACCGCGCGGGACTGGTGGGCGGCGACGGCGCGGTACACCACGGCTTCTGCGATGTGAGCATTCTGCGGACGCTGCCTGGGGCAGTGTTGACGGCGGCGATGGATGAGCCGAGCTTGATTGCGGCACTGGAGTTCATGCGCGGGTATGACGCGGGGCTGAGCAGCGTGCGGTATCCGCGCGATAGCGTGAGCCAGAAGTTTGCGAACGAGAAGTGCCCGGCGTTTGTTCTCGGGAAGGCGCGGTGCTTGACGCCGACGCTGGATGTTGTGCAGGCGGCCGGATTGGAGAGCGGCGTGGGAAGCCGGGGCACGCATGAGGGCGTGGATGTGGTGGTAATGGCGTTTGGCACGGCGGCGCTTGAGGCGTGTGCGGCGGCGGAGCAGCTTGCGGGTGAAGCTCGCGTGTGCGTGTATGACGCGCGATTTGCGAAGCCGGTTGATCGCGCGGTGATTCGCGGCGCGCTGGAGCGCGGGCTGCCGATTGTGACGATTGAAGACCACAGTGTTGTGGGTGGATTTGGCACGGCGGTGCTTGAGGCAGCAGCCGAGATGGGGCTGGATGCGTCGCTGATTTCGCGATTGGGATTGCCTGACTCGTGGGTGTATCAGGACAGCCGCGCGAAGCAGATGAGCGAGGTTGGGCTGGATGTTGCTGGCGTGGTGAAGGGGATTCGCGGCGCTGTTTCGCGGCGGGAGCAGCGGGTGGCGGGACACATGGCCAAGTGATGAAGTGATCGCGTGATGAAAGTCGTTCGGTTGGCAACGCGTGCGGACTTGTTGCCTGTCGTGTCGCGATGGGTGGTGGAGGCGTTTGCGGAACCGGGTACTGCGAGCGATGCAAGGGTTGATGCGCTGCGGGAGATGTTCAGCGAGAAGCCTTATCCGTTTTCGCTGGTGGCGATAGATGATGATGGCGTGCCCATGGGGTGCGTGCATGGTGTTGAGAGCGAGCTGGATGATCGGCCTGAGCTGGAGCCGTTTGTGGCGGCGTTGTATGTGGAGCCGCGGTTTCGAGGGCGGGGTGTGGGTGGTGAGTTGTTGGCGGCGGCAGAGCGAGAGTGCGGGGCTGCGGGATTCGGCGAGGTGTATTTGTGTGCGTGGAACGAGCCGGGTTGGTACGTGCGGCGCGGGTGGCGGGTGATTGCGGAGCGCGTGGGGGAACGGGGCGTGCCGCTGATGAGCAAGCGGGTGGCGGCGGACAGGTCGAGCAGGTAGGGAGAGAGCGGCTAAACGATTTCCACATGGTTGCTTTGCGATAGTTTCACATCGCAAGGGGTTGCATTTGTGGCACTTGTGACGAAAATAGAGAGTAGGGCAGGAGCGGTTGTTCACGTTGGGAGGACGGGTTAGCTGCGCGAAGGAGGCGCTGGGTATGGCTGTGTCACTTCGATATCGTGCGGTCTTTGTGAGTGATCTGCATTTGGGATCAACGTCGGCGAGTGCCGAGGCGGTGGGGGATTTTTTGAAGCGCGTGGACTGCGACACGTTGTACCTCGTGGGTGATGTGATTGACATGTGGCGGCTGCGCAAGCGTTGGTGGTGGCCTGAGAGTCATAACCGTGTGGTGCGGCGGATATTGAAACTTGCCAAGCAAGGGACGAAGGTTGTTTACATTCCCGGGAATCATGACGACGCGGCACGCGAGTTTGCCGGGCTGACATTTGGGGGCGTGGAGATTCATCGCGAGTACGCGCACACGACGCTGCAAGGCAAGCGGCTGCTGGTGATGCACGGCGATGAGGCGGACGTGGTTGTGCGGCATCATCGCGTGCTGAGTGCGGCGGGTGGCGTGGCGTATGACAACCTCGTGACGGTGAGCAGGCAGTACAGCCGGTTGCGGGCGATGCTGGGGCTGGGGCATTGGTCGCTGAGTCAGTATCTGAAGCTGAAGGTGAAGAAGGCGTGCATGCACATTGCGCGGTTTGAAGAGACGATTGAAGAGCAGGCGCGGTCACGCGGGTTTGATGGCGTGGTGTGCGGGCATATCCACAAGGCGGAACAACGCACGGGAGTGGATGGGATGATGTACTTCAATTGCGGCGACTGGGTGGAGAGTGGCACCGCGCTGGTGGAGCACATGGATGGGTCGATGCAGGTGATTGATGGGGTGGCGATGGTGGCGGACTTGCAGCGCAAGCATCCGCAGAGCTATTTGGATGAGCAGGAAGTGGCGGGGAGTACGCGGGAGTTGTCGGAGGATGAACTCGCGATGCTCGGGGCGATTCAGTTGTAGAAGGGAGCGAAGAAGGCCTGCGAGCTGCGCTCGCGGTCGCCTCGGAGAGGCGACCTACCGAGGCGACCTACCGGGTGCGCTTGCCGGGTGGCGGCGGCGGGCGGCGTTTTGTTGGCAATTGCTTGGCTGGCGCGGGTGCGGGCGCGGGGGCTTCGGGTTCCACGAGTACGGGCATGAGGCCTAGGCGTTTGCGGAGGATGGTGAGCAGCGTGGCGGGTTCGAGGTATGCATCGGGCGGGCGGAAGTAGACCATGTCGAGGCCGCCTGGTTGCTCGGGGGCGAGGGGACGGATGGTGGCAGCGGCGGCGGATTGGGTTTCGACGCGGGACGCGAGGGCGTGGGCGACGGGGAGGCGATTTTTGCAGAAGAAGATGACGTCTTTGTCGCGGATGGTGACGGCGCGGACGTTGAGGGCGGACAACGCGAGACGCAACTGCGCGAGTTCGACGAGGCGGATGAGTGCGGCGGGGGGCATGCCGTATGCATCGCGGATATCGGCGAGAGCTTGATCGAGATCGGGCATCGTGCCGGCGGTGGCGACGCGGCGGTAGACGGCCAGACGGCGTTTGTCGCTGGGGATGTAGGCTTTGGGGATGAGGCCACCGATGCCGATTTCGACGGTGGTGCTGCTGGGCGGCTCGGGCTTGGGGTCGTTGTTGAGGGTGTGGACGGCGTCTTCGAGGAGGCGGCAATACATCTCGTAACCGACGGCGGCGATGTGGCCGCTTTGTTCGGAGCCGAGGATGTTGCCTGCGCCGCGGATTTCGAGATCGCGCATGGCGATTTTGAAACCGGCGCCGAGCATGGAGTATTGCTCGAGGGCTTTCAGTCGTTTTTGGGCGGTTTCTTTGAGGGCGCGGTCGACGGGTAGCAACAGGTAGCAGTAGCCGCGGTGTTTGCTTCGACCCACGCGGCCGCGGAGTTGGTGGAGGTCACTTAAGCCAAAGCGATCTGCGTCGTTGATGATCATCGTGTTGGCGGTCGCGATGTCGATGCCGCTTTCGATGATGGTGGTGGCGACGAGAATGTCGGCTTCGCGGCGGATGAATTTGAGCATGACTTCTTCGAGTTCATGCGGGTTCATTTGGCCGTGGCCTATGACGATGCGGGCATCGGGGGCGAGGCGGTGGATGTCGTCGGCGACGGATTTGATGTCGTGGACGCGGTTGTGGACGAAGTAGATTTGGCCTTCGCGGGCGAGTTCGCGCTCGATGGCTTGCTTGATGCGAATGGTGTTGTAGGGAATGACTTCGGTGACGATTGCGCGGCGGTCGGCGGGGGCGGTGGTGAGGCTGGAGATGTCGCGAATGCCGAGCATGGCCATGTGCAGTGTGCGCGGGATGGGGGTTGCGCTGAGGGTGAGGACATCGACGGTGAGGCGGAGACGCAACAGGCCTTCTTTGTGTTCGACGCCGAAGCGCTGTTCTTCGTCAACGATCACGAGGCCCAAGTCAGCGAAGATGACATCTTGGCTGAGGAGGCGATGGGTGCCGATCACGACATCGACTTGGCCTTTGCGCAGGCGATCGAGGACGTCTTTGACTTGCTGATCGGTTTTGAAACGCGAGATGCTTTCGACTTTGAAGGGATAGCCCGCGAAGCGCGAACGAAAGGTGCGTTCGTGTTGTTCAGCGAGGACGGTGGTGGGCACGAGCACGGCGACTTGCTTGCCGAATTCAGCGGCTTTGAAGGCAGCGCGGATGGCGAGTTCGGTTTTGCCAAAGCCCACGTCGCCGCAGAGGAGGCGGTCCATGGGGCGTTTGGCGTGCATGTCGCGTTTGATTTCTTGCAGCGCGGCGAGCTGGTCGGCGGTTTCTTCGTAGGGGAACTCTTCTTCGAATTCGTTTTGCCAATTTGTGTCGTTGGGGTAGCTGGTGCCTGGCAGGTGTTCGCGTGCGGCGCGGACGCGGAGGAGTTCGCCCGCGAGGTCTTTGACGCTTTCGGCGACGCGATCCTTTTGGTGCTTCCACTTTTGGCCGCCGAGGGTGCTGAGTTGGGGCTTGCCGGAGAAGCCGCCGACGTATTTTTGGACGCGATCAACTTGGGTAGCGGGAACGTAGAGCTTGCTGGCGCTGGAGAATTCGAGGATGAGATATTCCTCTTGTTCTTGCAGGCGTTTGGCGTTGGCGGTGGGCGAGAGGATGGCGCGCTGCGCGACGGGCAGCTCACGCGGGGCCATGAGTTTGAGGCCCAGGAAGCGGGCGATGCCGTGTTCCTGGTGGACGACGTAGTCACCTTCGTCAAAGTCGAGGAAGGTGTCCATCGCGCGGTGGGTGCGCACGATGCGTGCGCTGCGACGGACAGTGAAGCGGGACATGAGTTCGTGATACGGAATGAAGGCGAGTGACGAAGTGACGGAGTGACGAAGTGACGAAGGGTCGGAGAAAGAGAGAATCAGGCCGCGGTGGAGGTAGCCAATCACACTTTCGATGCGTGATGTGAAGTCGGGGGCGTGCTCGGTTACGAGTTCGCTGAGGCGTTGTTTTTCGCCTTCGTTTTGGCAGATGACGACGACATTTGTTTTGGGTGGTCCTTCTTCAATCGCCGCGAGTTCGACGATTGCTTGATACGCGTCCTTGCTGAACATGGGGACGCTTTGCACGGGCAGTTCGAGTTTGACGTCGCTGGCGAGTCCGCCTGCGCTGAATTGATTGATCTCGGCGAGGGTGTGAAAGCGCGATTCGAGCAGCTTCAAGACGGCGGGTGGGCCGAAGATGCCTTTGCTGTCGCTGATGCGTTCGAAGTAGCCGCGGCCTTGCTCGACGATCTCCATGGTTTCGGCGAGCAGGACCACGGCTTCGCGCGGGATGAGTTCGAGGATGCTTTGGTTGGTGTCGTCGCGCAGGTCGCCTGCGTTAGCGGCGATGATTTCGACGCCTTCGATGGCGCGGTCGGCGCCCATGGTTTCGACGTCGATTTCGCAGAGGCGATCGACTTCGTCGCCGAAGAAGTCGAGGCGCACGGGGGCGGGGTCGCCTCCGGTGTTCATGCTTTCGTTGGAAGCATCGAGCGAGGCGGGAGTGGTTGGGAAGATGTCGAGGATGCCGCCTCGCAATGCGAAGTCGCCTGGTTCTTCGACGGCGTCGAGGCGTTTGTAGCCGCTGGCTTGGAGCCAGTGGGCGAGGTCGCTGAGATTGACGCGGTCGCCTTTGCGAATGACGCGGGCGACGTTGTCGAGCTTCTTTGGTGTGGGGACGCTCTGCATGAGCGACTGGATGCTGGCGAGGATGACGGCGGGGCCTGCGAGTGTGGGGAGCGTCCGTGCGAGGCGAAGGCGCGCGGCGAGGAGATCGGCGGCGATGGCGGATTCGCCCGGGCTTGATTCGAGCGCGGGGATGCGCAGGGCGCGCACGCCGCTGGCGAGGAGTTCTTCGCAGGCTTCGTCGGCGTCGTCGAGGTGGGCGGTGACGAGGATCACGGGACGATTGAGCGAGCGTGTGAGTGCGCCGGCGAGGAGAGCGGTCGATGAGCCGACGCTGCCGATGCAGACGCAGCGTTTTTTGTTGGCGAGGTTTTGGGAGAGGGTGATGAGGGTTGGGTGCGCAGCGAATCGGGCGACGAGGTCGGCGCGGCCGGATTGCGCGGGGGAAGTTGGGGAGGTCATGTGGGCCTCCGGGGTGGGCGCGCGGATTTGGCGCGGGGGTCTTGGGGGAGAGGGACCCTTGGGGAGGGGCGCGGCGGGAGGGGGCGCGCGGGGGGCATCGGGAGGAAGGTAGGGGGAAAGACTGCGAGCTGCGCTCGCGGCCGCCACGGAGTGGCGGCCTACCGGGGCGGCCTACCGATTGGACCGATTACTTGAAGGTGATGCGGTCGCGGAGTTTTTCGATGGTTTTGGGGCCTATGCCGCGGACTTTGTCGAGGTCGGCGAGGGATTGGAAGGGGCCGTTTTTGGTTCGGTGTTCGATGATGCGCTGGGCGAGGCTTGGACCGATATCGGGGAGGAGTTCGATTTCGGCGGAGGAGGCGGTGTTGATGTTGATGAGTTTGGTGGCGGGTTTGGGGTCGGGTTTTGGAGTGGGCTTAGGGTCAGATTTGGGCGCGGGAGTTACGTCGGGTTTCGGATCGGGCTTGGGGTCGGCTTTGGGTTCGGACTTCGGCTCTGGCTTGGGTTCAGTTGGGAGCGGCGGGCCGATGGTTGAAGGGGAGATGACTTTGGGGTTGGGGGATTCGATGAATTGCTGCGGCGCGGGGGTTGGTGTAGGGGCCGGATCGGGTTGCTTTTCGGGGAGTTGGGAGATGAGGACGGGTTCGCGCGATTGCGTTGTTGTTTGTGAAGGCGTGACGATGGCAGGCGGTGGCGGCAGCGTGCTGGTGGGCGCGGGTTGGCGCGTGAGGCTCCAGAGTGCACCTGCGCCGCTGGCAGTGACGAGGGCCCCCACTGCTGCCCACTTGGCCGGGCCGGCGATGGAGGTGGTGGTGGGATTGGCTTTGGAGTTGGCTTGCGGCTGGGCCATGGGGAGAGTGTAATGCGGCAGAGGGAATCAGGGTTTGGTGGTTGGTTTGGCGGCGGCGATGGCTTTGTCGAGTTCGGCGGCGATGTCAATTGTGAAGGGTTCGAGGGGGATCGATGCACCGTCGGCTTTGGCTTTTGCGCGGGCGACGAGGGCTTTGAGTTCGTCGAGCGTGAGCTGGTCTTTGGGCTTCATGGAGCCGTTGGGTTGTTTGGTGCTGATGGGGGCGACGATTTCGTTGAAGGCTTCGAGGGGGATTTTTTTCTCGATGACGCCGCGGGCGATGCGTTGGAGGTGCATGCGAGCTTCGGCCTTTTCTTGATCGTTGAGCAGACTCACGGCGACGTAGCGCTCTTGGAGACCCCACGCGACGCCTGCAGGCAGAAGCGGGCCTCGCGCGACTTGCTCGGCGATGCCTTGCATTTGCTCGATGGAGAGTTTGCCGGCTTTGAAGTCGGTAGCGAGAGTTTGCACGCGCTGCATGACGGCTTGTTGTTGCTGGGGGTCAAGGCCACTTTGCTGCACCATGGTGGCGGCGGCGTTTTGCATGCCGGTTGCGGTCCAGCTTCGCCAACTCATGGCGGCCCAGATGCCCAGCGCGATGCCGATCGCAGCGATGATGGCGAGGATGATGAGGAGGGTTTTGAGGATGCCGGCGTGGCGCGGGGTTCGCATGCGGAATGGTTGGCGAGGTCGTGATGGGGAAAGCTCAGGAAGCGGCGAAACCTATGCTGGCGGCATGGGTGTTGTGAAGGCAGATTGGCTGGGGTTTGCGAGCACGCTGGACAAGGCGAGTGTGGACATGCTTTATGTGGACCCGCCGTTTAACACGGGGCGGTCGCAGTACACGCCGGTGAAGGCGAAGATGGCGGCGTGGCGGCGCGGGACGACGGCGGCGACGACGAAGTATGTGGATGCGTGGCCCACGATGGTGGAGTATGTGGCGTGGCTGCGCGAGCGGCTGGTGGCGACGATGCCAGCGATGAAAGTCAGCGGGAATGTGCTGATTCATTGCGATTGGCGGGCGAGTCATCACATTCGCTTGCTGATGGATGAGGTGCTGGGGGCGGATCGATTTGTGAATCACTTGGTGTGGGCGTATGGGCTGGGTGGTTCGTCGCCCAGGTGCTTTGCGCGCAAGCATGATGATATTTTTTTGTATTGCGTGGAGCCCGAAAAGGCGTTTTTTCAGGCTCCGCGGGTGGCGGCGACGAGTCGGCGGCTGGCGGGGAAAACCAAGAAGGCGACGGATGTGCTGGATGTGCCGTCGATCAACAACATGAGTCGCGAGCGGACGGGGTATCCGACGCAGAAACCTCTTGCACTGTTGGAGATGCTGGTGGGTGCGTGCTCTCCGGCGGGTGGATTGGTGGTTGATCCGTGTTGCGGAAGTGGGACGACGCTGGTTGCGGCGAAGAAACTGGGGCGGGTGTTTGCGGGGAGTGACGTGAACCCGGCGGCGGTGGCGGTTGCGCGCAAGCGACTGGCCAACACTTGAGCATGAGCGGCAATGCGAATTTTCCGGTGATGGTGGGATCGTGCAATGCTGGGCCCGCGACGGCTTGCTGCGCTGTTACGAATAGAGCGCGTGGCGCGAAATGTACTGCGCGACGGCGGGATTGAGCCAGTTGGGCGGGACTGAATCGATGCTGGTGGCAGCGATCCGCTGGCGGATGTCGGTACTGCGCGCGGGGTGGAGAGCGAGGGGGAGTAAGAGCGTGCTTTTGTGCCAGGTCGTGAGTTGATCGCTGGTCCAGACTTCGGTGGCGCGCAGGGCAGAGAGCAGGGAGTCCGCCTCGGTGTGGGGGTCGCGGAGCAGGACGCGGACGTGCGGCAGCAGTTGCGTTGCATCACGCCATTTGTGAAAACTCGCGGCTTGGTCGGCACCGATGAGCAACGTGATGCGTGCGTTTGGCAATTGCGATTGCAGACGTGTAATGGTGTCGATGGTGAAACTGGGAGTTGTGGATGAAAGTTTCGCGCGATCGATTTCGTCGGTCCACATGTAAGCGTCGCGAAGCGGCGCGATGGCGAGGCGCAGCATGGCGGCACGGTGCTCGGCGGGTGTAGCGGCAAGACCCACTTTGAAAGGTGAAACGGCGGCGGGGACGAAAAGCAGTGAGGCCTTGGCGTCGATGACATCGCGAGCGGCGGACGTGAGTTGGACGTGGCCTTCGTGCGGTGGGTCGAAGGTGCCGCCGAACACGATGAGGTGCTGCGTGAGCGGTGAGCAGGGAACGGGCGTCATGGGCGCGGGTGGATTGATGGGCGAAGAAGGCACGCGTTATTGTTGGGGCGGTGTGGGAAGTGGAAGCGGGGCGGCGCGCGGGTCGTTGATATCGCCCGAGGGGCGGACCATGCGGAGGATGCGGTCAGAACCGATGACGGCGAGGGTGCCGTCGTGATGCATAGCGACAAGGCCACTGAAGGGAAGCTGAGCGACGCGGCGACCGGTGTTGAAATCCCAAACGGTCATGACGCTGGTGGAACTGGCGGCGATGATGCGAGAGTTGTCAGGTGTGACGGCGTTGAACCCGGAGCCGTCGCTGGCGGAAAATTCGCGGACGAGTTGGCCCGTGCGAGCACTCAAGATGCGGATGCGGTTGCCGATAGGGATGTGCATGGAACTGTCGGGAGTGAAGATGCCCCAACTGCCTGCGGAGGGCGGGAAGATGGCGAGGCGTTCGCCAGTGAAAGCGTCGCGCGTGGTGATGGCGGAGCGTTTGGTGGTGTCGGGAGTTTGTGGGTCGTCGAGCACTTCGGAGCACTGGACGAGTGTGCCGTCGGGTGAGGTGCCTTCGACTAGGACGCCCTCGAGCGAAGTGTGATCGGTGAGGATGTCGCCGGTGGTAAGGTCGCGGAGGGTCCAGCCGCCTGAGATGTTTTTGACGATGAGGTGCGGCGAGGTGCGACCGGAATCGAGGCGGTCGGCGCTGGGGCAGGAGACGGTGCGCACGAGCGAGCTATCGCTAACGCGGCGAAGTTCGAGAGTTTGATTTTGGAGGACCCAGTAGAGGTCGGGGTCGGTGGGGTGTGGCGCGAGGTAACTGCCCCAGCCGGTGATTCGCTCGCTTGGGATGACGCTGAGGGTGCGAAGGGTTTGGTTGTCCAAGAATTGGTATTCGGAGGTGTCGCGAATCCATGGCGAGCCGCGCTGGGTGGCTTTTTGAACGGCGCAGATGTTGCCGACGAAGAAGGCGTTGGGCTTTGCGCCGCTGGGACCTGGACGGAGTTCGCCCGCGTCGATCTGCGTGGGGAATGAAGCGATGCGACCGGAACTGAGGACGCCCACATAGAGGCGATTGTGGCGATTATCGATGGCGAGGGCGTGAGGCTGGACGAGGGTGTTGGATGTGGCTTGCAGGGGCGTGCCGGTTGTGGTGCTGAAGGCGCGGAGGACGGAATCTTCACCAACGGAGTAAACGACACTGCCGTCGGCGGAGAGGGCGAGATCAAAGGGAGAGTGGCCTGCGAGCATGCGGGTACGCACAGTGAAGTTGGCGGTGTCGATGACGGCGATATCGCGCTGCGAAGCTGCGACGAGGAAAGAGTTGTCGTCGGCGACGACGATGCTACTGATCGAATCGCCGCCAACGCGAACGCGGCCGATTTCGCGCCGCGTGGTCATGTCGTACGCGACGAGCTCGCCCCCCACTTCGCCCCAAATGAAGATGTTGCGGTCGCGCAGCGCGGTGATTGCCATGTGAGCAGCACCGGCGAGGCCGACAACGAGTTCGCCGGTTTGAGCGTTGATGATGCGGACGGCTTTGCCGCCTTCGTTGCGGTGATAAAGGCCTGCGAGGTATTGGCCGTCGGGGCTGTATGCGAGGCCCATGGGGATGCCGATGGAGGCAAGGGTGCGGGCGGATTGTGGGTGATCGGGATTGCCGATCCATATGCCGCCCAGTTGGCCTATGGCGAGTTCGCGGGTTTTTGGGTGCCAGGCGATGCCGGGCGTCCAGAAGCCGGTGGGTAGATTGAAAATGACTTTGCCGGTGTCGGTGTTGACGACAGACATGAGGTCGCCGTTTCCGGAGACGGCGAGTCGTGAGCCGAGTTGATTCATGGCCATGCGGCCAGATGTGTGCGGGACGGTTGCGAAGTCAGACTCGCGCGTGGCCCAGCCCCAGAGGACGCGCCATTCCCACTGGCGGTGCTGCATGGGGACGGCGCGGAGGCGTTCACGTGCGGTTGTGGCGTCACCTTTTTCGAGGGCAAGGCTGGCGGCGGAGATGGAGTCGATTGCGAGGTCGTAAGCGAGGGCTTTGTCGCGAGTTGCACGCTGCACAGCTTGCTCGCGCGAGTTGATGGTGCTCCAAATGGAGAAGGTGGTGACGAGGATGAAGAGGCTCGCGAGTGTGGCGACGAGCAGGCGCGTGCGGTGGCGACGCAAGAAGCACGAGGTGCGATAGGCGATGCTTGGTTCGCGCGCGGTGATGGGGCGCAGTTCGAGGTAACGCTCGATGTCATCGGCGAGGGTCTGGGCGTCTTGATACCGGCGCGATTGTTCGCGCGCGGTGGCTTTTTGGATGATCGTGGAGAGATCGCCCCGCATGACTTCTCGCAAGGCGCGGGCGCTGGGGAGTCCACGTGCGGTGGCGAATGGTTCGGCTTTGTCGCCAGCGTCGCGGAGGCGGCGCGTTGGCGCGGCGGTGTCGGCGGAGGCGATGGATTTGAATAGTTCGGCGGGGGCGAGGGCGCGGAGCGTGTCGGGATCGCGCGGCAGCAGGCCCGTGGTGAGTTCGTAGACGAGGACTCCCAGCGAGTAGATGTCGCTGCGGACGTCAATGTCGCCGCCGTCCCTGCTAGCTTGTTCGGGACTCATGTACTCAGGCGTGCCGACGGTGGTGCCGATGGTTTGACGCGTTGCACCCAGTTCGAGCGAAGCGTCGAGCAATTTCGCGATGCCGAAGTCGATCACTTTGACGATTGGGTGGCCGTCAGACTCGGCGACGAGGACGTTGCTGGGCTTGATGTCGCGGTGGACGACGGCTTTTTGATGGGCGTGATGAATGGCGCGGCAAGCGGCGACGAAGAGGCGAAGGCGCTGGGGGATCGAGAGTTTGTGCTCATCGCAGTATGTGGTGATTTTGCCACCGGGCACATATTCCATCGCGAAGTACGGGCGCTGGTCTTCGGTTTGGCCTGCATCCAAGATGCGAGCGATGTTGGGGTGCGTGAGGCGGGCGAGGGTTTGACGTTCAGCTTCGAAGCGAGAGAGGACCAGCGCGATGTCGAATCCGGGACGGACGACCTTAAGGGCGACTTCACGGCGGATGGGGTGGATTTGCTCGGCGAGGTAGACAACGCCGAAGCCGCCTTGGGCAATGCGGGATTTGATGATGTAGGGGCCGATGCGTTCGGGAATTTTGGGGGCGGCGGCGGAGGACTCGATTTCGGCGCGCAGGGCGTGCGTGGCGTTCTCGATGTGCACGAGGCTGTCGCGCGTCGCGCCGCGATCGGCGCGCGCGAGTTCGAGGACACGGTCGCGAAGCCATGGGTTGTTCGCGGTCGCGGCGGTCACTTCGCGGGTTTGGTCGCCTGCGGGAAGATCAGCGATGGCGTGAAAAAGCTGCTCGACGGCGGGCCAGTCTTGCTGGGGCGCTGAGGGCGGGTTGGGAGGCGAGTTGTTCGGCGAATTGTTTGGCAAGTTGTCTTCTACCGCGCATCACGTGTAATCTCTAGTCGGATTCGGCGGAGACGACTGGACATTGGGTGCCGTATTGGGCGCGAGATTCGGATTCACACTTGGTTCGCCGCCTTGCCATTGGGCGAGGAGCCAGGCGCGGGCGAAGCGGAAATCTCGCTGAATGGTCTTTTCGGAGACGCCCAAGACATGCGCGGTTTGGGCGTCGGTGAGGCCGGCGAAGAATTTGAGGCTGAGAAGTTCGGACTGGCGTGGGTGGTGTTGCTCGAGGCGGGTGAGCAGTTCATCGAGACAGATAATGTCCTCGCTGGCGGAATCGAAGGAGACGTCGGCGGTTTCGAGATCGAGGCGTGTGCGACCGCCGCCGCGTTTTTGGGCAAGGCGCGCGCGGGCGTGATCTACCAATACATATCGCATGGCGATCGCGGCGGCACCGTAGAAGTGGGCGGTGCTTTCCCAGCCGGGGTCGCCTTGGGCGGTCAGCCGCATGAAGGCTTCGTGGACGAGGGCGGTGGGTTGGAGGGTTTGGCCGGGCGGCTGGGTTGCAAGGCGCTGGGCGGCGAGTCGGCGGAGCTGGTCATAGACCTGTGGCAGCAGCGAACTGCTTGGGAGGTTGCGCGCGACATGTTGCTGGAGCGGCGTGGGGAGGTCGCTAGCGGGGTCTGGCGGAGGGTTGAGCTTGGAGGAATCTGGCATCTGAGTCGGTACAGGATACCAAGGTTGGCAAGGGTGCAATAAAGTGGGGTATTTGTGCGATAGCGTGGAATTTTGGTGATGCGTGTCCAGTGGAGCATTGGGATTGCGACTTGCTTGATGAACTTGCAAAGGAGTTTGTCATGCGTGTTGCTTCTCGATTGGTTGTGTTGGCTTGTGTGGGTTTCTCGACGCCGGTTGTGCTTGCACAGCGGCTGGTCACGTTTGATTCCTTGGCACTTGGTGCTGCGCCGGCAGGTACTGGCGTGACGTTCCAGTTGTTTTCGCCGCCGGCGGGATCGGGCATTGCGTGGCCTGTGGGGGGCGCGGGTGGATACACGGGCGGGGGTGCAGTGACGGTGGCGGCAACAAGCACGGGAACGCGCGCGGTGCAGACGCCCTTGGCGGGGCCAGGATTTTCGCCGGAAGGTATTCGCATGTTGTTTGCTGTCGACCAGCCGCGAGTGAAGTTCACAGTGGGCGTGGGCGAAGTGAGCGTGTTGAACGCGATGTATCGCGTGACGGGTTACAACGGCGCGGGTACAGCGGTCTTTACACGCGACTATCCGGTGGGCAATTCGAGTTCGCTCAATTGCAATACGCTTGTCGACATTGATCTGTCTGGGGGTACCTCGCGGATGCGTCGCATCGATGTGGTATCGCTCATTCAGAGTTCGGGCGTCAATGGCGAATATCGCGAAGTGATTGACTCGCTGGAATACTTCGCGGATGTGACGCCGCCGCAGTTGGTGTTGAATTCCCCTGCGAATGACACGTGCGTGTCGCCCGTGTCAGTGCCGATCGTGGGGTTCTCGCAGGACTTGGATGGGACGTATACGCGCGAGGTGTGGGAGTTCAGCGCATCGGCGGATGGACCGTGGACGAACATCGCGACGTTTACGTCGGGATTTGGAGCACCCGGCGGGACCTTGACAACGTGGAACACCAGCACGTTGGCGAGCGGTTGGTACTTTGTGCGAGGCACGGCGACCAATGCGGACCAACTGGTGACGACGGTGCATCGCAGGTTGTTTGTTGACAATGTTCCGCCGGTTGTTGTGCTGCGATCGCCGGTTGCGAGTGAATTGGTTGGCGGGACGGTGTGCTTTGATGGAAGCGTGAGCGATAATGGTTGCACGTTTGGCGGGTACAGCCTCGCCTATCGCGCGGTTGGTGGTGGTGCGTTTACGACGATTGTGAACTCGCCGACAGCGGTGACGAATGATCCGCTGGGAACGTGGAACACGCGGTCGCCTTTGCTGAGTGATGGAAACTACGAAGTGCGCGTGACTGCGACGGACGGCTTTGGGAGTACGGCGCAGTTGATTCGCAATGTGACCATTGACAACACGGCGCCAACGGCGGTGATGACGAACGTCGTCGCGTGCGAGGGGCTTGGTGCCGAGGGACCTGTGGTGATTCGCGGCACGGTGAATGACGCGAATATCTCGGGCTGGGCGCTGCAGTACACCACGGGCAACAGCACGGGCTGGACCACGATTGCAACCGGCACGACCAACGTGAGCAACGGCGTGCTGGGCGTGTGGAATGTCTCAACGCTGCCGGCGTGTGCGGCGACGCTGCGCCTGACGGCGACGGATCGTTCAAACGTGAATTGCGGCAGCGGCGCGAATCAATCCGAGAACTACATCAGCGTGCGCATCAAGCGGCCTGGCTCGTGCAGCGACATCGACTTCAACAACAACGGCGTCTTCCCGGAAGATCAGGATGTCGTTGACTTCTTCAACGTGCTGGCGGGTGGGGCGTGTGGCGGGTAAGTGCTCTGAGAGGTTCACTTGGTGCATTCAGCAACGCAGAAAGCCGACGAGCGGGTGCTCGTCGGCTTTGTTTCTGCGATCGGTCCTAGCGGCGTCGCAAGATGTGGCTGGAGAACAAGTTGCGGCGTGACGACCGGCTGAATTGCGGAGGCGGCCAAACCCTTCGCGCCGTCGCACTTTCCTCCGGGCGGCGGGCGTCCTATCATCTCGACCACGGCGGCCCCGTCGTCTAGCCTGGTCCAGGACACATCCCTTTCACGGATGTGACATGGGTTCGAATCCCATCGGGGTCACTTGAAGAACGCTCGCGTTGTGCGGGCGTTTTTCGTTTTTTGGGGCAAGTTTACGGGGTTTTGTAGCTTTCGAGATCAAGCCGCTCCATGTATCGGCGGGGGTCGGTCAAGGGGCCAAAGCCCAAGGGGGCGTAGACGTTGTGGGCGTCGCGGGTCAGGAGGCAGAAGCGGCGGATGCCGGTGAGGCGGGGGTCGTTGATGGCAGCTTTGACCATTTTGGTGGCGACATGCTGGCCGCGGTGGGAGTCCAAGACGAAGACATCGCAGAGGTAGGCGAAGGTGGCGCAGTCGGAGATGACGCGAGCGAAGCCGACTTGTTGGGTTGTGTTGTCGGCGTGCTGGTCGTACGCGCCCCAGCAGAGCGAGTGTGCGATGGCGCGTTCGAGGCGGGGGCGAGCGATGCCGGGCGACCAGTAGCAGGTGCTGAGAAAGTTGTGGATGACGTCGAGGTCGAGGAGCGCGTGATCGACGGAGATGTGGATGGGCATGAAGAAGTGTTGTAGTGCAAAAATGGCGACAGCAGCCTCTCTCTCCAAAGGCTGCTGTCTGGTTTGGCTGCGCACCGGTGAGGGGGCAGGGACCGTGTCTTGCCACGGGCGGAAGCGCGATAAGTTACAGCAAGTTACTCGGGAATGCAAGAGAAATTTGCGTGCTACGAGCAGGTGACTCGCGATGCACACGACAAGGGGACACAAACAGGTGGAATTACTTGCTTTCTGGGGCTGGCGCGGGTGTGGGAGCGGCGGGTGGCGTGGCGGGCGTGGTTGCGATCAGGACGTCGGTGACGGCTTTACGGTCGCTGCTGTGCAAATCGGCCCGGCGCAGGTTGCTCGCGATGGCGTTGCGGGTATCGATCGTGGTTGTCGAGTTGTTAACGATGGCCTTGAGCACCTGCGTGGCGTCGCTGCTGTAGAGGCGGCCATTGGTTGCAACATCGACAAGGGCCAGTTGCTCAGATTGCGTGAGGTCGCTGCGCTGCGCGATTGTCAGCAGAGCTTCGCGGCGATCGCTGGAATGCGTGATGCTGCGGGCGGCGCGGATGCTGGCCCAGTTGGCGGTTTGCGTTGAGCCAACTGGCGCGGACATGTAGTCAGATTCGCGCACGTCAGCGACAATGATGCAGCCCGGGAGCGTGACGCAAGCAGATGCCGCGAGGGTGAGGCATGAAAAACGAGTCAAATGAGTGAGACGAGTGAAGCGTGGGAAGGACCAAAGACGTGAAACCTGCATATCAAACTCCTGTATCCGCAATGCCGCGAGCCGGGTTTTGAATAGTCGGCGTAGTGTTGTACGAAGAAGGTGATACTTCGTGACAACGCGCGGGGTGAACCCCAAAATGAACAGGGGTGAACCCCAAAATGAACATTGGCCGGGTTTTTGCGTAACGGTTTTTCAAGGTCTTTCACGGGTGCTCGCGGCCCATTTTTATCGAGGGAGTTTTTATGCTTCGGACTTCGAATCCTGTTCTTCGAGATGACACGTTTGCCGGCCAGCGATGGGGCGGCATCATGAATGATTTGGATAAGCACGAGAGTGGCTCTTCGTCGCCGGCGATGCCAGGCGTCATGAGCATTCGCGGCACAGCGATCAAGACCGGGTTCTTGGTGCTGCTGTGTGCGGCTTGTGCGGTGGTCATGTACACGCTAATCCGCAATGGCACGATCGGCAGGACACTGCCTTTCTGGGGCGGGATGATCGGATCGATTGGACTGGGGTTTGTGATTGCGTTTTGGAAGCAGGGGGCTCCGTTCCTCGCGCCGGTGTATGCGGTGGTGAAGGGTGTGTTTCTTGGCGTGCTCACGCTGATGATCGCCGATCAGATTCCGGTGCCCAAGGGGCTTGGAGCAAACGAGGCAGCGGCCTTTGCTGCAAAGAACACGGCGATGATCTTCAACGCCGTGGGACTGACCTTCGGCATCGCCATCGCACTCGCGGGCGCGTACGCGTTCGGGCTGATTCGCATCGGCAGCACGATGATGAAGGTGGTGACGGTTGCAACCGTTGGCGTGGGCCTGTTGTACCTGGCTCAGTTCGTGATGAGCATGATGGGTGTGCCTTTCCTGATGCAGATTCACCAAGGCGGCACAATCGGCATCGTGTTCAGTTTGTTCGTTATCGCTCTCGCATCGTTCAACCTTGTCATGACCTTCCAGTTTGCGGAAGACGGCGTCAAGAGCGGGGCACCCAAGTACATGGAGTGGTACATGGGCTTCGCCATTCTCGTCGAACTCGCATGGCTGTATATCGAAATTCTGCGGCTGCTGGCCAAACTGCGGCGTGACTAAGCCGTCGAGTTTCGCGATGAAAGCCCCCCACTGCTTTGCTGATACAGGTGTACCCTCGTACGCGGTAAAGCAAGCGAAGGGGCTTTGCATGATGGGCGTCAAACAAATTGCGAGTTTGAAACAGGTTGTAGCAAGCGCGGCTGTGATAGCCGCGCTTTTCTTTTGTCCGTGCGTTGCGCGAGCACAAGAAACGGTGTCGCGCGATGTATGGCTCGGCAGCCAGATATTCGGCGTGGAAGATTTAGAAGCGCTGGATCGAACGGCGAAGCTGACCAGCGAGCAGCGCGAGGCGGCACAGGAATTGATGCGCAGTGCGCTGCCGCAGGCGCGGGCACTCGTCGTGCAGTGGTCGCGCGGCTATAGCGAACTGACGATGGACCCGACATACAACGACGATTGGGAGTCGATTCAGCCCAAGTACGCGGATTTGTCGAAGCGCACGCTGGAGGAAGCGGTCAAGCTCGAGACAGATGTGATGACCAACCTCAAGAGCTTGCTGACGGAAGATCAGCTTGAAGGGTGGGCCGGGTTTGAGCGGCATCGCCGGCGGTTGGTGCTGCGGTCAGAGGGTGGGCGGGCTGATATCGATGTGTTTGGCATGGTGCGGGCAATCAAACTCAGCGAGGCGGACATGGCGGCGATTGCGCCGATGCTCGATAGCTACGAACGCTCGCTCGACAGCATGGTGCAGGAATTCCGGCCGGTGCTGAGGCTTCAAGGCGACACGCCCAGCCGGTGGTATGGCGAGCAGCAGGTGTCGACGCCTGAACAGCAGAAGCAGTATGTCGACTTGCTGCAGCGGATCAGTCAGTTGCACGTGCGATACGCCCGGCAGATTGCCGATGCGTTGCCAGCGGACAAGAAACTTGCATTGCAGAAGCAGCGGCTGTTTGCGGAAGAGCACAACAGCGACAAGTACGAGAGCTTTCGGGGGCTGCCGCATATTCGCAGTGCGCTGGCGATTCGATCGCTTTCGGCTGAGCAGAAGAGCAAGATCAAGCAACTGACCAAGGACGCCGACGAGCGGATGCTGCGAGAAATGATCAGCGAGAAGAACGAACTGGATTTGAAGATTCTTGCGGGCGGCGACCCTGACGAAGGAAGCAACGACGAAGAGCGTGCCAAGCGGATGCGCAAACTCAAATACGAGGCGTATCAGTCGCTTATGACGGATGTTGTCGCGAGTTTGAATGCGGATCAGAAGCGGGCGTATGAGACGGGAATCGAAGAGCCCGCCGATATCGAGCGGCTGTTTGCGCGTCGGCGATACGCGGCGGATCGGTGGAGTTTGGATCGCGATTTATGGGATAACGATGCCGAGCGGATGCCGCTTGCGACGGCGGATGATGAGTGAGTGATTGCTACAGTCGCAGCTGATGCGCAGCGAGTCACAAGTTGAGGCAACCGGTGAGCGGCGTGCTAGCTGGCACGGTGTGATGTGGCCGGTTGCTGCGCTTGTTGCGGTGTTGGCGGTTGCGCGACTGGTGTATCTGGCGTTTTTCTGCCCGTACACGCTGATTGAAGACGAAGCGCAGTACTGGGTATGGTCGCAGATGCTCGACTGGAGTTACTACACCAAGGGGCCTGGTGTGGCCTGGGCGATTGCCGCTTCGACGACGGTTTTTGGAGATGCCGAGTGGGCGGTGCGTTTGCCAGCGGTGCTTGCGAGCGCGATCGCGGGTGTGGCGATAGCGGGATTGGCGTTTGATGTGACGCGCTCGCGGCGCGTGGCGATGCTGAGTGCCGTCGCGATGACGATTGTGCCGGCGTACTTATCGCTGTCGCTGCTGATGACAATTGATGGGCCGCTGGTAGCGTGCTGGGCGCTGGCGGCGTGGTGCGCATGGAGCGCAAGCGTGCGCGGGCGATGGTGGTGCTGGCCTGCGCTGGGATTGGTGATCGCAATTGGCGTGTTGTTCAAGTACACGCTTTTGCTGTTGGTGCCCGGGCTGGTGATTTGGGCGATTGTGTGGCGAAAGCAGATCAAACTTCCCACGATGGGCCTGCTGGTTTGCGTGGTGCTGGCGTGTTTGGCGATGCTGCCGGTGATTGTGTGGAACGTGAACAACGACGGCGCGACGATCAAGCATTTGCTGGGACACTTGGGGTTTGCAGAAGGGAATCAGCAGGCGGCACTGACGAAAAAGTCATGGGCGTACAACCCGCTGTGGACGCTGACGCTGATTGGCACGCAGGTGGCGATGATCGGTCCTGTGCTGGTGCTGGGGTTACTGCAAGGCTGGCGCGCGTTCAAAGAGCGAAGGGTTGCCCGCGCGGATGATGCCGCGTGGATGGGTGAGAGTTTTCTGCTTGCTGGGTCGCTGCCTGTGCTGGTGTTTTATCTGCTTGTGAGTTTTGTGACTGAGCCCGAAGGCAACTGGCCCATCGCATCAGGCGTGACGCTGACGGTACTCGCAGCGATGCGCATTGAGCGAGCCACGCGCGTGCTGGGCAAAGGGCGCAATTGGACGCGAGTTTTGTGGCGGTTTGGTGTTGCGCTGGCGGTGCTGCTCAGCGTCGCGAGTCTGCGGCTGGACCTGCTCGCGAAGATTCCCGGATTGACATGGATACCTGCGGGGCGATTCACGAACGCGCAGCTGATGGGCGTGGATGCACACAAATATGTAGAGGTGCTGCGTGAGCGAACGGGGCAAGAGCCGTTTGTAATCGCGAATCACTATGGACGGGCGAGTCAGTTGTGGTATTACATGCCCGGGCACCAGCGCGTGCATTGCAGCAGCAGTCGCATGCCGGGCGGACGAACGACGCCTTGGGATTTCTGGCCACAGCTATCGCTCGATGACCCCGCGCTGCTTGGCAGGCCCGCACTGGTGACTGGTTTGTCAGCGTTTCATTGGAAGCAGGTTTTTGAACGCGTGGAGTTGGTCGGCATGTTGCAGGGAGATCACAAACGCAACAGCAAAGGCAAGCCAAGTCGGCCGGCGTATTTGGCGTTTGGGTTCAAGGGCTTTACGTCCGATGGCGTGCGCGACTGGGATGATACAAAGGGCGACTCCGACGAAGCGGCGGGCGTGCAGCCGGCAGCGCTAAACGGAGGTGGGCAGTGAGCCTCGGATTCTTGACGCCTTTGGAGCGCAGCCACCAGCGCACGCGGCGACTGATGGTTGGTGTTGCGCTGGCGCTGGGACTGCTGGTGCTGACATTGCTCGATCACGAGATCTGGCGAACGTTGCTGCTTGATCCGGACAAATCGCTCGAGCGCAAAGACTGGTGGCAACTTTTCCGGCAGTTTGGGTCGCTGCTGTTTTGGGCGTTGCTCGGATTGTGCTTGATTTTGCACGACGCGCATGTGGCGAAGATCAAACACGCGGGCGATGCCATCGCCAAGAGCGGCGCGATGCATCGCGGACTCATGGTCGTGCTGGCGGCGGGACTCTCGGGCGGCGCGGCGGAACTGCTCAAAGGCATTTCGCAGCGCGCCAGACCCGGTGACATGGGCTTGTACAGATTTGGCTGGACTGACGGCGACGTGGGCGGGTTTGGGCTCGCGAGCAGTCACGCCGGCACGGCCTTTGGCGGGGCGATCATGCTCGGGTGGTTCTTCCCCGCGCTGCGATGGCCCTTGCTGCTCATCGCCCTCATGTGCGCGATGACGCGGGTGATTGTGGGCGCGCATTACGCGACCGATGTCTATGTGGCAATTGTGCTTTCCTATGCTGTGTGCTGGTCGCTCTGGCGATTTGCCAGCGGCTTTCCAGGCGGGGCCAACCACCCCAGGACCATTCGCTGACTTGTTTGCAGAAGGTGCCAGCTTTCACTTGTGCGCATTCTAGATCGCTACATCATCCGCCTGTTTCTCTCTAACACACTCATGCTGCTGGGGATTTTGTGCGTCGTGATTTTCGCCGTGGACTTTTCGCTCAACTTTGACAATTACTCGGCCAACGTGCGCGAAGCCACGCAGCAAGCAGTGACGGCGTCGCAGGTGACGCAAGGCGTAACTGAACCGGCAGCTCGCAAGGCTGGCGAACTTGCGGCCAGCGAGATGGGGTTCATTCGCGTGACGGCGGGCGCGATTCTCAACGCCGCGGATTTGTGGTGGCCTCGGTTTGTGCTGCTTGCCGGGTTCTTGCTCGGGCCTGCGATGGTGGGCGGGCTCGGCTTCACCTGTGCGCAGCTCGTCAAGCAACGCGAGCTGATCGCGATTTTGGCAAGCGGCATCAGTTTGTGGCGCGTCGCCCGGCCAATCTTGATTTGTGCGTTGTGCTTGCTCACGTTGCAAGCGGCAAATCGCGAGCTGCTGGTGCCCAAGCTCGCGCCGCTGCTGACGCGCGACAAGACGACAGCGGGAAAGAATGAACTTGGACGCTTGGAATCTGACTTCATTCGCGATGCGCAGGGTCGGCTGGTGTATATCCGCCGGGCGAATTTGGACACGAACGTGATCGAAGGGCTGTGGGCGTACGAGCGCGATGCTTCAGGCTTGATGACCCGGCGGATCAGCGCCCCCACTGCTGCGTACGGCGATGGTGGCTGGAAACTCGAAGGTGGCAAGGCGCTGTCGCGGCAACTGTCGGAAGAAGACGTTGGCCCGGGCACAAGGCTGCGGCAAGACCGCGTGAACTTCCTCACGACCGACATTGACCCCACCACGCTGCGGCTGCGGCGCTTCGAAGGCATGGCGGGGAACTTGTCGAGCAAGCAATTGGCGCAGCTTGAGTCGCGATACAAGGCACTGCCCGACACGCAGACCAATCAGCGGCGAATAGAAACCTTCGAACGCATTCGCTTTGGTCGCATCTCGGCGCTGGTGTGCAGTTTCCTCAGCTTGCTCATCACGCTGCCATGCTTCTTGCGAAAAGAGCCCGCGAACATGCTCACGCAGAGCTTGATTGCCAGCCCCATCACGCTGGGAGCGTTCGCCTTCACGCTGGTGGGTACAACGATGACCGTGCCGGGCTTGCCTCCAATTGTGAGCGTGTTTCTACCAGCGATGATGCTGCTGCCGCTCGCGATTGCGGCGGTGACAAGCGTGAGAACGTGAAAAAGTGGGAAGAAGTAACGAAGTAACGAAGTAACGAAGTAACGAAGTGGAAAGGCACTTCGATACTGCGGCACTTCTTGACTTCTTGACTTCTTGACTTCTTGACTCCGTCACTTCGTTACTTCGTCACTTCTTCCTCACTCGCACGGCGCGCCGGCGAAGCGGTCGATGAAGCTGATGATGTCGTTGCCGTTGACGAGGCCGTCGTGGTTGATGTCGGCTCGCATGTCGGTCATCCAGTAGTAGTCGAGAAGCGAGTCAAAGTCGCGCTCGTCGGGGTAGACGCCGTCGCTGTTGACGTCCACGCCGCAGGGATTGACCGCGATGATTTTCTCGTCCATCAGTGCTGGCGGGCTCTTGCCGAAAAGTTCCCACTGGTCGTACGCAATGGTGCCGGCGTTGTTGGTGGTGTTCTGATCGCGCAGAAACTCGATGTATTCCTTCGTCGTGGTCTGGTGGTACACGCGCACTTCGGCTCGCACAGCGGCGGGTGGAACGGGATACGCCGTGTCGTCCCAGTATTGGCCATCGACATACACAACTGCAACCGGTGCTGCACCAACGCTTGCGAACGCAGCGTTCGTGAATCCGATGGGCGGAATGCGATTGTCTTTGAGCCACTGGTTGTTGAGCACGAAGTGGAAGCTCTCGCCGATGGGCTTGCCGCTGGCGTTTGATGCGTGAGCGTCAAGGCCCATCTTCGCTTCGTAAACCTTCGTGTCAGCGGTCGTGAGTTCTGCAAGATCGCTGTTGTACGCGCCGTACTCGGCGATCAGCACATCGTTCATCGCGAAGAACTTGACGTTGATCCACATGCGCCGGCCTTCGGGGTAGCCGGTGGGCAGTTTGTGGCCAGTCATGTTGATGATGCGGGCGTTGAGGTTGGTGTAGCCATCGAACGTGAGTTCGAGATCGCTCGCGGCGTCGAGCATTTCGTGTGAGCGCTGGATGGAATCATTCACGCCGGCTTCGGTGAGATCAGTTTCGTACTCGGGGTAGAGCTGCGCGACTGCTCGCAGCACCCAGGTGTTGGCACCATTGAACGTGTGCTTGCCCAAGTCGTTTCGCAAGATCGCACCCTGAGCCGGGTTTGCGCCGTAGCCCTTCGTGCGCGGCATGTGGCAATCTTGGCACGTGCGGACGTTGACATCGTTCCCGCCGAAGCGATTCATGCCAAAGTCGGGATCATCGGGCAGTGCGTTGGGGTTCTTCGCGAGTGCAACAGCTTGCGTGCCAAACGTGCTGTTCTGCCACTCGCTGTACGTGCGCTCGACGGGAAACATGTCGTACTTGTTCAGCGTTTCGTGCGGCGTATTGAGAGCGTTGAGTTGATAGCTGCCATCAGGCTGCTTGGTGTACACAGGATTGCTGACTTCGTGGCAGTTGGCGCACAGGGCAGGATCGCGGTGATACTCGCTGCGAACCCAGCGGTGCGGATTAGCAGTAATTTCGTATGGACCCCGGCGGTAGTCTTCCGGATCCCAGACGAAGCTCGCGTTATGCGCGAGAGCTTCAACAGTGCCGTGCACGCTGTGCGTGGGCATGGGCGTGGTGAGATTGGCGAGGATGGCTTGGTCGCGCGTGGGACTCGTGCCTGGCTTGTACACCGGATCGACGGCGCGGTGGCAGGCGCTGCAACTGATGCCTTGCAGGTCTTCGCCTTCAAGCGATGCGCCGCTGGTATCTGCACTCACCGCACCGCGCGACCAGCCTTGGGGGCTGTGGCAGCGCAGGCACATCTCGCCAGCGAAAGACGCGTCTTGATTGGCAACCGCAAGAGCCGCGTGGAAGATCGGATCACGCGAGGCCTGACCCATCATGCTGGCGGACCAAAGGCTGTAGGGCTCAGTATGCTCGTCGTAGTACGAGTGGCAGTTGCTGCAAACCTGAGCCGTCATGAGCGGCTCGATGAGCGTGTTGGGCTGGGTGCCGCCGTTAAAGAAGTCGCGGAGCGTTGTCGGCACAGGCGTAGCGACGGCGAGCGTTACGCCAACGGCAGCAGCGGCGACCAGAGCAACATAGAGGGTCTCGGCCGAAGGCCGCTTGAGTGACTTGCCACGCATGATCCCGAATCTCCGATTACGCAGAAGTTGCGCATTGCAAGCGGTGCCGATCTGACAACCACCCAGAACCAGGTTAAGTGGATGTCGACATCTTCTATTATGCAGTACGTTTCTGGGTGTTGCACCGGTTCCGGAGAAACAAATCTGTATTTGGGGATTTCCAGGGCGTGGAAAAGCACAGCTGACAAAGAACAAACCCGCAAGTTCGTTTGCAATTCCCCAAACTTGATGCACATTGTTGGATAAGCGAGGAGCGAGCGACAGGGACACTCGATCAGGGGTTTTTGGCTACGTGCCTGGAGTTGCCATGCGCAGGATCGCTGCATTGCTCATTTTATCAGTGGCAGGAATTGCCTCTTCGGTTCACGCCCAGACCATTTCGTGGTCGCAGGTTTTTAATGGTCCCAGCGAGCCCCCTGTTGGGGCAACGTTGGGCTCGACAGAAGATCCGCGGGCGATCGCGGTTGATGCTGCGGGAAATATTTTTGCGGGCGGGGTGACGCAGAGCTTTGAGAACGCGACGGGCGGCGTGAAGTTGAAGTTTGTGCCGCATGATGATTTTGTTGTGATCACGTACGACGGCGCTGGGCAGCAGCTTTGGGGCAGCGTGTTTGATTTTCCCACGTTGGGCGATGATCAGAGCAGTCCGGCCACACGGTCGGGCGTGGACAGCATGGCGGCGATGATCGCAACGCCTGAGGGCGGTGTGGTGGCGGTGGGCCGGGCCACGACGCGGTACAGCGAAGATGGTTTCTTTGGCTTCACGCAGGCGGGCGTGGTGAAGTTCAACGCCGATGGCGAAGTTGCGTGGAATCAATTGCTGGGTGATGGTGCGGTGAGCACGGTTGCGACGGCGGTTGTGGGTGACGGCGGGTTTGGAATGTACGTGGGCGGCGGGACTGCGCTCGCGACCAATGAGCAAGATTCGTTTGTGACGTACCTCGACGGTGCGGGCGTTCCGGTGTGGACGGCTGCTGCGGGGTATCCGTTTTCGCAAGTCATCCAAGTCGTCCGAGATCCTGCGGGTGCGTGTGTGGCACTCGCGGGAATCTCGGGCGGTGGATGCAAGTTGGTTCGAGTTGGCGCTGGGGGTGTATCGACGACGCAAGAAATTCCGGCGTTGGCAGGCGGTGCTACGGGCGTGGGTGTTGCGCTCGCGAGTGATGGCTGCGCGATTGTCGCAGGATCACTTGGAGGCGACTTGATCCTCGCGAAGGTGCATCCCAGCGGTTCGCAGGTGTGGAGCACGACGTGGCGCCCCAGCGATGGGCGAACGGTGGTGTCGCGTGCCGTTTCCGTCGATGCTGCCGGCGTCATTCGCGTGGCGGGACACGTGGGCAGCATCGCAGGCTTACCTGCGGACTTGTTTGTCGCGACGTTTGACAGCACCAGCGGCGCGTCGAAGAGTTTCCGCGCGAAGGACACAGGGCTGAACCGGGCCGAGAGCAGCGCACGCGGCGGCGTGACGATTGAACCGAGCGGGCGCACGCTCGTCGCTGGTTTTGTGTCAACGGGCGTTGCGGGAGACAACGACTACGCCATCGGCGTGTTTGATGCGACGGATGCAAGCCGGGACTGGAGTGCACGGTGGAGCAACCCGACCAACCCGCAAGTTGATGATCGTGCCGCCGCCATCATGGCGTTGCCCAACGGCAACATTGCGGTCGTTGGCCGCAGCGACGGCGGGGCGTCGAGCGTTGATATCGCGACGATTGTGTTGACGCCGCCTGCGACGGTGGCGTGCGATGGGATTGACTTCAACAACAACACGGTCTTTCCCGAAGACGCGGATGTGATTGACTTCTTTGAGGTGCTTGCGGGCGGCGAATGCAGTACGGGACTGTGCAACGACATCGACTTCAACAACAACACGGTCTTCCCGGAAGACGCGGATGTGATTGATTTCTTTGAGGTGTTGGCTGGCGGGGAGTGTTGAGCGAGAGACCAGATCGAGGCAGTACTCACCGCAAAGACGCGAAGAGCGCAAAGAAGAGAAGCGAAGCAAGAAGGCGGAAAAGTTGGGTGCGCGTGACGGAGCTTCTCGCTACATCGCCGCTCGTTGTGAGCGTTGAATAAGTTTCTTGTGCGAGCGCCTTCTGGAAGTCGTAATGCCAAGCTGGCTTAGTCGCCATACCCATTGGGATTGGCCTTATGCCACTTCCACGCCGTTTCCACCGTTTTCACGATATCCGTGTACTGCGGCTTCCAGCCCAGTTTGCTCTTGAGTTTCGCCGGTTCCGCGACGAGGGCCGGCGGGTCGCCCGGGCGGCGGTCGGCGATTTTGATGGCGATCTTCTGGCCCGTGACTTGTTCGCAGGCTTTGATGATTTCAAAAACGCTTTGGCCGTTGCCGGTGCCGATGTTGAAGACGTCGGCGGTGCCTGCGGTGGTTGCGGTTGGGGCGTGTGTTGCTTCGATGGCAAGTTGGTGAGCTTGAGCGAGGTCGTCGGTGTGGACGTAATCGCGGATGCAGGTGCCGTCGGGCGTGGGATAGTCGTTGCCGAACACCGTAATGTGCGACCGCTTGCCCAGCGGCACTTCCAGCACGAGCGGAATCAGGTGATTTTCGGGCTTGTGGTCTTCGCCGTGCATGCCGTCGGGGCTGGCGCCGCTGGCGTTGAAGTATCGCAGCAGCGTGAAGCCAAGGCCATACGCGTGCGCGAAGTCGCGGATCATCCATTCGACAGCAAGTTTGGTGCGCGCGTAAGGCGAGCAAGGGTCTTGCAGGCTTTCTTCGCTCATGGGCACTTTGGGGTTCATGCCGTAGGTAGCGCAGGTGCTGGAGAAAAGCATGCGATTCACGCCAGCCTTGCGCATGGCGTTGAGCAGCACGCAGGTACCCGTGATGTTGTTGCGATAGTGGTACTCAGGATCGCTGACGCTCTCGCCCACGTACGTCGCGGCGGCAAAGTGCATGACGGCGTCGGCCTTCACCTGCTGCAACGCGGCGACGACGGCTTGCTCGTTGCTGATGTCACCCACAATGAGTCGGCCATCGGGCACAGCCTTGCGGTGGCCCATCTTGAGATTGTCGAATGCAACCGGGTTGTGACCCTTGGCGAGCATCCAACGAAGACAAGCACTGCCGACATAACCGGCGCCGCCGGTGACGAGAATGTTCATAGGAAGTCCAGTGGGAAAAAGTGCCAGAGTGCGGAGTGCCAGAGTGCGAAGTGTGAGGAAACGATCGCTAGCTTTTGTTCGCTCGCGCGAGGAGCCAGCGAGCGGCATCGTACAGGTCTTGGGCGGCGAAGTCTGCTTGCTTCATCGCCTCGGGCTGGGTTGCGCCGTGGCCCGTTTTGACGTGGATGGTTGTTGCAACGCCGGCATTTTTGCCTGCGAGAATGTCGCTGAGCATGTCGCCGACCATGACGCTTCGGGTCAGGTCGAGATTGTGTTCTCGGGCGGCACGCAACAGCATGCCCGGGCCGGGCTTGCGGTCGGGATGATCAACGCGGCTGCGGCGGTCGGGGGCGGTGTCGGTATCGGGTGGCGGCGGAACCGTGCAGAAGTAGGCAGCGTGCAGTTTCGCACCAGCGGCGGCGAGTTGGTGATCAACCTCGGCTTGCACGGCATGCATGTCGGCTTCCGTGAGTTTGCCGCGACCCACGCCGGATTGATTGCTGACGATGATGCACGTGTAGCCAGCGGCGGCAAGAAGTTTGATGGCATCGGCGGCGCGGGGGAGAATCTCGACTTGATCAGGGCGAGAGATGTAGTGGACCTCGCGGATGATGGTGCCGTCGCGGTCGAGGAAGGCGGCTGGGTGCATGGGGGATCATTGGCAAGCGTGCGATGGGTTCAAATTCGCTTGCCGAAAGGAATCAAGCTGGCGCATCACCCGCTCGACGGCGTTGTTCGCCCGCGTAGCGGACGCGGCGGAGGGCGGCGTCGGTGGGTTTGAGGCCGGCGGCTTTGGCCATTTCCGCCAAACGCACGCGGTCGTCAACTCCCAGTTTGCGGCCGATGGCTTTGCGATGGTCGTGCGCGGTGTGCGGGCTGCGACCAAGGACTTCGGCGATTTGTGGGAGGCTGAGGCCTTCGCCGATCAGGGCGAGGACTTCGAGTTCGCGCCGGGAGAGGATGTCGAGGGGGCCAAGGTGAACGTCAGGTGAGTGACGAAGTTCGAGGCCTTGGAGGTGAGCTTGTTTGACATCGCCGTGGACGTATCGCGAGATGATGAGCAGTGCGGGCGTCTTGGCGGCGGGGGGTTTGCCAGCCATGACGCGGTAAACGGTGGAGACGATTTGTCGGCCTTGATAGATGCCGCGGAACTGGCGAGTGACGCCGTCGGCGACGATGTCGTTGAGCAGCGTGACGCGTTCGCGGAAGGCATCGGGGTTTGACCACTCACTGGCGTTGCGACCGACGTAATCGATTGCGCGTGTGGTTGGACCGAGGAACATTTGCATGGCTTGGTCGTTGCCGTAGAGGATGGTGCCTTCGGGCGCGACGACTTGGACGCCTGTCATGGGATCGATCGTTACGGCATGCCAGAGCGCACGGACGAAGTGATCGTCGTGCAGCATGGACTCGACCATGTCAGCGGTGAGTTCGGTCTTGACGGACGAGCGATATGGATCGGACATGGTGTTCATGGTTGAGGTAGTAAGCGGCAAACCAACAACGACCGGCACGCGAACCGCTCGCGTGCCGAAAGAACTGCATTTCCCCACGATGCCCGATTCAGAAAACGTGCAGCGGCAAAGCTGCGGCGGACGCATGAGAGTGACACGCCCGATCCATTATCACAATCGTATTCATAGTACGCAACACTTGAGCCAACGGACAACGCTTTATGGGGGGCCCAATTCACGTCATCAGCAGCAGCCCCGCGGTTTACTTGATCGGCACAAGCGGCACGCTGAATACTCGAGAACCAGAGGTCACGACCGCAATGTCTGCTTTTTCGCCGCCAATCGCGATATTGCTTGCGCTGCCGGTGGGCAGGAAGTCGTTCAACTCACCGTTCTGGGTGAGGGCGTAAACACCACCTGGGCCTGTGGCGAGGATCGTTCCATCGCTGCGAACGCGCATGCCGTCGGCTCCGCCTCGGCCCTGGGCGTTGACGGTTTTCGCGAGTGCCGCGAGGTCAGCAACAAGCGTGGGCGGCGCGAGATCGCCTTTGTCATTCACGGCGTAGGCCATGACTTTCTTGCCAGCGAAATCATTGACGTAGAGCGTCTTTTCGTCGGTTGAGAATGCGAGGCCGTTGGCGTACTTGATGTCACGGGCTTTGGCTTCGAGCTTGCCATCGGGGCTAATGCGATAGACGCCTGTGAAATCCAGTTGGATTTCGTCCTTCGGCGTGAAGAACGGCGGATCGGTGAACCAGATGCTGCCGTCGCGTGCGACGATACAGTCATTGGTTGCGTTGAGCTTCTTGCCCTCGAAGTCCGCCGCGCGGGTCGTGGTTGATTTGACTTTGCCGGCTTCGAGCGTGACCTCTTCAACGGAACGGGAATTCTTGCGGCATTGCACGATCGTGCCGTCAGGCTTGATTGCGGTGCCGAGTGCGCCTTCGGTGCTTTCGAAGAAGACTTCGGGAATGTTGCCGTCGCCGTTCCAGCGGAAGACTTTAGAAGGCATGACATCACAAAAGATGAAGTAGCCGCCCAGAGGTTTCACGCTGGGGTCGGGCATGAAGGCGGGGCCTTCGGTGAAGGCATAGCCCTCGCCAATCAGCTTGGCTTCAGCGGCGAAGACTGCGCCGGTGGGGTAAGTTACTTTGGTTTGTTCGGCAGTTGCGTTCGTGGCAGGCTTGGTGTCGGTGGCTTGCGCAAGGGCAAGTGCTGGGGAAAGGCCTGCAACCAGGAACATCGTGAGCGCGTATTGCATGGAAACCTCCGGACAGAGCGTAGACGCGGACATCACTATCATCGAGACTATGCCTGAAACCACGATGACACCCGAACAAGCCCAACAAGCCGCTGATGCGTTCCGCAAAGATTTTGAAGCGGTGCGCGAACAGGTGGCGCGGGTGGTGGTTGGGCAGCGAGAGATTGTGGAAGGTGTGCTGACGTGTCTCTTTTGCGGCGGCCACGTACTGCTGGAAGGCGTGCCTGGCATTGGCAAAACGCTGCTGGTGCGAACGTTGTCGCAGGCACTTGATTTGCAGTTTTCGCGTGTGCAGTTCACGCCCGACTTGATGCCGGCGGATATCACAGGCACGACGATCGTGACGGAAGTGGAAACGAGCGGACAGCGCGAACGCGTCTTCAAGTTTCAGCAAGGGCCGATCTTTGGACAAATTGTGCTGGCGGACGAAGTAAACCGCGCGACGCCCAAGACGCAAAGCGCGTTGCTCGAAGCGATGCAAGAACGCAGCGTGACGGTGGGCACGACCACGCACCAACTGCCAAAGCCGTTCCTGGTGATGGCGACGCAGAACCCGATCGAACAGGAAGGCACGTATCCGTTGCCCGAGGCGCAGCTGGATCGATTCTTCTTCAAGTTGCTGAGTTTGCCGCCCGGGCGCGATGATTTGGCGGGCATTATTGATCGCACGACGAGTTCGCAGAACACCGTGCCCAAGGCGGTGCTGGGTGCGGCGAAGTTGCTGGAGCACCAGGCACTCGTGCGACAAGTGGCGATTGCATCGCACGTGCGTGACTACGCGGTGCGGCTGGTTTTGACGACGCACCCCAAGGGCACGGCCCACAGCGATGGCGCGACGGCGACATACGCGACGCCCATGGTTGACAAATATGTTCGACTCGGTAGCTCGCCGCGTGGAGCGCAGACGCTGATCTTGGCGGCCAAATGCAAGGCGCTTATCGAGGGGCGATTTGCGGCGAGCATTGATGACATTCGCGCGGTGGCGCAGCCTGCGCTACGGCACAGACTGATTATGAATTTCGAAAGCCACGCGGAAGGCGTGAGTGCGGACGCGGTGGTGGCGAACATGGTGCAAACGCTGCCCACGGAGGCGTTGTGAGCGGCTATGCGGGGACAACATTGGTGCAGGGTGCGGCTGTCTTTGTGCTGTGCGGCGTGTGCGGGCTGACGCAGAGTGCCTGGTCGCAGGCTGTTCGTCGCAGCGTTGAGTCGGCGAACGAAAACGAAGATGCACGTCCCGTTTTTTCTCGCATTGATGCGATCGCGGGCTCGCGGATCATTGTGCCAATTGACGCGAGCGTGTTCTTTGATGCTCGTAGCAAGTCCATCGCTGACTTTGCGGTGCTGCTGGAAGATGGTACCAGGCTGACACACACATTGCACGCTGTTAGGGTGCAGTCGGCGGTGGGAACGTACGTCGAACCCGCGACGACGCCAGTTCGGATGCTGCATTGGCTGGGAAGTGAAGTCAAGACAACCTCGCGCGAAGTGACGCGGGAAGAAGCACTCTCGCTTCCAGGAGAAGATTCGCTGGTGATCGCGATTGATCCACCCGCGCGGGCAGCAAGTTCGACGATCTGGATCGGCACGCAGCGTGTGCCCGTGCAGTGGCTGCCCGCGATTGCGACGATGGTCCAAACAGAATCAGGGCTTGATCCAGCGACTGGCTCGCGCGCGTGGCAGCCCACGCGCGGACCTATGAACACGGTTGCGATCAGTGATTTGCTCGCGGCTCAAGCGGCTGAGCCACTGACGCGCTGGCGGGCACGACTGGTTGAAGATGGGTTGTCGCCCATCCATGACGAGCGATTTGCACCGATCAATGATCCGCTGCTTTCAGTATTCGGCGAGCAGTTGATTCAGCGCTGGCAGATTGCGCTGGCACGGTTGTACCTGCATGATGCCAAACTCGCGACACGGCTGCGTGCCGCACTCGGGCAACTTGCAGAAGTTGAACCCGGCGTGATTGTGCCAGCGTGGAATCCCTTGCCACAAGCGACGGATCGGTTGCTGAGTGACTTACTGGACTCTCGCATCGCGCCGCAGCGGCGGGCCGAGTTGGCCGAACAGTGGCTGCGCGAGCAGCCTGCTTTTACTGCATGGGTGCGCGACGACGGCGGCGTTCTGGTCGAGAAAGATGCGGACAGCGTGGATGGGAGACGCACGCCGCTCGCGACCATTGCCTTGACGAATCTCTCGGCGACTGAAGAACTCGCGTGGATTGCGCCTCGCGATAGTGCGGCGGCGCCGGACCCGCGGCCTTTGGAGCCGCGAAAGACGTTGGCGGTCGCGACGCCGGTGATGCCGCTGGATGCAGCGGGCCAACAGATGGCGCAGCGTGGCGTCACGGCGATGCTTGCCCCAGACTCTCGGCGCGACATCACAGCGACGCTGGGCAACGACGCGGTGCGGCTGAGTGTAATCGATGGGCCAATTGCCATCACGCCGCCGGGCTTGGCGACGGGCGTTTTCGCTCGCGATATGCGATTGGCAGAGTGGTTGTCGGCGACGACGCCTACAGACGAACCTGCGTGGGCAACGGCGGCGATGTTCTTTCGAGCCGCGCCGAGTCCGAGTGATCCGGGCACGACGAATCCGCGTCGGCTGTGGCAGATATTCGTAGAATGCGCGATGCCTGCGGATGCAGATCGCTCGCGCGAGTCGATTTGGATTTACACCGGCACGCCCGGAGCGGCAGCAGCCGTGTGGCGAGTGAGCTTGGACGGAACGATTACCGGAATGCGCGCACAAGATCGGGAACTGACTGATAGCTTGGGCGAAGACCTCGGCAGCGGTGGTCGACGCGCGGAAGTTATCATGCTCGATGGACGAGCAATGGTGCGGATTCCGTTGCCGCCCGGCGCGATTGAGGAAGATGGGTTGGTGCGTATCGGGCTGGTGCGAATGGACGCGCGAGGCGTGCGAAGTGCCTGGCCGCGAGCACTGACGCCATGGCAAGATGAGCCGAGTCGGGCCGTGGTGGATACAAGGGCGTGGGATGGGCGCGTAGAACGGCCTTGAACCGCAAGAATTTTTGTAATTTGAACACAACAGTGTGTAGTTAGCGTGCGCGATGCATCAAAGCCGTGGACCCGACAATTCACCAACATAGCTCATACATTATCCGCACAAATCAACCGTTTTGTGCTAGCATGTTCGTATGGAAGGCCAGTCACTGCATCAACGTATCAAAGCCGTTGTAGGGCAACGGAGTTTTCGTGAGGTCGCGGAACTGACGGAAACGCACCCGGAAACGGTGCGGCGATATGTGCAAGGGCAATCGCCTAGCGTCGAGTTCCTCACGGCGTTATGCCAAAAAATGAAAATCAATTCGACATGGCTGCTGACGGGGCACGGACCCATGCACGAGGTAGACGTGCGCAGCTTTGCATTGCGCGAAGCCAACCCGGGCGAGCTTTTGGCAGCAGTGGCGCACACGCTGGAGATTTTGACCGACCGCGTCATTCGGCTTGAGGCGTTTGTGCAGACGCTGGAGGCTCGCGTGCGAGCACAGGCGTCGGCATCTGCAGCAGCGATAGAATCGCGGCCTCACGGCACAACGACTGTTCCTGGGTCTGGTTTGGCATCTGGCTCACCGCATGGCAACTCAACCGCTGTTTCAACACCCGTCAACCCCTCCTGGTCATCAGCCATCGCCGAAGTTGTCACCAAGCGATCAGGCCCGGATGCTGGTGGAACTGCTGCAACCCCTCGGTCCTGAATTGGTCCGCAGGTGGGTGGCAACGCTGCTGATGGTGCCGCGAGACCAGCGAGAGGGCGTGGTGGCTGCGGTTGAGCAGCGCATTGCGGAGATGTACGAGCAAAGCTGGACGGCAGGGCAAGCCGCCGCTGACTCGGTGCTCAAGCCGATCGAGGTGGAAATTGTGCATCCACCGCAGCAGCGTGAGGGATATGTCGAGCAAGTCGTGACGACGTACGAAGAAACGGGTGGAGCAGCAGGCGAGGCAGCAGCAGAGACTGCGAAGAAGGGCAAGCCCGGACCACGCACAAAGAAACGTGCATAAAGCACGTTGCGGCGAGCCATGAGTTGCGAAGAATCACGCATGCTTGTGCACGCTGTGTTGTGTTCGGTTCTCTCCGCTTCGCCGGTTGCTGTCGCGCTGCCTTTGCAAGGTGCTGAGCCTTCGCTGCAGCCCGCCGCAGACACCCCGACCGCTCTTGCGCGGCTGCTGGGGGCGTATCGATTTCACGCGATTGCCGAGCGGGTTGCGCTGGTCGCGAAGGATGCGTCCAGCGAGATAGCAAGTGACGTGTTGCTGCGGGTGGATGCGGGGAATATTGCTGCGGAGAGGCCTGCGCGACTGCGGCTGGATATGGGCCGATTGGCGATTTACGCCGAGGGCGACAGGCTGATTGCAGTGCACACGCAGAACAACGAGCAGTATTTTGAAGCCAAGCTGGATGGCGGGTTGTCGCCCGAATCACTCGCAAAGGTATTGCCGAGTTTGCCGCTGCCGCAGATTGGGTTTGCGCTGGATCGGCGAGCGACGGAAGAGCTGGCAATTGAGCGCAGCATGATGGTTGTGGGCGCGGGTGAGACGACGTGGACGAGTGCGTGGCCTCTGGCGGGAACGGCGGGCGAGACGCGCGTGGAGTTGGTTACGACCGATATTTCGCGGCTGAAAAGCTATACGTTTACGAACGGCGAACTGACCGTTCGCGGCACGATCGATGCGATTGTGACCGATGACGCGAAGCGGCCCGACTTGTGGGGCATCAGCACGGAGAAGCGAACGAAGGTTGCGAAGCTGACGGACTTGCGGGCGTTACCTAGTGAGGTGCACGTTGGCGATCGCATGCCGGTACTTGGGATGCATCGACATGATTTGAGCGGCTGGTCGCTGGTGGATGCGCTGCGGTCGTTGCAGGAGCAGCCGCCGAAGGCCAACGCGATGACAGCGGCAGCGGTGATTTGCGTAATACCCAGCGACAACGCGCCGACGCAGAACATTTTGGCAGCGCAGAAGTCGCTGTCGTGGTTGTCGCGAGAATTTGATAATCAGCGGATGGCGGGCATCACGACGTGTCCGCGGCTTATCACGATTTCAGTGGGCGTGTTGGAACTTGATCAGATCATGCCGGCGTTTGTGCGGCAGACGCGTGAGAAACTCGGGACGATTACGGATGGTGCAACGCTCTTCTATTGGACGAGCGTGGGCAAGGCGGCACTCAATCGCATCGCGCCTGGAACCACGGGCGCGGTTGTACTGGTCATCGATAGCGAGCAACGACTGCTGGGCGTGATTCCGCTGGACAACACGCTGACGGATGAAGAAACAATCGCCCGCGAGGTGCGGGCGATTGTGTCAGAAAGGCTTGTGCCTGGGAATCAAAAGGAATTGGAAGGGTCAGGTAGCAGTGAAACAAACGACTCACGATCCCGATGAGTCAGGTTTCAACTGGCCTGCGCCCGAGGGTGGGCGGCTTTATACGCATCCTGCATGCGTTGCGTTGAAAGGTGGGTGTAGACCTGCGTCGTGCTGAGGCTTTGGTGGCCCAGCAGTTCTTGCACGCTGCGAAGGTCCGCGCCGTTGTCAAGCAGATGCGTCGCGAAGCTGTGACGCAGCGTGTGAGGGCTGATCGAGGGATCAAGGCCTGCCTGCTTGAGATACTTATCGAGTTTGCGGCGAACGCTGCGGCTGCTGAGTCGGCCGCCGTGCTTGTTGACGAACAACGGAGCGCGAGGCTCGTTGTGCGCGTCGGTAAAGCGCGGGTCGGTGCGGAGCATATCGAGGTAACGCTGCACCGAAGCGATGGCGTGTGAGCCCAGCGGAACGATGCGTTCTTTTTTGCCCTTGCCGCGGATGCGGAGAGCTTCGCCCGCGAAGTCAACATCGTCGTGAGCGATGCCCACCAGTTCGCTGACGCGGATGCCCGTGCTGTACAGCGTTTCGAGCATGGCGCGGTCGCGACGGCTGAGCACGTCGCCATCACCAGGAGCGGCGAGCAGCTTCTCGACCTGTTCCATGGGAATAGCCTTGGGCAGGCGCTTGGGTTGACGAGGGGTGCGGATGGCTGTCATGGGGTTGCCGTTGGCAACGCCGCGACGGTCGGCCCACTTGTAGAAACTGCGGAGCGTGGCGATCTTGCGGGCCATGGTCGCAGCGGAGTACTGCTGTTCGCCCAGGTGCGTCAGGAAGACGCGGACCGACTCGGTGGTGCCCTGACAGATGTGATCTGTAATGGCGTCCTTGGCGGGGCTGGGGAAGGCACTGCCAGGCGAGCGCGTGGCGGCGTACTTCTCGTAGGCCTTGGACTCACGCTGCTCGTTGAGCGTGATCTTGTGCACCGAACACAGGAAGTCCGTGTATTGGCGGAGGTCCGCGCCGTAACAACGGGCCGTGTAAGGGCTGAAGTGCCGTTCATCGGCGAGGTAGCTTGTGAACGCATCCAACAACGCGATGCGAACCAGATTCTGCGACTGCGGAAGTGCCATTGCTTGGCTCCTTGCGAGGCCCGACCCGCCGTACGTCCGTGTGACGGCGAATATGGGGCTTGCAGGAAAAACATCGACGCATCTGCGGTGCGACTTTCGCCTCGTGTCAATAACGTCTTGCGAGAAAATCATCGACACAAGACCTGGAGGCGGGAGATACTTCGGCTATATCCCCCAAAAATAGGCAATTTTTGCCGATTCAGTCGATTGCCAACACCTGATAACACACTAGTATAGCATTGAATCATATCTATTACGAAAGGAATCGTTGTGGCAAATGTGAACGTCAGCATTTCGATGCCGGAAAAAATGAAGGTATTCGTGGATGAAAGTGTCAGTAGCGGGCAGTTCGGCAACGTGAGCGAGTACTTTCGGCACCTGGTTAGGTTGGATAGTGAGCGGCAAGAAAGCAAGCGTGCGGCGCAGGCGAGTATGCCTGAGACTTCGGCGTGATGTGCGATCGTTTGCCGGTCGCGAGGCGCGATTCGCTTACTTCTCAGCACCCGCGATCGGCCTCGCATCAAGCGCGGGCACTTGCATGCGGGCAACGCGCAGCCACTCTTGTTGCAGCAAGCCATCGACGCCTTTGAACATCACGAATTCGCTGTAGAGATCAATGCTTGCGGTGTAGCGACGCCAGCCGAGGGCGCTGGGTTCGCGTGTCCGGCCTGTGGCGAAATTTTGCAGTTCGAGCAACGTGGTGTGGTTCTTGGCGTCGAGCCGATCGCTGTAAACAGCGATGGGGCGGGCGGTCCACTGAGCGTCGGAAGTTGTGGGCGTTGAATCGGCGGTGGACTGCGTGAGCCTGCGAGTGTCGAGGGTGGTTTGCTCGCTGAGCATAGAACCAGGGCGGGCGTAGAGGGCGAGTGACAAGCCGATCACGGGCGTGTACGGGTCGTACGCGGTAATGTTGCCAGCGACGATGGCATCCACGCCCAGCGACTGGGCGAGTTGCCGGGCTTGGCCGGGCGTGGTGACTGTGCGAAGTTCGAGGGCTTCCATCGCGGCGAGCGTGCGATTGAGCGGGAGGCAGCGCACGCCGCGGACTTCTTCGATGGTGCCGACGAGTTTGTCGGTCATAACGAGTTCATCGACGATGCTTGCGCCGCTTTCGTTGCGGAGCGGTATGACGGCCCAGAGGACTTCGCCCTTGCCGGTGTCGTAGGGAGTTGAAAGGGCGCGCGGGGCGGTGAGGCGTTCGGGCCTAGGGCCAGATGCGCAAGCTGTCAGTGACACCACGACGGCGGCGACGCTCGCTAAAGAGAACAGAGTTACGAAGACGCGATGCATGATCGCGAGATCGGCGTTTCTTGCGGGTTTTCTGCACAAGCGACCCTCGCTTGGAAAACAAGTACAAATGCGGAACGGGCAAGCCTCGCTTCGGCGGGTTCCACGCATTGGAGCCGCCGATTTTGCAAGACTTGCCCGCGAAAAAACTTGGTTGTCAACCAATCAGCGGTGGTTCTTTTCGTCCTCGCTGGCGGTTTCGACGGCGTCGTCATCGCCGCTCTCCATGTCGTCTGACTCTGGGGCGTGTGGGTCTTCACGCGTGTCTTCGGGTGATGAAAGCGTGACAGCCATGGATGCTTGGCCACTGGTTATCGCGTTTGCGGTGCGGACGGCGTCTTGCATGCGCAGCGACCAGACGTTCTCGACGCCGTCGCGGTTACTGACGAAGAAGAGTTGGTTGTTCTTGCTCCAAGTCGGGCTGAGTGACACGCCGTGACCCGTAGTCAGGCGAACGGTGCCTTCGCCTTGCGTGCTGGTCATCCACAGGCTGCTGCTGTCGGGCGTGGTGTTTGCAGCCTGCGACATGGGCACCTGTGCGTACACGATCCATTTGCCGTCGGGGCTCCATGTGGGATTGATGAGGGCGTTGCTCGTATCACTGACGATCTGCGTCGGGTTGCTGGCTTCGCCGTTCTTGAATGAAAGCGTCCAGAGGCTAAAGCCGCGGTTGCCGCGTTCGCGACCGAGTTGGAAGAGAATCTGATCGCCGCGATCTTCGCCCGTGCCAGCAGTTGGGCACCACTTGGGGAAGAGGCCGTAACCGATGAACTGTGCGACTTCGGGCTTCGCAACGCGAACGGTCCACATTTCCCATCGGCCACTGGTCTCGCCCAAGCGTGAGAAGACGAGCTGCGTGCCGTCAGGACTCCAGCTTGGGGCCACATCCGGAGTGATGTCGCTGGTGATTTGGAAAGCCTTGCCGCCGGTTACGGGCATGACGAAAACATCCCAATTTCCGCTGCGATCGCTGCAATACGCGATCATCGAGCCATCGGGGCTGATGGCGGGCATGACGTCTTGAGCGGGATCGCGCGTGAGCTGCGTGACGGTTTTGGTGTTGACTTGCTTGACGTAGATGTCGCTGGTGTTGCGATGCTGCGTGCTGGCGAAAACCAGCGTTGAGCCATCGCGCGAGATGCTGGGGTCAAAGTCGCCGCCTTCTTGGGCGAAGGTGACTTTACTGACGTTGACCGTCGTAGCTTCTGCAACGCCTGGCTCGCCCACGAAAGGACGAATGTTGACGTCGCTGGCTTGCGGCTCGTTCCACTGCTGGGCTTGATTCATGGTGAGCGAGAGTGCGCTCAGGCGATCTTGCGCCGGAGACTGGGGAGTCGTCCGCACCTGCGGCGTTGCTGGTTCCGCGCTCACGACGGCGGCGGGCTGAGCGTGCTTCGCGCAGCCAGACGCACTGACGAGCGTTGCAACGATGGTCAAAGCCTTCCAGCCATTCACACGCATCTTCATAAACAACTCCTGACAAACAAACTTGGCTCGAGCGTTCACCCCCGACGCTTGCGATTTTTTCGCGAACGCCTCCGACGCGTCAGAGAATCGGACGATGGGCGAACAAACTTCGCGTGCGAGTGGTGCCGCGGCGTTATGGGCCGACGGGTGGGCCGCACAAAGCCTACTTTCGCGGCATGCTGGATCGTTATCGTGCCAAACAACCGGGCGCGAGCTTGGGGTCGCTGTTTCTGTACTCGCTTGCGCGGCGCAGTGCGAACTTGTTCTATCGCATCTTCTATCGCATTCGCGTGGAAGGCGCGGAGCATGTGCCAGCGGCGGGCAGCGTGATCATCGCGTCAAATCATCAGAGCAACTTTGATCCACCGGCGATTGCCAGCAGTATTGACCATCGCAACCTGGACTTCATCGCGAAAGTCGAGTTGTTCAAGCCGCCACTGAGTTGGCTGATTCGCGGGCTCAACAGCATTCCGGTGCGAGGCTCAGCGGCCGATACTGCGAGCATCAAGGAAGTGATTACGCGGCTGGAGCAAGGCCGCGCGACGCTGATTTTTCCGGAAGGCTCGCGCACGACAGATGGCCAGATCAAAGAGTTTCAACGCGGCGTGATGCTGCTGGTGAAGCGTGCTGCGGCGCCTGTGTTGCCTTGCGCAATTGAGGGACCATTTGCGGCGTGGCCTCGCGGTGGGAAAGTGAAGCTGTTTTCGGGCATTCGGTTTCGCGTGAAGTTTGGGAAGCCGATTCCGCATGCGGAGTTGATGGCGTTGGGGAACGATGGGGCGCTCGAGCGGCTGCGGACGGAGATTCAGGCACTGCATGAGCAGATTCGCGCAGGTGGGCCGCCCGTCCCGGGCGGCTGAATGCCTGTGGTTGAAAAATTCTGACGGATATGCAGTCGGTTCGCACGGTCACTTGTGCGATGTTGGATGACTGCCGCCCCGGACGGGCGGCCCACCGAAGAGTTGCTCGCACGCGCCGCCATACAACACACGCAGTTGGTCCGCAGGAAGCTGCAAGCCGCGTATGCGAGGCGCAGGCAACGCCTCAGCAAGCGACGGATTGACCATCTTCAAATCCGGGTCGGCAATCGGGCTTTCGCCGTCGTAATCGGTTTCAAACATCAGCCGCAGCGCGAGGTATCGGCTGGCATACAGGTCGAAAGCTGCCTGCGGCGAATCGGCGAGGTCGGCCATCGGGTGTTTGTTCATTACTTCAGCGGGCTTTGGGGCGAGGTGATCGTCGATGGTGACGATGTCGCTGCCGAAGAGGATGCGGCCTTGCCATTTGCTGAAGAAATCGAAGACTCGGCCGCGCGGATGCCTGGAAAGCTCTCGCACGACCCACTTGGTCGCGGACGTATCAAGGCACAAGTTCGCATGCCGCGTGAGCAAGCCGTCGAGGAAGTCCAGGTCTTCGGGCCAGCCGCCCATGTGGGCTGCGAGCCAAGGGCCGGTGAAGCGATCGATCATGCGTTCGAGCGGCGGGTAGTGATCGCGCTTCATGCCGTATGTTGCAGCGTCTTTGTACTTGGTTGCAAACCAGATGTCAGGATCAGCCACGTGCACCATGATGCCCATACCCAGTTGCTGCGCGAGCTTGGCATGCTCAACGCGCCAGGGGCTATCAAACGCGATGAGGTCTTTGCCAGCTTCGCCTGGAAAAACCTCGTACATGCGCGGTGCGTTCCAGAGCTTGATCATTTTCGCGTTGTACACATCGCGAAACTGCTGAATGTCTTCGAGATAGCCGCTGGTCATCGCTTTGCGTTTGTCGTCTGTGCGAAATTGCGGAAAGGCAATGAAGGACACGAAGTCGCCCAACACGCGTTTGACGGTCGGCGCATCGGTAATTCGCACTTGCGTGAAGACATGCTCGATGCCATACGCTCTGGCGACCTCGCGATAGATCAGGGCTGCTTGCTCGCCGTTGATGTGGGCGTGAACGTCGATAATCCGACAAGGCAAACTCGGCAAAGCAGCGGCACAACGCCGATAATCAACGCCGAAGCGATTTTCGGCTCGCGCGGTGCGACCAGAAACACCCGCTAGACCCGCCGCGATGATCGGATGCTCCACAGAACTCATACGATCCTTCCGTTCAGACTCCAAACTCGCCGACTCGTACGTGAACGATGATACCTGCTCCAGCCATTGCCCAGCCTCAGATGCCAACGCAGGCCAAACGTGCCATGCGAATTGTGCTGGCTCACGACTGGCTTTGCGGCTATCGCGGGGGCGAGGGCGTGCTCGACCGGCTGGTGCAAGTTGTGTCGCGGCACCACCAATTGGTTGATTTGTTCGTCATGTTCGACGACGGCGGCTCCGTGAGTCCGGCTATCGACGCGACTCCGCGCACGGTGAGCAAAGTCGGCAAGTGGCCTTTGGCGAGTGGGCCGCTGCGGCGCTGGCTGATGCCGTTTTATCCGAAGGCGATTCGTGATCTGTCGCGCAAGCTTGACGCGCTGCACGAACGCGAGCCGATTGATCTGATTATCTCGAGCAGTAGCGCGGCAATCAAAGGGCTGCGTCCGCCGTATGGGGTGCCGCATCTGTGTTACTGCCACAGTCCGCCGAGGTATGTGTGGTCGCAAGCCGGCGAGTACACGCGTGACTCGCTTTTGCGGTCGGCGGGGCTCAAACTCTTTCGCAAAAGCTTTCAACGGTGGGACCAGCAGAGCACGAGCGCCGACACGGTGACGCGGCTGATCGCCAACAGCACATACACCGCTGACCAAGTAACGCGTTGCTACGAGCGCAGTGCAAGTGTGATTTATCCGCCCGTGCGGACGGAGTATTTCACGCCGGCTATCGAGCGCATGGGCGACGCGCGCGAAGAATACTGGCTGTATGTGGGCGCGCTCGAGCCTTACAAACGCGTTGACCTGGCGATTGATGCGGCGAAGAAGCTGGGTCAAAGGCTCCTCATCATCGGCACAGGCTCGATGCGTGACAAATTGCAGGCCCACGCGCGAGCGGGCAAGGATGGCAAAGCCGCGCGGATTCGCTTTGCTGGCCGGGTCGAGAACGCCGAGTTGCGCGAGCACTATCGCAAGGCACGCATCCTGCTGTTTCCGCAAGTCGAAGATTTCGGCATCGTCGCAGTTGAGGCGCAGGCGTGCGGGTTGCCCGTGGTTGCGAGAAAAACCGGCGGGGCACTCGACACAGTGCTTGACGGCGTGACCGGCGCACTATTCGACGAGGCGACGGTTGAAAGTTTGGTGAAGGCGACCATCCGCTGCCCCAGGCGCAGCGACGCGGCGTGCCGAGTGAACGCCGAGCGGTTTAGCGAGCAGGTCTTTGACGCCGCGATATTGCGGGAGATTGAGATGTTGCGGGATGAGCGGGAGAGAAAGTAAGCCGTGAACGAAGGTGAAACGATGGCCTACGACGGCCTGCACCAGTGGAACCTGTGCATTCGCGATGGTCGGTTCATCATCTGGCGTCCTGATCGCACGGTTGATATCGGCGAGATTTTCAAGCACATCGCCGATGTAACGTTCGAAGAAATAGGAAGCTGGCTGGTCGTCGGGCTCAAGAAGAAGGCCTGAGCGAGCATCAGGCAGCATCGGTTTCGCTGCCGCGAGCGAACTGAAGGGCAATGCCCACCACATTCATCACCGGCTGTTCGTCAGGATTCGGCAAGTCGCTCGCACTTGAGGCTCTGGCGCGCGGCCACCAAGTTGTCGCGACGGCACGCGATGTTGCAACGCTTCAAGATCTCGCAACTGCCAACCCGCACATCTGCACGATCGAGCAGCTTGATGTCACTGACGCGAAGCAATGCGAAGATGTGGTCACGCGCACGCTGCAAACGGTTGGTATCGACACGCTCATCAACAACGCAGGTCGCGGCATGCTCGCAAGTGTGGAAGACAGCGACGAAGTCACAGCCCGCGCGAACTTTGAAGTCAACTTCTTCGCGCCGCTTCGGCTTTCCCGGCTCGTCACGCCCGCCATGCGCGAACGTCGATCGGGCAGCATTGTCATGATGTCTGCTGCGGCCGCGATCAACAACTACGCAGGCTTTGGCATTTACGGTGCGACCAAGTGCGCACTTGAGGGACTTGCTGAAAGCCTCAAGGCTGAGTTGCAGCCCTTTGGCATCAAGATCATGATCGTGCAGCCCGGTCCGTTCCGCACCGATTTCATCGGCAAAGGCGACATGGCTCGCGGCATGAATCCCGCGTATGCCGCGACGGCTGGAAAGTTTGCGACGCTCTTGGCAGGAATGCAAGGCAAGCAACCGGGCGATCCCAACCGCGCTGCGACGGCGATTTTCGACGCGCTCGCTGCGGAAAACATGCCCACGCGGCTGGTGCTGGGGAAGTACGCCGTGAACAAGCAAAAGGCGAAACTCTCGACGCTGGCGAGCGACTTGACGACGTGGGAACAAGTTGGTATTTCGGCAGATGGCCGGTGAACACACATGAGAGCCGCTGGTTGTGTGGCTGCATGTCAACGCGAGGGGACACGCAAAACGTGAGCACGACAATCGTGTGTTCACGCAGCCTCATTCACTACACGCCGAGCGCCAATATTGGGCATCGTCGCCATAACAGCCGTCGGCTGCGGAATACCACCCATTTCCGCGAACTCGCGCGCGAGGTTTTGGTCCGCTGCGATCAGAAGCAAGTTGCGCTGGTTGCTCTTGAAGAAGAAGTCAGCGACATCACCCAGTGCAGGAATACTGCCGACGACAAAATCGATACCAACGTTTCCAACCATCATCGCAACGGTCTTGCCGCTCGCGCCCAGCCGCACCGCTTGCACCACGATGTAGGTTGACATAGCTGTGGTAACGACATCACCGATGCCCGGCACGAGACCAATGACAGCGTCCATGCCGAAGCGTGCGTTGGTACCCGGAATCGTGAGACCCGTGTCCAAAAAACGAGAGAGGTTCTGCAACTTGCGAATCGCGCTGGCTCGGCTAACTGGATCGGTGAGTGGCATAGATACTTATTCGGCTTTTGAGCGCGACGGTTTCTCGCACTTTCCCAGCAGTTTCGTACATAAACTCTCGTGATGAGCCACGCAGCCGGCCAACGCAATTCTGCCCCCAGGAACGAACTCAACGCAGATCGCGCGCTGGTTTCGCTGCTGCGCGACGTGGCAAGTGAACGCGGCATGCGCGTGGAAACACTGGGCGATGGATGGATCATTCGCATAACCAAAGACTCTGGTGCCCAAGCAGTTGTGCGCCACATTTACGGATACGGCTTTGATCTCAACCCCGCCGCGACACATGCGATCGCGTGCGACAAAGCTGCGACGGCCGAGTTGCTGACGCGCGTCGGCGTCGCGTGCATTCCGCACCAGTTGTTCCTGCACCCCAGCATGGCCCGATACGTTCGCCACGATGGGACCTGGCAGCAACTGCTCGCCGCGTTTGACGCATGGAATCACGACGTTGTCGTCAAAGAAAACGCAGGGACCGGCGGGCGTGATGTGACGCGATGCACGAGCGTGGTCGAACTTGAAAACGCCGTCTACAAACTTTTCGCCCAGACCACCGCACTATCACTGTGTCCTTACAACGAACTCACCAGCGAAAAACGCTTCGTCATTCTGCAAGACTGCTGCTTGCTCGCATACGAAAAAGTTCGCACCACTGTCACGGGCGATGGCACCAGCACCGTCCTTGAACTGCTCGCAAAGCACACACGCACAGGCGTCGTCACCCGACACGCACTCGCCGGAATGCTCGAACAAATGGACGCCCGCCAACGCGCGTTGCTGCTCGATGTGCCCTCACTCGGCGTACACCGCTTGCTCAACTGGCGGCACAACCTAGGCCAAGGCGCAAGCGTCACACTGCTCGATACGGACGATGCGCACACTCGCGCCGCACAATCTGTCGCGCTCGCCGCCGCCCGCGCCATCAACTTGCAATTCGGCTCCGTCGATATCGTGACGACGGCAACCGACACCACACCGCGCGTGCTCGAAATCAACGCCGGCGTGATGATGGAGTTCCTCGCACGAACCCTGCCAAACGGCAACGCACTCGCCCGCGACGTGTACGCGGCTGCAATCGACGCGATGTTTGCGGAAACGGCGCTTACTCCCCCACACCCAACTCCCGCTTCGTGAACAACGCTTCAAAGATCAACCCCTCACGCTCCACATTCTCCCGCGCACCTTCCAGCCGATCAATTGTCGCGATGATCGCCAGCACATCCGCCCCAAGTTCTCGCAGGCTTGCAACGGCCTCAAGTGCTTGGCCGCCCGTCGTCGCCACGTCTTCGACTAGCACCACGGCATCGCCCTTGTTCACCACGCCCTCGAGTTGCTTCGCGGTGCCGTAGTCCTTCTTCTTATTGCGAACAAAAATGCACGGCAGACCAGTTTCAAGACTCGCCGCCGTCACAAGCGGAATGCCGCCCAGCTCGGCTCCAGCCAGCCGCAGTACTTTCTTGCCAGTTCGCTTTTCAACCACGCGCACCCGCTCTGCAAACAGCGGCGCAAGCTGCTTGAGCAGCTCAGGCCGCGTGCTGAAAAGGTACTTGTCGAGGTAATAGCTGCTGGTCTTACCCGAACGCAGCGTGAACGTCCCGCGCAGCAGCGCGACATCAGCAATGGCCTTGGCGAGGGGCGAACTCGGCGAGTTTGTCGTGGTCATGCCCCAGCGTACGCCCGCAGCAACCGCCTCCGACAACCCCAAACAACGCCGAACAAACCTGAACGCCCGCGCCCAACTGGCGAACAACAATGCCGCATGCAAGCTCACAAGCTCACCATCGCCCTATTCGCCGTTTCTTTCACTTCCGCGTTGGTTGGCAACGCCCTCGCGCAACCTGCCGCCCCGGCACAGCCGACATCGCAAACACAACCAACGGCAGATCGTCCCACGCTGATCAAGCGTGACACCGCTGGCAATCTCATTCGCGTCGATGCACCGGTCGAGTACGCAGCGGTTGCCGCGCTGAAACTCAGCGACGACGAGAAAGCAAAGATCGCGATCATCTTCGCCGAGTACGAGAACACACTGGATGGCGCGCTTCGCCACGCCACCGCGAACATTTCTCGCGTCGCTCGTGTCGTTGAGGAAAACAACAACGCCGAAATCCAAGGCAAACTCAATGAACTTGATAACTCGGCTCCCATCCTGCGAGATCGCACAGCCCTCCGCATCTCGCTGGGTAAAGCCATGACCAACGAAAACAACGCCATGTTCACCGGCATCATGCGTGAATACATGCAACAAGCCGCAGGGCAAGCACAACGCGAAGCTCAATCGCAGAATCGCAAAGGCCAGATCGGACTCATGGCGATCTCTGAAGCCCGCCGCGTCGGAGCGATGGATGTACGTGCAAGCTTGCAGCGCATCGGCGCCAAGGCCATGCCCACGCTCGCCGCCATGCTTCCCGCATCTGGCATCAACGCCGCGAGCATCACCATCATGCAAGGCAAACTTGACGAGTTCAAAGCCGCCTTCCCCGATGGTGGCAGCAACGCCGACAAATCCGCTGCCTTCATGACCGCGCTCAACATGATCTCCGACGATCAGCAACGCGTGCTCGTGGAAGCGCTGTACAAGCAGTTCGCACCCGAGACGCCGCCCATGAAGAAAGTGGAAACCGAAGTACCAGAAGCTGCTCCAGGCAAGAAGCCTGAACCAGCCAGCGAGCCCGTGCTGCAACCGCGCTAAGGCGTCGCCGCGCCGCAGATGCAATCTAACAAGGCTGCCCGTACGCTCTCCCCCGCATGCGATCAGCAACAGTCTCTACATCTGACGCACGACTACTGCTCCTCCGCGGGGCAGAGCTTTTAACCGCTCGTCGTGCATCCTGCTCACCCGCGCGAACGCTCAAGCTCATCAACGAAATCGGCTTCGTCCAGCTCGACAGCATCCACGTCGTCGAACGCGCCCATCATCACATTCTCTGGTCGCGGCTGCCTGGCTATCGCCCCTCACATCTCGACACGCTGCAACGCCGAGGCGACATCTTCGAACATTGGACGCACGACGCATCGCTGATTCCATCAACGCTGTATCCACATTGGAAACATCGGTTCGAACGCGTTGCCTGGAGCAACTGGTTCTCAGGACAGCTCGGTGCAAAGCAAACCGAAGTCCTCTCGCACGTTCGTTCACGCATCGAGCAAGAAGGCCCGTTGATGGCCAAAGACTTCGAGCACGAGGCTCCTCGTAAATCCAGCGGCTGGTGGGACTGGAAACCCGCCAAAGCAGGCCTCGAATACCTCTGGCGTCGCGGCGAACTCGCCATCCCCCACCGCGTCAACTTTCACAAGGTCTACGACCTCACGCCGCGAGTGCTCGCGCATGTGTGCAACGCGCCAGCACCCTCGCACGACGAGCACATCACCTGGGCGTGCGAATCTGCACTCGACCGCTTGACAATCGCAACGCCCTCGCAGCTCGCTCGATTCTGGAACGCAATCACCATCGCGCAAGCTCGCGCCTGGTGTGCGAAACGCGTTGACGAAGGCTCGCTCGTTCCGGTGACGCTGCAAACCGCTCAAGGCAAGTCGCTCGCTGCGTTCGCCGACGCACGCTATCCGCAACGCGTCCGTCGCGTACGAGCCGCGTTCGAACAGGTCCGCGACAACACACGCGTGCTCAACCCGTTTGATCCAATCCTGCGCGATCGTGCCCGCTGTGCCGCACTCTTCAACTTCGACTACCGCTTCGAAGCCTTCACACCCGCTCCTAAACGCAAGTTCGGCTACTACGTTCTACCGATTCTCCACGGCGACCAACTCATCGCTCGCGTCGACCCGCAGCTTGATCGCAATTCAGAAACACTCACAATTCGCAGCGTGTTTTGGGAGGACGCGGTAAGTCCTGTCGCACGTCGCACGCTGATGCGCAATCTCGAAGTCGCACTACACGAATACGCGATTTTCTGCGGCGCAACCAAACTCATCATCCCCGCCCGCGCCGTACGCTGATGCCAGCCGCCGCTAACGCGTCCATCACAAGCCTCGCCGTGACCAGTGCATCGTCACCATCACCATGCACGCAGATCGTCTCACACGCAACGTTCACCAGCTCACCCGTCGTTGCTCGCACCACCCCATCGCGTGCGATCATCACGGCCTGTTGCGCTGCTGCATCGCTCGCAAGCATCGCGCCCTCTTGCGACCTCGGCGTAAGCGTCCCATCGCGTTCATACCAGCGATCCGCAAACGCTTCTCGCATCACGTCAAACCCCATCTCGCGCCATACACGCATCGTCACATCGTTTCCTGCCTGCCCCACCATCACAACATCACCGCACCCGGCATCCCGCGCGCCCTCAGCAACCGCTCGCGCAACCCGCTCGTCACGACAATCGTGGTACAGCGCCCCATGCGGCTTCACATGCGCCACCTTCGCACCACGCCGCTGAGAAATCACTCGCAATCGACTCACCTGCTCGCACACACACGCTCGCAACTCGCTCGCAGCCATCGCAACACGCGCACGCCCGAAGTTCGCCCGATCCGGATACGAAGGATGCGCGCCGATCCGCGTCCCACCTCGCAGCGCCACCTCCACCAATCGCGACATACTCGCATCATCGCCCGCGTGCCCGCCGCACGCGATGTTGATGCTCGTGACGCACGTCGCAATCGCATCGTCAATACCCGCGTCGATCTGAGCCGGCACTTCGCCCAAATCACAATTCACATCGATTGCTCGTCGCGCATCACTCACGCTCCACCTCCCGCAAGCAACGTCTTCATGCGTTCCGCTTGCTCTCGCACCGCCGCTCTCGCTTCGCTCATGCTCACCGGCGCGAACCGCACCCACTCCCCACTGCGTGCCTGCATCATCGACGGCAAATCCGCATCAATCACGCTCGCAATCACCGGATATCCGCCCGTCACAGGTCCATCTGGCCCCAGCACCACCGCTCCACCATCAGGCGTCACTTCAATATCTCCCGGCAGCGTCACATGGCTCGCCATGACACCAACCGCATGCGTCATTCGCGCACCTTCCAGTCGCACGCCCACACGATCACCACGTCGAGTAACTTGCCACAATCCCGCAAAGAACTTCTCCACCGCATCCGCACCAAGCAGCCGCGATTGCGGATGCATCGTTACGCGCAGCACGCGCCTCGCCGCACAATCTCGCACAAACGTGCTCAACGCTGTTCGCGTTACATCTCGTGCGGCCCGCGTCGCATCAACCACCATCAATTCATCACCAGCTCGCAGCACGCACCCACCCACTCCACTCGCGACATGCGTCGCTCTGCTCCCCATGACTGGCTCGACCTCCGCACCTCCAGCCACCGCAATGTACAGCCGCGTCCCCGCGCGATAGCCGCGCACGCGAAGCATCTCACCAGCCTGCAACGTCACCGCCCGCTCGCTTGGCATCTCAACCATTCGCCCACTTGCTTGCTCAATCACCGCCGCAGCATCCGCACCGCACATCGCAATCGTCACATCCCGCATCGCCAGCAGCGTCGGTCCTGACATCGTCGCTTCAATCACCGCCGCGTCATCATCGTTACCAACCAGCCAGTTCGCAATCTTGCCGCTCACGCGATCCGCCGCACCACTGTGCGCCACCCCCGCATGCATCCACCCCGCACGACCAACATCCTGCACACTCGCAAACGTCCCGGGATGAATCACCCGCAGCGATGCTTCACGCTCACGCGCGCCGCTTCTCGCGCCTTCCACACTCGCAGCGTCCAACTGCTCTATCTCATCTTTCATGCCCTCATATCGCTCGCGAGATATCGCCTCAAACCGCACCACGTCCCCCGCTTCGATCATCGCTGCCCGTTCGCGCTTTGCATCAAACATCCGCACAGGCGTGCGCCCCACCACCCGCCACCCCCCCGGCGTCGCACTCGGATACACCGCCGTCTGACTCCCCGCAATCGCCACACTCCCCGCCTCCACCCTCGCACGCGGCGACGCCAACCTCGCCACTTGCAGACGTTCATCCACTCCTTGCAAATACGAGAATCCCGGCGCAAAACCCACAAATCCAGCCCGATACGTTCGCCCCACATGCAACGCCATCACATCCTCACGCGAAAGCCCCCGCTCACGCGCAACATCGTCAATGTCAACACCAAACTCCCGCTCATAACACACGGGCACCACAATTTCTCGCCCGCGCACATCACTCTCGCTCACGCTCGCGTCCACCTCACGCACCGCTCGCTCCACATCGCTGGCCGCATAATCAGTCAATGCGATTTCACAAACAATCGCTACCTGCTCCAACGTCGCGACGACATCCGCCACGTGCCCAAGCTTCGCCTCACGCAGCGCACGCGCCAACCCCGCCGCACGCACCCCCGCATTCACCACCAGCATGCGCGACGAAACCCACAACATGCTCGTCGTTTCATCCATATCTCACGCCGCTTGCGGCCCCTCCGCCGATCCCTTCTTCATCCCGCGCGTCGCCATCACCGCAAGCACCAATCCGCCCGTCGCAAACAACGAGCACACCAAGAAGTGAAACCCAGGCCCCGCTTCAACCGGCAAGCCCCCATGAATCGCACGATCAAGTAGCTGCGACCCAATCACCGGCCCGCAAATTCCCGCGATGCTATTGAGACTCTGCAACGCGCCCTGCACCGCGCCCTGCTCGGTCGGCAGCGCCGTCTGCGAAACAATCGACTGTCCCGCGGGCTGCGCAATCCCGCCAATGCTCGCAATCGCCACAATCGCATAGATCATCCAACCTTGCGTTGCCAATCCATACGCCGCATACGCCACGCATCCCAGCGCGATGCCAAAGAGCAAACTCGCTCGCAATCCAAGCTTCGGAATCAGCTTCCGTGCCAATCCGCCCTGCACAATCGCCGCTCCAATCCCCACAACAAACAGCGACATCCCCACGTGCATCGCATCCCACTTATAGCGATGCTCCGTATACACCGCCCATGTCGCATGCAATCCAAACTGCGCCAGATTCAGCAAGAACAACGATCCCGCCATCCACACAATCGTCGGATACTTCGCCAGCATGGGCAGCATCCCCACCGGATTCGCCTTCGCCAAGCTAAAACCCGACCGCCTCTCCTTGGGCAAACTCTCCGGCAACACGAAGAACCCGTACAACCAGTTGCACAACGTCAACGCCGCCGCCGCGTAAAACGGATAGTGAATGTTGATGCTGCCCAACCACCCACCCATCAGCGGCCCAAGCACAAACCCAATCCCAAACGCCGCGCCGATCATGCCGTACGCCTTGTGCCGATCCTTGGGCTCGGTCACATCCGCCACATACGCACTCGCAACACCGAAGCTCGCACCCGTAATTCCGTTCACCACGCGCGTAACGAACAACCACCCAATCGTCGGCGCCAGCGCCATCGCCAAGTAATCAAGCCCCGATCCAAATAGCGAAAACAAGATAACCGGCCTGCGTCCAAACTTGTCTGACAACGCCCCCAGCAGCGGCGCAAACAAGAACATGCACGCATAAAAAGTCGCCTGCAACCAGCCCACATAAGGCGTCGCCGCTTCAACCGGCATGCCCTGCACGCCCGTCACCGGGTCAACCAGCAAACTTGCCATAAGCGACGGCGCAACCGGAATGAGCAGGCCAAAGCCCAGCACATCCAGTAGCAGCGTGATGAAGATAAAGATTGCCGCCGGCTTGCGTTGAGTCACGTGTCATTCTTGCACGCTCACGCTCCTCTCGCACCGCGCCATCTGCTGATTTGCCGCACGGTCGCTTCGCCGCCTCTTCGCCGCTTTGGTATTCTTCCGCATGCTCGAAAAACTCGCCCAGCCGCGAAACCAAGCCCTGCACCGCACCAAACTCGCCACCGCCCTCGCCGGCATTCGCGGCGCATCGCTGCTGCCGCGCTTCATCACCACAATGCCCGGCACCAGCCATCAAGGCGATCTCCCGCCGCTTACCACATCGCACACGCAACTCGCCAACCAACTCGAATCCATCGTGCGCGAGCTCGCAGGCCCGCTCGCAGGTCGCAACCAGTTTCGCCCGCCTTTGCTGGCTCGCTGCGAAGAGTTCCTCACCGCGCAGCTTGCTCACACAGGCCTGCGCGTCACGCGTCAGGAATACACCAGCCACGGCGAGCGCGTCGCCAATCTCGAAGTTGAGCTCCCAGGCACCACCAAACGCGACGAAATCATCATCATCGGCGCTCACTACGACGCCGTCGAACTCAAACCACAATTCGGCCTTTGCCCCGCCGCCAACGACAACGGCAGTGGCGTCGCCTGCACCATTGCACTTGCTCACCGCGCCGCCGCGCGAGCCAACGCGGGCAAGCCACACGCGCGCACCCTCCGCTTCACGCTCTGGGCCAACGAAGAACCACCATTCTTTTGGACCGAGCAGATGGGCAGCCTCGTCTACGCCAAAGCCGCCCGCGCCCGCAACGACAACATCGTCGGCATGCTCACGCCCGAAACCATCGGCTGCTATCTGCATCACGAAGGCTCGCAGCGCTATCCACTCAAACCGCTTTTCAAGCCGTTTTACCCCAGTAAAGGCAACTTCATCGCCTTCATGGGCATGAGCGAAGCCAAGCACCTCATAACGCAAAGCGTCGCCACATTCCGCGAGCGTGCCGCGTTCCCCAGCATCGGCGCGGGCCTGCCCGCCATCATTCCGCATGTTGGCGCGAGCGATCACTGGAGTTTCTGGCGCGTGGGCTATCACGCGCTCATGATCACTGACACCGCCCCCTACCGCTACAACTTCTACCACACCAACGAAGACATCCCTGAGAATATGAACTTCCCCGACTTCGCCCGCGTCACCGAAGGCCTCGACCACGTTGTCACCCACCTCGCCAACGCCCCAACGCTAACTGCATAGCAAACATCACCCACTCACCCACTCACCCACTCACCCACTCACCCACTCACCCACTCACCTTCACAACCCTCGCTCATACCCCAACTCCCCCTCCAACGCCCCCGCCAGCCGCTCATACTCATCAATCGAGTTATACACCTGCGCGCTGATCCTGCAAATCCGCATCGTCAGCCCCGCCACGCCCCAGACCGGCACCTGAATCCCGTGCATGTGTAACAACCGATCCTGCAACGCATCGTGATACTTCGTCTCCCTCGCCATCACGCGCGCGTGTCTCTGTGCATCATGCCCCGGCAAAATCATCGACACAATGCTCCCCAGCATCGCATCTGGCGCCGCCGGCTCAATGCCCAGCCGCTTGCAAACTACATCGCGCCCACGAATCGCAAGCTCGTGATTGTGCTTCATCACCGCGGGCCACCCGCCAGGCTGCATCGCCCGCATCGCCGCAATCGCATCGGGAATTGCATAAATCGCCGTGTAATCCTGCGTTCCCACGTAATCAAACTCCGTGAGAAACTGCGCCCGTCCCGCCTTGGGCTTCTCCGCATTGTTCGACAACGCAAGCGGCCGGAACCCCTCGCGCCGCGCCGCATCCACATACAAAAATGCCGACCCCTTGGGCGAACAAATCCACTTGTGACAATTCGCCGTGTAATACGTCGGCGCAAGCTTGCCCAAATCAACATGCACCATCCCCGGTGCATGCGCCCCATCAATCAGCGTCGCCACCCCGCGCGCATGCAGCATGGGCACCAGCTTCTCAACCGGCAAGACCAGCCCCGTCGGACTCGTCACATGGCTCAACATCGCCAGCTTGGTCTTGCTCGTCACGCTGCCCATGATCGCCTCAATCACCTGCTGCTCATTCGCAACCGGAAAGGGCAGCTTCGCAACCACCACGCTCGCCCCGCGCATCGCCGCCGCCCGCCGCGCCGAATTCTGACACGCCGGATACTCATGACTCGTCATGAGCACTTCATCGCCTGCATGCAACGCATGATTCGCAAACACCGTCGCCACCGCAATGCTCGCATTCGGCAAAAGCGCAAACCCATCCCACGCGCATGACAAAAACTCGCCCAGCGCCCTCCGCGTGGCATCCATCGCGCCCTCATGGTCCTCCACAAAAAACTTCACCGGATCAGCCTCCAGCCGATCTCGCCACGCGCGCTGCGCCTCAAGCACCAACGTCGGCGTCGCGCCAAACGACCCATGATTGAGAAACGTGAGCCCCGCCTTGAGTTGCCAATGCCGCGAAAGTGCTGATGCCATGCTTCATGGTACCAACACCGACGCCGGACCTGAGGCCCTGCGAAGGTCCGGATCGCGCCCCAACAAACCTCCCGACAAAAAAAACGAGCCCACAACAGGCTCGTCACAATCACTTGCTTATTCGCCACTCACTCTTCACGCCTGCGCATCTGCTGATTCTGCAACTGATTCACAATCATCACCTGCGCCGCCGTCCGCCCCGTAAATTCAAGCTCGCGCGCCCCCATCAGCAACGGATCAACACCTTCGCGAATCTTGTCACTCGCCAACTGCGTCGAGACTGCCGCGCGAACAGGCGATCCAGGCAACTCACGCATCCAGCCAGGCGTGCCCCGCCGCGCCATCACCAATGGCCCGCTGGTCAGCAAGCCTTCATCCACCGTTCCCACCGGAAAACCCGCCGCCACGCCCGACTCATCCGATCGCACCGCAACGATGGGCATGAAAGGCCGCTGCACCACAGGCGTCAGCGTCGTGGGCGTGCTCTGGCTGCGCGTGTGCAGCAGCACCGCACCACCAACCGCGAGCGCCACAACAGGCACCGCCGCCGCGATCAGCCGCGATGGAAAACGAGCCGAGTTCACCCAAGACTTGCTCGCCGGCAACTGCCGCGTCTGCTCTATGCGCATCGCAATCGCCCGCCGCAAACCCTCCGGCGTCTGCTCCATCGGAGCCGCCGAACGATCTCGCAGCAGCGCATGCACCACCGCCTCCTCACGCGCAACACTGCCAACCTTGCGGTCATCCAGCACGCGGGTCGAACGCCAAGCCGAAATCAATTGCACAACTTCCATCACGCGCGACCTCCCGCAGCTTCCATCGCCGCGTTGTCTTCATCCGCGCTGATGTTCACTTCAATAACCGGCATCCAACCTTCCGACCCCGCCCCACGCGCCAAAGTCTGGCGAGCGCGGAACAAACTCACCCGCACACCCACCTGGCTCTTGCCCGTCACTTTCGCAATCTCACCAATCGACATGTCTTCGGCATACCGCAGCCATAAGGCCGTCTGCTGGTCAGGCGAAAGCGTCCGCTCCGCCAGTGCCCACAACTTGCGACCAAGCCGGCGGTCATCCGCCGCTTCAAGTTTGTCGGGCCCAGCAACCGCAGGCCGATCAAACGACTCCCACACCTGCTCACGCGAGAGCTTGCGATGCTTGCTTACCGCCAGTCGCGAAGCAATCGTGTACAGCCATGTCGAAAACTTCCAACTCGGGTCGTAACTCGTAATGCGTTCCCACGCGCGAGCAAACGCTTCCTGCGTCAACTCCTCGGCGTCACTCCGACAACGCGTGCGCCGCAGCAAAAAGTTGAACAACCGCGTTTCAAATCGCACCACCAACTCACCAAAGCATGACATCGCTGCACCATTGCCAGCCTGTGCTCGTACAGCAAGCTCTTCGGGGCTCTGCTGACTCAACGGAGGCATCGGATTCGCGAGCGTTGCCATGCTGGGGGGCATATATGTCCTTGGTAAGGGGATCTGCTTCTGACTCTCTATTGTTCGCACGTTGTACCCCTGGCGTTACGCCCCGCAAACCCCGCAAAGACAACCACTTGTGAACCAGCACTTCCCGGACCACCCCCGCCCTACCTCCACCCAGTTTATCGCCCCCGCGACTGTCAATGCAGGCAACCCATTCCGCCCGCACCGTCCGCACACACGCGGAAACTCCTGCACGCGCCCACTTTGCTTGCTATCTCACGCCCATGTGGTATGAAGGAGGGACGAATCCACGTCGATAAAGAGGGCAGCTATGCGTTTCGCACGGAATCAAGACATCAATTTCTCTGATCTGAGCGACGACAAAGGTGCCGAAAAGCGCCGCCATGGCCGCATCATCTGCGACGGCGTCCAATGCTCCATAGGCGACGTTCTCGACCTCAGTGCCTCCGGCATGCGGGTCAAGACCCGCTACAAAATGCCCGACGCCGGCGAAGTCTTCGTCGTCACCCTCGAAACCGTCGAAGGCACCCTCGCCGTCCTCTGCCGCATCCGCTGGGTCCGCCGCTGCGGCATGTTCACCCGCGAAGTCGGCCTCGAATTCTTTGACCCAGGCCCCAAGAGCAAACAAGTGCTCCAAGAACTCGCCGGCCGCGCCGCATACAACGACGGCTTCAAAGCCGCAAGCTAAACCACCCAGTGGCCCGGCCTTTCAGGCCGTGCGCAAGCCACTCACCGCCGCCATCCGCAGCGCCGCCGCCATGCTTCCCGGGTCGGCACAGTTCTTCCCTGCAATCGCAAACGCCGTCCCGTGATCCGGACTGGTCCGCAGCACGCGCCGCCCGCGGTGCGTCAGCCCGATGGTCATGTTGACCGCGCGATCCCACGCCAGCAACTTCACCGGAATCAGCCCCTGATCGTGATACATCGCGACCACCAAATCAAAATCGCGCGCAGGCTTCCCATCGCTCGCGAGTGCCCCCTGAAAAATCGTGTCTCCCGACCAAGGCCCACTCACGTTCACGCCCTGCCCGCGCGCCGCCTCGACCGCCGGCCTGATGATCGCGTCATCTTCGCTCCCCAAAATCCCACGCTCACCCGCATGCGGATTCAGCCCACACACACCAATCCTTGGCGAAGCAAACCCAAGCCCCTGCATCGCCTCATTCGCGAGCACAATCACATCCAGCACCCGCGGCGTCGTCAGCACATTCGCAACTTCCCTCACCGGCACATGCGCCGTCACCAACACACAATGCAACCCCGCCCCCTCAAGCCCGCTTGACGCCCCACCAATCAAATCCCGCCGCGGCTCAGCCGCAAACATCATCGCGAACTTCTCGCTCCCAAATCGCTCGGCAAACAACTCCGTGTGCCCCGGATACCGCGTCTGCCCCGCCGCAAACCACGCTTCTTTGCTGATAGGCCCCGTCGCAATCGCACTCGCCCGCCACGCCTCACTCACGCTCTCATCTCGCGCGAGTGCTATCGCTCGCTCCACATACGCAAGCGACGCCGCACCACTCTGCGCGCTGTTCGCGTCAAAAGCTGCAACCCCCTCCCACTTCTCCTCCCGCAGCAACACCACCTCGCCATCACCCGGTGCCGCATCATCCCGCGCCACATCAGCCAGTGTCGCGTGCCGCACCACCAGCTTCAATCCCGCTTGCTGCAACCTCAACTGCAGCGGCATCGCATTCCCACAAATCACCCACCGCCCCATCCCGCGCAGCGCATCATCACCCAGCGCCTTCACAATCACCTCCGGCCCAATACCCGCCGGATCACCCATCGAAATCGAAACCAGTGGCTTCATGCAAAAAGGTAAGCGCCATGGTGGCACGGGCTTTTAGCCCGTGCGACTCCTGCCTCACATCAAAACCAAAAAGAAAAACGGCACAAGCCTCTCGCTCATGCCGCAACTTTCACTTCTGCAAACTCGCTCACTTCTTCGGCGCATCCTTCGCCGGCTCTGCCGGTTTCGCCGGCGCCGTCGGCTGGCTCCCGCTCTTGGCACCATCCGCCTTCTGCTTGAGCGAGCCAAAGTAATTCTTCACCGCAGCTTCCATCTCTCTCGGCACGCGCATCGTGTCGATGCCTTCCGCCGCCGTCGCTTCCGCCGCTGCGACAACTTCGCCAAACTCCGCAACACTCTCGCCGCGAACTTGATCGCCAAACACCAATCGACTGCCGATGATGGGACCCTTGCCCGTCGTCACCTTGGCCTTCTTGCGATCAAGCTGATAGTCCGCTGCCACGGCGTCAGGGCTCTGGCCATTGCCTTTGCCGGGACCGCCGCTGCCTTGGCCCTCCTTGCTGCTATCGCCCGCGCGCCACTGCCCCAGTTTGCCACTACCTTCGCCGTCACCCTCGCCCTCGCCTTCACCTTCGCCGCCCTTGCCCTGGCCCTTGCCACTCTTGGCCATGTCGTTGCCGAGCTTCGCCATCTGCTCCTTGGCTTCCTGCATCGCAGCGTCCAAGTTCTCCATGTCCGACTGCATCATCTCCGCCTGCGACATCTCCTGCTGCATGTCTTGCATGCCCTCCTGCCCACTCTGGCTCATGCCATCTTGGCTCATGCCTTGCGAAGCCTTGCTCATGCTTTCGCTCATGTTGCTGCACTGCTCGCTGGCCTGCTGCTGAGCCTGCGCCATCTTCATCAGATCATTCTTCTGCTCCGCATTCAAGCCGGGCGTCTTCTCGAGTGCTTCCTTGAGCTCCGACGGATCTGCAGCCTTTTTGGCCATCTCCTCCGCCGTCTTCTTGTCCAGCCCTTGCTTCTGCAACTTCTTCACCAGTTGCTGCTGATCCTTCGCCAGCTTCTCAAGCTGCTTCGCCATGTTCTCCATCTGCTTCTTGAGTTGTTCCTTCTGCTCTTCGCTCAGCTTGCCTTCGCTCAACTGGTTTGACAACTGCTTCAAGGCTTCCTTCGCATCCGCGAATTCGCCCTTGCTCAGCGCCTTGCTCATCTCATCCAGCGGCCCAGGCCCCGGCTGGCGAAGCTGCTGCATCGTCTCGCGCAGCGCCTCACTCTGCATCGCCTTCTCCGACAACTGCGCTTCCTGCATCCGGTTCGTCAAGTCCGTCAGCTCGCGCAGCGCAGCCCGCTTGATCGCTTCCGGATCGTTCTCCAGTGCTTTCTGCTCCGGAGCCTCGGGCGAAGGCGGCTCATCCAGCAGTTGCGGATTCGTGCGCGCCAGCGCTTCCTTGATCTTGTCCTTGGTCTCGTTGAGTTCCGCCTTCACCGCAATCACTTGCGATTCATTCTGCTTCTGCTGCACAAACTTCTTTTGCTTGCCCCAAATATCAAACGACGGCACTGCAAACCACGCCACCACCACGCCAATCAGCGCGAGAAACGGCGCAGCCCACGCCCGCGGAGCCTGAATGGGCACCACCTGCGGCACAATCACCCGCCGAGCCGCCACTTCCGCATCTTCCAACATCGCCCGTGCCCACGGGTCGCCACCTTGCGTGGCTGACTTTTCCATGTACAACGCCGTCGACAAACTCTCGCGCAAGCTTGCGCGTTCATCAACTTCCTGCGCAACCGCAAGCGTCTTCTTCTTCCGCACCCCGCTCCAAATCAGCGCAGCCAGCGTCGTCGCCACCGCCGCGCCGATGAAAATCCACATCCATATCTTCGTAAAGTGCTGCCCCAGCCCAAACACGCGCTCCACCACGCGCGTGACTAGCAGCGCACCCAGCATCCACGCGCCAATGACGCACCACAGTTGCAGAAAATCATTCATCCACAACCGCCGACCCGCCGCCGACACGACTTTGCGAACCTGAAGCATGCGTCACTCCTGCGCCATCCCAACCCGAGGCCCACGCAAGGCGCGACCCCGCGAGATCAATCAATCAGATGTCAGTCAAATATACGGATTCCCAAACTTTCCGTTCACCAAAATGTCTTCACGAAACGTTCAACCTACGTGAGTCCATCTCCGCCCGTAATCTTCGACACCGCACGCCCTCGCTCGTGCCACGTTTGCACCATTTCGTGACATGTCTGTGACGATCTACGACCATCCTTGCCCCCCACCCCCTCACAACCCCCTGAAACCACCCCCTTCCCCTCCTGGCTCCCCCCGCGCTTGGTCCAGCTCCGCCACGATTCCCAGTTCTTCCACCACCTTGGCACCTTCGGCTACCCCTTCCACCTCTGGCTCGCCGCCCTCTGGTGCCTGCTCATTGTCGGCCCCATGGCCACCGTCGAACTTTCCGGCGTAGCCGTCGTCATCTGCTTCCTCGCCCGCCTCCCCTTCATCTACCGCGGCCTATCCGATGCCCTCCGCCAACCCGCCGTTATCTGCCTCACCCTCTGGTGCCTCTGGGGCTGGATTCTCGCCGCCGCCGACGGGTTCCGCCCGCAAGCTCTCCACGAACTCGCCTTCCAACGCTGGGCCTACGCCTTCATCGTCCTCTGGGCCATCCTCGACAACCGCCGTATCCTCATCTTCGCGCTGTGCGCGGGCTTCGCCGCCGCGCAAGGCGCACAACTCCTCGAGTTCCTGGGCCACCACTTCAATCTCCCCCAACTCATCTGGTCGCACCCACCATCACCCGATCCCGCCTCGCGCATCAGCGGCTGGTGGCACCAACCCGCCATTGGCGGCGTCATGCTCGTGGCATGCCTGGGCCTGCACATCGGCCCCGCGCTGCTAGCAACCGGCCGCGTGCGCGCAATTGCCATCACTGCCAGCCTCGCAACCATCATCGCGCTCTTGGCCACCGGCACGCGCGGCGCTTGGCTCGCTGGCGCGATGCTCGTCATCATCGTGCTGCTGCTCGCACTCGCCGTGCGCGTGCGCGCGGGCACCGCCAAACCCATCGTGCTCACGCTCGCCGCGATCGTCGTGCTCACCACGCTCGCTGCCGTCGCGCTCGAAGCCCCGCGCAAGCGCATCTCGCTACTCGTGACAGAAACGCGCGAAGTTCTCACGCGCGACAATCTCGACTCTGACATGGGTGGCCGCGTCCTGGCCGCGCGAGCCGCACTCAACGCGATCACCCAGCGTCCCCTCAAAGGCGTAGGCCCCGGCAACTTCCACGCACACGTGACGACCTACGCCCAGCAAAACAACCTGCACATCGCTGATTTCCGCCTCGAAAAACTCAAAACCGCCCACAACACCTTCCTGCACACCGCCGCCACCCAAGGCCTCATCGGCGCGCTGCTGCTCTACACCGCCATCGCCCTCGCCCTCATCGCCGGCCTCTTCCCCCGCACCACTTCACCTCGTCCACTTCTCGCCGCCCACCTCGCAACCTACAACGCCGCCCCCGCCCTCGCCCTGCTGGGCATGGCCCTCGCAGGATTGTTTGAAACCACCCCATTCAACACCAGCACTGCGGCACTTAGCACGGTGCTGATTGCACTGTGTGCACATGTGCGGCCGAGAGAAGTCACCAAGTCGATCTGAGTCGTTCAGTCATGCTCACGCACCCCCCCGCCGTCCAGCTCCTGCCCGCGCGCGATGCTCGCATCGCTGCCCTCATCGTCTCAACGCGCACTCGCACGCAAACGTGGCGGCACATCATGTCCATGACGCTTACCACGGGCCAACTCACCCCCGGTGCATGGACCACCAAATCGTTTCGCCTCAGCAAGTGTCGCCTCTCGCCCTGCGGCCGATTTTTCTTGTACGCCGCGAGCGACCATGGAAATCGACGCGACGAGAAATCCGGCTCACGCCCCTTCGCCGGCGAACTTGGCGGCGGCCTCGCCATCTCGCGCCTTCCTTGGCTCTCCGCCCTCACCCACATCCAATCACTGAGTTACAGCGGCGACATCACAAAGGGCAAACACACTCTCTCCCTCGACGACCAGCGCGTGCTCTTCTCCAAGTTTGACAATCTCGAAGCGTCGCCCATCGCCCACCAACCCGGCTGGCAATCGCTCAACGTCGCGAAGATCCCCGATGTGCTTCGCAAACCAACGCGCACGCCAGTTCGGTCAGCCCACGCGGCAGTCATCACCTCGCCGCGCACACCCGTGCAACTCATCGCCACGTGGACAAACGCAAGCACCCCGCGCTTCGCGCTCGCCATCGAACCCAAGACGCCAGACGCACCGCAAATCGCGATCAAACTCAACGCTACTACCGCATGGCTCGAACCCCTCAGCGGCCGACTGCTCGCCGCAACACGCAGCGGCGAACTGACGCTCTACAAACCTCCACAAGTCGTGCAATCGAATGCGGGCGAGACGCTCATCAAACTCACCCCCATCATCACGCACGACTTTGCCACGCTCACGCCCAAACCCACAGCCCCGCCAGGCAAAGCGATCGCGCCACTGAGCTTCGCAGAGCACGACGGCTAAGCGAGCGCATCGATCTCAGCGCGGTCATGTCCCTTCCAGCACAATCTCAAATGTCCAAGGTTCGTCTTGATCAGAGAGAATGCGCTGGAAAAGGGGATTTGCCTCGACTGCCTCAAAATACTTCCCGAGAGTTGGAAATTTAAACGACCACAAATTCCACGACCCAAGCGACTTCAATTCACGGGTTGGTTCGTTGTAAAGCACGATTTCCAGTTGTTTGTATTCGTCACTGTGTGGGTCGAGCACGTCGAATTGTCGAACGAGGCTGAAGTGGAACTGGCTTGGGCCGTTGAAGTCGTAAACCCCAAACTGCGTCAACCATCCGTTCGAACAAAATGAACGAAATTCTGCGTGACGCTTGAAAAGTCTCCACGCGTCACGAGGCGCTAGACGACCACGGAGCGCTTGCGACTCAAGATCAGCCAACAAGCGGCGGTGCAAGTCTTCTGGCCGTTCTCTGCGAAGAGTCACCCACAATTGCTGCGCGAGAGCGAGTCCTCGGTTTCTCGTTTTCGCCATCGCGCATATCTCCACCTCGCTAGAGGCAAACCACACCGCAGCAGAACGTCGGCCATCACACCACCCGATCCTCCTTCGCAATCCCCATCGCCGGCCTCACATCAAGCTGCACCAAAACCCCCTTGCCCAGCTTCTCCTCCTGCAGCCGCTGCGCCGTCTCCGGGTCCACATAGTCGCTGTGGCACGACAGCTTGCCTTCCGCCGCTGCCTCGCCCCCTCGTTCGCTCGTTCGCTCGTTCGCTCGTTCGCCGACTCGATCGCTCCCCACCGCTTTCTTCGTCTTCGCCGCCAACTTATGAATCTCGTCCGGGCTCAGCACGCCGCGCTTCTCAAGGATCACTTGCTGCTCTGCCGTCAGCGCGGCACTCTTCTTCGCCGCGCCCGCAACCGTGCCATCCTTGCCGCCCATGCGTTCAAAGCCCTCGGCTTTGCCGCTCGCGAATTCCTGAATCTCTTTGCTGATGCGCACGCTGCACCAATCGTGCCCGCACATCGCGCAGAAGTCCGTATCCACATCCAAGTCTTCATCGTGATACGCCCGCGCGGTGTCAGGATCAAAGCTCAGCTCAAAGTGCTTCTCCCAATTGAGCGCGGCCCGCGCCTTGGTGAGTTCATCATCCCGATCGCGCGTACCAGGAATGCCCAGCGCCACATCCGCCGCGTGTGCCGCGATTTTGTACGCGATGCAGCCTTGCTTCACATCATCCTTCTTCGGCAAACCAAGGTGCTCCTTGGGCGTCACGTAGCACAACATCGCCGCACCGTGATACGCCATGCTGGTTGCACCAATGCAACTGGTGATGTGGTCATACCCCGGGAACATGTCCGTCACGAGTGGCCCCAGCACATAAAACGGCGCGCCGTGGCACAGCTTGCGCTGAATCTTCGCGTTGTACTCAATCTGATCAAACGGCACGTGTCCAGGTCCTTCGATCATCACCTGTACACCAAACCGCCACGCGCGCTGCGTCAGTTCGCCCAGCGTTTCAAGCTCGCTGAGCTGCGCATCGTCGGTCGCATCCGCCAAGCCGCCAGGCCGCAGACCATCACCAATGCTGAACGTCACGTCGTACTCGCGCAGGATCTGACAAATGTCATCCCACCGCGTGTACATGATGTTTTCCTGATTGTGCACCAGCATCCACTTGGCAAGCAAACTGCCACCGCGCGAGACGATGCCGATCAAGCGATTCTTCACGTACTTCAGGTGCGCCTTGCGCACGCCCGCATGAATCGTGAAGTAATCCACGCCCTGCTTTGCCTGATGATGCAACGACGCTTCAATCGTGGGCCAATCAAGCTCTTCCAGCTTCTTGCCGATGATCATCGAGTAAATCGGCACCGTGCCGATAGGCGTGCACGAATTCGCAAGCAGCGCCGCGCGACACTCATCCAAGTTGCCGCCGGTTGACAAATCCATCACCGTGTCGGCCCCGTGCTTCTCAGCCCACTTGAGCTTCTCCACTTCTTCGTGTGTGCCGCTGCTGATGGGACTCGCGCCCATGTTCGCGTTCACCTTCGTCTTGCTCGCCCGGCCAATGCACATGCTGTCGAGCTTGTGCGACAAGTGATTGATGTTCGCCGGAATCACCATGCGCCCCGCACCAATCTCATCGCGCACCTGCGCGGGCGAAAGATGCGGCTCGCGCTGCGCCACTCGCTGCATCTGCGGCGTGATGATCCCCAGCCGCGCATGTTCAAGCTGCGTCCGCGGCTCAAAGCCCTTGGGATAAATCACGCGCAGCCGCTTGCCCGTCGCAAGATTGAACTCAACAAAATCGTGCGTTTCTCCGATGCAATTTGCACATCCCACGCCGCCCGCCGCCTTGAGGTGCATGGGCACATGCTTGTGCGAACTCTTCACCACGCCGCGCCAATCGCGCGAAACACAACCCGGCAAGTACACGGCGAATTCCGCAGGCGTCACAAACTTCCCGCCACCAAAGCTCGTGTTGAGGGCCGTGTCATGTGGATTGCTCTGCTTCGCAAACGCCGCATCGCTCGCATCAATCTCAACGCTACCCAACTCAACCACGCTCCAACCCGCCGGCAAAAAGTCCCACGCCGTCTTCACGCTCGCTTTGGGCATGCCAGGCCCATCCGGACTCGCAAACATCAGGGGGCCGCCAATGTCGGGCTTGAGTGCGAAAGAACCGGGCGTCGTCACACCACTCGTGTTCCCCGGATTCGCCGCCCCCACCATCGGCACGCCATACTTCACGGTGGGCCGCCCTTCCAGGGCGGCACTGCTACCGGTTGCGCCATTCCCCAAAGCCTTCCCACTCACTTCGCCGCGTGCAAAAGTCGTCATACCAATTCTCCTCGCGCACCCGCGCGACAAACTTCAACTTGCGTTGCAAAGAGAATGCATGACGTTCGCGCACTCGGCAGATTGCCGCACGACGAATCTCGCATTCCCTCCGCCGGTCCAAACCGGATCAGGTTCAACGGGTACTTCTCAGCGACTGCTTGCAGCCGCGCCCCGAGCGTTACGCAGCATCATAGCGACGGCACAGGTGCTCGCGACCGCACAGACGATCGCGGACGCAAGCATTTCTTCCGTCTGCAAACGCAAGCAAATCCCAAACCCACATCCCAGCGAAACCCCTCCATGCCCCAACCTCGCTGGATGACTCTCTGCCTCCGCCTCGCAGGCATCTACAACATCCTTTGGGGTGCATGGGCTGTCCTCCTGCCCAATACCTTCTGGGACTGGCTCGGGATGGAGCGCCCCAACTACATCTTTCTCTGGCAATGCGTCGGCATGATCGTCGGCGTCTACGGCGTGGGCTATTGGGTCGCTGCGCGTGATGTCGCTCGCCACTGGCCCATCGTTCTCGTGGGCTTTCTGGGCAAAATCTTCGGCCCCATCGGTTTCATCGACGCCCACTTCATCCGCGACCTCGTCCCCCTCAAATTCGGCGTCACGCTCCTCACCAACGACCTTATCTGGTGGATTCCCTTCGCCCTCATGCTGCGCCACGCCTTCTTGGTCAACACGCGCAGCGACGACAACAACCGCATGCGCGGCGTCCTCGCCGAAACTCCCTCGCAACCCGCAAACTTGCGCACCACCCTCGCCAACACACCAACCAGTGACGGCGTGAGTCTCCTCGCCCTCAGCGAAACATCTCCCGTGCTCGTCGTCTTCCTCCGCCACTTTGGCTGCACCTTCTGCCGCGAAGCACTTGCTGATCTTGCAGCGAAAAAGTCGCAACTCGCCGGCGTGCGCATCGCCATCGTTCACATGGTGAGCGACGAGCAAGCCCAGCCCAACACCGCGAAGTACAACCTCGCCGACGCCGCACGCATCAGTGATCCGCAGAAGAATCTCTACAACGCCTTCGAACTCGCACGCGGCAAGTTCTCGCAACTCTTCGGCCCGCGCGTCTTCCTGCGGGGCTTGCAAGCTTGGCGCCACGGCGTGGGCACGCTCCAAGGCGACGGCTTCCAACTCGGCGGGGCATTCATCATTCACAAAGGCCAGATCATCCGCGCCTATCGCAATCACGACGCCGCTGACCGCCCTGACTACTGCCAACTCGCCGCGACTTCATAATCAGCGAGCTAATCGTCGAGCAGCTCGCGCATCGCTCGCAACGTATCAAACGCCTGCATGGGCGTGAGTTCTTCGAGCTTCACTTCGCGCAGTGCATCAATTGCCGGGTGCGGAATGAACTCTTTGAACAACGCCAACTGCGCCTCGGCCTTGTCCGCAATCCGCGACGTATCCACCCGCCGCTTGCTCTTACCGGTATCAGTGTGTACTGCCAAAGTCTTGAGCACTTCATTCGCGCGCGTCACCACATCCTTGGGCATGCCCGCCAGCCGCGCCACATGCAAGCCATAACTGCGATCTGTCTTTCCAGGCAAAATGCGGTGCAAAAACACGATCTCCGCGTGATCGCCCCCCGCAGGCCACTCTCGTACCGCCACATGCAAGTTCTGCACCTTCCCAGGCAACCGTTCTTCCAAATCCGTCAACTCGTGGTAGTGCGTCGCAAAAAGCGTTCGCGGCGCATCGTCACGCTTCGCAAGAAATTCCACAATCGCCCACGCCAAACTCAGTCCATCCAGCGTGCTGGTGCCGCGACCAACCTCATCCAAAATCACCAGACTCTTGCCCGTCGCATGATGCAGAATGTTCGCCGTCTCAATCATCTCCACCATGAACGTGCTCTGCCCCGCATGCAGCGCATCATCCGCGCCGATGCGCGTGAAAATCCGATCAACCATCCCCACCGTCGCCGCGCTCGCCGGCACAAAACTCCCCGCATGCGCCAGCAACGTGAGCAGCGCAACCTGCCGAATATACGTGCTTTTGCCCGCCATATTCGGACCAGTCAGTAGTGCAAGCGAAGGCGTCACCGCATCACGCTCAGCCCCCTTGCCTTTCACTTCGTCACTTCGTCCCTTCGTCACTTCGTCACTTCTAAGAGTCACTTCCCCACTTGTCCCGCCACTTCCCAGATACATGTCGTTCGCCACGCAACTACCGCCGCTGCCAATCAGGGCCTCTTCCAAAACCGGATGCCGCCCTTGCGTCACACTCAGCCCCGGCTCATCGGTCAGCACAGGCTTCACCCACGCGCGATGATGCGCCTTGTCCGCGAGCGCAAGCGTCGCATCCAGTGCCGCAACAGCATCCGCAATCGTCGCGAGTGCCCCCGTGTGCACAATCGCCCGATCACACAATTGCTGAAACAACTGCTTCTCGCGCTCAAGCCCGCGCCCCTGCGCCGTCGTCACCTTCCGCTCAAAATCGCTCAATTCAGGTGTCGTAAATCGCTCGGCATTCCGCAGCGTCTGCATCCGCCGCAATTGCAGCGGTGCCGTCGCTGCCTGCGCCAGTGGCAACTCAATGAAGTACCCCGCAACTTTGTTGTACCCAACCTTCAAACTGGGCAAACTGTGCTCAGCAATCAACTTCGTCTGATACGCCGCAAGCCAGCTCCCCGCATCACGCTCCAACAGCCGCGCCTCATCCAGCTCCGCATCAACCCCGTCCCGAATCAGCCCACCCTCACGCAAGTGCGCAGGCGGCTCCTCCACACACACCCGCACAATGTCCGCAGGCAACTCACCTAACTCCTGCGTCGCCTTCACCAGCACTTCTCGCAGCCCCGCCAGCGCCGGTGCCGATGCCGCCGCACTCGCAAGCTGCGCCGCCGCCTGCACACTCTTCGCCAGCGCCACAATGTCCCGAGGCGTCGCCCGCGCAAGACTCACCCGCCCCGCAATCCGCGCAACATCCTGAATCTCGGCCAAAATCACGCCAAGTTGCTCGCTCAGCGTTCGATCCGCAACCAAACTCGCCACCGCCGTCTGCCGCTGCTCAATTGCTCCGCGCTCACACAGCGGCATGCACAACCACTCGCGCAGCATCCGCCGACCCATCGGCGTGCGACAACTCCCCTGCCCCTGCGGCGCAAGTTGAAAAATCCCCAGCAGCGTCCCATCCCCACCTTTGCTCGCCGCACTACCACCCATCACAATGTCGCGCATCGTGCGTTCAACTTCAAGCGAGCGCAAACTCACTGCATCGATAATCAAATGCCGCGACGTATCCATCCGCTTGGGCGCACGCAAGTGCGCCAGCGTTCCACGCCGAATCATCACGCCCGCCGCCGCAACCTCTCGGCTTTCATCATCGCCCGCCGTCTGCGTCTCCTGCACATATCGCAGCAGCGCACCTGCGGCCAGCACCGCCGGTTCACCATCACGCAGTCCAAACCCCGCCAGCGTCTTGACCGCAAAGTGCGTGACCAGCGTTTGCAACGCTTCCTGAGGCCGAAAATGCCACGCAGGCCTGGGCAGCGTCGCGATGTTCAGCGGACTCGCCGCATCACGCACAAAACTCGGCACCACCTTGTCGTTGCCATCGCTGATGTACAACAACTCGCGCACGCCGCGCCGCGAAAGCTCATCAATCGCCGCCGTCGCCAAACACTCGCACACAAAAAAATCGCCCGTGCTGACATCCACACTCGCGATCGCAACTCGCTGCGCATTGCCCGCCCGGGCACTGACTCCCTTCGCATCTGCCTTCCCCTCCACCGCCACAATCGCCCCAACCGCCACGCGCTGATCCGTCTCCAGCAGCGTCTCATCCACCAGCGTGCCGGGCGTAATCACCCGCGTCACCGCCCGCGGCACCAACCCCTTCACCGCCGACGCCTCCATCAACTGCTCACACACCGCCACCCGAAAACCCTTCACCGTCAGCTTCCGCAGGTACGTCTCAAGCTGATGAAACGGCATCCCCGCCATCGGCACACCGGCCGTCCGCTGCGTCAGCGTAAGCCCAATGGCCTTGCTCACCGTCACCGCATCATCATCAAACATCTCATAAAAATCCCCGATGCGAAACAGCAAAATACAGCCCTCGTACCGCTTCTTGAAGCGGTAGTACTGCTGCATCGCCGGAGTTTCCCGCGGATCACCAGCCATGGGTCGGCATTGTGGGCGGGCCACGGCGGAATTGCCAGTGGCTGGATAACGAGAATGCAAGAAGTAGAGCCAGCGGTCAATTCACGTGCTGTCCCATTCGAGTCGCCAGGAGTCTGGCAGTTCGAAGTGCATGTTGCCAAACGCGGTGTTCCGGTCGCCCTTGCGGAATGCCATGGGCGGCGGCATGGGAGTGAAGACGGGTTCCACTTCGATCGTGGTGGTGCCGGTTGACGAATCGTGGCGTGCGCGGCGGACGTGAAAGAGGCCGATGAAGCGCGGGGGCTGCGTGCCGGACTGTTCAAACGCAGTGGCGTGACGGACGAGCGAAGCGTGCGAGAGAGCAGCGGCGAGACGCAGGGGTGCATTGGTGACGGTGATATAGACACTGCCCATGCAGATGAACAAGGCGAGCAACCATCGCCACGTGGGAAAGCCGCAGCGAATGCCCCGAACGCGAAGAAAGACTCTCGCGAGTGATGTGGTGATGATGCCGATCAACCAGCCGAGATAGCACATGAGCATAACGGCGAGGTGGATGAGAATGTTGCCGTCCCAGATGGGTGAGGCAATCACAACGAAGAGGAGCAAGCCAACCGCGAGCAGACCGCAGAATCGACGTGAGGGTTGGAGCGCGGCACAGCGACGGGCGAAGCGAACAAGCGTGGACTCTCGCGGGCCGAATGTAGAACGGTCGGCTGGGTTGAACTCGCGGCCGCACTCGGGGCAGCGCGGAGTGGTGATGCCAGTGAGGACGTAGTTGCACGTCAGACAGGTTGGGGGCGACGTAACGCTCGGCATCATGGGCCTGCATTGTGGGCGCGAGAGCGAAGGCAAGCCACAGACGACTCAGGTTGTTTTCGTGGCACGTGCAAGTCGCCCCTACAACCCAACCCACTCCAGCCCCGGCAATCCCAGAAAGTGGTTCATCACCGCATACAACACAACCGCAACCGGCAGCACAAACCAAACTCGCGACACCGCTGGCCTGGGCAAATCTCGCATAGACAAATACGCGTGTGACGCCGCCGCACAAATCAAACTCGCAGCATACCCGCCGCTGATCGTCAGCAGCAGAAAACTCGTAAAAAACGCCCACCGCGACCCATACTGCGGATTAGGCGGCATCGCGATAATCAGCATCACCCCCAGCACCATCAAACTCAGCCACGTGAGCGGACTGATCGCCACCGACCCCGCCAACACCGTCGCAACGCGATCAACCCCCGCAAGCGGCCGCGGCCCAAACGTCGCCGGATCACGCAGATCAAACCCCCGCCCACATTCCGGACACTCCCCCCGCTCCAAGCCCACCAGCGAATACCGACACGAAAGGCATTCCATCCGAACTGCAGACCGCGGAATGGCAGGCTCGTCCCCTCGCATATCAGTAGTTTATCAGTTCGCACAGCCCCCACAGCCCACGCCGCCCTACCCCAATCTGCGCGTTTCCGACGCAATCCACCCCTTCACCCCGCTTTTTTCGGACTCGCCTTCACGTCTTCTCGCAATCTTGCCGATTCCCCCAAGGTGGGCGGGTTTACTATGCCGCCCTGACCTCGTGCTGCGCCGTTTGCATGTTCCGTCCACTCGCGCCGCCCGACTTCGTTTCGCTTTGTCTCGTTCGTTTTTGGAGCTTCCCATGAAGGGTGTCATTCTCGCCGGTGGTTTGGGCACACGTTTGCGCCCCCTCACGCTTGTCACCAACAAGCACTTGCTGCCCGTCTACGACCGGCCCATGATCTACTACCCCATCCAATGCCTCATCAACGCTGGCATCGATGAAGTCATGGTCGTGACCGGCGGCGAACACGCCGGCGACTTCCTCAAGCTCCTCAAAAACGGCAAGCACCTGGGCTTGCGCTCCCTCCGCTACGGCTACCAAGAAGGCGAAGGCGGCATCGCCGATGCTCTCAAACTCGCCGAAGACTTCGCCGATGGCGGCAAGATCTGCGTCATCCTCGGTGACAACATCATCGAAGGCAACATGCGCAAAGCCGCCGCCGACTTCTTCACGCAAAAGTCCGGCGCAAAGATCATTCTCAAAGAAGTCCCGGACCCGCAGCGCTTCGGCGTCGTCGAATTCGATGGCGACCCCAGCAAAGGCAAAATCAAACGCCTCATCGAAAAGCCCAAAGAGCCGCCCAGCAACATGGCTGTCACCGGCATCTACTTCTACGACGGCGACGCCTTCAAAGTCTGCAAAGACCTCAAGCCCAGCGGCCGAGGCGAACTCGAAATCACCGACGTCAACAACTACTACCTCAACCGCGGCGACCTCACCTGCGAAACCCTCGAAGGCTGGTGGACCGACGCCGGCACCTTCGAAAGCCTCTTCCGCGCCAGCAAGTTCGTCGCGGAAAGCGGAGCGAATCACCTCGACCTCAAAGGCGCGCGGCCTGGCCTCTTCGGCGGTGGTATCCGCGGCTGATCGATCGCTCGAGCAAATATGCGTCGAGCCTAAACTCACCTATGCCCGCGAAGAAACGTGCCAATTCCAAGCAATCCGCCAAGCGCGTTGCCAAACGTCGCACGAGTGCTGCGGCGGGACGCGACTCGCAGTCCACGCAGCGCCGCGCCCGCGACGTCCAGCGGCTGCGAAGCAAACTCGAAAGCATGGAACGGTCTCTCGCTGGGCTTCGCGATCGACTCGACAGACTTGAGGACTGGGACGGCAGAACGGCTCTGCAAGTGCTGCAAGACGCAGGACTGATCGGCTGCATCAAAGATGGACCAAGCGACCTGAGTACGAACCCCAAGCACATGGAGGGGTTCGGTGAGTCCTAAGCGTTTGCTGGTCGACACAAACGTACTCGTCGCCGCGATTCTGGAGCGCGACGCTCTGCACGAACGGGCAATTGCGCTGCTGGGATCAGTTCCAGCTGCGCTCATGACCTGCTGGCCCGTCCTCACCGAAACCGCCTATTTGGTAAGAACGCACAAAGACGGCATTCAGCCGCTTGTGACCCTTTGCAAACAAAGCCCGTTCGTCGCGATCGCCGACATCCATCCCAATGAACTTGCTGTTATCGCAAACTGGATGCGCAAGTACCACGCGATGAAGCCCGACTTTGCAGATGCATGCTTGATGCATCTCGCCGAGCGACACAACCTTGATTCGATCCTCAGTTTTGACGATGACTTTGACACGTATCGCACGACCACCGGTCGCGCGCTGCGTCGCCTCTTCGGCAGGGAATCACCATGAAAACCATCTCCCCCAAAATCTGGACCACTTCCGACCTTCCCGCCGCTCACGAACACGCCAAGGCTCACAACGAGCCCGTCTTCGTCCCCGCGCAGCTCTTCACCGACGATCGCGGCTGGTCCATGATGAACCAGATGCAAGGCGTCATGGGCCCCCAAGGCCAAATCAACTTCAGCGTGCAATACCCAGGCGTCGTCAAAGCCTGGCACCGCCACGCCCTGCAAACCGACTTCTGGATCTGCCTCCAAGGCCACATCAAAGTCGGCGTCTACCGCGAAACCGACAACGTCGCCTGGCTCATGGTCATCGGCGAAAAACGCCCAGGCGTCATGGTCATCCCGCCCCCGCTCTGGCACGGCGCCGCCACCTGCGGCGACACCCCCGCAGGCCTGCTGTACTATGTCACCCATGCTTACAACGCCGCGAAGCCCGATGAAGACCGCCGCGCACACGATTCTGTCGCCGGCTTCCCGTGGCATGTGCGACACGGGTAACGCGCGGCTCTATTCTGCCGATAACGCTGCATTTTCCCCGCGTTTTCGCCGATAGCATTGCCACATGGCCCAGCCATTGACAGACCCCACGCGCATCGCGGCTTCCGCCGCAGATTTCACTGCGCGCCGCCAGCCCGACCCCCTCACGCCCAAAAGCTGGCTGGGCCACCGCGCTCGCGAAATGCGCCTGCACCTCGAACGCATCCGCAAACCCGCCGCCCTCAAACGCGCTGTCTTCTTCCCTAACACCGCCGAAAGTTGCGGCAGCGCAAACCTCCGCGCCTATGAACTCGCAACCGCCCTCGAACCATGCGGCTGGCGAACCACCGTCGTCCCCGCGCAGCTTGAGCGCAGCCAGCGCCAACGCATCCTCGATCTCGAAAAGCCCGACATCGCCGTGATGCAAAAAGGCCGCAACCCGCTCAACTGGCCCGACTACTACACCACCACCGCCAAGTGGGTTTTCGACCTCGACGACGCGGATTACAAAACCCCTGAGCAAGCCGTGCAGTGCGAAGTCAATTGCAAACTCGCCCACATGGTCACCGCTGGCAGCCAAAACGTCGCAACCTGGTGCCGCCAATTCAGCAAAAACGTCCACGTCGTCTGGACGGGCCACCCCATGCCCGCTGCTCGCCCCACTGTTCGCCCCTCCAAGCGCAACGCAATCGTCGCCTGGGCACAGTCTGACTCCATGAAGTATCGCGACGAAGCCGCAATCGTGCAGCGCGCCATGATTGATGCAGCCGACGCAGCCAAACCAACCACCTTCACCTTCCGCCTCTACGGCGTGCGCCCCGAAACGCGCGACGAAGCCAACGCCTACCTCCAACCCCTGCGCGACGCCGGCCTCACCTGCGAAACCCGCGAGTTCATGCCCAACAACGACTTCGTCGCATCACTCAACGAAGTCGCCATAGGCCTCCACATCCTCGCCCCCACCAGCGATTTCGCCGAAGGCAAAAGTTTCGGCAAAGTCCTCGCGTACCTCGCCGCCGACGTCCCCATCATCGCCAGCGACCTGCACGAAAACCCGCACTTCTTCAAGCACCGCGTGAATGGCATGCTCGTCAAATCTCACGAGCAATACGTCGAAGCCGTTCGCGAACTCGTGCGCGATGGCAACCTCCGCGACACCATCGCCGACGCAGGCCACGCCAGTTTCCGCGACGAACTCTCCATCGAAGCTATCGCCAAACGCACCGACCATCTCTTCCGCAGCCTGCTCGCCGCGCCCACCAGGAACGAATCATGAACGTACTTCTCATAGGCGGTACTGGCATGCTTGGTCGCGCCTTCCGCGAAGAACTCACGCGCCGCCAAATCACCTTCACCGCGCCAGGCCGCGACCGCATCGACCTCAGTTCTTCACAAGTCGCCACCAGCACCGCCGCATTGCTGCAAGAAACCCGCAGCGACATTCTCATCAACTGCGCCGCTTGGACCGACGTCGACGGAGCCGAAACCCAAGAACCCGCCGCTACCCGCATCAATGGCGACGCCGTCCGCGACCTCGCCCACGCCTGCGCCGCCCACCGCGCCCTCTTCGTCAACTTCGGCACCGACTACGTCTTTAGTGGCATCGCAACCAAACCCTACACCACCACACAACCACGCGAACCCCTCAACGCCTACGGCCGCAGCAAAGCCGCAGGCGAAGCCGCGCTCGAAACCCTCGACGCCAACCACTGGCTCCACATCCGCACCAGTTGGCTCTACGCACCGTGGGGCAAAAACTTCGTCCGCACCATGCGCACGTTGCTGCTCACCAAGCCCACGCTCAAAGTCGTGAACGACCAGCGTGGCCGCCCCACTAGCAGCGAACACCTCGCCACCACCACCCTCGCGCTCATCACGAACAAATCTCGCGGCATCCAACACGCCACCGACGCCGGCGAGAGTACCTGGTTCGAATTCGCGCAAGAAATCGGCCGCCTCGCGAACGCCAAAGGCACCGTGGAACCCTGCACCACCGCCGACTTCCCCCGCCCCGCCAAACGCCCCGCCTACAGCGTGCTCGATCTCTCGCACACCGAAAAACTGGTCGGCCCGATGACACCTTGGCGCGAAGCCCTCGCGAACGTGATGGGACGTATCGAGTAAATCCAAGCCATCACGCGACGATTCCTACTATCCCCTCACCACACAAGGTCATCACATCGAGCGAGGCGCATCATGGTCGCAGCGAACAACACAAAACAAGTCAGCATCGCCAGCGAAGACCTGCCCGCCCGTCTCGCCGAGCTGCTTACGCGCGTCGCCGCCGGTGAAGAGTTCATCCTCACCCGCGCCGGCACACCCGTCGCCCGCGTCGGCCCCGTCCAGCCACCCCACGACCCCGAGAAAGTCCGCCAAGCTATCGCCGAGATGCGCGAGTTGAGCAAGGGCATGTCCCTCGGTGGTCTCAAAATCAAAGACCTGATGAACGAAGGACGTCGCTAACGCATGATCGCTATCGATTCGTCCATAGCACTCGCTTGGTGCTTCGGCGACGAACGCACACCGGCTATCAACGCAGTTGAGTCGATGTTGGTCGCGTCACAGGGCGTTGTACCGGTATTGTGGCGATTCGAAGTTGCAAACGTGCTCCTCATGGCCGAACGTCGCAAACGAATCACATCTGAACGTCGTCAAGAGTATCTGCACGCCCTCGCCAAGTACCCACTTGAAATCGACACAGACGGCTTGTACCAAACCGACCAGAACATCTTCCAACTCGCCGTTGCGTTCGGTCTCACAATCTACGACGCGTCATATCTCGAGCTCTCCATCCGCCGCAGTCTTCCGCTCGCAACACTTGACAAAGAACTTCGAACCGCCGCACTTGCAAACAAGCTGATCCTTCTTCCCGATACCATCTCTTGACCCTGGAGTACCCATGCACATCCTCCTCACCGGCGGCGCCGGATTCATCGGCAGCAACTTCGTCCACCTCCTCCTCAAACTCCGCCCCACCTACCGCATCACCAACCTCGACGTCCTCACCTACTCGGGCAACCTCGAGAACCTCCGCGGCCTCGAAAAAGACCCGCGCTACACCTTCGTCAAGGGCGATATCACCGACGAAAAAACTGTCATGCCCCTCATCGAGTCCTGCGATGCCATCGTCCACATGGCCGCCGAGAGCCACGTCGATCGCAGCATCCTCGACTCGCGCCCCTTCGTCATGACCAACGTCATCGGCACGCAAACGCTGCTCGACGCCGCCCGCCGGGCCCAATCAAAAAATGGGGGCGGCGCCTGGATGAAGAACAACCGCTTCGTCTACGTCTCCACCGACGAGGTTTACGGCAGTCTGCCGCTCGAAAACCCCGAGCTCAAGTTCAAAGAAACCACACCCCTCGAAACCAACAGCCCCTACAGCGCGAGTAAAGCCGGCGGCGATCTCCTCGCCCGCGCCTATCACCACACCTTTCACATGGACGTCGTGACCACGCGCTGCTCCAACAACTTCGGCCCCTTCCAATTCCCCGAAAAAGTCATCCCCCTCTTCGTCACCAACCTCATCGAAGGCAAGCAAGTCCCCCTCTACGGCGACGGCAAAAACGTCCGCGACTGGATTCACGTCGATGACCACTGCGAAGGCGTCTTGACCGCGCTCGAAAAAGGCAAAGCAGGCGAGGTCTACAACTTCGGCGGCAACAACGAACGCAGCAACCTCGAACTCACCCACGAAATCCTGCGCCTCATGGGCAAAGGCCACGACTCCATCAAGCCCGTCGCCGACCGCCCCGGTCACGACCGCCGCTACGCCATCGACTGCACCAAAGCTCTGCGAGAACTCAACTGGAAACCCACCCGCAGCGCCTGGCCCCAGGCTCTCGCCGACACCATCAACTGGTACAAAAACAACGAAGCCTGGTGGCGCAGCGTCAAGAGCGGAGCCTACCGCGACTACTACACCAAGCAATACGGCGGCCGCTAAACCTCGCTTCTACCACCCACCCCGCAGCATCTCTGCCACCCGCTCGCGCGTCGGGCTCGCCGCATCACGCACATACGCCCCGCTCGTCGCCGCCGCTGCCGCCACACACTGCTCCAAAGGCATCGCACTCGCCTGCGCAAACGCAAATCCAGCGTTGAAGTGATCGCCCGCGCCCGTACTCAACTTCGGATTCGCCGTCACGGGTCCATCAACCCACACGCTGCGTTCACCCGCGCTCGCCGCCGCCGCACCCTCTCGCGGATGCACAACCACCGTATCAATCCCAATCGCGTCGCGCAGCCCACTCGCCAACCGCGCCACGCGCTGCGCATGCTCCTCCGCTTCATCATCACGCACCCCCACCACCTTCGCCACGCGCTGCGCCTCCGCCAAGTTGAGCCCCAGCGTCACCGCCACCACGCCCTCCATCTCGCGAAGCTGCACCAACATCCCCGCAATATCACCATCCGTCCGCTTCGCCGGGTCCGACAAATCCACAAACATCCGCCGCCGCACACCACCAACCCGCGTCGGCATTCCCATCAGCACATCACGCATTAGCCCCCGCCAAATGCCCGGCACCCCACCCAGCAGCGACCAATTCACCACACCCAGCAACACCGAAGAACCCACCATCTCGCGCATCTCCCGCAGCCCCACCCCACTCACAATCGCCTCCCAGGTCACCGCCTGCACATTCGCCGTGTGATTGAACATGATCTTCCCATCCGCAAACTCCACCGCATCCGTATGCCCCGGCACCCCAATCGCAATCACTCGCTCACACCGCTTCGCAAACTCCGCAAAAATCGGATCAACGCGCGCGTGCCCACTCGAATCATCGCTGGCCACGCCAATCGACCCAACATAACTCACCCTCGCCCCCAGCCCCGCCAGCCCACTCGCCATCAGCGGCCCATTCCCCCCAAATCGCAACTCCCGCCGCACCAGCTCAATGTTCGTGCTCTTCCCCGCCGCCCCGCCGACGCGCTCCGCAAATTCCGTAATCGTCTCAATGCGCGAAAAATCCTCCACGCGCATCGTCGCTCGCGACCTCACCGCGTGCAAAATCGCATCCGTAAACCCATCAAACCCCACCAGCGCACAAAAAACTCGCCCACTCCCAATCGCCTCCGCCGCAGCAGCAAATGACACCATGCCCCAAGGCTATACGCCACTCTCACGCTGGTTCTCACTGCGCCGTAAACGTCGACCCATCCAGCACATCAAAGCTCACAAACTGCCCCACACTAAATTGCCCCGCCTGCTGCCGCACATCCGTAGGCCGGCAATGAATCGCCACGCCCGCATCCACCACCACGCTATCGCCCGCGATCGCAATCACCGTCCCCTGCACCCGCCGCGGCCGACCCATCACCGGCTCCACATACTGCCCCCCCGTCTGCACCACATCAATCCGCCGCGCCTGCGCCCGAATCGTCCCCAAGAGCCGCTTCCCCACCTGCGCCTTGATCTCACCCGTCGGCAGCAAATGCATCTCATAGCTGGTATTGGGCACCAAAAACGTGATATACGCCGGCTTCGTCGCCGACGCCGCCACAACGCTGCCAAGCGTGCCGCGTGCAATCGTGGGATCAATCTTGCTGGTAGGACTGGGTGTGATCATGGGGGATAGTAGTGACGAAGTGACGGAGTGACGGAGTGACGAAGTACCGCAGTACCGAAGAGACGAAGTACCGCAGGGACAAAGTCCCGAAGGAACGACACGTGCCATCAGGCTTGGCTTTGCAAGCCTGATGCGTTCTCTCGTTGTCAGCCGCTGCCAGCTTCAAGCGGGATGGGTGCCGGGAGTGGCAAAGCCACGCGGGCGGCCAGCCCTTCCTGGCATGAGGGACGTCCGCGCTCGAAGCAATGCAGTTGGTCGCAGCAGCATCAGGCTTGCAAAGCCAAGCCTGATGGCACGAGAAGCATAATGCCATCTGCCCTTGATCAATTCACAACAGAAACACCGTCGGTCACATATTGCCAACGTTGATCGACTTCAATTTGGAACTCGGTTGAACCAGCTCGCAACACTGTCTCAATAGAGGCTTGGGGTGTAAGCATGATTAGCCAATGGTTTTCGCCGACGCGTCTCATTGTGGAATCGGGACCTTGACTCGTGTAGACAACGTCTCGTTCTCGCCGCACACTTGGAGAATCAACACTGTCCCCGACGACCCCCGCTCCGGAGCCGATTTGTAAGAAATTCCCTTGACGAGCAATGAGTCGACCGAGTTCATACAATTGCGCTGTTCGGCTTCGGACAACATCTGGATCACTCACAGTAACGATGTGAACGGCGACAATAACCTCAGAGGATGTGGTCAAAACCACAGGTTTTACCCAGACCCAGGTTTCGCTAGGCGAAGATGTGTGCACGGATCTGAAAGCACTTGATCCGCTCGGATCTACCGCCATGGCGTGACCTTGTTCGTTGTCTCGCTTTTCCATAGATGTCACATCGGGTCGGTTCATGCAAGCTGCAGCACCTAGGCATACTGCTACGCATGTCATCAGAACAATCAATCTACACATATCGTACCGAATGGAAATCACTCTGTTAATGTGGTGAGTCAAATTACGTTGCTCTCGAATACTCATACTGATTCCTTTACTCTCCACATTTGGCGGGTGGCATCACTCCTCTTCGTGCATCAGGCTGGCTTTGCAGCCTGATGCGTTCCACCTGCATGTCCCAGCCGGTCGCATCACGCCTCCGCACTCCACGAGTCTAGCTCTGCAACGCTGACTTGCTTCGCACATCGCTTTGCTGGCTCGCATCGCCGTCATGCAGACTTGTATTGCCGCCGCGCTGGGTTGCAACGCGGTCGCGCTGGGCTCAATCGCCAGCTCGCTGGCTTGTTTTGCCTCGGCACCGAGCATCCACTCGGGCCGCTGTCATTCCCTCATACTTCATCCCCCCTCACCGCTTCACCCCCTCACCTCTTCACTCCGTCACTCCGTCACTTCGTCACTCCGTCACTCCGTCACTCCGTCACTTCGTCACTTCTTTCTTCTTCCCCTTCACCACCATATTCAACACCTCCACCCCCAAGCTAAACGCCATCGCGAAGTAGATGTACCCCTTGTTGATATGCTGCCCCAGGCTATCGGCTACCAGCATCACGCCAATCAGCAGCAAGAACGCCAGCGCCAGCATCTTCAGCGTCGGGTTCTTGTCGATGAATTTTGCAATCTTGCCCGACACCGCGAGCATCACGCCGACACTCACAACCACCGCCGCCACCATGATCCAAATGTTCTGCGCCATCCCCACCGCCGTGATGACAGAGTCCAGGCTGAAAACCAGATCGATGATGACGATCTGCCAGATCACACCCGCAAACGTCACCTTGCTCTTTTTCCCATCACCGGGCATGTGCTCCTCGTGCTCAACCTTCGCGTGAATCTCCTTCGTCGCTTTATAAATCAGAAACAGGCCCCCCAGCATCAGCACCAAGTCCCGCCCATCAATTGCCTCATTCAGAATCGGCAGCGTAAACAGCGTCTTCCCAGCCAAACCCATGATCCACTTGATTGCAAACAGCAACGCCAGCCGCATGAACATCGCCAGCGCAAGCCCCACCAGCCGAGCCTTCTCCCGCTGCTCAACCGGCAGCCGCCCGCACAAAATCGCGATGAACACGATGTTGTCAATCCCCAGCACAATCTCCATCGCCGTCAGCGTGAAGAACGCCGCAACATTCGGACCCGAAAAGAGATTGGCATGCGCCGCAGGATCAACAGCCGCCACCGTTTCAGCAAGTGCAAATATCATGCACCCTGTATTCGGCCCCTCGCGCCCGCTTTCACAAATGAAATCTCCCCGACCGCACAAACTCCAATCACTCACCCCCTCCCCCCATCACCTC
>BJHL01000004.1:268775-271612 GCA_014192545.1 Phycisphaerae bacterium | reverse complement strand
ACTCGTGCGATGGCGAGATATCTATTCAGCGGCTTGAAGGCCCGACGCATGCCTGTGCGAACATTCCAGAACTGCCACCAGCGTTCAAGGTGGTCCGCGCGCGCCTTCGCCATGTCGGTCTTGCCTGCTTCGGTCGCGGTGGCTCGCACAGCCGGAAGTACTTGCTTTTCAACATGAGCGAACGCCTTCTCGAAGTGGCGGGCTTGCAAGATGTCCATATCAGCGAAATCGACAATAGAGCGAGACGGCACACCTTCCGTTAGCATGTCGCGTCCGCCCATGACAGGGCGAACAACATTTTCGCCCTTGAACGCGCGTTTGCGGTCGGCATGAGACACAAGGAAGCCGTCATAGCCGGGCACCACGCCTTGAAACGCTCGTTGCGGGTCCGTGTTGCACGCCAGCACCTTGGCCGCGCTCGTGTCCACTTCGTCTGACAGACTCGGCGAAATCTCCGCGCTTTCGCGCGCGGCCATTTCGTAGCTCTTGTCCTTGCGAATCTTGCCGCGCTTGCCCAGCGTGATGGTCTTGGGACGCTTGGCAGATTTCTCGTCTTCAAAGAGCTCCGGCGTCGCTTCGACTTTGGTCCACAGTCGGCGTGCGGGGGCCATGTTGCGGGCTATGTCGTCATCGTCAGCGGGTGAGCCCCCGTCTTCTTCTGCGGCTGGGCCCTCGTCGGCTGCCTTGGCGAATCCCCCGCCTCCCGGCGGCGGCGTGCCTGCTTTGGCCTTGGCGGCTTTGGCTGCGGCGCGGTCTTTCAAACTCGGCCCGGGGCCGGGCATGGGCGTGGGTTTGTCTTCCCCCGGCTTGGCCGAAGGTTTACTCACCTTGACGTTCTTGACCCAGTTGGCGATGGATACGTGCACGTTGGCCTCGCCGCTCCACGGCATGTTCTCGACGGCTTCGACAATGGTTCCCGAAGCAACAATATGGTCCAGGCCGCCCACCCGCGACTGGTTGTTGCGGATGTTCTGGGTGCCGACAAGCCCAGCTCTCCCGGCATGCCAGTTGGCGGCGGTGCAAGGCTGCAAATGATCGTGGGCCCGGCGGAACCAATAGACGCAGTAGTCGGCCATGCCCGGCACATCGGGGTAGGCCTTGCGGAGAGCGTTGACGTAATCGGCCCCGCGCTCGGGCTTGAGACGCTTGGCGCCCAGAAACGGAGGGTTGCCGATGATGATGTCGGCGGCGGGCCAAGGGGTTTGCTTTCCTTGGTCATCCAGCAGGGCGTCTTGGACTTTGATGTTGTTGTCGAGGTTGGCGAGCGGGAGCGTTGCTTCGCTCGAATGGAGTTCATCGCTGGCGAGTTTGGGAGCAAGAGACAGCGTGACCTTGGCAAGTTCGACCGCAAAGGGCAAGACATCCATGCCGTAGAACTGGCGGGGCGAGACGCCGCCCATGACGATCTGGCCTGCGGCCTGACGGCTGCTGAGTTGGTTCTCTTTGGCGGAGATTGCCGCTTCGAGGCGGCGCATTTCGCGGTAGGCGATGTAGAGGAAGTTTCCGCTGCCGCAGGCGGGGTCCAAGACGCGGACCGATTGCAGGCGAGTTTTGAGCGCGGCGAGTTCTTTGAGTGTGTTGGCCTTGGCAAGTGCCATCGTGAAGGGATCGACGATGGTCGGCTTCACGATGCGCATGATGTCGGCCTGAGCCGTGTAGTGCGCGCCCATGGCGTGGCGTTCGCCAGCGTCCATGGAGTGCTGGAAGATGGTTCCAAAGATGTCGGGCGAGACGTGGGACCAGTTGTACGTGGCGGCTTCTTTGAGCATCGCCACTTCGGCGTGGGGATCAAGCTCGACCGCTGCGGACTGCGCGAAGATGCCGCCGTTGAAATACTCGACGCCTTTGTACCGTCCGCCTGCGACGCCGCCTCGCTGATTCATGGCGCGGAAAAGTCCATCGAGCAGGTCGAAAGCCTTGGGGGGTGCTGTGCATTCTTCCAGCAAGTCGGTGAAGAACGCTCGCGGGAGTAGGCCGATGTCTTCGGAAAAGAAGCAGACGAGGGCTTGCAGAACAAACCGTTGTGCCCCATCGGTGCCGCCGGGGTGCTTGGGCTTCAGGGATTGATAGATTGCGCTGAGTTTGGCGGCGGCTTTGCGCGTGGCATCTTCGCGGTCGATGCGGAAACGGGCTCTTTCGTTCGTGGGCCAGAGGAAATCAAGCGGGCCAGAACGCTGGGGGAGTTCATCAAGAGTCAGCGTGTCCTGCGGCTGGTTGATGTCTTGGTCAAAGTCGTAGATGCGGAACTCATCGAAGTTGCATAAGACGACGTACTGAGGCCGGTTGGGGACAAGGCGAACCCAGTAGTCAAAGGCTTGGGTCAAGTGGCGCGACAGGTCCTCGCCGCGTTTCTTCATTTCGATGAGAACCACCGGCTTCCAGACCAAATCGGCGAACGAAGTGCCGCCGCGGTCGTTGGTCACACGCTCTTCGAGCTTGGCTCCCGCCTCTTTGTAGCCGTTGCGGCTGAAGGCGCGGAACAAACGGTCGAGGAAGACCTGGGCCTCGCCCTTTTCGTCGCCGTCGAGGGACTTGGCGTAATCGACGAAGGCCTGGAGTTGTTTCTGGCGGTCAGCGTCCATGCGGGAAGAGAGCGTAGCAGAAACGTTCGCGTGTGGCAGTTCCGCCATTGCCGGGGCTGCCGCCCCCGGCACCCCCGCTTGAAAAGCGCGCGTCGTGGGTGGGGTGGGGGGTTGGTGCTTATGGATAGCAGCGGGGTTGGTGGCGGGGGTGTATAGATAGGTGTGGGGGTAGGGTTGGTTGGTGGGGTTGGGGTGTGCGTGGGCTGGTGGCGTACCCGCAGGCGCAGCCGCCACCAGCGCACGCTGCGCGAGCTT
>BJHL01000004.1:0-268765 GCA_014192545.1 Phycisphaerae bacterium | reverse complement strand
GGGGGGGGGGGGGGGGGGGGGGGGGGGGGGTGGGGGGGGGGGGGGGGGGGGGGGGGGGGGGGGGGGGGGGGGGGGGGGGGGGGGGGGGGGTGGGGGGGGGTGGGGGGGTGGGGGGGGGGGGGGGCTGGGGGCGTACCCGCAGGCGCAGCCGCCAGCGCCGCACGCTGCGCAAGCTTTTCCTCTTCTCTGCGCTCTCTGCGGGCTCTGTGGTGAACCTGCCTTTCCTGTCTTTGGTTTTTCTCTTCCTGCGTGAAGTTGGTTCTTTCGTGCGCCGATGGAAAATTGGGGCGCGGGCGTGATGTCTGTGCTTTCCACAAACCAACGTGCTGCGTGCACAGAAAGAGATTGTGAGACATGGCTGATTACATTCCAGGGCCGGATGCTTCGTTTCAGGTGTGGCAGACGCAGTTTGTGACCTACGCCAACGCCAACTTGGCCGCGCTGGGGCTCACGGCTCCGGATATGGCTCCGATTACGGCGGGGCAGACGGGGTGGAACACGGCGTTTCCCGCGCATGTGGCGGCGGTGAATGCGGCGAAGCTGGCGAAGCAGAACAAAGACGAAGCTCGCGCGGCGTATGTCGCGGCGATTCGGCCGCTGGTGCGCCGGTTGCAGGCTTCACCTCAAGTGACCGACGGTGAAAAGGCCGCGCTGGGGATCACGGTGCGGCAAGAGCCCACGCCCATTGGCCCGCCGACCACGACTCCCGTCATCGCGATTGAATGCGGCAACCGTTTGCAGCAGACGCTGCGCTTTACGGATAGCGCCACGCCGGGTCGCAAGGGCAAGCCCGCGGGTGCGCTGGGCGTAGAGATCTGGAACAAGATCGGCACCACGCCGCCGGCGGGCGAAAACGACCTGCGGTTTGTCGCGGTGGACACGAGCGCGCCGTATGTCATGAACTTTGATTCAGCGGATGCGGGAAAGAACAACTACGTGTGGATGCGGTGGATCTCTCCCACGGGCGAACGCGGGCCGTGGAGCGAGCAGGCGGCGGCGCCGATTGCGGCGTAAAGGCAGGCTCACCACAAAGACACGAAGGGCACGAAGAAAGACAGGGAAGCCAGTGCGGGTGCGCTGGCTTCCTTGGTTGTTTTTGGGCGGTGGATGTTGCGGAGGAACGGTGGGCTGCGGACGGATGGCTGTTCTCTGTTCTCGGCTCTCTGTTCTCCGTTCACCGCTCTCTGTTCTTTGCCCGCCGTCTTCCTCCGCGCTCTTTGCATCTTCGCGGTGAACCTGCCTTTGGTCATTTCCGGTCCGCGTCGTTGTTGCAGCGTTTACCGCGAGACACATTCGCACGAGGCTTAGAGGGAATTCAGCGAGGCTTGCACGAGTTTGATTCTTCGCGGCTCGTCCAGGGCGTTGTAGATTGCGGTTGCGAGGGCAGTTTTGTCTTGGTCGGTGGGATGCAGCAGGCTTGCGCGGATGTAGTTGATGAACGCCGCTCGCAGCGCGGCGATTTGGTCTGCGGTGGGCTCGGTCGCCGTGATGATGGCATCGAGCTTCTGTTTGTGCGGACGCAACGCGCTGTCGTAGGCCTTGGCCACTTCGGCGTTGAAGGTGCGCGCGATGAGACGCTGGGCGATTTCTTCTGGCGTGGACTTGGGCGAGGCCTTTTGCTCGCTGGCGATCCAGGCTTCCCAGTACTCGTCGACCAAGCGTTTGATCTGCGTCTGCTCATCGCTGGTCAGGACGCTGGCGAGGGGTGCAAGCAAGGGATCACGGGGGTTGGTTGGCTCGAAGCGGTCGTAGAGTTCTTTGGCGAATTTCTGGATCGCCGCCGAGTCTTTGGCAATTTGGGCATCGGTCCACTCTTTGACCAGATCAATGTTGATGGCAAGATGCGTTCGCAGGGCATCAGCCCGCGCGAGAATGATCTCGCGGGCCTTTACGCGGCGACTTGGGTCCATCGCGAGTAACTGGAGAGCGGCTTCTTCGGGCCGAACGTCGAGGCGCTGAAAGCGATTCTGCATGTCGGTGCGCACGAGAGTTCGTGATGCGGGGTCATCGACCTTGGGGCCGGCCATCGCGTCGACGTCTGACGCGGGCGCGGCAGCGGGCGACATCGTGTCCATGGGCTGCGTTTCTTGAGCGCGGGCGAATGCAGTGCAAGCGTGTAGCATCAGCATCGCAAGCACAGCGCGGATGGGCACAAGACGAAGAAAGTGCATAGCCATGGTGTAGAAGCGTAGTGCTTAAGCAGCCGTCCCGAACTATTTGCTTCGGCCGCTGGTTGCAGCGGCTTTGCAGATGGTCACAAAATCCGCCGCGTTCAGGCTCGCTCCGCCGATCAGGCCGCCATCGACATCGGGCATCGCGAAGATGTCGGCGGCGACATCGGGCTTGACGCTGCCGCCGTAGATGATGCGGACGCGGTTGGCGGCGTCGGGGCCATATTGCTTGGCGAGCTGGGTGCGGATTTGTTTGTGAGCATCTTGAGCATCTTGCGGCGTGGCAGTTTTGCCGGTGCCGATGGCCCAGACCGGTTCATACGCGACGATGAGGCGTTCAAGCCACGAGCCGGGAATTTCAGCAAGGCCTGTGCGAACCTGGCGCGCGTTGACAATGTCTTGATGGCCCGCGAGGCGTTCGTCAAGCGTTTCGCCCACGCAAAGAATGGCTTCGACGCCTGACTCGAGCGTCTGGCGAACTTTCTTGTTGACCAGTTCGTCCTTCTCGCCAATCACATGGCGCCGTTCGCTGTGGCCGCAGAGCACAACTTGCACGCCGCAGTCTTTGAGCATGTTGGCCGAGACTTCGCCCGTGAACGCACCTTCGGCACTTTGATAAATGTTCTGAGCGCCAAGGCGAATGGACGAGCCGCGATCACGAAGGATGGCGCGGATGGTGAGCAGATACGGAAAGGGCGGGAAGACAGCGACATCCACGCCGTCGATGTTGAGCACGCCATCGGTCACACCACGGGCAAGGTCGCTGCCGGTGGTGCGGTTGGTGTTCATCTTCCAGTTGCCGCCAACGAAGGGTTTGCGATCGGGCATGGGGGAAGATAGGCGAGGGCGGCGGCCCTCGGGAGAGTGGGTGGGCGAAGGGCGGGGTAGGGAGTGCGGAGTACCGAAATGCAAAGTACCGAAGTACCGAAGTGACGGAGTACCGAAGGAAAGGCAAGGTCTTTGAATAGCCCCACGGTCCCCGTGGGGCGAGTGATCGGCTGCGTTCGCTCATCGCTGCGATGCGCTGTCAGTCCCGCACTCGGGACACATTGCGCCCACCAGTCCCGCCAGCGAATATCCGCATTGCTTGCAAGTCAACTGATCTGCCGCACGAACCCGCCGCCAGTGCGGCCACGCGTGGTGCGAAGAAGCTTGCGCTCACATGGATCGCAACGGCTAAGCGTGCAGAGACGCGTGCGGCTCGTATCGAGCAAACTGTGAAACTGGCGGCGAAGAACATTCGCGCGAATGCGCAGACCAAGGATGAGCGTGCGGCGGCGAAAGTACGGGACAAGGCCGCGAAGGCACGCAAGCAATCGTGAGCGGCGTGGGACATCATCGCCGTCACTACACTTCTTCATGAACCAAGAGCAACGCCCATCGAGCTTGCAAGCTCGCGCGACTGCTGGCTCCATCGGCTTGTGGTGCGTGCTTGTTGCGATACTCATCGGCGGCGGGCTCTACCTCTGGCCCTTGATGAACTCCAACCCCATGCGGTGGATAATCGGCGGGCTTTTGTCGCCACTTCTTTTCATTGTGCTCGTTGGACTCATCGACGCACTGCGACTTCGCATCGTGATTGAAGAAGGCATGGTGCTGGTGCGGCGTGGTTGGACGAGCCGGGGCTTTTTGCTGAGTGAAATCGTGCGCATCCAGCGGCTGTCGCCTGCGTGGCTTGTCACACTTGAGGATGGTTCGCGCGTGCAGGTGCCGATGGATATCACGCATCACGAACGCATCGGTGCAGCGTTGCTGCAAGCTGAAGGCGAGAATCAAGCGCGGCGGTCCGCGTGAAGTAGTCAAGTGAATCAGTGCCCGCATCGACGTGCGGTTCTCAGCACGCCGCCTGCATCATCTCGCGCAAGCGACATGAAAGCACGCGGCCTACATAGAGCTGGTGGTCGGCTTCGAGGTCGATGTGGCGGACGATTTCGCACTCCATGCTGACTAGCGATGATGCGACCACGGGCAAGCCTGCGGCGGTGCGCTCCATCAGCACACCGTCGAAGATGTCCATGCCGCGGAGGGTGTTGCTTTCTTGCAGGCGCCGTTGCAGCACGCGCTCGGTTGGCGCGAGGGCCATGAGGCTGAAGGTGCGCGCGTCGCGCAAGATCGGGTCGATGACTTCGCCGCAGCGCGTGGAGATGCGCACCAGCGGCGGCGTGCTGCTGGCTTGCTGCACGCCGAGCGCGAGGCACGCGTAGCGACGACCGGCCCACGCAGTTGCAACTAATGCTGGATGGCCAGCGAGAAGTTGCCACGCACGCGGCGGGATATCGATGCCAGGAAATTCGTGAGTGGACTTTGAATCTGGCCTTGGATTCGCCGTTGAACGCCCATTTGCGGTTGCAATGCCCATGGAACCCTCCCGATAAGGAAGTCCCGAAACAGGGATTAGCCGCCTCTCGCCCATTAGTCCGATAACGCGAGGCGAGAGGTTCCCATGCTTTCGTGCGGTTCACGGAAAACTTTCATTCGGTGTTTGATAGTATAACAGTTATTGCGACTTTCCACAAGTTTTCCCGACGATTTGACAAGTGGGAGAAAATGTGCAGAAAATTGACAAGATGTGGCGGAGTGTGTTGCAAAGTGGGGGAAAGTGTGTAAACTTCTCTTGTCGACGGCCTGTCGATGCCGAGCGTGGGTCGCAAGCCCAAGTCCTGGCTGGTGCAGGAGGCACACAACTTCTGGTCACTCGCCATGATTTTCACTGGGTCAGCAGAACTCTCGATCGACGCGAAAGGCCGATTGGCGATTCCCGCCAAGTTCCGGTCGCTGTTGCGGCCTGAGCGAGACGGGACGGCGTGGTACTGCGTGCCGTGGCGCAAGCATTTGCTGATGCTGTTCACCGAGAGTCGCTTTCAGCAACTCGCGGAGAAAGGGCCGGCGACGTTGATGCCTCCGACGCAGCAGGCGGAGGCGCAGGCGGATTACTTCGGGTTTACGGAGCGGCTTGAAGTTGACAGCGCGGGGCGCATCAACATTCCGCAGCTTCACTTGGAATTGACGGAGCTTGGCAAGGACGTGGTGATGGTGGGGGCGGGTCCAAGGCTAGAAGTGATGGATCGCGGGCAGTGGTTGAAGGATTTGCATGAACGGTTCAACAAGTTGCCCGGCGTGATGCAGAAGTTGGAAGGTTGAACCAGGTAGAAAATTACAGAAAACGCGGCGGAAATCGCTGGTTTTCTGATTCGTGAGATCGAAGGGCCTTCGCGGCGGGCAGCAAGGAAGCTGGCCGTCGCCGCAAGCGAGGACGGAAGCGTCGCCAACGTGTGATCTGCAAGGACGCGGACAGACGGACGACTTCCGGGGCGCAGAGCAGGAATCGACGGCGCAAGCCTGAGACGACGCTTGACCCCCGCCGCGCTTGGTGCCGGGTTTGACTTGCAGAAGTCAGACTTGGTGTTGGCTTCGCCCCCTGGCTCACAAGCCCGCGCACGTTCACCAACGTGCGCGGGAATTCAGAAGTCGCTCGTGCCTAGCACCTCGTAGCTAGTGCCTAGTGCCTTCCACAATCACCACCACCGGCGGCGGAGTCACGTCACCACCACGACCCATTCCTCTGCTGCCACCAGACCCCGCGCGGAAACGTGCGGGGTTTCTTGTTGGGCGGAATGGCTGGGTTGATATGTTGTCTAACAGTAAAGACTTACGCGCAAGATGAACCGATTTCGCGTTGTGTGCGTATGCATATTGAGTAATTCATCGAGAATTCTGGTCTATCGGACCACTGCCTCTCGAATTGAAGAGTGCAATCTGGTAGACTCTTGACGCGGTGGGTATGGAAGGCGGAGCAATGGGCACTCAGCAGTGGTCAGACGACATAGTGATTGCAGAACTGGCCGACGAGCCAGCGTTGTCTGATGAACTGGCATCGCTGTGTAATCGCATCGAGAAGGCGCCGGCGGGCAAGGTGCCGCACGTGGTGCTGAACTTGGCGGGCGTGAGTTACGTTGGTTCGTCGAACATCGGGCAGTTGCTCTTGCTGCGGCGAGTCATGGGCGAGAGGCAGCGCGTGCTCAAGTTGTGCAGCGTGAGTGATCAGGTGTGGAGCATTTTCCTGGTGACGGGTATCGACAAGCTGTTTCGGTTTGCTCCCGACCCGATGACGGCGTTGGCGGGGATTCAGTTGGAAGAGACCAATCAGTAGAGGTTGTTCCAAAACCGAGTTCACCGCAAAGACGCAAAGAACGCAAAGAAGACAAACGCTTGAAAACCAGATTGAACTTGGTCCGGGTCGATGCGCGACAGATCGATTCGATGAGTTTGGGAATGGGGACCAAGCTGGCGAGTAGTTGCCTCACGCCGTACGCTGCCGCGTGAATGCGTGGAGGCTTCGCAGCGGCATGAACATCTGGCGGCATTACGAGCGAGCGTTTGAGCGATACCTGCGGGCACGGCGGGTGCCGTATGTTGCTATTGAACAGGCGCGCGATGTGTTGCTGGGTCGCAGCGATTCAACTTCGGCACGCGCACGCGGACTTTCGAGCACGGGCGTTGATGGGCACAAGGGGCTCAAGTACTTTGATTTTGTGGTGTATGGGCAGCAGACCAACTTGTTGGTCGAACTGAAAGGTCGGCGCGTAGGCACCGGCGGCGGCAAGCCTAATAGTGGTAAGCATGCCGGCGATGACCAAACCGCGCACGGCACCGCGAAGGGGCGCACGCCGCGGCTGGAGTGTTGGACGACGCTGGATGATTTGGGTTCGCTGCAGCGCTGGGAAGAACTTTTCGGGCCGCCGTTTGAGGCGGTAATTGTGTTTGTGTATTGGTGCGACAAAGAGCCGCCCGCGGCGTTGTTTCAGGAGATTTTCGAGGATGAAGGCCGGTGGTACGCACTGCGGGGCGTGCGAGTGAAGGACTACGTGCAGGCGATGCGCACGCGCAGCCCGCGCTGGCGGACGGTGGACATGACCAGCGAGCAGTTTGAAAAACTCAGCGCGCCGTTCGCCCCGGCGGGAGAGGGTGATCCGTTTCCGCTGCCGAGAAGCAGGCGCGTGCAGCCGGGGTGGATGGAGTTGGCGGCGCGGGCGGGGGGTGAGGGAGTGAGGGGGTGCAGAGGTGAGTGGCATTCGTGATTCGGCATTCGTGCGCCAGAAATCCATGGACAAAAAAAGCACGTCAAGGCCGCCCGCCGCCACCCAAGCCCGGTCATCCGCGCCCCGCATCAGGCTGCAAAGCCAGCCTGATGGCACGAAAACAACGTGATTCCACCAGCCGAACACCTCAATTGGCTTAGAATTGAGCATCGCATAGCGTGGTCTCAGACTCACTTCTATGCCAATTACGTCACTACTTTCGATCAATTAGCTAGGGAGTGACAATGTCATCGGAAAATCACGAGGCGTTGTTTCGCGCAGCCAACAAGATCGACCCTGCCCGCCCGTTGACTCCGGACGAAGCGGCAAGGTTCGAACGCGACACGGAAATTCTTGTTTCACGAGGAGTACTTCGTCGCTCCGAACAAGGCCAAGCGAATTTGACGCCGCGTCCACTAGAGTTGAGCAGGTATCTGACGCTCGAGCAAATCGCTAAACTGGACGCATTACCCAAGTCTGAGCCGTCCGACAATAATCGGCGTCCCGCGTCGCTTAGCAGCAAAACTACAGCACCCGTTCCGGCAAGCGCGTCGGTCACAGGAAAAGACGAACACATCCATGTAAGACTTCTGAGAGCCACAGCTACGTTTAACCGGCTGGCGATCTGGTCGCGGTGGATTTGCGTGGCGATCTCTGCTGCAGTACTGATCACGATTCGGCCGCTCGGTTCAACACTTCCAGGCGTAGTGGTGATGGCAATTGGGAGTATGTGGCTCGCCCGGTACGCCATTGTGGCGGGGACAAACTTCCTATGGCTGCGTCCGCTGATAGACGACGCGCTCAAAGCCCGTGGTGAATTCATTCAATCGATCCGGGACAGTTTCGTGCGGGGCCAGTACGCCACTTCGGTTCTAACCATTCTCGCACTGGTCGCGTCCATTATTGTGGGTCACGAATACGACGGGCGACGTGATCATGGCTCGATTTGTTTGTGGCTTGCAGCGATTGGAGTGTCGTGGTACATTGCGACCTGGGTAGCGGTCATCCCCTTCATTCAGAACGCAAATCGCAGCCGCGATTGAGGAATGTGGATCACGCTCTGCCACTGCCAGCAGGCTGGCTTCGCAGCCTGATGCAACCTATCGGTATCTCCCGCTTTCCAAAGGCAAGATGGGGTGCCGCGACTCGTAAAGTCCAGCAGCCACCAACCCGTTCTGGCGTCGGCTCGCAACGCCGACGTGCTTCACGCCTCCGGGTCTTCAGCGGCGAAGCCGCGCCCGCATGTTGCTAGAGGTGCCAGCCTCTGGACAGCGCCTCAAGAAAGTGGACCGCGCCGGCAGGGGCGGGCGAGAAGTGGATCAAAGCACGCCCGCCCCTGCCGGGGCGGCGTTGATTTGAGTGCTATGTCCAGAGGCTGGCGCCTCTGGCAACATTCGCAAGCCGCTCCGCGGCGAAAGGCGGCGAGCCGCTCTGAAGCGAAACGCCAAGCGCGAAACCGACAAGCAAGCCGATGGCAGGGGGAGAATAATGCCTCAAGCCATACCATCGGTGGCATGTTGAATTTCTTCCGACGAGATAAGCCCAATTCGCTATCACCCAGCCTCGCGAGAAAAGCGCGATCAATCGAACTGCTGAAGGCTCGGAATGTGCCGTTTATTGAGCACCTGCCACATATCGATGATGAGAGTGCGATCAAACCCCGCAGCTCAGACGAGGTTTTACGCCGGGCGAGGGGTTGCTTGATCTATTTCATGCGCGGCCAATTCGCCATGGACAATGTCCCACTTGCTGATTTTCGAGACAAAATGGCTGAGCTTCAAGCGTGGAACGATCTGACCGCAGCGGAACGAGTTGTCGCCGAAGCGGAGACGCTCACGCAGCAACAGATTGTTGATACTTCGTGGGCACTTGAATCAATCAACGTCCTCGCGTGGACGCTTGGAATTGTGTCAGCTTTGGATTGGCCAGATAAGCTCTGTGACCTGCCAACGGTGGTTAACAAGATCAGGCACACGCGAGATTCGACCGGGCTCAAACTCATAGGTCTGACTGAGATACTCGATCAAACCGACCTTCACTACCGCCTGCATTGGACATGCCGGGACAGGAGTTTGCGAGGGCAAGAGCCACCGTGCAAGCTGTTGCATTCTGTCATCCTTGCCCGCCGGCAAGCACTCGAATGGGTAACTGATTCCGAGGCCGATTGGGATAACCCGGAGCTTTCGACCTGATACTCGTGCTAGAAACTGGCAGGTGCTTCGGAAGTCGGCGACAGAGCAACCAATCAGACGAACGCACCGACCTTTGCAAAGCCAAAGGTCGGTGGCACGGAGCGTGTCGAGGAGATGCGACGGTCCACGCCGATTGGTCCCTTCGGTACTCCGATATTCCGGTACTTCGGTACTCTGGCACCCCGGCACTTCCCCTCTCCCCCCGCCTACTGTTCAGCATGGACAAGGTTCTTGCGGCTTTCGTTTCGGCTCCGGCGGTTTCGCGCGGGTTGGTTGCTGTGTGCGTGATGAGCATGTCGGCGGCGTGCTGGGCGCAGGAGACGATTCGGCCGCCGACGCCTGGGAAGCCGGAGAATCCGGGGCTGGTGATGCAGATTTTCATGGCTGCGCTGGGGGTGGGGCTGGTGGCGGGGTTTTTCCTGCTGAAGGCCAAGCGTGGGCACCAGGATTGAGAAGCGGGATTGAGTGGGCATGGGAATGAATGTGTTTAGAAGTGATTGCGTGGGGTTTGGGCGAGAAGATCGCCCGTGGAGTCCATGATGCAGAACTCTCGCCGACGTCAGGTGGCGGCCTTGCTGATCGCCAATGGGCTGATTGCAGGCTTTTTGATTCTTCCGGACGCGGGGGCGCAGCCGGGGACGCGGACTGAGCGCGTGGGGGATAAGGATCGGGCGCGCGGGGACTACACGATGGTGTCGGGGCGGACGAATCAGGGCGGGCCCAGCGTCGTGTACATTGTGGATAGCAGCAATCAGGAACTGGTTGCGCTGCGGTGGGACCAGACGAAAAAAGTGATGGGCGGCGTGGGGTATCGCAATCTCGCGGCGGATTCGCGCGGGGCTAAGGGTCGCTAAAGGAGCAACGAGATGAATACGAATTGCAATCGTTGCTACAGGCCTGACTTCCGCTGCGCGAGGTTTGATATTCGCTACGCGCTGATTGGGCTGCTGTGCATTTTGTGCGTGGCGGCGGGCGTGAAGCTTGCTCGCGGTAGTGGTGAGGTCGGGGTGGCGGCGACGCTGCCCTTTGGTACGCCTGTTGCGCAGGCAGCGGGCCTTGTTTCGCAGGTTGGCGGGCTGACGGTGATGACCACCGATGCCACCAACGAGGACTTGCTTTTGGTGCTTGATGCACGCAACGAAGAGTTGTTTGTGTATCGCACGCAGAACAACGAGTCGGTTCAACTTCTCCAGCGGTACCCGATTTCTCAACTCTTCGTGGACGCGCGTGCACGGAGTTTGGGCGGGCCGTAGGGAAAAGCGATAAAGTGAAAAGCGAAAAGTGAAAATGTTGTGGGATCGGGCGGTGTCCGCGATCTGGATATTTATTGCTTTATCGATTTTCGCTTTGTCGTTTTTCCCGGTATCGTTTTCTGGAGCCTCCCGTGCCGATTTATCCCCTGCCTCAGTTTGAAGCTGATGTCAAAGCGCAGTTGGCGGAAGATGATCGCAAGACGTATGAGGCGCTCAAGGCGCCCAAGACGCTGGTGGTGCGATTTGGTGGGATGAAACTCATTGGCGAGTTTCAGCACACGGGTACGGCCAAGCCTGGGTGTGGCAGCAAGGTGGTGGTGCGCACGTTTCGCGGTACCGAGCTGGGCGAGATGCTGACCAGCACGTGTCCCAACAGCGGCTGCAGCAAAAGCGTGTCGCGGCAGGACATGCTGGAGTACATCGAGAACTCGGGCGGGAATGACTATCCGTTTTACACCGAGGGGAAAGTCGTGCGCATGGCGACGACGGATGACCTCGACAAGCAGGCGAAGATTGAGCAGAGCAAGCATGAACTGAAGCTGCAAGCCAAGCAGATTGCGGATCGGTTCGAGATGCCGCTGAAGATTGTGGAAGTTGAGCCGATTCTGGGTGGCGAGAGCGTGACGGTGTTTTACGCGACCGAGCAGAAACTGGAAGTGCGGGATTTGGCGCGCGAGCTGGGGCAGTTTTTCCGCGTGCGGGTGGAGATGCGGGGCGTGGGTGCGCGTGATGAAGCACGGCTGACGGCGGACTATGAAAAATGCGGGCAGTATTGCTGCTGCAAGAACTTTTTGAAGGTGCTTAAGCCAGTGAGCATGAAGAGCGCGAAGGTGCAGAAGGCGACGCTGGATCCGCTGAAGATCAGCGGGCGGTGTGGTCGGCTGATGTGTTGTTTGCGGTATGAAGATGAGACCTATGAGAGTTTGTCGAAGAAGCTGCCTCGCAAGAAGAGTCGGGTGGGCACGCCTGAGGGCGATGGGCTGGTGATTGACGGGCAGATTTTGACGCAGTTGGTGCTGGTGTTGCTGGATGAGCCGGGAACGGATGGGAAGGATCGGCAGGTGGCGATTCCGGTTGAGAATTTGAGTGCGCCCAAGAGTGAGAAGGCTCCGGTGCGGGCGCCGATGGGGGATGATCGGCGTGGGCCGGGTGGGGGTGGAGGTAGTGGTGGGCAGCGCGGGGAGAGGCCGCGGAGTGAAGTGCGTGAGCGTGAGCCTCGGCGCGAAAACGCGAGAGAGAATTTGCCGGAAGGTGGGCGCGGTAGTGGTGAGCCGCGCGGGGAAGTGCGTGGGGAGATGCGTGGGCCTGGGCCACGTGAGGCTGATGATGGTGGCGAGCGTGCGGGGAATCTCGCGGGTGATGCGAGTGAGTGGGGTGAGGATGCGGGGCCGCGTGATGCCGGCGCGACGAGCGAGAAGCCGGTGCAGCAGGGTGGCGAGCCGCGTGATCAAGTGCGAGATCAGCGGCCGCGAGATGATCGCAGGCCTCGGCGGGATGATCGGCCGCGCGATGGGCGTGGGCCGCGTGCGGATGGTCCGCGTGGTGGTGGGCAGCCTCGTGAGGGGCAGCCGCCGGCGAATCCGTCAGCGAGTAAGGGTGGCGGGGATAGCGTGGATGATTTGATGAGCGGTGATTTGTTGGCGGATGATCCGATGCGTGGTGGCGGTGACAACCGCAGGCCTCGGCGGGATGATCGTGGCGGCGGTGGAAGTGGTGGGGGCGGCGGGCGAAGGCGGCGTCGGCGTGGCGGTGGGGGAAGTGGTGGCGGTGGCGGGCCGCGACCTGGCGGGCCGCCGACAGGTGGGCAGTGATAATCTGGCCAGGTTTGTAGCGTTGAGGTTTGTTGCATTGAGGTTTGTATAGTGGTGCAAGGAGCAGATTGCTTGGCAGACACAACTTCAACCACAGCCATGGATCCCGCAGCAACAATACCCAAGGTTTCGCCGCCGCAGCAAACGAATCTGAAGGAGACGTTTACGTCGATCATCATCGGGTTGGCGATGGCGTTTATTTTTCGCGGGTTTGTGGTGGAAGCGTTCGTGATTCCCACGGGCAGCATGGCACCGACGCTGCGCGGGGCGCATATCCAGTGGCGCGATTCCGAGTCGGGATATGAGTGGGCGACTGGACCCAGCGGCGACTCGATGGCACCTGCGCCGGTTCAGCAAGGTGTGACTGCACGCAATGCGAATACGTCGAAGCTGATTGGGCCGGTGACGAAACCCTTGAGCGGCGGGGATCGCATCTTTGTTCTCAAGTATCTGTATTCGGTGTATGACCCCAAGCGGTATGACGTGGTGGTGTTCAAGAATCCGACGGATCCGCCGCAGAGCTACATTAAGCGATTGATTGGCTTGCCGGGCGAACAGATTGCGTTGGTGGATGGCGACGTGTTTGTGCGCAAGCCCAAAGAGGGCGAGGATGCGTCGCAGAGTTGGATGCAGACGGACTGGAAGGTGCAGCCCAAGCCCGAGCACGTGCAGCGCGTGTTGTGGATGGATGTGTTTGACAGTTCGTTTTCGCCGGTGCGGGAGTCGACGTTTCGTGCGCCGTTTCGCGGCGTGACGAATGGCGGGGTGGACGCGACGACGTGGGACACGACAGCGAACACGGGCGTGTATGTGTACAAGGGTGAGGGGCCGACGCTGCTGGAGTGGTGGACGCGGCCGAACAACCTGCCTGTGTTGCAAGATTGGTATGCGTACAACGAGGAATCAATCTCATTTCAAAAGTTCAACATCAGCGATTTGCGGATGTCGCTGGGTGTGCGGCCTGAGAAGGACGGGGCGAAAGTCAGCGCGGTGTTGACGGCGCACGGGCATGAGTTTCGTTGTGATGTCGACGGTGCGAAGGTTGTCATCCGGATGCGTGCGGAAGGCGCGACCGATGGTGCGTGGAACGAACTTGCAACGGGCACGCTGCCGAAGCCGCTCAAGGCTGGTGAAGTGACGAACTTGGACTTTTGGCATGCGGATCAGCGGCTGCAGTTGTGGGTGGATGACAAGTTGATTGCGAGCGGGTCGTATGACTGGACGCTGCAGCAGCGGCTTGAATATGCGGTTGGGGCAAAGGTGGAAGATTTGCGAGGCAACGGGTTGGGGCTGCGTGCGGACAGCCGCCAACCTAGGGCGGCGAAGCTGCGATGGGAATTTTCGGGCGGGCCTGTAACGTTGTATCGCGTGAAGGTGCAGCGAGATTTGTTCTATCAACCGGATACAGAATCGCGGGCCAGTCGGACGGCGGCGCTTGCGACGCACCCGGATGCGCAACTCACGCTGTCGCGCGATCAGTTCTTCATGTGCGGCGACAACAGCCCCAACAGCTTGGACGGTCGCAAATGGGGCAAGCCTTCGCCTTGGGTTGAAGCGGTTGATCGTGCGCCGGGCGTGGTGCATCGCGATTTGGTGATTGGCAAGGCGTTTTTCGTGTACTTCCCGGCGGTGCAGCGGACGCAGGTTGGGCTGCCGATGGTGGATGCGGGGAAGATGCGGTGGGTGTGGTGAGGGAGCAGGCATTCGGGACTGGGCACTGGGCACTTGGGGAGAGAGAAAGACAAGAGGCAGCTTTGCGGGGCTGCTTCTTGTTGTTTTTGAAGTTGTGTGGCGTCGCACATTACGCGGGCCGCTGGGTCAGGAGCGCGATGGCTTGGGGCAAGGGTGTGGGTTGAGTTTGCTCGCCGGTTGTCAAGTTCTTGAGCGTTGCGTGCGTGGCGCTTTCGACGATCAGTGCGACGCGGGCTTTCATGCTGGCGGCTTCTTGGAGTAATTTGCCGACGTTTCGCGTGGTTTTGTAGGTGCTTCGGGCGTGGATGTTGAGTTTGCGGAGTTGCGCGACGATCGGCTTGACTTGCAGTTCGGCCTCGGGCATGCCGTTGCTGAGGACGTAGACGTCGGGGCGCAGGCCGGCGAGTTCCAAGACCTGTTCGTCGGTGGGGAATTTGCCGCGATCTTGGAGGACCAGGCTGAGGACGACATCGCCCATGCCGAAGCCCACGGCGGGCGTGGGTGGGCCGCCGAAGAGTTCGATGAGGTTGTCGTAGCGACCGCCGCCGGCGATTGCGCGCTCGGCTCCGCTGGCTTCGTGGACTTCGAAGACCATGCCGGTGTAGTACGCGAGGCCGCGCACGATGGAGAGATCGAAGTCGATCCAGTCGATGATACCGGCGGCGACGAGTTCTTTGGAGAGCGGCAGCACGGCCTCGCTGAAGTACGTGAGGTCAACGACATGATCAGTTTTTTGGCCGGTGGGAAGCACTTCGTCAACGGTGACGCGGACGATGCCTTTTTGGAAGACATCGGCTTGCTCGATGGTGAAGCCGAACTGTGCGATGGCCTGCGCGAACTGGGGCGCGGGCATTTTGTGCTTGTTGTCGAGAAGTTTGAAGAGGTCGCCGTGGCGGTCGGTGGGTAAGCCTCGCGAAGTAAGCCAGTCGGCGAGGGCTTGGCGGTGATTGACTTTGACGCGGACATCTTGCGGCGTGAGGCCCAGGCCTGCGAGGACACTGACGCAAGTTGCGATGATTTCAGCGTCGGCTTGGGGCGAGTTGTCGCCGATCAAATCGACGTTCCATTGCAAAAACTCGCGCAGGCGGCCGCGTTGGGGGCGTTCGGCGCGGAACGTGGTGGGCGTACAAAACCATTTGGTGGGCTTGGGGAGGGAGTTGGCTTTAGTCGCGTAGAGACGCGCGAGTGTGGGCGTGAACTCGGGGCGCAGGGCGTAGGCTTTTTCGCCGCCATCGCGAGTGAAGCTGAAAAGTTCGCTGATGATGCCATCGCCACTTTTGACGGTGTAGAGCTCGAGGTGTTCGAAGGTTGGGCCGTCGACTTCTTCGAAGCCGTGGATGATGGATGCGCGGCGCCAGGCTTCGAGCACGAAGCGGCGTTTGGCGGCGTCGAGGGGGTAGAAATCGCGGGTGCCGGTTGGGGCTTGGTAAGACTGCTTGGCCATGAGTCGCGAGGTTATGCGCTGGAAATCGGCGTGATTTCAAGTGGGCCTTTGCCAGAGCAGTACCGCAATGTGATTGACGTTGGTTCCGGTTGGGCCGGTGGTGATGAGGGCGTTCAGATTCGCGAGCGCGGTGTGAGAGTCGTGGTTGGTGAGTGCGGCGTCGAGTTGCGTGCGTGTGGTGGAGGCGGCGTTCGCGAGCATGGCAGACGTGACTATTGCGCCAGCGGCGGAGGTGGGGCCGTCGATGCCGTCGCTGCTGTAGGTGAGGAGTGCGAAGTCGGTGTTCGGCGGCATGCGGAGAAGTGTGGCGAGGGCGAGTTCTTGGCTTGGGCCGCCGATGCCAGTGGAGTTGGTTGCGTTGACGGTCCATTCGCCGCCGAGGATGAGGGCGTGGATGCCGGGCGAAGGTGCTTGTGCGTGCATGAGGCTGACGAGTTGCTCAGCGATGTTGGAGGCTTCGCCTTCGATGGCGTGCTTGGTAGCGAGGATGTGAACACCTTGCGAAGTGAGGAAAGTTGCAGCAGCGTCGAGCATGAGAGCGTTGCTGCCTATGACGATCTCGTGCGTGGAAGTGTTGAAATCTTTGCGAGATTTGGGGGTTTCTGGCTCGAGGGCTTGGACGCCGCGTTCGAGGTGAGCGGTGATGGATGGTGTGATTTGCGTGAGGTTGCGCGATTGCAGGACGTGCAAAGCTTGGGCGTAGGTGGTGGGATCGGGGACGGTTGGGCCGCTGGCGATGGTTTCGAGAGCGGGTGAGCCGTCGGCGTTGGGGAGGACGTCGCTGAGGATGCACGTGACGAGCGAATGTGCGCGGCAGGCGCGGGCGAGTTGGCCGCCTTTGAGCTGTTCGATGTGCTTGCGGACGGCGTTGAGTTCGCGGATGGTTGCACTGCTGCGTTGCAGGGCTTGCGTGCAAGCAGACAGGTCGGTAAGCAAGACGCTTGCGACGGGGAGGCAGAGGTGGGCACTCGCGCCGCCTGAGAGGAGGACGAGGAGCGTGTCGGTTGGTGGAATGGACTGGGCGAAGGTGAGGATGTGCTGCGCGGCGACGACGTTGCGGGCGGTTGGCAGAGGATGATCGCAGGGGAAGACTTGCGCCAGCGCGTGCAAGGCGCGGGCGGCTTCTTCGTGCTCGGGCGGGCAGGTGATGATGACGTTGGCGAGGCGATGAGCGACGATGTTGACAAGCGCGGCACGGGCCGTGGGGACGCTGGCTTTGCCGGTTGCAAGGATGTGGAGTTGTGAGTTTGGTGATGTGCCTGCGAGGAAGCGCGAGACGTCGGGCCATGCGGCGTGCGTGGCTTGTTCAGCGTCAGCAGCGCGGCGGCAAGCGGCGAGCGCAGTGTGAAGCAGCGGGAGGAGCACGCGTGAGCGTATTAGTCTTTCACGACCTTGATGTCTTTCCAATGTCCGGCAAGGAATCGGAAGAGCAAGAAGAGACATAGCACCGCGATGTACGTCGCGGCGGCGATCCACGGGCCCACGCTTTGCAGTGATGGAAAGAGGTGGATCATCATGAAGCCACCGCCGACGATGATGGTCCAGCTAAGGATGACGGTGGCGACGCCAGGCACTTTGGTGTCGCCTGCGCCGCGGAGTGCGCCGGAGATGGTCATGGCGGCTGCATCAAACAACTGGAACGCGGCGGTGGCGATAAGGAACTTGCTGCCGAGTGCGACCAATCGCTCGGCTTGTAATGGATCAGTGTCATCGCGAACGAACGCGCGGATAAGTTGCTCGCGGAAGATGAGAAAGATGATGGCGCAGATGCCCATGTAAACCAAGGCGATTTTCACCGCAAGCCAGGCTCGATGGGTTGCGATATCGCTGCGGCCCATGCCTTGGTACTTGCCAACCAGCGCGGCGGCGGCGACTGACAAACCCACGGCGGGCATGAACGACAGCGACATGTACTGGTGAGCGATCCAACCAGCGGTTGCGTGCTCGGCACCGAAGTGACTGACGAGGTAAACCATGAACAGCGCCCAGCAGATCATTTCGTTCGCAAACATGAGGCCCGCGGGCCAGCCCATTTTGAAAACGTCAACCATGTGTTCGCGGCTGATGCGCCATGCAGCTCGCGTTGCGTAGCGGGCGTTCATGGACTTGCCTAAGAACACACAAGCGGGAATCGCGGCTTCGATACAAGTTGCGAGGACCGTGCCGATGGCACTGCCCGTGATGCCCATGGCTTCGATGTTGAAGACTTTGGCGATGGAGCCGGTGAAATGGCCAAATGCACCGAGCGTTTCGGGCGGGGTGTGTCCGAAGGTGAGCACGGCGGAGACAATGAGATTGAAGATGTTCGAGGAGACGCCTGCCGCGAGCATTACGCCGGGTTTGTGCATGCCGAAGAAGAATTGTCCCAGCGAGCGCACGATCATGGTGATGCCTGCGCCCCAGAGCAGGATTTGGCCGTATTGCGTAGCCATTTCGGCTTGGCGCGGGTCCATTTCGGAGAGGCGAAAAACCAGCGGCAGCATGAAGGAAATCGGCAGCAGGAAGACGAGCCAGTAGAGCCAGCCCATGTACATCGCGTTCCAGACGTACGCCGGGCCGCGTTCGGCTTTGCCGGCACCTTGGTTTTGTGAGACGAACGTGCTGACGACGTTGAGGAAGCCGTGGGCGAGCGAGATGGGGACCCACGCGACAAGGCCGCCGTTGCCTTGGGCGCCGACGTAGATGGGGTCTGGCCCGATGTGCGAGCAGAGCCACTTGTCGGTAAAGGTCATGAGGGTGTAGGAGACCATCGTGGCGACAGTGGGGCCAGCGATGGCGAGCATTTCGCGCAGCGGGTGGGGGTGGGGGGAGGATGGGTCGTGGGTTTGGGGCATGGAGTGGGGAGTTGTGAGTGGGTGTAGGGGTGAGGGGGTGTAGAGGTAAGTGTGGACGCGAGGCGGCTGAGCGGCTAGTGATACGCGATAGGGTTTCGCGCATCGACGAGGATTGTGCGAAGGTCGCGCGAAGGGTGAAGGGGCTTGCTCGGGTCGAAGGGTTCGCGACTACTCGATGTTCTGCACTTGTTCTTTGATGCGGTCGATGGCGCCTTTGATCTCAACGGCGTTGCGGCTGATGATGGCGTCGGGACTTTTGCTCGCGATCGTGTTGGCTTCGCGCAGCATTTCCTGCGACAAGAAATCAAGCGTGCGGCCGACGGGCTTGCCGTTGCCGAGAAGCAATTCGTCGAACTGTTCCAAATGTGCGCCCAGCCGCTTGATTTCTTCGGCGATGTCAGTGCGCTCGGCGTACGAGCCGATTTCGCGGATGAGATCGACGGCTTCGACGGCGTGGCCTGCGTCGCGCAGCATGGTTTCGATGCGGGTCTTGAGGCGAAGTTCGTAGTCGGCGACGACGGTGGGGGCGCGGTCCTTGACGGTTGACAAGCGGTCGGCGATTTGCTTGAGGTTGTCGCGCAGGTCAGCGACCAGCATCGTGCCTTCGCGCTCGCGCATGACCATCAGCGCTTCGCAGGCTTTGTCAACCAGTGGCAGCACGGCGGCGCGGGCTTTGTCAAAGCGGGCTTCTTCGTCGCTGGGTGGTTGCAATACGCCAGGCAGTGTGAGCAGCGCGGCGAGTTCGACTTTGCCAGCGAAACCGGGCACTTTTTGGATTTGCTCGGAGTACTTCGCAAGTGCTGCCGTGTTGATGGTGTAGGCCGCGCTGGCAGTGGAGTCGTTGACGCGGGCGTTGAGGGTGATGGTGCCGCGTGAGAGTTTTTCGCGGAGCTTCTGCTCGATCTCGGCTTCGAGGCCTTGGATTTCGTCGGGTAGGCGCACGGTGCTCTTGAAGTACTTGTTATTGAGTGAGCGAATTTCCACGAAGTAGTGGGCCCCGTCCAGCGTGGAGGTAGCTTCACCGTACCCGGTCATGCTGCGAAGGGACGAGGGCATTGCGTTGGGGTTCCTGAAGAGAAGAAGCGAGGCGAGAGAACGGGAAGCAAAGGAGAAGGAGACTTACATGCCGCCGTCGGGCTTGGGCGCGGGCGGGGTTGCGGGTTCAGTTGCTGGTGTAGTTGCGGGCGTAGCGGGTGTCGTGACCGGGGAGGGCAGTTCCGCGCCAGGCGAGACGGGCGCGGTGGGCAATGCCGTGGGCAGTGCGCCGCCCAAGGTGTTGTCGACCGGAGCTGCCGGGGTCTGGTTTTCAGCGGGTGTCGTTTCAACGGGTGCGGTCGTGCCGGTTGACTCGATTGTTGTTCCAGGAATTGCCTTGCCGGGCTTCATGGCGAGGTTGAGCAGGATTGCCAGAATCACGAAAACGACGAAGACGCCCACGGTGAAGAGGGTGAGAGCGTCGCCCGTCTTGGTACCGAAGGCGGTCTGGCCCGAGCCTGCGCTGCTGCCGCCGAATGCGCCGGAGAGGCCGCCGCCTTGGGGCTTTTGAATGAGTACCACCAGCACCATGAGGACGCTGACAAAGATGAAGAGCGAGAGGATTACACCGCTTAGCCACTTTGGGCCGAGTTCAGCGAGGGTCAGAATTGGTTCAAACAGTGTCATGCGAAAGCCTTCCGAACGTAAAAGTTGTGAGTGGAGAGTTTAGGCGCGTGTGGTTGGATGCCGGGGAAAGAAAACCGCCCGCGAGTGGCGGGCGGTTGGGGAATGGCCGGGTTGTTGGTCAAGACGATTACTGATACTGGCTGAGCAGTTGCACCACGCGCGGCTGGTTGCGCTCGACTTGCAAGCTGCGACGCAAGGCCTTGACGGCGGCGTCGCGTGAGTCCAGGTCGTCTTGATCGGCGATGTAGCGACGCAGCAGGCAGACGCCGATTCCGTTGAGCGCGGGGAAGTAGTCGGCGTCCAAGCCGACGGCTTTCTCAAAGTTGGCGAGGCTCTCGTCAAACTGGCCCAGACGGAAGTGGCCCGTGCCCAAGCGTTCAAAGGCGGCGGCGCTGGGTTCGACGCGGATGACTTGCTCGAGGGTGCTGACCATTTCTTCGTGGCGATTGACCTTGCGATAGGCCTCGGCAAGGTTGAGCAGCAGCTTGGGTTGCAGATCGGTCAGTTCTGATGCTTGCTGATACTCGGTGATGGCATTCTCGAACTGGCCCAGTGCTGAGTAGACCGCCCCGAGATTGGTGCGGCTGGCGGCGTCGTTGGGATTGAGCTCGATGGCGCGCTGGGCGTAGGGCAGAGCTTCGCGCGGTTCGTTGCTTTGCAGGTATGCGGCGGCGAGGTTACTGTTGGCGCGGAAGTCATCGGGCCGGAGCGCGAGGGCTTTGAGATACGTGCGGATTGCCGCGTCGAACTTGCCCATTTCGTGCAGCACCATGGCGTGCTTGTACTGGGCGTCGAAATTCGTGGGCTCAAGCGCAGCGGCTTGGCCAAAGCTCTGCTCGGCGGCTTCGAGGTTGCCTTCCTTGTAGCGGATTTCGCCCAGCCGCATGTAGGCGGGCGTCAGTAGCGGGTTCTCGGCGATGGCCAACTCGAAGGCTTTCGCAGCTTCGGCGGTGAGGCCTTGGTCCAGCAGTACGCTGCCGCGTTGGAGCGAGTCGGTTCCTGGCACGACTTGGTCGGTGGGCAGCGTTTGGTTGAGCGACGCGAGGCGCTCGGGGATGGGGCCTGTTGCTGGCACCTCGGCGCGGGAGCCGCGGGGGGCGTTGGTGGAGTTGGCACTGACTTGCTGGGCGTCTTGGCCAGGTGCTGCAACTTGCGAGTTACCACGTGGCCCGCGCTTGGAGTCCAGCATGCGGCAGCCCGTGACTGAGCCGGCGCACGCGATAAGCGTGATAAGGACTACAGCTTTGGCCGACGACGACAACAACCTCTCAGCGTGCAACATGATGCTCCAATCTTTGGACGCTTCCGGCGGACAGGGAATCAACTGAGCATATCGGCCAGTCAGCGCAGAAATGTGCAAACAGGTACCGCCCGCTTTGGGATCACAGTCCGGCTATGTCGTGTACGCCGATTTGACGCCCAGGGATCGCAAGCGACTCGCGATTTGTGCGCTTTCCGCCGTGCTTTTGCCAGAAGATTCGCGCAATTGCTTACGCCATCAGGCCGCGCAGCCGCTTGAGATTGACGCTGTCGGCTCGCTTGCTGACGGGCAGGTCCTTGGCGGCTTTGGTCTCTTCTTTGGGGGTTTCGAGAATTTTGGGGACGTTGGCGAAGGCCTTGTGCCGGACGATGGCGGCGAAGCCCGAGTCGGTGAGGCGGGCATTGGAGAACTTGGCCTCGGCGGCTTTGCCTGGCTTGACGTGCTTGATGGGGTTGCCTCCCACGTGGCCCAAGCCGATGTGATCGTGGCGGTCGAGCTTGCTGGCGAGGGCACCTTTGCTGTCGTTGATGTGCCAGACTTTGATGTTGGTGATGCTACAGAGTTCATCGAAGCGCTTAAGCGTTGCTTGACCGGCAGCGAGGGTGCTCATGTCGTGGCCAGCGGCGTGCAGGTGGCAACTGTCGAGACAGAAGCCGATTCGCTTGGGTTCGCCGGTGGCTTCGATAATGGCTGCGCGGAGAGTGGCGAGGTCTTCGAACGGGCCGCCGATTTGGGAGCCAGCGCCGCTGACGCCTTCGAGACAGGCGATGGTTCTGTAGCCTTTGGTACGTTTGGAGAGTTCGCGATAGGCGCTGGCAATGCGGGCGATGCCTTGCTCGCGCGTCCAGCCGACGAATGAGCCGGGGTGGTGGACGAGGAATGGAATGGAGAGAGCTTCGCAGCGTTCGATTTCGTCGGTCATCAGGTCAACGCTCTTGGCGAAGAGTTCATCGTCGTGTGATGCGAGATTGATGAGATAACTTGCGTGGCTGACGGTGCGAGATTGCCAGCCCAGTCGCTTGAGTTCGCGCAGCCAGTCGGCAGATGCACTCTCGCTGAGCGGCGGAGCTTTCCATTGCTGCTGATTTTTCGTAAAGACTTGGACTGTTTCCATGCCGAGTTGCTCGGCTTCGAACAGGGCGTTGACCATGCCGCCGGAGATGGAGAGGTGGGAGCCGAACATGGGAGAAGTGACGAAGTAAAGTAATACAGCGAAGGGTTGGATTAGGAGAGTACTTCGATGAATTGGGCTTGCATGGACTTGCTCGTTCCGAGGGCGGTTGCGAGGGCTTGGGTTTTGCCGGACCAGTCGGTGAGCTGGCCGCCGGCTTCTTCGAAGATGATTTCGAAGGGGGCAACGTCCCAGCGAGAGAAGCCGAATGCGACGGTGGCGTGGCTGCGGCCTGTTGCAGTCAAAGCGAAGGAGTACGCGTCGTTCCAGCCGTGCGTGCGGAGCGTCTGTTTGGCGATTTTGTCGAGTGCGGTGAGTTTGCCGTGACGGGCGTAGCTTTGCGGGCTGGCGGTTTGCACCATGGTCTTGCTGAGTTCTATGGCGGGTGCGACGCGAGCGGTGCGCAGGCCTTGTCGGCTGCGCCAGTGTGCGCCGTCATTTGTGCTCGCCCACACGCACTCACTAAGTGCGGGAAAGTTGGCAACGCCCGCGACGGCCCGGCCTGCAAACTCGACGGCGACAAGGTTGGCGAAAGTGGGAATGCCATCAACGAAACTGCGCGTGCCATCGATGGGATCGATGACCCAGCGAAAGCCGGAGTTGCCGGGTTGCTCGCCAAACTCTTCGCCAAGGATTGCGTCGTTAGGGAAGGTGCGGGCGATCATTTCGCGCAGCAGCGTTTCAGCGTCTTTGTCCGCAGGGGTGACGACTGAGCCATCGGCTTTGCGGGTGGTGGTCATCGCGTCGCTTTGATAGAGCCGCATCGCGATGTGGCCCATCTGCTCGCTCGCGGCGAGAGCAACTGCGAAGCGGCGGTGGATTTCTAGAGAGTGCTGGTCGGACATGTGGGCAGCGTATGCGAAGCCAGTTTGAGTTTGCGTTTCACATCGGGTATGTCGTATGAAATTGCTGCGACTTATCGCAAGCCGGTCAGTTGGCCAAGCCGACGGGCGCGGCTGTAGCGCGCCAGGCTTTCTTCGATGACACGGTGCGCGACATCGGCACTTTGCACTTCGTCGACGGCGACTTCCTTGCCTTCAAGCGTTTTGTAGTCTTCGAAAAACCGGCGAAGCATCTTGAAGATGTGCTTGGGGAAATCGGCAACTTTGGTGCGTTCGGCGTAGATCGGGTCTTGGGGCAGCACGGCGATGACTTTGTGATCAGGCTGGCCTTGATCGATCATGGTCATGAGGCCGACAGCGCGAGCCTCGCACAAGCAAAGCGGCGGAATCTCTTCAGTGCAGTACACAAGCACGTCGAGTGGGTCGTCATCTTCGGCAAGGGTTTGCGGGATGAAGCCGTAGTTGGCGGGGTAGTAGACCGCGCTGCTGAGCACGCGATCGAGCTTGAGCAATCCCGAGCTTTTGTCAAGCTCGTACTTGTTGCTGCTGCCTTTGGGAATCTCGATGACTGCGCGGAAGTGGCCGGGAAGTTCAAGATTTTCCAGAGCGGGCGTGACTTCGTGCCAAGGGTGAATCATGGTGGGAGGGTAGAAGGGAGAAGTGGTTGCTGGCTGAATTATGAAACGCGAAGTGATCTCTCAGGCCGCGGCTGCTTGCGCGTTCGCAGTTGCACGCACTTCGTCGATGCGGCCGCTGACAACTTTGTCGACGAGCATGACGGTTTCGCGCAGTTCGGGCTTGCTGACTTGCACATCGGCACCGACTTGCTGGCCTTTTTTTCGGTTGTCGTCGCTGATCAAACTGCTGAAGAGCACAACTGGCGTGTGCTTCAGGGCGGGCGTTTCCTTGATGCGTTTGCACAGGTACAAGCCGTCCATGCGAGGCATTTCGATGTCGCTCACGAGGCAGTCAACGGCGCCTTGAGCTGCGTTGACGGCTTCCCAGGCTTCTTCGCCATTGCTACAAACTTTCAGGTTTGTGTATCCACTTGCGGTGAAAACTTCAAGCAGGACGTTTCGCATGAAGGGCGAATCTTCGGCGAGTACGATATGTTTACTGGCGCGATCAACTCCCAGCGTGTTTTCAACGCTCTCGATGTGCAGGCGGCGCTCGATGAGAATCGAATCAGCAACGGATTCAAAGTCGATCATCAGAATGAGTTTGTCTTTCATCTCGATGACGCCGGTGATGGGCGTTACTGAAGCGGGATTGTCGCTGCCAACTTCCGGCGCGGGGCGAATCTTCTCCCAGCCCATGCGATAGATCTGATCGACGGTGTCGACGAGGAATCCTGTGCGCAGGCCATTGAATTCGGTGATGATGACACGGCCTTCGGCCTCGAAGGGCTGTTTGCGCGTGAGGGAGAGATGGCTTGCAAGATCAACGACTGGCAGCACATTGCCGCGGATGTTGAACGTGCCTTGCACACTCGCATGCTGATGCGGAGCCGCCGTGACCGGCATGGGTTTGATGACTTCGCGCACTTTCGCGACGTTGACGCCGTAGAGGCCACCGGCCAGACCGAAGACCAGCACTTCAAGCTCGTTGGTGCCTGCGTCGAGGAGGATGTCGCCGGACGTTTTGGTTGCAGGAGTACTCATGTTGAATCGCATCGGCAGTTTGCGGACGCGACTACATAGAAACCAGATCGCAAAAGTTGAATGGACCGCGTTATGACGCAAATGAGGTGGTGTTGGTGCAAACGAACAGGCAAAAGCTGCCGAACGCATTGCAAATAGAGGCTCATTCAAGGAGGCTTATTCGCGCGTTTGCTGGAACCAAATCACTCGCTGAACAACGCTTCCACAAACGCCTCAGGATCGAACGCTTGCACATCGGCAGGCGTTTCGCCCACGCCCACGAACTTCACGGGAATATCAGTCACATCGCGCACGGCGATGACGATGCCGCCCTTTGCTGTGCCGTCGAGTTTTGCAAGGAAAATGCCCGTGACGCCCGCAGCCTTGCCAAACTCTTCGGCTTGTCGCAAAGCGTTCTGGCCACTGGTTGCATCAAGCACGAGCAACACTTCATGCGGCGCGCCATCGATTTGCTTTTGTACCACGTTGCGAATCTTCGTGAGCTGCCGCATGAGCGGGTCTTGCGTTTGCAATCGGCCGGCGGTATCGAGAATGAGTACATCGACTTTGCGACTTTTCGCGGCTGCACAAGCATCGAATGCAACGGCAGCCGGGTCGCCGCCTTGTTGGCCTTTGACGACTTCAACGCCCAGGCGATTGGCCCACGTTTCGAGCTGCGCGACGGCGCCAGCGCGGAATGTATCGCACGCTCCCAGAAGGACGGTCTTGCCTTGGCCTCGCAACGTGCTGCACAACTTCGCAATGCTCGTGGTCTTTCCCACGCCATTCACGCCTGTGACGAGAATAACGGTGGGGACCGTCGCGCCTGCAGGAGCCATGCGCAGCGAGCGATCTTGCTGAGGCCACAAGGAAGCGATTTCTCGTTTGAGGTAGACGAGTGCTTGATCGCCGCTTTCCATCTTGCCGCTGCGAAAGTCGGCACGCACGCCATCAATGAGTTTGGTGGTGGTTTTTACGCCCACGTCGGCTTGCAGCAATCGGCGTTCGATTTCATCGATGAGCGCTTCATCAAGCTTGCGACCCGTGAGAATGTTGCGTAGGCCCTGCACGCCCGTGACGATTGCGTCACGCGTTTTCTCAAGTCCTTTTTTGAAGCCGTCAACGAGTGACTTGAAAAATCCCATGCGAGTTCCAGGAAAGCGTGCGTTGGCGGTGATTACGTCGCGGCGACTTTGTCGAGCAAAGCGTTGATGAACGCCGGGCTCTTCTCGGTGCTGAATGCTCGCGCGATTTCAACCGCTTCGTTGATGACGATGCGAGCGGGGTTGATGTTGTTGGTGATCTCGTAATGCGCGAGCCGCAAGATTGCGCGATCAACACCCGCAAGCCGGTGTGTGGGCCACTCAGGCGCGAGCTTGGCGAACTTCGCGTCGGCGTCGCGACGTGTTTCGTGTGCGCCCAGTACGAGAGCCTTCACTTTCTCGGATGCAATTGGTCCAAGATCACCAACTTCACGAAGTTCGCGATCGATCGCGCCGTTCACGTCGCGCTCGTTGGACGCATCAAGCTGATACAACAACTGAAAGGCCAGTCGCCGCGAGGCCACATTAAAGACGCGTTCGCGTTGCTCGCTGGTGTACGCGTTCATCTTCGCTTCAACATCCAGCGGGTTCAGGCTGCCGGTCATCGGCGCGTTGGCCATGCCCAGCTCTTCAAACTGGGGCAGCACGTACACGCCGGTGAATGCGAGTTGGCGGAGCGGATCGGCAGTGACGGTCGAACCAGAAGTGTTCGCGTTGGCAGGTTGTTTCGCACTCATCGCTTGCTCCCTGCGCTCTTTCCCTCGATCTTTTTACTGTGCGTGCCGATCTTGCCCTTGGCTTTGTCGGGCATGTCGTTGATCGTGTGCGAGACGCCAACTCGCTTGCCCGCAAGCTGCATCATCGCGCGCCACGTTTCAATCATCGCGAGCATCGCCTCTGCACCTTTGTTGCCCTGATCGCCGCCCGCGCGAGCTTGAGCCTGTGCGACATTCTCAACCGTCAACACACCCAGCGACACGGGCTTGCCGGTTGTCATCATCACATCGATGAGCCCCTTCGCAACTGCATCGGCAAGTACGCGGTCGTGCGTCGTTTCGCCTTTGATAATGCACCCAAGCGTCACGACGCCATCGATATCTTCGCGATCGCAAGCGGCCATCGTGAGCGGCACGATCTCCCAACTTCCAGCGGCCGGCACGATCACGATGTCATCGTGATCTCCGCCGCAGTCTTCAAACGCGGCGAGCGAGCCGCTTTCGAGTTTGTCGGTAATGGACGCGTTGTAGCGACTGACGACAATCGCAACGCGCGGGAGTGACGACGGGGAACTTCTGCCCGCGAGAACCTTGCTTGGTGCTTGTTTAGCCATTGTTGCAACTATAGGAAAGTCGCGTCACCAAAACGTCCTCCGCAACATTTCGATGCCGCTTCCGACCACGACAATTGCAAAAATCCGGCGAAGCCAGAGGGTTTTGATCTTGGGTAGAACACGCGCGCCCGCTAATGCACCGATCAAAGCACCCAGCGCGACCGGCCCAGCGAGTTGCGGCTCGATCTGACCGCGATGCAGGTAAACGCCACTGCTTGCGGCTGCCGTCACGCCGATCATGAAGTTGCTGGTGGTGGTGCTTACCTTAAAAGGCAGCCGCATCAAGCGGTCCATCGCGAGCACCTTGATGATCCCGCTGCCGATGCCGACGATGGCACTCAGCGTGCCTGCGCCGATCATGATGACAAACGCCCAAGGCACGTTGCGCACGCGATACGGTGTCAGGCCGTCTTTGGTGGGGTAAACGCCGTCGAGTTGGAGTTTGGTTGCCAGCGCGTCGGGCTCGCTTTCAAGCGGATGCGGTGCGGGCGGACGCAGCGTGGCAAGTGCGCTGTAGAAAAGCGCGCACACAAACAGCACAACGATGAACTGCGGACTAAGCAACGCCGCGAGCAACGCGCCGCCGATTGCGCCGACCACTGTCGCAACTTCAAGCAGCACGCCCACGCGCACATTCGTGAATCCGTCGCGCACGTATGCCGCCGCACTGCCCGTGCTGGTCGCGATGACTGCAATCAGCGACGTGCCGACGGCGTAACGCAGATCAACACCAAACGCAAGCATGAGCACCGGCACAATGACCACGCCCCCGCCAAGCCCGGTGAGCGCACCAAGAAAGCCCGCCGCACAAGCAGCCAGAAACAGCACAAACATGGACCACTCGGGGGTCATGTGTGCCAGCGTAGCTTGTTTGTGTGCCGTGCAGAGCAAGACTCGCGTGCGTGCGTGAGATTTGCTACGCTTGGCCCATGGCACTCGCCAACGACTTTGCGACAACACTCGTCGAAAAAGACCGCATCGCCCAGCGCGTGCACGAACTTGGCGTGCAGATAGCCAAGGACTTGCAGCGAAGCGTCGCGGCAACACCAGCGGGGCAAGAGCCGCACATCGTCATCATCGCCGTGATGACAGGTGCGATGGTTTTCGTCGCCGACCTCATCCGCGAGATGCCCATCAAGCTGCGCATCGAACTGGTTGCGGTGTCGAGCTATCCGGGCACGAGCGTGGAAAGCAAAGGCGTGAAGATGAAGAGCGCGCTGCCTGACAAACTCGCGAATAGCCATGTGTTGCTGATTGATGACATCTTGGACAGCGGTCAAACGCTGCACACGCTCATTGATCTCATCAACAAAGAGAAGCCCGCGAGCCTCCGGACATGCGTGCTGCTTCGCAAACCTGGCAAAGCCAAGCTGCCTGTGAAAGTTGAATACGTGGGCTTCGATATCCCTGATGAATTCGTCGTCGGTTACGGCCTTGATTACGACGGCTTGTATCGCAATCACCCTGCTATCGCAGTGCTGCGGACCTGACTGGTTTGTCATCTTGTTTTCACGCGTCATGCTCATTCCTGCCAACGAATCTTCGGTCCTTACGCTCAGGCCGTCATGGCTCATGGTGCTGCCCAGACTCGTGCCTGCTGCAATCGTCGCCGCCATTGTGCTGCTTGCATTTCGCTACTTCCAAACACCTCGAGGCGGCGTGTGGATGCTCGCGTGGTATCAATGGGTTGTCTTCGCACTGGTTCTCGTCGGCATCGCGCTCGTCATCATGTGGCTGCCGGTGCAGTATGCGATGACCAACGTTCGTGCGCTTTCTCGCACCGGCTGGTTCTCGCGCGTGACGCGCGATGTGCCGCTGGCGAGTGTGCAGCATGTGGTCATGCAGCAAAGCGTGTGGGAGTCGTTCACGGGCACAGGCACGATTCTCTTCGCCACCGCAGGCACCGATGGTTACGCCCTCGCGTGGCAGAGTGTTCGCCATCCGCAGCATGTGCTTTCTCGCGTTCGCATGGCGCTTGATGCTGCGCGAGGTCCTTCGCCGCGCGTCCAGCAAAACGTCAATCCATCACTCACGCAGCCGCGTGTCATAGGTCTGGTCGGCGGTATCGGCGCTGGAAAAAGTGCCGTCGCGCGCGCACTGGAACGCTGTAACTATCTCGTCATCGACGCTGACAAGGACGCGAAAGCAGCTCTTGATCGCCCCGACGTGCGCGGCCATCTCATATCGTGGTGGGGCGATGCGATCGTCAGCAGCGACGGCAAAGTCGATCGCAAAAAGCTGGCCGAAATCATCTTTGGTGATCCCGCCCAGCGCCGCCGGCTCGAAGCGCTCGTGCATCCAATCGTGCGTGCTGATCGCCAGCAAGTCATTGCACAAGCCAAGCGAGAAGGCAAGGCAGGTGTTGTGATCGACGCGCCGCTGCTCTTCGAGGCTGGAAGTGACAAGGAATGTGATGTCGTGTGGTTCGTTGATGCGCCGCTGGATCAGCGCCTTGCAAGAGTCAGATCTCGCGGCTGGTCAGACGAGGAACTCACGCGTCGCGAGGCGGCCCAGCTATCGCTGGACGAGAAACGCAACCGCAGCGGCGTCGTGATCGTCAACGATGCCGATCTCGCAACGCTTGAAATTCGCGTTGCCGAGGCTCTTGCGATGTGATAATGCGAGCGAGTGGCACAAGCTTACGAAACGAGTCAGCAACGCTTCACGTCGCTCGCGAAATGCGGTTGCCCTCGCGCTTCACACGCCGCGTGATTTCCAGCATTGTCAGCTCGCTCCGAAGTGTCGCAACCGGCAAGTTCGTTGAGCGAGAAAGCTCTTCGAGTGTCGCCGAATCGCGCTCCGCGAGCGACGCCAAAATCGCTCGCTGCCCTTCGGAAATCGGCAGCGCGGGCTCGCGTTGCTGCGCATTGGGCACTTGGGGAGCAGCCTTCGCGGGTGGCTTGTTCTCACGCTGGGTGAACAGCGACGTCGTCACAATGTCATCCTCAGCCGCGTCTCCAGTTGACGTATTCGCAACATATCTATCTGCGTGCTTACCCGCATCCAAGTGCCGAGCGGGCAATTCGAGAATGCCAATCACATCGCCTGGTTCCGTCACCAGATGAGCGCCGCCTTCCTTGAGCAAATCCAGCGTGCCCGCGCTACTGGGTGAATCAACACGCCCAGGAATCGCCATCACCTCGCGCCCGTGATCTTCGGCCGCGATCTTCGCAGTAATCAAACTGCCACTACCGCGCCCAGCTTCGATGACCACCACGCCCAGCGACAAACCCGAGATGATGCGGTTTCGCTTCGGGAAGTTATCTTCACGCGGCGGCGTCTCCATCGAGAATTCGCTGACAATTGCGCCGTGCTTCGCAACACGTTCAAATAGCTCGCGATTCTGCGGCGGATACACATGGCAAAGCCCGCAACCCATCACCGCAACCGTGCGCCCTTCAACATCCAACGCGCCGCGATGCGCCGCCGAGTCAATCCCCGCCGCACCACCGCTCACGATGGTCAATCCGGCTTGCGCCAGCGCCTTGCCAAACCGCGCACCTTGCTCAAGTCCATACGCGGTGCAACCACGCGAGCCGACGATTGCAGCGGCGTACTTGTCGCGAGCATCATCAAGCGAACCTCGCACGTACAACACAACTGGTCCGTCGGGCAACGCAGCCAGCAGCGACGGATACCGCGCGTCATCACGACAAATAATCGCGACCCCTTCGCTGCGAGCAAGTTCTAGCTCGCGTTCCGCCCGTTCGTGCGTTCTCGCGAGTGACGCGGCGATGCTGAGCGATAGCTTCTCGCCGATGCCCTCAACCCGTCGCAACTCCGCTGGCGAAGCTTCGCACGCCGCTGTGGCATTGCCGAACATCTCGAGCAATCGACGCGTGCGAACAGGTCCCAGCCCTTCAGCCAGGTGCAGTCGCAGCCACGCAATCGTCCCAGCATCGCTCACGCTTCACGTTCTCACTGTTTCAAAGTAGTTTCATCCTCGTTCACGATTGCGGCTCAATTGGCGGCACAACAACTTCACCCGGCACGATTGCCGCTGCGATCACTTCGTCGCCCTCATCCACGCGCGCAACGCGTACGCCCTGACTTCCGCGTCCGCATTCACGAATGTCATCTGACCGCATGCGCACAAGCTGGCCACCCTTGGTCACCACAACCACGTCCATGCCGGGCATGGCCGCGAGAGCCGAAACGCTCACGCCGTTTTTGTCGGTGAGGTTAATATCAACGCGACCCTTCCCGCCGCGGCTCTGGCTGCGAGCAGGCCCAACTTCGGGCGCGACGCGATACTCGTCGATGGGCGTGCGCTTGCCGTAACCCTTGTTGGTAATGGTGAGCAGACTCATCTGCGGATCGATCGTCACCGTCGCGTCGTCGATGGTCTCGTGCTTCTTCATGGGCACGTTCACAACGCCAATCACTTCGTCACCATCTGCAAGCTCGATGCCCTTCACGCCCGCAGCTGCACGACCCATATCGCGTGCGTCATTCTCATCAAAGCGAATGGCTTGGCCCATTTTCGTGATGAGCATCAGGTCGTCAGTGCCGTTCGTCAACGTCACAGCGAGCAGACTATCGCCTTCTTTGAGGCCCACAGCGATCAGGCCGCTTTGCCGCACATTGGCGTATGCCTTCAGCGTCGTCCGCTTCACGATGCCGCCCTTGCTCACGAAGGTGAGGTAGTTGCTGCCAACTTCAAAGTTCTTGATCGACAGATATGTGCAAGTCTTCTCGCCTTGCTTGAGGTCCAGCAAGTTGACGATATTGCGCCCCGCGCTTGTCCGGCTCATCTCCGGAATCTGATACACCTTCATCGCAAAAACCCGGCCTGTATTCGTGAAGCACAGCAAGTCATCATGCGTGCCCGCAACGAAAACGTGTTCGATGAAGTCTTCATCGCGCGTGTCGCTGGCGCGAATGCCCTTGCCGCCCCGGCCTTGCTGGCGATACGTATCCAGCGGCACGCGCTTGACATATCCGGTGTGGCTGATCGTCACCGCAACATCTTCCACCGGAATCAACGCGGCGATTTGAATGTCCGTGTCCGCGTCGTCGAGCCTTGTCAGTCGCGGCGAGAAGTACCTGTCGCGCATCTCTTCGCAGTCTTGGCGAATCATCGCAAGAATGCGTTCTTTGCGAGCCAGAATGTCCTCGAGGTCTTCAATGTTGATGACGACTTCGGTGTATTCCTTCACCAGCCGCTCAATTTCAAGCCCGACCAACTGAATGAGCCGCATGTTGCCGATCGTTTCAGCCTGCACACGCGTAAGCGCGATGCCACCCGCGCTGCGTGCAGCGGCGATACGTGTTTGCAGGCGCGTGGGAAGCTGATTCCAGAACCGGTGATTGTCAGGAATCTGAAACCGCTTGTTCATCAGCCGCTCGATGGCTTCTTCGCGCGTCTTGCTTTCGCGAATCTCGCGGATCACATCATCGATGTCGCAGACCGCGTAAATCATGCCCTCCAACACGTGCGCCCGCTTCTTGGCTTCACGCAGGAAGTACTCCGTCCGCCGACGAATGACTGTCGTGCGGTGGTCGATGTAGCAATCCAGCAGTTCACGCAGCGCAAGCGTGCGCGGCTGGTTGTTCAGCAGCGCGATGTTGATGATGCTGAACGTGCTCTGCAAGGGCGTGAATTCATAAAGCTGGTTCTCAACCACCCGCGGATCCGCCCCGCGCTTGAGCTCAATCACCACACGATTCTGCGCCTCACGGCCCGACTCGTTGCGAACGTCCGACACGTCCTGAATCCGCTCTTCCTTCACCGCTTCGACGATCCACTCAACCAGGTTCGTCTGATCGAGCATGTACGGAATCTCATCAATCACAATCTGCTGGCGATCCTTGCCGATCTCCTCAACGTGACACGTCCCGCGAACGGTGACCTTGCCGCGACCCGTTGCGTACGCCTCGACAATGCCGCGTCGCCCGTGAATCACGCCGCCCGTCGGGAAATCCGGGCCTTTCATGCCGTGACGCACGATGTACTTGCCATCCGCAGTCTTCTCGATCTTGCGAGCCTTCTTCGCACTCGCGTCGGTGTGTGAAGGCGAATCGCTCGACACTTCCAGCTTGGGCGGCTGCTCCGAAACTTCATCTGACATCAACTGATCAAGCGTGATTTCGGGGTTGTCAATCACGCGGATGATGCTGTCAAGCACCTCCACCGGATTCTGCGGCGGCAAGCTCGTCGCCATGCCCACCGCGATGCCAATGCCGCCATTGACCAGCAAATTCGGAAACTTGCCCGGCAAAACACCCGGCTCCATCAGTCGATCGTCATAGTTGGGATGGAACGGCACGATGTGTTCGTTCAAATCCGCAAGCAAGTCCATCGCGCCCTGCATCATGCGGGCTTCGGTGTAACGCATCGCCGCCGGTGGATCGCCGCCGATGGAGCCGAAGTTGCCTTGTGGATCAATCAGCGGCACACGCATACGCCACGTCTGTGCCATGTTCACCATCGTCGGGTAGACCACCGCTTCGCCGTGCGGGTGATAGTCGCCCGATGTGTTGCCTGCAATCTTCGCGCACTTGAGATGCTTGCGATTGGGGTACAGCTTGAGGTCATTCATCGCCACCAAAATCCGCCGTTGGCTCGGCTTGAGCCCGTCGCGCACGTCAGGCAATGCACGATCCATAATCGTGGACATCGCGTAGGTCAAATAGCTGTCTTTGAGCTCGCGATTGATATCAAGCTCGACGATGTTGCCGTGGTTGTGCGCGGGCGCGGTGTTGCCAGCCGGGTCACCCGCCGTGGGCTCATTGGGTGAAAGAACAAGTGCGCGACCGGCAGCAAACGAAAGCGAGAATGGCGTCATGAACATGCGACTCCGCCGCAAAATGGCTCGAAGGAAGTAGGGTTTGTGAGACGTTCAATGATACACAACCGGCAGGCAATTCGGCGGCTTGTCACCCGCGAATCGAGGCAATTCCCACCTTCAAAAACCTGCAAGATTCCAGTCAAAAACCACAAACAGCGATCAAATACTCCGGTTGAAATGAACAACCGCCCCGCAGCAGCCTGCGGGGCGGTCGGGGCGAACGTTTCGCCGGTGTGGTGGCGAACGCTTGCCTCCCTCGGAATTCTCGTTCGCAGCAATGTCTTACGGGCAGGTGCCGCCAGCCAACGCGTTGAAGAAGTCAATCACATCCGCGTCTTCGGGAAACACGCCGTTGTTGTTGAAGTCGATATCGCAAGGCCAGCCCACAGGCAGCAGGTACGGGCACGGACCACCCGCCAGCACATCGAAGAAGTCAATCACGTCCGCGTCTTCGGGGAAGACGGTGTTGCGATTGAAGTCAATCGTGTCGCACACGTTCGCGACCGTCAGTGCCGCCGACACGCTCGTGTCACTGCCGCAAATGCTGCTGACGATGCAGCGATACCGGCCTTGATCCGCTTCGTTGATATTCGTGAGGTTGAGCGTGTTTGTGGTTACGCCGCTCACTTCACCAAGGTCGTTGGTCATGTTGACCCAATTGATGCCCGAAAGCGTCTGCCACTGATACGTGCGCGAGCCCGCACCCACTGCAAGCCCCACACTAAACGAAACGTTGGTGCCAGGTAGAGCATTGCTGATACTGTCAGGTTCGTTGCTGATCGTGGGCGTGCTGCAAGCAGTGTCCCAGCTTTCCAACGCCTCACGAATCTGCTCACGCAGAATCTCTTCCTTCGCGCGGTACGCAACCTGGCTCTCCACGCTGTCGTTGTTAGCGTGGACGAACGTCGCCAGCGTGTATTCCCGCGGTGAAACGATGTACGATCCGAGGAACAGCACCTTGAACGGAACGCTCGCCCAGCCACCGTCGGTGCGGTAGTACGTTCCGCCGCACGAGTACCCGCCGCCTTTGTTGGCAAATCGCATCGCTGCGCGGAAGTCGCTGATTTCGCTTGGCGTCAGATCCGTCAACGCGGCTTCCTGATTGATGACGACGCTGAGCGTCGGGTACGTTCCGTAGCCCTGTTCATCCAAGTCGAGCATCAAGTTGTACAGCGTGTCCTGCCAGTTTTGTGCAAACAGCGAGCCGTTGGCGATTTGCTCATACAAGCTCGTCGCATCCACGCAGGAGAACGTATTGAAAGGATTGCCGCACAAGCAGCCCAGCCGGTGATTGATCTGCGTTTCGGTCAGTCCCAGAGTAACGTCGGCGTAATTGTTCAAGTTCACGGTCGTATACCGCTTCTCGATTTCCCACGTACGGTTGTTGTCGCTCTGCTGCATCATCTCGCGAATCGCCGCACTCAGCGTTTCATTGCCAGGACTGCTCTGCACGCCGTCGGGGCACTCGTTGTTGTTGGTGCGATCACCAACGAAAATCGAGTTGTTCAGGTTGTCCAACCCGCTCGCACAGCGATCAATCGCATACGTGGCATGCAGAATCTTCAGCATGCTCGCTGGCTCAAACGCGAAGTTCTCATTGAGATCGGTGATCACCGGCCCGCCGACTTGCTTGAGCATGAAGCCGTACTTGCCGTCGCTGAGTGCATTGCCCATGTACTCGCGCATACGCCGCGTCTGCGCGTCGGTGTTGTCCACCAACGCCGCAGCGAAAGCCGTTGCACCCGCGAAGTTCGTGTACCGCTCGAAGCACGTAACCCGTCCATCGGTCTGCGCCAACAGATCGTTGAGCTGCGTCGAAGTCAGGCTCAAATCCACCCAGTCTGTCCCTGTGTTGCTGCTGACCATGATGACATTGAAAGTTGGCGTGGGGCTGCCGAGCGTGCCAGCACTTTCAACTTCAATGTCAATCAGTCTCGCACCATTGGTGCTGAGGAACGAGTTCACCTGCGCTTCGGTCACGCCAAAGTACCACCACCAGCCTTGAGCGTTGGTGCCCGTGTTGGGAATGCCCACCGCCGCGTAACGTGTGTTGCCGCCAACCACATATTTTTCGATGTCGATGATGCGCAGGTCGTTGCCGCCCTGCCATGCAATCACGTTGGCCCAACTGGTTTGTCCAACCGTGTAGTCCCAGCCAGCTGCGCCAGTGTCCGGAATGGTCGCAACCGTAAACCGCGAAGCCCCGCCCACGTCAAAGCCTTCCAGATCAACAAATCGCGAGCCGCCCGTCTTGAGCGCAGCCAACTGCGCGGACGTTTGCGTGTACTGAATCACGTCACCGGTCACGTTGAATGGCCCGTTGTCACTCACAAACGCCACGTCGTAGTCGCCCGTGGTCGCGTTGCGATCCATCGTCACAATCTGCTTGCCCGAGCTCCACTGCGCCTGCACCTCGGCCTGCGTCTGCCCGTAGTAATACCACCACCCGGTCTGCGTGGTCTGGTAACGCTCGGGCTGTGCGAACGCCGCTCCCGCTGCCACTGCCAATGCCCCAATGACCGATGCCGGACGAACGCTGCGATACATGCTGAACATGACAAACTCCTTATGACCCTTGTGGTCGTGTTGCAGTCATGCGAAGCAGGCGGTTATTCGGGACAACAAATCTCCAAAAAAAAGGAAAATCGCCCCGCACGCAATGGCACGGGGCGATGAAGTGTGGGCATAATCGTTGTTCTTACAGCTTGAACTTACCAACCAGGCTCTGCAACCGCTCACTCTGCTGGCTCAGCGTCGATGCTGCCTGGGCCATCTGTCCCGCACCCTGGCTGCTCTCCCGCGTTACAGAATTGATCTGCTCCACGGCTTTGCTAATCTGCGAGCTCGCCGCCGATTGCTGTTCGGCCGCCGCGGCGATGCTCTGCACCATGCTCGCCAGCCCCACGCTACTGTGATTGATGCGACCCAGTGCCTGCCCCGCGCTGTTCGCGAGGTTCACACCAACGCTCACGCGCTTGCTGCCGCTCTCAATCAGCTCCACCGCACTGGTGGTCTGCGTCTGAATCTCCCGAATACTCGTACCGACTTCCTCGGTCGCCCTCTGCGTGCGTTCAGCAAGTTTGCGAACTTCATCGGCAACCACCGCGAACCCGCGTCCATGTTCGCCGGCTCGTGCCGCTTCAATCGCCGCATTCAGCGCGAGCAAGTTGGTCTGGTCGGCAATGTCATTGATCACTTTGATGATCTTGCCAATCTGTTCGCTCTTCGCACCCAGTTGCGTGACCGCGCTTGCACTCTTGCTTACATCTTCTGCAATCGCCTTGATCTCCGTCACGGTTTGCGACACGACTTCGCTGCCGCCCGTCGCGTCTTCTTGGCTTGCCTTCGCGGCTTTGCTCGCATCGCTGCCGCGTTGACTCACTTCTTGCACGCTGGCGGCCATTTCCTCAACCGCCGCGCTCACCTGCTGGGTCTGCTGTTCCTGCTGCGTCAGCCCGCGAGCCATCTGCTCGCTGCTTGCGGAAATCTGCGTAGCAGCCGCCGTCACTTCACGCGTTGCACCTGCAACTTCCGTGATGATCTTCTGCAAACTGCTCACGAAGTTGTCAACTCCAACGCTCAATCGACCAATCTCATCGCCGCGGTTCATGTTCGTGCGCTTGGTGAGGTCGCCATCGCCGCTACCAAGGTCGTTGATCAAGCCAATGAACTGATTCAGCGGCTTGCCGAGCAACTGCCGCAGCAAGAACACAAAACCGCCAAGGGCGACCAGCACCATGGGCACCGTCCACGCGAGTCCACCGGCGATGAACCCCGCGACCTGCTCATCCATGTGCTTCAGCGGCATGACAATCTCATACGCGCCGTGCATGTCGCCCTCTTTCCACCCTTCCATCGTAAAGCCCAGCATGTCCTTGCCATCGAACTTGCCTTCGGCATCACGCTTGTCGTACTTTGCGGGGTCGCCGTGGCAGCTCATGCAGCTCGCATCCAGTCTGATCGCCCGCATGTAGTGCAACGTGTTGGTCGAAGTATCAATCTCGCCGAGCGATTCCTTCCCGCCAGCCTTCACCTGATCCGTCAGCTTCCGCAGCAAATCCTCACGAAAGCTCCCCTTCGGCGGCGTGTTGTCCTTGTTGCGAGCATCAAATGCCGGCACTTTGAATTCCAAGTGCTCACGCTCCGCGGCTTTCTGCGCCGCCGTCCAGCCAGCCACCACCGGAATGGTGTTGTAGAACTCGGTCTTGGAGTAGTGCGTGCCGTTGGCCACTTCAGCCAGTGCTTCGCTGACCAGCTTCTCACTATCAAACGCACCGGCTGCGTGCAAGCCGCTCACGTGGTTTTTGGTCTCATCTGCGAGAGCCGTGAATGATGCGGCCTTGTCCATCATCGACTGTCGAGCATCACTTTCGTACCCACGGATGAAGATGAAGTAGTTCATCGCGACCACCGTGACGACAATGCCAACGACAACCCCGATGATCTTGGTAGTCAATCCCCATCCAGCCTTCGCTTGCACTGCAGTTGTTTGCTTGGTCGACATACTTCCCCGCCCTTCTCGAATTGAAACGTGCGACAAACACCCCTGACTTGCAGGACCGTCGAGAGATCGGAGCGATTCAGCCCTCGGTCGAGTGCACAATCCGGATTCGCGAATCTGGATTCGCCAATCTACCGTCTTCAGACTGTTTCTGGGTGGGTCGAAACGACTTTGCCGCGCGACTGTTCGGCCTGTAACATTTATGCCGCCCTTGGCTGCGACGTATCGTTGTGCGTGGCCGACGACAACATCCGCGATCGAGACATTTCGCTCAGCGACCCGCCGCCGCCCTGGGGCACCGAATCCTTCGACCAGCGCATGCTGCGATTGAACAAACGCGCCCGCGCCCTACCCGATCAGCCCGGCATTTACCTCATGAAAGACGCTGCGGGCGTTGTCATCTACATTGGCAAAGCTCTGCGCCTGCCCGATCGCGTCAGCAGCTACTTCGTCACTAGCACCGATCTGGGTTTTCACAAGCAGCCCATGCTCGATGTCGTGCACGACTTTGATTTCCTCGTCTGCGAGAGCGAGTGGGAAGCTCTGCTCACCGAAAATCGTCTCATCAAAGACACCAAGCCACGTTTCAACGTGCGCCTTATTGACGACAAGACCTTCCCTTATCTCGTCGTCACCACACGAGAAGACTTCGCCCGCGTCTTCGTCACCCGCAACCCCACCGGCGCAGGCGACGATGAAACCCGCGAACTGCTCAAAGGCGCCAAAGTATTCGGCCCCTTCGCCAACGCCGGCGCACTGCGAGAAGCCGTGCAAGTGCTCCAACGCGTCTTCAAGTTTCGCACCTGCAAACTCGACATCATCGACGGCGACGAGAAGAACAAGTTCTTCCGCCCCTGCCTGCTCTACAACATCAACCAGTGCACTGCGCCCTGCGCCGCCAAGATCGGCAAAGACGAATACGCCGCCGACGTTGATCGCTTCGTGAAATTCCTAGGCACCAAGCAAAGCGTCATGCTGCGCGAACTGCGCGACGAAATGGAAAAAGCCAGCAAAGAACTCCGCTTCGAGAAAGCCGCGAGCCTGCGCGACCAAATCCGCGCCATTGAACGCCTCGCCGAACGCGGCACCACCGCCCAAGGCTGGCAGCCCGAGACCGAAGCCTTGATCTTCGAACCCGAGAAAGCCCTCAAAAGCCTGCAAAAAACCCTCGATCTCGAAGACGAAATCCGCTGCATCGAAGGCATCGACATCGCCCACCTGCAAGGCAACGAAACCGTCGGCAGTAAAGTCTGCTTCATCGACGGCCGGCCTTTCAAGAACGAATACCGCCGATTCAAAATTCAAACCGTCGACAACGACGACTACAGCAGCATCCGCGAAGTCGTTAGCCGCCGCTATCGCGAAGCCGGCGACGGCAACGAACTTTTCCCCGACGTCATCCTCATCGACGGCGGCCTGGGCCAACTCCACGCCGCCCTCGAAGCCTTCGCATCGCTCCAGCGCAAACCGCCCATGGTCATCTCGCTCGCGAAAAAGGAAGAACTCGTCTACGTCCAACAACGCAGCGAACCGATTCGCCTGGGCCGCGAAAATCTCGGCCTCAAACTCCTCCAATCCATCCGCGACGAAGCCCACCGCTTCGCCCAGCACTACCACCATGTGCTGCGCCGCAAGAAGACGCTGGAGGAAGATTGACACCCAACGAGTCGCAGTTACGAAATTGGACGTACGCAGGCTGGCTGCTTCAACTGATCGGCTTCGGCATCATGATCATCAACTTCAACGTGCTTACTGCAGCACACCGTTGGAGTTGGATACAGGTTCCACTGCCGCTCGTTGCATTCGTCGGATCAGCCATCTGTTTCGGTCGCGCGATTTATCTCAAACGCCGCAACAAGTCCCTTGTCAGCCGCGGCGAATGCCACGCCTGCGGCTACACCCTCAGCACCGGCATGCACACCTGCCCCGAATGCGGCCAGCAACGCCGCGTCTGAGCCAACTTGCTCGTGCCAAAGAAAAATCCGCAGCTCTCGCCGCGGATTTCATACTTCTTGTTTCGCACAACTCGCTTACGGGAAAATCCCACGAATCTCATACGCACTCTTCAGCCGCTCCAGCGCCGCCGCGTACGCCGCCGTGCGCAGGCTGCACTTGTACTTCTTCTTGGCTTCGCGAACCTTCGACGCAGCCTTGACCATGTGCTTGTTGAGCTTCTTGTCAACGATGTCCAGGTCCCACTGTTCGCAGGTCTTGTTCTGCACCCATTCAAAGTAGCTCACCGTCACGCCGCCGCTGTTGCAGAGGATTGCCGGCAGCACTTCAATGCCCTTGGCTTCCAAGATCCGCTCGCCCGCAGGAGTAGTGGGGGCGTTGGCGCCTTCGGCCACAACCTTGCAGTTGAGCATTTGCGCCTCGGGCTCTTGAATCATCTGCTCAAGAGCGGCGGGCACAAACACATCAACCTTGGTCTTGTAGAACTCATCCTTGTCAATGCGCGTCGCGCCCTTGAAGCCTGCAACGCCGCCAGTCTTGCGGACGTGATCCGCAAGTTGGTGCGCATCGATGCCGCCATCGTTGCGAATCGCGCCGGTGTGGTCGGCCGTCGCAATCATCTTCGCGCCCTTGTCCTGCAAAATCTTGCCAGTCCAAGAGCCCACGTTGCCAAAGCCCAGCACGCTGAACTTGCAACCCTTGATTTCAATGCCAGCTTCCGGCAGCAGTTCAACCAGCGTGTCAACCACGCCCTGACCCGTCGCCTTTTCGCGACCCAAAGACCCGCCGTACTCAACCGGCTTGCCCGTAATGACCGCGTCCGCCTGCTTGCCACCAACTTCGCTCAAGAACGCGTACGTGTCCGCAATCCACGCCATGTGCTGGCTGTTGCTGCCCACGTCCGGAGCGGGAATGTCATAATCCGGCCCGATCTGGTGTGCAATCGCCGTTGTGAAGCGACGCACGATGCGTTCCATCTCGGCCTTGCTGTGCTTGTACGGATCAACCTTGATGCCGCCCTTGCCGCCGCCGTAAGGCACGCCAACCAGAGAGCACTTCATCGTCATCAGGAACGCAAGGCTCTTGACATCATCGAGGTGCACGTCATGGTGGAAGCGCAAGCCGCCCTTGAAAGGCCCCAGCGCGTTGTTGTGCTGCACGCGGTAGCCCTTGAAGAGCTTGAACGTGCCGTCATCCATCCGCACCGGGAAGTGCACCATGATCTCGTTCTTGGGTTGAGCGAGAATGATCTTCAATTGATGCGGCAGACCCATCAAATCCGCAGCCTGCAACATGCTGCCCACCGTCTGGCGATAGAGATTGTTCACATCGCTGGGCAGTTGCAGTTCGTGAAAGATCGGATGGTCAAACTCGTTCCCCTTGCTCAACTTGCTCGAGCCGCCCTTGGGCGAACCCTTCGCGCTGGCGAGTGCTTTTCCGTTCTTTCCCGCAGCAGGGGCGGGTGCCGACTTCTTCGTAGCGCTCATGCAACTCTCCGACTGCGCCGCAGCGCAACCTGTTGATCGAAAACCGCAGCCCTTCGTGGGGAAACAATTGTCTCCAATACACCAAGAGCCTTTGTTCGCCAGTGTACCCACCGGCGGGGAAAATTCTTCCCAAACCGACATCTTTCATCACCGACCTTGGCCGTCCCCACCTGTCCCAACACGGGTTTTCGGGCCTCTTGCCAGCACGCGTCCGTCCCGCCAACTTCCTCATAGAATGCTCTCCGAACTCGTCACCCAGTTGACGCCAGAAAGGGGTCTTGCCATGTCGTTGCGTACCAACAAGTACACCCAAATCCTCGCCGTTTTCGCGTTGGGTCTTTCAACCGTCCAATCGCAGGCCCAACAAGCCACCCAGCAAGCCAAACCCCCCTTCCCCGATCAACTCTTCTACCAAGACAGAGCCGGCAACCGCTACCCCCATTACAAAAGGCTCGAAGGCAAGCCCACCCCCACACTCTCCATCGCCGAATGGATCGGCACTCCCGTTGACCTCAAAGACACCAAAGGCAAAGTCGTCGTCATCGACTTCTGGGCCACCTGGTGCCCCCCGTGCATGCGCAGCATTCCCAAAAATGTCGCCCTGGTCAACAAGTACAAAGACAAAGGCCTCGTCTTCGTCGGCGTCCACGACGCCGAACGAGGCTGGGACAAAGCCGCCGACGTTGTCAAGTCCACCGGCATCAACTACCCCGTCGGCCACGACGCGGGCAATGGCACCACCCAAAAACGCCTCAATGTCAGCAGTTGGCCCACCTACATCGTCATCGACAAATTCGGCGTCATCCGCGCCGCCGGACTCGTTCCCGACGCCGTCGAAGAAGTCGTGACGGCCCTTATCGATGAAGAAGGCCCCAAAGTCGGCGAAGCCGGCATGACTGAGTTCCCCGCCGACTACTACATCAACGGTTCCCGCCGCGCGAAGTCGCTGATTGACCTCGAAGGCAAATTGCTCGTTGATATTCCCGGCGCAACCGCCGCACTCAACGCCGACACCAGTTGGCTAGGCGATAAACTCGCCGCCGAATCGCGCAAGGACAAGCCGCTGGTCCTCGCCTTCCTCACCCCCGGCACCTCCGGCATGAAAGATGCAAAGGCCCTCAGCGCCCTCGCCGACAACTGGGCGCTCTCCAGCGTCAACGTCATGGCCGTCTGCGACGCCAGCGCCAAGTGGGACGCCTTCACCAAAGTCGCCGCAACCCACAAACTCACCTTCCCCGCCATGCGCGACACGATGTCCGAAGAAGACGCCAAAGCCAACGACACCCCCGAAGGCAAACTCACCCCCAGACGCGGCCAACTGGCCGACACCCTTGGCGTCAAAACCTTCCCCACCTACATCGTCATCGACGCCACCGGCAAAGTGCGAGCCGCAGGCTTGAAAGCCGACAAACTCGATGATGTGGTTGAAGTCATCGCCGCCAGCAGCAAGACCGCCGACGCACCAGTGAAGCCAGCCAAGAAGTAATTCTGGTACCCGTCCACCGGCACTTGAGCAAGCAGCCGCTGAGCAATGCTGCATCTCGCACACACTCGCTACGCTGCCCCATGCTCCTCTACGCCGCCGCTGACCTCATCTGGGCCAGCAAAATCAAAGCGACCGCCGACGCCATGGGCCTGCCCGCACGCCCCGTTCGCACCATGGAAATGCTCGAAGCACGCCTCGCCGACACGCCCGACATCAAGGCCTTGCTGGTTGACCTGGACAAAGGCGACGAAGGCCTCGCCCTCATCGCCCGCCTGCGCGACCCAGCCAAAGGTGCCACGCCCACCCAGCAACGCATCCGCATCCTCGCCTGGGGCCCCCACGTCGCCAAAGACCTGCTGCAAACCGCTCGCGACGCCGGTGCCAACGACATCATGACCCGCGGCAGCTTCGACGCCAACATGGAAGAAACCCTCCTCGCCCTCGCCGGCAGGGCATAAGAAATCCATTACGCGCACTCTCCTCTCCCGTCATCACAATTTCACCTCCTCACCTCCTCACCTCCTCACCTCCTCACCTCCTCACCTCCTCACCTCCTCACTCCGTCACTTCCCCCCACTTCTACGCCCAATATCCACCCCTCGCATCTCGCACGCTCAACATCATCAATAACTTCCCCCGGCCGCGCCAAAAGTTTCGGCCACGCCTCTTGCGCCCACCGCACCATCGCCCGCACCTGCTTGGCATCGCGCACGTCATCACTCACGTCCGCTCGCACCCGCTGCACCTGCGTCGCAGGCCACACCTCCGCAAACACAATCGCGTTGGGCTCAATCGCCTCATCCCACGCCGTTTCAAATGGCCATAACAACGCGCGTCCAGCAATGCGAAAATCCCGCAGCATCCGCCCCACGCACGCCAGCCCCGTGATCGTCTGCGACCCCACACTCGCCGGATACGCACACTTGAACGCCGACTGAATCCGCCCCCATTCCCGCGCTCGCGAAAGCGCCGTCCGTTCACACGCACGATACATCGGCACACGCGAAGTCGGCTGCATCGTCGGCAAGTCCGCCTCACGCACGCTCACAGGCCGCCCCCAAAACGGCCCAACTTCCCCGGTCATTCGCGCAACTTCACGATTGAGCATCGCCGCAACCGCAAATCGGTTGCTCTCACCCTCCGCCGATTCCGTCACGACATCTGCCAGCATGTCGCACAACGCCCGCCCCGCAGGCAACCCCGCTTCTCGCGGATACCCAAACGCAAAATCACACCCAACCAGCACAGGCCCAGCCCACGCCGCCGCGAGCGAAACAATCCGCTCCTGACAAGTCAGCCGCGTCGAGCAATGTTCCACCCGAACCTGCTCCGCATCGTTCCACGCCAAGTAAATGGTGTCCGGCCCAGGCCGCGTGACGCCACTGGCTGCCGACCAATCAACCATGATGATGCGCGGAGTTTCCATATTGAATCAATCGCCACGAGGTACCAAGAACGAATCGCCACGAATGTTTCGCCACATACGACGGTAACGCTTCGATTCCGAATGCCCAATGCCCAAGCCCTTCTATCCTGCTTTCATGCTCCGCCTCGCCCTTCCCCTGGCGATTCTCCTCGCGATTCTCCTCAGCGTGCTGGCTTTCGACAAGCCCGCGCCCAAGGCTGACTTCACCTTCATCAATCGCGGCGACGTCAGCACCCTGGACCTCGCGACCATCTCGTGGATGCAAGACCTCCGCGTGGCTCGCATGGTCTACGAGGGCCTGACGCGCAACGACATCTTCACTGACAATTTCGAAACCAAGCCCGCCGTCGCCGAGCGATGGGAAATCTCGCCCGATGGGCGCACGTACACGTTTTTTCTGCGAAAAAACGCCAAGTGGACCAACGGCTCGCCCGTTACCGCCCGCGATTTTCATTACTCCTGGCGTCGCAGCATGACGCCCGACCTCGCGGGCGATTACATCAAACTCTTCGCCCTCATCCAAGGCGGCAAAGAGTTCATCGCCTGGCGCATCGAGCAGATCAAACTGTTCGCGCAGCGCCCCGAGCAAGGCGAAACTCGCCGCGTCGCCGCCGAAGCTCTGTGGCAAGAGACCAAAGCGAAGTTCGACGAACTGGTCGCTATCACGGTCGTCGATGATTACACCCTTCGCGTCACCTTGGTGCGTCCCACGCCCTACTTCCTTGATCTCACCAGCTTCGCGCCGCTCTACCCCATCTACCCGCCGCTGGTCGAAGCTCACACCAGCATCGATCCCGTCACGGCCATCGTCAAAACCCGCCCCGACTGGACCAAGCCCCCGGCCCTTATCACCAACGGCCCCTTTGAACTCGTGACGTGGCGGTTCAAACGCGACATGCGTTTCGAGCAGAATCCGCACTACTGGGACAAAGCTTCGCTGCACATCCGCAGCATCGCGATCCCCAGCATCCAGGATGGCAACGCCCAGGTTCTGGCTTTCCAAACCGGAGCCGTGGATTGGGTCAGCGATGTCACGCCGCAGTACCGCGGCGAGATGCTGCTCGCTAAAGAGAAGTTCTACGAAGAGCACGCCAGCGAAGTTGCGCGACTCCGGGCTCAGGGCCTTGATCCCATGGCCATCGATCGCCAACTTCCCCCAGACCCGCGCAAGAACATCCACGCCTTCCCCGCCTTTGGAACGTATTTCTACAACTTCAACTGCCTGCCGCGCCTGCCCGATGGCCGGCCCAACCCCTTCGCCGATTCCCGCGTGCGTAAAGCCTTTGCCCTGACCATCGACAAGCAATCGGTCACGACCAACATCCGCCGCTCAGGGGAACCTGTAGCCGCAACGCTCATCCCTCCCGGAGCCCTGCCCGGCTACACCAGCCCCAAGGGCGTTGGCTACAACCCCGCACTCGCTCGCGAACTGCTCGAGCAAGCGGGCTACCCCGCTGGCAACGGCCTGCCCGCCATCGAACTGATGTTCAATAAGGAAGGCGGCCATGATCTGATCGCTCAGGCCATCGCGAAGGACTGGGAACGCGAACTAGGCGTCCGCGTGCAACTGCAAATGAAGGAGATCAAAGTCTTCCGCGAGGACCTCAAGAACGCCAACTACATGATCAGCCGGGCCGCCTGGTTCGGCGACTACGGCGACCCCACAACGTTCCTCGACCTCTCCGAAACCGCCAACGGCAACAACGACCGCAAGTTCAGCAATCCGGCGTACGACGCGCTGCTCGAACAAGCGAGAAACGAAATCGACCCCGCCAAACGCCTCGCGATCCTCGCCGAGGCCGAACGCATGCTGGTGGAAGACCAATTCCCCTTGGTGCCCATCTTCCACTACAAGCAGTTGTACCTCTTCGACGCCAGCAAACTCACCGGCATCAGCAGCCACCCCCGCCAGGAGCAGAACATGTACCGCATCGACGTGCTGGGCGATGGCATCGGAGCCGATGAGCCCATTCTGATGCGCGAGGGCGACCCCACCAAGGGTCGTTTTCGCGTCGGCGAATGAACGGCGACGATTCCCGGCGTACGAACAGACGGCGTCCGCATCAAACAAACTACCCCGCATCACCTCCCGATGCCTACGCTGCAAAATCGCAAAACGGACTTTGCGTCCACTGCCCGGTTGTTGGCCGATAGGAATGGCACGATGCCGCCCATGGATAACAAGTCGCCCACTCGCTCGCCCGCTCTCATCGAGACGGCCGGTACGCCTGCCGCCGCCGAGTCACCGACCCAAGCTCCCCCCTTGCGACGCGTCATCGAGGTGATGGCTCCCGAAGCTGCGCCCGCGCCTGCGCAGGCGGCTCCCGGCATCATCAACTTGGGTTTCGCACAACCCGCCCAAAGCCTGCCGGGCAACGTCCATCAGATGTGGGCGCTTGATCCCGCCCTCACGTTCCTCAACCACGGCAGCTACGGCAGCGCTCCCAAGAGCGTGCTGCGCGCCCAAGCCGCGTACCGCGAACGCATGGAACGCGACCCGGTCCGTCTCTTCAAGTACGACCTCGAGCGGCTGATGGACACCACGCGCGAGCGCGTCGCCAGTTTCATCAACGTCAACCCCGCCGACCTCTCGATGATGCGCAACGCCACCTACGCGATGTGCACCATCCTCAAGAATCACCCGCTCAAAGCCGGCGACGAAGTTCTCATCACCGATCACGAGTATGGCAGCCTGCACAACGAACTCGAGCGCATGCGCGTCGAGCAAGGGATCGTCGTGGTCAAAGCTGCGATCCCTTTCCCAATCGCCAGCCCGCAAGTCGCCCTCGACGCAATCGTTTCGCGCGTTACCAGCAAAACCAAACTCGTCGTCATCAGCCACGTCACCAGCACCAGCGCGATGGTGCTGCCCGCCGGCGCGATCATCCGCGAAATGAACAGCCGCGGCATCGACGTCCTCCTCGACGGTGCCCACAGCCCGGGCCAAATTCCAACCGACGTCCGCGCGTTGAACCCCACGTACTTCATCGGCAGCGGCCACAAGTGGCTCAGCGGCCCCAAAGGCAGCGCGTTCGTCTACGTGCGCCCCGACAAGCAGCACTTGTTCCGCCCGCTGGCCCTCAGTGCCCGCGCCAACAAAGTCCGCCCCGAGCGTGCCCTCTTCCTGCGCGACTTTGACTACCAAGGCACCGACGATTACTCCGCGATGGTCACGCTGCCCGCCGCGATTGACGCGATGGGAGCAATCCTCCCCGGCGGCTGGCCCGCCCTGATGCGGCACAACCACCACATGATTCTGCAAGCCCGCAAAATTCTCTGCGAGCATCTGGGCAGCCTCTACAACCTGCAACCCTGCGTACCCGACGCCATGGTGGGCACCATGGTCACGCTCAAACTGCCCGAGCCACCTGAGCACCTCAAGACTCGCCCCACCTGCTACGACGATGCCCTGCAAGACGTGCTTCTCGACAAGTACCGCATCGTCGTCCCCATCTGGCGCCTGATGAGCACCAACGAACGCATCATCCGCGTGAGCGCACAGGTGTACAACACCACGGCCGAATACGAGTACCTGGCGCAAGCTCTCAAGACCGAGCTCGACCTCGAACAGCGGGGCTGAGCGACGATATTTCCAACTAGTCAAATTGCCAAATGGCCAAGTAAAGGCAACACCTCAATTTGGCAATTTTATCCATATGGCCATTTTGAAAAAACACCCCGCGATCTCTCAATCGCGGGGTGTCGGTTGGTGGTCACTCGTCAGTCAGGGTTTATTCGTCGTCATTCCAACCCGGGCTGCTCGTTTCGATCTGAGCTTCAGGAACCTGCTCGTTCACGTTGCTGAACGTCTGGTTCTGCTGCACGGGCTGCGTCTGGGCGTTCTTCACATTGGGTGATTGGCCGTAGAAGCTGAGCAGGTACGTATACCAGTTGTTCATGCCGCTCGTGAAGCCGGTGGGGCCGGTCCACTTGTTGGCGTAGGGGCCAGAGAAGTTGAAGTTGCTGGGCATGGTCTTGCTCGTGTCCACCGCTTCGAGAAGCGTGCTGGCCATGAGTTGGTCGCTCGCCGCAACAGGCTGCGCGAAGCCTTCGGCAACCGGGTTGTTGTTCATCGCGTTCAGAGCCTTCAACGTGCTTTGCGTCGCGGCGGCGTCGCTGTCGTTGGTCTTGTCGCTGCTAACCTGGTCGCTCGACTCGGTGTTGAGCTGGTTCGTGGAGTCAAACTGGCTGGTGTATTCGGTGCCGGTCAGTTGCATCGAAGGCTCGGTGTTGAGCTGGTTCTCCGTGTTGAGGTTGTCAGTGCTGGCCAGTTCCGAAGGCACCGCCGTGAAGCTGGGCACCTCGGTGGCTGCGTTGTTCAACTCGGACTGCTGGTTGTTGCTGCTGACTTGCTCGGCAGCCTGCACTTGCAGCAGGTTTTCAGCCGCTTGCTTGTTGATGACGCGATCAAGGAAGCTGCGGTTGGTCGCGGGGGCCTTCTTGCCCGTCAGACGCTCGCGCATCTCGATCATTTCAGGCTGTGCGGGGCTCATGCCAAGTGAGCGTTCAGTCTTGTTGAGAGCTTCAGCAGTCTTGCCTTCGCGAGCCAGACGTTCAGCCTCTATGTTGAGGTTGTTGGTCATGCGGTCGCGGCTCCACGGCAGCGTGCCTTCACGTGTGCCAGCGACGATGCGGTCAACATACTGGGAACCGCGCTCGCCTGACTCAGTGACCATGGCATCATCGACAATCGTGGGCGTAATCAGGAAGATGATTTCGTTGCGGTTGGTGCTGTCGTCATGGCCGCGGAATGCGTTGCCAATGAAGGGAATGTCACCCAGCACCGGCACTTGCTTGCGCGTGACGGTCACGTTCTCGCGGAACAAACCACCCAGAACCACCGTCTGACCATCGCGAACGAGAATGTTCGTGGTGATTTCGTTGGTGATTTCATCAGGAATCGTGACGGGGTTGCCGCCGATGTCGCTGATCTGACGAATCGCCGCTTCAGCAACCTTGGGCTTGACTTCCATGCGGATCAAACCGTTGGTCGTGACGAACGGACGGAAGTACAAGCTGGTACCAGTATCCAGGAACTCAACGCTCTGCGTCGTGCTCGTGTCGGTTGCAGTCGTGTTGAGGTAGCCGACCTTACGACCAACCAGCACGCGGCCGCTTTGGCGGTTGAGGGTCATGATCTTGGGGTTGCTCAGCACGGTGGTGTCGGTCACTTCGTCGAGTGCACGAATGAAGACGCTCACGTCGTTGCTGACGATACCGACCTTGATGCCGCCCGGGCCGCTGGCTACGTTGCCCACGCCGCTCGTGACGCCGCTGCCACCGCGGTCAGCGGTCGCGCCGCCGACTGCTGCATCGCTGTTGCCAGCGAAAATGCTGTTCACGGCCTGCAAAGGCGTGCCGACGTAATCCGTGAAGCTCATGTCAGCAACCACGCTGAAGTCCACGCCCAAAGCGTTGGCTTCGTTGAGCTGCGTTTGCAGCACAGTGGCTTCAACCAGCACCTGGGCCGGCCGCGTGTCAATCAGGCGAACCATTTCTTCCACCTGAGCAACGTTCTCTTCGTAGTCATACACCACCAGCAGTGAGCCGTGGGCGTAGTCTTCCGCACCCGTGGGCGTTTCGCCCGCACTGGCGAAGGTGCTCGCCTTGCTGTTCACCTTGATCTGACCATCCGGGCTCAACAGTGGCTTGACAAACTCAGCCGCATCGACCGAGTTCATGTAGCTCAGCGTGATGACCTTGCTCACCTTGCTGCGCAGGTCGGCTTGCTTCTTGGTCAGTTCATCAAGGGTATAGATCTTGATGAAGTTGCCTTCTTCGATGAAGCCGTAGCCGTTCACGTTCAGAATCGCATCAAGCGCTTCGTAGAACGTCACACCGTACAGGTTCGCCGTCACGCGGGCTTGCACATCCTTGCTCGCGATGATGTTCTTCTGGCTCTGGATGCTCAACATCTCGAGCACGTTGGCCAGGTCTTCGTCCTTGACGTGCAGATCGACCGTCATGTTGTCGTCGATCACCACGTTGTTGTCAGTTTGCTCAGCTTCGCCAGCGGAGTTATCTCTGCTGGTCGCAGTTGCATTGTTCTGGACCTCGTCCTGAGCCGGTGCCCAGTCAGCCGCAGGAGTCGTGGGGTCGGCAGGGGCCACGGGTTCAGTCGCGTCCTGCGCCAAAGCCACCGTCGTCCCGGCGGCGAAGGCCAACAGCACGCCCATCACGTTCTTCATATTGTTGCGAATGCTCATCATTGGAAAACCTCGCTGCGGAAGAATGAACTTCGGGGCACCGCCCACCAGGGCGAACCGCACATCTCCGGTTGTCGGAACATGCGCGGCCGATCCGGCGGATACGCCCGCCTCCGACCACGCATCAGTGAGGTCGGTTGGTTAAAGCAGCGACTTTGGGCAAGCACGCGAAAAAGGAGCGACTATCTCGCATAACCGGCATCGCACGCCCACGCGGCACGTGCCAACATTGCCGGTTCTACCGGCGTTCGTACGTCGTGCCGCAAATATTCACACGCTTTTCGAGGACCACAAGGAATAACCCATGGCGGAACATGCCCAGAACATCGTCGCCGGTGCCAAGCGCGCCCTGCAATATGCGGAACTCATGCTCAAGGACGTGGACCCAGCCAAAGCTGGCGCCAAACCCCGCGGCATGAACAACGTCGTGATCGACACCAACACGCCCACCTTCGTCTACGGCCATCTCGCGCTCTACCCCGCCCGCGTGCTCTCGCTGTTGGGTCAGCCCGAAAACGAAATCGCCGCCATCAAAGCCCCCGAAACCTGGGACGCACTCTTCAAAGCCGGAGCCCCTTGCGAAGATGACCCCGAAGGCACCAAGTACCCAAAAATCGGCCTACTGAGCGACCATTTCGCCAAGGCTCACTCCGCCGCGATGCACGCGCTGCAACACGCGCAAGACACGCAACTTACAGCGATCTTCCCTGACCCCGCTCGTCGTGAAGTCTTCCCGACCGTCGGAGCGGCGATTAACTTCCTGATGGTCGGCCATCCGATGGTCCATTTGGGCCAAGTCAGCGCGTGGCGTCGCTGTATGGGCCTCAAGTCCGCCCAAGGCTGAACGGCAATTTCTTTGCTTTTGCCGTCGGCGAGCGTGATGCTCGCCGATTTTCAATTTGAGTACGAGAAGGAGCAAGCCCAACTCGCAAATTGTTAGCTTTCTGTAAGCTTGCAACTCCTGAGACTGAACAACCTTCTGACACAATCCGCAAAATGCCGCAATCTGCGCTTGCGTCGCCCGTCAGTTTCTGTAGACTGATAGAGGAGAATTTCGTCGCATTGCCTTGGCAACTCTGGCGGGCTGCACTCTCGCCAGAACAACCGCAGGGCATTGCGCCGATGCTCTCACAATCGTGTGCCCGGCTCGTTCGAGTCGGTAAAACGGCAGTTCCACTGCCAATCGTGTGTTCGGGAAACTTCGAGAGAAGGGAATTCATCATGCGGAAGATCTGTACAACGCTGGGCGTCAGCGCAACGCTGCTCCTGGCCAACGCGGCGCTCGCCAATGACAATTGTGCGACGCCAACCATCGTGGCAGCCGGTGCCACGCCATTCGACAACACGGGCGCAACCGACGACGGAACCGACGCGGCTTGCGCGTTCCCGACCGCTGGCGTGCCCCAAGACGATCTTGATCTGTACTTCCGTTATACCGCTCCCGCTGGTGTCTCGACCATCAACGTCAACACCTGTGCGGGCCCGACGGGCGACACCACGCTGGTCATCCTTGATACCTGCGGTGGTACCCAGCTCGCGTGCAACGACGACAGCTGCGGACTTCGCAGCGCCATCAACAGCTTCCCCGTGACTCCTGGCACCACCTACCTCATCCGTGTTGCCAGCTGGCGCGGTACGGGCGGTGCTGTGCCCGTCAACGGCATCCTGACCATCTCCGAAGGCACTGGCGGCGGCAACCCCGGCGAAACCTGCGCGGGCGCAATCGTCCAGAACGGCCCCACGGCGAGCCCCCTGCTTTTTGATACCTCGGCCTACGTCTCCGAAGGCACCAACCCCTGCGGCGGCTCAGGTCCAGACATCTTCTATCGCTACACCGCAGCCGTCACCGGTTCAACGACCATCAGCACCTGCGGCAGCAGCTTTGATACCACGCTCCAAGCCTACGACGCATGCGGCGGCGCACCCGTTGGCCCCTGCAGCGATGACGCTTGCGGTCTGTCAAGCCAGACCTCGTTCCTCGCAACGGCTGGTGTTTCGTACATCATCCAAGTCGACGGTTTCGGCGGCGCGTTCGGCTCAGGTCAACTGACCATCACCGAAACGCCCGCTGTCGCTGTCGCGAACGATACCTGTGCAACCGCTAGCGCGGCTGTTGCAGGTAGCAACACGTTCGACAACACCTTCGCCACCGCTGACGGCGGCGTGGCAAGCTGCATCTTCGTGGGCGGCACCGACGGTAACGACGTTTGGTTCGTCTACACCGCACCCGCAGCCCCCGCAACGCAGTTCGTCCAGTTCGACACACTCGGTAGCATCGCTCTGGATGACACCACGCTGTCGATCTTCGATGAATGCGGCGGCACCGAAGTCGCCTGCAATGACGATGCCGGTGTGGGCTTCCTCAGCCGCGCCGTGTTGGAAGTCACTGCTGGCGAAGACTACTTCGTCCGCGTTGCTTCGTTAACTGGTTCAACCCTCGGTGCTGGCGACCTGCAAATTACCGAAGGCGTTTCGCCCCCACCCGCCAACGATCTGTGCGCCAACGCAATTCAGATCAACGGCTCGACCACAAGCCCCATCACCTTTGACACCGTGCTGGCCTCTAGCGAAGGCACCAACCCCTGCGGCGGCAGCGGTCCTGACATCTTCTATCGCTATACCGCTTCGGTCACCGGCACCGCTTTGGTCAGCCTCTGCGGCAGCAGCTTTGACACGACCCTGCAGGCCTACGACGGCTGCGGCGGCACGGCCGTTGGTGGCTGCAGCGATGACGCTTGCGGCACTCAAAGCGAAATCACCCTCTGCGTGACGCAAGGCCAGAGCTACATCCTGCAAGTTGACGGCTTCGGCGGCTCAAGCGGCCCTGGCCAGATCGCCATCACCGAAACCGCTGGCGGCGGCACCGTTGCCAACGACGACTGCTCCGGCGCTATCGCCGCTGTGGTCGGCAGCAACGCGTTTGACAATAACTGCGCTACCGGCGGCCCTGGCCCCGGCACCTGCGCACTTAACGGCAGCGACGGCGCTGACGTTTGGTTCAGCTTCGTTGCCGACAGCACCTGCTACACCTTCGACACCCTCGCCAGCACCGTCATTGGTGACACCACCATCCAACTCTTCGATAGCTGCTCGGCGACCACCGCGATCGGCTGCAACGACGATAGCGACGGTGGCCTGCTCAGCAGCCTCACCGCTTCTGGCCTCAGCCCCGGTACCACCTACTTCATCCGCGTCGCTGGCTGGGGCGTCGCTCCTGACCGTGGCGCTGGTGTCCTGACCATCACCGACCTGGGCTCCTGCCCCTGCGACCAGTACGTTGCGGCACCCGCAAGCGCACTGGCCGAAGGCGAAGAGTGCGGCGCAGACACCAACGGTGGCTGCAACGCTACCCCCGAAGCCTTTAGGGCAATCACCTGCGGTGACACCATCGCTGGCAATAGCTGGAAGGACTTCGGCATCCAAGGCCTGCGTGATACCGACTGGTACGAGTTCACCATCACCTCGACCTCGGACGTCACCATCAAGGGTCGCTCACAGTTCGAACCCCAAGTTGTACTGCTCAACAACGACTGCACGGCCATCGTGCAAATCGCAGTCGCTCCCCCGCGTCTGGCTGGTTGCGCCAACTTCTCAGTTGTCGCCAACGACCTGGCTGCGGGCACGTACCGCGTCTTCGTCGGCATGGCACCCGCTCAGCTTGATACGCTGTGCGGCAGCGGTGCTAACGACTACTGGTTCAGCCTCCAAGTCAGCGATGCTACTCCTGGCGTCTGCGATATCGACTTCAACAACAACTGCGTCTTCCCCGAAGATGCTGACGTCATCGACTTCTTCAACGTCTTGGCTGGCGCTGAATGCCTGTCCTGTGACAGCATCGACTTCAACCGCAACAGCGTCTTCCCCGAAGACCAAGATGTGATTGACTTCTTCAACGTCCTGGCTGGCGCTCCCTGCCCCTACTAAAGATCGCTCATGCGTCAGTCACGCTCGCGTGATTTGAACGCCTGATTCGATGAAACTCGCAAGGTCCGGTCGAAAGGCCGGACCTTGTTTTTTTCCGCTGGTGTCAGTATCGCTAGGCTTCAATCCGTCTTGACACGTTTGCAGTTTTCGTGTTTGATACGCAGCCACGCACGTTTCGGGAACCCATCATGCTTCAACTACGCACGCTTGCACCGCTGCTCACGCTCACACTCGCCGGCACCGCTCTCGCCCAGCAAAAGGTCCACTACACCTACCTCTGGCACATGGAGCAACCCATCTACTGGCCCGACCAGCAAGCAAGCGGCACCGATCGCTACGAACTCGTCTGGCAAAGCATCCAGCGAAAGGACGCCGGCGCGACCAACCCCACCAACAACCTCCGCGAAATCTTCAGCCTGCCTGACCGTGTCGCCGGGTACCAGTATCGCATGATCGACGCCGTCGATGACTTTGATTGGACTCCTGAAGGCGGCACGCAAATCAGTTTCTCGGGCGGCCTGATCGAAAATCTCAACAGCCTCGGAGCCGCGAACCAGCTTGGGTACAACCCCACATGGTGGCAACGCATCCGCGATGGCCGCACCTGGCGCACCAGTCCCGCCGCAGGCACGCAGGTGCCACGTGTCGATGTCGTGCAGTTTGGCTTCCACCATCCGCTCATGCCGCTGGTTGATGCAACCACGCTTCGCAAAGAGTTGCAGCTCTACCGCCGAATCTACAACGATACTTGGGGCACGGGCGCATCACAAAGTCGCGGTCTTTTCCCCAGTGAAATGGCTTTCAGTACCGCCATGATCGAAGTCCTCGATCAAGAGGGCATCGACTGGGTCATCGTCAGCAGCGAGAAAATCAGCCGGGCTTGCAGCGATTTTCCCGTCATCTTCGGCAGTGGCGGCATCAACACCGACGCGCCCAATCGCGCCGATCAAATCAATCCTGCTGCTGGGAGCTATTTCCGCAAGAGCATCTCACGCGGCTGCTCTCCTGCCGAGGCAGTTCCGTTCGCAACAACCCCGCGCCGCGCACGCTACGTGAATCCCAACACCGGCGCAGTCAGCCAAGTCATCGTTGTTCCCGCGATGCAGGCTCTGAGCTGGGATGACGGCTACGCGCCTATAGGACTGGGCGGCTTTGATGCCATCCAATCGCTCGCGCCCAATGGCATCGCTCCCAACCGCCCGCAGCTCGCCCTGCTCGCACACGACGGCGACAACGCTTGGGGAGGCGGATACTCGTACTACCGCGAAGCTACGCCAAATCTTGCAAGTAGCGCAAACGGCGCGCAGTATGTGCCCACCGTCGTTGAGAAGTATCTCGCCGATCACCCTGTACCCGCCAACGACTTCGTGCACGTCGAAGACGGCGCATGGGTCAATGCCGACGGCGACTTCGGCGCGCCCCAGTTCATCAATTGGAATTGGCCGCTGCTGGGTGCGAGCGGCGCAATCGATGTCGAGAACGGCTGGCACGTTGATGCTCGCAATTGGGCTGTCATCACAGCAGCCAACAACCGCGTCGCGACTGCTGAACAAATCGTGACGCGCGCAGGAGGTCCGCAATCTGCTGGGCTTGATGTTGGTCGCATTCTCTATCCCAGCGCAGCTACAACCAGTGCGGAACGTGCCTGGCACTTTTTCCTGGGCAGTCTCAACAGCGGCTACATGTACTACGGAACCGCCGAAGACTTTGAAGTCAAACCCACAATCGCGTGCAACGAAGCCGTGCAACACGCCGACGCCGTCATTACTGGCAACACAACGCTCGACACCACCGGACCAACCGTGTGGTATCCCCAGCGCCACCCTTGGAACCCAGGAAGTGTGAACTTCGGCCCGCAATACGGCTACCAACAACGCGCCGCCAACCTCAACGGCGGCGGCGACTTCTATGTGTGGACGTTCGCATACGACGTCGCAGGCATCACAAGTACGACGCTCAAGTACCGCATCGACGCTGACGGCCAGCGCAACCTGAGCAACATTGAAAACGAAACCTACGCGGGCGGCCCGGGTGTGGGCGCATGGCAAAGCATCTCCATGACGCGTCGCATTTTTCCTGCGGGCAACGTCTACAACGACCCGAGCATCAACTTCTTTGAGAGTCCCACGTACATCGCCGATCAATACTGGGCCAAGATCGATGGCCAGCGCAGCAAACTCATCGACTACTACATCGAGTCTGTCGACACACGCGGCAACGTCACCAAGTCACCCATTCAACACGTGTGGGTTGGCGACGGCGTGGGCAGTGGTGGGGGAGGCAGCAACCCCGCCGTCACCATCGCACCGACGCAGCCTGTTGCGGGCCAGCAACTCACCATCACGTACAACCCCGCCGGTCGCCCGCTTGCAGGCAGCAGCACGATTTGTTTTCACTGGGGCATCAACACATGGACCAACGTCGTGAGTGGCGTGCCGATGACGCCAAACGGCACAACATGGTCAACGACGATCACCATTCCTCAAAACGCAACCAGCCTCGAGTTCGCCTTCAACAACTGCGTTACCACGTGGGACAACAACGCTGGTGCCGACTGGCGTTACACCGTCACAGGCGGACAGCCGATTGTTCAATGGACCATCGACGGTGCACGCGACACGGCCAGCACACTCGTTTCGAGTAATGGCGGCGTCAATCTCTGGGCCGGCTTGCGAGGCGACATGCTGTATGTCGCAACCAATCCCGCAAGTGGCAACAACGACCGTTTCCTCTACGTCTCGCGAGATCCCGCAGGCACGCTTCGCGCCGCAAACTGGGCAAAAGCTGGCCAAATCGCAAGCTGGGATGCCTTCCTCGCCAACGAAAGCGGCAATAACTTTAGCGGCTGGTTCGATCAAGGCACCACCAGTCAAACCCAGCAAGCCAGCAGCACCACAGGCGTGCTCGAAGGCGTCATCAACATTCGCAGCGAACTAGGTCTTGCCGCAAATGCTCCGCTGCCCGAGTTCGTGCGCCTCGCTGTGGGTACGTATGCAACAGCCGACAACGGCGCGCTCGTGACAACCCAGCAAGTCCCCGCACCGCTCGCAAGTAACGGCAGTATCGAAGCAAGCGAGTATGCCCTTGTGCGATTGTGCGAAATCGCCGTACCCGCCAACTGCCCCCAGCCCGCGTGCGACTCCATCGACTTCAACAACAACGGCATCTTCCCCGAAGATCAAGATGTGACCGACCTCTTCAGCGTCTTGGCAGGCGGCATGTGCGCTACGTGTAGCGATATCGACTTCAACAACAACGGCGTCTTCCCTGAAGACCAGGATGTTGTGGATTACTTCAACGTCCTCGCCGGCGGCCAGTGTCCGTAAGTGTGATTACATCACTCGTTGATCATGTCGAACACAACGATCACGTCGCCCCGCGCCATCGCATCCGCAAGTATTCCTTCATCGCATCGCCCGTCACGATGACGCTCGCGGGCAGCGCTGGCGGGGCGATATCAATTCCATCCATGATGCCTGTCGCCACGCAGCGAAGCCGAGACAAACTGGGCCCAGCGTGTCGCAGCGCAACCATGCCGCCTAGCACGCCCGCGAGCAACTTCACGCGCCACGAGTAGCCATGCCGTTTGCACAGCCAGATCCAATTGCGCGTTGCCATTTGCAACCATCGCTCGCTTTTTGTCGCCGTCGCCGAGCTGTCATGCCAAACGGTCCACGCAGGATCCATATACACGTCATACCCCGCGCCCAAGAGCTTCATCGCAAGATCAGTGTCGTTGCGATACAAAAAAAAGCCTTCTTCATAACCGCCCACTTTCTGCCATGCATCGCGTCGAACCAGGTTGCCGCAGCCCATCACCGGGAATCGCGCCGTTGCACGTGTTGCAAACGTCCACTCGGTTTGCTTGCTCGTCGGGTGCTTGGGCACGAGCGCCACACCACCAAGCGTCGCTCTGCTTCGCATCATCGCCATTGCACCCGTCAGCGCAGCCGGCTCAGGCCAACTGTCATCATCCAAAATCAGAAGCATTTCGCCATTCGCCATCGCCGCGCCAGCATTGAACCCCGCAACGCCGGTGTTTGACGCTTGCGCAATCAGCTTCACCCAAGGCGACTTCTCTCGCACCGCCTCAACCGATCCATCGCCACTGCCGTTATCCACCACAATCACTTCAGCATCATGCTCGCCGCGCCATGCATCAATCTCGCGCAGCGTGCGCAGCAGCGCATCGCGCCGATTGAAACTCAAAATGACAACACTCAGCTTCACGCATCAGTGTACCGACGAATCACAAGCGCCGAAGGGCGCAAGCCCTCGCCAGCGCTGAACACAACGACTGCACTCAAAGTCACCCCTGACAAACTACCGCAAAACCACCACCAAGCAAATCACCATCCCCATAATCACCGCCACCAGCCCCTTCGCCAGCATCGAAAGCAGCCGACCAATCGCCGCTCCCTTCGCGATTTTCTTGCTGTCTTCCCAGTTGCGTTTTGCAATTGCCATCTCCCCAAGCACCGCGCCCGCCGCCGCGCCAAGCGCGCCAAAGACAATCGCCCCAATCACCGGAATGATGAACATCCCCGCAACCGCGCCAATAAACGCGCCCACAATCGCAAACACAATTCCCCAGGCGCTTGCCCCGGCCTTCGCCGCCCCAACGGCAGACGCCAAAAACTCCAGCGCCTCACCCGCCGCTGCAAGCACAACCAAAATCACCACAACCCACCAAGGGACAACATCGGGCTGCCAAATCGCCACACCCAGCGACCACAACACAATCAGCCACGTCCCAGGCAGCGTGACAAACGTCAACACCACACCCAGCATCGCGATAATCGGCGTGCCCGCAACCACAATCCATTGTTCAAGTGGCCAGTTTGGCATACACACACTTCAATACACACTTCGATACGCACTTCGATACAGCCAGAGTTCAAAACGAAACGACAGAACACACAATCAATCCGCCCACGATCCCCATCAGCAATCTTCACGCACCAACTCGCACGCTCGCGATCAGCGCGTCAAATCAGCACTCATCCGCATCCACTTATCCGCTCGAACAATCATCTGATTTTTCGGCAGCCCGCCGCCAGTTCCCCAACGATAGCCGTATGACAACCAGCGACACCACAGCATCCGCAAGCTCACCACACGCAGCCGTCAAAGCCACCGCCGCCGCACTCGCGCTCGCAGTGCTGGCCGTTCTCTTATTAGGATGCGGCGCGTACGCCTTTCTCAACGCACCCGCCGAAGCCAACAAAACCACCGCCGCCGTCATTCCCGCGTTCTCGGCATTCGTCATGATCCTTCTGGCAATCTGGGTAAAGAAAGGCGCACGCACGCCCATCGCTCGCACACGCATTATCACCTCGGGCATCATCGCCATCGTCTTCGCGTTGCTCTTCTCTGTGCCAACGTACGGTCGCGTCAAAGCCATGCGCAACTACCCCGCCGCCAACGCCGATTGGTCCATGCAACTCTCGCAAGGCAAAGTCGAAGACACGAATGAAGTCCGCCGTGCTTTCTTCAAAGAGCGCGGTGCCGCGTGGTACGACCAAACTTTCCTCGTGCGCACGCTTGGCACCATGCTCGGTGCAACCGCATCGCTGGGTCTCTGGATGCTTGTCTCCGGCGTGCGCCTCAAGCGATAATCGCCACCGTTCACTGTTTACCCCGGCCCCTTTCCTATCATCGCCCCCTATGGCGACCGGTTCACCCATCAACGTCCTTCTCATCGGCTCGGGCGGTCGCGAACACGCCCTGGGCATCGCCATCGCCAACAGCCCCCGGGTGGGCACGCTTTTCGCCAGCCACGACAACCCAGGCCTCGCCGCCATAAGCCGACCGATCGACGTACCCGTCAGCGCGCGCGAAGCCTACCGCACTGTGCAATTCATCGAGAAGCACAACATCGGCTTAGTCGTGATCGGTCCCGAAGACCCCCTCGCCGAAGGCCTCGCGGACAAACTCGCATCAAAGACCTGCAAAGTCTTCGGCCCCGGTCGCGCCGGTGCACAGCTCGAAGCCGACAAAGCCTGGTGCAAGCAAATGCTTCGCAGCGCAAGCATCCCCACAGGCGAAGGCCGGGTCTTCACTGACGCCGAAAGCGCACGCGGCTATCTCGAAACGCGCTGCGTCGACGAACCGCTCATCGACTCACTGCTCACCGCCGCCAACGATTACCGCGATCCCGCCGACCGCCGCAAGTTCATCCAGCGCGAGCTTGACACCAAGCCCGCGATGCAAAAAGCCTACGACAAACCACGCGGCGACCTGCCCGTCATCAAAGCCACAGGCCTCGCCAAAGGCAAAGGCGTCGTCGTCCCCGCATCACTCAGCGAAGCGCACGCGGCAATCGAACAAATCATGGTCAAGCGCGTCTTCGGCGACGCCGGCGCGAAAGTTCTCATCGAAGAAAAACTCTCAGGCCCCGAAGTCTCCGTTCTCGCCATCACCGATGGTTCTTCCATTCTCGTGCTGCCTCCCGCGCAAGACCACAAGCGCCTGCTCGACGGCGACAAAGGCCCCAACACAGGCGGCATGGGCGCCTTCTGCCCCAGCACGACACTCGACGACAAACTCATGACGCGCGTCGAACGCGAAGTGCTGGTCCCCATCGTCGATGCCCTCAAGCGAGAAAGCATCGACTACAAAGGCGTCCTCTTCGCCGGCCTCATGCTCACGCCCGCAGGCCCCAAAGTGCTCGAATTCAACTGCCGATTCGGCGACCCCGAATGCCAAGCCATCATCTCGCGTCTCGACAGCGACATCCTCGAACTCATGATGGCAACCTGCGAAGGTCGCCTCGCCGATGTTGACGTGCGCTGGAAAAACGACGCGAGCTGCTGCGTCGTCATCGCCAGCGAAGGCTACCCCGAGAAGCCCAAATCCGGAGCCGCCATCACCGGCATCGACGCCGCCGACCGCATGCCGGGCGTCACCGTCTACCACGCCGGTACCAAGAAACTTCCCGACGGCACAATCGTCACCAATGGTGGGCGCATCCTGGGCGTCACCGCCCTCGCGCCGACGCTCCCACAAGCCCGCGACCGCGCGTACGAAGCTGCGGCGGCGATCGGATTTGTGGGCAAAGTCATGCGCACGGACATCGGTAGCAGCGCGACATGATTGCGTAACGACGATTGATGTGCGCGTCGATGCGTCATGTGTTCGCACGGCTCACGCCTCCACATGCTGAATCAAATCAAACCGATTCCCATACAAATCCTCAAACACCGCCACCGTGCCATACTTCTCCCGCCGCGGCACCTGCGTAAACACCACGCCAGCCTCGCACATCCGCACATAGTCGCGCTCAAAGTCATCCGTCTCGACAAACATCATCACGCGCCCGCCCGTTTGGTTGCCAATGCGGCTCTGCTGCTCCGCCGTCACCGCCTTCGCCAAGAGCAGTGCCGCCCCGCCGCCCGCTGGGCCCACGCGCACCCACCGCTTGCCCCCGCCGCGATCTTCATCTTCCAAAAGTGCAAAGCCAATCTTGTTCACGTAGAACGCAATCGCTTCGTCGTAATCGCGCACAACAACCGTCGCCAGAAAAACACTTCGCAGCATGCACCAGCGTACCCACGCGACAATCACAACCAAGAAACCACGCGCAATCCCGCAAAAACCGCGATTTTCCCTACGCACCTTGACGTAATCCTCGCGATTCCCTATCGTTCAGGCCCGGCTCATTCCGGTACCGGTTCTTGCAATCTCACTATTGATTGCGGGGTGGAGCAGCCCGGTAGCTCGTCGGGCTCATAACCCGAAGGTCCCAGGTTCAAATCCTGGCCCCGCTATTACCGGGCCGGTTGCGAAAGCAGCCGGCCCCTTGGTTTTCAGGGAACGCCGCCGAGAGACCTCGGCGGCGTTTTCGCTTTTTGGCCCACGTTCCGCGAGGGTTGGCGACTGGGCCCGCCGTCGGCGACGTCTCTGGCCTTCAGTCCGCCATAACCAGCGTCCGGCGATCCGGCGGCCCTTGGGGGCGATTTGGGGCCAAAGTCTCTCCAGGTCTCTCTTCCGAACGGGCGGGGGTTAACGGGCGACCTCGCTCGAAGCGCGATCGCAAACCCCACTGTCACGACTGCGATGTTTGCGCCACGGTGCTCCGATCGCGTCGGCCTGTTCATCGCGGCGCGCACGCGCTTCGGCGATTGCATAAGGGCTCCGGAGACGATTCCGCGATGGGCGCGGCGATCGAACCCGGAGCCGCGGCGTGACATCATCGAAGAACCCGGACAGCATGACGCCCGCAGAGCGCGAAGCAGAGATCGCAAGCATTCTGGCGCGTGGCGTGGTGCGTGCCGTTCGTGCCACACGGGCGCGGACAGGCGGGACCAAGCGGGCGATTGACGAGCATGCCAGATCTCTCGGCGATGGACTTGAACTCTCGCCGGAAGCCGCCCTCAGTGTCGCAACGCGGCCCGCGGGTTAACGCTCTCGGCCCATGCGATAGGAGATCCAATGTCCGACTTGATGCAGCGACAACTCGACGACCTTGGCAAAATGACCACAAGCGATCTTGTGCAGAGGTACGAAGATCTGCACGGCCACAAGTGCCGTACTCGCCACCGCGCGTACCTGATCCGCAAAATCGCCTGGCGGATCCAGGCCAACGCGGAGGGTGGTCTGAGCGAGCGGGCGCGGAAGCGGGCAGCAGAGCTGGCCGACCTCGCGGAGGTCCGCGTGATGGCCCCAAAGGCCACGATCTGCCCGCCGCAGCCAGGGCCAGGCTGCACAACGACCCGTTCCGTGAAGGGAATGGCGACCGGCGATGCCCGGATCCCACCCGCTGGCTTTGCCGTGGTGAAGGAGTACAAGGGCCGGGCCATTCGGGTCGTCGTCCTGCCCGACGGCCAGGGGTTTGACTATGACGGCGAGCGTTACCGCTCGTTGTCGGCCATCGCCAAGAAGGTGACGGGGACGCACGTCAACGGGTTCAGGTTCTTCGGGTTACGGGGGAAGTCATGAAACAACGAGCCCCAACCAACCCAACTGGTGGTGTGAACGGAACCGTGGCGGGCGAGAAGCGACGCATCAGGTGCGCGATCTACACCAGAAAGAGCAGCGAGGAAGGGCTCGATCAGGAGTACAACTCCCTTGATGCCCAACGCGACGCGGGCGAGGCATACGTCGCAAGCCAAAAGAACGAAGGCTGGGTTTGCCTTCCCGATCGCTACGACGACGGCGGCTTCTCCGGCGGCAGCATGGAGCGGCCGTCCCTTGAGCAACTCCTCCGCGACATTGAGGCCGGGAAGATCGACTGCGTGGTCGTCTACAAAGTGGACAGACTGAGCCGGTCGCTCCTCGACTTTGCCCGAATCATGGAAGCGTTCGACCGCAAGGGCGTGTCGTTCGTCTCGGTGACGCAGCAATTCAATACCACGAGCTCGATGGGCAGGCTGACGCTCAACATCCTCCTCTCTTTCGCCCAGTTCGAGCGCGAGATCATCGGCGAGCGCATCCGCGACAAGGTCGCGGCCCAGAAGCGTCGCGGCAAGTGGGCGGGCGGCGTGCCGGTGCTGGGCTACGACGTCGACCGGTCCGGTGGGAGTCCGCGGCTGGTGATCAACGCCAAGGAGGCTGCGCGTGTCCGCGAAATCTTCCAGATGTATCTGGACAAGGGTTCATTGCAGCCGGTAGTAACCGAGCTGACCCGGCGCGGATGGCCCAACAAGCGTCGCATCACGAGAAAGGGAGCGGCTAAAGGTGGCCGTCCGTTCGACCGGGCGACGCTGTACGCGTTTCTGACCAATCCGATCCTCATCGGGAAAATCGTTCACAAGGACCAGGTCTACGACGGTGAGCACGAGGCGATTGTGGAATCGACCGTTTTCGAGCGGGTCCAGAGCCAGATGCGAGAGAACGGCCGCACCGGTGGCAAGGAGGTGCGGAACAAGTATGGCGCGCTCCTTCGGGGCCTGCTGCGCTGCAAGGTGTGCGACTCCGCGATGACGCATTCGTTCTATGGAAAGGACGGACGGTTCTACAGGTACTACCGCTGCGTGAAAGCCATCAAGAGCGGCAGCGACACCTGTCCCGCTAGAACACTTCCGGGAGCGGAGATCGAGCGCATCGTTGTGAATGAGATCCGTTCACTCGGCGAGGACCGCGATCTGCTCGATCGTGTCCTGGCCGAAACAAGGACCTGCCTAGACCAAGAGTCTGCGTCGCTTCAGCGTGAACGAGATGAGCTCAAAGCGTCGCTGAAGCGCCTCGAGAGGGATCTCCAATCGCTCGTCGCTGACGCCAGCCCGGCGACCGACGTGACCGCCAAATTGGCGAATGCCCATGGCCGAATCACCAACTCCCGCCAGCGGTTGGGGGAAGTTGAAGCCCGGCTTGCCGAGATGGACGCCACCGCGATTTCAAGGGATGAGGCTCGAAAGGCCCTGAAAGAGTTTGATGGCGTCTGGGCCAACCTCTCCCCACGTGAGCAAGCCCGTGTGTTGAAGTTGATCTTCACCACGGTCGAATACGACGCCGACGCCGCCACGGTGGCGGTGACGTTCCGCCCCACCGGCATCGCGGCGCTCTGCCGCGGCAAACTCCAGGAGGTTGCATGACGACCGTCGTACGCCCCATTCACTTTGTTCGACGCGGCAAGAGCACTAAGGCCGTTTCCGCGCCTGATGCTGCCCCCAAGGTCCTGCCCCGCCGCGTGCCCCGCGTGGCCCGTCTGATGGCACTGGCGATTCACTTCGACGGAATGCTTCGCAAGGGCGTCGTGGCGGACCAGTCCGAACTGGCCCAGATATGCGATGTCACGCAGCCGCGGATAACGCAGATCATGAACCTGCTGCATCTCGCGCCGGATATCCAAGAACAGATTCTCTTCCTACCTGCGACCTCGAATGGGCGAGATCCAATTCACGAGCGACTGCTCCGTGATCTCACTCACTTCATGGATTGGGACAGACAGCGCCGTAAGTGGTCGACAATCCTTTCTCGCGATGAATTGCTTGCGCTTCGCTGTTAGCCGGTCGCTTCGAGGACGCGTCGCATGTTCTTATCGTAAACGTCGTCTACGACTTCTGGTATCGTGATGTAAACGCCTTGTTCGTCGCGGAACGTTCGGTCTGGGTCACCTCGGAACGATAACCAGTTAAAGCTTGAAACTACACAGAAAGACCGATCAACGACCAACACTTTCGCGTGCGTGTCGCCCAGGCGGACGAATCTGAACCTATCCTTGAACTGATTCGCGACTTGTTCGAGCGTACGGACTGTCTCGCGATTTCTCGGCTTCTGCATCTGCCGATCCGCATCTGGATCGCCGATTCCCCAACCAATTGTGACTTGGCATCCGCGGATCAAAAGCACCTGAAGCCTGCGCAGCATTGTTCGATCGACGACGTCGGCGCTAATCCACGGTGAGACTAGCAGCAGTCGCTGTTCCGCCTTGAGAAATGCACGCTCAAGCAGCGCAGGATGGTCGGGCGTATGGATGTGCCGGACCGGCAACTCATCGAGCCGGGCCTGTGCGCCTTCCAATTGGCTTTGCGCCGCGACGACCTCTGGAGGTGGTGGCGCGACGGGATCGATCGCAGCAGGCGGCGCGTTTGACGTCTTTTCCTTGGCTGCGACGAGCGCTTCCCTCGCGGCAGCGACCTCCTGTTCGCGTTTGAGCACTTCTTCGGCGGGCGCAACCGGCGGTAGACTTAGGCCAAGAGCGTCGACCGCCCGCCTGCTCACGTCGTCGCCATCAACCACTTCTTTGACGATTCCCAACCGCACCGCAGCCTTGCTCTTCGCAAACGCGGCCGAATAGTCCTCGCGTACGCGACCGTCGTGCACGAGCATGACCTGAACGTCATCGGACCGGCCCCGGCGAAACACCAGCGCGACTCCAGGGCGGTACAGGCGCTTCGTTCGGCCAACCGATCTCACCGCGAGTACCTCGCGGATCTGGGTGCGACCCTTCCGCAGTTGCTGCGCGATCCGTTCGACGGATGCTACGAGGATTTCCTTTGGCAGAGGTGGCCTAGCAGGGCACGCCGGAATCTCTGGGATGCCGAGATCTCGCAGGTCCTTCGGGAACAACAGCGCCTCATTCGTGAGGGTCACTACTTCTCGTGACAGGCCGTCGTACTTGACGTTGACATCAAAGTCTTGGGGCATCGACAGAGTCGCCAGAGACAGAGTTCGCTTTCCCTTCTGGGTGAGCGCTAGATACTGGTGTCCCTGGGTCGCGGTCGCTGCCAGATGCACATCTTCCGTGCGTGTCAAATCGGACAGCACGCGGCGCACCGACCGGTGCCCGAGGCCCAAGAACGCCGCGACATGGTCCGGATGTCCAAGTCCTTCGTCGATCGCCTTCATGGCGAACTCCTGGAGCGGAGGAATTGGACGCACTTCCTGAACCAGTAGGGTCAATGGAAGCTCGTACACCGGCAAACCGACCAGACACGCGTTCACGAGGCGCATGCCGGGCTTGCTGAACGCAAAGCGATCCGAGATCGCCTGCAGATCGATACCGAATGGAAGCGGTTGGTCGGTCATGCGACACCTCCGGCAAGAACGATGGCGTCGGCAGGGTTGCGCTCGATGTAGTCCACGACCGCTCTCATTGGCGTAGCGCCGTCAAGACGCCGGCAGAACGCCTCGTCGCCGACGATAACCAGCGCGTCCTTTCCCCGCGACAGGGCGACGTTGATGCGCTCCTGATCGCCTAGAAATCCAGCCTGCCCGTTCTCATTTGATCGTACGACGCAGAAGATGCACACGTCCGCCTCTCGGCCTTGCGCTGCATCAACCGTGTTCACCTCGATGTCGAGGGAGGGCCACTCCGCGATACGGGTTCGAAGCACTTCGACCAGTCGCGTGCGTTGCTCCAAGTAGCCGGTGAGTACAAGTATGCGCTTGTGCACTCCTGCAGCCGCACAGTGTCGATGCAGTCTCGACAACACCGTTGGACATATCGCAAGCTCTGCTGCATTGCCGAAGCTGGTGCCTGCACGATACTCACGACGGTCCGGGCGATCCGCTGTGGACACCCATGCCACGGCCTTGCCGAATGCCGCGCTGACAACGGGGTCCAGATCCGTTCGTGCGCTCTCCAGGTCTCCGCCGTAGAAACAATGGCTCACCAAGTCGCCAATCGGCTTGGTCATCCGATACTGCTTTTTCAGCATTACCACGCACGGCTTCGGTCCATGCGCCGCTAACCGCCCGAAGAGTGTCTCCTCGACATCCTCCCGCGACAACATGTACTTGTCCAAGAGTGCGGCATCGTGCAGAACTTCACCGTGGAAAGGCGGAAGCTGTCGATCGTCGCCAACCAGCACGCACCGGGTCGCCCTGCTCAGTGGGATCATCACCTCAGTCGCCGTCGCCTTTGACGCCTCATCGACGATGCACAGATCGAACTCCAGTTCTCGGAATCCAGAGAGGCCAGCCAGGCCCACGCACGTCGACGCGACCACCTGGAACTCTGCCAGAATCGCGGGCCGAAGATCCTTGGGATTTGCCAATCGCTGCGTCCAATCCTCGTGGACTTTGAGCAGACGGAGCAACTGCTTGCTAGTCTCGGTCGCGGGCAGTAGCGTTTGAAGCTGCGCAGCGAGGTCGGCATCGCTCATCGCGGCCATGCGCTCGTCCATTCGGCTGAGCGCCTCTTCGGCGGCCTTCCGCTCCCGACGCGCCCGTTCCAGCGCGGGCTTGATCTCCTCGATCTGCCCGACCAGCTCCTCTTCGGTAAGTCGAGTCTTGAGATCGGCCTCCGTTGGCTCGTCGCCTCGAAGTGCTCTCTCTGCCGCGTTCAGACGATCCGCGAGCGATCGCGCCCTGACTCGCGCGGCAAGGAACCTGCGGGCACTGATGGCAACTTGTGCGATCTTCCGTTCCAGACCGCGCTCTGCAGCCCAGGATTCCAAGAAGCGTTCGCCATCTGTGACTACTCGCTCTATCCACGGCTCCAGCTGCGCATCGAGCAGGAGCGGCCGACTCGATGGCATGACCCGATCGGGGTCGGCCGCGAGTCGCACAACCCGCACCTCGCGAGACGCTTCAAGGAGGCGCTCGATCGCGTTGTCGATGGCGATATGCGTTTGGGATGTCAGAAGCACCCTCGAGTCCGGCTTGGACTTTAGTTGCTGCAGCACGAGTTCCGCAATGAAGGCGGTCTTACCGGTCCCGGGCGGCCCGTGAACGACCACAAAGTCATCGCTTCCCAACGCGGCCGCGACTGCGCTGCGCTTGTCGTCATCGAGATTCTTGATGAAGAAATCGGTGATGGTCACGGACACAGGGGCGGCCGCGGCATCGGGCCGAGTAAGAAACCGACCGAGGTCGGACCGCAGAGAGCGTCCGTGCCGAATGTCCTCAAGAGCACGCCTCTGCCGCACCAGGGGTTCCTCAGCGGCGCGGGTATCGAAACGCAGTACCCCCTTTCGCGGGAGGGGAATGGATTCGGCACCCGGCTGATAGAGGGTGAGCGTCCGGCCGTCGAAGTCATCCAACTCGCCACGGAATGCTGAATCGTCAACACGCCAGATACCGTCAATAAGATCGACCTCAGCCGGCGTCGTGAGCCGGAACGCGACGCGGCTGCCACGAATGTCGATCCCGTCATACTGCACCGGCCGCAGACGATTGCGCTCCACATCCGTTTTCGCGTTCAGAATGCTGATCCATCGCTCGTATAGGCGCTTGGCCTCAATCTGGTCCTTTGAGAGCCTGCGTCCGTCGAGATGATCGGCGATACCGACCTCAAACGCATTCAGAATCTCGACACCCTGTTCTCGCGTTGCTGCACGGCCGAACTTGAACGTGAACGGTGCCGGCCAAGCGCTCTCTCGCAGTCGCTCCAACAACGCGGGAGGCAGCCGCCTGACCGACTCCACAGCAAACTGCTCCGGCATGTTCGGGCCGATCACCAAGTGGATCGCTAGCGTCGGCGTTAGCAGTTCGTACTCGTTGTTGACCTCCTCGCCCCCCATGTGTTCGGGCAGTCGCCGGCGCTGGACACCGCAGACCTCCTTGATTTCTTCGAGCAGTAGTCCCTGGATCTGAGCCACGTCTTGGATGCCGAACAGGTCGATGCACTTTCGAACTGCGTTCTGGGCGAGGTGGAGGAAGCACACCCTTTCCTTGAGCCAGTGCTGCTTTCGCTCTCGCTGAATCGTCTCCAACTCTTCAAGTAGCTGGCCAGCATTGCGAGGCCGTTCCGATGGATCTCGGGACACCGCGCGCCTGAGCACGGCGTGTACCTCCGGCACAACGTCGCACTCATCCTCGAGCGCTCGGATCACGGCGGCGTAGTCGTCCAATGGGCGGGCTAATAGGCATCGCACCGTCAGGACAGCAAAGGCGAACACATCGCGCGTCTCGGTGTATTCGCCGTGATCATCCTCCGGCGGCGCGTACGGCCGGGTCATGAACTGCGCAAGAGTGATTCCAGGGTCCAGCAGACGTTTGAGCCTAGCGATGCCGAAATCCGTGAGCTTTGGTGTGCCATCGGGCAACACAAGGATGTTCTGCGGCTTTATGTCACGGTGGATGCACCTCCGTTGGTGCGCCAGGTCGAGAGCGCGAAGGATCGGCAGACCGATGCGCTCCGCAAAACTGTCCCATCCCCAGACCTCAGGATCGTCACGATTGAGTGTGGCAACGTGTTCGTCGAGATTGCGTTCGATCCACTCCAGGACAAGAAAGTGCCGGTCAGTAGGCTCGTCGTGACCAAAGTCGAGAAGTTGAACGATGTTTGGGTGTTTGAGTTCTTGCAGAGCCGCAGACTCTCGTCGGAAGCTCTCGTGAACCAAATCCTGGCTCAGCCCGCCGGCACGGAAGAGCTTAACGGCGACGTCACGGTCGCCCACAAGATCGCGTGCCTTGTAGACGTCCGACATCCCGCCTGATCGCATCTTTGGCGTTAAAGCGTACCGTCCAGCGATGATTCGAGGTTGTTCCAACGTTTTGTCTCCACGGGTCGATTTCACCATCAGTCGTCATTCCAGCCAGGCTTCGGCGGCCAACGGGAGTTCATTTAGCTCTGCCCGAGCCTCCCGCCAGGTCGGATAGTGCTTATCCAAGAGCGCCACGAACCGCTCACTGTGGGTCGGCTCGATCAAATGCAACATCTCATGCACGACGACATACTCCAACAGATCCTTGGGCTTCTTCACCAGCTCGGTGTTCAGGCGTATGTGTCGCGCCCGATGGTTGCAGCCGCCCCATTTGGTTTTCATCCGCTGCAGGAAGTAGCCCGCCACCTCGACACCGAGCTTCGTCTGCCACTTGCGGATCAATGCGGGGATCGCCTCGTGAAGAAGCGACTTGTGCCACTCGTGCATCACTTCGGCACGCTTTGACTTCGTGCTTCCCGGGCGAACGATGAGCGTGATGCGTCGATGGTCGAGCTTCACCCCAGGCTTTGAGTCCACTTCGGTGACGGCCAACAGGTAACGACGTCCCCACAAATAGTGGCTCTCCCTCACGACAAAGGCGCGCGGCGTCTCCCGAGCCTGCCCTTTGAGCTTCGACTGCTTGTCCCGAATCCAGCTGAGTCTCGAGACGGCGTAGGCCCGCGCCACGTCTGAACGTGTTGTCTTGGGTGCCACGAGTGTGACACGTCCGCTCGGCGGGTGCACGGAGAGGTGGACGTGCTTGACGTCCTTCCGCGTCACCGCGATCGACAAATCACCAATCTGGAGCGTTTCGGACATCAGTACCCCGGTTGATTCTTGATGATCTCAAAGACCGCCTGCGTGGCGGCGCGGTCGCGGCCGAGAATCGGGAACAACGCGTTCAACAGCTGTCGCTCCCGAGTGTCGTCTCCTTTCCATCCCGCCGGGGCACGCTCACGAACGGTGAGGTCGATGTCGAGAGCCAGGGCGGCACGCTCATCCTCGCCGGCCGGACACTGAAAGGTCGTGGCCGGCACCGTGGCGAGGTTGTTGTAGATGGTGATCGCTTCGTGCTTGCCGTACAGCGAGGCGGGCACTCCCTGGTCCGACTGCTTCGAAGCAAGCCGCTTAACGAGCGCCTCGGCCTTACGCAGGAACTCTTCGTAGGCAGCGGTGTCTGCCCGACTCTGCTTGATCAGGTCCTCCAGCAGAAGCGACATCTGCTCATAGAAGCGCGGGTCGGTCAGCTGATCCCGAATGATCGTCTTGCGCACGTTGTTGATGATTCCCTCGGCGATCGAGTTCTTTGACAGCTTGCCCTTCTCGTTGAGTGTCTTCGCGATGGCGTCGTGGATGCCCGTCTTGATGATCAAGTCCGTCAACGACATCTCGCCCAACTCGCCCAGATCCTTCGCTGCATCTGCTTGGATGTAGGTGTTCAGGAGGTGCCGCATGTCGGCCTCGTAGGGCTTGATGTCCAGTTCCTCGCCGGAATGCCGCTTGATGGCGGCGCGAATATCGCTGTAGAACTCCACCTGCTTCTGGAGCGTCTCGGCTTCCGCTTCGGAGTACCCGGCCTCGATGAGGTCGGCGGCAATCGCCGCGAACGCACGGACGAAAACGGCCACAGCCTTATAGAGCGATACACGCAGCGGTTCCGTGTCGGCCAGAGCAGTCGGACCGGCCGCATCTCCGCAGAAAAAGTGCAGGTACTGCTCCATCTCGCGGGGCGGGGCGACCGGATCGCACAGGTGCCGCAACATTTCAAACGCCGCGTCCAGCTGTTTCTTGCCTTCCTTGAGCCAGTCCTTCAGGTGGACGTTGTTGTCGCCGCCACAGCCTTCGTCGATGTCGAGCTCGTCGGAGCTGTAGACCGCGATGGCCTGCTGAACATCGCCGAAAAGCTCCTTGAAATCGACGATGTGGCCGTAGTCCTTGTCGTCGCCGTCAAGCCGGTTCGTGCGGCAGATCGCCTGGAACAGGTTGTGGTCACGGAGCTCGTTGTCTAGATAGATGTAGGTGCAACTCGGGGCATCGAATCCCGTCAGCAGCTTGCTCACGACAATCAGGAGTTTCATGTTCGCCGGCTCTTGGATGAACCGGCGTTTGGCCTCGTCCTCGTACTGTTTGGTCGTCTGTCCGTTCTTGAGGACGTGCTGTGTGTACGTGTCGAACTTGTACCGCTCGTCGCTGTTGGCCGGCTCCCGTGAGATTGCGTTGTGGTTCGGTTCGTAGGACGTGATGATCCCGACGTACGGTCCGAACTGAGTGTTCTGGAACAGGCGGTAGTAGTGGCAAGCGTCGTAGATCGAAGCCGCCACGAGGATCGCCGTGCCACGGTCGTTGTTGAGGCGGGGCTTGAGGCTGAAGTCCTCGATGATGTTGGCGATGATGCGCTGCTTGCGCTCGCCGGCGCTCATCAACTCCTCCATCGTGGCCCAGCGCTTCCGCAGCACGGCCTTCTGGAAGTTGTTCAGCGTGCGGGTCTTCTGCTCGAACCACCGATCGATCGCATCGCGCGAGGTCATCCGCTGTGGAACGTCGCGGGCCTCATACTTCAGGTCCAGCACGACCTTGTCTGCTACGGCCTCGTGGAACTTGTACGTGTGGATGTACGTGCCGAACACGTCGCGCGTCATCACCTTGTCCTTGCGGAGCAAGGGCGTGCCCGTGAAGCCGATGAAGATCGCGCCGGCAAGCCAACGCTTCATCTGCTTGTTCATGTCGCCACCCTGCGTGCGGTGGCACTCATCGACGAAGACATAGAACCGGCCGACGACGGTCGGCGGCGGCCCGGAGAGGTCAGTCGAGTCGAACTTGTGCACCAGAGCGCACAGCAGACGAGGCGACGGCGCACCGAGCTTCTCGACGAACTCGGCGCGCGTGGTGATCCGTGGTGACGGGGCTTCCGGGCCGATGACGCCCGCATTCTTCATGACCCCCACGATCTGCTTGTCGAGCTCGTCGCGGTCGGTGATGACTAGGATGCGAGCCTCGGGGTCGTGCTCCATGAGCCATTTCGCGATGAGCACCATCAGGATACTCTTGCCGCTCCCCTGTGTGTGCCAGATCACGCCACCCTCGCGTTTGGCGATTCGTTCCTGGGCGGCCTTGACGCCGAAGAACTGGTGCTGCCGGGGCACCTTTTTCTGGCCAGCGTCAAAGATGATGAAGTTGCGGATGAGGTCCAGGAGACGGGCCTTGTTGCACAACTGGGCGAGCGGGCGATCGAGCAACGCGCCGGCGGCGGGCGCTGCCCCACCGATTGGCGGGGTTTCATCCTTCCACTCGACGAAGAACTGTTCGGGTGTGCCCGTGGTGCCATACCGCAAGCCCTGCGAGTCGTTGCCAGCGAGCACGAGCTGAACCGTACTGAAGAAGTTCTTGTTGAAGATCTCCTCTTGATTGGTGATCAACTGTCGCACGCCGTCGGCTACCTCCACGGAACTGCGCTTGAGCTCGATGACGCCGACGGCGATGCCGTTCAGATACAGAACCAGATCAGGGCGACGCTCATAACCGCCGCGAAGGGTGACCTCCTCGGCGATCGCGAAGTCGTTCTTGTCGGGATTCTGCCAATCGACCAGGTGTACGGTCTCGTGGGCCGCGCCAGCTGCGATCTGCACCGGCACGCCGTACCGCAGCAACTGGTACGTTCGCATGTTGGCCTGATACAGCGTGATGCCCGTGGCGTCGGCGGCCGCTTCGAGCTTCTGGATGGCGGCGGAGATGTGCGCGGGCGAGTACCCCCGGGCGGATAGGTTGGCCCGCAGCAGTTCCACCTCGATCGGACGGTTGTTCTCGCGCTTCTTCCAGTCCCCGAGGTGGCGATAGCCCAGCCAGTCCGGCCGCGATTGATCGGTGAACATGGCCGCGACGCGGTTCTGCGTGCGGCGTTCGGAACGGGCGCGTGGGGATTCAGGCATTGGTTCTCCCCTTGTGAGCGATGGGACGAAGAGACTCGGGCAGATAGAGAGGATGGACGGGCGTCCCGTCCTGAGCGAGTCGCAGGTGGCAGAGTTCTGGATGATGCGAGAGGAGCGCTTCAACTTCCCGGCCTCGTTGGCGGAGAGCCTTTGGAGGTTGGCCATACGCAAGGACGACCGTCTTTGCCTGAGCCGCCATCTCGAGGATTGCGGTGTCATTCCCCGGGCCGACCGGGTCCGCGACGTTCAGCAGATTGCTCTTGTCGGTGGCCCGGTACGCGTGGACATTCCCAACGAGTTGGCCGCCAAAGCCCCAGGCGCGAGCGAACTTTCCGGTCTTGCGGAGGGTCGGGTCGCTGTAGGCCGTGCACGCCACGCTGGGGTTCATCAACAACCACAGAACGAAAGGTTTGGAGATATCCCAAACCTCTCGCAGTTGATAGCGATATTGCTGGCACTCTGAGAACACGACGGTGACCGTGGAGTCTGTGGGCCAAGCCGGCCGGACCTTGCCTCCGGGGTCGTGAGTGGGGACGACGGGGCTCATACGCGCGCTCCTTTGGCGTCCACCAAGCGAGTGCGTCCCGTGAGCAGTTCCTGCATCATGGCCTGCTTGACCAGGCGGGTCTTGTCCCGGCGGGCTTCAAGGGCGGCGATCTCCGCGTCCAAACCGGAGAGCACTTCAGCGATCGCGGCTTGCTCTGTCTCCGACCGTGGCACGCGGACTGAGAACGCCGCAACCTGGGCAGAATTGGCCGCAGTGAATGTGCTTCCCTGCTCCAGGACCCTCCAGACCGCTTCTGCAAAGACCAGCGCGTGAAAGAGGAATGCCTGGTCTCCAATGGCCCTCAAAGCGCATACGCCGCGACCGAGGCAGCAATCCTCGGATGCAATGCTCACTTCGCCGACTGGCGCACGAACGGTGAGCAAGATATCGCCTGATTGGCCGGGCTTGGACACCTTTCTCGTCCAGACGCGAGCTACGGAGCGTCTCCCGACAATATCAGCGTTGCCCTGAATCAGCGGAACTCCGTCGCCGACCCTGTTGTAGTACTTCGAGTCCGGAGACTGCCCCATCACGATTTTCGCGAGCTGATCGAGGCGCTTCATCGTCCACTCATCGCTGAACCCCGGCAGGCGATTGCGACCGGTCAGGAGTTCCTGCATCGTGGCCTGCTTGAGATCACGCTTCTTCGCGATCAGGCGGTCCAATCCATCAAGCAGGGCGTCGACATCGTTCAGGGTTGTCCCGATGGACTCGCGCTCAGATTCTGTCGGCGGAAGCGGGATGCAAAAGGCGTTGAGGCTGCGATTCGTGATCTGGTTGATCGTCGCCCCGAGGTGCTCATTGATCTGCCGCTTCAGGATGTTCGACTGGAACAGGTAGTTCACCAGTCTGCCGTCCTGACCACGATGCACGGCCATGAAGGCGCCGAAAGTCATCCCGACGCAACGCTCGTCGAGAAGTGCAGCCTTTCCGATCAGATTGCGACTGCCGTTCCGCACGCAGATCAGCACGTCGCCGGGGCGCACCATGATCTGCTCTGGGACCTCGACGCCGACGTAGACATTGTCGTCAAAGGCCAGTTTGTCATTTTGGATGTTGGATGCACGCAGCACCAGCGTTCCGTGGGGGCGAACATCCTCCGGTCGATAGGTGAGACCGATCAATGCGTCCCCGATGTTCCCCAGGGGCACCGCATCCCAATCTGACGGAATGATCCCCGCGTCAGTCCGCTTGTAGCCGGGCTTCAGTTCCATGTTGCTCCCATCTTCTTGAGGTGGGTATCGACACGGGCGCTGAGCTTGGTGACCTCGGCGACAAGCGAAGGGAGCGGCGTGGCGTATCGCTCAGCGAGTTCCCGAACACGTCCGGTCAATGCTTGTGACACCCGATCGAGTTCATCCTCAATCGCGGCCGCCAGGTGAGTCATCCACTTGTCGTCGATGACGAGCGTCTTGACCTCGGCCTCGGTGAGCTTGGGATACTTGGCGTCGAGCTTGGCGTCCAGGTCCTCCTGCGCCGCCTTCCGGTCCGATTTGGTGTCCGACTGTTTCTCGAGGAGCGCGGCATAGGCCTTCAAGACCTTCCGCTCATCGTTGAAGTTCGGGTCGTCCTCGATCTCCTTGAGACGCGCCTTCACGGCCTTGGCGGTGATCTTCTGCTTGTCGCCCTCGCCCTCAATGACCTCGGCGAGCAGGCCGTCCTCACCACTGTTCTCCTCCATCACCTCTGCGAGTTGCTGTTCGATGCTCGCGAGTTTGTCGTCGAGCGCGGCGATGGCGTCGCGTTCCTTGGAAAAGTACTTGGCGACGAGCAGCGAGGCGGGCACGAGATCGGACTTGAAGCGGCGCTTCCCCTTCAAATAGTCGTGGTCCTCGGGCCACACGAGCTTGTTGTCCTTGTTCTTGACCTGCTTGATCTCACGCGGCTGTGCACCCTTGACCCACCCGTCGGCGGAGATCAGGTACGTGTCGTCCTGCATCGTCTGAGCCCAATAGTCCATCAGGCGTTGATAGACGTCGTAGGCGTCAAGGAGTGGAGCCTTGCGGAACGTCGCGAGGAGATCCTCAGAGAGGTCCTCGATCAGTCGCTTTGGATGACCGTTCTTGGTGAAGGCGGCCAGCTTGGTGGTGCTCGCTTTGCGCCACGACACGAAGAGCTGCGTGACCTTCTTGTTGAACGCGGCGAACTCGTCGTGTCCGAGGATGGCGGGCTTCACCTCGGCGATCGGAAGGCGTATCGCGCCGTAGCCGGTGCGACCCGCGGACTTGAAGAGCGCGGAACGGACCGCCGGGAGGACTTTCCAGTAGTGATCCAGGGCGTCGATATCCCGCTCCGGAATACCGCCTCGAAGATGTCCATCGATGTCCTGGAGGTCCTCGGGTTCAGAACTGTCGATGTATCGAGGCAGGTTGAGATTGAAGTCGTTCTTTGGGTCGGCGATCTCGTCGAACCGCACCATGCGGGCGTAGCGAGGAACGTCCGTCTGCTTGGTGAATACGTCGACGATTTTGTGGACGTCCTGATCTCGCAGACGGTTCTTTGCACCTTGCTTGATGAAGCCCTTGGAGGCGTCGAGCATGAACACGCCCTTGCGGCCCGCGGCGTTCTCTTTGTCGAGTACGAGGATGCAGGCGGGGATGCCCGTGCCATAGAAGAGGTTCGCCGGCAGGCCGATGATGCCCTTGAGGTACCCGGATTCGACCAACTTCCGGCGGATGACTGCCTCGGCGTTGCTGCGGAACAACACGCCGTGCGGAAGAATGCACGCTGCCCTGCCCGTGGACTTCATGGAGCGGATGATGTGAAGCAGGTAGGCGTAGTCACCCTGGCGGGCTGGCGGCTCGCCCCAGGCGAAGCGTTGATAGGAATCGCGGGACGGCGTGATTCCGGTCGTCCAGGTCTTGTCTGAGAATGGAGGATTGGCGACCACGTAGTCGTACGTTTGGAGCTGCTCTCCATCCTTGAACTTCGGCGCGGCGATCGTGTTGCCGGAGAGGATGTTGGCCGTGGGGAAGTCGTGCAGGATCATGTTCATGCGGGCCAAGCCCGCCGTGGTCACGTCCTTTTCCTGGCCTTCGAGCGTGATGTGCTTGCCCGCCTCAGCCGCGACCTTGAGCAACAAGGAGCCCGAGCCGCAAGTGGGGTCATACGCGGTGGTCGAGGCCTTCGTGTTGGACGGAGAGATGCCGATGACCTTCGCGATGACGCGGCTGACTTCGGCCGGCGTGTAGAACTGCCCCTTGCTCTTGCCACTCTCGGTGGCAAAGTGGCGCATCAGATACTCGTACGCATCGCCCAGGATGTCGTCGTGCTCAGCACGGTTCTGCGAGAAATCGAGCTCAGGCTTCTGGAAGATGCTGATCAGGTTGGTGAGGCGATCGACCATCGCCTGGCCTTCGCCAAGCTTGTTCGGGTCGTTGAAGTCAGGGAAGTCGCTGCGTGCGAGGCGGGCGTTCGCATCGATGAGCGGCTGGATGATCTGCGTGTTGATCTTGTCGCCGATGTCGCTCTTGCCCTTCAACGCGATCATGTCGACGAAGCTCGCGCCTTTGGGAATGGTGACTGGCGGGGCGAAATCGCTGCTGTTCCCGTACTTGTCGGTGATGTACTTGATGAACAGCATGAACAGGACATAGTCCTTGTACTGGCTGGCATCCATGCCGCCACGCAGCTCGTCGCACGAGGCCCAGAGAGAGGAGTACAGGTCTGATTTCTTGATGGCCATGAGTTTGGTCTGGTGCCTTTGCGGTTGGTTTCGTGACTATTCCTGCTCGTCAGCCTCGGAGGCGGCGACAGCCCACACCCGCTTCAGCGGCAGTTCTGCACGGAGTTCTTCATCGAGCTTGTCGTACACGGCGAGGAAGTGCTCGATGAGGTCGGTCTGATCCCAAAGCCGGACCTTGAAGAAGAGGCGGGGAAGCTCACGAAGCACCGTGGGCTTGAACCCTCCCCAGCAGACCAGCAGGCCTTGATCAGCGCCCACATTCTGCATCGTGCCGACGAGCTGATCGAGCACCGGGCGTTCGAGTGGGGTCGTTTGGCTTTTCACTTGAACACAGATTCGCGGGTGACCGAATCCGAGCGTGTCGGGCGCGGCGAGAATATCGATGCCGCCGTCTGCGCCCTTGTCGCTGCGATGGGTCGTGAAGCCCTGAGCGGCAAGGATTGCTTCGACGAGTTCTTCAAGGTTGTGGCCGGCGTACTTGCTGTAAATGAGCCGGGCTATCTGATCGCGAGCAATCTGTTCAAGATCGAGCTCGCCAGTTTCCGTGGCATCAGCCGGCTCCTCGTCGTCGGCGATGCGAGCAACCTTCGGCTTGGCGTTCGTAGCACGCCATCCGTTGGCCTTCATGGCGCGGACTCGGGCCTCGGCATCGTTCCGCTTGATCTGGCAGACCGTCGTGAATGCGCCCAGCGAGTTGAGGATGTCCTGATCGAAGTTGGTCCGAGGAATGTCCTGCTCGAGCCATTTCACCGTGCGAAAGTGGTAGTACGGGTTCGTGGCCTTCGGATCGAACTGGTAGTCGCCGGTGATCTCACCAATGTGGATCGTCTTCCGTTTGCTGGGCACGGCCACCCAGTCCCCCTTGGCCATCTTGTGCGCGAACGCCCAGATCTGGCCGGAGTTCTGGACGCGGTGGAACTTTTTGAACTGTGGATAGACTTTTTCAAGCACAGCCATTAGGGCGTCGCGGTCCGCCAGCTTGCCGAGGTCATGGTTCAAGCCACCCCAGGTCAGATAGATGCGCCCCTCCTCGAGGAACTTGGTCTCATGCTCGCAGTGTCGGCCTGATCTGTTGAGCCAAAGTGCCATGAGGAGCTCCGTGGGGACGCCGATGACGCCGGCGCGGGTTGACCCGCCGGTTATGTCCATGTACAGTAAACAGGGAACGAGCGAGCGTCAAACCGTCATGACCGCCCAGAAACCAAAGTTCGGCACCTTCATCCGCGAGCGCCGCACGGCCAAAGGGTACAGCCTGCGCCGGTTCGCCGAGCTTGTCGGCATCAGCCCGACCTACTTGTCTCACGTCGAACAGGACAAAGTCGACTCGCCGCCGACGGCCGATCGGATCCAGAAGATGGCCGAACTCCTCGGCGAGAGCGCAGACGAGTTGATCGCGATGGCGGGCCGCGTCCCCGAAGACCTGCCGAAGATCATCCAGAGCCAGCCCGAGGCGATGCCGGCGCTGTTGCGCGCCGTGAAGGGGTTGACGCCCGAGCAGCTCAAGAAGCTCCAAGATCAGGCCGCCAAGATGCGCAAGGAGGGCGATCCGCAGTGAGCGCCCGTGGGGCCATCTCGGACGTGCCATATGTGCCGGAAGTCCGCATAGAGCGTGACGCGGATGCGCTCATCGCGGAGTACGCGCACCGCACCGACGCTCCTGTCGCTGGGCCCATGCCCGTCGAGGACATCCTCGAGCTGCACCTTGGTCTGACCTTTGCCATCGAGGACCTCGCCGCGCTGTTCGGGACCGATGGCGTGCTCGGCGCGATCTGGTTCAACGAGAAGCTGGTGCGGATCGACACTCGGCTCGATCCTTCGGAGAACCCGTCGCGGCTCGGACGCTACCGCTTCACGCTGGCGCACGAGATCGGTCACTGGCGGCTCCATCGCTCGTATTACCGCGAAGACCCGGGGCAGGCTGCGCTCTTCGATGGTCGCGGTCAGCCTGCGTTCGTTTGCCGCGCTGGCGACAAACTTCCTGTTGAGTGGCAGGCCGACACGTACGCCAGCTATTTGCTCATGCCGAAGTCGCTCGTCGTCGCAGCGTGGAAAGACTGGCGCGGAAGCCTGGACCATGTGGTGCTCGCGGATCTTCCGCCCGCACCCGTCGCCGACGGCCGCGACGCGGCCGACGCCACGCTCGATCGTTTCTCGAAGCCGCTGGCCGAGCGGTTTGAAGTGTCCGCCGAGGCGATGCGCATCCGCCTCGAGAAACTCGGCCTGCTGATGCGCGAACGACCCAACACACTGTTCTGACCCTGCACGATCCGACACCGACACCGGCACGGCACTGTCACGTCCTGAGTGTCAACCATTTAGCAAACGACAGACAAGGAAACTCAGCAATGGCAAAACCGTTCGATCCCCGCAAAGTCCTGAAGCAGATCGCCAACTCGCTGCTCCGCGAGTTCTTCACGCGGCGCGGCGAGCTCGCCGACGTCCCGTGGGACAAGCTCAGCGAGCACCGTATCGATCCGGTGTTTGATGCGTGGCAGTCACTGCCGGAGCATCAGAAGCTCGCGGTGCAGGTGATCCTCCGGGACATCAGCGAACTCTCTGACCACCGCGGCATGGCGGTGCTGGCCGAGGAGATCCTGTGGCGCAAGCCTGAAATCGCTGACCAGTTCAAGGCGCAGGCGAGCAAACAAGACAAGGCGATGTGGGTCTACCTCAACCTTCCAGAGGCCTTCAGCGAGGCAGCCCTCTTCGCCCGGGCCGACGCGCTTGCGGCGGGCCGTCACTGGAAACGGCGCAACAGCCTGCCCAAAGAGGCAATCGTCGTGACGGACAGCATGCTCCAAGCCCTCGGCGATGCGCTGACGTCGTACTACGGGCCGGTGCAGATGCGCGGCCGGTGCTGCAAGGTCGTGCATTATCGCCGCCAGGGCGGCGCGGAGTACTTTTTCGCGTACCTTGACGACTATCCCGACAAGCACATCGTCTTCGACGGCGAGAGTGACCAGCCGATCATCCGGTCAGACCGATACGCCTTCGAGAACGTCTTCGTCTACAACGCAGACGACGGCTCGCTGGAGGTGTTTGCGCAGGGCGGCAAGAAGGTCTGGGAACCACTGCAGTGTGCATTCTGCAAGGCGGTGCTCGGGCTCTCCGTCGCGCCGACGGACCCGCTGCGGCCGACGTTTGTGCTCGACCACTTGCTGGCTCCAAACTCTCAGCTGCCGCTGGAGGCGACTGACGGTGTGGAGGAGGCGAAGATCACGCGGATGCGGATCGTGCCCCGCGGCTCCAGCGGGTACATCGAGATCAAGGCCGATCCCAAGGGATCCCGCGACGATATCTACCGCAAGCTCGAGCGGTGGATCCGGTCGGAGAATGTCAACACCGACGGGGTGCGCGTCGCGTCCGCGTCGTTCTCGCTCAAGTTCGCGCACGAGGGGCCGGGCCGGGCACCGACACTGGCGTTCGACATCTCCGTGCCCAACTCCAGCAACCTCAAGAGCAAGCCCGACGAGCACCGTGTCATTGGGGATCGCTGCCTCAAACGCTGGGGGGTGACCAATGACCAGTGAGGCATTCATGAGGCTGCTGCTTTTCGCCCTCGACGACGTCGATCGCGTGTTTGATCACCGCGACGTGGCCGAGTGGCCGCCAGGCTCGCTCACTACGGCCGAGCGACTCGGCCTCGTGCGATCAGCCTCTGGTGGCCTGACGGCGGCGTGCCCGCATTGCGAGGACCGCCACGTTGAAATTGTCGCCAAACGCGCAGGCCCCGATGGCCATGATCGCTTGTGGATCTACTGCCCCGAGGACCTGCGGGTCGAGGTAACGCCGGAGATGTGCCGCGGATGGCAGGTCCATCCGCAGGGATCTGCCGCTGCTGTCGCGAGCGCCCTCTCGTTCACCGCCACGCCGGTGGCGATTGTTCCCGACCGACTCTGGCGGCTCGGCCGAATTCCTTGGCAGGGGAAGACCCGCGAGATTCTCCTCGCTCGGAGGCTGCAGGATTCTGATGCCGCGTCCGTGGCGGCGCATGTCGGGGCGGGCGGCCGCTCGGTCGTGCTGGTCCCTCACCATGTTCCCGACGATCGGACCTGGCCGGGACGAGTGCCGGCGACTATCTCGCTGTCGCGCATCGCGAGCATCGCCGATGGGCAGTTCGTTTTGGATGGTGCGGCACTTCTGTCGATGGTCACGGAGGCTGACGAGGTCGCGGAGCAACGGAGCCTGCTGCCCACGGACCCCGAGGTGAAGAAGCGGATCGTTCGCCAACAGGTCAAAGCCGAGATCAAGGGCCACCTGCAGGACGACGTTCTTGTTGCTGCGCGGAAGACGTTTGGCTCGACCCGGAAGGCTGCGGCGGAGCTGACGAAGCAACTCGGCAGGCCAGTATCCAAGGACCAGGTCCAGCGAGCCATCGACCGTTCGGGAGGCCTGGAGGCGCTGATCGACCAGGATGACTCCGGGTCGGTCGATCGCCGTGTCGCGTCGCAGTCCCGCGACAGGGCAAAGAAAATCTCGCAGAGGCGATAAACGCTGCATTTCAGGGACTGCGGCGAGTGTTTTGGCGGGCGAGCGGCCCGCCTTTTTCATGCGCCGCCCGCGACACCCCGGCCTGCGTCCGAGGCCGGTCGGCTCATAACCGGCCAGTCACGGACGTTCCTGTGTTTCCCCGCGGCATTGTCGCCGCGGCGCAGCGGGCTTCGTGGCTGGTTGGTGAGCCAGACCTCCGGCCTCGGAGGTCCCATGACCAGCCGCAGCGACGTCGTTTCAAACCCGTTCACCGCCGACCTGATCCGCCGCAAGGCCGCGTTCCTCAGCCGGAGCGCCGGCTTCACGCGGTCGGAGGAGGAGGACCTGCGCCAGGAGATGGCGTTGTTCCTCATGACCAAGCAGCAACTCTTCGATGCAGGCCGCGGCTCCGTCGAGGCTTTCGTCACCTCGGTGGTGACGAGCTGGATCGGCATGGAGGTTCGCCGCCGCAAGAGCCGCAAGCGCCGCGACGGCCTGCGGGCATTCTCGCTGGACTCGGCCTTCCCCGGCGCGCGCGGCGAGTCCGATTCTCTGTCCGGGCTCATCGGCGATGAGGACGGTCGCCGCCGTACTGGGCGATCGGCAATCCCGCACGAAGAAGGCGTCGACATCCGCGACGAGTGGAACGCCGTTGAGGCATTGCTGACGGCCCGGGAGCGGGCTCTGCTCCGGGATGTGGTCAACCACGGCCTGAGCGGCACCGCCCAGAAGCGCCGCATCCCACGCCGGCGCATCGCCGCCATGCTTGCCGCCATCCGTGAGCGTGTCATCAAATCGCGCGCAGGCCGCTCGCCGTTCGCATAAGGGCTCCAGCAGCGGGCAACCGCTCGCTGCGGACCGGCGGCGCGGAGCGTCCGGCTCATCCCCCTGAGCCGGCGCTCCGCAGCTTGCCGGAGATCGCACTGCACCGCCCCTCACCTGATCGGAGGACAAGCCCATGCGTACTTCGGAGTTCCGCTTCCAGTTCACCGCCGATGTCGATCTCGCCGAGGCGGAGAACACGCTTCGCCTCTCGCTTCTGGCGGCCGAGGGCCTCCACGGCGAGGCGAAGGTCCGCACCGAGGTCACCTACGCGGTGGACCCGATCCGCGCCGAAATCCGCGTGAGCGGCGGCACCGCCCCCGCCGACGCGACGGCCCAGATCTACACGTCGCTGCTGTCGCACGAGTTTGGTCGCGAGGCCTTCACCGTCCGCCGCGAAACCGAACCCGCCGTCGCGGCGGCGGCCGCGTGACCACATCACTTCCACTCGTCCGCCTCGGCCAAGGCGCGTTCACCCGCGACATCTGGCCTGAGGACATCGATCCCACTTTCTGCAATCACGGAGATTCCATGCCCACAACCGCACCCGCAACCCTCATGAACCAGATCAGCAAGGGCCGCAAGGCCCGTCCCCGCCGCGTGATGCTGTACGGCACTCACGGCATCGGCAAGAGCACGTTCGGCGCGATGGCCGAGAAGCCCATCTTCGTTCCCACCGAAGACGGCCTGGCCGACATCGACTGCGAGTCGTTCCCGCTGGCCCGCAGCCTCGGCGAGGTGATGGCGGCGCTCGAGTCCCTGTACTCGGGTGACCACGACTACCGCACCGTCGTCATCGACAGCCTTGACTGGCTCGAGCGCCTGATCTGGGGCGAGGTCTGCGCCGACGAGAGCGTCGAGAACATCGAGAAGATTGGGTATGCGAAGGGCTTTGCCTTCGCGGTCGACAAGTGGCGTGCAGTGCTCGGCGCGCTCGATGCGCTCCGCAGCGATCGCGGCATGACGGTGGTCCTCATCGCGCACGCCAAGATCGAGAAGTTCGAGAACCCCGAGACTGTGCCGTACGACCGCTACTCGCCGCGCCTGCACAAGCTCGCGTCGGCGCTGGTGCAGGAGTGGGCCGACGAGGTGCTCTTCGCCACGTACAAGGTCCACACCATCAAGGTCGACGAGGGCTTCAACAAGGCCAAGCACAACGGCGTCTCCACCGGCGAGCGGATCATCCGCACCGTCGAACGGCCGGCGCACGTCGCCAAGAACCGCTTGGGTCTGCCCGAAGAGATCCCGCTGGACTACCGCGTCTTTGCGGCGCTCGTGCGCGGCGAGGACCCGTCCGCCGCCGTCGCCACCCCTGCCCCCACCACCGACAACACCGCTGCGGCCTGAGCGCCGTTGCCGCGGTCCATCCCTCACACGTTCATCACCAACCGCAAAGGAAATGACTCATGGCCACTCTGAACAACTTCGACGCCAACCAGGTTGACCCGTCCGTCGCTCTCGACCCACTTCCCGCGGGCAAGTACCTCGCCGTCATCTCCGAGTCGGAGCTCAAGCCGACCAAGACCGGCGGGGGCAAGTACCTGCAGCTGACCTTCCAGATCATCGACGGGGAGTTCAAGGGCCGCCTGGTCTGGGCCCGCCTCAACCTCGAGAACAAGAGCGAGATGACGGTCAAGATCGCTCGCGGCGAGCTCTCGGCCATCTGCCGCGCCATCGGCGTGATGCAGCCGAAGGACTCGGTCGAGCTCCACAACGTGCCGCTGGAGATCAACGTCGGGCTCAAGAAGCGCGACGACAACAGCGAGTTCACCAACGTCATCAAGGGCTACGCCAAGAAGGGCGGTGGCGGCTCGCCGGTGAGCGCCCGCGCTCCCGTCGGCGTTGGCCCGGGGAGCACGCCGCCCTGGAAACGCTGAGTCCATCTGGTCGCGTTCTCGAGCTCCCGTACCCGCCCAGTGTGAACCACATCTGGCGACGGATGGGCTCAAGGACCGTGCTGAGCCGCGAGGGGCGGCGCTACCGCGCAAGCGTGTGCGCCGCCCTCGCGGGGATGCGTGTGGTGCGGATGAACGGTCGGCTGGAGGTGCGTGTCACCGTCTGCCCGCCCGACAACCGCCGCCGCGATCTGGACAACGTGCAGAAAGCCCTGCTCGATGCCCTGGCCAAGGGCGGGGCGTACCGCGACGACTCGCAGATCGATCGGCTGGTTGTCGAACGCGGCCCGGTGACGCCGAGCGGCAAAGTGCTGGTGGAGATCACGCAGATCAAACCATGAACCTTCGACCCTACCAATCCGAATCGATCGCTGCGGTGTACGAGCACCTGCGGACCCGCGACGACAACCCGTGCGTGGTCATCCCGACGGGCGGGGGCAAGACGCAGGTGATTGCCACGATCTGCCGCGACGCCGTCGGCCACTGGGGCGGCCGAGTCGTGCTGCTGGCCCACGTGAAGGAACTGCTCGAGCAGGCGGCGGACAAGCTCCGCGTCATCGCGCCCGACGTACCGATGGGCATCTACTCGGCTGGCCTCAAACGCAAGGATCTCGGCTACGCCGTCACGGTCGCGGGCATCCAGAGCATCTGGAAAAAGGCCTGCGACCTGGGGCCCGTTGATCTGATCATCGTCGATGAGGCCCACATGGTCCCCGCCGAGGACGACGGCATGTACCGCCAGTTCATCGCCGACGCCAAGGTGGTGAACCCCAACGTCCGCATCATCGGGCTGACCGCCACGCCGTACCGCATGAAGTCCGGCTCGATCTGCGCCGCCGAGAACATCCTCAACCACGTCTGCTACGAGGTCGGCGTCCGCGAGCTGATCGTGCAGGGATTCCTGTCGCCGCTCAAGACCAAGGCGGGTCTGCAGAAGATCAGCACCGACGATCTGCACGTCCGCGCCGGCGAGTTCGTTGCCAGCGAGGTCGAGGATCTCATGGACAAAGAGGGGCTGGTCGAGGGCGCGTGCGCCGAGATCGCCGAGCACACCAAGGACCGCAGCGCCACGCTGATCTTCTCGTCGGGCATCCGCCACGGCCAGCACATCGTCGATGTGCTCAAGACCAAGCACGGCATCGAGTGCGGCTTCGTCACCGGCGACACGCCCGACGGCGTGCGTGCGGCGATCCTCGGCCGCTTCCGTTCGGGCGAGCTCAAGTACCTGTGCAACGTGAACGTGCTGACGACCGGCTTCGATGCACCGCACATCGACTGCGTGGCGCTGGTGCGCCCGACCATGTCACCGGGCCTGTACTACCAGATGGTGGGCCGGGGCTTCCGCCTCCACCCGGGCAAGTCCGACTGCCTCGTGCTGGACTTCGGCGGCAACGTGCTCCGCCACGGCCCGGTCGACGCGATCCGCATCGCCACCGACGATCGCGGCGACGGCGAAGCGCCGGCAAAGGAGTGTCCGAACTGCCAGGCCCTGATCGCGGCGGGCTACCAGACCTGCCCGCAGTGCGGACACCAGTTCCCCGAGCCCAACCGTCAGCAACACGAGGCGAAGGCCAGCACCGAGGGCATCCTCTCGGGGCAGACCACACGCGAGGAGCACCGCGTCAGCGAGACGACGTACCACGTGCACTACAAGCGCAGCGATCCGTCCGCGCCGCTGACGATGCGAGTCGAATACCGCGTGGGCTTCAACCGCTTCTTCCGCGAGTGGGTCTGCTTCGACCACACCGGCTACGCCCGCACCAAGGCGGAGGCGTGGTGGCGGGCGCGCTCGGTCGAGCCGGTGCCGGGCGGCACGGAGGAAGCGGTCGAGATGGCTAAGGCCGGGGCGCTCGCGCCGACGCTCTCCATCACCGTCGAGAAGAAGGCCGGCGACCAGTTCGAGCGCGTCACGCAGCACGTGCTCGGCGACAAGCCGCCGCGACTGGACAGCGAAGAAGGCCTGCCAGACCGGCCACCGGAGCCCGCGGGCATGACGTACGGCATCCCCGAAGACGAAATCCCATTCTGAACAAGGAGCATTGCATGATCACGATCACCATCGAAGAGACCGACAAGGACGGGCAGTTGCTCGGACGCCACGAGGTTTCCGCGCCCATCGACAAGAACGACACCAAGGGCATCGGCTCGCTGCTTGCGCGGAGCGTCGGCGGCCTGATGTACCACACCGAGGCCCGCGCGGAGATCCCGCTGCTGATCGCGGCCGCCGGGACGCACCGGGCGAGTTCATGCACGCGGGCGATCGGCCACGCGGCGGGCCTGGCCACAGGGACGTACGGCTTCGACCTGGCGATCAAGCCCGTGATCGAGATTGACCGCCTGTTGGACTACCGCGCCAGCAAGCGCGACCGCGAGACCGCGGCGCAGACGGTCAAGCTCATGGGCGCCACCATTCGCCGCCGCGAGGACAACGAATAAGCGATGAGCGATGGCCCCTCCATTCTGCTCGAGTCGGCGCGCACGTACCTCGCTCGCGGGTACGCGGTCATCCCTGTGCCGGCGCGGAAGAAGATTCCCGTGCTCAAGGGGTGGACGGACCTGCGGCTCTCCGAAAGCGACCTGCCGGCGCACTTCAACGGCACCGGCAACATCGGCGTGCTGCTGGGCGAACCGAGCGGGTGGCTGGTGGATGTGGACCTCGACTGCGAGGAGGCGGTGGCGCTCGCGCCGAAGTTCCTGCCGCCGACGGGCGCGATGTCCGGGCGGCCGGGCAAGCCCGCGTCGCACTGGTGGTACGTGTGCGACGGGATGAAGACCCGAAAGCACCAGGACCCGGTGTCGAAGAAGATGATCGTGGAACTGCGAAGCACCGGGGCTCAGACGGTCGTCGGCCCGAGCATCCATCCCAGCGGGGAGCCGTACGACCCGCTCGACGGCGAACCCGCTGTGGTCGACGCCGGGGAACTGGCCGCTGCTGTCGCGGCGCTGGCCGAGGCGGTCACCGAAGCCCGACACGGACGCAAAGAAGCGATCGCTTCCCAGCCGCCGTCACTAGGAAACGATCGCTATCCAGCGGGCGACGCCGTGCTGCGCCGCGCTGCGGCGTACCTCGACCGCATTCCGCCAGCGATCTCCGGCTCGGGTGGGCACAGCCGGACCTACACGGCAGCGACGGCGATGGTGCACGGGTTTGGGCTCGACCCGGACGTTGCGTTCAACCTGCTGTGGGATCGGTACAACCCTCGATGCCAGCCCCCGTGGTCGGAGAAGGAACTTCGGCACAAGGTCAGCGACGCGGCGTGCAAGCCGCACGATCGTCCGCACGGATGGCTGCGCGATGCCGGCCCCGCCGAAGCCAGTGACGTTGATCTGTCTGGATTCAACCCTGAGTCGCGGCGTGCCGTCGTCGATCGGCCCCGCTCGGAGCGTCCGCCAGATCCGGGTCCGTTCCCCGATCATCTTCTCCGCGTGCCCGGCTTCATCGAGCAGGTGGTGGCGTACAACCTCGCCACGGCGACTCGCCCACAGCCGGTGCTCGCACTCGCGGCCGCCATCTGCCTCCAGGCCGTCCTCGCGGCCCGCAAGGTACGCGACGAGCGAGGCAACCGGACTAACGTCTACTGCGTCGGCGTCGCACCCTCCGGGGCTGGCAAGGACAACGCCCGCAAGGTCAACAAGAACATCCTCTTCGCCGCCGACATGGTCGAGCACGAGGGCAACGAGGACCTGGCGTCCGACGCGGGGCTGATCACCGCCGTGGAGACCGAGCCGGCGGTCCTGTTCCAGATCGACGAGTTCGGCCGCTTCCTTCGCACCATCGGCGACCCGAAGAAGGCCCCGCACCTGTTCAACGTGCTCACGGCGCTGATGAAGCTCTACAGCAGCGCCGACACGGTCTTCCGCGGCAAGGCCTACGCCGACAAGAAGCGCAACAAGGTGGTCGATCAGCCGTGCGTCAGCGTCTACGGCACGACCGTCCCCGAGCACTTCTTCGAGTCTCTCACCGCAGACAGCCTCAGCGACGGCTTCATCGCGCGCTTGCTCGTGTTCGAGTCGGCCGAGACGCCGGCGCGGCAGCGGGCCAAGGCGTTGAGTGTCCCCGAACCTCTCAAGCAGGCGGCGGAATGGTGGGGAGCGCAGCAGCCCGGGGGCAACCTCTTCAAGGAGCACCCCAAGCCGATCGTGGTCGAGACGACGCCGCAGGCGGGCGAGGTGTTCGATGCGCTCGCCTCGACGGTGGATGCCGAACTGGGCAAGCCCGATGAGACGGGGCGGTCGCTGTGGGCTCGCGCGGAGGAGAAGGCGTGCCGCCTGGCGCTGATCTACGCCTGCTCAGCGAACGCCGAGAAGCCCGTGATCGACGCCAACGCCGCCAGCTGGGCGTGCGACCTGTCGACCTATCTCACGCGACGGATGCTCTACATCGCCCACGAATGGGTCGCCGACGGCGTCTTCGACGCTCGGCAGAAGCGCGTCGTGCGGGTGGTGCGCAAGGCGGGTGGAAAGATCTCCCGCAGTGAACTCTGCCGCAAGACGCAGTGGCTGACCCAGCGGGAGCGGCAGGAAGTCATCGACAACCTCCTGGAAACACAGCAGTTGCGGCAGGAAGAGGAATCCTCCTCGACGCGGCCGAAGGTGGTGTACGCCCTTGCCTGAGCCAGATCTTTCAATCTTTCACCTACTCACCGCGCGCGTACGCGATCCGCGCACGCGTGGGCACGCGCACGGACGGAAGGGAGGTATTGAAAGATTGAAAGATCTCTCTCTTCCATCATGTACTTCTCGCCTCCCGCCCCACCGCGCCCATGCAGGTCGCGTGCCAGGTCGCGCCTACTACGAGCCCAACAGCCCGAAGCCGAACGGCCAGGTGGCGGATGGCGTTAGGTACTTCCCGAGCGGGAACGCGAGGCTTGGCCCGCGGGAACAGCCGCGCTTGGCGACAGAGTTTGTTTCGCCCGTCCGGGCGCAGGGCGGGCGTCTGGCGGGGTTGGTAGAGCCACCCGCTAGGAACGCGACGTGGGCCAACGTGGGCGGACCCGTGGCCAACGGGCGTCGCCCGTAGCGGACCAGAAGCGAGCGGTATTCCGCAACGGACGGGCCCGACTGCCCGAGCGATCCAGCCAACCAACCAGCGATCCACCGATCCCTGGACCCACCGCGTGTGCGGCGGGCCACCTCGACGCCCCGTGCGCCGCGCCGGCGCTCACGACGGAGATCGCCATGAACATCGAAATGCTTCCCATCGACGCGGTCCACGAGTACGACCGCAACCCTCGCACCATCAATGACGCCGCCATCGATGCGGTGGCCAAGAGCATCCAGGCCTTCGGCTTCAAGGTGCCGATCCTGGTCGATGCCGACGGCGTGATCATCGCCGGGCACACGCGACTCCGCGCGGCGCGGAAGCTCGGGCTGAAGGAGGTGCCCACGATCCGCGCCACCGATCTGACGCCCGAGCAGGTCAAGGCGCTGCGCATCGCCGACAACAAGGTCGCCACGCTGACGTCGTGGGACATGGAACTCCTGCCGCTTGAGCTCGCCGACCTCAAGGGCATGGACTTCGACCTCGCGCTGCTCGGCTTCAGCGCCGAGGACCTCAGCGCCATCATGGCCCCCGCCGGCAATGAGGGCCTCACCGATCCCGACGACATTCCTGGGCACCCCGACGCCGCGACCACCGTTCCCGGCGACATCTGGGTGCTCGGCAACCACCGCCTGATGTGCGGGGACTCATCGAAGCCCGAAGACCTGGACTGTCTGCTTGATGGCCAGCCGATCCATCTCGTGAACACGGACCCGCCGTACAACGTGAAGGTCGAGCCGCGATCGAACAACGCGATCGTCGCCGGCCTGAGCTCGTTCGCGCTGCCCGGCAAGGCAGACCAGCACGACCAGCAGAGCGCCGACCTCAACCGCTACCCCGAGAAGAGCCGCGCCACGCACAAGAAACTCCGCGCGAAGGACCGGCCGCTCGCCAACGACTTTGTGTCGGACGACGAGTTCGACCGGCTGCTCGCGGCGTGGTTCGGAAACATCACCCGTGTGCTGATCCCCGGCGGCACGTTCTACATCTGGGGCGGCTACGCCAACTGCGGCAACTACCCGCCCGTGCTCAAGCGCTGCGAGCTCTATTTCGCCCAGGCGCTCATCTGGATCAAGGAGCACCCGGTCCTGACCCGCAAGGACTTCATGGGCAATCACGAGTGGTGCTTCTACGGCTGGAAGGAAGGCGCTGGGCACCGTTTCTTTGGGCCTGCGAACGTGCCCGACACGTGGTCGATCAAGAAGGTCAACCCGCAGAGCATGGTCCATCTCACCGAGAAGCCCGTAGAACTCGCGCGGCGGGCGATCGAGTTCTCATCGCGACCCGGCGAAAACGTGCTCGACCTCTTCGGAGGGAGCGGCTCAACGCTCATCGGCGCGGAGATGACCGGGCGGCACGCGTTTCTCATGGAGCTCGATGCGCTCTACTGCGATGTCATCGTGCAGCGCTGGGAGAAGTTCACGGGCCGCAAGGCGGAGCGACTCCCGGCAAAGGGTGTGGCCGAAGAGAAAGCCGCGACGAGCGTCGCGGCTGGGAGCAAGGCGTGATGAACGCCTCACTCGTCGTCGAGCGTGGGCAGAGCCCCGTCGGTCGCTTCGTCCCATTCAAGGGCGTAGCGCTCGGCGATGTCCTCGAGGTCGTGCTCGGTGAGGTAGTCGGCTGTCTTGCGCTCTTGGCAGGCCGCGACGGCGCGGGCGAGATCCGTCCACTCCTCGATCGTGACCATCCGGTCCTGCCTCGCGCCAAGCAGGTAGAGTGCAGCCTGGAGCACGGCCTCGAGTTGGGCTTGGGTCGGCGCGGGCTGCGGGGCGGGGGTGGCGCTCATGGCTCAGGCTCCCTTCCCCGCGACGAAGACGCCGCGTTCGTGCTTCTTGAAGCGGGCGGCGGTGCCCTTGGCGGCGATCTCCCGGATGATGGCGGCGTAGAGCGTGGCCTCGGGGGTCTTGCCGCCGGGGCTCGTCCACAGACCCTTCGCCTCCATCGCGGCGATCATCTCCTTGGCCCGCATCGGCACCTCGCTCGCGGCGAGCACCTGCGCCGCCGCGTCGAGGGCGCTGACGCGCTTGGGCTTGGGCTCCTTTGCGGGCTTCGGGGCCTTCGGCGTCTTGGGGGCCTTCTCGCCCTTGGCCTTCTTGCCCTTCGTAGCCGCGCCAAGGTTCGCGTTGTTGGCGACCTCTTTCTCGCTGGGCACCTCGTGGTCCTGCTTCCCGCCCGCCAACCGGTCGTTGATCTCGGCGAGCGCCGCCTTGCGGAGGCGGTCTGTCTTGGCGGCTCCCTCGGCGCGGGCGGCGCTCTTGGACATCTTCGGAGTGCGGGGGGTGCGGGGCTTGGCGGGCTTCTTCGTCTTCGTGCTCATGGTCATCTCCGAACTGGGGGTTGGAACTCCCGTCGCACATTGCGGCGGGGAAGCGTGGCCGTCGCGGTTCCCCGCGACGCCGCGTGCGGTTGTTCAGCGGCTCTGCACGATGCTGATCTGGAACTCGGAGCCGTCCTCCATCCGCAGGACCAGCCCCTTGTTGCTCGTGAGCAATTGCGCGCCGTCGAAGGTGTCCGCGTGGGCCAGGCCTTCGGCCTCGCTCACCATGTCGCGGGCGATGTCGGCCAGCGCGATGTCGTCGTCTTCGCCTTCGATCTCCTCGCGGGCGTCGAGGAGGTTCTGGATCAGGGACAGCAGCGTGTTCTGCATTTCGATCTCGTTCATGGCGGGTCTCCTTGGTTGCGCGGGCGTTCAGCAGCCCGCGATGCGCTCGATCTCGTTGAGGACGTCGTGGACCATCGAGTTGGTGGCGGCCGCCTGTCCCCGGCGGTCCCGCCCGTAGACGTGCTTGGCCACCTCGGCGGCCTTCGCGTAGCGGGCCTCGCGGCTCTCGTCGCGGCGGAACTCGGCGATGACATTGTCGAAACGGCCTTGCGCGCGGCTCATGCGGACCACGCTGGCCGTTGCGCCGTCGGCCGTGGCCCGCACCGTGATGTCTTCCTCGCTGCCCTCGATGACGATGTGCTTGATCTTCATGGCGTGTCTCCTTGGAGGGGGTCACTCGGCGTCGTTCAAGAAGGCCTCGATGTGCTCGCGGTCCATCCCGCTCATGAAACCGACCAGGTCGATCAGGTCGCTGCGGACCTTCCCGAGGTCGCCCGTGCGGCCCCAGTTGCGCGGGTCGGCCTTCGCGGCCTCCGCGTGCTTGTCGAGTTCCATCTGCAGCACGTCCATCAGGCGGGCGATGTCGTTGCGCCTCGCTGCGTAGGCCTCGGCGGCGGTGGGTTCGGGCTTCGTGGACTTGGTTGTGCGCTTGTTCATGCTTCTGCTCCTATGCGAATGGGTGGTCGGTTAAACAGCGAAGCCCGCATTTCGCGGGCTTCAGGTCGTCGGCAGTTCAGGATTTCGTGGGCTTGTCGGGGCCTCTTCTCGTGCCGCCTCGCGGCACGCGTCCGTTCGCCCTTGGCGGTAACCCGTGTGCAGGCCCTCGTGGTACCCGGCCTCAAAGGCGTGGCGGACCAGGTCGCGGATCGACCAGACCGGGATCTCGTGGAAGTCGAGGCCATCGCTCTTGCGGGTTTCCAGTGTTTCGAGCAAGAGCTCGACCTTGGCCCATTCCATCTCGGCGTCGATCGCCTTCTGCTTGCTGATCCCGTCGAGGCTGGTCTTGGTGGTCTTCTTGGCGTTCATCGTCGTGGTCTCCGTCGCGTGCGGCCATCCCGCTCGCGTGTGACACACATTCGTCGGCATCGGGCCAACAGGCAAGGCGTTGGGGCTGCATTTCTCGATGATTCTGCGACATGTGGGCAACTCTGCCGCCCATGTGGGCAAGTTCGCGCGGGAGGTCCGCGATGACTCCCGAACACGCGCCTAGTTCCCAGCCAGCGGCTGGAGGACAGGGAATGTCCCGACTCAACCCGGCGGCGATGCCCGTCGCGGACGCCGCCCGCGTGCTCACCCGGCTTGGCGGCAAGCCCGTGACCGAAGCGATGCTCCGCGCCGACATCGATGCGGGCGCGCCGACCAACGCCGACGGCAGCGTCAACCTCGTGCACTACGCCGCGTGGCTCGTGAAGGAGATGTCTGCAGGTGGCGATTGACCCGCGCAAACTCAAGCCAGGCGAACTCGCGCGGCTGCTCAACAGCACACCGTTGGGGGAGGTGATCAGCGAGCGGCAACTCCACCGGCATCGCACGCGCGCCGGGTTCCGCGTCGCGGCCGACGGCGATGCGGGCAAGGTTGATCTGTTCCGATACGTGGCGTGGCTGGCGACTACGCGGCACGAGGCGATCGCCGATGCTGCCGATGCGCCTGAGGGTCTCACGGGCTATGACGCGATGAAAGAGCGTGCCCGGCTCCGCAACGCGATGCTGTCGTTGTCGGGACGGGACATTGGTGACCTGCCGTCGGTTGCGGACCCGGCCAGGCGAGAGCGAGCCGCGCGGGACTTCCGATACTTCTGCGAGGCGTACTTCCCGCAGACGTTCCACCTCAAGTGGTCGGATGACCATCTCAAGGTCATCGGCAAGATTGAACAGGCGGTGCTCGAAGGCGGTTTGTTTGCGATGGCGATGCCGCGCGGCTCAGGCAAGACCTCGCTGTGCGAGATCGCGTGTCTGTGGGCGTTGGTGTACGGGCACCGGGAGTTCGTGGCGCTTGTCGGCTCCGACGAAGAGCACGCGGCCGGGATGCTCGATTCGATCAAGGCGGAGCTGGAAAACAGCGAGATCCTCGGCGGCGACTTCCCAGAGGTCTGCCACCCGATCCGCTCGCTCGAAGGCATCCACCAGCGGGCTTCAGGGCAGCTCTACCAGGGCAAGCAGACCCACATCGGGTGGACCGCCCGGGAGATCGTGCTGCCCACGATTCCCGGCTCCGCGGCATCGGGCGCGATCATTCGTGTCGCGGGGATCACCGGCCGCATCCGTGGCATGAAGCACAAGCGTGTCGACGGGGTGAGCGTCCGCCCGTCGCTCGTACTGATCGACGACCCGCAGACCGACGAGAGCGCCCGTTCGCCGTCCCAGTGCGCCAACCGCGAGCGCATTCTCGCGGGCGCGATCCTCGGCATGGCCGGGCCCGGACGGAAGATCGCCGGCCTGATGACGCTGACGGTGGTCCGCCCTGACGATCTGGCCGACCGCATTCTCGACCGCGACAAACACCCGCAGTGGCAGGGCGAGCGGACCAAGATGGTCTATTCGTTCCCCAAGAACGAGAAGCTCTGGGCCGAGTACGCCCGCGTGCGGGCCGAGGGGCTTCGCGCCGATCGCGGGAGCATTGATGCCACGGCGTTCTACGGCAAGCATCGGACGGCGATGGACGAGGGGGCGGCCATCGCCTGGCCGGAGCGGTTCAACCACGACGAGTTGTCGGCGGTGCAGCACGCCATGAATCTCCGGCTGCAGAACGAGGCCGCGTTCTTCGCCGAGTACCAGAACGAACCGCTGCCCGAGGTCGAGGTCGCAGACGACCTGTTGAGCGCCGACCAGATCGCAGCGAAGGTGAACGGGCACGCCCGCGGGCTTGTCCCACTCGGGTGCTCGCACTTGACGATGTTCGTGGACGTGCAGGGCAAGGCACTGTTCTACCTCGTGGCCGCCTGGGAGGACGACTTCACGGGTCACATCATCGACTATGGCACCGAGCCGGACCAGAAACAGGCATACTTCACGCTTCGGGATGTACGCCGGACGCTTGGGGCCGCATCACCACGCGCCGGCGTTGAAGGCGCGATCTACGGTGGCCTGGAGCGGCTCATCGAGGCGACGGTTGCTCGCGAGTGGCGGCGCGACGACGGCGCGATGGTGCGGATCGACCGATGCTTGATCGATGCCAACTGGGGTTCATCCACCGATGTGGTCTATCAATTCTGTCGCCAGAGCCCGCACGCGAGCGTGCTCACGCCCAGCCACGGCAGGTATGTCGGCGCGAGCAGCCTCCCCTTCAGCGACTACAAACGCAAACGCGGCGAGCGGGTCGGGCTGAACTGGCGAGTGCCAATCGTGACTGGAAAGCGGGCGGTGCGGCACGTCCTGTTCGACACGAATTACTGGAAGTCATTCGTGCACGCCCGTCTCGCGGTGCCCATGGGCGATTCCGGCGGGCTCTCTCTGTTCGGCCAGAAGCCCGAAACACACCGTCTGTTGTCGGAGCACCTCACCAGCGAGTACCGCGTGCGGACGGAGGGCCGGGGCCGCACCGTGGACGAGTGGAAGCTCCGGGTCGAAGGTCTGGACAACCACTGGTTCGACGGGCTGGTCGGCACGGCCGTCGCTGCGTCCATGCAGGGCGCGGTGCTCTTTGGCACGGACCACAAGGTCGCCGTCCGACCTCGCATCAAGCTCTCGCAGCTTCGAGGAGGCCGTCGATGAGCACCCCGCGCGAGGCCCCGCGACCTCTGAAGCAAGAAGCCCGCGGGCTGATGTGTCCAAAGTGCGGGTGTCGCCACTTTGAGGTGCTCTACACCCGCGCCGCACCGGGCGGTGCACTACGACGCCGCCGTGCCTGCCGTCACTGCGGTCGCCGCGTGACAACCCATGAACGCATCGGCGGCTGATTGTGCGGCAGGGTTCTACCGGTGGCATCGGTTGGATCAAAACACGTTGCGATGCGCGCAGAGCGATCCGCTTTTGCATAGGTAGCACGTGACGACGGGCTTCCGCTCGCACGTCCCACGACACCCCATGCCTGACCCATCTCCCAACCCGGATCTCGAGCAGGCCATACGCGACAACGCGTCGCAGCCCGCGAAGGCGTCCGTCGACGGGCAGTCCGTCGAGCAGCACCCGCTGAAGGACCAGATCGAGGCCGACCGCTACCTCGCGTCCAAGGCCGCCGCGAGGAAGCCCGGCCTCGGCATCAAGTTCGCCAAGATCGTCCCGCCCGGTTCTGTCTGACCCGCCCATGCTGAAAGCCATCGCCAACATCATGAGCCGGGTCGGTCGCGGAACTCCGCCCGCCTCTCCCTCCCCGGCGGCGTCGCCTGCTCTGCACGGAAGCGGGGCACGCGGCGGCCGTCGATTGGTCGTCGCCAAGTTCGACTCGGCCAAGACCACGCCGGAGAACCGCAAGCACTGGGCAAACGCGGACGGCCTTTCGCCCAACGCCGCGATCAACCCGGAGGTACGGCGCGTCCTCCGCAACCGCGCCCGCTACGAGGTCGCCAACAACTCCTACGCCAAGGGCATCGTCCTCACGCTCGCCAACGACACCATCGGCACCGGTCCCCGGCTGCAGATGCTCACTGACGACGCCGATGCGAATGCTCGGATCGAGGATGCGTTCGAGCAGTGGTCGCGGGCGGTCGACCTCCCCGGAAAACTCCGCACCATGCGGCTGGCCCGGGCAGAGAGCGGCGAGGCGTTCGCGCTTCTGATCAACAACCCCGGCATCGCGTCGGCGGGCTCGCCAGTTTCGCTTGATCTCAAGCTCATCGAGGCCGACCAGGTCTGCACGCCCTTGCTCCGGCGCGGGCGCAACGACGAGATCGACGGCATCGCTCTGGATCAGTGGGGCAACCCCTCCGCCTACCGCGTACTCAAGCGCCACCCCGGTGATAGCGGCGTGTTCCGCACGCCCATTGACGACCTCACGGCCTACGACACGTTCCCCGCCTCGTCGGTCGTTCACTATTTCCGTCCGGATCGGCCCGGCCAACTCCGCGGCATCCCCGACATCACGCCGGCGCTCCCGCTGTTCGCGCAGCTCCGCCGGTACACGCTCGCGACCATCGCCGCCGCCGAGACCGCCGCCAACTTCGCCGCCGTCATCTACACCGACAGCCCCGCCAACGGCGAGGCCGATCCGCTTGAGCCGATGGACGAGGTGGAACTCGAGCAGCGTCTCGCCACCGTGCTTCCGGGCGGCTGGAAGCTCGGCCAGGTGCATGCCGAGCAGCCGACGACCACGTTCGGCGAGTTCAAGCGCGAAATCCTCAACGAGATCGCACGGTGCTTGAACATGCCGTTCAACGTCGCTGCGGGCAACTCCTCGGGTTACAACTACGCCAGCGGTCGCCTCGACCACCAGGTGTACTACAAGAGCATCCGCGTCGAGCAGCACCACCTGCAGCTCGCCGTGCTCGATCGCATCCTGAAGGCGTGGTTGAACGAGGCGGTGCTCGTCGAGGGGCTGCTCCCGCAGTCCCTGCGGACCATCGCCGCAACGCTCCCGGAGCACGCGTGGTTCTGGGATGGCGTCGAGCACGTTGATCCCGCCAAAGAGGCCAACGCCCAGGCCACGCGACTGGCCAACCACACGACCACGCTCGCCGCGGAGTTCGCCCGGCAAGGCCGCGACTGGGAGCAGGAACTCCGCCAGCGTGCAAAAGAGCTCACGCTCATGAACAAGCTCGGCCTCGCGCTGGCAACCGCACCGGCTGCCGCTCCGGCCGCGAACGCGCCCGCCGAGGACACCGATCCCGCAGACCAGGTTGATGAGGAGACCGCCAGTGCCAGTCACCGCTGACCCCAAGAAGACAATTCCCGCTCTCACGCTCACCGCAACCGCCGACATCACCATCGTTGCTGCGGCCGATGGGCAGGCTCCGCCTCTCCCCCGCTTCAAGATGGTCGCGTACACCGGCGGCGCGATGCGTGTCGCGGGCTGGCGTCACCCGGTCGTGATCGACCTCGCGGGCCTGGCGGTTCCCTCACAGGCACGACCGATCCGCTTCGGGCACGACCCGCTCTCGGGCGTTGGGCACACCGACGCGATCCGTGTCGAAGCCGGTCAGCTCGTCGCCACGGGTGTGATCTCGCGTGACACGAGCGCCGCCAAGGAAGTCGTCGCGTCCTCGCGGAACGGCTTCCCCTGGCAGGCGTCGGTCGGCGCGAGCGTCGAGGAGTTCGAGTTCATCAAGGACAACCAGAAGGCGACGGTCAACGGCCAGGAACTCACCGGCCCGGTCAACGTCGTCCGCAAGGCCACGCTCGGCGAGATCAGTTTTGTGGATCTCGGCGCAGACGGCCGCACCAGCGCGAGCATCGCCGCGCGTCAGAACAAGGAGCCCAGCGTCATGGCCGACGATCCCACGACTTCCAATCCCACCCCGTCCCCAATCATCGCCACCGAGCAGACGCCTGAGCAGGTCCGCGCTGCAGCCCTTGCTGAGACTGCCCGTATCGCGGCCGTTCGCAAGGTCTGCGGCGGCAAGCACAGCGAGATCGAGGCCCAGGCCATCCGCGACAACTGGGATGCCACGCGGACCGAGCTCGAGGTCCTCCGCGCCAGCCGCCCCAAGGCCCCAGCCATCCACGCTCCGGATAACAGCGTCACCAGCGAGGTGCTCGAAGCCGCGTGCTTCCAGAGCGCCAAGCTCGAGGGCATCGAGAAGGTCTGCTCCACGCAGGCAATCGAGATCGCCGCCAAGCGGTTCCAGGGCGGGCTGGGCCTGCAGGAGCTCCTGTTCGAGGCCGCGATCGCCAACGGCTACACGGGCCGAACGTTCCGCGATAGCCGCCGCGTGCTCGAGGCCGCGTTCGGACGCGGCATCGAGGCGGGCATGACCACCATCGATGTGGGTGGCATCCTCTCCAACGTCGCCAACAAGTTCCTGCTCGAGGGCTTCTTCAGCGTCGAGCGCGTGTGGCGGAGCATCTGCGCCGTCCGCAACGTCAGCGACTTCAAGACCGTCACCAGCTACCGCCTGGTCGGCAAGGACCAGTACGAGCAGGTCGCCCCCGGCGGCGAACTCAAGCAGGGCACGCTCGGCGAGGAGACGTACACCAACAAGGCCGACACCTACGGCCTGATGCTCTCGATCGACCGCCGCGACATCATCAACGACGACCTCGGCGCGATCACCACGGTCCCCCGCAAGCTCGGCCGTGGCTCGGGCCTGAAGATCAACGACGTCTTCTGGACGGCGTTCATGAACAACGCCGCGTTCTTCAGCGCCGGCAATAAGAACTTCGTCTCGGGCGCGGACACCGCGCTCGGCATCGACGGCCTCACCAAGGGCGAGGTCGCGTTCATGGACCTTGTGGACTCCGACGGCAAGCCCACCGGCGTGATGCCCGCGATCCTGCTAGTGCCGACGGCGCTCTCGGCGATGGGCACGCAGCTCTACAAGAGCGTCGAGCTGCGGGACACGACCGCGAACACCAAGTTCCCCGTCGCCAACCCGCACCAGGGCAAGTTCCGCATCGAGGTCAGCCGCTACCTCTCCAACGCGCTCTACACCGGCAACTCGGCCAAGGCGTGGTACCTCCTCGCTGATCCCAACGACCTGCCCGTCATCGAGATGGCGTTCCTCAACGGCCAGGAAGCCCCAACCGTCGAGACGTCCGATGCGGACTTCAACATGCTCGGCATCCGGATGCGTGGGTACCACGACTTCGGCGTCAACCTGCAGGACCCGCGCGGCGGCGTGAAGAGCAAGGGCGAGGTGTAAGCCATGCCCGTGCAGGGAAGCACAGGCGCTGGGGGGCTCGGCGGCGAGCTCCCCAGCGAACTCGGAAGCGGCATCGATCAGCAATCGGGCATCGACACCGATGGCCCACCAACAGATGGAGGTTCAGGAATGGCTTCAGGACCAGCAAAGTTCGTTCAGGAAGGCGGCTCGATCGACTACACCCCGGGCGCTGACGTGCTCGTCGGCGCGGTGGTGGTGCAAGCCGACCTCATCGGCATCACGCAGGCACCGATCAAGGCGGGCCAGTTGGGATCGATCGCCGTCACCGGCGTCTTCGACTTCAACAAGGCGGTCGGCGCGGGCAGCGCCATCCCCGCGGGCACGCTCACCTACTGGGATGCGGCCGCCCAGAACGCCACCAAGAACGCGGCCGCCGGCGCGAACAAGCTGATCGGCAAGGCGGTGAAGGCCACCGTCGACGCCGACACCATCGTTCGCGTTCGCCTGCAGCAATAAGGAGCACCTGTGGGCGACCTGCTCGATCGCGGCGCGGCCTTCCTCGATGCCCAGCGTCACCAGCACCTCTCCCGCTTGGTCCTCTACCGGCGTGGCACGGACGAGAAGGAAGTCCAGGCCACCATCGGCAAGACCGAGTTCGAGCAGGCGGATGACGCGGGGCTCATTCACCGAGTGGAGTCGCGGGACTTCCTCGTGCGGACGGGGGACCTTGATCTGGGCGCTGGCCCGATCCTCCCGCGGGCGGGCGATCAGGTGCGAGAGACGGTTGGGACGGCAGTGTTCGTGTACGAGGTCAATGCCCCCGGAGGGCAGCCGCCGTTCCGCTACAGCGACCCGTACCGCAGGGTTCTTCGGATTCACACCAAGCACATCGCAACGGAGTGACGATGGCAGAAGGCAACGGACAGAACGGCAGTGCTCGGTGGGCCGGCGTGGTCGTCACCGTCGTGCTTGCGGCGGGCGCGATGACCATCCAATGGGGCGTGGTGACCACCAAGCTCCAGCAGGTGGAGAAGCGGCTCGACGAGTTCATCGGCGAGGCCCGCAGCATCCGCGCTCAGTACGCCGAGATGGAACGCAAGATCTGGTTCCTGGAAGGAAAGCTCTCCGGCCTGACCTCCAACGCGCCACGCCAGACGATGCCGAGCACCGGCTCACCGATGATCGGAGGTGGGCCGTGAGCACGATCGCCGCCCTCGCCGACGCCGTCGCCGCGCACGTGAGCGCGGGTTCTTTCGGGCAGGCGGTCACGGCCGTCCGCATGTACCAGTCCGCGTTCACGCTGGAGGACCTCAAGGACCTCCGCGTGTCGGTGGTCCCCCGCGCGCTGCAGATGTCGCCGGTGACGCGGGACAGCCTGGCGATCGAGTATGTCGTTGACGTGGGCGTGCAGAAGAAGCTGCCCGCGGACGGGGCCGAAGCCGCGATCGATGAACTGCTCGTGTTGGTCGAGGCGATCGCAGATCACCTGCGATTCAAACGGCTGGAAGGCTTTCCCGACGCGGCTTGGGTCGGGATCAACAACGAGCCGGTGGTGTCGAGCGAATCGCTCGAGCAGCACCGGGTGTTCACAAGCGTGCTCAGCGTCACCTACCGGGAGCGGAGGTAGCCATGCGCAACACGATCATCTTCAGCGTGGCGATGACCGATGAGCTCAAGCCGCTGGCGACCCAGAAGACGATCGCCACCTTCACGCTCACCGCGTCGCACAAGAACACGCAGGACCTGCTGCTGACCGACGGCAAGACCGACCCCATCGAGGTCGCTCCGGGCACGCAGTACTACTTCGAGCGGGTCAACTTGGCGGACATTCTGGTCAAGAGCAAGGGCGGCGAGATGGTCTTCGTGGTCGGCCACAGCGCCGAGTGAAAGGAGTCAGCGATGGCAATCAGGCTCGGCATGGAGGCCGCCCTCAAGTACAAGACGGGCGGCCAGGCAGGCGCGGGGGCGTGGACGGCGCTGGGCAACACCCGCGACGTGACGCTGAACCTCGAAGCGGGCGAGGCGGACGTGACCACGCGGGCCAACAACGGCTGGCGAGCCACGGTCGCCACGCTCAAGGAAGCGAGCGTGGAGTTCGAGATGGTCTGGGACACCGGCGATGCCGGGTTTACCGCCATCAAGAACGCCTTCTTCAACAACGACCCCATCGGCCTGCAGATCCTCGACGACACAGCGGGTCAGGGCCTGCAGGCGGACTTCTCCATCACCAACTTCAGCCGCAGTGAAGCCCTCGAAGAGGCCATCACCGTCTCGGTGACGGCGAAGGTGACGTACTCGACCACGGCGCCCTCATGGATCGGCAGCTAAGCACGGAGGTACGGATGCGGCAGTTCAAGGACAACGCGGGTCGGACCTGGACGGTGGACATCAACGTCGCCACGCTCAAGCGCGTGCGCGGGCTCACGGGCGTCGACCTCATGCAGGTCATCGAGGGGACGCTCATCGAGAAGCTCATCCGCGACCCGGTGCTCCTGTGCGACGTGGTCTACGCCGTCTGTAAGCCTGAGGCCGACGCCGCCAAGGTGTCGGACGAGGAGTTCGGCAAGGCGATGGCGGGCGACGCCATCGAGGCCGCCACGCAGACGGTGCTGGATGAATTGATCAGTTTCTGCCCGAGCCCGAGGGACCGGGCCAACCTCGGGCGGGTGCTCCAGGCCACCAACCGGGTGCTGGACAAGGCCCGCGACCTGACGGAGAAACGGATCGAGACGCTGACCAGCGAGAGCGAGCTGGACAAGCTTGTGATCCGGATGGTCCCACCCATCCCCGAGCCGCCGACGCCTGGAAGTTCATCTACCAGTGCGCCGGAGCCCTCGGCCTCGACCCCGGGCCCCTGACGTTGCGGGAGCTGGTCGCCATGCTCGATGGTCGCCAGCGCCACGACTGGTCGATCGCCGCCGCCGTCATGTCCGTGGTGGCCAACACCGCCCGCGACCCCAAGCGATCCCGCCTGCTCAAGCCATCCGACTTCGACCCATTCAACAAGCCCGCCCGCCCCGTCAGGGTTGACGTGTCGGTCCTCAAAGACGTGTTCATCGACCGCCGCATGCCGGAGGTCGCCAAGGAGACTCGCGCATGAAGAGCCTGTCCACTCGCCACTACGTCTACATCGGTGCCCTGATCCTGCTGGCGCTCGTGCTCGCGTCGTGCGCCGGCCTTGACCTTGGCGACATCGTCAAGGTCAAGACGCCCAACACCATCCAGCAGACCACCGGCCTGCCGTCGACGCTGAGCCTCAACGAAGCGGAAGTGGAGTACCAGAACTGGTTCAATCTCACGCAGACGACCGGGGCGCAATGGAAAGGCAACATCGAGAAGGCGGGCGAGATCCGAGGGCTGCTCGGTCAGCTCACGCTCTCGGCCCTCGACACGGTCGGTCCGACCGTCGCGGGGCTTCCCGTGCTCGGGCCCGCACTGCCCGCGCTCACCGGCATCGTCGGCCTGTTCATCGGGTCGGGCCGTCTGCGGAAGGAGAAGGAAGCGTCGTTCAACAAGGGCCTGGAGAAGGGCAGCACCATCGCCGGCACCGGCGGCGGCAATGGTGGTCCGGGTGGGGGGGCGGGGAGCGGCGCGTGATCACCATGCGGATCAAAGACATGTTCTTCGACCGCCACGTCGTCATGGCGGCGGTCGACAACGCCAAGCGGAAGGTGCTCAGCAAGGCCGGCGCGTTCATCCGCACGGCGGCCAAGACGAGCATCCGCAAACGCAAGGGGTCGGCTCCTCCCGGTGCCCCGCCCCATTCGCACGAGGGCAGCCTGCGGCGGCTGATCCTCTTCGGGTACGACAAGCCGAACGACTCGGTGGTCGTCGGGCCGGTGGGATTCAAGAAGAGCGACCCCCCGGCACCGAGTGTCCTCGAGCACGGCGGCGAGACCGTCGTGTTCCGCAGGCGCGGCGGCAAACTCACATCGCAGAAGGTCAAGATCGCGCCGCGGCCGTACATGGCCCCGGCGCTGGAGAAGGAGCGGCCAAACCTGCCGCTCTTGTGGCGGAACTCGATCAAGAAAGGGTGATTGAACGTGGCCGATACGCGGGGCATCCGAGCCGGGCGAGCCTTCGTTGAGCTGGGCGTCAGCGACAAGCTGTCGGCTGGACTGAAGGCGGCCCAGAAGAAGCTCGAAGCCTTCGGCGCTGGGCTGCGGTCCATCGGCACGAAGATGGCGGGCATCGGTGTCGCGGCGATCACGGCGCTGCTCGGCACCGCAAAGGTGTTCAGCGACTCGGGCGATGCGCTCGACAAGATGAGCGCCCGCACGGGCGTGAGTGTCGAGGCCCTGTCAGAGCTCGGTTACGCTGCCGACCTCTCTGGCACGGACATGGAGACGCTGGAGAACGGCCTCCGCGTTATGCAGAAGACGCTGACGGAGGCGTCGCAGGGTTCGCAAGGGGCAAACGAGGCACTCGCACGGCTTGGGCTGACCGTGCAGGACCTGGCGAAGCTCTCTCCTGACGAGCAGTTCAAGCTGCTGGCCGACCGGATCTCACAGATCCAAGACCCGGCGCTCCGGGCCGCGATGGCGATGGAGCTCTTCGGCAAGGCCGGGACCAAGCTTCTTCCGCTGATGGCCGACGGCGCTGCGGGCATCAACAAGATGCAGGAGCAGGCCCGCAAGCTGGGACTGACCGTGAGCACTGAGACCGCACGTAATGCTGCGGAACTCAACGATGCCCTCGGCACTCTCTGGAAAGTCCTCAAGCAGGGCGTCTTCACCATCGGCGGGGCGCTCGCACCGACTATCAAGGACCTGACCGAGCGGATCACCCGCATCGTCGTGAGCGTTACGGCGTGGGTGAAGGCGAACAAGGAAACGGTCGTCTGGGCGCTCAAGGTCGCGGCGGCGGTCGCCGTCGCGGGGATTGCCATCGTCGGCCTGGGCTACATCATCTCTGGCATCGGCGCGGCGCTGGGCATCGTGGCCGCCGTCATCGGCGGGATCGGCACAGCGTTCAGCCTGATCGGGGGCGCGATCGGCGCTGTGCTCACTCCGGTGGGTCTGACAATTGCCGCGATCGTGGCGCTCGGCGGCACACTGCTGGTCGTCACCGGCGCGGGCGGCGAGGCGCTGTCGTGGCTCGCGGAGAAGTTCACCGAGCTGCGAGATTGGGTCGGCAAAGTGGTCGGCGGCATCTCCGACGCCCTCGCCGCCGGCGACATCGCGCTGGCCGCCGAGATCCTGTGGCTGTCTCTGAAGGTGATCTGGCAGCAGGGCGTCGCGGCGCTCAACAAGGCGTGGCTGGGGGCGAAGGAGTTCTTCGTCTCCACGGCGTACTCCATGTGGTACGGGGCGCTGGCCGCCGCCGAGATTGTGTTCCACGCGCTCGAGGTCGCGTGGATCGAGACCACCGCCTTCCTGTCAAAGACATGGACCAACTTCGCCACCGGCTTCCAGATGATCTGGGAGGAGGCGTCGAGCTGGGTCGCCAAGCGCATGCTGGAGATCCAGGGGCTGTTCGATGACGGGCTGGATGTCGAAGCCGCCAAGAAGGCGGTGGACCAGCAGCTCGAATCCCGGCTCGTCGAACTGGAGCACGCTGCCCAGCAATCGGTGACCGCACGCGACAAGGAACGTGAGGCCCAGCGCCGGGACGCCGCCGCGATGCACGAGGCGACGCTCGCTGCGATCGGCCAGGACTTTGAGAACGCCCAGGAAGCCTTGCGCAAAGACACGGAAGCCGGGCTCGCCGAGTCGCAGGCCGCGCTCGACGCCGCCAAGCAGAAACTCGCCGCCGCGATCGAGGAGGCCCGCAAGAAGCGCGAGGCCGCCGACGCGGAGAAAGGGCCAGGTCGCCCGCAGCGGGACCTACTGGCCGACTTCGAGGAACGGCTGTCGGGCCTCGGCGCGGCCATCGGTAAGGGCATCAGCGTCACCGGCACGTTCAGTTCCGCGGCTGTCTCGGGCCTCGGCACCGGTGGCGACGCCGCCGAGCGCACCGCCAGCGCCACCGAGCAGACCGCCCGCAATACCAAGCGTCTGCTGGATGCCAGCGTGGACAACGGACTGCGGTTCGCCTGACGCATTCACGTAGAAAGGAGTTGATCGCTCGTGCCGGTCGAGGTGTTTGAGAAGTTCGAGAGCCGCCGCTCCACCAAGGCGAACCAAGCCTCGCAGTCCTCTGCCGAGCTCGGCTACATCGTGCGCGGCACGGCCGACGACCTCGCGGCCCGCACCGCAGCGCAGGCGGCCTCCCCAGCGACTTACGACACGCTCCCTCGCCAGACCATTCAGATTGAGCCCATCGGCCCGCAGCTGTGGGATGTCACCGTCCGCTACAGCCAGAGCACCTCTACCGGCACGAGCACACCGAGCGAGTCGTCATTCACCTTTGAGACCGGCGGCGGCGCCCAGCACATCACCCAGAGCCTTCAGACCATGCAGCGCCGCCCAGCGCCGGGCACCACCGCGCCCGACTTCGGCGGCGCGATCGGCGTCACCGCCGACGGCGTCGAGGGCGTCGGCATCACGGTCCCCGTCTACCAGTTCTCCGAGACGCACTACTTCACCGATGCGCAGGTCACCGCGTCGTACAAGGGCGCGATCTTCTCGTGCACGGGCAAGACCAACGCGGGCTCGTTCCGTGGGTTCGCGGCGGGCGAGGTGTTGTTCCTGGGCGCGACGGGATCCAAGCGCGGCGACGGTCCTGATGACGACTGGGAGATCACGTTCCGGTTCGCAGCAAGCCCCAACCAGACCAACCTGACCGTCGGCCCCGTGACCGGGATCAACAAGAAGGGGTGGGAGTACCTGTGGGTCCGCTACGCCGACGCGGAAGACTCGGGCTCGGGCGCGATCATCAAGAAACCCATCGCCGCGTACGTCGAGCGCGTGTACGACCAGGCCAACTTCGGAGCACTCGGAATCTAAAGCATGCCCGACGACCTCCGCAAAGTCCGATCCGGCCAGCCCCTCCGCATCCCCGCGGGCGCGTACAACGCGTTCGTCGATGCGGCGGTCGATCTGCGCTCGCGTCAGGGGCGTGGCCAGGCCGTCGCGGGCCCGCTCGTGGAGTCGGCTCAGCGCGGCATCGGCGTGGTGCTGGTCCGCAACGATTCGGGCGAGCTGATCGAGCCGCACCACGCGCTGGCGATCACGGGCGTGCTGGTCGAGCCGGGCGAGGACGACCAGGAGCGGACCTTCCACAGCCGCACGCCACTGACCGGCGATGTCGCCACCGAGGAGTCCGACACGCTCGCTTTCGCCGTGGCGCTCCAGCCCATCAAGCCCAACGCCCTCGGCCCGTGCGTGCTCACTGGTGTGACGACGGCTCGGGTCTACATCACCAACGAGACGGACACCACCTGCGAGCTCGCGGCCGAGGAGACGGTCCTGGCCAGCACGCCGATGGGCGGCATCCCCATCCTCTGGAAGGAGGACGGCACCGGCGAGAAGTGGGCGGTCATCGAACTCGGCCGCCCGTCGCCGGGTCGCATCACCGCGATCCTCGGCGCGGCCCAGCCGATCCCCACCGAGCGCAACCGCTGGCGCTACCCGTGGGTCGAGGCCCAGATCGATGGGAACCCCGGCAGCCCGGACTACCTGCGGTACGTGCCCGTCGAGAACGGTCTGTCCTCGCAGGCCCCCAGCGGCGGCGAGGATCCCACACGCCTCGCGATCAACCGCTTTGAGGCTCATCACATGAACGACTCCGAGCCCGGCTCTGGGTTCGGCGGTCTGCTCGGGCTCGGGCCGGTGTGCGAGCTCCCTGGCGTGCTCCCCAAGTGCCCGCCCGCGCGGTCGCTCAAGCCCAAGCTCGTGCCCATCCCCGAGGGCGTCTGCGTGCAGATGACCTGCGAGCGCAACAGCCGGGGCAAGCCGGTGTGGGTCTTCGAGGCCATGAGCCTGATCGAGATCGCCGACCCCGCCGACGAGGACCGCAAGTTCAACCTCTACATCGGAGGTGCGGAATGACGACCACTCCGACCCCCACGACCACACCCGCGCCGGCGACGCCGCTGGACGCCAAGCGCGCCAAGGAGCGGGCCAAGTACCTGGCGTTGGCGAGCAAGCCCGGCTCGACGTACGGCTCATCCAACCACGGCCGGGCGGCGATCCCGCTCATCCAGGAGAGCAAGCCGAGGTTCGTGGTGGACTTCGGTTGCGGCCGCAACGACCTCGTGCGCGAGCTGCGGCGTCTGGGCATCGACGGGCTGGGTGTCGACTTCGCGTTCCCCGAGGCGGACCTCGTGCGTCCGATGCACGCGACCGCCTTGCAGGCTGGCATCGCCGACGTGGTGACGAGCTTCGACGCCCTCGAGCACCTGCTGCCGGAGGACGTGGATCTCACGCTTGCCGAGATGCGACGCGTCGCGGTGCCGCGCGGGCGGTTCATCTTATCGATCTGCACGCGGCCGAGCACGACCACCGTCGCCGGCGAGGGGCTGCACCCGACGGTTCGGCCGCTGGACTGGTGGCTGGAGCGCATCGCCCGCGTCGGGGTCGCGAGCAAGCCGAAGGCGGGCTCCCGGTACATCGTCGGGCGGTTCAAGAGTGATGGGGGGTGCTGCGGTGCGTGAGAACCAATCCGACATCGCGGCGCTGCAGGCTGGGCTCAAGGCGCGCAAGCCCGCGCACGATGGCCTGCGCCTCTACACCGCCCCGCCGACGTTCGAGTCCGTGTCCCTGAGTGGGTTCTATCGGGGGCGGTCCGCCTTCCTCATGCTCTCCGGTCCGTCGCTCAAGCAGATCGACCTTTCGCTGTTGGACGCCCGTGGCATCGTCACGATGGCCGTCAACAACGCTTGGTCGGTGCGGCGGCCCACGCTCTGGACCTGCGTGGACGATCCCGGGCGATTCATCGACGTGGGCTGGAAGGACCCGGGCATCATGAAGTTCGTGCCCACGTGCATGTGGGACAAGCGGCTGAAGGTCATGAACCCTGACGGCACGCTCCGCAGCAGCGCCTTCAAGGTCCACCAGATGCCGGGCGTGCTGTTCTTCCGCCGCAGCGACCACTTCGACCACGAGCGGTTCCTCACGGGGGACACGGTCTCGTGGGGCAACGACGCCAAGAACCCCGACTCGCTGGGCATCACCGGCAAGCGCTCGGTCATGCTCGTCGCCCTGCGCCTCCTCCATCACCTCGGCTTCTCGACGGTGTACCTGCTCGGCTGCGACTTCAAGATGGACGCGGAGCGCAAGTACGCCTTCGACGAGCACCGGGCTCAGAATGCGATCCGGCACAACAACGTGCTGTATGACTCGCTTTCGAAGAGGTTCGAGGCCCTCAAGCCGCACTTCGAGAAGCACCGCTTCCGCGTCGTCAACTGCTCGCCGGGCAGCGCCCTGGAGGCTTTCGAGAAGATGGCCTTCGAGGACGCGGTGAAGGCGGCGGCGTCGGAATGCGGCAAGCCCATCCGCACCGACGGCTGGTACGAGCCCAATCCCAAGCCGCAGGAGGCCGCACGATGAGCGACGGCCCCACGCGGTACTACCTGTACATCCCGGTCTGGGCGACGGGACGTGCTCCGCAAGGCGGCGGGTCGAGCAACTACTCGACGCCATCGGGCTCGACACCCGAGAGCACGTACTCGACCCCGACCAGCACGCCGAGCATGCCCGCGAGTTACTCGACCACGGGCGACGTGATCTACACGACCGGCCCTGGCGGCACGCCGACGCTGACGTTCTACACCACCGGCGCGTTCACGAGCAACACGCCCGGGACGACGCACACGCCATCGAGCAGTGGTCCGATGTCGTCGAGCGGGATGACCACGAACTCCTCGCAGACGCCGACGAGTTCGCAGACGCCATCGAGCACGGGCTCTTCCGGCATGAGCAGCTCGGGAATGAGCAGTTCTGGCGGCGGGAGCTCGTCCGGCGCGTCGAGCGGGATGTCATCCGGGGCGAGTTCGGGCGCATCGTCAGGCATGTCGTCTGGTGCCAGTTCCGGTATGTCGTCGGGCGGGTCATCTGGAGGTTCATCGGGCGGCGGATCGTCCGGAGGCGGGTCTTCGGGTGGCGGCGGATCGAGCGGCGGCGGCAGCGGCCCCGGCGGATCAGGTCCGGGCGGGTCTGGTCCCGGTGGCTCGGGGCCGGGCGGTTCTGGCCCGGGCGGCAGCGGTCCCGGCGGCTCCGGACCCGGCTCCAACTGCGTGCTCGCGGGCACGCCCGTGGTGCTGGCGGACGGATCGATCAAGCCGGTCGAGACATTGCAACCCGGCGACCGTGTCGCGGCGCTGGACGTGGCGGGCCTGGATCGCGACGTGCCGTGGCGGGCCCAGTACCAGTGGCTCCGTCCATGGGCCGAGGCGGCACTCACGCCGGTCACCGGCACCGTCGGCAGCGTGAAGCTTGGCACGCACGAGGGCTTCATCACGATCAACGGCCGTCTGCGCCTGACGCCGGAGCACCCGGTGCTCTTGAAGCGCAACGAGGAGATCGGCTTCGCATCTGCCGAGTTTGTGCAGGTCGGTGATGCGCTCGTTCGGCAGGACCTGAGCGAGGAGCTGGTCGAGACGGTCGAACGCTCAGGCGAACGGGTCACGACTGTCGCCGTGCATGTCCCCGGCCTAAACGTGTTCCTGGCGGGCGGCGTGTGGATCCACAACGACATGCCCGCGACACAACAGAGCGGATCGGGGTCATCTTCGGGCTCAGGGTCGAGCTCCGGCTCCGGGTCGGGCTCCTCGAGCGGCAGCGGCTCCGGCAGCGGCAAGTCCAACGGCTCGTCCATGTCGAGTTCGGGATCGAGCTCCGGGTCCAGTTCCGGGTCGGGCTCGGGCAGCGGCAGCGACAGCGGGTCGGGGCCGCCTGGCTCGGGCTCGGGGTCAGGCTCGGGCAGCGGGCAGGAGGCGGTGGCGCTCGGGGCGTCCGCCGCCGTGTTCATCCCGGGTGGCATGGAGGGTGTGCCCCCAGCGAAGTGGCAGCAGAGTGGCGTGGGCAGTCTCAGTAGCGGCATCGAAGAGGAGGCGAAGGCGTGATCCCAAAGATCATCTACACGGCGGACCTGAGCGAGGCTCCCGACAAGGAGCGGCTCACCGCGTGGCGGCACGCGTGGCAGACCATGCACCCCGAGTGGGATGTGGTGACGCTCACGCTCGACACCAAACCGCCGATCCTCAACTACGACCAGTGGCAGCAGACCTTCGGGCTCGCCGAGCCCGCGGCGTCAGCCGCGCGGCTGAACCTGCTGCGCTATGAGGTGATGGCCCGCGAGGGCGGCGTCTTCGTCGATCCGGACCGCCTGCCGCTGCGCCCGCTCGATGAACTTGTCGCCGGTGTCGGTGCATTCTGCTCGACGATCGCCAGCCACGGCGCGAGCAGGACGCACATGCTCTCGCCGTCGGTGCTGGGGGCGACTCGGAACCACCCGATGCTGTGGCACGCGATCCGCGATCTACCGCACTCGGTGCTGGTCTATCGCGGCGTGTGGGACCAGAGCGGGCCGGGGTTCCTGACCCGCGTGGTCCGCGACCACGGCCACTTCCGTGACGTGGTGCCGTTCCACTGGGCGCTCTTCGAGCGGGGCGAGGAGGCCGCAAAGGCCCACGGCGGAGCGTTCGCGTTCGTGCAGGCCAAGCCCGCGGAGGTGGTGGCGTGAGCACACCCGCACGCACCACCTCGATCCCGCGGGTCCTGCACCAGATTTGGCTGGGCAAGGGCGAGATGCCGCTCAACCAGCGGCGCTGGCGTCGCCGCTTCGCCGAGATGAACCCGCACTGGGAAATGCGGCTCTGGACCGATGACAACCTGCCGCCGATCCTCAACCGCAACGCGTGGGACGCCTGCGGCAACGTCGGCGGCACGCCCGGCTGCGTGATGCGCTCGGACATCCTGCGGCTGGAGATCCTGGCCCGCTTCGGCGGGGTCTATCTGGACACGGACGTGAAGCCCGTGCGGCCTCTGGACGAGATGTGCCCGCCCGAGGTGCGAGCATGGGCGGCCTGCGAGCAACTCGACATCGTCTCCAACGCAGCGATGGGGTTCCCGCCCAATCACCCGGCGATGTGGCATGCTGTGGCGATGATCGAAGAGTCGTTCTTCGAGCGCCGATACGTCGGCGATCAAGCCGGACCGGGGCTGGTTGCCCGTGCCCTCACCCTGCATGACGACGTGGTACTATTTCCGCCCGCGTACTTCCACCCGACCGTCGGCGAGTCGAAGTCCAATCCCGACGCGAAGGGGTTCCTCCTAGGTGCGCACCACTTCGCTGGAACCTGGGTCGAGGCGAACCGCGGGCGGTACGAGGACCTATGGGCGGCAAACTGGTGAGCTACAGCCAACGATCGAACGCAAGCCAACGCGATGAACGTGCGCATTTCTCGGGACTAGTCTTGCGAGAGAATCTTCCGATACGCGAGCCAGCACACACCTTGGAGTCGTCGCAGAGAATGATGTCGGTGGCAACGTTGGAATGGCCGAGACCGTGCGCAGCATAATCTTAATCTAGCAGGGAGAAACTCCATGTTTGGCTTCTTCAAAAAAGAGAAAAGTGTGATGCCCGCACTCAATTGGGAGTGCGTAGGCAGCACCTGGACAGTCGGATCGTTCGAGTTTTGCGCGGATGGCAAGCTGCTCATTCATGATGGCAATGGAGGCCGGGCAACCTTTAGCAGGGAGGGAGGAGTCAGTGGAAAAATCGGGCAGTTCCACGTGAGCAAGGAGGGTGACCTGGTGCACATCCGATCCAGGACAGCGACATCGGTCTGCAAATTCGATGGGCGCAACTGGTTCCATGCGGAGATTCCCATGGACGGCCTCAACCCAAAGTCATGAAACGTGGCTTTCCACCCGGGCTCTCCAGTTGAGAATGATGGTGTACGCCTCGCGACTCGTCCCTATGTGATATGACGTAGAGATGGACGATCATGGCAGCCGCGTGATCAACTGCTGCCCCCGGTTTGTGTGTCAGTAGAAGATGAGACTGGAGAAGGGGCTACTTCAGGAACTGGCGCAGGCGCGATGTCCTTCGGTGGCTCGAGCACTTGTGCCGGCGGAGCCTCAGGTACCGGTGTCGAAACGGCCTCGGGGACTGGTGCCGGCGGAGCCTCAGGTACCGGCGTCGACACAGCCTCGGGCACTTGTGCCGGCGGAGCCTCGGGTGTCGGAGTGGACACGGCCTCGGGCACTTGTGCCGGCGGAGCCTCGGGTGTCGGCGTCGACACAGCCTCGGGCACTTGTGCCGGCGGAGCCTCGGGTGTCGGCGTCGACACAGCCTCGGGCACTTGTGCCGGCGGAGCCTCAGGTACCGGCGTCGACACAGCCTCGGGCACTTGTGCCGGCGGAGCCTCGGGTGTCGGCGTCGACACAGCCTCGGGCACTTGTGCCGGCGGAGCCTCGGGTGTCGGCGTCGACACAGCCTCGGGCACTTGTGCTGGCGGAGCCTCGGGTGTCGGCGTCGACACAGCCTCGGGCACTTGTGCTGGCGGAGCCTCAGGTGTCGGAGTCGACACAGCCTCGGGCACTTGTGCCGGCGGAGCCTCGGGTGTCGGCGTCGACACAGCCTCGGGCACTTGTGCTGGCGGAGCCTCAGGTGTCGGAGTCGACACAGCCTCGGGCACTTGTGCCGGCGGAGCCTCGGGTGTCGGAGTCGACACAGCCTCGGGCACTTGTGCCGGCGGAGCCTCGGGTGTCGGAGTGGACACGGCCTCGGGCACTTGTGCCGGCGGAGCCTCGGGTGTCGGCGTCGACACAGCCTCGGGCACTTGTGCTGGCGGAGCCTCGGGTGTCGGCGTCGACACAGCCTCGGGCACTTGTGCTGGCGGAGCCTCGGGTGTCGGCGTCGACACAGCCTCGGGCACTTGTGCCGGCGGAGCCTCGGGTGTCGGCGTCGACACAGCCTCGGGCACTTGTGCCGGCGGAGCCTCGGGTGTCGGCGTCGACACAGCCTCGGGCACTTGTGCTGGCGCAATGTCCTTAGGTGTCGCGAGATCGACCGTGCCCTTGTCGTTCGCACTCGCTTGATCCAATTCGCCGTCGGGTCTGGTTCCAAGTGCCCGCACTTCAGGCGGCATCACATCCGCATATGTCGGCGGAGGAACCAAATCACGATAACCGGTTGTCCTGATCGCTCCGGGCTCGGCAACGATCTCGGGCGTCGCCAGCACCTCGCTGCTCCCATACGCAGCCAAAGCCGGGGCGGTGATGAAACTGCCCGTTCTGTCCCACTCGCCTGAGATCACGCCCGGAGTTGAGAGCATCCTCGCATCTGGTGGAAGGTTCGTTACACCATAATTCGCGTTGTGTTCCTCGACGGACCGGATAACGCTTGCCGACGCGCCCGCCCACGTCGTAGCACCGTCCCAGATCTGTTTGTCGTGAGAGATCAATCTGCTGACTTCTGCACCGTCCACTACTTGCTCTCGAAGATTGAGCGACTCCGGATCGGTCGACTGATATCGCACGGTTTCATAATCCGTGCCTTTGCCGTAAATCACGGAAGGCCTATCCACTTCTGGGGGCGAGCTACCGCCAAGTACACTCTGCGTTTCCGCTGACTGCAAAGGTATTCTCTCTTCGCTCAAGCTCAACGTATGATCTCGGTAGTAGTGCGCATTGCTTAAATCAACGCCACGCGCAACACACATCTGATCAGCGTAGGCCAACACATCAGATGCAGATGCTGATGGATTCTCGGCTAGAAATCTAGCAAACTCAACATTCCATTCAGCCTCTCCCATTGCCTGCTTACTGTGCAGTAAGCTGAGGTGGCGCTGTTCGTCAACATCAACCACACGATGCAACTGGTCGTCGCTCATGCCCTTGTCACGCCGCAATTGCTCGTGAAATTCCTGTGGTATGAGATGATGTTCGTGCACCGGTAGACGTTCAATCACACTTCCGCCATCAGCAACACTCGCCTGTCTTTCAAACTGCTTCTGAGCATCTGAGAACAGTTCCGCAACCTCCTGCGACAATCCTGCCCCGTCCACGACTTCCTGCCGCCAAGCCTGCTCTGGAGTGAGAGGTTTGGGGGCCAGAGGATCAATCGGCGTTTCCGGCGGCAACTCTTGCCGCCATGCCTGCTCTGGAGTGAGAGGTTTGGGGGCCAGAGGATCAATCGGCGTTTCCGGCGGCAACTCTTGCCGCCATGCCTGCTCTGGAGTGAGAGGTTTGGGGGCTAGAGGATCAATCGGCGTTTCCGGCGGCAACTCCTGCCGCCAAGCCTGCTCCAGATACGTTGACGGGCGAGCATCCGATGAAGCGCCGTCCCTCTTGTCGTTCGCACCGTCGTCAACTTTATCTCTCGGAACTCGCGCCATAATATGTCTCCATCAACCTCGGTCACGGTACGCGGCAGATTCCAATCCTCGTCGGCGTTCAAATCAGTCACGCCGATTCTGGCGCTGCATCGATCTCAATAGACAAGCCCAGCCCAGTTGCTCTGCTCAGGAACACTAAGAAGTACCGGCTGATCAAGCTTGGCATTGAAGACAACCATTTCGCCCGCACGAAGCGTTCCAACAAACGACTCGTGTTCTGGCTCAAAGTCCATAGCTGCACCCAGATACTCGCGATCATCCGCGGAATTTAGACGCAACATCACTTTGAGATTTGTGTTCTTCAGCACCTCAGGCGCAATTTTACTTGGTATCTGATCGACGATCACCAGACCCTGGCCATATGACCGGATCTCCGCGAGCATGTCAGTGAAGAGTTGAACAGCCTTTCCCGAAGCACTTAGCCCTGAGGCCTCACCTCCCCGGGAGCCGCCGTTATGATTCGAGAGCAAGCGATGTGCTTCCTCAATTACAAGAACGTGACGAAGACGTCTGCCATCAATCTGAGTTGCGTTACCATCTGCCTGACGACGTTCAAACATATATGTCATCAGAAATGCCATAACTAGCGACTTCTGCTCTTCGTCGGCAATCGCCTCAAGCTCGACGACCACATGCGACGCAAGCAACGGCGCGAGTGGATCTTCGCCAAGGGAGTCGCCTCGCCTAACTAAATCGTCTGCTCGCCGAAAGCACACACCTAGCGGTCCGCTCATCAGGTTGCGAAAGCGCCGTCGAAACCACTGTCGCCACTCGTCCGCTCGAGAAGCGGCTTCGCCTGCGCCCACCACATTGACATCGCTGGGGAGGCTGAACAAGAGAAAGTGCCCAACGAAGGACTCAAATGAAGGCTCCACAACCTTCCGACCATCCTCCACCCTTCCATCTGCATCGAGCAGGAGAAGACCATCGTCTAACAGACGACGGAACAGGCGTGGCTGCTCACCTGGAGCGAGAACGCCTTGACCTTTATGAGTTGGATCTGGCTTTCTAGTGTAATCAACCAACCGACATTCTCCGGGCTTCCCGCGATGAAACGGTCCCCATCCAAGGTGGCGATAATACGACCAGAGCCCGTTCTCAAGAATCAACGCAGCCGCATCCTCCATCGGAAACGCTGCCTGAAAACAGCCTTTCAAATAGGATACGTGTCTAGCGACGGACACTCCTGACGGAATCCGCATCGGATCAAATGCCAAGTACTCTTCCGACTCGCGTCCGTCAGTACCTCCATCTAAGCAACGACGTGTCACGACAATGTCGCTCAATGCGGGCACTTCTCGAAAGCCCCGCATCGCACTCGCATACTCCCCCTTCACTGGCTCAATGACCATTACAGGAACACCCGCTCTGGCAATCTCCGCAACCAAAAACTTCGTGAAAGTGCTCTTTCCAGACCCCGTGCTGCCGGTAACAAACGCATGTTTTGCAAGCTCGTCAATGTGCAACACGTGCCAGTTTGCACGCGACTTGCTTAGTGAATGAGCTTGATCATTACCACAGCGACTAAGTCCAATTCTGATTTCGTTTCGGCTGGGCACATAGTCACGCGATCTGAACCCACGCGTTGCGTCACTGAATGGAACAACTGGCTTTGTCTCAAGTCCGGGTAGTCCCGCCTTGCAGGTGAACGGTAGCTGGACGAGCCGCCAAGCCTCTTCAAGCGAATACAAGTGAGGCAGTCGATGCAAGAAGCGTAGACACGCTTCATCATCAGGCATGTCAATGCCCGCATCCTTGAGTGTCCGCTCCATTAACAGATACGCGTTCTCCCAACCTTCAGGGTCAACTGTCGGGTTTCTGATGGCAGGCGTGATCGACCTTGGTTGCCTAGGTGTGGAGATGGAAAAAGCCCGCATGCCTCCGCAGCGAGCAGCGGCGGCCTGTGCGATAGCTATCGCATGTTCAGCTGAACCGGCCCAGCAAAGCATGCTCAAAGTAGTTACATGCCCCCTAGGAAGCCAATAACGGTCGTAAACAGATCTGACCTGATTCACCGATGCAATGCCAGTGCTTGCAATGACGTGCATCAGTGGTTCAACAAACCTACGCCATCGTGCGGCAACCATTCGGTCCTCGATCAAGTCCTCAGCCTTTGGCATCATCAAGGCCACACTGAACACCGCCGGAGATCGCTGAAGAAGTTCCTCGAACAGTCGCTCTTCGCCAGACACATTCTCAGTGATCTCGCCCACGATGGGGACGCATAGGTTGGGCCAGTGTCGTTGGGGCACATAGAGATGCTTGACTTCAGGGAACTGACGCCGTTGGAAGCCTCTTGCTACGTCGCCGACGATAGACGAAGTCGAGTTAGACGATGGCTCGCCCGACTCGACCTGTGAACTAATACTCGTCTGATTAACTCTGGATTCGTTGGTGCCTAATGCGTCATGAAGACGCCCACCATATGCCAAGCTTGCGTGAGATGGAAGCTCCACAAAGTCCAGCCGCCGAACAGATCTGACCGCATGCCATGCTCCATGCAGCCGTGTTACGCTGACCGCATCCTGTGCACTTAGTTCCCTCCACCCATACTGTGTGGGAAGCAATCCTAGCAGCGCGGACACCGGAGCAATTGCATTTGGATCTGATTCTGACCAAAACAACAGGTACGGTTCCACGACCCGATCGTCGGCCTTTGATACTAACCTGAGCTCAATCGTATAGCCGAGTTGAAGTGTGACAACAAAGTTTATGGCGTTCCAAAGCGCAGTTTGTAGCGCCGCATTGTGTGCCTTCGCCTCCTCCTCACCGATCAGATAGCGGGGCGAGTGCAGAACCTGGAAGCCACCAATGCAGTGCATGTCGTAACTCCGTATCAATCAGGGTCTACGGGGGCTCTAGCTGCCTGAATCCGTGAGGGTGGCAACTCCTGCTGAGAATTTCCTTCGATTCGGCCAGTTGTTGCGGCTTCGAAGAGTTTCCGGATTGCCTCCGACGACAAACCAGGCAACACCCCTCCAACTACCTTGATCAAGTCCGCAATACGCTGACTTTGGCGATCTTGATCTCTGACCGCGCCCTCGACAGCCATCCGATTCACATCCGCACAGGCCTTTTCCAGCTTGTCTCTCCGCTCTCGAACATCCTGATGGAACTTCGCGATTCGCTCGTCAATCGCCACTTGAGCCTGCTGCGCACTCCCATCGCTAAGGCGGAGCTTGGTGATACGAATCGAGAGCCCGAACAGCTTCACCAGCTGCCCGAAGGCGCGAACCTTGTCTGTCGGAATATCACCAACGTCTGAGCACGATGGCGACGTGTTCGCCAGGCAATGGCAGAGTGATTCGATGATTTGTTGCTCAGCTTGACCGCCAATCGCGATATCTTGTTGGTTTCGTATGTGTCGCCAGGCATCACGGATTGGTTCTAGCCGATCCTCGAGCTCGGCCACTGTCTTTGCTAGTCGATCACATCGCTCCGTCTCACCCACAAGCATCCGCGAGAGCACATCCGTTCCATGAGATGGCACCAGTGCGAATGCTTGACCGTCAGTGGTCGCACTCATTGTTCTGGCAAGCTCAAGTTCAGCGGCGTTGCATCGAGCGTTCACCTCGTCAATCACGTTCATTACAGAAGGCAGCAAATCGTCAGCAACAAGACGCGATGTTGCCTTTGTGTGATTGAAATCCTGTGTTGGTTTCTTGATCGATTGCATGAATCGATCGAGGACTTCTTTTGCCATGTTGTCGACGTGCCGCTGAACGGCCTTGAATACAACCTGTCCAGGATCGTTGAGGAACATCTGCTCTAGGAACACTCGAACAGATTCCGCCGGAAGGGACATCGGGCTCGATTTGAGAACGTCAATTGCTACCGTAACCGAAACCGTGTACTCACACGCATAGAGGTTGTGGGATGAATTGATAGGCTTGGGAGATCGCGAGATATCTTCAGTGACAGTGTCGAATCTAAGTAAGTCGCATTCTACTTCTGATACAGGAATATACGTTGTGGTCGGAACAAACACTGCTTTGTTGCCAGAATAAATTACAATTAGGCATCGGTCAAACTGCGTTTGATCAAACTGCAACAGGACTGGTGCTGCCAGCGTTTGCCTAGCGACTGCCGGAAGCCGATGAAGACGTTTCTTGTCGCCTCTCGCAGTGATCAAAAGCAGGCGTGGTCTCGAGAGGCGGCTTAACGGCAAGGATGCAAGATAAAGAAGGCTTCCGGTGATGGTTAGCCATTCAAGGACGCGAAATCGGCGAGCGGCCTCAGAACTCAATGCGGGGGCGAGTTGGTCTGGGCTTCCATTGGCGGCAGCGGGGGGAAAGAGCATGTATAGTACGAGGAGCGAGAATGTCCCGGAAGCTATTCCGACTGCAAATCTCCGCTCGTATCTCAAGCACATAGCGGTAGAAGCTGCTACAAAGCCCAGCGGCAGGCCGAGCGCGAGATAGCACAAGTGTGTCAAGTATGGTGATTCAAGCTGAATCGGCACTCGCCCGGCAAGATCTCGTCCTGCTATCCACCCAGCAATGATCGCGACGGTGATCGCGCCCCAGTAAAAGTAAGGTGATACTACCCCGCCGAGCTCCGTGTTGCCTAATGCCTGCTGCTGGTCATTTCGTAACCGCGTCGGCGTCATGGATGCCAGCGTTATGCGGAACTGCCGACCAGTCGCCACAGCCCAAGTGGACCCATTCATGCCGTAGAGTGCAACAAACACCAAGATCGCTTGAACAATCAACCAGGTCCACGGGAGCAAAGTTGCCGCTGGCCAGCCGACGAGCGGGAGTTTCAACCCGGCAGCGGTCGTTGCCTCCACCGCCATCGTAAACGCTGATCGTCCGCCGCTTATAGTAAGCCACGCATCAGAAAGACAAAACGCAATCACGAATCCAGAGAGACCAGATCGCACGGTGTCGTGGCTGTTTCCCTGCGCAGCCACGTAGTCCGTTAGGCCTTCCAGTGCAACCTTTTCGTGGGTTCCAAAAGCTCGTTTCAATCTCTATCCTTTGGGGCAATTGTGGGTGAGGCCTAGGGTTGATCGAGTGGCACACGCCAGATCATGGTCGCCTTCAGGGTACGTTCCGCGCATCGGTTCCGCGGCAGAGAGTCGGCGGCAACTATTCGGTGGGCGTTAGGGCTCTGCACCGGCTTGTTTGGCACGATTTGGTTGGGTGAGAAGAAACAACGCTCGCCGGACTAGGCACAGTGCCCCTTCTTCAAGCTCCCGATGTGTCCGGCCCTCTGTCGACGTGAGCTCGGCGCGTGCACGCTCATCCGCTTCTGCCAGCCTGACGTCGTAGACCTTCACGCCACCCAGACCATCGCCGGTGTTGGTCAGCGTAATTCGGGCCATCGTCGTCCGGCGAGACTCGTCGCCTCCGGGTAGTCGGTTGATTTGGATCTCGATCATGGACGGAGTCTACGGCACCGAGTCCATGACCGCGAGCATCGAGTGGTCCAAGAATCCGACATGGCCATCTTCTTCACGGCGGACACCCACCTGGGCCACGCCAACATCATCAAGCACTGCCGCCGGCCGTTTGCGGACGTCGAGGCGATGGACGCCGCGATTATCGATCGTATCAACGCCCGGGTTGGACCCGACGACTGGCTCTACCACCTTGGCGACTTCAGCTTCCGTGGAGGTGACCCCGCTGCGTACCGAGCCCGGATTCGGTGCCGCAACACTGTGCTCATCCTTGGGAATCACGATCCATGCTTCGCCGACGGCAGGGCCAGGCCGGAGTTCGCGTCGCTCTTCAAGGAAGTGCACAACCTGCTCAAGGTGACGGTGCAGCTCGAGGGCCGCCCGCAGATTGTCGTGCTGTGCCATTACGCGATGCGAGTCTGGGACCGATGCCATCACGGGACCTGGCACCTCTACGGCCACAGCCACGGCAGCCTCCCGGACGACCCGCATGCTTTGTCGTGGGACGTCGGCGTCGACACCAATGACTTCTCACCCTTGAGCGTACCCCAGGTCGCCGAGATCATGTCCAAGAAGCGATTCGTGCCAACGGACCACCACGGCCGCAAGCCGCAAGACGAGAGCCACTAATTCAGAGTCTGCAGGTACCATACCCTTCTCGTCCGCACGTCCAATCGATCAGTCAGCGCCTTTGGGCCTCGGACTTCATCAGCGGCAGCCGATCAATGCAGTGCTCTCTATGGACGACACCGCATCCATTCCGAACAAGAGTGCGGTCCTCGCGGCGTGGGCAGCCGCTGCCGCAAAGTGTGTGAGTGGCGATTGCGGTTTGGCTGCGGCCGTGGCACTGATCGAAGCGGAAGCCCCAGCCATGTTCCGAGAGATGGGACGTGTCAGCGATAGTCCCCTTGGAGTGCTGAACGAACTTTGGAACGCCTTGACGATCGAGCAACTCTTGGAAGTTGTCCCGATCGACTCTGATGTGCTGGCTCGCTCGGGGCGTCGCGTCCACTGGGCGATTCAGGCTGTTGCAGATGGCCAGTTCGAGGCGATGCCTCCACCCCCATATGACCCGGTGACAATCGCGCCCACGCCGGCTCAGATCCGTCGCAGTTGGGCCAATGCGGCGCAGAAGTACCTCCGAGCAGAGATTGATCTGCTCGATGCGTATTGGCTGACTCTCTGCGCGGATCGCGACTACTACAACGAGCTTGCTGAGGATCCTCGGCACCCTCTGAACACAGTCCGAGCGTTTTTCTCGCAGTTGTCCAGCAAAGAGCTGCACAAGCAGGAACCTATCCCACCAGACTTTCTAGCTGCGTGCAGTGTTGGGCTCAACAGAGCTTTCGCGCGGTTGGCTGAGGCTGGGGAAGCCGCCATCGAGACACCAACTACCCTGACTCGCTTCCTCTTCGTCACCGATCTCCACGGCGACCCCCGCGCGTACGCGGCTCTGCCTGATCTCTGCGCCGAGCACGGGCTTCGCATCATCGTGCAGGGCGGAGACATGCTCCCCAAAGGCCGCGACATGTTTGCTGCTCAGCGCGAGTTTCTGAGCCGCGAGCTGCCCCAGTGCCTTAATCAGTGCGCGTCGAGGGGTATCGAGTTCTACGGACTCTTTGGCAACGACGACCTTCGGGGAGTCCACGAGATCTGGCTCAACCTTGCTCGCTCGACGCCCGGCGTGTACGACCTCGCCGAGATGTGGTACACGCTTCCGGGTGGGTTCAGGATCCGCGGATGCTCTTGGGTGCCGGACTACCGCTTTGGGCTGAAGGACTGGTGCCTGCGAGACAGACCCGACTCCGAGCCGGTGTTCACTCGCGGGCGGTCGATCGTTACGTCACCCGACGGCGTCGCCGAGATCGGCGATCCCGTCGCGTTCTTCGCGTCGCGACCAACGTTGGAGGAGCATCTGGACTCGCTCGTGGGGCCGGCCGACTCGATGGACCGTGCGGTGATGGTCTGCCACGCACCGCCGGTGCAGCTCGGTCTCGGCTTGCTCTGGAGCGGCGAAGATGTCGGTTCGAGGTCTGTGCACGCATGGATCACCCGACACCAGCCACTGCTTACGCTGTCTGGTCACATCCACGAAAGCCCCGATGTCGGTCTGGCCAACCATGGCGAGCCACGGCATTCGGGGCGTTTGGGGCGAACTATCTGCCATCAGCCCGGGCAGGTGCTTCCAGAGGAGTTGAACTACTCGATCGTGGATCTCGATCTGGACGGCACCGTTCGAATTGACTGGCGGCAGATTCGGCTGAGTTCTGAGTGACTTGAGACTGGCTCCGGAAGGTCCGGATGTTCGCGATCACTCGATTGCGTGGATCGGGTTAAAGTCTGCGATGGCAGTGGTCAAGTCACGTCAGCCATTCGCACCTGGGTCAACAAACAGAATCGCCAACGTCAGGCGTTTCGGGCGCGACGGAATGGTGTTGTGCATCGGTTCGTGTCGCGACCTCCCGGTTACGGGCTCCATAATCGCCAAAGCGAGCATCCCTGCCGGAGACCCCCTCTGGGACGCTGAAAAAGAGGTCTCTGGGGGTCTCGGCGGCTTGCCGACGGCCGTTCATGCGGTGGATTGAACTCCCAGACTTTGTCGCGCCGTCGCTATGTCTATGTTGGTCTCTCTAAGGCGTCGGGTTACCGCTACGCGCCCACTATTCGCATAACCCCCGGGTCGCAAGACCTGGGGGTTGTCGTTTGTGTGGCGCAGACTCGCGACAGAAAGGTCACTTTGAGGCGTGGCGAGGTCGGCTGGTTCGTGTTGCGGGTGGCGACGGTGTTGGTGGTTGCTCGGCCGCGGAGGGATCGTGGCAGGGGAAGAATGCCCAGTTGATGAGGTGGGGCGGCCCGTGGCCTCGCTCGCGCTCGGCTTCGAAGATCTCGATGATCGCTCGCAGGTGTGCTCGGACGGCACGGGCGGCGCGGGGTCGCAGCGGGCCAGTTTCGGATCGGATGGTGACGAGCCGCGCGAAGGAATCGGTGATGCCCTTGCCCTTCTGGAGTCTGCGGGCGAGCATCCGTTCGGTGTATCGGGCCCAGGTGCGGGCGAGTCGGGCCATGCCCCGTGCGGCGAGGGCGGGGTCTGACTTGAGATCGAACGACCAGCGTCCGGGGGGGAGTTCGAAGACGCGTTCCTTCCGCCGGCCCCGCGAGCGAACGGCGTGGTCGCGGATAATACCGGCGCGGAGGAGGGTCGGGAGGTGGTGGTGGACGAGTTCGGGCGATTTGCCGATCCGGTGAGCGATCTCGCGCGCGGACATCGGGCCGCAGGCGTCGAGGTGTTCGATGATGAGCGCGCGTGTCGGACTACAGATGGCGTTCCACTGCGCGGTGGTCCGGATGACGGTGGAAACCAGTGCATTGCTCTTCTGTCGCATGTGCTGAGCGTATCTCGGTGCGGCGGAAGGGGCGTACGGGCGGGCCGTTGGGGGTGCCTGGGTGTCTGCGATCCCCAGGAGGCGGAGCAGGACTACACTCAGTTTTGTGAAACTTACTGAATGACTATCCCAACGATGTTCGGAGATCGCACGAAGCACGCCGTGAGGTTGGGCGCAGCACCAGCTCGATGGTCGGACCGTTCCAGAAGGCACAGAAAGGGCTCCCGCATGAGCGACAGGTTGATTGGATCGGGACGCGCGAAGGGGGAGTTCGCGGGAGCGGAGCGGTGCGTGGTGCGGGCGCTGGCGGCCGGAGCCGCGGCGGTGGCGTTGTGGCTCGGCCCGGCTGTGGCGCGGGAGCCGCAGCCGATCCCGGCGCCGGTCACGGAGGCGGAGCGTACCAGGGTGCTGGTACTCGCCACGGTGCACCTCGAGACGATCAAGGACGGGGTGCCGGCGGGAGCGCTCGCGGGTGTGCTTCGGGCGATCGAGGCCTACCGGCCGGACGCGATCGCCGTCGAGGGGCTGCCGGGAGAGGAAATCGCGAGGCTTACGCGGTCGGCGGCGGTGGACCCGGAGGGTGCCGAAGCGCAGGTGCTGGCGGCTTTCGCCGCCAAGACGAGCGAGCTCGGCCTTGCGGCGCAGGTTGCCCTTGGCCTGTCGTTCGAATCGGCTCGATCCAAGACGGCACTGCTTCTGAAGACGACTCCTGATGATGCGGACGCACGGCGCGTTCTGGTGGCGCACCTGCTGGCGGCTTACGACATGCCCAGCGCGGTTCTGCAGTGGTCATACCTGGGTGAGGATGAACGCCGGGCGATGGGTTCGCTGAGCGAACCGATGGTCGAGTTCCTCAACCACTGGCTGCACAGCAACAACGAGATCGTGTCGGTGGCGGCCGCGGGGGCGAGGCGCATCGGGTTGCAGCGGCTCGCGAGCGTCGACGACCACTCCGATGACGAGGAAATGGTGCGGGCGGGGTCGCTCGATCGGCTGATGGAGGAACTGCAGGCGAGCAAGCAGTACGTCGAGCTCATGGAATCCGAGTTCTTCAAGCAAGAGCAGTCAGCCCCCGCGAGGGCGGCGGCGTCCGGCGACCTGACCCAACTCTTTCGGTGGCTCAACTCGGCGGAATACGCCTCTCGCGATGTTGCGGGGCAGTGGCACTTGTTCTACCGGACGCGGCTGGCGTCGGGGCTTGATCGCAACCGAGCCGCGATGTGGGAGGCGAGGAACCTCGCAATCGCCGCCCGCATCAGGGCCGAAACCGCTGCGCACCCGGGCGGCAAGGTGCTGGTGGTGATCGGCGCTTCGCACCGGCCGTTCATCGAGGCCTATCTCGCCTCGATGATGGATGTTCAAATCGTGCCGCTGAGCCAGGTGCTTGGCGGCGCAGATCAGCCCGCAGACCAAGCAGCTCCGCAGGGAGTTCCAACTGTTTCATCTCCTCCTCAACCCCGTTGACAGTGAAAGGGCGCATGTATGAGCGATCATTCAGGTTCACAGGCATCCAATCGTCTTGACGGTCTCGTGCGGCAGGTTCGGGTGTTCCAGGCGCTCACGCTCGGGCTGGCCGGCGCGATCGTCGTGGGCCTCGTTGCCGGAGCAGGCCAGCCGCCGGGCCCGCGTGTCGAGAAGTTCGACGAGATCACCGTCGGGCGTATCAACATCGCGGGTCCGAATGGGATCAACCGGATCGTCCTCGCGCACGAGATGCCGCAGGCACCCTTCCAGGGGCACATGCTGACTCGGACGGTGCCGCCGGGCTGCGCGGGGATCATCTACTGCGCTCCGAATGGTGATGAAGTTGGCGGGATCGCCGTGAGCGGCGACGCCGAGCGGGGCCACGCGTTGATGACTCTGGACTATCGCAATACGCCGCTGGAGGCGATCGGGCTTGTGACACACTACGGGGAGGAAGGTCAGAGCGCCAGCTTTGTCGTGATGTCCCCGCCGACGGGCAGCATCGATGTGGCCAAGATCAACGCCAACGACGAGGCGGAGGTCAAACGTCTGCAGGACATGATGGTGCGGCGGATCGATCTGGGCGCGAGCCCGCAGGCGGCGGGGTTGACAATCTCTGACCGTGAGGGGAGGTCGCGCATCGTCATCCGTGTGAACGAGAAGGGTGAGCCGGAGATTGTAACGTTTGACACGGCAGGCAAGGAGACCGGCCGCATGCCGCCGGCCCCGAGTCAGCCGGGCAAATGAGCGGGCCGGGGCAGACGGGCGGATCGGTTGTGCTCACGGGTTCGGAGCGGAACACTCGGTTGAATGTCGCCATGACGGAGCGAGCCGTAAAACCCTCCATCCCCCCTGTTGACACTGCCGAGGCGGGTCTCGGAGGTCTTGGCTTTGGCTGGAAGCCAGCATTGCGGTCGGATTGACTTTCCAGACTTTTCGCGCTGCCAATGCGTCTCCAAGGGACATCTGGTCTCGGCGGGACTCTGCTACGCGCCCACTACTGAACAACCCCGGGTCGCAAGACTCGGGGGCTGTCGTTTGTGCCAAGCTCGCGTAGTGACTGTACCTCACGAAACAAGACACGGCCCGAGCGTGTGCCCGGGCCGTGGAGGATTGAACGCAGGTTGTGAGGTCAGAGTCGACCGAACTCAGCGGCGGCGACGGGCGGCGAGCAGACCGCCAAGGCCCAGCAGCGCGGCCGTGCCGGGCGTGGGGATGACCGTCATGCTGATGTCGTCGAGGAACGTGGAGCGGTCGTCGACGCCGACGCCGGTGATGTTGCCGTTCGCGTCTACGATGTCGTAGAACGGGCTGAGGCTGTTGAAGCTCAGCGTGTACGACATACCGGCGACCATCGTGAAGCCCGTGCCGCTCTTGGCGAACCACGTGCTCTTGCCCTCGGTCGTCCACCAACCGTCGCCGACAGGTGAGGAATAATCGTTGCCGCCCGCGACCTCGCTCGAGTAGTTGCCGATCAGCTGCATGTTGCCCAGCGAATCGGTGATGGTGACGCTGTAGTCGTTCGGACGGCCGAACCATTCGTCCTGACGCCACGCCGCGCGGTTGGCGTCGAACCAGGAGAGCGTGCCGATGCCGCTCTCGGTCGCCGTGAACGTCTGGGACATGGTCTGGCGATCCTTGATGATGCCGAACACATCACCGGTGTGGGCCCGCTTCCAGCCAGCGGCAAAGTCTTCGGTGCGTGCGATCGCACCACCGACCCAAGCGCCGGAGAAGTTGTACTGCCACGAGCTCCAGCCCGAGTTCGGATAGCCCCAGCTGGCGCCCCACTTCTCGCCGTTCGGCTGAAGCTCGTAGGGGTTGTTCTGGAGAACTGCCTGATTCTCGAAGCTGCCATCGAGCAACGGGCCAGCCATCGCCGAACCAGCACCAGCCACTAGTGCAGCCACAGCTGCAATACCGAATGAAGTCTTCATGCTCTTCCTCTCTCTGCCACCGGTAGGCGGCGATCCTTGCCAGCAATTCCCGGATGGCTACAGCCAAACACAGGAAATGCCGCCAGATGTAATATACCTTCCGTGCCCCTTTTGTCCACCTTTTTCTTGAGCGATCCGCACAAAGATTGCGCAATGTGAAGATGCGGGGTTTGGGGATGGTTCCCCAGTCGCCGGTGTGTCCGATAACCCGAGACACCCTGACCTCCCGGGTAAACAGACCGGATGGCTGCTACGACAGCCCTCGGCAGGAGACCACAATGGGACGGAAAGCGTAAACCCACGAGTTCAAGGAACCGGCGGCGGAGTTGGTGATCCTGCTGCGGCTGACGATTCCGTCGCAGTGCGATGTTTGAAGATGCCGATGATGAGCAGCGTCACCGAGAGGATCAGGCCCAGTGCCGCTGGCAGATGACAGAGTTTGACCACGGCTTCCTGCCAGGCCGCAGCCCCGGGTGCTCCGGCTTGCTTTGCCGCGATCGGGAGCATCTGGTTGGCACCCCACCACGCATTGGCAGCCTCGGACAAAGCCATAAGCCACGTTAGCCACGCCGACACCAACATCACTCCAACCGACTTGGGGCCAGCGCGGTGAAACACCAATCGCCAGGCCACCCCACGCCCGCTGTTTGATCAATCCCCCGTGTCGCAAGACGCGGAGGTTGTCGTTTCATAGCCTAACCCAGGCGCCCCCGATCAAGCGCCTCCTTGCATGCCTGCAACAACCTTTCGCGCGCCCGCACAGTCTCGCCCGACTTCACGCGCACACTCACGTGCCACTGTTGACGCCCATCGTCCACACCTTGCAGCACCGCACTGGGCAGTGCTCCCTCCACGCGTCCCCGCACCCCGCTCGCCGCTTGCAGCAGCGTGTCTCGCACCATGTCAATGCCCGATCCGCCCGCCGCACTCAGCGAAATCGCCACCGTGCTCGCCTGCTCGTGCGACAAATTTTCAACCGGCCCCGCCAGCACCTGTGCATTGGCAATCATGATCTGTCGCGAATCATCAGCGCGCAGCCGCGTGGCAAAAAGCGTGAGTGCATCAACAGTTCCGGTCTGCGTGCCGATGTGTACAACGTCCCCGATTTCGTAAGGTCGCGTGATCTGCAGCGCGAGCCCTGCGGCGATATTCGCCAGCGTGTTCTGCAAAGCAAACCCCGCCGCCAAGCCGGCGGCGATTCCTGCCGCCAAACCAACGCTGCCCAAAACCGCCACAAAACTCGCAGTATTGATGCCGAAGATGCCTAGCGCAACAAACCCGGCGATCAGCAGAATCGCATATCGCGCCACGCGAGAGAAAACGCGCGACAAACTTCGCTCCACGCGCGCCTGTGCCATGCTGCGCTCGATGAGCATCGACACCCACCGCGCAATCAGCCACGCGACAACCATGAACAGCACAACCTTGAGTGCGGGAATGCCGTACTCAGTTGCGCGGTCGCTCCAGGTTTTCAATGTCGATGTATTTGCTTGCGCGATGATGAAACCCATGCAGGTATCATCGGGTTGCGCGTCACACGTTCTTGACCAGTGTCACTGGTGCTGCCGGGGCCATGCCCTTTGCGCCGATTGCGCCGTTGAGGGCGATGGTCAGTCGCTCTTTCACAGCATCAAGCTCGGCGGTTTTGCACCAGACCGAGACGTTGTACGTGTTCGCCGCGCCCATGTTGGTAAGCGCAACGGCGGGCGTCTTCGCGGCGTCACGTCCGGGCACGCTCGCGGCGGTTTGCGTGAGCAGTGTGCGTGCCGAGTCGATGCTGATTGCGCCATCGGTCTGCACGTTGACATCGGCGAGGCGCATGTCGTGGAACGTTGCGTTGGTAATCACGCCGCTGACGATGGAACCGTTGGGCACGATGATGCGGCGATTGTCAGGCGTGTCCAAAGCTGTGGAAAACAAGCCGATTTCGTGCACGATCCCGGTCTGGCCGCCGGCAGTGACAAAGTCGCCAACTTTGAATGGCCGGAAGATGAGGAGCATGACGCCGCTGGCGATGTGGCTGAGCGAACCTTGCAGCGCGAGGCCGATGGCGACGCCGACGGAGCCGAGGATTGCAACCAGGCTTGCGACTTGCACGCCGAACGAAGCTAAGCACGTGATGACGACGGCTGCGATGACAAACCATCGCACGATGTTTCCGAGGAAGCGAGCGAGAGTCTCGTCGAGTTTGGCTTTGCGACATGCACTGCTGGCGAGTTTGCTCAACCAGCCAGCGATGATCCATCCGACGATGAGAATGACGATCGCCTTGACCACGGGGATGCCGTAGGTTTCCACGAGGCGCATGATTTGTTCGGTGCTGAAGCCGGAAGTTTCAGTTCCTGCGGCTTGTTGCAGTGCTTGCGTGGTGGGTAGAGGTTGCGTGGGGGTCGGAGCGGCTTGAGCGAGTGTCAATATGTTCATTGGTGTTTCTCCGAAAGCGGGCATGGTACTCGCCGTGGAATTTGGGTGGTTTGGTTGTGGTGAAGATTGGCAAAGGGTCATGACTAGCTGAGCGGTTTCTCTCGACAGAGTTTGAGGAGGGCATGGTACAGGTCTTGGCGGTGGTGGTTGAAGCGAAACTCGCATTCCTTGAGGTGGAGGTAGAAGGTGCTTGGGTGCATGCCGCGGAAGTGGGTCGTGCGGGTCTTGGCGTAGCCCCAGAAGCCCACTATCTTCAATTGGGGCCGTTGATGTGGTTGCCGCGCATGGTCCTGCTGCTGAACTCGTTGCTTGCGTGAGCGTGGTGTCGGCGTCGATGGCGAGGGTGTAGTCGCAGGTGATGTGCGGCAGGGCGAAGTTGAGGGCGGTGGCTTTGCTGCCGCAGTTTTTGGGCGGACGCATGACGTTCACGCCGAATGAGCGGGCGACTTCGCCTGTGTTGTCGGTAGAGCAAACGTCGATGACGATGATTTGATCGACGGGGATGGATTGTTCGAGGACGGACTTGATGGTCTCGCCTACGAACGTGCCTTCGTTGTATGCGGGGATGAGAACGGCGAGGCCACCTTTGATGGCTTTGCCTTGGCGGATTGCCGGATCGATGACGGGTGCGGCTTGCGCCAGCGTGCCATCACGCGAGGGGCGCACGACGTCGGTCATTCGCTGGGTCCAATCACCGACTGCGGAGGAGAACTGTCGAATGGAGGTACGGGTCTGGGTTCGGGTCGGAGTACGGGTCTGGGTACGGGGCATAATTCACCAAAGCGCCGCGTCCTTTTCACCAATCCATTGGCAGCGAGGGCTGACAACTCGGGCGGACAGCGCACGGGGCGTTGCTCGCTCAAGACACCGGCCAGAGTGGGGCACTCAGGTGGGCGAAAAGTCGGCGCGCGGAGGCGTCGCGCGTTGAATTGTGTCTGGGATGGCGGTTCAACCTGCCAGTGGCGCGTGCGGTTGGCAGCAAGAGGTCGAGTGTCTCCGGTTCTTCAATAGCAAAGAAACTATCGGCTCGCTGGACCAGAGACGCGGCTGGGCATGGTGGCCCAACGGGGGACGTCTTAGCTGGCAAACCCTTCAGCACGCCGTGGATCACTGCATCACCCTGGGCATCTTGTCTTGCGACGAGCAGCCCTGTCCTGACGCTGTTGTGGCACGCTGAGTCCCGAAGATCACAAGCCTGCGGAGCGAAGAAACGTATCGGCGTGTAAGTCAAGTGAATGCCAACTTGTCGGACGTGGCAGATGGGCATTTTTCCCATGGTCGAGGGGTGCAAAGACGATGTTTGCGGAGATAATCAAGGGGTTGTTTGGGAGAGAATGGGGCTGGGGATTTGTAGCGTTTGGAATCTGACAACACCGAACATGTGTTTTGGTCGATCTGTATGGAGTTGGGTCAGCAGCGGCGGAGGCGGGCTTGCATGCCCTGTTTAGGCCGCTAGGATGTTGTCGTGGCGAGGTTTACGCCGCGAAGTGGATGGACGAAGAGGAAGGAAACTCAAGCTATGTGCGGCATTGTTGCCTATGTCGGTTCGAAGCACTGCCAGAACATTCTGATCGAGGGGATCAAGCGGCTGGAATACCGCGGGTATGACTCGTCGGGGTTGGCGACGCTGCACAATGGGAAGTTGATCATTACGCGGGCGGTTGGACGCGTGGCGAGTTTGGAAGATAAGCTGGAGGCGATGGGTGGGCAGCCCGGGACGGTGGGATTGGTGCACACGCGATGGGCGACGCACGGGGGCGTGACGGAGTTCAATGCGCACCCGCATCGCGATGACCGGGTGGGGATTGCGGTTGTGCACAATGGGATTATTGAAAACTATGCGGCGCTGAAGACGCTGCTGGAAGAGAAGGGGCACAAGTTCAGCAGCCAGACGGATACGGAAGTTTTGGCGATGCTGATTGGCGAGTTATATGAGGGGGATTTGGAATCGGCGGTGCAGGCTGCGCTGCGAGAGGTGACTGGGGCGTATGCGATTGCGGTGATTTGTGAGCGCGAGCCGGAGACGCTGGTGGTGGCGCGCAAGGGCAGCCCGCTGATGGTGGGCGTGGGTAATGGCGAGTATGTGGTTGCGAGCGATGGGGCGGCGATCATCAGTCACACGAGTCAGGCGATCATGCTGGATGACTACAACGTGGTGAAGATCACGCCGAAGGGATTCCGCACGAGCACGATTCATAATGTGCCGGTCACGCACAAGATTCATCAGCTTGAACTTGAACTGGAAGAGATTGAACTGGGCGCGTTCAGCCACTTCATGCAGAAGGAAATTTTTGAGCAGCCCAAGGCTTTGCGGAACACGTTCCGCGGGCGATTCAATAGCGATGAAGGTCGCGTGATTTTGGGCGGCTTAGCTGACCATGCGAAGGAACTGGTGAAGACCAAGCGCGTGGTGCTGCTGGGACAGGGCACTGCGCTGCATGCGGCGATGATTGGGCGGTACCTGTTTGAAGACCTGGCGAAGATTCCGAGCACCAGCGAGTTTGCGAGTGAGTTTCGGTATCGCAATCCGATCATTGAAGAAAACACGGTGGCGATCGCGGTGAGCCAGAGCGGCGAGACGGCGGACACGTTGGCGGCGCTGGTGGAAGCGAAGGATCGCGGCGCGGTGACCATGGGCGTGATTAACGTTGTGGGCAGCACGATGGCGCGCGAGACGGATGCGGGTGTGTATCTGCGCGTGGGGCCTGAGATTGGCGTGGCGAGCACGAAGGCGTTTGTGGGGCAAGTTGCGGTGCTGACGATGATGGCGTTGTGGCTGGGCCGGCGGCGCTTTATGGGCGCGAATGACTGCGGTGATCTGCTGCGGCAACTGAACACGATTCCTGACAAGATGGAACAGATTTTGTCGCTGGATGCGCAGGTGAAGCAGATCACCGAGCGATATGTCGAGCGCGAGAACTGGCTCTTCTTGGGACGCGGGTACAACTATCCGACGGCGATGGAAGGTGCGCTGAAGCTCAAGGAAATCAGTTACATTCACGCTGAAGGCATGCCTGCGGCGGAGATGAAGCACGGGCCGATTGCGCTTATCAATGAAGGCATGCCGGCGGTGTTTATTGCGAACCGCGGCAAGCAGTATGAGAAGGTGATGAGCAACATTCAGGAAGTTCGCGCACGCGGCGGGCACGTGATTGCGATTGCGACTGAGGGCGACAACGAGATCAAGCACTATGCCGAGGATGTGATGTACATTCCGGATATTCCTGAGTGCCTGAGCCCGCTGCTGGCGGTGGTACCGATGCAGATGATGGCGTATCACGCGGCGGTTTTGCGTGGGCATGATGTGGATAAGCCGAGGAATTTGGCGAAGAGTGTGACTGTTGAGTGAAGAAGTGACGGAGTAAGAAAGTGCAATGGAAACGCTGGGGTTTGGGCCTGGCGTTTTTTCATTTTTGGGAGTGGGTTCGAGGGCCTGCGAGCCTTGTGCTCTTAAGGGTTGTTATACTTTCACATGCCTGACTATTCGTTGCTGGAAGCGTTTCCTACGCCTACTGAGTCGCCGTTTGTGATTGAGCATGTTGCGGAGGAGTTCACGAGTGTGTGTCCGAAGACTGGGCAGCCGGACTTTGGGACGGTGACGGTGATTTTTGAGCCGCGAGGGGGGAAGGTTGGGGGGGTGTGCGTGGAGCTCAAGAGTCTGAAGATGTACCTGCAGAGCTTTCGCAACGAGGGGATTTATTACGAGGCGGTGACGAATGCGATTCGTGATGACTTGCAGAAGCTGATGAACGCGAAGTGGCTTTTGGTGCGCACGGATTGGAAGGGACGCGGCGGGATTCGTAGCGTGATTCGGGCGGGGGGGGGGGATGTGCCGGGAAGGTGGATGTGAGAGAAAGGGAGGTGGTCGGTGTTGAATTTTCTACGCAAGAGCAAACCAGCTTCGAATGACTTTACGTGCATGATGTATGACATGCAGCCTAGCGAATGCGAGGGGTTAGTCTGCCGGCAGGACTTGCCTGGTTGGACCACGATGCTGCTTCGCAAGCAGGGCGAAGTTTGGGAATCGGTGCAAGCGGACTCACTGACGCCAGCGCAGATCGCTGAAGCGTGGGAGCTTGCGAAAGCGGCGGCGCTCAAGGCTAGTGATGACGGCGAATTTACCGAGTTTGGTGATTCGGGTGTCGTCGCGTACAGCGGAACTCATAAGGATGCTGCACCGGGCGTGTTGTTGCACTTGCGGAATTTCCCCGAGCTTGTCGGCAGTGTTGGCACGCTGGTCTTGCAGTATGACAAGTTCATGGTGATATTCGCGATTATCAATGACGCAGCGGAGGTACGAGAATCATTCAAGCTCTTATTGAAGGGATTCGCTGCGGTGGCAAGCGACGATGGTGCGGAAGGCGATGCGCATCCGGCGAACGGCTGGTGGTTTGATAGTGAGGGGTTTGAGCAGTGGACGATGAGTGAGGATCGGAAGATATCGCCCGGGCCGCGGTTGAAGGCTGTCCTGAAGTCGAAATCGTGAGGAGTTGGATTCGTATGTCAGCACCTTTGGGCGAACGGTGCGCGAATCAACAGGGTTGAGGTCTGCGAGAGTCTCGCGATCACTGGTCGTTGACCTTTACCACTTTGCCATCTTTGACAAGCACTTGGTAGATCGGCGTGGGGCCGGCGGTGATGACTTGGACTTCGTGGATGCGGCCTGTGAAGGTGATGGTGTCGACTTTTTTGGGTTGGCGGTCGTTGACGGGGACTTCGAGGGCGGCGTAGAAGCTGCCTGTGAGTGGGTTGGCGCTCGTGGTGTAGCGCATCCAGAAGACGGTTTTGCCGTCGCCTTCGTGGATTTTTTCGATGGAGCCGCGCCAGCCGGGGTCGGGGATCCATTTGTCTTTGTAGGTGGCGGCGGCGGTGCGCTGGGCTTCTTCGCCGCGGTTGCTGGTGACGTCGGCAATGACACTCTCGGGGGTGAATTCGGGGTCGAGGAAACTTGCGCCGGCGGGGGGCGTGGGGGCGGTGCCCCAATTGGGCGCGCCGGATTTATCGCAGGCGGTAAGGAGGGTGGCTGCGAGGAGCGCGGGGACGGCGAGTTTGATGAGGTGGTTCATGCGGGCAATGTACCGCAGGGTGGAAATTTTTGCAAGTGAAGAAATATGGCCGAAAACGTTCAGTTTTGGCGGCCTTCGACGATGGCGACCAGCGTGGCGGCGGCGAGGATGGTGAGGTGGTCGAGCTTGGCGGTTGAGCGTGGCGTGCCGCACTCGGAGCAGCGGGGCTGGTCTTTCCAGTCGTATTTGCACTTGGGGCAGAGGCGCGTGGTGGCGAGCTCGGTGGCGGGGTCGTTGATGGCGATGCCTAAGCGGTAAACGAAGGGGTTGAAGTGCTGGCGCAGGGTGGCGATGCGTTCGCCGTCGCTGCGGAGGAGGTCGAATCTTTGCGGGGCGATGACGGAGACGAGTTCGACGGTGCGGCGGAAGATGGCGAGCCACGCAGATTGTTCGCGCAGTGAGGCGATTTGCGAGCCGGCTTTATCGAAGATCAGCCATTCATCGCGGAAGAGTGCGCTGGTGAGGCCTTTGCGGCGGAGTGAGGCGATGGTGTTGCCGTCGGCGTCGATGACGTCGTAAGTTGCGCCGAAGTCGATGATGCTGCGGGCGGTGATTTGGACGAGTTGGGTGGACATGGACTCGTCGGTGAAGATGCGGATGTCTTCCTTGAGCTTGAAGGATTTTTGTTTGCAGAAGCCGATGACGGCGGGTTGGTGGTCGTAGATGTGGAAGGCGCTGCCGAAGAGTTTGAAGAATTGGCGGCGGATGGTGTATTGCTCGCCTGGGATGGGGGTGAATGCCATGGGCGGAGGATAACACAAAGGCGTGGAAGCTGCAAGGTGTGGGAAGCGCGGGAGGCGGCGGGGGGAAGAACGTGGCGGAGGTGCGTGATGCGTTTACTAGCGGCGTGTGGCGTGATGATTGGGGTGGCGGTGGTGGCGGCGTTTGCGGGGCAGGGGGCGAGAGAGAAGATTGGGCCGCGGCTGAATGTGGAGTTTGATGTGGTGGACTTGGGGAGCATCACCGATTCGAAGCCGGCGGTGGTAACGATGCGGTTTACGAATGTGGGGGATGAGCCGCTGGAGGTATATTGGGCGGAATTGCCGCATGGCGGGACGCGCGGCGGGATGAATGGATCGCCTACGCCCGCGATGGAGATTTATGTTGATGGGGCGACGGGGCTGGGGATGGTGGGGCCGCGGTTGTCGATTCAGCCACAGATTTATGAGGGGTATTTGAATGCGGATGGGACGTGCACGGTGACGATTCCGTTTGTGAATACGGGGGATGTGGCGTTGGAGATTTATGGTGCGGAGGAGGGGGTGTGAATGAAAAACCCGCGCGGGGCGCGGGTTCGGGCGTGCGGTTGCGAGTTGATTCGAAGTTCGTTGTGTTGCAACTTTACTTGGCTTTGGCGAGGCGTTCGGCGCGTTCGGTGTCGTCGATGCGGCTCCATTCGCCCACGCAGCCGTTGCAGCAGAAGGCGACTTTCTTGCCGTTCCAAGTGGTGGTGGGGCTGTCGGCGGGGAGGGCGCAGTCGGGCTGCATGGGGCAGAGGGTGTTGACGGCGCCCATGTCGGCGGCGGTTTTGGGTGCGTTGGTGCTTGCGCAGCCGGTGAGGGTGATGAGCGAGAGAGCGGTGAGTGCGAGAAGTTTGTTCATGGGTGAGTTTATGCGCGGGTGGCGAGGATGTGTGCGGCGGCGACGACGGCGGCGACTTCAATACGCATGATGTGGCGGCCGAATGAGCAGATGCGGGCGTTGGAGGTTTGGGCGGCTGCGAGTTCGGCGGGGGTGAAGCCGCCTTCGGGGCCTATGAGGAGGGTGATATTGGTGTGCGGCGTTGGTGTGTAGGGTTGGCCTGAGGCGTCGGCGATGATGAGGGTGGTGGACGTTTCGTTGAGGGCGGTGGCGAAGGGTGCGGCGTCGGCGATTTGCATGAGCCAGGGGCGAGCGGATTGTTTGAGGGACTCTTCGCAGATGCGATGGAGGCGCGAGAGTTTGGTTTCGCGCGGGTCGACGATGCTGCGGGTGCAGAGCAGGGGCGACCAGGTGGCAACGCCAACTTGGGAGAGGCCGTCGATCATTTGTTCGAGGGCGTCGCCTTTGGGGACGGCGGAGCGGACGTGGATGCTGGGAGATGTTGGGGGTTCGATGGCAGAGTCGAGAACGCGGAGGACGAGTTCCCACTCGCCGCGGGACTTGCGGGTGTCTTGGATGATGCAGTGGGCGCGGTGGCCTTGGCCTGTGAGGAGGTCGAGGGGGTCATTTATTTCGAGACGTTTGACGCGGATAGCGTGATGGGCTTCTGGTCCGGAAACGGTGAGGATTTGGCCGGTGGTGGGGGTGGTATCGGGTTGGAAGATGCAATGTGGCATGGGCCTGGCCTGGGCGGGTGGACTTATTCCGAAGAGAATCCGATGGTACAACAGGTTTATCGTGAGAGAAGTTTGGTGAGCGAACGATGAGCTGAGTCTGGAGCGTGATGGAACAGCGTTGGATGAACATTTTGCGAGCACCGCAGGGCGAGGAGCCGGCGGCGAAGGCTGACGAACTGGAAGAACAGGTCGAGGCGTTGCTGCGCGAGGTGAATGCGAGCGAGAAGACGTTGCAGCAGACGATGGCGGATACGACGCCTGAGCCGACGATTGATGCGGACACGCTGGACGCGGCGATGAGCAACGCGGAAGAGACGGCGGAAGCGGCGAGTGAAGCGAATGCGGATGTGCCTGCGGATGACGTTGCGAGTGTGCCAGAGCCGGCGGAGGACATGGGGTCGCTGGTAGATGAATTGCTGGCGAGTGTGAATACGGCGGATGCGACGGCGGAGATTGCACCTGAGCAAAGGGACGAAGCGAAGGATGAGGCTGCAATCGCGGCGGACGAAGCTGTGGGCGCGGAAGACCTTGCGGCGTTGGAGGCGGCGGCGGGTTTGGAGAGTGCGGCCGGTGCGGCTGACGCTAACGCAACTGATGCGGCGGCGGTGATACCTGATGAACTGGACGCCGCTAGCAGGCCGCAAGTTGTGAATGAGCCTGCTAGTGCAACTGCGGCGATAGCGGACGAACCGATGGCGGCGGCGGCGAGCGAGGAGTTTGAGGAGAGCATTCCGGCGGCCATGGCGGAAGCGGCGCAGACGCTTGAGGCACTGGACTCTCAGATTGCGGCGCATGTGGATGCGGCGATTGCGACGGCGACGCCTGCGGAATTGATGGGTGTGCCAGAGACGGCTGCTGCGGCAGCAGTTTCTGCCGCGGCGGCGAGTGCGGCGGTGAGCGAGCCCAAGCCGAAGCCGGGCGCGGCGAAGCATGATGCCAGCAACGCGGCGTACAAGGCGGATTCAGTGAAACATGCGGCGGCGGACAAGGCAACGCGGGCGGCGGGGTGGTTGGCGCATGCGGTTGAGCCGGTTGCGACCAAGTTTGCGACGATGTTTGCTAAGCCGCTAGCGCATCGGCCGAAGAGCGTGAAGAGCGCGGTGGCGTTGATTGCTGCGAACACGACGTTTTTTGCGACTGCGTTTTGGGGATATTTGTTGTTTTTCAGGCCGACGCAAGCGACGGTTGCGCAGGCGGAGCTGTTTGATTTCAAGACGTCGGGATTGCCTTCGCCTGAGCATCATGAAGAGCATGGGGATGCGCATGGCGCGGCGGCGGGCGGACATGGCGAAGCGAAGAAGGATGATCATGCCGATGCGAAGGGTGGGAAAGATGAGGGCAAACCGATCATAGAGAGCAAGCCCAAGCAGTTGCTGAATGAGGTAGAGTAAGGGCGCGCGAAGACGGGGAAGGGGGACGAGAAGAAGGGGGGGGGGGAGAAGAAGGGCGGGCATTGACGTAGCTACGCGAGCGGGTGGTGTGCGTGTGAATTACGCGCTTAGGTGGGTGTTGCGGGTTTGATGCGATGAGTACATTGCACATCGCAAGATGCGATGGAGGTGCTTATGTACGTTGATGGATTTGTGCTGCCGATTGCGAAGAAGAACTTGAAGGCGTATCAGAAGATTGCGAGCACTGCGTGCAAGGTTTGGATGAAGCATGGAGCGCTGGCGTACTTTGAGGCGGCGGGCGATGACATGAATGTGCCGGGGATGGTTGCGTTTCCGGCGATGGCTGGCGCGAAGCCGAATGAAGTGGTGATTTTCGCGTGGGCGACGTTCAAGAGCAAGGTGGCTCGAGACAAAGCGAACAGGAAGATCATGGTTGATCCGCAGATGGTAAAGCTGATGGCGCAGATGAAGGCCAAGCCGCCTATGGATTACTCGCGCATGGCGTATGGTGGATTCAAAGTCATTGTGAAGAGCTGATGCGAGCATCGTGAGCGATGTGTTGATACGTGAGTGCTGGTCTCTGATCGTGGCTGATCGAAGGCCGTGAGATGGTGTACGCTTGGGCATGCGCACCATCATTTGCACGTTGATTTTGTTCGCCGGGTCTGCGGTTGCTCAGTCTGATTTGTTGGGCAAGGAGCGGGTTGAGCGGGAGATGGCACAGAAGCAGGCGGCTGCGGCGGCGATGGCGGATGCGGGCTCGCCGCTGAGTGATGCGGAGAAGGCGCAAGCGGAGGCGATTGCGAGCAAGGCGATTGCGTACTTGCGTGCGCAGCAGGACAAGGAAAAGGGCGGATGGCGGATCAATCCGCAAGGGCCGACGTTTCCGGCGATTTCGGCGTTGGCGATGTGGGGCATGTTGATGCAGCCTGGGATTGGGGCTGATGATGAAACGATCGCGGCGGGGACGAAATTTTTGCTGGGCATGCAACAGGTAGACGGCGGGATTTATGACAAGGCGCTGCCGAGCTATAACACGGCGATTTCGCTGAGTGCTTTGGCGCGGCTGCCCAAGACTGCGGAGATCAGTGCGAGCATGAAACGGGCGCAGGATTTCTTGCGCGGGTTGCAGTATGGCGAGGGGGCGATTGAGTATGACGGGTTGGCGGAGTCGGCGAAGAAGGTGGATCGCGAGCATGCGTATTACGGCGGGCTTGGGTATGGCAATCGCGGCAGGCCTGATATGAGCAATTTGAGTTTTGCGATTGAAGCGATGGCGGCGAGCGGCGTGCCCAGTGATGATCCGTTCTTTGAGCGGGCGATGGTGTTTTTGCAGCGGTGCCAGATGCAGGAGAAGATTGGTGACAAGGGTGTGAATGACATGGCGTATGCGGATGGCAGCACGCAGGGCGGATTTGTATATGCAACGGCGGTGAACAAGGACACGATTGGACAGGGGCAGAGCTTTGCGGGCGAAGTTGCGGAGAGTTTGTCGGGGCCTCCTGGGTTGGTGGCGAGTGTGGTTTTGAAGCAGAAGGGTGCGGATGGGAAGCCGGTGACGGTGAAGCGCGAGGAGATTGAGAAGCGCGTGCGCGAGGCGATTGCGAGCAGCGAGGAGAAGGCATTTCACGCGACGGAGTTCATGGTGGTGATGGGGCCGACGGGTGACGGCGTGAGTGTGAATAGCTTTGAGATTCGCGCGGGGACGACGGATGGGACGCAACTGCGGATTGCGATTGCGAAGGCGTTTAGCAGTGAACTTGAGGGCGTGGGTGATATCAAGCTGACGCCGGCGGCGGCGTGGAAGGGTGTGAGCAGGCTACGGGCGTATGGGTCGATGACGTATTCGGGGTTCAAGAGCTATTTGTACGCGGGGCTGAAGGTGGATGATCCGCGTGTGCTGGCGGCGAAGCGCTGGATGATGGACCATTACACGCTGGCGGAAAATCCGGGCATGGGGACGGATGGATTTTATTACTACGTGCTGATTTTCGGGCGGGCGAACCACGCGGGCGGCGAGGCGATTGTGCCGGTGCGTGGGAGTGATGGTGAGGTGAAGCCGCGGAACTGGCAGCGGGATTTGATCAACCGGCTCGCGGAGTTGCAGGCGGAGGATGGGAGCTTCAAGGCGGTGGATGATCGGTGGATGGAGAATGATCCGGTGTTGGTGACGAGCTATAGCTTGATTGCGCTGCAGCATGCGGTGAGGAAGTGAGGGAACGGGGAACGGGGAGCGGGGAGCGGGGAGCGGAGAACGGAGAACAGTGAACGGGGAGGTGATTACCGCTATCTGCTCTCTGTTCTTTGTTCTCTGCTCTCCCCTACTTCGTTCTTGTTGCTAAGAAGTCGGCGATGGCTCGCAAGGCTTCGGCGTTGGTGTGTAGCGGTGTCAGGGCGTTGATGGCGGCGGCATGCAGGCGTGTAACTTCTTGTCGCGTGCCTTCGATGCCTAGGACGCTGGGGTAGGTGAGTTTGCCGGCCTGAGCGTCTTTATTTGTGCGTTTGCCGGCGGTTTCGGCGGTTTGGGTGACGTCGATGAGATCATCAACGACTTGGAACATGAGGCCGATGGCGCGGGCGTAGGTGGTGATTGCTTCGAGGGTTTGGGGCGAGGGTGATGGTGCACAGAGGGCGCCCATGCGGCACGCGGCGCGGATGAGTGCGCCGGTTTTGTTGTTGTGGACCAGTTGCACGCGGTCGAGCGGCGAGAGATTGTCGGGCGTGCCTCCCAGTGTGTCGTAGATTTGGCCACTGATCATCGCGCTGGTGGCGTGGGAGAGTTCGCGCAGCAGTTCGAGGCGCGTGTTGGCGGAGATGGGATGCGGGTGCGTTGTCAGCAAGAGGAACGCGTCGGTCAGGAGCTGGTCGCCTGCGAGGATGGCCATGGCTTCGCTGGTGTGTTTGTGCAGCGTGGGCTTGCCGCGGCGGAGGTCGTCGTTGTCGAGGGCGGGGAGATCATCGTGGATGAGGCTGAAGCAATGGACGAGTTCGATGGCGGCGCCGGCGAGAAGAGAAGCTTTGCCCGTGTCTGGGCCTGTACCTGCGGCGGCGGTGCAGGCGTGCCAGGCGAGAATGGGGCGCAGGCGTTTGCCGGCACCGATAGCCGAGTAGCGCATAGCTTCGCGCAGGGCGAGTGGGCGATCGTCGGGAAGTGATGTGAGCCAGGTGTCGAGGAAAGACTCGATGGCGGGAAGGGGGGCGAAGATGTCGGCGGCGGTGGGGGACATGCGAAAAGACGTCACGCGCCGGGACTTACTTGCCTTCTTGAGCCCGGAACAATTCGAAGAGTTCTTCGCTGCTTGCGGCGGCGTAGGTCTTGTTGCGGAACTCTTCCATGTTCATCAGGCGGCTGATGCGAGCGAGGGCTTGGATGTGATCGCTTTGCTTGTCGGGCGGGCTGGCGAGCAGGACGATGAGTTTGACGGGCTGGCCATCGATGGAATCAAAATTCATCGGCTGGGCGGGCTTGCCGATTGCCATGGCGAGGCTGGGCATGCCTGCGCACTTGCCGTGGGGGATTGCGAGGCCAAAGCCGATGCCGGTGGTGCGGGTTTGCTCGCGTGTCCACACTGCGTCCTTGAGTGATTGAGCATCGGTGACCTTGCCAGCGGCGGCGAGGAGATCGACGAGTTCTTCGATGACGCCGCGTTTGGTGGTGGCGGTCAGCGGGCTGCGAACGCAGTTAGGCGAGAGAATATCGAGCAGATTGATCACGCCGAGAAACTCCGAAGGTGGTGGGGCGACTGTAGACCGCAATTGCAGGGGCGGAAAGGCGGGGTCAACACAGAGCGCGCGGAGAGCGCTGAGAAGAAACAGGCGTGACGTTGTGCGTGCTGTCAATGCGATGCCTGTGCGCGGCAGCGCAGTCGCGACACCGCTCGCTCTCTTTTCTTTCCGCGGCGGAGCCGTGTGCGACCGTTGCCAGAGGCGCGAGCCTCTGGTACGCGCTGGCGACACCAGGCACACCGGCAGGTGTGCGCGACAAGATCACCGCAACACCTTCGTCCGCCTCTGCCGAGGCGGCCCCTCGGAAAGCTCCGCACCAGACGCTCATCGCGTCTGGCAACAGACGCCCGATGCTCCGCAGCGAAAGTCACGCCGCTTACACAACGCTCGCAGCGCGTGCAGCGTACGACGCGGGGCCATGCGCGGTGTGACGCGATAAAGGGGCGGGCATCTGATATGCATGACTCTTGCGACACATCATCATCTTTTCATTGCGGCCGATGGCACGAGCGCGGCGGCGGTGCCGGGGCAACGCACGTTGCTGTTGCTGCACGGCACGGGTGGCGATGAGAACAGTTTGCTGAAGCTGGGACGGATGCTTGATGGGCAGGCGAACTTGCTGGCGGTGCGTGGCAATGTGATGGAGGGGCCTATGCCGCGTTTTTTTCGGCGGCTGGGTGAAGGCGTGTTTGATGTGCCGGACATGATTGCGCGGGCGCATGCGTTGGCGGATTGGCTGGATGCCGCGCAGAAGCAGTATGCGATTGAGACGGCGTCGCTGGTCGCGGTGGGTTATAGCAACGGCGCGAATATCGCGGCGGCGATGATGTATTTGCGGCCTCGCGTTTTCCAGCACGCTGTTTTGCTGCGGGCGATGTCGGTGTTTCGCACGCGCGAGCATCCCGCGCCGGCGGCGGACTTGTCGCGCACGCGCGTGCTGCTGGCGAGCGGGCGACGCGACCCGATTACGCCGGCGAGTGATGCGATGGCGTTGGCGGCGTCGCTCCGCGAGCGCGGGGCGAGCGTGGAGATGAATCTGGATGACGGCGACCATGCATTGACGCAGGAAGCAGTGGCTGCGGCGCGGACGTTTGTTGCGGCGAGTGGTGCAGAACGAAGTGGGGCGTAGTTGGCGGCGGACAGGATCAAGATGATGGTCCGCGTGAGTGGGGAGGGACATTCGCTTGTCGCGGCAGAAGACGGCGGGCCGCGGATTTTCGGCAGAAAACGGCATTACGGACGGCACAGATGACTCCCGCCGGTCCGCCGTCTATACTCCACACCCGTCTCCGAAAGGAGCCGGGTGACAACTGAATGAATGGTTAAATGATGGGGCGGTAGCTCAGCTGGTAGAGCGCGTCGTTCGCAATGACGAGGTCGAGAGTTCGATTCTCTTCCGCTCCACTTATTGCACCTGCTTCGCAGCGAGTTGAGTCACTTTCGGTGAAGTTCGGTCTCATCGAAGTATCCCTTCGCGAACGCCTCACCCCCCCGGCGACATCACAACCGCACCAACTTTTCTAGTTGTGTCAACCCGAGCATGTGCCTCGCGAATTCTTCCGAACTCAAATGTGTTTTCAGCAATCGCGCGAATCGTCCCCGCTTTTGCCATCCCCATCACGATCACCGGTTCTTCGCGACTCGCGCCCGCCAATCCGCTAACGCAGGCACCCCACGCCCAGAACAGCGGTGTCTTCGAGTGATGCATTTCAGTCATGCTGGTTGCTCGAGAGTCGCGAGAGCGGGTCATCGGGTAGTGTGCGGACTTCTGGCAGTCCATTATCGTATGTGCGGTTCTGCCGGGGAAGACCACCCGCTTGCCGTGTCTCTCGTTCTCTGGAAGTCAGGTCGTCAGACCATCTCGCGTCCTCTATTCGCCTATCCCCCGGGTCGCAAGACTCGGCGGTTGTCGTTTTGTTACACGCCCGCTTTGCATCGGTATCGCCCCAACGACGTTTGTGTCCACCCTCACGAGTCGCGAAAGATCGCCGAGAACGCGAGAGACAGCAGCTTGCCGAGTTCTTGCTTGTCTGGAATTGTGCGCCCAAGAATCAATCTGGCGTATAACGGGCTGTAGCGCAGTTCAAGCACGTGTACCGCTACAACGCCACGCCGACACTCGCCCGCCGCGATCGCGTCTGCCATGCGGTTTTGCCCCCACGCTCGCCTCGGGGTCAGCCATCGTGAGTGCAGCGCAGCGTTCAATGCTTCGTCCGTACGTACGGCTGAGAGCATCGCTTCGTCTCGCTTGCCGCGCAGCAGCGTCGCAAGCCAAGAACTTGCTGACGAAAATCCTCTCGCGCCGTGCTGGTCTGCGGAAACGCAAGTTCGCGAACAGTCGCTGCGAAGAAAAACTCCACCGCGATCTCTTGGCGACCTTTCCACCATCGATAAATTGTCACATTGCCGACTCCCGCTTCGGCGACGACGGCTTCGATCGACATGCCGCCATAACCACGCCCTACCAGCAACGTGTATGCCGCTGCCAGCACGGCTTCGCCTGCGTCGTCGCTTCGAGGGCGGTTACTTGCCGCCTTGGGGGGCTGCCGTGTGTTCCGGGTCTGTCGCAGAGCTTTGCGTCGCCGGGGCCTTAGCACCCGCGTCCTTGCGACGCAACGGGATCTGAAGCTCGCTCCAAGGCAGTTCGCCCGGTCCCGTGTATCCAAGGGAACGTGGCTCGCCCGCCTGTTCCCATTGATCTTGTGAGGACAGCCACTTCCGCAGCTCAGCCTCCTCATCCACAACGGTCTCCGGACCTGCCACGGAGCCGTCAATGCCGATGCTGATCACCGTCGTCTCGGCAGTATCGACGATCGTCACTTTGCCGTCAGTACCGGTCGGGCCGAGCTCTTTGGTTCGATACAGGAAACTGACCTTCCATTCTGGCGACTGCTCAGCGCCTTCCTTCTTCTCACCATCCCCAGCGGCCGGCGGGAAGTCCATTTCAACCGGGCTGGTCATGGGAATCTTGCGGTCGGAGATATGGTTGTACAGCGGCCGAAACGACTTGAGCATGGCTGCGAAAGGTTCGCCAGCCACCGTGTACTCCGCACGACGGACGCTGGGATAGGTCTTGAGTTCAATGGCTCCCGGCGGTGTCGGCGCGGGGTAGCCATCGGGCAGCGGCGCAGTGATCCGCAGCGCGGTGCCCGCAAGCGTGTAACCACCGTTCTTGGTCCGCTCGGGCACACGCTTCGCATCTCCTGATATCCGCACAAGGGCACCAGGCTTGGGAGCCTCGCCTATGTTTGCAGGTGCAGGGGACAGTTCAGGAGTTGCAACAGGCGACAGGGTCGCCGCGGGGGACGGCGCAGCGGGTGGTTCCGTGGCCAGAGCCGAGACTGCGGTAGTCAAAAACGCCATTGAAACAACTCGAAAACGCATGTGATACCCTACCTGATTAAGAGGCACCGCCGCGCCTATCTCACTTGAGACAGCACTGCTGACGGCTCACTGAGTTCGCCGATACAGCCTCACTGGATGTCAAATCAGATCAACGGTGAGTCGCGACGAATGAGGCGACAAAAGCGACGACGAACGTGGCAGATCATGTCGCATCGCACGCACACTGCTCACAGACCAGCAGCCCATTTGCACCCGCTGCTACCATCACTCGCGGCCCGCTCCGCACACGCCATGACCACCGCGCCTCCCCTATCTCCGCCCCTCGCTACGCGAACCGCCATCATCATCGCGGCCACTATTGCCATCATCGCCACGCTCCTCGCCATCGCCAGCCTCGTCTACACCATCCGCCGCGAGCGCACGCGCGAAGCCGCCGTCGCTCGCCTCATGACCGAGCGCAACACCATCAATCCCGCTGACGTCGCCGCGAGCTTGCGCACGCTCAAACTCATCACTGTGCAGATCACTACCAGCGTGCGCGTTGAAAAGAAAGTCGAAAGCATGCTGCTGGGCGATGCCAACATCGCCGTGCAAACCCCCGTTGTCGTCAGTTACGGCACCGACCTCTCGCAGCTCGCCGCCGATGGCATCCGCATCGAAACCGTCGGCGACAAGAAAATCATCCGCGTCAAAGTCCCCGCTCCCACCCGCCAAGCTGTCGAGATCTTCGCCGAAGCCCAGCAAGCCACTGTGCAAAAGAACTGGCGTCGTTACGTCTGGTGGACAGGCAGCAATGAACTCAGCGAAGCCAAAGCGCAAGTCCCCCTCGAAGCTCGTGCCCTCGAACTCCTCCCCGCCGATCGCAAAAAGATCGAAGACGACACGCGCGAGCAAGTCCGCCGACTCATCGAAGCCCTCGTGAGCTCGCAAGGCCAAGTCATCGTCGAGTTCGAGTAACGTCTATCCTTCCCCATGGCCGACGAACGCAAACACGACCTCCCCGACGCATCGTCCGCAGCCGCCACCCTCGCTGGCGGAGCCGCTGGCTTTGGCTTTGGCATGCTCCTGAGCCCCCTCAAGAGCAAAATCTTCTTCTTCGTTCTCACCGCCACCCTCGCCAGCGGCGGCTGGCTCATCTACCGCGCTGTCCACGGCAGCGGAGCAGAGAACACCATTGACTCCCTCGCCCCCTGGACTCTCCGCGCGGGCGTCAGCTTCATCGCCGCCTTCGTCTTCGCCTACCTGGTGCGAAAAGTCGTCAAAATCGCCCTGCTCATCGGCGCGCTGCTCGTGGGCGGAGCCATCCTCATCCACAAACTGGGCCTGGGCCTGACTACCAGCGACATCGACCACCTCAAAGACAACATCGCCCATACCGCCGAGTCCATGCAACACACCGCCGACTCGTGGTGGACCACCGCCAAAGCCTACCTCCCCAGCAGCACGGCCGCCGGCGCGGGTGTGTGGCGAGGGACCAAACACAACGCGTGAGCGGGTGGGGCAGAAAGGCCAAGAAGGCATTTCACCACAAAGACACAAAGAGCACAAAGGAAAAGGCAGGTGTTGGATGACTCACAATCGAGCCACGCAACGCCTGCCTCGGTTCGTTTCTGCTCTGCCTTCTCTCCGCGCCCTCCGCGATCTCCGCGGTGAACCCGCCTTTACGGACAAGTGCCGCCCGCCAAGACGTTGAAGAAGTCAATCACATCTTGATCCTCGGGGAAGACGCCGTTGTTGTTGAAGTCGATGTCGTTGCAGGTGGGGCACGAACCGCCGGCGAGGACGTCAAAGAAATCGACAACGTCTTGGTCTTCAGGAAACACGCCGTTCTGGTTGAAGTCGATGTCGTCGCAGGGCACGGCAATCTTCAAGACAAACGCACGGCGGCACGTGAAGCAGCCATTCACACGCACCGTGCCAACGATCCAGTGCCTGTTGTTGATGCGTCGCGGTTCAAATTGCTCCAATCCAGCACGCGCCATGCCAAGGTCGGCCAAGTTGTATCGTTCACCTGCGATCAAAACCGCCCCGTTGGAAAGAATGGATCCGAGATCATTGATGTCGACGGGAAAGCGCAGTGACAAATCCCCTGGTGTTCCCGGCGGGTCCAGTGGGGTGATGATGCCATTTCGCCAGGTGCCGATATCCAACAGAACAGTGCCGGCGTCGTTGATGGCTCGGACGCCAACGTTGGCGCCAAGGTCAATCACTTGCGTTGATGATGTCCAAAGTTGACCACGCTCCTGGCCAGCACTTGTCCCGACGTTTCCGACGACAGTGCCTGCGGCGTTCACATCGACCATGAAGTAGTTGAAACCGCCCGTCGTCGGCGGAATGCGCAAGATATCGCTGCCGCTCGGAGTCACATAGCCCGCCCCACGAAAGAAACCACAGTTGTAGTGGCGCCCGGCGACCGACCCGTCGTCGCCAATCTCCAGAAGCATTGCATCACGGGCGTACGGGACATTACATGACGGTTCGCTACTGAGTCGATATCGTGTTATGGCTCCAGTTCGCGACCATGTCGCGGGAAACCGCTGACAATTAGAAAATGCGCCCGCGACCGTTCCTGCGTTGTTGATAGCGGAGCCAACAATCGCATCCCAGTTACTGAGTTGCGGGGGAAATTGCGGATTGAGCGGGCACGCGGACTGAATTGTGCCCGGCATCGCCAGAGGTCGCCAGTTTCCGTTTTCCCACACAGCGTCCCATTGCAGCACCGGGTCGGTCGACGCCGACCCGCGCACGCGCTGCACCAGCACTTCTCCCCAGTCGTTGATGTCCATGCCGATTGTTTCGGCGAACCCTGGCGGCGGTTCGATGATGATCAGTTCTGACTGGGCTCGTACCTGGGCGGCAAGCATCGCGACAGTCGACGTCGCGGCCATCACCATCGCCGCCCGAACCGATCGCATGGCGGCCGCAACGACCGATGCAGGCCCGTCGTTTGCTGATGCGCTCGCGTGCATCCTTGATGTGTCCGCGTGGATGGCTAATGCGTTCGCACGAGTCATTGACGCGTTCGCGTCGGTTCCTGACGCGGTCGCTTCGGTCATTGACGCGGTCGCGTCAGTTCCTGACGCGGCCGCGTGAGCGATTGATCGTGACGTGTGTGCGGATTGTGTGGGCAGATGGGCGGTGGGCATCGTCGAAATCCCCTTCAAGATTGACGTCGCGGCAGTGCGGCGTCGAAGGTTCACTTTACCAGTTCTCGCGGGGGTCGTCAATGGTTTTGGCGGCGTTTTTGCGGGGCCAATCGCGGCACAAGCCGCAAGGACGGGAACGATGAGTGTGTTGCCAAACAGCATTATCGACAGCATTGAGTTTTGTGAAGTGCACGCACCCGTATGGGCTGCGAACATCGCGGGCCTGGGATTGACGCAGGCCCAGGCCGCTGCCCTGACGGCCGCGACGGATGAGGCCCGCGTGGCGTATGACCAGGCCCAGAAGGCCCGCGACGCGAGCAAGGCCGCGACCACGCAGATGCGCAGCGAAACTTCGCAGATGAAGTCCATCGCAGCGTCGGCGCTGCGGTCGATCAAGACGTTCGCCGAAGCGCAGGCGAATCCTGACGCGGTGTATTCGCTGGCGCAGATTCCTCCGCCGGCGCAGCCTTCGCCTTTGCCTTTGCCCGGCAAGCCCACCGACATTCTCGTGACGCTGCTCGCGACGGGCGCGGTGCAGATTTCTTGGGATGCGGAAAACGCGGCGGCCAGCAGCGGCGTCTTCTTCAACATCTATCGCAAGTTGCCCGGGGCCAACGCATGGGTTTCGCTGGGCGGTACCAGCGGCACCACGAGCACATCGCGCCGCATGACCTTCACGGATGCGACCGTCCCGACCTCGGCAGCCGCCGCGGGCGTGCAGTATGTGATGCAAGGCCAGCGCGGCACGGCTCAAGGCCTGCTGAGCGATGCCATCACGGTGCAATTCGGCACCGACACGCCCGGCGGGCTGAGTGTGATGAACGCGAACGCGAAGAAGCTGGCGGCGTAACGAACCTTCGATTACCACAGAGTCACAGAGGCACAGAGAAAGGCAGGAGATGAGATTGGGAAAAAACCCAGTCCTGACTCCTGCCTTTTTGTCTTGAACCCCTGCATCCCTGCCTTGACCTCCTGCCTTTCTCCTCTGTGCCTCTGCGTCTCTGTGGTGAAAGCCTTCGCCTTCCGCCTTTCCCGTCCTCCCCCCGTTTCTGCCGATATTCTCCCCACATGAACCCTCTCGCCCTTACTTGCCCGACCGTTCGCCGCATCGGCATTCTCACTTCTGGTGGCGACTGCCCGGGTCTCAACGCCGTCATCCGTGCGGTTGCGCGTGATGCGTTTCATTGCAACATCAAGGTCATCGGCATTGAAGATGGCTACCTGGGGCTTATCGAAAATCGCCTGCGCGAAATCACGGAGGCCGACATGGCGGGGCTGCTGCTTCGTGGCGGCACGATTCTGGGCAGCAACAACAAAACCAACCCCAGCAAGCACAAAGTCGGCACCGATAGCGACAACAAACCCATTTACAAAGACGTCATGCCCGACTGCCTCCGCAATTTGGAGCGGGCTGGCATCGAAGCTCTCATCACCATCGGCGGCGATGGCACGCAGACGGGTGCAACCGAGTTCGCTCGCAAAGGCGTGCCCGTCATCGGCGTGCCCAAAACTATTGATAATGACATCGAAGGCACCGACATCACCTTCGGTTTCCAGACCGCAGTTGCGACTGCCACGGACGCGCTCGACAAAGTTCGCACCACCGCCGACAGCCACCACCGCGCCATGGTCGTTGAAGTCATGGGCCGCAACGCTGGTTGGATCGCATTGCACGCGGGCGTCGCCAGCGGCAGCGACATCATTCTCTTGCCCGAACTTCCCTTCGACATGACTCGCGTCTTCGCCTGCGTCAAAGAACGCAGCGACCGCGGCAAACGCAGCAGCCTCATCTGCGTCAGCGAAGGTGCCAAAGTCAAAGGCCACGGCCAATTCATTGCCCGCCGCGTCGAGACCAGCCCCGATCCCATCCGCCTGGGCGGCATCGCCAAGTACCTCGCCGATCAAATCGAAGACGAAACCGGCACCGAAAGCCGCTACACGATTCTGGGCCACACGCAGCGCGGCGGCACGCCCATCCCCAGCGACCGCGTCCTCGCCACGCTGCTCGGCAGCCACGCCATGACCCTGCTGCGTCAAGGCAAAGCCGGCCGCATGGTCGCCATTCAAGGCGGACACCTGACCGACGTCGACCTCAGTTTCGCCGCTGGCAAACAAAGATTGGTGAAGGAAGACGACCCCCTCATCCTCGCAGCAAGAAACTTGGGCACGATTTTCGGTGACGAATGAGCGATAATCACGTAATGCGTTACTATTGAGCAACTATGATCGTTTCTTTCGCGGATAAAGTGACCAAATCACTCTTCGAGCGGGAGACGCTTCGTGAAATTCACCCAGATGTTCAGCGTGCTGCGCTTCGCAAGCTGATCATGCTTCACGCCGCTTGTGTTCTCAACGATCTACGAATACCTCCGGGCAATCGACTCGAAGCATTGAAGGGCAACCGTGCCGGACAACACTCGATTCGTGTCAACGATCAGTTCCGAATCGTCTTTCGCTGGGAGAACGACAACGCGCACGACGTTCAGTTCATTGACTATCACTGACAGAGGATCATGCAATGTCTCGCACCACTCTCAAATCTCGCAAGCGTCAATCGCCCATCCATCCAGGCGAAATTTTGCAGCTTGAATTCCTCGAACCACTCGGCATCACCAAGTATCGCCTCGCGAAGGAAACCGGCATGCCCGCTGATCGCGTCAGCCGTCTCGTCAAAGGCAAACGTGATTTTTCAGGCGACACTGCCCTTCGCCTCGCACGCTACTTCGGCACAACCGCCGAGTTCTGGATGAACTTGCAAGCTAAGTTTGACATCGATACGGCCGTGGAGATTTCGGGCGCACGCATCGCGAAACAAGTCAAGCCGTTCAAGCAATCACAACCGCCCAAAGCCGCGTAACGCTCACTCGCCCCCAGCCTGCATCGCAACCTGCGCCACCCGCCGCCGCAACAAGCTCAACGCATACACCGCCGCCTCCTCCGCCGTCTGCCCCGCAACAGCACTCATCGTGCTGCCCTGTCCATCGCGCCACTCCGCGCGGTAACAATCAAACAACTGCACATGCCGAATCGTCAGGCTGTGCCCCGCGTCCTCAAAGCAGCCGCCCACCGCCGCAATCGTCGGATACGCCCGCCCATCGCGATGCACCCGGCACGCACTCGCCTGCGCGCTGCTGAAATCCGTTGCGTACAACGCATCAATCGCGTAGTCCAAGCCCATGGCAATCTCCATTGACGCGCTGCCTACGCAACCTTCATGCATCAAGACGCGTGCACTTTCTCGTGCACTCGCAAAACAATAAGCCCCTCCAACCCCTTGTGGCAACGTCCGTTATGTCGTTTTGCAGCTGCTTGCCACAATTTGTGTCCCGTCACCGCTCCTGCCACGCTTATTCGTTTAGTATGTTGCACGTGTCGTCTCCGGTTGCCGCACCACAACTTCTGCCTCGCGCCACCCGCTGCGATGCGCCGCTGGTGGTCATCCACACGCATCCCCTCGCGCCGCTGCTGCCCATTCCCTACATGGTTCGCGAACTCCTGCCCTATTGGCGAGCCATGGGTATCTCCGCAGCCTGCGTGCCCGCGCCCGTGCACGTCCCCAGCGCCGCCGCCGCGTTGCTCCACATCGACAGCACCCGTCCCATCGACGCATTCCGCAAGCTGTCCGCCCACTACCCAGCCACACTCAACGCCAAGGTTGGCTCCATCGAGAAACGACTCATCTCCCGGCATCAAGTTCGCAAAGGTGACGGTTACGATGGCCCGGTCATCGTCAAAACCAACCTGAACTTCGGCGGCGCAATCGACTACCAAATCTCCCGCGAGTCTCACCCGCTGCGAACATGCATGCGTGCTCTCCGCCAGCGCATGCCCTGGCAGTTTCGTACGCGCCTCGACGGCAAAGACTACCGAATCTTCGATCGTGCCGCCGACGTGCCCATGATGGTCTGGCACAACGAGCATCTCATCGTCGAGCGACTGCTGTGCGAACGCGCGGGCGATCAATACGTGCTGCGATCCTGGGTCTTCTTCGGCGACGGCGGATTCATCTCCGTCAACTACGCAACCACGCCCATCGTCCAAGCTCGCACAATCGTCACACGCAAAATCGAGTTTGATCCGCCCCCCGAACTCCTCGCCCTTCGGCAATCCATGCACTTTGATTTCGGCAAGTTCGATTTCACTATCATCGACGGCGTCGCCCATCTGCTCGACGCCAACACCACGCCCACCGTGGGAAATTTCTCCAAGTGGCCTTGGTTCGACGACTGCATGCGCCGGCTCGCACCCGGCATCCAGTGCTTCCTCAAATGAAAAAACCCGCGATCTCTCGCGGGTTTGTAGTGCAAACAAATCTCAACTCACTCCCCAACCTGCCACCGCCAGAACGCGTGCACCTTCGCACCGCCCACGATGTCTTTGACCTTCTTCGTCGGGTCAATCACGTAAGGCTGCTCAAGCAGCGCGATTTCCTCGAAGAACTTGCGCATCCCGCCTTCCACCATCTTCTCGGCGATTTCCTTGGGCTTGCCCGTTTCCATCGCTTGCTCGATGCGGAACTTGCGTTCACGCTCAACAACCGCCGCTGGCACATCGCTGGCATTCACACCCTGCGGGCGAGGCTGGGCCGCGACGATGTGCATGCAGATCTGCTTGAGACCTTCATCGCTCATCTCGCCTTCAACCTTCACCAGCGCGCCGGTCTTGCCGTCGTGGTGCACATACGTGCCGAACTTGATGCCAGGACCGCCCGGCACATGCTCAGCGCGACCAATGGCAATCGTCTCGCCAGTCTTCGCGCGAATGTCATCAATCGCCGACGCAAACTCCGTCGCGTTCGCGAACGAACCCGCACCCAGCTTCAGCCCGCCTTGAGCAATGCTGTTGGCGAGGCTGATGAACGCATCGTTCTTGGCAGTGAAGTCCGTGTTGGCCTTGAGCTCGACAATCGTCGCGCCGCCGCTACCGACCGCAATCGCGATTCGACCTTCGCCCGCGACCTTGTCGGTCTTGCTGTCCATCTTGCCCTTCATCTGCTTGCGGAGAATGTCCTCCGCCTTCTCAAAGTCCCCGCCCGCTTCGGTCAAAGCGGCTTTACAAGCCATCATGGGCAGGCCCGTCTTGTCGCGGAGTTTCATCACGTCTTTGGCGTTGAGTTCAGCCATGGTGTGTGTCCTGTCTCTTTCGGTGGCACGGGCTTTCAGCCCGTGCGAAACTAATTCTTGCGAAACGAGCCCGAACTGAATCGGACCCGTGTACTTTGCTGCTTGCTACCGGTGGCGTGAGCACTAGCTCATGTCACTTTTCGGTTATGACTTGATGGAACACAGGCTGCAACACCTGTGCCACCCACTTACGCCTTCGCCGCGACTTCACCAGCCGCGTCATCCGCCTTGAACTGCGCACGCCGGCTGCGGCGTGGGCCGCCCGGACCACCCCCCTGGCCGCCTTGGTCGCCCGCGCCGTCCATGCTGGTGTTCGCCGGACCCTTCTGGTCCGCCGCACGGTTCGCCGCCTGCGTCTGCTCGCGCAGTTGCAGGCCTTCGCTCACCGCCAGGCACAACTCGCGAATGACCACATCGATGGAGCGCATCGAGTCGTCGTTCCCGGGAATAACAATGTCAACCAGCTCGGGGTCGCCATCGGTGTCAATCAGTGCAATCGTCGTGATGCCCAGCTTCTTGGCTTCGCGCAGCGCCGTCATTTCGCTCTTCACGTCAACCACAACCATGATGCCCGGCATCTTCTCCATGTGGCGAATGCCCGACAAGTTCCGGCTGATCTTCTTCTGCTCTCGCTTGAGCATGCTTTCCATCTTCTTCGAGTAGCTCGCGAAGTTATCCTTCGCTTCAATCGCGTCCAGTTCATCCAAGCGCTTCAGGCGCTGACGAATCGTCCGGAAGTTGGTCAGCGTGCCACCCAGCCAGCGCTCAGTCACAAAGTGCTGCTTCACGTCGGGAACGCGGCCTTCCAGCACGCTCTTGGCCTGACGCTTGGTGCCCACAAAGCACACATCCTTGCCTTCAGCAACGCTCTTGGCAATCAGCTTCTTCGCCAGCAGAAGACCCTTGATGGTCTCCTTGATATCAATGATGTGAATCCCGTTGCGCTTGCCGTAGATAAACGGCTGCATCCGCGGGTTCCAGCCGCTGCTGCGCTGGCCAAAGTGAATACCAGCTTCGATAAGGTCTTGAACGAGCGTACTAGCCATGACAAAGTCCTCGGGCAGCGACACCGGCGTTCCTCGCAGTTGGAGCTTCCCGCCGATCCACTCAGCAAGAAACCATCGCGAACGCACATGGGCGCTTCAGGGGTTGCACGACCCGCCAAGCCACATGCTGAGCAAGCCGCAAAACCAGTTTGAGAAAAGCCGCACCGCTCAAGAAGACCAAAAGACCACCACAAACGATGCGCAAGCCGACCAACCTTCGGCGTTGTCCATTCTAGGCAAACGCTTGCCCAGAACCAAGTTTTACCAGCTCTCCGCAATCCGTACGGATCATGTACGTGTATTTCTCCGATTCTCGTATCTAGGTCGTCCTTTTTACGCCGTCCCTTCAGTCGCCCCCCCAATTTGCCGACGTAGCACCGTGGCGGGTAGACCCCGCAACCAGTCTCGCTGCGTCCAGAACTTGTTTCAACGATCAAAGACCCGCCGGAGTTTTCATGCCTTCTGCCGCCACCATCATGCGCAAAGTCGAACGCTTCGACGTTTCGATAAACGCGGTCCTCGGGCCCACCGCCCAGCATGCGTCGGTGGTCAAGCTCGCCCCCGCCGCCGGTGCCAAAGACGGCATGATCGACTGCAACTGCGTTGATATCTCGCTCGCCGGCGCTGGCTTCTTCACCACCGTCTTCCTCCCGCGCCTCACGCGCATCCGCGTCAAACTTTTTTCCGCAGGCGACACGCCGCAAGAACTTCTCAGTTGCGACGCCATCGTCCGCCGCTTCATCATGACCGACCGCCGTCCCGCGTTTCACGTGGGCTGTTCATTCACCGACATGACCGAAGACCAGCAACGCCAACTCGACGCGATCCTCGCGCAAGTTGGCCAGGGCGAATCATAAAACGGAGTATTCAGGAACACCCCAGTGCTCGACTCTCGCAACTTCATCGTCCGCACGCTGCTCGCAGACGGCCTCATCACCGAGGCCGATCTTCGCCGTGCCACTGAACACGCGATGGGTACGGGCGGCGATCTTCTCGACTCCATGGTCTCACTCGGCATCGCCACCACGCGCCGCCTCGCCATCGCCAAAGCCAAAATCTGCGAATATCCCTTCGTTGATCTCACGCACTACGAAATCGACTTCCGCAACACCCGCCTCGTCCCCCGTGCCGTCGCCGAGCGCCTCGTTGCCTTCCCACTCTTCATTCTCGACGGCGTCGCCACCATCGCGATGCTTGATCCGCTCAATCTGCAAGCCATCGACCAAATCCGCCAGTTGCTCCGCTGCGATGTCGATCCCGTCGTCGCCGACGCTGAACAACTCCGTGCCCTCATCACCCGCGCGTACAGCCTCGCACGCAGCGATGACGCTAAAGCCGACGACACCGCCGAGCAAACCCTCACCACAGGTGATGAACCCGTCGTCGCCGCCGTCAACCAGATTCTCGCCGGTGCCGCCGACGCCGCCGCCAGCGACGTCCACATCAATCCCGAAGAACGCGACCTCGTCTTGCGCTACCGCGTCGATGGCGTGCTCGCCCCGCAGCAAAGCCCCCAGCGCAGCATGCACGAAGCCCTCGTGCAGCGACTGAAGGTCATGGCCAAACTCGACCTGACGCAAACCCGCAAACCGCAAGACGGCAAGTTCCGCTTCCGCCACAAAGGCGAAAATATCGACGTCCGCCTCTCGCTCATCCCCACCATCCACGGCGAAAACGTCGTCATGCGCCTGCTCCGCAGCGCAACCCGCATCGGCGACATCGCCAGCCTGGGCATGAGCCCGCAAATGACAACGTGGTTCAGCGACCTCATCGAACGACCCCACGGCATCATCCTCGTCACCGGACCAACTGGCAGCGGTAAAACCACCACCCTCTACACCGCCCTCAACGTGATCAACAAGCCCGACGTCAACATCATGACGATCGAAGATCCCGTCGAAATTCGCCTGCCCATGATCCGCCAAGTGCAGGCCCATCCCGAAATTGGACTCACCTTCGCCAGCGCACTGCGCAGCTTCCTGCGTCAAGATCCCGACGTCATCCTCGTGGGTGAAATCCGCGACGAAGAAACCGCCAAAATCGCCGCCCAAGCCGCCATGACAGGCCACTTGGTCCTCTCCACCCTGCACACCAACGACGCTGTGGGCACCGTCGAACGCCTCATCAACATGGGCGTCCCGCCCTACATGGTTGGCTCCACCTTGCTCGCTGCTATCTCGCAGCGACTGGTCCGCCAGCTCTGCACCAAGTGCTCAGTGCTCGAAACTGATTGCAATCTCGTCCGCCGCGTCCCCGAGGAGTTCCGCAACGGCGAGTTCCGCTCGCACGCCGGTTGCGATGCCTGCAAACGCACCGGCTTCCGCGGCCGCTTGCCCATCTTCGAAATGCTCCGCATCACCCCGCGCGTTCGCCCGCTGATCGAATACAAAGCATCGACCACCGACATCATCGATGCCGCCCGTGCTGACGGTTTCCGCTCACTCTTCCACAACGGTGCCGAAGTCGCCGCCTCCGGCCGTACCTCGCTCGACGAAATCATGGGTTTCTCCCAGCAGTTCCTCGACGACGAAGCAACCCAAACCGCCGTCGATCAAACTGCCTCGAATCAAATCCAGGAGCGCGCCGCATGAGCGTCACCACCTACCACTACGAAGCCATCGACGCGCAAGGGATCCAAACCAAAGGCTCCATTCGCGCTCTCGATGAAGCCGAAGCCTACCGCAAACTCACCGCCTCGGCCCTCACGCCGCTGGTGCTCTCGCCCATGCGAGAGCGCGCCGCTCTCAGCTTCAGCCGCGTCAAACTCACCGACGTTGCCAACCTCACGCGCGAACTCGCCGTCCTCGTCGAAGCCCAAATCCCTCTCGACCGCGGCCTCATCGCTATCGCCGAGCACGAGCGCAAGCCCGAACTCGCCGCCATGATCCGCGACATCGCCACCATGATCGAAAGCGGCCAGACCATCACCACCGCGATGGAAAAATACCGCTCCACCTTCGGCGACGTCTACATCGAAACCATGCGCTCTGCCGAAAAAAGCGGTAACCTGCAAGCCGTCACCAGCCACCTCGTCGAAATGCTCGAAAAACAAGTCGAAACGGGCTCGCAACTGCGCCGCGCCCTCGCTTACCCCGTCATCGTCTTGGGCATGGTCGGCGCAGCCCTCACCGTCATTGTCGGTTTCGTCGTTCCCAAGTTTGCCGCAACATTCGCCTCAGGAAATCGCGAGCTTCCCCTCGCCACCAAGATCGTCCAAGCCGTCGGCGCATCCATGCAAGGTTACTGGTGGGCTTACTTGGGTGGCCTCTTCACCGTACTCATCACGCTTGCTCTCACCTGGCGAAACCCCAAAGGCCGCCTCGTTCTCGAAGCTGCCCTTCTCAAAATCCCCTACGTCTGCGACGTCATCAGTACCATGGCCGCCGCCCGCTTCTCGCGCGTGCTGGGCATCTCTCTCGCCAGCGGCCTTGACGTCACCGAAGCCATCGAAATCGCCGGCCGTTCCACAGGTCGGCCCATCTTCGTCAACGACTGCGCCGCCATAAGTGAAAATCTCCGTCAAGGCGAGCGCCTCATCGACACCCTGCAGCGCACGCGATATTTGCCCCCCTTTGCCAAACGCATGATCGGTGCCGGTAAAGACGCTAAAGAACTCTCTCGCTGCTGCGAAATCGTCTCTCGCCACTTCGATCGCGAAGCCTCCAACCTCACCAAGAATGTCAACACCATCATCGAGCCCATCATGACCATCGCCCTCGCAGGCATCGTCTTGCTCGTCGCCCTCAGCGTCTTCCTCCCCATGTGGCAAATGGCCAAGATTCAACGATAAGTCAATCAAGGATAAAACTCGTTCGTGCAGATAATCCCCCGCCCTGGCAATTCAGGCAAACCATTCCGCCTGTGCAGCGCATATTCGTTTGAGCCGCCTTGCACATCGCAGCCGCATATCGGAGTTTGAGATGATCGCACATCGCCTTGCCAATCTTCCGCCCAGCGCCTCCGCCCTCCGCCGAGCCTTCACCTTCCTCGAAGTGATGATCGTCGTCGTCATCATCGGCATCCTCGCAGCTATCGTCATCCCGCAATTCGGCAGCGCAACCCAAGATGCCCGCGCCAGCTCACTCAAAGCCAATCTGGGCGGCATCCGCGCTTCCATCGCCGGCTACCGCGCCAACGCCGTCCTCGCCGGCACTCCGCCTTACCCCACCCTCAACCAACTCACCACGCCCAACACCGTCGTCCAAGGCGACTTCCCCCCAAATCCCTACAACGGCCTCAACACCGTCCAACTTGTCTCCCTCACGCAGGCCAACTCGCGCTCCGTCGTCAGCCCCCAGAGCTACGGCTGGAACTATTACGTCGATAACTCCGCCATCCCTCCCGCCGCCATCTTTTACGCCAACGCCTCCGACCCCGCAGGTACCAACGCCAGCGGCAACGCCCTCAATGCCAACGAACACTAATGCCCCGCGCATCCGTCCATTCCCGCCGCGCCTTCTCGTTTCTCGAAACGATGGTCGTGGTCGTCATCATCGGCATCATCGCCGCGACTGCTACCCCAGCCTTTAGCCTGCTCCGCAACGCCCGCCGCGTCGACTCCGCGCAAGAAGTCGAGCGCACCCTGCTGCTCGCTCGCTCCCTCGCCCTCGCCACCGGTCGCCCCACAGCCGTCGAGTTCTCGGCCAACGACATGCGCATCTTGACCATCAACTCCCTCGGCACATCTCCAACCCCCGTCCTCGCCCCCGACGGCTCCACTCGCGGCTCAACCCGCCCCGACCAAGGCCGCCGCGATCCATGGATCACCAGCCTCATCGACGGCGCAGGCGATACCACAACCACCACTACCGCTTGGTTCGGCATCGACGGCACTCCCGAACTCCGCGACACATCAGGCACGCGCATCGGCCCCTGGACCACCGACATGTCCATCCGCATCGACAACACTTTCACCATCACCGTCCGCCGCATCACAGGATCGGTGCAGCGCCAATGAACTTCACCTTCACCAACTCCCGCCGTGCCTTCACGCTCATCGAAGCCATCGCCGTGATTGTGATCATCGCCGTGACTGTCCCGCCCGCCGTCCTCTTCCTTGATTCCGCCGCCCAGCGCCGCGAAGACGCCGTCCAAGCCCAGCGCGCCGCCACTCTCGCCCAGAGCCTCGTCGAATTCGTCCTCGCCGACGTTGCGAGCAGCGACCCCAAGCTGGGCTTCGCCGCACTCGCCAACATGCCCACGTACACCACCGAATTCACCGCCCGCGCCGAACCACTCACCAATCAATACCAAGCATTGGGATTTACTTACACCATCCAAGCCAGCCCGCTCGTCGCCGCGTCAGGCTCCGCAACCGGCAACGCCGCCCAAGACATCTTCCGCATCGTGACCGTCACCGTCACCGCACCTCGCGCCGGCACTGCTCCCATCAACATCAATTTCTCAACGCTCGTGGGGGACTTCTAATGCCCACTCGCTCCCAACCAATCTCCCGCCGCGCCTTCAGCTTGCTCGAAGCCCTCGTGGTCATCACCATCATGGGTATCATCGCTGCCAGCACCTTGCCCATCATGCAAGGCGTCACCACCAACGCCGCCAACAGCGACCGCCTCCGCCGCGTCAGCGAATCCAACGCCTACGCCGTCGATCGCATCGTCCGCCTGCTGCGTGACACCCCTCCCGCCACCATGTCCGGCGCCCTCGCCATCACCACCGCCACCGCAACCTCTATCACCTTCACCGACGGCCGCGCCCTCGCGCTCTCCGGCACCGACCTCCTCTACCAATCCGCCCCCGGCACGCAAGACATTCTTGCCAGCAACGTCACCGCCTTCGAAATCACCTACCTCGCCGCCGACGGCACCACCAGCACACTCGCGACCCCGCAAACCACACAACGCTTCGTCGTCCGCCTCGTCATCGACGACTTCGAACTCCGCATCGCCGCCTTCCCCCGCGTGAGGTTGCAGAAATGAAGCACACACATCCATCATCACCACGCCGCCGCGGCGCAGTCATCGCTGTCGTCGTCTTGCTGCTGGGCGTCGTTAACGTGACCACCCTCGCCATCCTCTACGGCAGCGTTGACGACGCCAGCATCAGCGTCCTCCGTGTCGAAACCGTGCGAGCCTTCTACGCCGCCGAAAGCGGCGCTATTGCCGTCGCTAAACTCCGCGAAAACAAGGCCGCCTTGCCGGCCGCCAACTCGCAACTCGCCCTGCCCACCGCCACCGCCACTTACGAGCAAGTGCCAACGTCCGTGCAAACCACCAGCACCCTCATCGTCCGCGGCAACAGCGGCGAAGCCCAACGCCGCATCCGCCTGGACTTCGAAGTTCGCTAGTTCATACTAATTGTCGCTAGTCGCGTAATCCCCACATCGCAGCAAACTGCGATGAGCCTCATTCAGTCTGTGGGCAAATCGCACCCGACGCGACTTCCACCCGATCTCGCCCCGCGTGCTTCGCCGCATAGAGCGCATCATCCGCCGCTCGCACCAAAGCATTTTCCTCTACGTCGCCAGGCCCACTCCAATACGACACACCCAAACTCACCGTCACCGCCAGCGAACCAAAGTCCGTCACAATGGGCGCTTCACCCACGCGCTGCCGAACTCGCTCTGCAATCGCCTTCGCGCTCGCGACGCTGTCGCACCCGCCCAGCACCACCATAAATTCCTCGCCGCCGCATCGCCCCAGCGCATCAATTTCACGAATCGCGCTCAGCATGCGCTTGGCAACTTGCCGCAGCACCTCATCCCCTGCGCTATGCCCATGCGTGTCGTTCACAACTTTGAAGTGATCAATATCCGCCATGATGACGCCAACCCCGCCTCCCCAACGCTTCGCGCGCGAAATCTCGCTGCCAAGCAATGCAAAAATCGCTCCCCGATTCCACATCCGCGTCAGCGAATCTACCTGAGCTTGTCGTTTGGTTGCATCCACCTCTTCCATCAACGCCTGCTGTGCCGCCGTCGCGACATCTACCGCCAGCTCATCTTCAGCCATCGCCGCCAAATCGCACAGTGTTCGCAAATCTTCCTCGCTCACGTCCCTAACTTCGCGCCCAATGACGCACAAACTAGCAATATTCGTCCCATCCCCAGCGCGAATCGGACACCCCGCATAAAAAACTATTTTGGGCTCTCCCGCGACCAACGGATTGTCCAAAAATCGCGGATCAACCCGCGCATCGCGCACCACCATCGGCTCACTACCAAGTATCGTGTGCCCGCAAAACGAAACCGCTCGGCTCGTTTCGCTCACATTCAACCCTTGGATCGACTTGAAATACTGCCGCTGCGCATCCACCAGTGAAATCGCCGCAATCGGCGTCCCCAGCAGCCGTTTCGCAAGGCGCGTGATCCGCTCAAACCGCTCTTCCAACGGCGCATCAAGCTGTCGCGTAGCACGCAGCGCCCGCAGCCGCATCGGCTCATCACTGCTGAAAACTGGTTCGAGCATTCTCATCCACCTTCCGAGTTCGTGCGGACACGCCGCAAGTTCATCCGTTATCGACGTCCCACCTGTAGGCATTCAACGACTTTGGACGATTCTCCCGGCTCGCGCGATCTACGCAATCCGCCCCCTCAAATTAGTGCGCCAAATACGCCGTCATTCACCCCATCCACACCCCCAAACGCCCACCTGCGCCGCCCCCGCCAACGTCCTTCTCCGCATTATCACCCTGCCTCACCAAAGTCCTCCCATCCATTCGTCGATGCTCCCTTGTTCACACGAGCTTCTTTCAGATGCGAGGTATACGTTGATACAGCGTGAACCCATTTTGGTCAGCCTCTCGCCTTCGGGCGTGCGTGTCGCCATTGCCGTCGGAGGCGAAATCTCCCGCGTCCATCGCGTCATGCTCGACCCCGACACATTCGAAGCCGGCTGGCAGAAAAATCTCCAGCCCTTTGACGATGCCCTGCGCACCGCCCTCAACACCCTGCAGGTGCGCCCAGGCTCACCCGCACTCGTCCTCTACCACGGCCCCCACAGCGTCGCCGATGTCTTCAACGCGCCCGCCTCGGGCCCAGCCGCTCTGCGCGCCGCCGATCTTTACCTCCAACAAACCCTCCCCAACGTCCAGGGTGGCTGGCTCACCGCCCTAAAGGCCTTGGCCGAAGTTCCCGAAACCCCCGTCGCCCTCGCAGGCACAGCTCCCGCCGCCAACGCCAAGCCCGGCATGCGCACCCTCATGCTCACCGTCGCCGACAGTGCCAATGACGGCGACAGTCTCGCCCACTGGCTACGCCGCTGCGGCCTGCGCGCCGTCGGCATCTTGCCTACCAAAGCTGCCATGCTTCACCAAGCCATGATCAGCGACCCCATGAGCGCCAGCGCCCAGCCGCGTGTCTACGTCCACATGGGCGAGCACGCTATGACCATCTCAGGATGGGTTGACGGCAAGCTCTGCCTCGCCCGCTGTGCCGAAGTCGGCTACTCGCTCCTCTGCGACGCAATGTATCGCTCTGGCCGAGGCCAACAACTCGGCGATGTCTTCACCCGCGAATACGCCACGCGCCTCGCCTTCTCCGTGGGCCTCCCCAAACGCGGCGAAATGATGGACCAAGGTCTCAACTTCCGCGGCGATGACGTCCTGCCCCTCGTCCAGCCCGCACTCCAACGTTTCGCTATCGAACTGCGCCAAACCCTCCGCTTCGGCATGCTGGAAAGCGATCTGGCCCGCGTCAAACTCTGGATCACAGGCCCAGGTTCCGCCATCACCGGCATTGGCGCCGCCCTCGGAGATTCCGTCGATCTCGCCAGCGAGTGCCTCGCCACCCGCGCAGGCGGAGCCGCCGAAGATCAAGTCGGCGACCTCGCTCTCGCGCTCGTGATGCGCCAAGAACAAGTCTGGATGACCCCGCCGTCAACCCAATTGCAAAGCATCGCTCTCACCACGCGCAAGTCCATGCGGGCAGGCGTCGCCGTCGCCGTCCTCGCCCTTGGTGCCATGGGCATCAATGCCTATCTCAAGTCCCGCGCCGCCGCAACGCAAATCGCAACACTCCAACCCCGCGCCGCCGAAATCGAATCCCGCCGCGCTGCTGAGTCCGCCCTCACCAATCTCGAATCACGCGAAACCGCCATCAACACGATCCTTTCAGATGCCTTGGGCGAGCGCCCCATCTGGCGCGCACCCTTGGTCTTCCTCTCGCAGGCCACGGAAGCTGGCGTTGAATTCGTCGAAATCATAGGCGATTATGGCGGTAGCGGCAAAGACTCACCCACCCTGACGCTCCGGGGCCGAGCCCCAAACGCCGAGGACGATGGCGACCCAATCCTCAAACTTCTCGCCGCCATTAAATCCGAAAGCTACGTCGAAGCCGCACGCATCGTCTCAACCCAAGCCGAAACCGGCGGCACCAAACGCCGCGAATTCGTCATGAGCGTGCAACTCAAAGGTGTCGCTTTCCATCCATCGCAAGCCGCCGTCGCGAGTGTGGAAGAAGCACCAGCACAAGCGCAAGCAGACTTGCAACCCGGCATACAAGGAGCCACGCCATGAGCCGTGCAGCAACGCCAACTCCGCAAGCCGCAACCGCGTCCGTCAACGCGTCCACCAAATTCGCGCCCGTCCTTCGCAAACACATCACCCACGCCCTCGTCGCTGCAGTGCTTGCTGGCGTTGCCTGGGCCGTAGGCGTGCGCCCGCTCGAAGCCGCCATGGTGCGAAACCTCGAAGAAGTCTCGCGACTGGAATCGCAGGTCAGTGCCGCCGCCGCAACCGCAGGCCCGGACCAGGATATCGAAGTCGAAACCCAAAATATCGCCCAGCGCATCGACACCACCGTCGCCTGGGTTGATCAAATCGACGACGCCACCGAAATCTACGACGCCATCACCCGCTCCGCTCGCGCCACAGGCGTCAGCGTGCAGCGCATCGACCCCACTGGCACGCGCCAACTCACTTCACGTTCAACGACAGCCCCCAAATCCAAAAACCCCAAAGCCGCCCAAGCACCCGCTGGTTCCACCGCCGACCTTTCGGGCTATCGCATCGCCGTCCAAGGCACCTATCCGCAAGTCGTCGCATTCCTTGGCGCATGCGAATCGCAAACCGGCGCAACGCGCGTCGTCTCCTTCCGCATCAACGCCGCTTCGCTCAACGACGAAGCCGGCTTGCTTGACGCCACCATCGAAACCACGCACATCAAACTCACACTGCCCGCCGCAGCCAAGCGAAACCAGCCCGCCAACGGAGCTTTGCCATGAACCGCGCCGCCGCCGACATCTGGTCCAAAATTCCCTGGCAAGCATTCGCCGCTCTCACGCTCGTGCTGCCGGTGCTGGGAGTCTTCGCCGCTCGCCAGTTCGCCCAGCAATCAAGCCCTCGCACCGCGCGCGCCAGCCAAGACACGCTGCCGCTCATGGTGGTTGATCTCAACGCCGAAACCACGGTCGCCCAAAAAGCCGCCGCCGCGTTCGATGCTGCCCTGCTGCAAACCTATCAATCGCGCGCCGCAACGCCCGTGACCCACTCGCCCATCGCTAGCACCCGCCGCCCAGTTGCCCAGCCAGTTATGCAGCCTCAAATGTCTCCCTCACTCAACACGCCCACCACGCGTGTCGAGCAAGACACGGACGCTGGCAAACTCCCGGATGTCATCACCGTCACATCCATCCTCGCCGCTCCAACAGGTGACTGCGCCATCGTCGCCGGCAGACTCCGCCGCACAGGCGACACCGTCGCCCCCGGCTGGCGCATCACAGTAATCAATTCCAATCAAGGCACCGTGATCTGCGAAAATGAATCAGGCGAGGTCGTCACCCTTCGTATCAAACGAGCGGGCGATGAACCCAACCCCACCAGCCTGCTCGCGCCATAATCCTGCTCGCGTCGCAACCATCATCGCGCCTCAGCACTCCGCTCCGCCCGCCGCACCAGCGTCCGGTCCAAGAGCTTCACCACATCCTCGTGCAGTTCCTTCGCCTCGTTGTGCGCTTCTTCAAATCCGCCCATAGGCAGGTTGTTCACCAGCACTACAAACACCAACCGCTCGCCCGACTTTGGGTCCGTCACAAATCCCGACAAACTGCGCACGCCCTTGATATATCCGCTCTTCGCGCGCACCTCATTCGTCAGCTTCGCCCCCGCAAATCGCTTCTCCAGCGTCCCTCGCCCAGGCCCCGCCAGTGAATCAACATACTGATCCGCCCAAGGCTTGCTCGCAATATCGCTCAGCCACCGCGCCAGCACGCTAGGCGACACCCGATTCTCGCGCGACAACCCCGACCCATCCGCAATCGTCGTCGTCGACGCTGCATCAGGCCCAAGCTCCTGCGTCAGCATCATGCGCAAAACCGTCCCGCCGCTACTCCAACTCCCCGGCTCGCGCGTTACTTCGTGTCCCATCCGCTTCATCAGACACTCGGCGTACAAATTCTCCGAGTCCACATTGCATCGCCGCATCACTTCATCAATAGGCGTGCTCACCACCGCCAACACGCGCCCGCCGTCAAGCTTCTCCCCAATTTCCGCCACACGCACCGACGCCGGCGGCATTCCCGCCATCGTCTGCGACCCCGTAATCGTCACATTCACTTCGCCCAGCGCCGTCGCGAACAACTGCCCAAACCACTGCGGTGGGTTGTTGATCGTCACGCTGATCGGCTGCTGGCTCGCCTTCGCCACTTCTCCCCGCATCACAAACGAGTTACTTCCATCACCCTCGCGCACCAGCCACACGCTGTTATTGCCCTTGTTCGCCGACTTCGCCCGGCTCGCATCAATCCGCATCCACGCGGCCGATGGCTGCGTGCTGAATGTAGGCGTGCCACCCGCCGGATTGGGCCTGGGAAACACATCCAGCACGTTGGCATGAAAGTTCAGCCCCGATACCTGCGCCGAATACGCCAAGTGCAGGTTGTCCGGGTTCCAAGTCGGATGCACAAACTCGCGATCAAACACGCGATCATCCACGACAATCTCGCTGATGGATTTCACGTTCGCTTTGGGCAGCGCCTCAGCCAAGCTGCGCACCACATCATCTACCGTCATCTTGCTATCACTGCGCCGCAGCACTTCGGGGTCGCCCAAACTCGGATCACCCGCCCCGCGAATCACCAAGCGATCACCATCAAGCACAAACTCGGTGCGAAACGCAAACTCAGGCCCCAGCACCATCATCGCCGCGCCGCTGGTCAGCAGTTTCATGTTGCTCGCCGGGATCATCGCCTCGCCAGCGTTCAAACTTGCCAGCACAGTCTTCGATTTCGTATCAATCAGGCATATGCCCACCGTCGCGTTGCCCAGCTTCTTGCTGGCAACCAATCCACGCACTGCTTCTTGCAAATCCTGCGCGCACGCCGATCCCGCCGCCAACACCATGGCCGCAACGACCGACACCAACCGACCAACACGCACAGCAGCCATGGCAATCTCCCAGCGCGCAACCGCGCAGCCGACTTTCTCACTCAACATGCAAGCGTACCGAGTCCGTTGCTATCGGCAAAACCGCCGTCCAATCTCCATTTCGCGACTATTCCCCCGCGTTTGCAACGCCGCTACAGTTTGCCATGCGGAATTACGCCCTGCAAAGCCCCCAAACCGAAGGCGCCCAAGCCGCGAAACTCGATGTTTCCGCCAGTCGCGTTCTCCTCGTCGACGACAACGAGCAAAACCTCGAACTGCTGCTTGCCTACCTCGATGAACTGGGCTGCGAACTCCGCACCGCCCTCGACGGCCCAGAAGCCCTCGACGATGTCGCCAAACTTCCGCCTGACTTGATTCTGCTTGACATCATGATGCCCAAGATGTCAGGTTTCCAAGTCTGCAAAAAACTCAAGGCTGACGCCGCGACCGCTGGCATCCCCATTCTCATGGTCACTGCCCTGAACGAAGTCTCCGATGTCGAACGCGCCGTCGAAGCCGGGGCCGATGACTTCCTGACCAAGCCCGTCAACCGCGTTGAACTCGTCACCCGTGTGCGCAGCTTGCTCAAAGTCAGCATGTTGCAAAAGCAGCTCAACAAATCGATGGTCGATCTGCGCAAGTTGCAGTCTTGATAACTACTGCCCGCGCGACTTGCCTGGCGCAGGCACTCGCGCGGTCACCATCTCAAACGCGCCCGTCCACCAATTTGTCACGATCGCTTCCATAGGTTGGTCGGGCGAAACTTCCGCCGTCACCGTTTTCGCTTGTGCCGTCACAAACTCCGTCGGCTCGCGCGCTGGCTGCACCACGCGTACCGGCACCATTTCAACCGGCGCAGGCAACGCCGCGGGCGGCTCAAAAGCAGTTGCGTCTTCACTACCACGCATGCTCGGCAAGTTGCCGGGCTTGAGTTCACCGATCGCAATGTCACGCTGCATCGCGTCGAGCGTGTACGACACATCGGACAACATGTCTCGCGCCGATGCGTAACGCTGTTGATAGTCGGCCATGCTCCGCCGGACAATCCACTGCACAATCGCCGGACACTTCTTGCGCATCGGGCTTAGCACACCTTGTGCCGGAAAGTTGTCTTCGAGCATGGAAAACAGCACCGCGCCAACGGCGTACAGATCAAACTTCGCGCCATCCACTTCATGCACCTTCGCTCCGCGCAGCGCGAGTCGCACCATTTCCGGATCGCGGTAATACTCGGTGCCGTGCGTGGTCAGCGTCATCGCGCTGCGCAGGCTGCTCACCAAACCAATATCGACCAGTCGCGCGGTGTCGCCGCCATTGCCGCCTTCAACGGGTTCGATGATGATGTTGTCGGGCTTGACATCTTTGTGCCACAGCCCTTGCTCGTGATAGGCCGCGAGTGTTTCGAGCAAGTCGCGCGTGTATCGCAGCGCGCGCGTGAGTTGCTCCGGCGCGAGGCCGTCATCGGGCGATGCTTGATGCATCGAAGTGATAACCACGCGCAAGTTGCTGCCGGGCACAAAGCGCATTGCGTACCAAAATCGTTCCGTCGTGAGGCCGTGATCGAGAATCAGCCCCAGCCGCTTGCCAGCTTCAAGACCCTGACTCTCGCGCACCAGTTGCGGTAGGCCGCCATCACCATCGCGTCCCATGGTGGAGAACGACTTGATGAGCACCTTGTCGATGGCATTGGCTTTGACAAGCCCAAAATCACGGGAAAATTCGCGGCGTTTTTTATCATCAGGCTGCACGATGTACAACTTCGCGCCGCTGCCGCCGCCTGGAATCGTGCCGCTGACGCTGTAGCCCGCAAAGAGTGCATCACGTGGCGAGATCGCATCTCCCCAGGTGCCGCTGAGCACGCCGGGAATGCGAGTCTCGATATTCTCAACGGCGGCTTCAAGCCCGAAGAGTCGCGCGGGATGCGCGAAGGCCATGCGATAAATCGAGAGGCCGATGCGCACGACTTCTTCGTGCGCGGCAAGGCCGAATCGGCGGGCTGCTGGAATTTGCACGAAGACCAGCGACACAGCAGCAAGTAAACCAAAGAGCGGCACAAGCACGCAACCTGCGACGATGCGTGCGAAATCTGTGACTTCACCTTTGATGAATCCGCCGATGCGTCGCCCAACCCAGCCCATGCCGCGAGTGACGGGACCGGCGAAGACGTAGATAACGCCGATGAAAACGCCCAGCCCCACGGCGCTGGCGATGATAATGAAGATTATGTCGCGCGTGTCCATGCGAGCGGGAAACGGTACGAGGATGAAGCTGAGTATGTTGGGATTTGGAGTGGGCAGGTTTCGTTCATCGGCTTGACGGACGAGGTATTCGGCAGTCGTGATTCGACATTCGAGGTTGGAGAATGTGCGCGGCTGGTGCGGTTTTCGTTGGTGTTGTGGCTTGTTGAATGCCTGCCGTCCCGGAGATGCGGCCCACCTATGACAATTTACGGACTTCGCCGGTGGCGGTTTCTAGCAGGATTTCGTCGGCTTCGGTTAGGAAAAGGCCGTGGTCGACGACGCCTGTGACGTGGTCGAGGTCGGTGGAAAGTTGTTCGACGTTGCGGCCTGTGATGTGCATGTCGAGGACGACGCCGCCGCCGTCGGTGATGACGACTTCGCCGTCCAGGTTGCGGCGGACGATGCCAGAGAGGCCCAGGGCGCGGAGGCGCTCGCGGATGCTGGCGATGCCGAAGGGGATGATGACGACCGCGAGGAGGGCCTTGCTGCCTAGCTGGTCAACGAGTTTTTCTTCGCTGGCGAGATAGGCGACGTGATCGGCGACTTGCGCGACGAGACGCTGGCGGGTGATTGCGCCGTGCTGGCCCTTCATCACGCGCAGGTCGTTGTCGACTTCGTCGCAGCCGTCGAAGAGGTAGTCGATCTGTTGCACATCGGCGAAGGGAATGGTGGTGAGGGCGAGTTCGCGGGCGAGCTGCTCGGTGGCCATGCTGGTGCAGATGCACTTGATGTCCAGGTGTTCTTGCTGCACGCGCAGGGCGAGAGCGCGCATGACGCGCGTGCTGCTGCGGCCTGTGCCCAGACCAACCACCATGCCGGTGGTGATGGGGGCGATGGCGGCTTGCGCGAGCTTGTCGTGCTCTGGGGCAATGTGCTGGCCTTTGGTTGCGCCGGCTGCGGCGTAAGCCTTGGGCATGCCTTCTTTCATTCGGCTGGCGATGGGGTCAATCAAAGCGAATTCCTTGTGCCAGTTTGAGCGTCTTTCCGAAGTGAACGGTGTTGGTTTGGCGACGCATGTACGCCTTCCAACTATCGCTGCCGCTTTCGCGGCCTCCCCCTGTGTCTTTCTCGCCGCCGAATGCTCCGCCAATTTCGGCACCGCTGGTGCCCGCGTTGACGTTGGCGATGCCGCAGTCGCTGCCTGAACCGGAGAGGAACAATTCCGCGTGCCTCATGCTATCCGTGAAGATTGAGCTGGAGAGGCCTTGGTCTACGCCGTTGTTCATCGCGATGGCTTCGTCGAGGGATTTGAATGTGAAGACGTAAAGGATGGGGGCGAAGGTTTCTTCGCGCGAGATCGCGAGCTGGTTGGACTTGGGGGCACGGATGATGGTGGGCTGGACGTAGATGCCATTTTCGCAGCCTTTGACGGCGACGCGCGACCCGCCGATGAGGACCTGGCCGCCTTGGGTTTTGGCGTGGGCGATGGCGTGATCGAAGCCTTCGCCACTGCGGGCGTTGATGAGCGGGCCGACGAGGGTGCCGTCTTCGAGCGGATTGCCGATGCGAGCGTGGACTTGCTTGTAGGCGCTCACGAGACGCGTGCAGACGTCATCGGCGATGCTTTCGTGGACGATGAGTCGGCGGGTGGTGGTGCAGCGCTGGCCTGCGGTGCCGGCGGCGCCGAAGACAATGGCGGGAATGGCGAGGGCGAGGTCGGCGTGCTGATCGACGATGGCTGCGTTGTTGCCGCCTAGTTCGAGCAGGCAACGGCCCAGGCGATTGGCGACGACTTCTCCCACGCGTTTGCCCATGCGGCAAGAGCCAGTTGCAGAGATGAGCGGCAGGCGACGATCAGCGACCATGCGTTCGCCCACGTTGGCATCGCTGCCTATGACGAGGGTAAAGAGGTCTTTGTAGCCCATGCGCTCGGAGACGCGCTGGGCGATGGCGTTGCTCGCGATGGCTGTGAGCGGCGCGAGGAGGCTGGGCTTCCACACGGTGGTGTCGCCGCAGACGGCGGCGAGCATGCTGTTCCAGGCCCAAACGGCGTTGGGAAAGTTGAACGCGCTGATAACGCCGATGGGGCCTAGCGGGTGCCACTGTTCCATGAGGCGGTGGCTTTCGCGCTCGCTGGGCATGGTGAGGCCGTAAAGCTGGCGCGAGAGGCCCACAGCGAAGTCGGCGATGTCGATAGTTTCTTGAACTTCGCCCCAGCCTTCCTGGAGGATCTTGCCGACTTCGAGACTGAGGAGGCGACCGAGGGCGTCTTTGTGGGTGCGGAATTCATCGCCGATTGCGCGGACGAGGAGGCCGCGTTGTGGGGCGGGGACTTCGCGCCAGTTGAGGAATGCGGCGTGACTGCGAGCGATCGTGGCGTCGTAGCTGGCGGCGTCATCGAGGGCGATAGTGGCGATGGTGGAGCCATCGACTGCGCTCTTGCATGCGTGTACGCGGTCAGGCGGGAGGCCTGTGGTGGTGAAGCGCGGGTCGTGGGAGATGCCGAGTTGGGCGAAGAGTTGAGAGGTCTGGTGTGTCATCCAGCAAAAACTCTAGCCCGGCTGCGGCAGGTGCCCCAAGGTTGTGGGGAGAATGGTTGGGGGACCGCTGGTACGGGTACTGCGGGCGAGAGAAAAGTGGCGAAATTGAGACGCGGCAGGCGTTCGCATGAGTATGCATGTGAGGGATGAATATGCAGGACGCTTCAGAGGGAAAGTTCTTACTGGAATTGGGGAGTTTTGCGGCTCGATATTGTGGGAAGTGACAATCGATGCGACGAATTTTTCGGTCTACACACTGGCAATTCGAGCCGGATTGCCACGCAATTGTGGTACGACGCGAGAGTCATTGATATGATGCGCCAAGGGGCGATGTGTTTTCTCGCTACCACGGAGTTCAAAATGCAGAGTTCAAACGGTGACGAGTTGTTCGTCGCTGTCCAACGCGTCATAGCGACGAAGTTGGCAAACGATCCGGATATGAAGGCGTTGCTGGTGGCTCTTGCGCGGGTGGTGCTGGAGAGTTGTGGCGAAGAGGCAAGACCGGTTGCGGGTGGTGCGTCGCAAGCGGCGCAGCAACCGGCAACTGAAGTGTCGCAACCGGCGACGATCATCGCAAGGCCTGGCGAGGTTGCGCAAGCCAAGCCGAACATTGTGGGGCCGCGGGTGAGTTCGGAAGGGATTGTGCCGCTGAAGATTGGCGGCGTGCAGATGCACGTGCGGGTTGAGGGGACGAGCGGGGATATCGCGAGGGCGAGGCAGTCGGCGATTGTGGAGCCTGAGAGCAGCGAGCCGCGGTATAACACGGCGGTGCCGGCGGATGATGGGGAGTTGCTGGATTTGATCGTGAAGCGCACAGCGCTCAAGATGCGCGCGTGCGACCTGGCGAAGGCGCGGCGCGTGGCGGACAAGACGGGCGAGGGGCGCGAGCAGGTGCGGCAGCAGTCGCAGGCGCTGATTGCGGAAGCCAAGGCTCTGCCGAATTGTTTCTTGTGGATGTTCATGCCTGGGCATGAGACGCCTGAAGACAGCGTGATGGACATGATGCGCGATTGCTATGAGACGCTGCATCTGTGCACCAAGGCGGCGGCGGTGTTGTCGAGTGGATCGCTTGGGGCAAATGGTTCGCAGTTCACGTTGTGCATGAAGCAACTGGCGGAATCGCAGAGTGCGCTGCGACTGATTTTGAAGCAGAGCTGGATGGAGCGCGATGATGTCGATCAGTTCGACGCGTTCATGTGGCTGCGGCGGACGGCGGAGGCGCAACACATATTTGTTGATAGGTACATGCGGCTGGATGATGCGGCTGATCCGATGCGGGCGGTGCAGTTGCGCGAGGAAATCAAGGCACTTTTGACGGAAGCCGAGCGGACCAGCAGCGATAGCAAGGTAATCAAGAAGGCTCTGAACAAGATCAAGTATCATGCGCAGCACATTGCGGATGATGGCGAGAAGAGCGAGCCGGCGGAGTGGAAGAGTTTGCAGGTGGCGGTGGCGGCGTTGCCGCAACTTGATACGCGCTCGCGCGAACAGCTTGATGACATGCTGGCGCCGATTGCGGATTTGGTTCAGGGTGATGGTGTGCCGGCGGAAGTGGAGTTGGATGAGGCTTTCATGGGCGTGCTGGATGTGATTTTCCAGCGGCGCAAGCGAGCGGCGGAGAAGGAATCTAGCGGCGGGCCTCGGTATTCGGAAGATTTGCTGGCGGTGCGGGCGTTTTTGTCGGGTAAGCGGCTGGTGCTGATTGGCGGGACGCGATTCCCGCAGCAAGAGCAGCGGCTGCGTGATGCGTTTGAATTGGCGGATTTGGATTGGATTGCGCTGCGCGAACATGCGAGCAGTGCGCCGATGGATCCGCTGATTGGGAATGCGGATACGGCGCTGGTGGTTGCGATAACGCGGCTGGCGGGGCACCACCATATTGACAACGCGCGGGATTATGCGCGCAAACACGAGAAGCCGTTTGTGCAGTTGCCTGCGGGACACAGCCCCGAGCAAGTGGCGCGGGCGGTGCTGGAGCAGGTCGGGGAGCGGTTGGCGGCGCAGGGCGCGAAGTAGGGCCTCATTCGGAAAGAAGTTCACCACAAAGAACGCGAAGAGTGCAAAGAAGCGAAGAGATTGAGAACCAGATTGCATTTGGTTTTGTGCGATGCGCGGGTGGATCGCTTCGGTGGGTTTGAGGATGGGCTTTGGTTCGCTGACGTCGCGAGGTTGAATGCGTGCTGCGTGCGGCGGGCGCGGCTAACAATGTTGCCAACCGCGTGATGCGGCGTGCGCGGGTTTGAAGCTGCTTGTGGGGCACGGTTGCGCGAGGTGGGTGCGTGATGATTCGCGAGATCAATCCGTTGACATTTCGCGGCAGGCAACTGGCGGCGACGGCGTACAACGCGACGCTCGGATTTTTGGTGGGCGTGACATTGACGCCCATGCTGTTTGGTCTTCTGGGATTTCTGCTCATCAGCCTGCTGGCCCGTGGGGACATCTGTGCATCGACGCTTGTTTTGTGTCTGCTCAGCGGGCTGGGCTGGTTCTTCTCATGGCGAAGTGTGCGACTGGCGGCGATGGATGCGGCGCACCGATATCCGATTTCGTTACACGCGGTGCCCATTGGCATGTTGGCTGGCGCGTTGATTGCAGCGGGAGTGGTGTATTCGCAGTCTGGCCCCAGCAGCGTCGTGGTTGTATTCATGATGATTGCTGCGGGATTGATGCAGGCACGGGCGGCACAACTGGGCAGCCGGCAGGGCGTGCTTGATCGGCATGGCGTGCCCGTTGCGGGCGTGGGTGAGATGTGCGCGCAGTGCATGTATGACTTGCGAGCGACGGAAGAGGGCAAGCCTTGTCCGGAGTGCGGAGGCGTGATGCGGTACGCAGTTTTTTTGGATAAGGCGTGAGTGATTTCGAGGGCTTGCGCCCTCGCGTTCTTACTTGCAATTACTCGTACCGGCTCACGATCAGCGTGACGTTGTGGCCGCCGAAGCCGAAGGTGTTGTTCATGGCGTATTTGGTTTTGCGTTCGCGGGCGTGGTGGGGGACGAGGTCGAGGTCGAAGGGGGTAACTTCGCCTGCGGCGTTTTTGGTGCCTGGGTTATCGAGGTTGATGGTGGGGGCGATGATGTTGTCGCGCACGGCGTGGATGCAGGCGACGCTTTCGAGTGCGCCGCTGGCGCCGAGGCAATGGCCGTGCATGCTCTTGGTGCTGCTCATGAGCAGGTGGCCTTTGCTGCTCTTGCGGGCGTGATCGCCGAAGACTTTGAGGACGGCGTTGCACTCGGCTTGGTCGCCCAAGGGCGTGCTGGTGCCGTGGCTGTTGATGTAGTCGATTTGATCGGGGTTCAGGCGTGCGTCGGCCATGGCCATGCGCATGCTGTTGCTGGCGCCGATGCCGCCTTCGTCGGGAGCGGTGATGTGATAGGCATCGCAGCTATTGCCAAAGCCAACGAGTTCGGCGTAGATGGTTGCGCCGCGCTTCTTGGCGTGCTCTTCGGTTTCGAGAATGAGCATCGCGCCGCCTTCGCTCAAGACGAAGCCGTCGCGATCAACATCGAAGGGGCGGCTGGCTTTGGTGGGTTCGTCGTTGCGGCTGGAGAGAGCCTTCATCGTCATGAAGGCGCCAAGACACAAGGGCGTACACGCGGCTTCGGCTCCGCCGGCGATCATGACATCGACGAGGCCTCGGCGGAGATAGCCCATGGCGTCGCCTATGGCATGGCCGCTGCTGGCGCACGCCGTAGCGTGGCAACTGGCGGGGCCGCGGAGGCCGTAGCGAATGGAGATGTTGCCCGTGGCGGCGTTGGCCATGAGCTTGGGAACGGTGAAGGGATTGATGCGGTCGGGGCCTTTGCGAATCAACGTGGTCACGCCGTCTTCGATGGAACTGATGCCGCCGATGCCCGAGCCAATGACGACGCCGCAGCGATCGGTGTTTTGTTTTGTGAAGTCGATGCCCGCGTGATTGACAGCTTCGACGGCGGCGCCGAGGGCGAGGTGGGAGAAGCGATCCATGCGTTTGGCTTCGCGCACTTCGAGGACGGAGGTTGGGTCCCAGTTTTTGACTTGGCCGCCGATGCGGACGCTCCATTTGCCGTCGAAAACTGCAAAGTCCTCGCCTTGGATTTGCGAGATGCCGCTGCGGCCTTCGCGCATGGCGTCCCAGGTGTCTCGGGCGTTGAGCCCGATATTGCTGATTGCGCCAAAACCGGTGATGACGACGCGATGCTCGCCTGGTCGTGCCATAAGTGCGGAGACCTCCAAAAGGAATTACTAAGGTAGCCGGGTGGATGGTTGGCAGGGCGGGCAGCCCGAACAAAGGCCTGGCGTATGCGCGAGGGAAGCTCAAGGGGCAGCGTGAAACGTAATGCGATAGCGAATTTTCCTGTCGTGCGGCTTAAGCCGGTCGTAGCGGCGTCCGATCAGGTTGATAGCCGGGCTTTGCCGGCGTTCACACACGGAGATCATGACTATGCCTTCGCACACGTATCGCAAATCGTCTATCAATGTCACAACTGATCGCCTTGTCCGCGGCGCGCTGGTGGCGGGCGGGGTGCTGCTGATGTTCTGGGCGGTGGCGAACGTGGGCGGGTGCGGAGCGGGGAATGGGAAGTACACGACTGAACGCAAGAATGCGGCGAAGGCCCGCATTGATGGACTCAAGAGCCAGACGGAACACCAGATGGGTTTGCAGTCGCTGATGGCGGGCAACCTGGAGAAGGCTGAGAAGCACGCCGACAAGGCCATCACGCTGTCGGATGACATCGCACGCAACTGGGTGCTCAAGGGACGCATCAAGCTGGAGCAGAGTGATCTGCAGCAGGCTGAACTGGCGTTCCGCAAGGCGCAGGAGCTTGATGCGAAGGATGTGGATGCGGTGTACTTTCAGGCGGTGCTGGCAGAGCGCGTGTTGCAGCGCGATGAGGCCCTGAAGCTGTATCAGCAAGCGGCTGAGATGGACACGCAGAACCCGCAGTACACGCTGGCGGCGGCGGAGATGCTGATCGATTTGGGTCGCGTGGATGAAGCCGAGCAGTATCTGCTGGGCAAGCAGCAAGCGTTCCGGCATACGACGGGCATTCAGCAGACGCTGGGGCATATCGCGATGCTGAAGAATGACTATGCGAACGCAGAAAAGTATTTTTCGGAAGCGCGGTTGCTCTCGCCCAACGAAAATGACGTGATGGAAGACTTGGCGCGGGCGCAGTTTCTCAATAGCAACTGGGCCGATGCCGAGACCAGCTTTGCGAAGCTGATGAAGCAGGACGCGAACAAGAACCGCAGCGATCTGGCGTTCATGCAGGCTAAGTGTTTGATGAGCCTTGATCGTAATGCGCAAGCTCGCGATGTGCTGGTGGAACTGACCAAGACGGATTGGGGCAAGAACAACACCGAGGCGTGGATCAACTTGGGGCAGGCGGCGTACACGCTGCGTGACTCGGCCCGGCTGCGATTGAGCTTTGCACGCACGATTGCGATTGCACCTGATCGCCATGAGGGCTATGTGCTCAAGGGTTTGCATCTGCAACGCATGGGTGATCTGGATGGTGCGGAGCGTGAGTTCCGCAAGGCCATCGAGCGCCAGGCGAGTGCGGAAAACCACATGCTGCTGGGCATGGCGCAGTCTCGCAACAACAAGATCGAAAAGGCTCGCGAGAACTTTCAGCAGGCATTGCAGATTGATCCGGGCAACCACCTTGCAACGGCTCTTTCGCAACAGCCTGAGCGAGCGGCGCAGCTTGCAGGAGCGACTGAGTAAGTCAGGCGACCCCTTTGAACAAACGAACGGACCCCGCGGCTGTGTGTGGCTGCGGGGTTCGTCGCATTTTGAGGCTTGGAATGCGCGGGCGTGTCGGGGCATGTCTGCACATGCAACCTATGCTGCAACATGCCAGATGCGCCTGTGAGTCCGCTGACCAATACCACGCTCGATGCGATTGCAAAAGACCTGCGCGGGGCTTCGCGCGTGCTGGTATTGACGCACGCCAAGCCTGACGGCGATGCGACGGGATCATCGCTGGCAATTGCACGATCACTCAATCGGCTGCGGGCGGGATGCGCGACATGCTGGTACTTTGGGCCAAATCCCAACTGGATTCGTGACATTGCGGATGGCACGCCCTTCCAGTTGTTTGAGCCGCCTGCGACGGCGCCGAGCATGGAGGAGTTTGATCGCATTCTGGTGACGGACACCAGCAGCGTGAAGCAGCTTGAGCCCATGATGGACGCGCTGCGAGAGGTGCGAGATCTCGTAAGCGTGGTTGATCACCATGTGCAAGGCGATGAATCGGTGGGGGCGAAGCGATTTGTTGAAGTGAGCGCGGCAGCGGTCTGTCAACCTATCGCGGCGTTGTGCAGCAAGGTACTTGGGTGCGAAATTTCGGCTCTTCCGCCGCAAGTTGCCGAGGCGTGCTACTTGGGGCTGGCGACGGACACGGGCTGGTTCAGGCATAGCAATGTCAATCGCTCAGTGATGGCACTTGCGGGTGAATTGCTGGACGCAGGCGCGAACCATGTGCGGCTGTATACGACTATTGAGCAGCGAGAAACGCCTGGCAGGTTGCGGCTGATTAGCAAGGCTCTCGCGACGATCGATCTGCGACTGAAAGATCGACTCGCGTTTTTGCATTTGACGCTGGAGGACATGCGAGCAGCGGGGGCGATGCCCGGCGAAACGGGCGGGCTGACGGATTTCACGCAGACGCTTTCGAGCACGGTCGTGAGTGCGCTGATTACGGAAGTGCCGCCTGAGCAGCGCGGGGCGGATGCGAGTAGGCCTTTGGTAAAGATCAGTCTGCGCAGCAAAAGCGAGCCGGTGGGCGTGGATGTGAATGCCGTAGCGCAGAGCATGGGCGGCGGCGGACACGTGCGAGCGGCCGGTGCGAAGATGCATGGCACGATTGATGACGCGAAGCGCGAGATCGAGCGATTAGTCGCTCGGCAGCTTGCGTGAACGTGTAGTTTCGCTGCGAGTGCAACGCAAAAAAAGAAAACACCCCGCTCGGCTCTCACGAACGGGGTGCAGCCCCCATCGCAGCGACGAATCGCCGCGTGGGATGTGCTCACTCGTATGCCCCGCGTGCTTTCGCACGGGTTCGTCATGCATATCGAGCGAGCAAAGGTCGCACTGTGCTCTACCCAGACACAGCGCGAAGACGAGTCATCACCGGCGACGACGCGCGGCGAGCAAGCCGCCGATAGCGAGCAAACCAGCTGCGCCAGGCGTGGGCACGTTGGCCGTTGCCCAGTCGTAAGCGGCTTGGTTCACGACTTGCGTTTCGTTCTGTGACCAGAGCATCCAGGTGAAGGGGCTGATCTGGCCTGTGCTGAGTTCCCATTGCACTTCGAGCAGGTAGACGCCGTCGGTGGCGGGGGAGTTGAGCGTCCAGTCTGGGTGCTCGTGGCTGCCGGATGGGTCGAGCGGAATGGAAAAGCCAGCCGTGAAGGTATCAGTTGCGGGGCTCGTCACGCTGAGGGGGCCAAGGTCGCCCGTGAGCGTTTCGGTAGCGAGCGTGTTGAAGTTGGTGCCGTTCCACTTGCGAACGGACTTGAGAATGTCGAAGCGGAAACTGGTGGCGGCGCCAAGTCCTGCGGCCAGGCTTTGCACGCCGGGCTCATCGGTGACGTTGGGCACGTCGATGCCGAACTCGGCAAAGAAGACACGGATGCCGGGCGTGATTTCTGTGCCATCTTCGCTGATGAGGCCAGTACGGAGTTGGCCACCTTCGAGTGAAAGGAAGACATCGCCTTCGGGAATGGCTGCAAGAGCGGGCGCGGTCAGTGCGCCCAAGACGCCAGCGGTCATCGCCAGCACGGTGGTGTTGCGGGTGTGCATGAATGATCTCCTCACGAAATGAACTTTGCCAGAGGTACGAATGGCATCCGACACGGTGGCGCGGGGCGGATGAAGGGACGGACGAAGGGGACGAACAAACGGGTTGGTGGGACTGGGAATTGGTTGGTGGTTTCATCCGGACCTTCGCAAGGCCTCAGGTCCGGCGTCGGTTAGCAGGTGCCGCCGGCGAGGACGTTGAAGAAGTCGATGACGTCTTGGTCTTCGGGGAAGACTGCGTTGTTGTTGAAGTCGATGTCGCTGCACGCTGCGCACTCGGCGCCGGCGAGAACGCTGAAGAAGTCGATCACGTCTTGGTCTTCGGGAAAGACGCCGTTGTTGTTGAAGTCGATGGTGTCGCAGCCTGCGGGTGGGTTGATGAAGGTGTTGGTCACGAATCGCTGAGCGGCGAGCACGTCAGCCGTGGTTGCGTTTTGGTTGAAGAGGATGTAGAAGGGCGAGCTTTCTTGGAGCTGGGCGTTGTTGCTCCAGAGCGTCATTTTCAGCAGGTAAATGCCGTCGCGCGGTGTGAGCGGCGTGGGTGATGTTGGTGCGAAGAGCGTGTATTCATAGTGGCGGTGCCACTGGCCGTTGGTGCCCACGCTGAGCGTGAAGCCGGTGACGGTTGAGGGCGCGACCGGGGTTTGTGCGCTGAGTGTGCTGCGAGCGATGTCGATGCGTTCGATGCTGACTTCGTCAAAGTCGCTGCCGTCCCATTTGCGCAAGGCGTCTTGAATCGTGAAGCCGTTGCGACTGCCGGGGACGAACGTGCCGGCGATGTTGTCAAAGCCCGGATCGCTGGTGAAGAAGGGCGCGATGAAGCCCAGATCAGCGACAAAGACGCGGCGTTCTTCGAAGGTGTTGGCAACCAGGCCGCCGGTGCGAATTGTGCCGGTGGTGGTGTCGAGGATGATGTCGCCCTCGTGAACCTGCGCGAAAGCGGCGGAGGTGAGGGCGAGGGAGGCGAGGAGGGTGGGGGGCATGGGGGAGTCCTTGAGGGGTTCTGGGGTGAGCGGGTGAGTGGGTGAGGAGGTGAGTGGGTGAGTGGGTGAGTGGGTGAGTGGGTGAGTGGGTGAGCAGGTGCGTTCATCACTCCGTCACTTCGTCACTTCGTTACTTCTTCTCACTTCGCCAGTCCTGGGTCGAACTGGTTGCTGAACTGGTCGATGTAGACGTTGGCGAAGCGGTGGACGACGACGTGGCCGTCGAGGTAGGCGTAGTTGCTTTTGGCTTCGGTGCTTTTTTCGGGGCCGCCCCATTTGCTGGTGAAGACGTTTTGCGTGGCGCGGGCGGGGCCTTGCATGGCGTTGCCCCAGCTTTCAACGTGCGGATGATCGCTCACCGCAAAGCCGCCGGTGGTGTCGCTGGGATTGGCGGGCTGCTCGGTCATGAGCAGAAACTGCACGGTGCTGGCGGGCATGGTGATGAGAGCGAGGCGGTTGTAGATGATGCTGTCGCCTACCGTGTCGCTGCCTGCGGGGTAGTTGGCGCTGAGGAAGTTGTTCATGCCGTAGCTGGTTCGGCGGAAGGGGCCACTGCCGCGTTCGCGCTGGCCGCCGTCTTGTGTGAGCCACCAGGAGCTTTTATCGCCGGGGCTTTTGAGCACTTGCGGTGTTGTGTAGTCTTCGCTGAGGGCGTTGGTGTTGTAGCGTTTGCCATCGGCGCCGTAGTAGCTGCTGAGTGTGTAGATGAAGCTCTTTTCGGGGTCGCCCACGCCGCCGTGAGGTAGGCCCACGTCGATGAGATACTCGCGATGCTCGTTGGCGTAGCTTTGCTGGGCGGTGGCGAGTGAACGCAGGTTGCTCATGCATTTCACTTGGCGAGCGGCCACGCGGGTCTTGCCTAGTGCGGGCAGCAGGATGCCAATCAGCAGGGCGATGATGGCGATGACGACGAGAAGTTCGATAAGCGTGAACGCGCGGAGCGGACGCATGGGTACCTCGATGGTTGAGATTGGTGGAAGAGGGACGGACGCGGGTGAGCTGCGCGGAGGGCGCGGCAGGCGTCAACGTGATGGATATTGGGCGCGTCAGCAACGGTGTGACTGCGCAAGCACGCACGCCTGACGAACCATGGTGGACGAACACCGGTTCGCGTCAATCACGCTGGACGCGCGGGCGCGCAGACAGCGTCACTGGGCGTGACGTGCGAGAACCTCAGATGGAGGGTGGGCCGCGTGCGGGCGGCAAGTGGGCAAGCTCGCGTGCGCTGGTGCGCTCGCGACCGATTTCGACGCGCTCAGCCAGCACCGCGGTGGGCAGGGGCGGGTCGATGGAGGGCACTGCGCCGTAGAGCAGGGCGAGCATGAGCTGCGAGCAGATATCGCAATTGCTGTGTGTGGGCGTGGGCGTGTTTTCGGGTGGGCTTGCCGACTGGTGGTTCGACGCGGCGTGGTGGCAGGAGGCGTGAGCGGAGTCGCAGGGCTGCGCAGAATCGGTGGCTTGGCCAAACTGGTGAGAGAGCTGGTGGGTGCGGCTGTGCATGGCGGGCAGCCATGCGAGCAGGCCCAAGCCGAAGACGAGTGTCCACAGGGCAATCACGCCGACCATATCGCGCAGTTGACGCGTCGCCTGGCCGAGGAGTCGGCGGGCGAGGCTTGCCGGAGTTTGGGCGATGTGAGATTGCATTCTCAGAATCATTATTCCCGGTTGGAGGCCACTTGGTTTGGCAAATCCGGGAAAGACGATTCAAATGATGACAAAAATGAAAGGAGGCGGTGCTATCACCGCCTCCACCCGAGCGGGATTCGTTGTGTTCAGTCTTTGGTTGAGGTTTGGAGGGGAGCCTTTTCGTCTAGGCTCACCATGCCGGCGGCGATGGCGATGCGAGCGAGTTCGACACGGTTGACGACGCCGAGCTTTTCACCCAAGCTGACGCGGTGCCATTCGATGGTCTTGACGCTGCGGCCCAGGTGCTTGGCGATGTCGATGGTGCTCATGCCAAGGCCGATGAGTTTGAGGATTTCGACTTCGCGAGTCGTCAGCGTGCCCAGTTTGCCGGCGTCGTTGTTCTTGGCGCGGACGGTGGCGTAACCATTCTGGTAAGGCGCGTGAAGGGCTGAGATGTACGCCGTGACCAGAACGGACTTGCTGCCGTTGGTGGTGGGAATTGAACGCATGACGCAGCGGATTTGCTTGCCGCGACGCATTTCTTCGAAGACGATGGTGCGGCCTGTGCTGAGCACTGCTTGCACGTGCTCGAGGCGTTCGCGGGCGTGGTCTTCGCCCAGCAGATCGGCGAGTGATTTGCCGATGACGCGTTCGTCGGCTGCATTACGCAAGAGCTGCGTGCCCGCGAGGTTGGCCATCTCGACCACACCGGCGTGGTTGACCACGAAGATGGGCATGCTGGACTCGTCGACAAATGTGGTCCAAAGCCAGGTGGCGTCCGTCGTGGGACACGTGCTGGACTTGTGGGATTGAACTTCCTTGTACACTGTGGTCGTCATGAGAGGCCTCGCTTCCAAAGAGCGTGCCCAGACAAATCTCATTCACCGGACCCGACCGGACAATGAGAAGTGGCATGGCCGACAGTGATTGCGCTGCTAAAGGACCAGTGGATTCGCTTGTGCCATAGAAATGCACGGTTTTTTCATTATGTACTGAAAGATTAGGAATTGCGAGTAATCCCAGTAATATCGAGGGGTTTGTCCGCTTTGCGACTGGTGTGGCGTTACCGAGTATGCCGACGTATGAACAGATACCGCTATGGACGCTGACCCTAACAACTCGCCGCTACCTGATGCCGCTGACATTCCGATTGCTGATCCGAACACGCCGATTTGGCGGATGGGTCCGGGCGGGGGCGATGTGCCGGATTTTTTGGATGGACCTCGGGCGCGAGCGAGCGAGTTTTTGCGAGCGGCGCGGATTTTCGCGGAGTTCATTCGCGGTTTTCGCGGGTTGCATTTTGTGGGGCCTTGCGTGACGGTGTTCGGCAGCGCGAGGTTCCCGGCGGGGCATCCGTATTACGAGCTTGGGCGCGAGGTGGGCAAGCGGATTGCGAAGGCGGGGCTGACGACCATGACCGGGGGCGGGCCTGGGATCATGGAGAGTGCCAATCGCGGGGCGCGCGAGGCGGGTGGGCGGAGCATCGGGTGCAACATCGTGCTGCCCATGGAGCAGAAGCCCAATCCGTATGTGGATAAGTTCGTGGATTTCAAGTACTTTTTTGTGCGCAAGGTGATGCTGGTGAAGTACAGCTATGCGTTTGTGGTGCTGCCTGGCGGGTTTGGCACCATGGACGAGTTGTTTGAAGCGTTGACGCTGGTGCAGACGCGGAAGATTGAGAATTTTCCGGTGGTGCTGATGGGCGAAGCGTATTGGAAGCCATTGCTGGACTTTCTGTGCGACACCATGGTGGCGGGGAAGACGATCAATCCGGAGGACATGGACCTGCTGACGGTAACAGACTCGCCTGATGTGGCGATGGCGACAATTCGCAAGGCGCTGGCGGCGAAGCCTCAGTTCAAGGCGGGGCCAAAGCGCAGCAAGTTGCTGGGGGAGTGAAATTGGGGCTGGATTTGTTGGTGATTTGATCTGGACCTTCGCAAAGCCTTAGGTCCGGCGTCGGGATTTGGGAATTTCTGGTATACTGCGTGCGGATCATTGGAAACCGCGGGGTTGGAGGCACGCCATGAAGATTGAAGGCGAAGGCCAGTTGCTACGGGTTTTTATCGACGAGAACGATGAGTGGGAGGGCAAGCCGCTCTTTCAGGAAATCGTGAAGAAGGCTCGCAGCGAAGGACTGGCGGGTGCGACGGTGCTCAAGGGCATCATGAGTTACGGCGCGAATTCGCTGATTCACGCGGTGAACAAGCAGGGCATCGCGGATGATGTGCCGGTGGTGGTTGAGATTGTGGACGGCAGCGAGAAGATCAAGAAGTTCATACCGATTTTGGACAAGATGGTGAAGGAGGGGCTGATCACGCTGGAGAAGGTGAATGTGATTGCGTATCGGACGAGTAAGGTGTAGGAACGGGGAACGGGGAGCGGGGAACGGGGAACAGGGAACGGGCGGACTTCTGCTCTCTGTTCTCCGCTCTCCGTTCTCCGCTCTCCGTTCTCCGTTCTCCGTTCTCCGGCATCATAAACTGCAGCAATGCTATCTCGTCGCCTTGCTACTTCACGTCAGATCGATCAGTACAACCAGCGTCGCAAGAGCGATAGCGAGTGGGCGACTAAGACCGACGACAAGGGGCGGGTGGGGCGGCGCAAGGGGGGCAAGCCCACGCGCGGGTTTTGGCAGTTGTTTCGGGCGTTTTGGCAGCAGTGTCGGGGGCATCAGGGGTATGTCTATCTCGCGCTGGTCACGGTCACGGTCATGACGTTGATTTCGCTGGTGCTGCCGGCGGCGACCAAGGTGGCGATTGATTACATCATTACGGATAATCCGGGACCGGCGGGGTTGCCGCAGCGCGTGTTGGATGTGCTGCGCATCAGCGTGGCGGATGTAGAGACGCATCGCAAGCAGTTGTTGTGGTGGCTAGGCGGGGTGATGGTGGTGCTGTCGGCGGTTGCGGTATTTGTCGGCATTGTGGGGCGATGGCAGATGACGCGCGTGACCAAGCGCGTGCAGGTGGGCATGCGTCGGCGGGCGTTTCATCATGCGATTCAATTGCCTTTGCATCGCATTCAACATTACAAGTCAGGCGGCATGTCGAGCTTGCTGCGCGAAGATGCGGGGCTGGCGGGTGAGTTGCTGTTCAGCATGATTTACAACCCGTGGCGGGCGATTATCACCATGGCGGGAACGCTGGTGATTTTGGCGTTTACGGATTGGCGATTGCTTGCGGGCGGGCTCCTGTGCATTCCCGCCGTTTGGGTGACGCACAAGACGTGGATCAGCAAGATCAGGCCGCTGTTTCGTGATGCGAAGCAGATGCGGCAACAAGTGGATGCGCATGCGACTGAAGCGTTCGGCGGGCTGCGGGTGGTTCGCGGGTTTGGGCGCAGCCGGAGCGAGAATGCGAGGTTTGTGGCGGGGCAGCATTACATGACGCGCATCGAGATCATCACGTGGTGGTGGTCGCGGATTGTGGAGATTGCGTGGGGGCTGCTGATTCCGGTGGCGAGCGCGGGGGTGATGATTTATGGCGGGACGGCGGTCATGGAGAAGTCGCTGACGATTGGCGACCTCATGATGTTTCTGACGTACTTGCTGATGTTGCTTGGGCCGCTGGAGACGCTGACGAGTACGGCGGCGAATATTCAGAGCAACTTGGCGGCGCTGGATCGCGTGTTGACGCTGCTGGATGAAGAGAAGGAATTTGCGACAGACAAGCCAACGAGCACGGTTTCGCGCGAGACTTCGCGCGGGCAGATTGAGTTGCGGAATGTGAGCTTTACGTATCCGAGCAAGAACGACGGCGTGCGGAATGAAGAGCCTGGTCGCGAGCGGGTGGAAGAAACGGTGGCGGAAGCGAAGGCATCAACCAAGCCTGCGCGGCAGGTGCTGATGAATATCAATTTGCTGGCGAAGCCGGGACAGACGATTGCGCTGGTGGGGCCTAGCGGTGCGGGCAAGACGACGTTGTGCAATCTGATTGCGCGGTTTTATGATCCGACAACTGGCGATGTGTTCTTGGATGGCGTAAATTTGCGGGAAATCTCGATTGCAAGTTACCGCAGTTTGTTGGGGATTGTCGAGCAGGATGTGTTCTTGTTTGATGGCACGATTGCCGAGAACATCGCGTATGGCAAGCGTGATGCGACGCAGAGTGAGATCATCGCCGCGGCGCGGGCGGCGCATGCGCATGAGTTTATTTCGCAGACCGAGAAGGGTTACCAAACCATGATCGGCGAGCGCGGCGTGCGATTGTCGGGCGGGCAGAAGCAGCGGATTGCGATTGCGCGGGCGATTTTGGCGGATCCGCTGATACTGATTCTCGATGAAGCGACGAGCAACTTGGACAGTGAGAGCGAGCAACTCATTCAGCAGAGCTTGGCGACGCTGATGAAGAATCGCACGTGCTTTGTGATTGCGCACCGGCTGAGCACGATTCGCAATGCCGACAGCATTATCGTGCTGGAGCAGGGCCGAGTGACGGAGCAAGGGCCGCACGATCAGCTTGCGAGCAGTCAGGGCATGTATTCGCACTTGCTGAGTTTGCAGAGCCAGGGGCCGCGTGTGTTGGCGGATGATTGATGCGTCGGCGGAAGCACTGACAGACACAATGACAGATTTAGGGGACGCACGCGAACTTTCGGCGTGAGCTTTGGCGTGGTACGCTTGTGGCGAATGCCCCACGCCGTACAGGCACACGATGGTGGATCACCAGCGCACTCCGGCCTTGCCGCTGCACTTGAACCGGTATTGCATGAAGTGTGCGAGCATCGGCTGGGACCTGTGGAGTGGTTTCACGCGGCGTGGCAGCGGGGCGGGGCATCGACGGGATTTTCGACGTATCGCATGCGGAATTCGCAGCAGCCGGTGCCTGTGCTGGTGAAGTTTCCGATTGGTCCGGTGGAGTATGAATGGACCACAGGGCTGGGGTGTGTGACGTTGTGTACAGCTTGTGATGATGAAGAGAAGTTTGCGGAGGCCCGTGATCGTGCGACGCCGCGCGTGCTGGCGCATGGCACGCAGCTTGGCAGCTATGACATGGCGTGGGTGGTCACGGAGCGATTGGCGGGAGATCACTTGCCGCGGCACATGAACGCGGCGATGGTGACGGAACTGATGACGCGCGTTTTGGAGTTTCATCAGGCGGCGGGGAAGCACAAGCCGGTGGCGGGGCGGTACAAGAGTCCGGATTGGTCCATGCTGCTTGAGCGGGCGCGGCACTTGAGCCATGAGCATGCGATTGCGGATTTTCAGCAGTGGAGCGAGGCGATTCGGCATGTGCTCAAGCACTTGCCAAGTTTGCAGGCAAGGTGGGAGGCACGCACGATTGATACGTGGTGTCATGGCGACTTGCATGTTGCGAATGCGTTGCGGCGGGTTGCGCCGGGTTGCACGCTGGCGGCTCCGGGAGACGGGCCTTGTGTGTTGATTGATCTAGCTCTGGTGCATCCGGGGAATTGGATTGAGGATGCGCTGTATTTGGAGCGGCAGTACTGGGGGCACGAGGAGTGGATTGGACACGTGAAGCCCGTGAGTTTGCTCGCAAGGCTGCGGCGAGAAGCCGGGTTGCCCACGGTGGGGGATTACAACGAGTTGGCGAATTTGCGGCGCGTGCTGATGGGCGCGTGTGCCCCGGCGCTCATTGCGATCGAGGGGAGCAACCAGAAGTATTTGAAGTCGGCACTCAGGCACGTGCAAGAAATGCTGCCCATGGTGGTGCATTAGGACCGAGAATACCCCCTGTTCTGGTAAATTATTGAAGTTGGCACGTCCGATGACTCTGTCTTGGTCTTCCCAGCCCCCCGCCTGCGGGTACCATCGGGACGACGGGGCGTTTTTTTTACGCGCTCGTTGGGAGGCTTGCGAAAATGGATGAATTCACACAACTCGAACAACTGGTGGCCCAATCAAAAGACGACTGGCTGAAGTGGAAAGGCGGCAATAAAACCGCTGGCACACGTGTCCGCAAGTCCATGCAGGACATTAAGGCCCAGGCGCAGGCAATTCGCGAGAAGGTGCTTGAGTCTCGCGACGAGAAACCTGAGGCCTAACTTGTTCAACAAACCCGGCGCGGCTTAGCGGCCGCGTCGTTGGGAATCGCTATGGAAGATACTCAAGCTCAACCTGCGGCGGGCGGCCTGCCGTTTGATGTGTCGTCGATTGACTTCGGCAAGTTTGTCTTGACCAAGTCGCAGATCGAGCAGCTCATTCCGCATCGCGGGGTGATGAGTCTGCTGGACGGCATTGTGTGGCACAGTGCCGACTGGATGCAGTGCATGGGCCTCAAGCGCGTGCGCGATGATGAGTTCTGGTGTGCGGGGCACTTTCCGGACAAGCCGACTTTTCCGGGCGTGTTGATGGTTGAAGCGGCGGCGCAGCTGGCGGCGTATGCGTTCTTGGCGCACACGGGCGATTCGCGGATTTGCTTGTTCCTCCGGATTGAAAATTGCGTCTTCCGCAATGCCCTAAGCCCGGGGCAGAACCTGTACATCTTGAACAGCGGTGTGAAGCGGCAACGCAAGCGGTTCGTGACGGATGTGATGGGGCTGATTGATGGACCCACCGGCAAGACAGCGTTCTCGGCGACGCTGACGGGGATGACGGTGGAGGGGACGGATTACTAGCAGGCGATAGTGGTGGCGAGGGGCTTTGACCTTGGCGATCTCTTAAAACTGGGTTTCGCTCAGCATCGCAGAAAACACCATGTGCCCCTTCGAGCACACGGTGTGTCAGTTACGTCGAGCTTGTCAAATCGCTGAAGTACATCACAATGTCTGCTTCGGTCGCAGTCTCCAGATCAATCGTGGCGAACTCGTCCGTTGAGTTGCAACTGCCAGAGGAAGCGGACCAGCCCGTGCTCGTACAGCGGTAGGGCGATCCAGCTTGACACACGACGGCACCTTCTGAATAGGTGGTTCCATTGTAAACGCAGTCGGCGAACGTAGTTTGGACACCGACCACACCCAGGAACGAGACGACAGTGAGAGAGATCTTCATACCAACCGGCTCCTTGTTCGCCAGTACGGTGTGCAACGTGCACAAGTAGCTGGCGTTACCGCTACAGCGATCGTTGCTGTAGACTCAGATACTGATTCGTGCCAGATGGACTCGTGTTGCATGCATTGCATCCAACGCAGTAGGGGGTACCAACCAACGTAATGCATCTCGCGCAACGGCTTGCGCAGACCAAGGCGCTGCGTTGTGGGGGAGTGCCCGCCGGTGCGTTTGCTAGACACATCGCGGTGTCCGTGGCTACCATTCACGGCGGTCCGGTGAACCCACGATGCAATGTGTTGCAAGAATTTTTTTTGCATGTTTTACATTTTTTATGATAAACGAGCTTCACATTCGACTCCGTGACCTACTCGCAAGGCGATTGAGGGCGTCACAAGTGACCTCAGCAGCCTTGCGAATCGAGTTAGGGAAAAGTGGGGAATGTCGACATGTGGACAAGCTGACGCGAAACGTAATGAACTGGATCGCTGAGAGGGAAGAAGATCGAACGAGGCCAAACCTCGATCAACTGATAGATCTTTGCAATTACCTGGGTCTGTCTATCGATGAATTAGTCGGGTTTGCGCCGCGATGCGTTGAATCAAATTCTGCAGAACTTAGTGTGCAAACATGGCTGCGAGAATTTCTGTTGCAAGCTATGAACCTAAGTTGTTATGTTGTTTTTGTTCAAAACAAACAAATTGCGGAGTGGCGCGAAATCGCGGGTGCGGTGACGAGATCGCAAGCGGATCGATTGTTTCTCATCGAATCATGGGCAACGCAGGTGCCTGTGTTCGATATGTCCGCAAAACTCAGATCCGAATGTGGTTTTAATCCGATGACGAGTTTGTGTGGAAAGCACCCGCACGGGAGATTGCATCGAGAATACACCATGCAGACGATGATGCAGAAGCGCTTAGACTGGATAGGCAAAGTTCCAAAAATCGGACAGGAGCTACGTCATCGAGCGGAGATCGAGACGTGTGAACGACTGTACGAGTCGATCATGGGAGGCGTTGAGAATGGAAAAATTACGCGATATCCATGCATGTACGGTTCAGAATTGCGATCGTTGCAGGTCTCGCATGACACTATTCCCGGACTTGAGAATCAAATAGGTTGGATTATCTATTATTACTGGGGATCAGAAGTGAGTTCTGAGCAAACGGCGAATTTGCTTTGCTGATTTTCGTGACGCGCCAGCCGGTAGGTTTTGCCGCTTACAATTCCGCATGAACTACCCACTTGCACAGCGGACGGCGGTTATCACGGGCGCGACGGCGGGGATTGGGCGGGCGATTGCCGTTGAGCTTGGGCGGCTGGGGGCGTTTGTGGTTGCAAATGGGCGGCGGCAGGCGATGCTCACTGAGTTGTCGGCGGAGCTTGGCGGCGCTGGATCAGTTGCGTGCGTTGTTGGAGACTGCTGCGATGATGCGGTGATTACGCGCGTGATGGATGTGGGGCGGTATGCGCTGGGCAACCCCGCGCATGAGGCCGACATCGTGGTGGTCAACGCGGGGCGAGGGCTGGCGGGCAGCGCGATCACGAGTGACATGTCGCAGTGGGAAGAGATGGTTCGCACCAACATCATCGGTGCGGCGAAACTGATTCGCGTGGCGGGCGAGCGCATGCTGGCGGAGATGGAAGCCGAGCGACTTGCGGGCGGCGGAGTGTTTGGTGAAACCAGCAAGCCGCGTGACATTGTGGTGCTGGGCAGCACGGTGGGCCGGCATATCAGCCCGTTCAGCAGTATGTATGGCGCGACGAAGTTTGCAGTGAACAGTCTGGCCGAGGCAAGCCGGCGCGAGCTTGGGCCTAAGGGCATTCGCGTGACGCTGATTGAGCCGGGGTTTGTCGAGAGCGAGTTTCAAGGCGTCGCGGGCTACAAGCCCGAGTGGTTCGCCGAGGTGAAGGGGCGCATTGGGCCGGTGCTCAAGCCCGAAGACGTGGCGCGGACGATTGGGTTTATCGTGCAGCAGCCAGCGCATGTGCATGTGAGTGATGTTTTGATCAGGCCGACGCGGCAGGATTATCCGTAACCAGCGACTACGTCGCAATCACAATCACCGTCAGCCACGCCGCGACGCCGATCGCCCACATGACGGCGGCGATGACGCGGGCTTCGAAGCCTTCGACTTCGAGTTCGGTCGCGCACAGCACCATGTAACCCAGATACGTCAAAATCGCGGGCATAAAGGCAATGGGAATCCACACTTGCAGGTTGCCGACGAGGGCGTAGATGGCGGCGAAGCGCAGCGTGGTCAGCGGCCATTCGCCATCATAATCAACAATGAACTGCTGGCTGATCCACAGAGCCAGCATGCCAAGGGGCACCTGCGCGATCCAGATAATGATGTACGCGATGTAATAAGGCCAGGGAGCTTTGAAAACAAACAGACCTAACATCATCAAGGCCAGACCTACGATGGTGAGGATGATGGGCCGGGCGTAGGTTGCTCGCGTGATTTCGCGTGATTGCTGGGCCAGGTGCGGATCAAGGGCTAACAGCGAGAGCGGGCGGTTCTCGCCGCCGCATTCGGGGCAGATGTTGCCGGGAATGCCGACCATGTTGTACTTGCAATGCTCGCACAACCGCGGCGGCGCGGGCTTGGCGTTCTTGGAGGCCACGCGTTTGCGTTGCTTGGCTTTTTCCACCGCCGGGTCGGGCGGCGCGATGTCGAAGGCGTACTCCTCGGGCTTGGCGTGAGCGGGCATGCCCGAAGACCAGAAGGTTCCTGCCCCACCGGGCGGCGGCGTGGGTGCGGGTTGGCCGGGAGGCTGGGGTCTTTCGTCACGAGGTTTGCCAGCGGGCGGGGGCGGCATGGCCGAAGTGTACCGGATTGCGCGAGAGGGGGTTGCAAAGCGATAAAGTGAAAAGTGAAAAGCGAAAATAAAGGCATAGCGATATCGGTGGGTTGAAATGAAAACGGGCCCGAGCGGTTTGCTCGGGCCCGGGCTTCGCAGCATTTATTGCTTTATCGCTTTACCGGTGTATCGCTTTACTCGCCCGCTTCGGCGAGGCTTATGGGCACGCGCCGCCGGCGAGGACGTTGAAGAAGTCGATGACGTCTTGGTCTTCGGGGAAGACACCGTTGTTGTTGAAGTCGATGTCTTGGCAGCCCAGGGCGGCATCGCAGGTAGCGGGGTTGCCGCCGGCGAGGACATCGAAGAAGTCGACGACATCTTGGTCTTCGGGGAAGACGCCGTTGTTGTTGAAGTCGACGGTGTCGCAGGCGGGCGTGCCGACGGGGGCGGCGGTGACGACTTCGATGAGGCCGACTTGGAGAGGGGTGGCGATGCCGTCGGGCTGGTCGGGGGCCTGATCGAGGATTTCGATTTGTTCGACGTCACTGAGCAGGTCGGCTCCGGTGACGGGGGCGAAGCGCAGGCTGGTGACGCCGGTGAGGACGGTGCCGCCGGGGAGGATGAATTCAGTTGGGGTGTAGCAGCCCAGGAAGTACCAGTTGGGTGGGTAGAAGACCCACTTTTCGTAGCTGCCGGGGCAGCGGTTGTTGAAGACGCCCGAGGCACAGCAGACGATGGCGGTGCCGACGACATCGCCGGTTGGGCCGTAGCCGGTGACTTCCCACTCGGTGCTGCCGATGGAGGAGAAGTCGGGGGTGATGGTCATTTGGCCGGTGAGCGGGTCGGTTTGGGTGGTGATGGAACTGGCGAAGCCAGCAGCGGTGCGTTGTTTGATGAGGCTGACGTGGCCGACGTAGTTTTTGCGGAAGCTGAGGCCGGTGGGCTCGGTATCTTGGGCGAGTGTGGGGCGAGCGACGACGATGCCGGCGACTGCGCCGCCGGTGATGCCAGCAACCGCGCCTGCGCCGAGCACTTTGTCGAGCAGGCCGTCGTCATCCATGTCGGCGTCGAGAGCTTCAGTGATTTTGGTGCCTTCGGTGCCGTGCACGGTGATGCGGTTGGTGCCTTTGCTGCCGGTGTTGCAGACGCCCCAGGACCAACTGCAGACAGCGTCGCCCATTTCGAGTTGCGGGAGGTTGCTGGTGGTGATGTCCATGTTGCTGATGCCAAGGCCATCGCCCGGGCACGGTGAAGTGATGCACCAGATGGGGCGGAAGCTGATGGTGGCGACGTCAGCGACCAAGACGGGGCCGGTGGTGGAGTAGACGCGGGCCGAACCGGTGCGCTTGGTGACGGTGAACTCTTTGAAGGTGGCCTTGCCACTTCCAAGGCCGTAGCTGGATGAATCGCTGGGCGGGTAGTCGCTGAGATCATCGCATTCGAGGAAGGGGCCGCTGGTGATGCCTTGGGCGAGGACGATGCCGTTTTCATCAATGCAGCGCCACTCGACGGCGATTGCGCCGGAGCTGGAGAAGTCGCAGGCGATGGTGCGATTGATCTGGATCGGCGGGCGGCCCGTGAAGTGCTTGCCGCGGGCGATGAGTGTGCCGATTTGGGTTGAGCCGTCGTGAAAGGTTGACGTGATGCTGCGGATGGGCAGGCCGGGCGCGGGTGCGTCGAGGTTGTTGGTGTCGCAGGTGACGATGCCGCCGAGTTTGAAGGGCCATTGGACGGAGGTGAGGAGATTGCCGCCGCCGGAACTGCTGGCGAGGACGCGGCCTGGTCCGCTGGGCGTGAGGGTGGTGGCGGCATCGGGCGTGTGGAGGAAGCCGCGCGACCAGAGGCCGGGCGTGCCTTGGGCGAGGGTGCAGCTCGCGGTGATTGCGGAACCGGCGATGAGAGCGATGTGACGTGTGCGAGAAGAGAAAGACATGAGAGACTCCTTCGGAAGTTTGCGGTGATGCGGCGATGTGCGGTTATCGCCGCCGACACCAGTGGCGCGCGGCGGGGGCGATCTTTCAGATCGAAGCGAAGGAAAATGTGTGAAGGTTGTGTTGGTGGGGGTGGGATGTGATTAGTTACGGGAGGGAGCGCGTGATAACAGCGGGTGTGTTGCAATTCACACTTCGTACTTCGCACTTTGGCACTTTGGCACTCTGGCACTTCGCACTCTGGCACTTCGTCTTGCTGCAACTCGTTCCCGAGGGCTTGCGCCCTTCGGCTCTTAGTGTCGCCTATTCTCCAGCGTCATTGGTGCCCACGGGACGCAGGCCTCACTTGTGCCGCGTGGGTGAAAAGGGAAGTGTGGTGAGAAGCCACCGCGGACGCGCCGCCGTAAGGGGTGTTGACGCAAAGGTCAGAGTGTGCGATGCGGTTGTGAGACCGAGTTGCATGCGGCCACTGGTAGCGATGGGCTGAGAAGCCTGTGCTGCTGGGAAGGTTGATCTTTGCGAAGCTCCAAGCCGGAAGACCTGCCAGCGACATGGTTCGGGCCCTCGCGAATGGTGTGTGCTGGCTGCGTGCTGGCAGATGCCGGGGCTGAAGACCGTGGCGAGTGCGCACGCATTTCCGTGCATTTCGCCCTGTGTCGTCCGCTTTCTTCGCGATACGTCTGCGCGTGCAGATTGGGCCCCGGTGAGAACCCTGATGGTTCTCGTTGGAAGGCTGTCCTGCGCGAAACGGGACGTGCGAGCTTGTCGAGAGATGAGCGAGAGGTTTTGGAGAGATGGTGGGTTCTTTGTGTGTTGGTTTGGGGAGGATTGGTTTGTTGGGGCTTGTGATTGCGAGCGGGTCGGCGTTCGCAGGTAGCAATCCGTGGGCGGATGGCGTGGTGAATTACACGCAGGGCAGTAATGCGAGCGGCGACTATTTGAATCCTCTGAGCGTGCTTGGAAGTCCGGAGCGCGTGACGGGTGAGGACTCGCCGTTTGGGTCGTTTCCGGGGAGTGTGACGCCGTTTGCGGGTGCGTATGGGTTTGATGAGTTTGTGTCGATTGGCGCGGGCGGCTCGCTGACGGTGCGGTTTGATGAGCCGGTGGTGAATGATCCGCTGAATCCGTTTGGCGTGGACTTGCTGGTGTTTGGGAATTCGTTTTTTACGACGAGTGATTTTGTGACGCCGCGTACGACGGGCATCAGCAGCGATGGTGGCATCGTTGAGGTGTCGGCTGATGGTGTGCTGTGGTTTGTTGCTGCGAGCGGGGCGGATGGGTTGTTTCCGACGCTGGGGTATTTGGATGAGACCAGTGCGTTTGGTGGGCCGGCAGGCAGTGTGCAGAGTGACTTCACCAAGCCGGTGAATCCGAATTTTGCGTGGCAGAACAAGACGCTGAGCGAACTTATTGCGGGCTATGACGGCTCGGGCGGCGGGCTGGGTGTTGATATTGGCGCGCTGGGACTTTCGCAGATTTCGTTTGTGCGCGTGAGTGTGCCGAGTGGCAGCAGCGTGGATGTGGAGATTGATGCGCTAAGCGATGTGACAGCGGTGCCTGGGCCGGGCGGAGCTGCGGCGCTGTTGGCTGGTGCGGCGATGCTGCTGCTGCGGCGGCGGTGAGGCAGGTTTAACACAGAGGGCACCGAGAGAAGAGTGATTCGGACCTGTGTGCTTTGAGAGCTTCTCGGCGTGGTTGCGAAGGTGATTGCGCTGGGGTTTGAGAAAGTGTTCAATGCAACTTCTGGTTGGATTGGCGTGCGGCGCGAGCGTGTTGGTCGCCGCGCGCGATGTTACTGCGCAAATGAGTACGCAGGCGAGTGACCCGGCGGGGGCGTGGCTGACGTTTGCGGGTGGCAATGCCCGCAATGCGGTGTCTCGGCATGCGCGGGCGGATGTGGCAACGCCTGCGTGGACGCTCACGAGTGACAATGGATTGGCGATTGCGTGGCTGGCGCAGCAGTCGCCTGTGGTTGATGCTTCGCGCGTATTTGCAGTTGGCAGTACGCAAGCGGTGGGGCAGGTGCGGGTGTTTTATGTGTTCTGTGTTTCGCGAGACACTGGAGCGATTGTGTGGCGACGAGCACTGGCGCAAGAGCCCGTGCTTGAGAGTCAGTCGTCGCTGGCGATTGATGCGGGCAATGGCACGGTGATTGTCGCGGCTGGGAACACGATTGCTGCGTTGGATGTTGGCAGTGGTGCGGCGGTGTGGTCGGTGGTGTTGCCGCAGAGTGTGGTGAATGCGAGTCCGCTGGTGACGGATGATTTTGGTGCGAGCGATCGCGTGTTCGTGACGACGTTTAGTCCGGGGCCGGTTGCGGGTGAGCTGGTGTGCATCAATCTTGACGGGTTTGATGCGATACGGAATCCGTGGCAGCCTGGTGAGGTTGTTTGGAGTGTGCCTCTTGGCAACACCAGCGGCAACACGCCGGCAATGATGCCTCGGCGGCTTGGTGGCAATGACTTGGTTGTGGTTGCGACCATCGGCGAAGCCGGCGTGACGGCGGGGACGATTGCGGCGTTTGATGCGAAGGCGAGCACTGGGCCAGCGGCGGCGTGGGCGTTTAGTAACACACGTTTGCAGGGCTTTTTTGGTGGTTGCACGCTGGCGGTGACGCCATCAGGCGGACTTGAAGTCTTTGCGAGTTCGTACGCGTTTAGTGGTGGGCTCACGAGTGCGAACACGGTGCGGCTGGATGCACGAAGCGGCGCGTTGCTGGGTGAGACGTCGACGAATCGAACGAACGCGAATCCGATTGTGCTGGCGAGCGGGCGCGTTGCGCTGGCGACGGGCATCAGCGGGTTTGGCAGTGTGCCGAGTCTGCTGTGGCTTGATGCGTCGCTGGGCAGCAGCGCGACATTGTGGAACACGGCGAGCGATACGTGGGTTGATCTCGATGGTGATGGGCGATTTGATGTAAGCGAGTATCTGCGATTGAGCGGCTACAACGCGCAACCTGCGGCGAGTATGTTTGGTGGGCAGACGCTGCTGGTGGTGCCGACGATTCAGGCAGCGGGGACGACGATTGCAAGTGGCAGCTCACTGAGCGTGATTGATCCAACGCGTACGCCTGTGCAAGCGGGATTTGTGGTGCAGCAGTCAACGCTGGCGGGTGGAAGCGTGGCGCTTGCGGGGCCCAACATGTACAGCGTGGGTGTTGGCGGGCTGGTGGCATTTGGACGAGTACCGGCGGCGTTTGACGTGAACGGCGACAAGCGGCGGTCGATAGATGATTTGTACGCGTGGGCGGCCGGCAGCGGCGCACGAGATGTAAATGGTGACGGCAGCGTGAATGCCGCGGATCGAGATGCGCTGCGGGCACTGCTGCGCAGCGACGAAGTGCGAGTGATGGAGGAAGCGCGATGAATGGAGTCAGCGTGCAGATTGCGCAGTGTGATCGTGATGATCTTCGTCGGCAGCGAAGTCGGCGTGGCGGTTTTTCGCTGATTGAGTTGCTCGTCACGCTCGCGACTATCGCGCTACTGGTGGGGTTGCTTTTGCCGACACTGGGCGCGGCACGAAACACGGCGAGGCAGACGGTGTGCCTGAGCAATCAGCGGCAACTTGTTACAGCGTGGACAATGTACGCCAACACGTATCGCGACTTTGCGATGCCCGCGGCGAGTTTTGGCGAGGATGATGGTGGGAGTGGAGCCACGTATTGGTGGGGGCGTGTGGACGCGGATGTTGATGGGACGACGCGCGTCGAGCATCGCGCAGGTTTCATAGCGGACTTTGTGGAAGCGGATCTCACACAGAAGAGTGTTTTTGAGTGTCCGGCTCAACCTTGGGGTTCTTACAGAGCGCAAGCGGCGCAACAACCGACCAGTACCTATGGATACAACGGGTATTACCTGACGCCTTCGCGCACGCCCGGTTGGGCGGGTGTGATTGGTGCAAGGCCTTGGCGAAAAGTGGTCGATATCCGCATGCCAACGTCTGTTTTCGTATTTGCCGATAGTATGATTTCTTTGCAAGGCCTACGAAATTGCGCTTTGCTGGACCCGCCTTTGCTTTATGATGGTAATGCGGGATGGTACAACAATTGGTCACCAACTACGTCATTCCGCCACGGCGGGAATGCGTCGCGCGTGATTGCGGGCGCTGCGGTGACGGCTCGCGCCGATGGCAGCGTGCGAGCGGTGCAGGGCGAGCAAGCGTGGCTCAGTGCCGGCAACACGGGCGTCATTGGATCGGTGGGCGGCGCGACGCAAGCGGCGTTGGGCGAGCATTATGTGCCCGACTGGCGCGAGTGGTAAGCAAACAAGCGTGTGCCGAGGTGACGCCATGAGCGTGGACCGCTGCATTTGTCGCAATGTGACGTTCAATCAGTTGCTTGAATTGAGCAAGCACCTGGGGTGCGATGTTGAGAAGTTGCAAGACGCAACCAACGCCGGGTATGGCTGCGGCATGTGCATACCTTACATCCATGTAGCCGTGAAGACGGGCAAGTCGCGCGTGCCGGTAATGTCGCATGTGCAGAGTGAGCGCGTGATGGCGGACGCGAATTTGCGGCGGCCGCAAGAGCAGTGAGTGGGCTGGCGAGCTACGTAGAGCTTTACCGAATGCCGGCGCGATTTAGACGCGCGATTCCGTCTTTGGCTTTTTCGGTGAGATCATCGCTGGGGAAGCGAGTGACGAATTCGCGGTAGTGTTGCAGGGCCTCGGTTTGCTTGCCGAGTTTTTCAAGAGCGGTTGCGTAGCCGAGTCGGCTGAGTTTTGCGTCGGGCTTGATGGCAAGCACCTGCGCGAATGAATCGGCGGCACCTTGCCAATCTTTGAGCGATTGCTTGCAGCGACCCATCACCGCGTGGGCGGTGTAGTCGTTGGCGGGGGCGAGGGGCAGGGCACGCTCGGCTTGTACCAACGCGGCTTTGGCGTCTTCTTTCTTATCGAGCAGTGCGTTGGCGTGCGAGATCATCGCGACAAACGGGCTGGCTTCTTCGCCTTGCGCGGTTTCGGCTAGCGTGAAGTTCTCGCTCATTTCCTTCCAGCGATCACGCTCAGCGGCGATGCGGGCTTTCATCATGTAGCCGTAGAACTGGCCGCGGCCATCCGGCAGATCGATCAGAGCCTGGGCTTGCTCGTTGGCTTTTTTCCAACTGCCGCCTGCGATGCCGGGGGCTTGGATGTAGAACTCGGCGAGGCCGATGCGGGGTTCGATGAGCGTGGAGTCGATGCGGAGAGCTTCGATGTACGCATCACGACCTTCTTCGGCGAGACTCATCTGATCGAGAGTGCCGGCATCGTTGATGGACATGAACGTGTAGCCAGCGTGCGTCATGTGGTAGACGGCGCTTTCGGTTTCGGCCTTGACTACTTCGCGCATCAGGTTGCGGGCGACTTTGAAATCGCGTGCATGTGCGGCGAGGACGGCTTTGGCGTACTTCCACTTGGCGGCAGACGAATCAGCGGTCGCGGCTGCATCGATGAGCGGCGCAGCGGCGGCGAATTCGGCGTCGGAGAGTGCGTTGCCGCGTGTTTCGAAGGCGGCGACGACTTCGTCGGCGGTGGTGAATGGTGCTGCGGCTGGCGCGGATGTTGCGTCGGTTGATGGGCTTGTTGGTTTGCCTGTTGGTGTGTTAGTTGTACTGGGCACAACGGGCGGCACCGGCGCGGGAGCGGCACCATCTTGCGCGATTGCGAAGGTGGCAGTGAGAGCAAGTGACGCGGCGAAGACGTTGCGAAGCAGCATGCGGGCATTGTTCGCAAAGAAACCTTGGGCGTTTCTTGAAACGTGCGGCGAGGGCAGCGCGTAGCAACCGCCATGACTTTCATCATCACCACCGATTCGTCGCGTCGCGCATTCCTTGCTCAGGGTGTCGGGCTTGCTGCTGGCGCGCTGCTTATCTCGTCGGCAGGAGGCGTTTTTGCGATGCCAAACAGTGACGATGCCAAACCCGCGGCAGGCAAATCGCTGCGGATTCTGATTCTTGGTGGCACTGGCTTTCTGGGCCCGGCAGTGGTTGAAGCCGCCAAGGCGCGCGGGCATTCGCTCACACTTTTCAATCGCGGCAAGACCGAGAAACGTATCGGCACAATTGACGGCGTTGAAAAACTGTTCGGCAATCGCGATCCGAATCTGCATTCGGAAGAGAAGGACGAAACCAGCCCCAAGGGACTTTCGCAGATTGAAGATGCGATTGCGAGCGGCACCAAGTGGGACGCGGTGGTTGACACCAGCGGATACGTGCCGCGAATCGTGAAGGCGAGTGCAGAGGCGCTGGCGAAGGCGAGTGATCAGTATGTGTTCATCTCGACGATTTCGGTGTATGCGAACAACAACGTGCCCAACGAAGATGAGTCGGGCGAGATTGCAAAGACTGATACGCCCACGAGCGAAGACGTGCAGCAGTTGTACGGGCCGTTGAAAGCACTTTGCGAGCAGGCGGCGGAAGAGGCGATGCCTGGGCGCGTGACCAACATTCGACCCGGCTTTATCGTGGGTCGTGGTGATCCGACGGATCGGTTTATCTGCTGGCCTTGGCGCGTGACGCAAGGGGGCGAGATGCTGGTGCCTGGCGCGCCCGATACGCCTGTACAATTTGTTGATGTGCGCGATCTTGCGGAGTTTGTGGTGCGATGCATCGAGCGCAAGACGATGGGCGTGTACAACGTGACGGGGCCAAACAAAGGCAAACAGGATCTGCTCACGCAGGCTCAATTCCTAGCGGCTTCGGCCAGTGCGGCGAAGGCCATTGGCAAGACGCCAGCGACGCCGGTGTACGCGCCGTGGTCGTGGCTTGAGACGTACATGCAGACGAACAATCTGCCGGTGAACTTCGGGATTTTGGTGCCAGCCGAGGGCGACTCGGCGGGCTTCGCGCAGCGCAATTGTGCGAAGGCCGTGGCGGCGGGGCTGACGTTCCGCACAGCAGCGGACACATGTGCCGACGCGATTGCGTGGTGGCCCAAGGAAGTGGAGCGGCGCACGCGCGTGGGCAACCAGATGCTGGAAGACGATAAAGCTGCGGGCAAGCCGCCACGCGCGAGCATCGAGCAGTTGATCGCGATGCGGGCGGGAGTGAAGAGCGAGCAGGAAGCGGCGATGTTGAAGGTGCTGAGTGGGAAGTAGGAAGAAGTGACGAAGTGAGAAGAAGTAACGAAGTGACGAAGTGACGAAGTAAAGAGAAAGCCAAAGACAAAGAAAAACGGGCGAGGCGTGTGCCTTGCCCGTTTTCAATTTGTTGCGTGTTGGCGGAGTGCCTTTTTCTTCGGTACTTCGGTACTTCGGTACTTCGGTACTTCGGTACTTCGGTACTTCGGTACTTCGGTACTTCGGTACTTCGGTACTCCCGCCTCTTTTAAACACTCTTCTTCAGGGCTTCGGCCTTATCCGTCTTTTCCCACGAGAAGAAGCCCAGTTGCGGGCCGCGGTGTTCTCGCTTGACCTTGTCGAAGTAGCGCTCGCTGTAGGGCTTGCGGCCAAAGTGGCCGTGCTTGGCGGTTGCGCCGTAGATTGCGGTGCGCAGGCCGAGGGTTTCGATGATGCCGCGGGGCGTGAGGGGGAAGTGATCGCGAATCGCTTTGCTGATTTTGGCTTCGTCGGCCTTGTTGGTGCCGAAGCAGTCAACGAGCACGCTGGTGGGTTCAGCAACGCCGATGGCGTAGCTGAGCTGCACTTCGCAGCGATCAGCCAGGCCCGAGGCGACGACGTTCTTGGCGATGTACCGCGCCATGTATGCCGCACTGCGGTCAACCTTCGTGGGGTCTTTGCCGCTGAAGGCGCCGCCGCCGTGCCGGCCCATGCCGCCGTAGGTATCGACGATGATCTTGCGACCGGTGAGGCCCGTGTCGCCGTGCGGGCCGCCGATTTCGAATCGGCCCGTGGGGTTGACGTGATTGGTGATGCCAGCATTCCACCATTCGCCCAGCACGGGCTTGATGATGTGATTGATGACTTCGGTCTTGAGTTGCGATTGCTTTTCGTTCCACATCGGGTCGTGCTGCGTGCTGAGAACGACGGTGTCAACAGCGACGGCTTTGCTGCCGTCGTAAACGACGGTGACTTGGCTCTTGGCGTCAGGACGCAGGCCCGGAATGAGCTTGTTCTCGCGCACGTAGGCTTGACGCTCTACCAAGCGGTGGCTGAGTTGAATCGGAAGAGGCATGAACTCTTCGGTGTCGCGGCAGGCGAAGCCGAACATCATGCCTTGGTCGCCCGCGCCTTCTTTGTCGACGCCCATGGCGATGTCGTTGCTCTGCTTGTTGAGAGCGACGAGCACGGCGCAGCTGTCGGCATCGAAACGCATCTCGGCGGAGGTGTAGCCGATTTCGCGAACGGTGTGGCGGACGAGTTCGGGGATATCGACCCATGTATTGGTCGTGACTTCACCGGCAACAACCACCAGGCCCGTGGCGCAAAGCGTTTCACAAGCGACGCGGCTGCGCGGATCGTCAACGATCATCGCATCAAGCACGGCGTCAGAAATCTGATCCGCGACTTTGTCGGGGTGGCCCATCGAGACGGACTCGGACGTGAAAAGACGCTGCATCGACATACGTGATTCCTCAGTTCCTACCAGCCTGATCGCCGCAGGGGAGGCAAGGATAGGAACCTTCGCTCGCAATTGGAACGGAACGAGAAAATGATGGTGAATCGCGAGGATTCCAGCGGTTTGGTACGTGTTACGGCACGTCGGCGCCGCGATTGAGCCGGCGGTTGGTCTCGGCGTCAGTCGCGGTGATGACCACACGCTCGCCGATAAGTTTGGTTCCGCTGACGGAATAGCTGAATCGCCGGACGGCCTGGGCTCGCGGGGCGAGGTTGCTGAGCGTGGCGCGTTGGCGCGGCGCGCCGGGGGCGAGACTGACGAGTTCGATCGTCACTTGGTTGTCGCTGGTGTTGGTAATGGTGGCTTCAGCGATGACGGTGTCGCCCACGCGCGTTGCGGTGACGTCGAGCGCGAAGTCTTGCAATCCGAGATCGAGCGTGCGTTCGATCTCGACCATGCCGTAAGGCTGGTCGCCAGAAACTTCGACGCCCAGGACAAACTTCTTGGGGCCGGATTCTTGGTTGAGTCGGAACGAAACTTGCATGGGCAGGCGGATTTCTTGTCCAGCAGCCAGCGTGAAGTTGTGTGAGCGTGGCGTAATGCGCCAACTGCGGTCGATGGGGCCCTTCGCAAAACCGCCCGGCTCAAGCACGCTCACTTTGCCCGTGATGCTGTTCTTCCATGGATTGCGCAGCACGATTTCGTGTTCGCCAACGTCTTTGGCGGCGTCGAGTAGCGTGGGCGTGATTTCAACGGTTGAAACAAATTGCGCGAGGCCGACGTCGAGGCCTTCAAGAAAGATCGGCTCGCGCGTGAGGGGCACGCGGACCATCAATGCGCCCGCGCCTGACTCTCGCTGCGTGGCGCGGAGCCGAGTGACGTTGCCGAACATGTCGTACATCAGCACGCTTTCGCTCGCAACGGGAAGGTTGAGCGTCGCTTCGTCAGCGGCTGATTCGTTCCACGCGATGATGCCTCCGGAAATGCCTGACTCCGCCCGCGTGAGTGGCTGCGTGATCCATGCGACGCAGCCTTCGGGAGATGGGAAGGGCCCGACGATTCGGCGATCACTCAATCGCTGTGAAACGGCGGCAAATGCCGTGAACGCAGCAGTGGGGCGGGGCTGCTGGCGGGGTGTATCGGGCCATTGTATGGCGTTTGCTATCGCGATGCTCAGGGGCGCACTCGCGCTCACTTCGGGGTCGCCGCCGAGCATGCGCCAGACTTCAACTGTTTGACGCGCGATATTTGCGGCGTCTTGTGCGGGCAGCGTGCTTGGGTGTGATGCACCATCGAGAATGAACTGGGTGGCGACAGTGCGCGGTGCTGCTGAAAGTGGAACGACCCAGTTTTCAGCGGCATGGCGAACAGCGTTTGGAGGCATGGTTGCCGGGATGCGCGGCGCAAGCCGCAGCGCGCCGCCAACAGCGAGAAGTTCGCTAGCATCCCAGCGATCGCGAATGTCGGTTGGTATGACAAGTGTGATTCCCGGTGCGCGTGCGGAAAGCGCACCGCGAGCCGCTGAAAGTTTGTGCGATGACCAGAAGGGCGTTTGGCTCTTGGATGAGCCGATTTGCCATGCACCTGCACGTGCGCCCATGCGATCAATAGCATCACTGATGAACGGCTGCACCGCATCGCGCACTTGCTCGGGCGATTGCGGCGGCATGAGCAGCACATCCCACGGATCTGGTCGCTCGATATTCACCGCGCGAGCCAGTTCATCAGGCGTCTGTGGCAAGACCAGCGTGAGATCGATATAGCTGCTCACGAGTTCGCTCGCAACGCCCTGCATCATCTCAACGCGAGCACGCATCTGTGATGCTTGCAGATCGCGAGTCCACAAGGGAAGTGACATCGTGCCTATGCCGCTGGCTTTACCTATGACGGGCAGCGTCGGCCATTGCGTGTCGGGAACTGCATCAAAAATCAGGCCAAATCGTGGTGCATCGATGAGCATCGTAGTGCGCGACTGTGAGAGTTCGCGAGCGCGAAGCGGTGCGGGCTTGATGACCGCTGGCGGCAACCACGCAAAGTCCGTCGCGGCTCCACCAACCATGATTCCTTGCGGATTCTTGAGCGACATGCGTGCCCGATACCAGCCGTAGCCAGCGAGTTTGGGCTTCCACTCGCGGGGCTTTGAGCCGCTCGTGAGTGGAGCTTGCTCGGAGTCAATAACGTTGCCTTTGGCGTCGAGGACTTCAGCTCGCATTGCGAGCACTTCGTCGGTCAGGTCGCGGACGTGCATCGTGAGCGTTGGTTGCTGCTCTGCCGGAAAGACGTTGCCCACGGTGGAAGCAGAAAGGTCGACGCGTGGGAGTTGCAGGATTGCGACATTGTCAAACATCGCACTTCCAGTAAAGTCCTCGGCCGCGATTTCGAACGCTTTCGTTGGGCTTGCTTCGCGAAGTGGTTGCTGCTTGGGTTGCAGCAGGACCAGTTCAAGCTGAATGAACGCCGCACGCGGGTCGCTGCTGCTGACGTCCACGGTGATCTGTCGCCAGACTTGTTCGCTCAGTGTGAGATCACTCATGCGCTCGCTGCCTGAGATGACTTCACCTTTGGCATCAACGAATCGAGCGATCAGTCCCGCGCGTGCATTCTGCAAGCCGCTCGTGCGCACTTGCGCGAAAATGCGATAGTCGGTATCGGCGAAGATTGGCAAGAGGCCAGTTTCGAGCAAGAGCGAAGTGCTGCCGCCTTGGGTGGGCAGGTTGATGTAGCCTTCACCCTCGTACGCAAATAAGTTGTCGTAAATCAGCGAGCTGCGGTTCCAATTCGGAAAACCTGGCCTCGCACGCTGCGGCGAATCTTGATTTCGAAACCAATACCGGGGCACTTCGCCCGGGTTGGTTTGCTGCTCTTCAAAATCGAACACACGCACGAGCCGGCCGGCGGCCTCGGGACGAGTAACTGTTGACTGTGCGCACGCGATACCCGCCGCAGCCATGAGGGCAGCAATAACTCCGCTCACGTGACATGCGCGGACCGTCGGCATGTGTCGAATATCGGTCGTTTGTACGGCCAACCTTGGGAGAACTTTGTGCTATGCCGACCGGCCAGTTCCTGCGGCGATTCGGCGGGCAGCCGAACGCAGGAAAAACATCGCCGCAAACAGATACATTCCGCAAAACGCGCACACGGCGAAGAGAAAGCCGAGGAAGCCGACGTCGAAATGCTCGGGGCCTTCAAACTTGAAGCCCTCGCCGAGCATGCGGAACGATTCGTCGGAGCCGTCGATGGCGGAAGCGGTGAGCATGACCGGATTCGGCATGAGCCAAAGCGTGACAAGTTCTTCGCTGCCGCCGCGCATGAAGCCGCTGGTGAAGATTGCAAGGAAAATGGGAATGACGAGCCAGATGACAAGCGCGATCGCGAGGTTGCATATCGAAGCGGTGGTGCTGCGCTTGGTGATTGTGCTGAGCCACACGCCGGACGCTGCGAGAAACGCGATGGGACCGAGCAAGATGATCGGCATGAGTATCAGCACCACTGGGTGCACGTAGTCAGGCGTCCATACGCCACGCCAACGGTTGATTTCGGTCAATGTGTCAATCGGTTCGAGAAAGAATCGAGTGACATTGCTGAAACATCCTGAAATGACAAGGTGAAGCAGAATGACAGCGGGGCCAATCCACAGCTTGCGCAAGCCGCCCATGAACTTGCCCCACACAATGTCCCGGCCAGCAATCGGCATGGTGAGGAGAACATCCAGCGTTCGGCCTTCGCGCTCTTGCGAAATACTGGCAGTTGTGGTGACGGCAGCGAAAAGCAACCACACGATGACGCCGACAATCGCGACACCAATTTGAATGCCGTCTAAGCCGCTCATGTAGTAAACGAATAGCAGCGCGAGCGTGATGATGACGCCCAGCGTCCATGCCATCCACTTGCGCCCCAAGATCGGTTGCTGCATTTCACGCCACAACACGGGTGCGTCGGACACTGCTCGGCTGCTGCCAGCTTGCACGCCCCACGCACGACGCTTGCGGCGTGGTGCCGGGGGTTCAGTTGTCGCAGTCGCTTGCGGCGCGGGCGTTGCCGAGCTGCTCGAAGTCGTTGGTGCTTGCAGTGCAACAGCCGATGTCTTCACGCGATCTTCCGTTCGCATGACTCGGCGTAGCATGAAACACGACAGCACAAAGAAGATGAACCACCAAGCCAGCGTCGCACCGATGCTCGCGAGCGAAAGTGCGGTGAGGTTTCCCATTCCAGGAAAACCACCTTCGTTCATGAGTGTGGCGGTGTTCATCATCAGCATCCACGGCGGGCTAAGGATGGCGCCAGCGGTTTGCAGTTGCCCTTGAAAAGGTTGAAGCGCTGGCCACTGCCCGAGTGCTGCGAGGATGCCGGGCAAAGCCATCACCATGAGTGCAAGCACAAGTACCGTCATGACAAGCGGCGCGGCCGCGCGCTTGAAGCGAATGGAGAAGAAAATGCCAATCTGTACAGCGAGCATGCCCACTGTCAGGCACAAGCCCACCATCATCAATACGTTGGGCGCAGGCACGCCGCCGAAGGAACGCAAGGCGAGCATCAACGGCAGAGGAATCAGCGTGAGGATTGCGAGTTCAACCATGCGCGAGAGCAATTTGCCCAGGATGATCTGCGTGGCTTTGAGTGGTGTTGTCAGCAGCGTGGCGAGCGAGCCCGCGCGCAATTCATCTGAGATCGCGGGTGCGCCTAATGCCGCGCCGATGATGGTCAACATGACAAACTGTGACCATATGATGGCGATGGTGACAGTGGGCGCGACACCTTGCGAACTTTGCAGCCGTGCAGCGATGCCTTGTGAGCCGTATGGCGTGTATCGATCACCATCCATCGCGACAAAAAAGGTCAGCGCGACAATTGCGAGCAAAAGCAGGCTGTAAATGAGGCGAATCCAGCCGGTACTAGGGCGTTTGCCGAGAATCCAAACGTCCTTCGCGAAGACCGGGCCGGGCAACCCGCCGACAAACCTGGGGCCGCGAGCCGACCGCTTGATGCTCAGCGCAGCAGTGCTTGCGGGCTGTGGTGTTGCCGCTTCGCTCATTGCACCGCTCCGGTTGTGAGTTTGAGGAACGCGTCTTCAAGCCGCACTTGCTCGGGCTGAAAACTCGCGATGCGGCCGCCGGCTGCGATGATGGACTCGATGATGAAGTGATGGCTCATGCCACCTTCACCAGCGGCAATGTGCTTAATGTCGATCACAACAGTGCGAGCGGTGTCGTCGCCCACGGCTTTCGCGATGCGTTCATCGCTCGCGAGCCGAGCGGCGATCAAGCTCGCCGACGTGCCGCTTGTTTCAAGCGTGACGCCAATGCGCTCGCCCGATTCGCTGCGCTGCCGTGTGCGTTCGTATGCATCTTGAATGCTGCCCGAGTAGAGCAATGTGCCGCGTTCGATGATCCCGATGCTCGTACACATCTCGGCAAGCTCGCTGAGAATGTGAGAACTCACCAGCAGCGTCTTGCCCATCTTGCCAAGCTCTTGCAGCAAGCTGCGCATTTCGATGCGGGCCCGCGGATCAAGCCCGCTTGCGGGTTCATCGAGAAAGAGCACTTTGGGATCATGCACGAGCACGCGCGCGACGCCCAGTCGTTGCTGCATGCCGCGCGAGAGACTGTCAACCAGTTCATGCCGCTTGAATATGAGGTCAGTCAGTTCGAGCACTTGACCGATGATGGCGGTGCGATTCTTCCGCGTGATGCCGAACGCTGCGGCGAAGAACTGCAGGTACTCGTCAACGGTCAGATCATCATAAACGCCGAGAAAATCGGGCATGTAACCGATGTTTCGCCGCACCTGATCGGCATCCTTGGCGATATCAAAGCCAGCAACGCTCGCCGTGCCACGGTCAGGCTTGATGAGGCACGAGAGAATTTTCATCGTGGTTGTCTTGCCCGCACCGTTGGGACCGATGAATCCAAAAACTTCGCCCGCGCCAATGTCGATGGTCAATCGATTGAGAGCTGCAAGCGAGCCATAGTGCTTGGTCAGTTCGCGTGTTTGAATCATGGCAATTCCTCGCTGGGCGTCGTTTCGGTGGGCGGCGTGGCGCTGCGTGTTGGATCGATAGTCACTGGTGCGATGATGCGATAGACGGTCTTGTTTGTCACCCGTTGCTGCTTCGAACCCGACTCGCTGGTTCGCATAAGGACGACCGCGGCATAGTCGCCGCTTTCGACGATGCGATTGATCACGTCGCCGCGATTCTCAATTGCAGGCATATGCAAGATACTCATCGCGCCGCTTTCGCCTTGGTTCTGCCACATGCTCTGCGCGTTCGCACGGTCACTTTCATTCGCGACGGCACCGGAGGATGAAAATCGCAGAAACTCCTCAGTTCCCGTGCTCTCACGTTGTGCGTCGGTCTTGAACTTGCCGCGATAAATCAGCCGAGTAGTCGTCGGCGATGGTTCATCGAACTCGCCTTCGACCTTGACACGGATATCGCCTTGCCATCGGCTTGTGTCGGTAGCTGCACGCAACACTTGTACGCGAGGCAGTTCAAACTCACGCGATGCACTTCCAGTTTCGATGCCCAGAAACAACCGCAGCGTCCATTGCGAGACGTCAACAGGTTCAATGACTCCCGCCGCGAGCGAGCTGCGTTGCGCGGGCGTGTTGAAGATGTTGGTGGTCGAACCGGCTTTGAGTCGCACCTGCCACCACTGCTGAATAGGCGAGACGCCACGCCACCACTGGCCTTGCGGATCGTTCTTGCTGAGATCAATGTTGGCAACATCGAACGAGTCTGGCGAACCTGCGAAGACGCTGCGCAGCGTGGTTGTGTACACGCGAATCGGCTTGCCTTGCGGATCAACGAAGACATCATGTAAGGTGAGCGCGCCCAAGTCATCGGTACCGCTGCGAAAAAAGCGCGGTGCGATCAGGCCGATCAATGTGCACACGCTGATTGCCGCAAGCGCAATCGCCCAATTCTTGCTCAAGAGCCCGCGTTTGCTCAATATCCGCCGACCAACCGGCCCGACCCACAAGGCCAGAGCCAAGATCGAAAACATCACGATGACAAAGAACATTTTGCCAGGCGTCCTCGCTCGCACGATTGAGTCCGCCGAGTTGCCGGTTGCCATGACACCCGCACTGTCGTAGTTCCAAACCTGATAGCTAGTCGGGTCGTTTCGTGATTGATCACGCAGCCGATCAAGTGCATTGCGCCACGCGTTTGCTGTCTGCGTTGCGTTCATTGAATCCGGCATGTTCGCCGGATCAGTGCCCAGCACCATCAGCATGCCAAGCCCAACGGCTCCTATCGCTGCGATGCTGGTGTTCTCGCTCTTGAGTTCATCTGCAATTTGCGAGCGACTGTCAATGCTCCAAATCGAGCGCCAGCCCAATGCTCGCGCGGTTTCGCTGGGCGTGACTAACCGACTGCGAATCGAAGGCCCCGGCGCGGCATCGTTCGTCGGCGTGACGGCGGCACCATCCCAGTTTCCGTCTTTGCTGTTGTTCGTCAGCACGTTGCGAGTGATCGCACTAAGCGAGACGCGTTGCACCTCACTCACAGTCAGTAGATCATCAGGCAAAAAGTCCGGCAGTAGCTGCCGCCAATCGTCGCCAGCTTCTTCAAGCACTATGGCCACACGTCCGCCATTCTCGAGCCAGGTGCGAAGCGCTGTTCGCTGCACCGCCGTCAGCAATCGCAAATCCTGCTGACGAACAACCAACCCGGCAAGACTTTCGTATCCGATCCACGCAGATGAAAACTGTGTGGGAGTTACCGTGGGCGTGCTGGCGTTGTCCCAGTACTTTTTGGTTTCGCCAGGGTTCACGCCGTTCACGCCCGTGCGAGTTGTACCATCAAGCAGCAAATTCAATCGCAAATCAGGCCCGAGCACAACCCACAAAGGTCCAACCGCAACGTTTGGCATCGCGACATCACTCGCCGACGCTGCGATGGGCGAGTTGATGGGCAGTGAAAAGCTCCGCCCATCGGCGAGAATCTCCAGCCGCATCTCACTCGTGCCGTGCGAGGGACACGCCTGCAACTGCACAGCGGTTGCGACATTGGGCGTTGTGCTGAAGGGCACCGTTACGCGTGCGTTCTGCGAGCCATCTTGCGGGTACACGAGCGAAACTACACCTGACACTGCACGCGTGCCGCTGCTGAGTGTGATGCTGACGGGACTGTGCGAATCTGCGTGCAGCGCCTGTCCTGTCCAGCCCCAGCAAATCGCATCTATCTGTAGCGGCATGCGTCGCGAAACAATCACCGGCTGCACGAGTGCGTTCGTGATCGCATCGCGCGGCATGCTCTGCGATTGCGCGATCGCTGGCGTTGCAAAATGCACGCAACTCAGCAACGCGACAATCAGCATCGCAGCACGGCCCCAGAGTTTCAGTTGTTGCTGCATGCCTCGCATATTCACCTTGCAAGAAGATTTATCCCAGCCACATTCAGAGGCTTCGTTGTTGGGAATCACTCACGTTGCGTTGCACTTCGCTGTCGCTGGCCGTACCTGACCGCCCGCGGCCGCACTTTCAAACACGCCTCAAACATACACCTTGCGGTTATAGATGTACCACTCCACCATCACCACCACCAACCCCAACATCAGTAAGTAAGGCCACAATCGAACATCACCCGCGCGCGATGATGCCAGCGTCTTACTCGTCACCGGTTCGCCGGCCGCCAGCGCGATCTTCTCCTCGGCAGGCACGTCACTCTCTTTGCCATCAAGCATGTTTGCCGCGTAAATCCGCAGTGCACGGTTGTTCGCCGGGTTGCGCACATCGCCCGGCATCGTCGAACCATCCCAAGTCACTTCATACACGCCGCTCGTCGCGAGCGTGGGCACCAAAATGCTGCCATCTTGCTCAGGAGTCACGTCACTCTCGCTGTTGTCGGGCTTGCGAATGCGCACGTTCGTCACACCAAGCGGCAACCGATCTCGCAGTTCCTGCCCAGGACGCAGCGACCGCGCATCAAGCCGGCCCGCAACTTCTTCACCGAGGTAATTCACGCTGCTCGCGAGAAACACGACAAACGAAACATCCAGCGGCCAGTTGCTATCCATGTAATCAAACGGCACGATCACCGCATGCGTGTCAGCCTTGCTGATTTCCAGCAGCGCCGGCCCGCGCTCGAGCATCGCGATCTTCGACACGCCCGCCGCCGGATCAACTTGCACTTCTCGTGCCGTTGCAATCTGCACCGGATCAAAATTCACATACCGCGTCACCGGATGGTCCACGCTTCGACTGATCACCGTCGCGTTCTCAAGTTTGCCTGCATCCGTCAGTCCAAGTCCCGCCGGAATGACATTGAAAACCAGATAGTTGCCAGGCGGCAACGTGCGAGCCAGCCCGGCGTCGTTCACGGTGCCAGTTGCGCCAGCGGTGCTCGCAACAACTTGCTGACCGACGTTGGGAATCACGCCATCGAGAATCACGCAGTCATATTGCCCCGCCTTGCCCTGCTGCCACTGCTGTTCAAAATCAGCGGTGGTCAGAAAATCAACGCGGTTCAGCGGCAAACCTTCCAACGCAGACTTCAGAAACAAGTTCGCTCGTCCAACAACTGCGAGCGTCACGCGCTTCGCAGGCGGTACGACCAACCACGCGCGATCGTCCGTACTCAACACATTTTGTTCAAGTGCTTCGCCCGTAGTCGATGATCGCAGCCGCGTCTGCACCAGCATGCCTTCGCTGCGTTCGAGCTTGAAGACCACGCCGCTTTGTCCCGCGCGTAGTTTGTTCGCGTCGTTCTCATCAACCTTTGTGTCGCCCGCAACTTCCTTCGCGTCGCGCTCATCGGCACTTGCCCGCACATTTGCTGGCGTTGAGAGAGCCAAGTTCCCTCGGCTCGCTGCCGGCAGCGTCACACTCTTGATGCCCGCCGGAACGCCATCAACCAGCAACTCCACATCAATCGTACGTTCGCTTTGCTGCGTGTTCATGAGCGACGCAAAAAGCGTCACTTCCTGCGGCGTTTCGTAGCTTCGCTCCGCCTTCAAGTTCGTAATCGCGAGGTTGGGTGCATCAGGCTTGCCCTGCGCTGCGTACACCACCGTGTTTTCGACGCCCGGCCGAGCCTTGTCCGCGTCGGTCAACTTGCCGTCGCTGTACAAGTGCATCGTGACCTGCTCGCCCTCATTCACCGATTCCAACCCCACGCCCTCAACCACACGTCGCTGTGCCTGGTGTGCCTGCGCAACGCGCATCGCTTCACTCACCGCGCTGCCCTTGTCAGTCTGTGCAATCCGTTCAATCGCCGCTCGAAGCTGCCGCTTGTCGTTCGTGAAGGGCTGCAGCGGCTCAGCAGTTTCATCAAACGTAATGACCATCGCCTGATCGCCCTTGTTCTGACCGAAGAACAAGTCGCCCTCAGGCAGTGCTTCAACAAAATCAAGAGCCTGCTGCTTCGCGGCTTCCAAACGAGAAACCGTCGTGTTTCCTTTGCCTTCGCCATCCAAACTCGCCATGCTGCCCGAGCGATCAATCAGCAGTACATGCTTGCTGCCGCGAAGCGTTTCGCCCCTGAAGAACGGTTGCGCAACTGCAAACAAGACAGCAGCGAGCGCGAGCAACTGCAAAAACAGCAGCAAATTGCGCCGCAGCTTTTGGAAAGGTGCGTTGGCTTGCAGGTCTTGGACAGCCTTCTTCCACAGCAGCGTCGTGCTGACCTCAAGGTCGCGCCGCCGCAGCTTGAGGAAGTACAGAATGATGAGCGACGGAATCGCGATAGCAGCGACGATGCCAGCGAGTAGTGGGGTGAGGAAGGTCACTTCACAACTCCTTTGCGTCTCAAATAATCCAACATCAACGTATCAATCGGCGTATCGCTCCGCACCGTCATCAGTTGCATGCTGCGCTGCACGCAGAACTGTTCGAGGCTCTTGCAATACGCCGCGAGATTGGCCTTGTATCGCTTCAGAAGCGGTGCCGATACGGTCACTTCCGCGGAGTCGCTGTCTTCCATATCGCGCAGACGCAGATCGCCCGTGATGGGCGGCTCGATCTCCTGCGGACTCAGCACCTGTACGCAGAAAACGTCGTAGCCGTGCCCGACCAGTCGCCGCAGACCCTCTTCAAAACCGTCCTTGTAGAAGAAGTCACTGAAGACCAGCATCACGCCCTTGCCGCGCCGCGAGAGCGCGATGCGTTCTGCCGCACTGCGGAAGCTGAACGAGCCTTTGGGCTCAAGCCCGCACAGGAATGACGCCATGTCATGCAGCCGCCGCCTGCCACGCAAATCGCGCAGCGAGCCGACGATGCCCGAGCCATCATCGCGATCACCCATCGCCGTGATCGTCACGCGATTGAGATTGACAAGCCCGATGTATCCGAGAGCCGCCGCCGCTTTCTGCATGAAGAGGAACTTGTTGGGCTCGCCGCAATCACTCGATGCGGAACAGTCAATCACGACATGCAGCGAAAGGTCTTCTTCTTCAAGAAACAGCTTCAAAAACAGCGTGTCCAGCCGAGCATAAATGTTCCAATCGATATGCCGAATGTCATCGCCCGACGTGTAAGGCCGGTGATCCGCAAACTCCACCGACTGCCCGCGCTTCTTGCTCCGCCGCTCACCCTTGAGCTTACCAAAGAAGACACGCTTGCTCGAAAGGTCCAGCGGATCAAGCTTGGCGATGAGCTCGGTGTTGAGCAGATCGTCAATGGTCTTAGGACGGATGATGGAGGCGGTTTTCAGCATGACTGGTCGCGGAGGGGCAGAGGAAAGCGGAGAGACGCGGAGGTGTGGGAGGGCTATGACTGATCTTCAAGCATGTGTCGTGGGATGTGCGAAGCTGAACTGAGTATCCGGCGGTAGATGCCGTCCTTGAGCCGAGGGACGTTGAAGTTGAGCAGCAGTCCAAGCGGAAATCGGCCCGAATGCGTGCGATGCACCTCCATCGCTGCGCCAATGACAGTCTCCGTCAGCGCATTCCACGCCGCCGGCACATCATCAAGCTTTCGAGTTTGCCCGCTCGTCGCCACAAAACCCTCCAAAAAACTCCGCGACTCTCCGCTCTTCTCCGCCTCTCCACGACCCGTCTTTACTTCATCTCCGTCGGCGTCAACTCCATGATCTGCTTCACCAGCACATCACTATCCACGCGGTCTGCTTCCGCCTCAAAGTTCATCAGCACCCGGTGCCGCAGGCACAGTGTCGCCACGTGCTGAATGTCCTTGAAGCTCACGTGATACCGGCCTTCAACCAGGGCCTTCACCTTGCCGCCCATCAGCAGCGCCTGCGCACCGCGCGGCGATGATCCGCAGCGCACGTACTTGTTCGTGGGTCCACCCGCGCCGCCCGCCGCAAGCTGCCCGCCCGGGTGCGTCGCCAGCACCAATCGCGCGACATACTGCTTCACATGCGGCGCAACGATGCAGCCGCGAACCAGCTTTTGCATTTCCAGAATCGTCGGCCCATCAAGAATGTTGCCAACTTCAGGAGTCACCGCGCCCGTGGTGCGATCCAGAATCGTCATCAAATCATCAAGCTGGCTGTAACCCACCACAATCTTGAACAGGAAGCGGTCCAACTGCGCTTCAGGCAGCGGATACGTGCCTTCCTGCTCGATGGGGTTCTGCGTCGCCAGCACCAAGAACGGCTGATTCAACTTGTAGGTGGTCCCGCCCACCGTCACGCTGCGCTCTTGCATCGCTTCCAGCAGCGCGCTCTGCGTCTTCGGTGTCGCACGGTTGATTTCATCCGCCAGCACGATCTGTGCAAAGATCGGGCCCTTCTGAAATTCAAACTTGCGTCGCCCCGTGCCCGGGTCTTCCATCACCACGTTGGTGCCCAGCACGTCCGCAGGCATCAAGTCGGGCGTGAACTGAATGCGGCTGAACGGCAGGTTCAGCGTTTGTGCCAGCGTGCGCACCAGCAGCGTTTTGCCCAGTCCGGGCACGCCTTCCAACAGCACGTTCCCGCCCGCAAATAGCGAGATCAGCGTCGCTTCAACCACACTGGCGTGGCCCACGACAACCTTGCCCACCTCGTCCTTCAACCGCTTGAACGTGTCGCGGAACTTCTCGCACTGGGCGCGAACTTCAGCGGGAGTTTCAATCGGAACTTCTCGGCTCACGACAGACATGGGGCCTCCGGAAATACTTCACATCAGCAAACATTCAAACAGTCAACGCTTCAAATCACATACGTTTGTTCGTCACTTGCGCTCGCTCATTCATCTCCCATCCCATCGCGCGCCTTCTTCTTCGCCTGCATCAGCCGGCTCATGCCCTCGCCCGGCTGCTGCGACTGATCAATCGGCCGCGCCTTTTCTTCAATCTTCTGCGGCTTGGCATCTGCCCCGCCCATCGCAATAGGCCCAGCCGCACTCTTGAGTTGTTCAGTTGAAGCTTCAAACTTCCGGCCCGCTGTCGAAACCACGCGCTGGGCTTCGTCCTTAGCTTGCCTTGCAAGTTCATCTGCCGACAGTTGCGTGCCGCTGGTGGTCGCGCGCGCCTGAATCTTCGCCCGTGCCTGTTCACGCGCCGCCCGCAGCCCGCCCACGTTACCTGTAGTAACGGTGCTCTTGCCGAAGGCACGCCGGAACACATTGAGCACCATCTGCAAGTCCAGCCGCACGCGCCGCACGCCTACGTCCAGCACAAACAAAATCAACCCGATGATCGCCACCGTCAGCCAAATAGGCGTCTTCGCCACAGGCATTTCGAGCGCCGTGCGCTCCCACAGGCCATCGCGCTGCGGGTCACCGCTCAGCACGCGCCCGCCAGTGAGCTCTGCAATCTGCGTCAGCAGCGCAGTGTTGTCTCGCAGCACGCGATACTCATCCGCAAACGGCCGCGAAATCGCCGCTTGCACCGCACCTTCCAAAATGCCGCCAGCAACGTTCGAATCACTCGCCGCATACCGCGTGCTCAGCACGTAGCTGCCCGCCAGTTCGGTCGCGACAGTCGCTTGATATCGCCCCGGCGCAGTTTGCGTGAATTCCACGCTCACGCCAGTGCCGTCAGGTTTCGCAAGCCTCCCGCGAAAATTCGCAAAGCTCAGCCGCTCGCCCTTGCTGTCCAGAGCCTCAATCGTCACCAGCGTGTTGTCGCCCTTGTTCTCCGTCAGCACGCGAATATTCGCCGACCCTTGCGGCCGCATCGTCCATCGCACATGCTGTTCCCAGAACTGCCGGTAGCCTTGCCACGCAACCCATGACGCGTTCCACTTGGTGCTCGCGTCACTCGTGTACGCGACCACGCGACCCAATCCATACTGCCACTGCGCCAGCAGCGGGTCACCTTGGTCCGGGTCCGCGCCAATCACCTTCGCCGTCGTCAGCGCCAGCCCCTCGCGCTCCGCCGTCACGACATATCCATTGATAACCGGCACACTCGACACGCCCCGCAGCGTCGTGCTTGCTCCAGGCAACAAGCTCGGCACCACGCCCTTGCCGCTTTCCCAAATCAAGCTCCGCCGCACAGTCATCGCTTCCTTCATGAAAATCTCAGGCAGCTTCGCGAGCCCCGCCTGCGTGTTCACAAAGTAATGCCGACCGCCCGTCAACCGCGCGATTTCTTCCATCCGGCTGCTGTCTGCTCCGCTATGCGGAAAAACTTCAACCGTGCTGACCGTGATGCCACTGTCCTTGAACTGCTGCAGCAAACTCGCAGGCGGCATGCTGGGGTCGCCATCGCTGATGACGATCATGTGCCTCTGTCCTGCCTCAGCTTCCTTCAGCGAATTCAGCGAAAGCTGAAAGCTGGGCGTGAAATCCTGCATGTCGCCGAATGTCAGCGCGTTGATGGCCCGCTTGATCGCCGTGCCATCACCAACAGGCCCAAGTGGATGCACCCAGCGATGCCCTGACTGCCACGTGTACTCGTTGATGCCTGCAAGGTCCAGTCGCGACAACCGATTGACGGCCGCTTCCGAGACCTTTTTACCCCAATACACACCCTCTGGCATTTCCACGCTGTGCACGCAAATCACCAGCGCACCCTTGGGCATCTGCCGCTTCTGCGGCGGATCAAGTCGCACTGGCAGTGCTTCTTCCAGCGGACTTCCAATCCATCCACCAGCGCCAAAGCTCTCGGGCCCGCCGATCATCACCAGCCCGCCGCCCGTGTCGTTCACATACTGCCGCAAATCTTCCTGCTGCTGCTGACTAAACGCATACGCCGACTGGTTGACCAAAATCACCGCGTCATATGCCTGCATGTCCGTCAAGTTGGGCGGGCTCATCGCCGGATCAACCACATCCACCACGATCTTGCTCTCTTCCAGCGCGGCAATCAGTTGCTCGCTCTCTTGCGGCGCGTTTTCATTGCGAATCACCAGCACGCGACCTTCACCTGCGACAAACGTCACCGCCGCACTGCGATTGTTCTGCGGCAGGCTGTCCCCCTGCGCCACGCCGCCAATCACCTCAGGCTGGAAAATCGCTTCAAATCGCTGCGGACCGCTGCGCATCGCCGTCACCGGCACCTGCAACACATTCTGCCCGCGCCGCAGTTCAACCGCCGCGCCCAGTGCATCACTATCTGGGTCCAAGTCAACCGTCTGCCCATTCAGCAGCAGGTTCACGCGCCCGCGCGTCGGCTCATTTGAAACCAGAACGATCTTCACGTTCATGGTCTCACCCTCGCGAGCTGCCGCGGGAGCAAGCAACTGATCAACCAGCACTTCGCCGCCATACTCAAATTTGATGGGCAGCACATCGACCGGAATTTTCAGTGCCTTCGCGCTGTTCGCCGCAGCAAGCAAGTCACCCGATGTCTGATTGCCGTCTGTAATCAGCAAAAACCGATTCGCCGCGTCTTTGGGCGCAACCGCAATCGCCAGTCGCAGCCCCGCCGCCAAGTCGGTCGCATCCAGCGTGCCTGGGTGTCCAGATTCCACGGTTGTCACATTCGCGCTGGGCAACTTGCCCACAAACGCATCACGTGCCGTCGTGATAACGCCCAACTCATCCTGCCGCTCTTTGCTGTCAGGGTTCAGATTGCGAAAGTACTCCGTGACCTTCTTCTGCTCGCTGGTCGGAATCGACTCGCTTACATCCAAAATCGCCGTCACCGCAACCGCTTTACTTTCCTTGCGCCACAACGGCTCAGCAATCGCGCCGCACAACAGCAACAGCACAATCAGCCGCACGCCAATTGCAACATACTTCCACCCGCTATCCAGCCCGCTCAAACTCTTGCGCGCAATCCACAACGAAAGTGGCACCAAAATCGCCAGCAGAACCAGCCACTGCGGCTGTTCAAATTCCAATGGTCCAAAGACCAAGCTCGCCAGTGTCAGGTTCATCGCGCACCGCCGTTCGCAGGCTTTTCATTGCTCGCCAGCTCGCGCAGCACGCGCATTCCGCGAGGCTTCTCAATCACCTGCACCCGGCTATTGCCCGAGTCTACCACATACACACGATCATCCCACAGCGTCAGCGCCCAAGGCGTCGACAACTGCCCCGGCGCGCGCCCCGCTTGCCCGAAAATCCCCAAGCACGCGCCCGTCGTCAAATCAATCCGCTGCACGCGGTTGTTCCCAAACTCGCTCACCATCGCTGATCCATCGCCCAAAAGCGCAACCCCGTACGGATACGAAAACTCGCCCGGCTTGCTCCCCACGCCCTCGCGCGAGCCAAACCAGTTGATCAGTTTCCCCTCCATCGTGAACGTCCCGATGCGATGATTGCACGCATCGCTGATGACAAGCATCTTCCGCTCCGCATCAAACATCACAGCCTGCGGCCTTTGAAACTCCACCGGCTCCCCGAAGCTTTCCCCAAACTTTCCAAACGCCCCCACATGTTTGACCGCAAACTCCCCAGGCTTCATTCCCACGCGCAGCGGCGGCGTGATATCAAAAATGTTCACCCGGTCATTGCCGCCATACTCGCTCACATACAGCCGCTCCACCGCCTGCCCATCCGCCGACGGCACAATCGCAACATCCGTCACATAAATAAACTCGCCAGGCCCCGTGCCATATGACCCAAAGCTCAGCAGAAGCTCCGGCTCAGTCTGTTCGCTCGGCTGCCGTGCATCGCTGCCACTCGCACCCGCCGTCGTCCAGTTTGTTTGATAAATCCGCATGCGCTGCTGATGCGTGTCGGCGATGAACAGAATCGGCCCAACTTCGTTCTGGTCCGTCGCTCCCGCACCCTTCGGCACCCACGCAGAAATCCCGCAAGGCTTGCCTTTTTCGTACTGGGGCATCCGCCACACGCCCAGCACGTTGCCATCTTTGTCAAACCGCTGCACCCGCGCCAGCTTGTCAATTACCCACAGCGTCTTGCCATCGCTGCACGTCGCCCGCGGATACCCAAATTGCCCCACCGCATCGCCAGGCTCGCCAATGGTCTTTACAACCTTCAAAGGCTCACCCGCCGGCGGCTTGCCGCACGCCGACAGCATCACGCCAGACGCAATCGCTGCACCCCATCCCAACATCTTGAATGTGCTTCCCGCTCGTGCCATGCAACACTCATACGCCCAACCTGCGGACTCGCATCAATGTAGGGTACCTGAATTCCTGTTTTCGGGATGTAATTCTCACAATTTCAAAAGCATGACACCGCCCGAGCACACATTGCCGGATGCGCCTGCTGAAATACGCAATTTTCCACCTACTGCCGCGAACGCATTTCTGCCCCGCGCTCATCCGCTGGTCTGATCACCTGATAGAACTCAGGCAGCACAAAGTTGCGCTCACCAAACCGCGTCACCCGCCCGGTTAGCTCAAACGTCAACCCGTCCCCCTGTTCGCCCGCAACGTCCTCAATCGCCTGGAGCATCGCGCACGGCTGCAACAGCATGGGCTGCGGTGCCGGGCTGTCAGGATCATTGTCAAATGCGAACGCAAACCGACCCTCGGCACTCGCCAGCCGCACCAGCCGACCGCGCTTGCGCACCAGCACCGTCCGCTCACTCACCAATACCGGAGCTTCAGCCTCTTCGCCACGCCGCTTGGGCAAGTCATTGAGCAGTTGCTGGTCAGGCCTCGCGAGCGCACGCGGCCGTTCCGTCGCCGCTTGCAAGTCGCGCACAATCGCCGCGACGTCATCTTCTTTCGCCGCCGCATCTTTCGCGGGTGCTGCATCCTTCGCGTCTTGCGGCTTCGCATTCGTCGTGTCGGGCTTGGTTTCAACCGGCGTCATCTCTTCCGGCTTTGTCACCTCTTCCGAAACCGCAAACGAAAACTGCATGACCATCACATGCGTCCGCCCGCGATAATTGAACACTTGCCCCGTCAACGTCCCCGCCGCCCGATCTCCGCGCGAAATCAGCCCTGCCGCCATCTGCTCGAGTCGTTGATTGGGCATCAAAATCATCCCCGGAATCACAGGCCCGTTCGCCTCCACGCGCTGCCCACTCTCAGGCACAAAAAAATACTGGTCCTTCACCCGCACCAGCGTCCCACTCACGCGCGAAACCGCCGACCCTTCCATCAGCGTCGCCGATCGCGGCAACTCAAAATCCTCCGGCAGTGCCGTCGCTGAAATCTTGATCGAAGGCGACACCGCCGAATCCTGCTTCTTCGTCGGCGCAATCGCAGGCGGCTCCTCGCGCGCCGGAAATAGTTCCTGGTCAGGCTGCGCCATTGCGCTATCCGCCCACGCCAAGACCAGCCCCATCACCACCGCCGACTTGTACATGCCGTTCTTCACACCCAACACTATCGGCCCACCCGCCCCCGCGCCGCCAACGCCTCGCCAATACCCGCCACTTCCTCGCAAGTCGCAACCCACCGCCTCCTCTCCTGCGTATCATCCCGCGTCCGGCCGGATACCAAAGTGGCCTAATGGGGCGGATTGCAAATCCGTTGTTCGTGGGTTCGAATCCCACTCCGGCCTTTCCAGACGCCCGCCGTCACCCGACGGCGGCCAGCCCACACCCGTGTCCATCTCGCACCGCATCGCCGCTTGGATGCTCATCGCCTGCTTCGTAGGCGGGCCGGTTGTCGTCGCCATCATGCTTATGCAGTGGTGGCTCCTCGTGATCGCCGCGATAGCGGCAACGATCATCGCCCTCAAACACATCCGCGACCGCCGCCGCCGCAAAACCCCAAAGCTCACGATCGCCTGCGACCAATGCGGCTATCCCCTCGATCTGATTCCCGCGTCTGAATTGGCCACCGAAGGCCTCGTCGTCACGCGCCCAACTTGCCCCGAATGCGGCTCGCGCAAACTCTAACGCCAAGTCATTACCGCACCCTTCGCGGATTCGTCATCTCCCCACCATCCGCATACTTCCACACCGTCACAGGCAACTCGCGAATACCCCACGCCACCGCTTCCTCGTGCGTCGGAAACAGCACATCCAGCCGCTGCCCTTTGATCGCCCCGCCACAATCCAGCACTGGCACAATCGCGGGCTCAAACTTTCCGCTTCCCGCGCCAATGGCATATCCGGGAATCGTCAACATGCTGCCATAAGGCAGTACCTTCGGGTCCGCCGCCACCAGTTGATGTCCATTGGTCGTCACGCAATGCAGCGTCGCCGTAATGCCATCAGCGCTATCGCCACAACTCCGCGGATCAGGCGAATACGCCGTCACCGTCATCCACACCACGCGCGAAGGCTTCGCCGGCCGACCATCAAACCAACGCACGCCCGCATCCGGCACAAATCCCCCCGCCAAAATCGCCGCCGGCCCCATGGGTTCGACATATCCACTCATCAACTCAACAGGTGGCCCCATCATCTCGACAATCGTCACATCAATTCCAGCATCAAAGACATCAGCCGCTTCATCCGAAACTTCACCCTGCCCATCGCGCACCGTTTCGCCGACCCCATCACCCACATCAACAACTCGCGCCTCGGCCTCCATCTCCAGCTTCGCCCCCGACTTCACCACCATCTCCTTGGTCACAATCGCGCTCACCCCAACCGCACCAATCGCCACCACCCAAGGCACAATCGCCCCCTTCACAAACCCGCGCGAGCGCACGCCGCCACCCGCCGCGTGAACGCCGCAACTCCGCCTGCCATCCTGGCCAGCTCCAATCTTCACAAGCATCGCGCAAACGCCGCCAAGCGTCCGCCGCACCTTGCCCCCGCACCAGCCCCGCTTACTGCCCATCGCTCCTGACCACACCAGATGTTACTCCGCTGCCAATCCGGCAGTCCCCCCGCAAATTCGGCAATCCGGACCCCCATATCCGCCCGCCCCGCCCACAAAAATCGAAACCAACCCCCCCTCCCCCCGAATCAGCATCGGCATCACTTTCGCAACATCCAACGAATACAAACAACTGTCTTCCCCTGTGTCCCTGCCTTTCCTACGGTACTCCGTCTCTTCGGCACTCAGGTACCTTTTCTTATGACCCGCCTCATCAACACCTCCAAAACCGTCCTCCTCATGCTCGGCATGATGGCCCTCTTCCTCCTCGTCGGCTCCATGTACGGCAAAACCGGCATGACCATCGCTCTCGTACTCGGCGGCCTCACCAACGTCATCGCTTGGTTCTTCAGCGACAAAATCGCCATCGCCAGCATGCGAGGCGTTGAAGTCACCGCCAACACGCCCGGCCCCGCAGGCCAGCTCTACAGCATGGTCGATCAACTCCGCCAACGCGCAAACCTGCCCATGCCGCGCGTCTACATCTGCCCGCAGCAGACTCCCAACGCCTTCGCCACCGGCCGCAGCCCCAGCAAAGCCGCCGTCGCGATTACCGAAGGTGCCCTGCGCCTGCTCACGCCCGAAGAAGTCGCGGGAGTCATGGCCCACGAACTCGCCCACGTCAAAAATCGCGACACCCTCACCAGTTGCATCACCGCAACTATCGCTGGTGTCCTCGCGTACATCGCCCAGTGGGGCATGTTCTTCGGCGGCAGCAACCGCGAAGGCGGCAACCCCCTCGCCGGCATCTTCGTCTTCATCTTCGCCGCCGTCGGCGCCGCCATCCTCAAAGCCATGATCAGCCGCAGCCGCGAATACGTCGCCGACCACGACGGCGCCATCATCGCCGGCAGCCCCAACGGTCTCATCGCCGCACTGCAAAAGCTCGAGGTCTACGGCAAACAAATCCCCCTCCAAACCGCCAACCCCGCCCAGAACAACATGTTCATCGTCGAACCCCTCATCACTACCCGAGGCCTCCTCAGCATGTTCAGCAGCCACCCGCCCACGGAGAACCGGATCGTGGCTCTGCGCGAGATGCAGATTCCGTGAAGGCAAGGCATACTCATCGGTGAAGGCAAAGCATATTCAGCGGCGAAGCCGCGCCCGCATCTTGCCAGAGGCGCCAGCCTCTGGACAGCACCTCAAGAAAGTGCACCGCCCCAGCAGGGGCGGGCGAGAAGTGGATCAGATCACGCCCGCCCCTGCCAGGGCGGACTTAATTTAAGCGCTGTCTCCAGAGGCTCACGCCTCAGGCAACACTCGCGCACCGCTCCACGGCGAAAGTCGGCGTCACCCCGCGGCGCGCCAGTTCTGCCCATTGCCTTTCCTTCAGTACTTCGTCTCTTCGGTACTTCGTCTCTTCGGTACTGCGGTACTTCAGCTCTTCCCCACCTGCTTCGCCCAATCATCCTTCAACGTCACCGTCCGATTGAACACCATCGCTCCCGGCTTGCTGTCTTCATCCACGCGGAAGTACCCCAGCCGCTCGAACTGGAACGTGTCGCCGACTTTCGCGCTGGTCAAATGCGGATCGATCTTCGCTCTCACCACTTCCAGCGAATTCGGATTCAGATCATCCTTCCACTCGCCGGTGGCTTTGCCGGGCTCTTCGGTTTTGAAAAGCCGATCAAACAGCCGCACCTCGGCATCAACTGCATGCTCAGCACTCACCCAGTGCAGCGTTCCCTTCACCTTGCGGGCCGGCTCGCCGTTGGGTCCCGCCGGCGCGTCGCCGCCTTTGGTTGCCGGGTCATACGTCGCATTGATCTGCGTGATGTTCCCGCTCGCGTCCTTCACCACGCTGATCGCCTTGATGAAATACGCCCAGCGCAGCCGCACTTCTTGGCCGATTGCCAGCCGGAAATACTTCTTGGGCGCAACTTCCATGAAGTCTTCTTGCTCGATAAACAGCGTTCCCGAGAACGGAATCTTCCGCGTCTGCGCAGGCTTCGCGTTTCCACCTTCCGCCGCGTTGCTGTCTTCAGGCATGATCACAAAGTCCAGCATCTCCACATGCCCCGCCGGCCAGTTTTCAATCACCACCTTGACAGGCCGCAGCACACTCATCGCCCGCGGCGCAGTGCGATTAAGCACATCACGAACGGCGTTCTCGATGCGCGTCACATCAATCACGCTTTCAACTTTCGTCACGCCCACATCTTCGCACACGGCTCGCAGCGCGCTCGCCGGATATCCACGCCTGCGCACGCCCCGCAGCGTGGGCATGCGCGGATCGTCCCAACCGCTCACAAACTTCTCCTGCACCATCTTCAGCAAGTTGCGCTTGCTCAATAGCGTGTACGTGGGCTTGAACTTCGCAAATTCAATCTGCTGACTGTGCCACACCACGCGCCCTTCGGTGCCAACCGGCCCCGATCCGCCGATGCTCGTGCTGCCCGCGCCCAGCTTGCTCGCGCCGCGCTTGCCTTCAACTTCAACCGCATCGTTAATCGCCCGCATAAACCAGTCGTACAGCGGCTTGTGATTCTCGAATTCCAGCGTGCAAATGCTGTGCGTCACGTTCTCGAGCGAATCTTCAATGCCGTGTGCCCAGTCATACATCGCGTAAATGCACCACGCATCGCCCGTGTTGTGATGATGCTCATGCAAAATGCGATACAGGACCGGATCGCGCAAGTTGAAGTTCGGGCTCGCCAGGTCAATCTTCGCGCGCAGCGTCATCGATCCATCCGCATGCACGCCGCGGCGCATTTCGTCAAACAGCTTCAAACTTTCGCTCGCAGGCCGATCGCGAAACGGACTCGTCGCCGGCACACTCGGGTTGCCGCGCCGCTTCGCGACCTCCTCGGCACTCAGTTCGCACACATACGCATGCCCCGTCTTGATAAGCGCGACGGCGTACTCATACATCTTGCCGAAATAATCGCTCGCAAAATACAACCCACCCGCGTTGGGCCCGCTGTCAAACGAACCACCAAACGCACTGGTCAGCCACCGTACATCGTCCTTGATGGCATCGACATATTCCTGCTCTTCCTTGGCCGGGTTGGTGTCATCAAATCGCAGGTTGAACTTGCCGCCGTACTTCTGCGCAAGGCCATAGTTCAGGCAAATGCTCTTGGCATGTCCCAGGTGCAAATAGCCATTGGGCTCAGGCGGAAAACGCGTCTGCACCTTCGCCAAGCCCTTGGCAGGTCCATCGGCCCACACACCCCACTTGCCGCCGGCGTTGTCTTGCTCGACGATCTGCTCGATGAAGTTCAGCGGGCGGACTTCTGGCGCCGCATCAGAAGGCGAGTTCGTAGGTTCATGTGGTGTGTTGCTCATATCGCCGCAAGCGTAGCAATCACCGCTGGAAACATGCAGACCCACGCAAAAGTCCGTCGCGCGTCGCACAAGTGTTGTTGCGCGGTGTCGCATAATACAGTTCGCAACGCGTTCCCGCAGGAACGCTGCGCACACGTTGTCCGTCACGCTTACTCGGGGAACCTTTATGCCTTGCCATCGCGCAGTATCACTGGTCACGCTGACCGCCACTATCCTCGCATTTCAAGCTGGCTGCGCCCACGAAAAGCCCGCTCCCCCTGCCGCCTCGCATACCCAGCCAGCATCAACGGCCGCTCAGGCACCTGCCACTACCGCTGGCTCTACTGCTGCTCCGAGCGGCTCCGGCATAGGTAATGCCCAAGCCCCGGCCAAGCCCCACCAACTCGCCCCCACTCCACCAACTCCCCCAACCCTCACCCTCGGCGCCAAAGGTGTCAACGCCTCGCACTTGCACAATCTCATGCTCGTGCGCGACGACGTCGTAACCGGCTCCCGCCCCGAAGCTCTCGAAGATCTCCAGTTGCTCAGTGCCATGGGCGTCACCCGCGTCATCAGCGTCGACGGAGCCAAGCCCAACCTCGACTGGGCCAAGCAAGCGGGCGTCGAGTACGTCCACATCCCAACCGGCTACAACGGCCTCTCCGAAACCCAACAGCTCGCCATCGCCCGCGCCCTCCGCGACGGCACCAAAGACGGCGGCAAGATCTACCTGCATTGCCACCACGGCAAGCATCGCTCCGCCGCCGCAACCGCGTGCGCTCTGATCTCGCTGGGCGAAATGACCCCGCTGCAAGGCGAAGAATACTTGAAGACCGCCGGCACGGCCGCTGGTTACACAGGCCTCTGGCGCAGCGTGGCCCAAGCCACGCCCGTTCCGCAAGCAAAGATCGACGCGCTGCCTGCCAATGCCGGCATGCCTGGCGGCGAAAAACTGCTGAGCATGGTGATGAGCGACATCGAAAACGCGATGGACAGCCTCAAGTACAGCCAAGCCGCGAACTGGGGCACACCCGCCGATCACCCCGACTTGATTCCGCTGGCTGAAGCCGGACGTCTCAAGGACATGCTCGAAGCATCAGGCCAGCACAAAGCGGCTCTTGCCAAAGGCGCTGAGTACGCCAAGCTCCTTGTCGCAAATCTTCGCGACGCAGACCAAATGGAGCAATTGCTCGAACGCAAAGCTCCGAACACCGAACTCAACGAGCAACTCAAACTGCTCGACGCCAGTTGCAAAGCCTGCCACGTCATCTATCGCGACCGCGACGCCTACTAGCAGTAGGCCGCCCGTCAGCGGCGGCAGGCTCTAAGGCGCCCGCACCAAATACTGCCGAAAAAACGCAATCGTCGCGACTTGCGCCGCCACTCCATCCATCACGCCATTGTGATCCGCCCCCTGAACCATCGCCCGCTGTACGCGCGCGATCTTGTCCTCTTTTGCCGCCGCTTCCAGTATCTCCGCATGCCTCGCCGACACCACTTCATCCGCCGTGCCATGCACAATCAGATAAGGCACGCGCAGCTGCGCCGCGAAGTTTCGCGGCGCAGCCCCCGTGGGTATCAGCACGGGTCCTAGCACCGGCAAGACATCCTGCGCCACCGCCGGAAAGCTCGAAAACGCGCTCACCGTACACACAGCTTTCACGATCGGTCGCTGCGCGGCAATCGCAAGTGCCGGCACGCCACCCAAGCTGACGCCGTACACCCCAATCGCTTCACGATCCACATCACTCCGCGCAATCACCGCATCCAGCGCCGCATGTGCATCACGCACCAAATCGTCGCGCGTGATCAATCGCTTCGCGTCTGAGCGCCCATACCCGCGGTAATCAAACAAAAACACATGAAATCCCGCCTGCGCCAAATGCTCGGAAAACGCCAGATGATCCGCAATGTTCCCCGCGTTGCCATGCGTGTGCACAATCACAGGCCGCACCTCGCCAGACTTCGCGTCACTCGCCCGCACGAACCATCCATGCAGTTTCACGCCATCACGCGCGACAAACGTCACATCTTCCGCTGCCGCAGGTGTCAAAAACGCTTTACGCGATGGAAAGTAAAACGTCAGCGACTCAACGATGTGCGTCATGCGGACAACCAGGATAAAAAAAAGGACAACCGCCGCGCGAATCGCAATCCGTCGCCACCAAACGCGCGTGAAAGCACGCCCCGGCTTCCACCCGCTCTCAACTTGTGCTTCGTCCGCTGCCTTCACGCAGCAACATTACGCCACCGCTCTTGCGCCGCTCACCCGTTGCAACATGCCCGACACCGTCGCATCAAAGCTCGTCGCCAGATCATGCTTGCTCACGCACATCGTCGCGCCCGCGACAGTCGCCGCCGCTCGCGTGGCATCGTCAAGGTTGCTTGACATCATGATGACCATGGGTTTACTCGCGTTCACCGAAAACTGCTTGCACAAGTCAAGCCCGTTGATCCGTCCCAGCCGCGACTCAACCAACGCCAACACTGGCCGCCCCATCGCCGCCTTCAGATGATTAAACGCCTCATCGCTGTTCTTCGCGCCACTCACGGTAAGGTCAGGCCGCTTGCCAAACAGCACCGCCAACAGCTTCAGCGCCAGCGGATCCGAATCCACAATCACCACATGCAGTTTGCCGTCGGGCATGCGCTCCGCGGGTTTCGCAGGCGTCGCTACCGCGGCTTCCGCCGCAGGCTTTGTGGCCTTTTCCGTAGGTTTCTCCGCGAAAACCACAATCTCCGACCCATCCACATTCGTCGGCTTGCCACCCAGATTGCCCAAACACACGCGGTTGCGCCCGCTCTTTTTTGCCGCGTACACCGCCTGGTCCGCTGCGTTCAGCACCGCTTCCACGCTTCGCAGTTCCGTCGGCGTCATCGCATCAATTGTCGCGACACCTACCGAGATCGTCACAGGCAGCGTCGGCAGTTCCGGGCCGTACGTGCTGAGCGTAAACGGCTCGGCTTGAATCACACTTCGCGCAGCTTCCGCAAGCTCCGCCGCCGCGCGATTGTCCAATCCAGGCAGAATCGCCGCAAACTCTTCTCCACCATACCGGCACAGCGTTCCCACGCCATCAAATACCGTGCGCATGCGCTTGGAAAGTTCCTTCAGCACCATGTCGCCCGCCGTGTGCCCATGCGTGTCGTTCACGCTCTTGAACTTGTCGCCATCAACAAACACAATCGAAAACGGCCGGCCGCTCGCATTACAGCGATGAAACGCGGCCTTCGCTTCTTCATCAAAGAACGCACGGTTATGCGACTGCGTCAGCGCGTCCGTCACCGTCTTCTTCGTCAGCCGCTCATTTGCTTGCGACAATTCCATCTGCGACATCACCAGTTGCTCTTGCGCTTCTGCCAGAATCGCCTCGACATTGCCCATGTTGCCCGTCTTGACTTCAAGTAGCTTGCTCAGTTCCGCCGCACCCGTGTTGGTCGCAGAGACCAGCTTCTTCGCCGTCTCGTTGTCGATGCCAAACCAATCGCGTGCATTCACAATGAACTGCCCCAGCTTGCGCTTGGATTGCTTCATCGTCAGCGATCCCGCCAAATAGCGCCCCAGCACCACACACCGCACCAGGTCCGCGTGCGCCGGGATTGCCATCTCCTGCTGATGGTGATACCCGATGGACGACACCAGCTGCGCCGGCAGCCGCCACTTGTTCGCCAACTCTTTGCCAATCTGTGCATGGTCAAACGACAGAAACTGCCGCTCAATTGCAACCAGTTCATCATGGTCTTCGGGCGAATCCTTCGTCACGCGAACGTACTCATCGCGCAGCGCCGCCAGCGAAGCCAGCATCCCGATATCCGCTACCAGCGCACCAACAAACGCCTCCTCGGCCTCAACCTTGCGAACTTGCTTTGCGATGGCCCGCGCACCAGCAGCCGAGTAAATCGCTCGACGCCAATACGTCGGCATGTCAAACGTCGCCGAACTCGCGCCCAAGCTCTTGGTAAAGTCCACAAGGCTGAACCCCAGCACAATCGACTTGACCGTGTTCAGCCCCAGCATGCTCATCGCCCGATGAATCGACGGACAAGGCGACGACAACCCGTAGTAACTGCTGTTGACGGTCTTTAGAACTTTCGCCACCAGTGCCGGGTCGGGCTGCACCGCATCACTCAAAGCCGACAACGACACATTCGCATCACGCGAAAGTTCCAACACTCGCAGCGCCACGCCGGGCAAGCTCGGTAGTGTGTTGCACTGAAGAACCCTGTCCATCGCCGTCGTACTCATCCGCTGCTCCCAAAGTGTTGCTGCTACGCTTTGCACATTCCGCTTGCAACTTCATCACTGATGCCTTTCCCATCGGACCCCGGTATGCGGGAGTTCATCGATTCATCCGCTTTTAAAAGGCCAACCAAGCGTGCAGCAACTTTCGCGAAGATGCAAGTATGCTTGCCACAACTACTTGGACGACGCTTCGTTGTAAATTATGACATATCCGCATGCTCGTCAAAGACGGCATCGCCTGAAAACACGCGACTTATCCGACCTGTGAGCACCGAATGATCGCGCAGGTCATAAGTCCCGCCTGTGCCACCAAACTTGCCCACATCGACCGCCGCACCAGCCATTCATCATGGCCACTCAAGATTCCCCACAGTTGCAATCCAAGTCCTGCAACGCCCACCGCCAACCACGCCATCAAACTCTGAGATGTTGGCCCACCCAACCCGCGCAGCAGCAGTACGCACACTGCCACCCCACCAATCGCTGGCGCACCGATCGAAACCGGCGACGACCGCCGGGCATAGCCCATCAGTCCCATCGCAGCAATTGTTAGTCCTAGTGCCAACACAATCGCTCCCTCCCACATCCAGCGCACCAGCATCGCGACCAAAGGCGTGAGCGCACCCAACACCATCGCGCCCGTCCCGGCCCATGTCACGATTCGGCTATCAAACTGCGGAAACAGCGCACTGGCTTGCGAACTTGGTCCGCTGAATTTCAGCGAGAAAAATCGCGCGCGCCGTTTCGTTGGAACTCCCAGCGTGGTGCCGTATCCGCACGCCTCACACCCCAGCCCCGCGACCGGCAGCACACGCCCGCAGTTCTTACAGGCAAACCGCGAGAGCGCGAGCACGTCCTCTTCAGACATCTGCAACACCGCCGTGTTGTCATGCTCCACGCGTGCAAGCTCATGCTCGGATTTCTTCAGTTGCTCGACCTGCCGCTTTCGACTCTCGCGCCGTGCGACCAGTTGTCTTGCCGCCTCAATGCAATCACCACAGACCGGCCGACCCTTTGCGTCGTTCACGCCGGCTTTGCCAGTCATGCTCTGACCACACACCGTGCAATCGTCGCTTCCAGTGACGAGCTGCTGTGTCACGTGAATCCCCCAAAGGTGAATCGGGCTGCGTTCTTACGAGCCAGCCGGCGGACGATCCTTCATAATGCGTTCTTGGATCTTGATCTGCTTGTCGACGACCTTTTGCTGCTCAGGCGTCAGTGGCGGCGGTGGCTCAGGCAGGTCCAGAGCTTGCTGCTGCGGCCCTTGGTTTGACAGGTATGTCACGACGCCAGCCCCGAGCAGGCAAGCAACAATGACACCCAGAAGGATCATCTTCTTCTTGCTGTTACCTTCTTCGCCGCCTCCCGAAGACTTTTTGGCGGCTTGCTTGCCATCGAGATCAAAATTGCTACGAGCCATGTTGTGAAACTCCAATCTGGAACGTGCCAGACAAGCGTCTGCACGCATAATGATAAGCCTGAACCAAACAACTATTCAGTCTCGATGCTTCAGCGGTTGCAGTCTTCCAAACAACTTACAAACCAGTGACATCTCTGAAGCACGCCCCGTGATCACGGTCAGCCCACATCCCGCCGCTGGAACAAAATCACCGCCAGGCACAAAAACACCACGATCTGCACCCCTGCGTACGCCGCCGACAAGCCCAAGTAGCTCCCCGGCACTTCCCGGTTCTGCGTCACCGCATCCAGCAACCAGAAAAACTGCAAATTCGGCACCACGCCCCATGCCACCAACGGCAATGGGCGAATCTTCGTCGGCTCGGTAAACACATAATCCCCACGTTCAGGAGATCGCACCACGAGTACTGGCGCTGGCCCCACATTCCGCATCGTCACCACTTGCCCCTCAACCGCCATCAAGATGATCGCCGGCCCCGACGCTCGGTCGCCCATCAACGTGTTGATGTCGTCCAAATTCCCCGTCACAGGCTTGTATTCCTGTAATGACAGCAACGGAAATCCATTCGGGCTCGGGCTGTAATACACCGGCGTGCCAGCCTTCAGCGTCGTCGGCAAAGGCTTGTTGATCCGCACCTTCAGCGGCCCTTGATCAACAATGAAATCCCCGTCCTTCTGATCTGCAATGTTTTCAATCATCCCCAGCGGCTGGTTGACAAACACAAACCGCCCCAAGAAAAAGTTGCTCATCAACGCGGCAACAAACACCGACAAACACGCCACGATCGTCATGACCTGGCCCAGCCGCGTCGACGCCGCCACCGCTACCGCCGACAAAACCAAAATCGCCAGCAGCAAGCATGCGCATGCCGTCATCACCTGCGGCTTCCAATCCAGCATGGGCGGCTGCAAACTCCACTTCTTGCTCACAAACAGCACCGCCAAATACGCCACCACAAACAGCGGCAACATCAACATCAGTGCTGTCTGCGAGAAACTCCATCCATAAAAGTAGTTGCACCACGCCGCCAGCCCGATCGAAAGCACCAGCGCAATCCCGCTGAACAGCAGCACCGGTCCATCAAGGTCATCGCCTGCGGTACTCATCACCCCGTGGCGAATCCCCATCAGCAAGAAAACCATCATTGTGATCGATGCGCACATGATCGCGCCCGACACACCCAAATACTTCCCCAAAATCAACGCAACCCGCGACACCGGCTTTGAGATAACCGTCAGCACTGTCTTCTTTTCAATCTCTTTGCTGATCACCGCCGTCGCGATAAATCCCGCCAAAACCGCGCCCACCACAAATACCGTCGAAAGCCCAATGTCGAACAACAACTTGTTGTCGGATGTCACTTCCGCCGAGTCATTGGACGCATATCCCATCGAAAACCCGGTGTTCCAGGTATTGATGATCTGCATGAACCCCGACAACGCCACCAGCACAAAAACCACCGGCTGGCGGACACTTTCCACGAACGTATTGCGGGCAATGGGAAGTATTTGTGTAATCATGAGAGCAAAAGATTCGTTTCGCCTATCGCGTGAGCAAACCAGCCCACCGCGACTCAGAACTGTCGCGACTACCGAGGGGCCCAAGCATACTCGCCCCAACCGCCGGACCCAAATATACGAACTGTAGCGAACTTGGTTCGTACATCGTTGCAACGTCGCCCGCTCGGGCGTCGTACTGATTGTTCCTCCCCGGCCTCGCGCCCCCGCAGGCCATCTTTGCGCGATGCTGCGGGTTCTCCGCCTCGTCTCGCCCTGATAGCACTCTCCAACGGGTTGTATCAGTTGTCGGTTGCTAGACACCATGCCCTCTACGTGCGACAATCCCCTGCCGCCATGTGATCCCCGCGTCGCAACCGGCACAAGCAAAGTCCAAACCCGGACGGTGCTTGCTCGCGCCATCGCACGCTTCACGTGCTGCAACGCGCTATCGTGGAGAGAGAGTTCAAGTTTGCGTCTCTGGCCTCGCCCTTCCTTGGGCATGTCCGGAGCTTTTCTGTTCGTGAAACTGTGGGACGCCGGGCTTTTTTCTTCGCCGGTCGTCTGTCGTGTCGGTAGGAACGCTGCATGAAGGCTGACTATCTCACGTATCAACGGGCCCGTCAGGCTGCTGTGGTTGGACTGGTCGTCCAGACCCTGGTCGCAGGCGGCTGGCTCATTTACGCCATTCTGTCCGACGACCACGCCGCTCGAAGCAGCGCGTTCTTCTTCGGCGCTGGCATCCTGGGCTGGCTGTGCCTGGTCATTCTCTTTGACCAGCACCGTCGCGAACGCATTGAGTACATGGAGGCCGAAGCCCTTGCCCAGTCAGGTGGCGAGAGTTCCGCGGTCTTCACGCAAGAAGAGCTCAAGCCCCAGGCCCGCCGCTTGGGCATGCTCCACCGCGTTCTGACCCCCGCCGTCAGTTGGATCATCGCCAGCCTGCTCATCGGCTTTGGCGTTTGGCGGTTTGTCGCCTACCGCGAACTCATGAATCCGCCGCCCGCCAAAGAAGGCGGCGTCACCACCACGCCGATTTTCTTGGGCACCAAGCACGAGTATGCCCTCCTCGCGATGGGCGCAATCGTCGCTGTCTGCGGCTTCCTCGTCGCACGGTTCACCGCAGGCATGGCCAAGCAAACCGCGTGGGCCAACCTCCGCGCCGGTGCTGCTCTTGCCGCCGGCACCAGTCTGCTGGGCCTCGTCCACGCCGTTGCAGTCATCGTTGATCTCGTCGGCCCCAGTTGGCTGATGGAAAAACTCCCTTGGGTTGTTCCCCTCTTCCTCGTCGTCATCGGCGCCGAGATCATCTTCAATCTCATTCTGGGCGCCTATCGCCCCCGCCGCGCAAATGAAATTCCCAAGCCCGCGTTCGACTCGCGCTTGCTGGGCTTCGTCGCCGCTCCCGATCGCGTTGCCCAGTCCATCGGCGAAGCCATCAACTATCAGTTGGGCTTCGACGTCACGGGCGGTTGGTTCTATCAACTCGTCAGCAAAACCCTCGCGCCGCTCATTCTCGTCGCGCTGGTGCTCATGTGGCTCATGACCGCATTCGTCATCGTCCAGCCACACCAACGCGCCATGAAGCTTCGCTTTGGCGCACCAGTTGGCGAAGAACTCGCCCCAGGCCCGCACGTGAAGATGCCCTGGCCCATCGAATCCATCTATGTGCCCGAGTATTTCTCGCGCGATCAGAAAGGCCGCTTCGTTCTCGAAGATCGCAGCGTCAAGGGCCTTCGCATCATCGAACTGGGCACGCTCACCAAGAGCGGCGCCAAGGCCATCCTCTGGACCAACGACCACCCCGGGCAAGAAGTCTTCCAATACGTCCGCTCCATGCGAGGCGACGCCGCAGCCACAACGGACAGTGCCGCCATCGTGCCCGCAGCTCTAGGCGTCCCGGGCACAACCGACGCGGGCCTTGTTGACCTTGCCATGGTCTCGGTTGAAATGCCGCTGCACTATGTCATTCGTGATGTCAAGGCCTACGACACGCTCGCCGCCCCGATGCAGCGCGACGAACTGCTCAAGACCGTCGCTCAGGGCGAAATCACGCAGTACTTCCAAAGCGTCTATCTCGATCAAGTGCTCGGCGCCGACCGCACACGCATCAGCGACGAACTCCGCGTGCTCGTGCAAAAGGCCTTCGACCGCCTCAACCAAACCCCCGATGGCAAAGTCCTGGGCGCTGGCGTCGAAGTCATCTATGTAGGTGTCGCCGGCGTACACCCGCCCAAGCCCGCCGCCAAAGCCTTCGAAACTCCCGTGCAAGCCGACCAGCGCCGCTTCGCCAACTTGCTGAAGGCCGAAGCTGACAAGGTGCAAACCCTCACGCAAGTAGTGGGGGACTACAACCTCGCAGGCCGCATCGCCGACGAGATCGACAACCTCAACGCCCTCCTCGAACGCAAACGCCGCGAAGGTGACAAGAGCACCATCACCGACGCCAACGTCGCCGAGCAGGAAGTCAAAATCGGCCAGCTCATCGGCCAAGCAGGCGGCAAATCAGCCAGCACGCTCGCCAAAGCCAGCGCTGAACGCTGGCAAAAGCACATGAGTGCCCGCGGCCGCGCCCTGCGTTACGACGGCCAAGTCGCAATGTACGAAGCCGCGCCGATGGTCTTCCTCTCGCGTCAGTACTTTGACGCCATGACCAAACTCACCGAAGGCTCGCGCATGTACATCGTGGGCGGCGGCCAGGGTTCAGTCCGCTGGCTCATCGACGGCACCGACAAAGAAGTCGGCACCGACATCTTCAGACCCAAGGAAGAATGATCCCACGCAAGTTCAAAGATTCGCATTTCACTTCGGTACTTCGTCTCTCCGGTACTTCGTCTCTCCTCTGAGGAGTTGATCGTGCAAAGACTGCTTCGCTATCTGGTCGCTGGTTTGGTCGTTCTGGTGCTGGCCTCCTTCGCCTTCACCTTTCAAGTTCGCTTTACTGAAGCCGCGGTGAAAACCACCTTCGGCAAAGCAACCGATGAAAGCGTGATCCGCGAGCCGGGCCTGCGCTTCCGCTTGCCGTACCCCTTCCAAGAAGTCACCAAATACGACACGCGCATGCGGCTGCTGACCCTGAAGGTCGAAACGCAGCAAACCGCCGACAATCGCCAAATCGCGGTTGAAACCTTCTGCACTTGGCGCGTGACCGACCCGCTCAAGTTCTTCCAAACCTTCAGCAGCGCGGGCGAACGCAGCGAAGAGCACTACCAAAAGGCCGAGCAAGCCCTGCAAGCCAACCTCCGCGCCGCCGCAGGCGTCGTGAGCAAGTTCACCATGCAGGACCTCTTCACGGCTGAAACCAACAAGAGCAAAATCCCCGAACTCGAAATCGCGATGAAGGACGCCTTCACGCAAAGTGCAGACAAGCAAGGCGTCAAACTCGCCGACTACGGCGTCGAAGCTATCGACGTGGGCCTCACGCGCATCCTGCTGCCTGAAGCCGTTACCAGTGCCGTCTTTGATCGCATGAAGAGCGGCCGCGAACGCATCGCAAAGGAAATCGAAAGCCAAGGCCAAAGCCAGGCCCAAGCCATCCGCGACCGCGCCAATAGCGACTCGCAAAAGATCAGCGCCTTCGCCGAACGCCTCGCACAAGACATTCGCAGCAAGGGCGACAACGAAGTCGCTCCATACCTCGCGCTGATGAACAAGAACCCTCAGCTCGCCGTCTACCTCGACCAGATGGAATTCATCCGGGGCGTCAACCCGCGCACCGCAACGCTGGTCATTCCCAGCAGCTACCCAGGCTTCAATCTGCTCATGCCCGACAGCCTCAACGGCATTCGCGCAGGCCAACTCCCCAGCTTCACGACTCCTGAGAGCATCAAGAGCGCTCTGAATGAAATGGCCGGCACTCAGCCCGCTGCCAAACCCACCGGAGGCAAGAAGTAATGGACAAGTTCCGTTTACTCCTCGCGCCCGAAACTCCCAGCAGTGCTTCATCAAGCACGCCCGCGCGCCGCGCTGGCTCAGTCACGCTCCGCCAAAACGACATCGACGCTGCCGACAACGCAACGCTGATGGACCCGGCGAACAAGAGCCTCGCTGACGCGCTCAACGTCCTACTGGGCATCATCTATATCGCCGTCGGCGCACTCTTCCTGGCCTACATCGCCAAGGGCTTCAACCGCGTGCAAGAAGGCGAACAAGGCATCCGCGTGGTCTTCGGCAAAATGACCGAAAGCCAGTTGCCGCCAGGCCTGCACTGGGCACCGCCTTTCCCCTTTGGCGAACTGCTCAAAGTCAGCACAGGCGTCGAACGCGTCGCCATCGACGAAGATTTTTGGGTCGCCATCCCCGCCGGCACCGTCAACCAATCGCTTGACAACTTGGGCACGCCCATGAGCCTCAAGCCCGAGGATGAACGCACCGGGTCCATCATTACAGGCGATGGCAACTTGGTGCACGCCCGCTGGAGCGCAACCTACCGCCGCAAAAACACGCGTGAGTATGCCGAAAACGTTCTGCTCACGCAAGAGCAAGAACTTGTTCGCAGCGCAGTCAAAGTTGGCGTTGTGCGAGCATGTGCCGAAACCAGCATCGATGTTTTGCTGCGTCAATCCGCAGACTCATCCGAGTCAGGCGTCGCCGCCCGCGCAAAGCAAATGACGCAGGAAACCCTCGACGCGATGAACTCAGGCATCTCCATCGAAACGATGCAGATGACCGAAGTCACGCCGCCTTTGCTGGTGCGCAAAGACTTCGCCGCAGTGCAAGCGGCCGCCAGCAAGAGCCAAAAGGCTCTCGAAGACGCACAAACCGAACGCTCCAAAGTCCTCAACGAAACCGCTGGCGAACTTTCGGGCTACTTGCTCGAACGCATCGATGCCTACGAAGCCGCGATCGCAACAGGCGACGCCGCCAAGCAAACAACGGTCCTCGCTGAGATCGACAACGCCATGCAAGGCAACACGGTCAAAGTCAATGACCGCGAACTGCGCGTCTCAGGCTCCGTCACCAAGTCCATCGCCGACGCGCAGGCCTACCGCTCCGAAGTTGTCAGTCTTGCCCAAAGCAAAGACCGCCGCTTCAGCGCGATGTCCAGCCAGTTTGAAAGCAACCCGCTCGTCATGACCCAGCGCGAGTGGGCCAGCGCCGTCAGCGCGTTCTACGGCAAGCCTCAAATCCAAATGCTTTGGCTCCCCGCCAGCAACGCGGGCGACATCTTGCAACTCTCGCTCAACCGCGATCCGCTCATCCAGCGCGAAATCGACAAGAAAGTCCGCGAGCAGGAAGCACTCAAGGCCCGTGCCGATCAGCTCAAGCGCATGCAGCGCAGCGGCTTCACCACCGAAACCCCGAACGAAACAACCGGCGAATAAACCAACGACTGGCGGAGCATTCGCATGACGCAGGCAGGCTCAACAACGCAGAATCAAGGTCTTCGCCCTTCGCAAGCCGCCAAGCCCTCGGTGGGCGAGCCGGTCGTCGTCTGCACGCAGCTTACCAAGACGTTCAAAGACTTCTGGATGCGCGACTACGCCAAAGCCGTGCAAACCCTCAGCTTTGAAATCCGTCGGCACGAAGTCTTCGGTCTCCTGGGCCCCAACGGCAGCGGCAAAAGCACCACAATCAAAATGATCCTGGGCCTGCTCACGCCCACCAGCGGCAAAGTCAGCGTCTTCGGCAAGCTGCCCACCGACGTTGACATCAAAAAACGCATCGGCTACCTGCCCGAAGAAAGCTATCTCTACCCCTTCCTCAACGCCCGCGAAACCCTCGACTACTACGGCAAGCTCTTCGAACTCGACCACCGCACCCGCGCCCGCCGCGTTGATGAACTGCTCGACATGCTGGGCATGACCGGCGCCCAGTTCCGCCCCGTGCGCGAGTACAGCAAAGGCATGCAGCGTCGCTTGGGCATCGCGCAGGCTCTCATCAACGATCCCGATTTCCTCATCCTCGACGAACCCACCACAGGCCTTGACCCCATCGGCACGCGCCAAATCAAAGACCTCATCATCGAGCTGGGTCGCCGCGGCAAAACCGTTCTTCTCTCCAGCCACCTGCTGGGCGACGTCGAAGACTGCGTTGATCGCCTCGTCATTCTCTACGGCGGCACCAAACGCGCCGAAGGCACCTGCGACAACCTCCTCACCACGCAAGATCGCACCACCATCGAAACCGATCAACTCGACGATGCCACCATCGCAGAGATCGACCGCATCGTGCAAGCTCGCACCGGCGGCAAGCACAGCATTCGCAAAGTCAGCAAGCCCCGCCAAACGCTCGAAGCTCTCTTCCTCGATATCGTCGAAAAAGCCAAGACCGAGCAAGTCACCACCAGCGGCGCAACCTCCGGCGGGCAGACCGCCAACTTCCTGCGCGCAGGCCAAGATAGCGACCAAGAACGCGGCGACGCCGTCATCGACAAACTCGTCAAAGGCGACCCCGAGCCCGCTCCAGCGATTGCTCCCAAGCCCACCCAGCAATCTCCTGAAACCACGCAGCCCGCCCGCACCGACGGCCTTAACGACAATCTCATCGGCGATCTCATCTCAGGCACGAAAACTGTCGCCGCGCAGGTCAAGGAAGCGCCCAAGCCCATCGCGAGCGAACCCGTCAAGACCGACAACGTCGATCTCTCCGTCATCGGCAACCTCATCAACAAACCCGACGGCAGTGGGGAGGCCAAGCCGTGATCGGCAAATGGCTCTCCGCATGCGACCGCTTCCAGCAATCGCGATGGTTCAAAATCATCGCCAGCGTCATCGTCGTCGCTCTGGCTGGTGTGCTTTTCATTAGCTATAGCGTCGCGTCATCGAAAGCTCGCGACCAGGCGATGGCTCCCATCCGCGAAGCTCAGTCCGACATGCGTCGCCAAGCCGAGGAGATCGAGAACGCCGCCAAAGCCGAAGGTAAAACTGTCTCTAGCGAAGAACTCACGCGACCCCTCGACTCGATGGACGCAACCGCGCGCGTCGTCGAAGGCATCGTCAACACCCAGCACAGTGTTGCGGGCGTTGGCGTAGGTCTCGCAATCGCAACCGGAATCGCACTGGTTGTCATCTGGCTGGGCTTAGGCATCACCTATCTGGGCCTGATCGCCATTTGCAGCCTGCTGCTGGGCAGCGTCTGGGGCCTCGAAAAGCTCAGCGTGCTGCGCGGCGTGCTTCCCATCATCATGCCGCCCGTCGTGGGCGTTGTGGCTCTCATGGCTAGTTTCACCGCTCTCATGCGCCTCGCTGGCCTGTTGCTTGGTGCAAGCAACCCCGTCTTCAGCATCGCCCGCAACGTCCTGACCGAAGCCGTCCGCCTGCGCGTCTCTTTGGTCTTCATCATCCTGCTCATGTTCTCGCTCGCCGCGTTGCCCTTGCTGCTCACGCAAGATCAGCCGCTGCGGTACCGCGTGCAAGCCTTCCTCCAATACGCCACAGGCGGCAGCTTCCTGCTCATCGCTTTGCTCATCGTGCTCTTCAGCGTCGCCACCGTCGCCACCGAGCAGCGCGACAAAATCATCTGGCAAACCATCACCAAGCCCGTCGCCGCATGGCAGTACATTCTGGGCAAGTGGGTTGGCGTAGGCGTTCTCGCCGCTGTGTTGCTGGGCGTCGCCAGTTCCGGCATCTTCATCTTCACCGAGTTCCTCCGCCGCCAACCTGCGCAGGGTGAGTCCGCCGCTTTCGTCGCCACTGACACCTCAATGCTCATGAGCGAAGACCGCCTCATGCTCGAAACGCAGGTCCTGACCAGTAAGAAGCGGGTCGGCCTTGCACCGCCAGACCTTGACATTGACAATCTCCAGAAAGAAATCGACGCTCGCGTCCAGCAAGAGTTCGACAGCGCGGCCATCGCCATGGGCGACACGCCTGAAACGATCGCTCGCAACAAACAAAAATTCGCCGATGAAGTCCGCTCCGGTCTGCTCAAGAGTGTTGAAGTGAGCTATCGCACGATAGAAGCCGGCGACAATCGCCTGTTTGTTTTCAGCAATCTCCAAGCCGCCCGAAACTCTGCCCGTCCTGTGATCTTGCGATACAAAATCCAATCAGGCGGCAACATGCCTGACCAAATGTACCGGCTCTCCTTTTACTTCCACGGCAGTAACGACCCGCCGCAAGTCATCGAAACGCCTCTCGACCAGCCGCAGACCATTCGCCTCTCTCACCAACTCATCGACGCCGACGGCAACCTCGCCATCACCATTTTCAACGCCGACGTGCAGCGCGGCACGGGCAACCCTCTCGCCATTACCTTTCCACCAGCCGACGGCCTTGAACTCAGCTACGTCTCCGGCTCCTTCACCGCCAACTTCTTCCGCCTCATGGTCGTCCTCTGGGTCAAGCTTCTCTTTCTCGCGATGGTCGGCATCACCGCATCCACCTTCATGAGCTTTCCCGTCGCGTCACTCGTCTCCATCGTCACCTTCTGGGCGGCAGAAGGTTCGGGCTTCCTCCTCAAGAGCCTCGAAACCTTCGAGACAGAAACCACCGACGGCAAGAAACTCTACCTGAACCAAGCCATCGGCGCAATTGCCGAAGGCATCGGCAACACCTTCAAGGTCTACGCCGATCTGCGACCAACCGCCCGACTCGTCGAAGGCGAAGCCCTCCCCTGGAGCACCCTCCTCTTCGGCGTATTCGTCCTCCTCGCCGCCACCCTCATCCTTTACATGATCGGTGTCATGATCTTCCGCAAGCGCGAACTCGCCATCTACTCAGGCCAATAGTGTCAGGCCACTAGTACCAACGTTCTCTCAGGAGTCTGTGCATGTCGCGCGACGCAAAAGTCCAGTGGGCAGCAGGCGGCTTGATGGCCCTCGCCCTCGCCGCCAGCATGGGTCTGTCCGTGCAGATGACCAGCATCGCAGGTAAGGCCAAACTCACCTACACCGACCGCGCCGAAGATAACGACCGCTGGGAAATCAGCCTGGGCGTCGCCATGGGCGCGTTCCGCGGCATCTTCGTCAACGCACTCTGGATGCGCGCCAACGACATGAAAGAAGCCGGCAAGTACTACGAAGCCGTAGAACTCGCCCGCGCCATCACGCGCCTGCAACCGCGCTTCCCGCGCGTCTGGGTCTTTCATGCCTGGAACCTCGCGTACAACATCAGCGTGATGACCAAAACCCGCGAAGAACGCTGGGACTGGGTCAATCAAGGCATCCGGATTCTGCGCGACGAAGGCATCCAGGCCAACCCCAACGACCTGCTGCTGCACAAAGAACTCGCGTGGATCTACGCCCACAAAATCCAAGGCTTCACCGACGATGCCAACAACTACTACAAGCGTCAGGTCGCGCGCGAGTGGACGGTCGTCATGGGCCCGCCGCCCCGTCGCGACTCCGACGACCGCGTCCGCAGCAAAGCCATCGCCAAGTATGTCGCGTGGCTCACCACCATCGCCGAAGCTCCCAAGAGTCTTGAAGCAATTTACGCCGCGCACCCACAAGCCCCCGCGCTGATCGCCAAACTCCAAAGCGAACTAAACTGGAATCTCGAAAATCCTCTCGACCGCTTCGCAATGCTCGAGCGCGTCGAAATCAACCGCGCCTACGAAACTTCCGCCCGCAAAGAAGTCTTCTTCGCCCGCATGGCTGGCCCGCGCACCAACGCCCTGCGCGTCCTGATGAACGACCCGCAGTACAAGGACGTGTGGGAGCCCCTCGTCCTCCACGTTCGCAATCGCGTGCTCACGCAAGACTTCCACATGGAAGTTGATCGCATGATCCGCTACACCGACAAGTACGGCCCCCTCGACTGGCGCCACCCCAGCACCCACGCCCTCTACTGGTCCGCCCGCGGCGTCGAAGAAGCCGGCGACCGCGTGCGCGACGACAAGAAAAATCAGCAGGACTTCGACTTCCTCAACACCGACCGCATCGTCGTGCAAAGCCTGCAAGAACTCTTCCGCACAGGCGACATCTTCTTCGACTTCCGCGCTTCAATCTTCCAGCAGTATCCCATGTACCAAGTCATGCCCAGCGCCCACTTCGCCGAAAGCTACGGCATGGTGCTTGACGAAATCCGCAGCCGTGCTTGGGCTTGGGACCCCAGCCGAGGACAAGTCATCAAACTCGAAGATCAAACCGCCGAACGCGGCGTGAGCCACCTCTCCGACGGCTACCAAAACTTTCTGATCGACGTGGTCCTCTTCATGTACCGCCGCGGCGACATGCAAAGTGCGGGCGAGTGGTATTCCAAGCTTCGAAACTTCAAAAAGCAAAACGTCTACGACCCAGACCGCGTCGCGCGATTCAGCGTTCCTATCAACGAGTTCGTGCAAACCGAACTCAACGATCAAGCCACCCGCCCCAGCACCACCATTTCACAGGTGCAAGGCGCAATCTTCAATGCATACGCCGCAGGCTTGCTTGGTCAAGACCCCGATGTCTTCCTGAGCCAGATGAACTACGCCCGCGACTTCCACCGCTATTTCATGAACGAACAAGCCCGCCGAACCTCAGTTGATCGCGAGACATATCGCATGGAGCAACTCGACCGCGACTTCAACGTCGTTGCCGGTAACACCTTTGTCTTCTTCATCCAGTCGCTCGATCTCGACGACGCTAACTCTTCGTACATCGCAGCACCACCGAGTTTGCAAGCCTGGGCCTACGACATTTTGCGCGAGAAGTACTTTGATGAAATCGCTGCCGCGCGTCAAATCGCCGCCTCTGGCAAAACCTTCGACCAACTTTTCCCAGAGCCTCCCGAAGCCGACCTGAAAGCCGCTCGCGACCACATCGTCGAGATGATGACCCAGCGCGAGAAGCAACAAAACAACGAGCGCCAGTAGTTCCCCTCGTCTACTCGCGCGTCCTCACACGTCCGATCACGTCGGCCTTCTTTCCAACTTTCCTCCATCCCGCTATCCCCGCACGCCGAATAATCCCGCTTACTCCTCGGGCGATTTCCGCCCCTTTCACCATCTCACGCGGGAGATGTCTATGCGTTTTGCAGTTGGCACAATCGGCCTCCTTGCCTCCCTCATCATTCCTGCCGGCTGCGCCACCCGCACCGCCCAGCAACCCCAGTTCCCCGCCCCGCCCATCCCCCTCGCCCCCGAGAACGCGCCCGCCCCACGCGGCAAACTCGCCGCCCCGCCCGCCGACGCCCTCGACCTCACCAAGCCCGGCACCGTCGTCCGCCGCACCGCCATCGCACAAATTCTCGACACGCGCAAGATGATCGACACCAGCGAAAAAGCTGACAAAACGCCCATCACCACGCGCCGCATCCGCACCATGCTGCCCGACCACCCCGCTCCGCCCCAAGCACAAATCGAAGTTAGCGCCGTCGTCACCAAGCAAGGCAGCGTCACCGCAGAGCCCATGACCGTGCCCAACCAACTCTGGCCCGGCATCACCGCAACCGGCTGGAATCCGCCCGACCCCAGCCTCGCCGTCAGTTCCACGCACGTCGTCGTCACCGTCAACCAGTCCATCGCCTTCTACAACCGCGCCGGCGTGCGATCCTTCATCACAGACCTCGGCTCACCAGGCAACCCCGGCTTCTTCGAACCCCTGGGCTCGCAAAACTTCGTCTTCGATCCCAAGTGCTTCTTCGATCACCTCGCCCAACGCTTCGTCGTCGTCGCTTTCGAAACCTACGGCACGACCGAATCATGGGTCACCATCGCCGTCAGCGACGACGCCGACCCCAACGGCACGTGGTACAAATATCGCACCCAAGGCGTCATCACCAGCGGCACCCAAACCTACTGGTGGGACTACCCAGGCTTCGGCTACGACGCCCAAGGCTACTACGTCACTGGCAATCTCTTCGGTTTGAGCGCCAGCGGCTTCGGCGGCGCAGCCTACCGCATCTTCGACAAAACCCCCATGCTCACAGGCCAGCCCGTCGTCTTCAGCACCCTGCGAGACACCGGCGCAGCCAGCGTCCAAATCGCCGAGCACTTGGGCACCACCACAACGCCCAACCCCGCCGTCTACTTCACCAGTTTCGCCAGCAGCACCGCCATCCGCCTGCAAGCCATCGCTTCGCCCCTCACCGCGCCAGCGCTGCAAACCGTCAACGTCACCATCCCCGCATTCGCCGGCGCTCCCGCCGCTGCAACGCCCGACCTCAGCAACACCGTCAGCGTCATCGACGCTCGCGTCATGAACGCCGCTTGGCGAAACAACCGCCTCGTCCTCGCCCACAGCGTGGGCGTCGCAGGCCGCAGCTTCGCACGCTGGTACGAACTCAACACCGCCTCCTGGCCCCTCTCCGGCACACCAACCCTCGTGCAATCAGGCGACGTTGATCCAGGCGGCGCGATGCACTCCTTCTTCCCCGCCATCACCGTCAACGCCTCCGGACAAATCGGCATGGTCATGGGCGTGAGCGGTCCGGGCACCAACCCCGCCGTCGCCATCGCCGCGCGAGCACCCACTGATCCCACAGGTCGCATGTCGCTGCCGCTTATCGTGCAAGCCGGCGCGTCCGCATCGGGTGGCCGCTGGGGAGATTACTACCACATCCAAGTCGATCCCGCCGACAACACGACCTTCTGGGGTATCGGCGAATACAAAACCAGCAGCGGCGCATGGTCCACCAACGTCTCCAGCTTCACGCTCGCAAACATCCCCAACGTCCAAGCCGCTTCCGATGACATGGGCATCTTCCAAAGCGCCAGCCCGCGAAACATCGACGTCCTCGCCAACGATTCCGCCCGTAACGCCAGCGCACTCACCATCAGCGCCTTCACTCCAACCAGCGTCCGCGGCGGCACCATCACCCGCGTCATCGGCGCAGGTCCCGGCGGTCGCGATCTACTCCGCTACGCCCCTCCCGCCAACTACACAGGCCTCGACAGCTTCACCTACACCGCCCGCGATTCCGCCAACACCACCGCAACCGCCATCGTCACGGGCGAAGTCTTCGACCCCGCCGACTTCCTGGGCCCAAGCAACACAGGCGGCCTGCAACCCGCCCTCGACGTCAAGTACTACATCGAAAACAACCCCCAGGGCCTCGGCGCATACGACCAGCTCACACCCTATCTGGTCACAACCGTTCCCAACATCAACTTCCCCAGCACCACCGGCAACTTCTCGAGCAGCGGCCGCGCCGACAACGTCGCCGCCGTCTACGAAGGCTACTTCCTCGCCCAAGCCTCCGACCTCTACACCTTCTATCTCGAATCCGACGACGGCTCGCGCATGTTCATCGGCTCCAACGTTTTCATCGAGAACGATGGCCTGCACGGCATGATCGAACGCGCCAATCGCATCGGACTGCAGCCCGGATATCACAAATTCCGCGTCGAATTCTTCGAAAATGGCGGCGGTGCAGGCCTCATCTTCCGCTACCAGCGCACGGGCGTCGCCAAGCAGGTCATCCCCGCCAGTCTGCTCTCGCGCGTCATTGCTTGCAACGACATCGACTTCAACAACAACGGCGTCTTCCCCGAAGATCAAGACGTCATCGACTTCTTCTCCGTGCTCGCCGGTGCAAGCTGCCCCGCCTGCGACGACATCGACTTCAACAACGATGGTGTCTTCCCCAGCGATCACGACGTCGAAACCTACTTCCGCGTCCTCGCCGGCGGCACCTGCGCTCCCTAATCGCCCGACGCCGGCCCCGACGCCCTGCGAAGGTCCGGATCGAACACCCCAAAACCCGACAACCACAAAACAAACAACGGGCCGCACACCGCAGCCCGTTTTTCATTCTCCTCTTCACCTCCGCCGCGTCGGCTCAATGCTCGGCGTAGGCAATAGCACAGGCCCGCTCTCCCCAAACAACGCTCGCTCATAATTCCCCGTATTCTTCCGCTCCGTCAGCGGCCCCTGCGCATCACCCCGCAAAAACTGGCGAATCAGCCGCTCGCGCACAGGCCGCGTTTGCGCTTCATCTTCAGGCAGCTTGCGCATCGCATCAAACCACTCACGCGTCTCCACCGCAATCATCTTCCCCTTATCCAGCATGCAAATCCTGTCCGCAATCGTGAACGCACTATCCATCTCGTGCGTCACCACCACGCTGGTCACCCCAAGCTGCTTCGACAAATTGATAATGAGCTGATCGATCTCCGCGCTCGTCACCGGATCAAGCCCCGCGCTGGGTTCGTCATAAAACAAAATCTCCGGGTCCAGCGCCAGCGCTCGCGCCAACCCCGCGCGCTTCTTCATCCCGCCGCTAACCTCCGACGGATACCGATTCGCCGCTTCCAAAAGCCCCACCATCTCCAGTTTGATCTTCACCTGAATATCAATGATTTCTGCCCCAAGATCAGTATGTTCCTGCAATATCAGAGCCACATTCTCCGCCAGCGTCATGCTGTTGAACAACGCCCCGCTCTGAAACAAAATGCCAAACCGCTTGCGCACCTCGTTGAGCCCCGCCTCCTGCATCGAGCACATGTTCTTGCCGAACATCATCACCGAGCCTTCATCTGCCGCAAAGCTTCCGATGATCGTCCGCAGCAGCGTGCTCTTCCCGCTGCCGCTGCCACCCATGATGATCATCGTCTCACCCGGCATGATGTCTAGGTTGATCCCATCCAACACCGCCCGCCCATCAAATCGCTTGACGACATTGCGCACGCTGATGATCGGCTCGCGCTGCGCCCCGCCAATCCCGCCCGCCGTGTTGTCGGCTCGCACGCTACTCACGGTTTCTCCGCAGGCTTGGGTGCATCCGGTTTCGCCGGCTGTGCATCAACTTCCGCATCGGCATCCACATCAGCCGGCGCTTCCCCTTCCCGTTCACCCTTGCCCGCCGGCTCATTGGGTGCATCCGGAAACTGCACATTCGCCTCCGCCGCCTTCGCATCCGCCGCTTCACCCGGATACAACAAAAACGCCTTTCCCGATGGTGTCACGATTTTCACATTTACAATCGGCACCTGCACCGCCGTCCCCGGCGCATTGCCCGCGCTGCCATCCACCTGTACGGCCAGCAGCGCAATCCCCTTCTCAAATTCCACCGGAATCGGAATCACATCATTGCTTCCGCCCCCCTGAAACTTCTGCATGATGGGCCCAAGATCGCGATACGCCATCACCAACTGAATCATCCCGCTAGGCGATCCCTTAAACGCCCCCATCTCATCCTTGAGCGCATCCGCAAACGAATCCACATGCGCCTGCGTCAATCGCTTCGCGCCAGGCTTGGTCATCGCCGCTTGCACTTTCACCAGGTCTTTCGCCTCAGCGTCACTCACAATCGCCGCCATCGGCGCAAACAGTTTCGTCTGCGCCGTGCCCCACGCCTGCCGCACGCCAATGGCAACACCAATCTGCCCAATTGTCATGATCAGCCCGATCACAATCGCCGCAATCGCCATCCCGCGCCCACCCACGCGCCCATCACTCTGAGAAATAATCACCAGTGCCGCCACACCCAGCAGCGCACCCAATCCCGCCAGCCCCGGCACAATGCACACGAAAAATCCCAGAATCGCCACCACCAGCGCGACAATTGCCATCACGCTGACTCTTTGCTCCATCAACATATCATCGCGCTGCAAAGCCGCATACGGATTGGACATCTGACTCATGCCCGCAGGGTAGTTCGGCTTCTCGCCCCGCATAATCCACGCCCCGCATAACGCCCGCCCACACCGCGCGCCAACTACGCCTCCCGCCGCCAACTCTCCGCCTTCAGTGCCCCGCGCTGCTTCGCCAGCAACGCCAAGTACTCCTCCCGCGCCACCTCCACCAATCCAAACTGCTCCAAATGCGGGTTGTACAACTGGCTATCCAGCCCCACAAACTCCCGCGCCCGCAGTTCCTCCACCAGCTTCACCAAACACACCTTGCTCGCCTCAGTCCCGCCGCGCTCAGGCAGAGAAAACATGCTCTCGCCTGCAAACACCTTCCCCAGCGCGAGCCCATACAACCCGCCCACCAACTCGCGTTCACCCCCGCCTTCTCTCACCACCCAAGCCTCCACACTGTGCGCATACCCCGCCTCATGCAGCGCGACAAACATCTCCACAATCTCCTCATGCAGCCACGACCCATCGCGCTCGCGCTTCCAACACCCCTCAATCACCGCCGCAAACGCGCAATCAATCGTCACCACAAACTTCCCCCGCGCCAAAGCCTGCCGCGTCGTCCTCGGCACCACAAACCTCGCATCCAACGGAATCATCGCCCGCTCCTGCGGCTGCACCCACTCCGTCACCCCCCGCACCGCATCATGCATCGGAAACCAGCCATCAAAGTACATGTCAAGCACGTCCGCGAGCATGATGCAGCATAGTGCCGGAGTACCGAAGTACCGAAGTACCGGAGTACCGGAGTACCGGAGTACCGAAGTACCGAAGTACCGAAGTACCGAAGTGTCGAAGCGCCTAACTGCCTTTCCTTCGGTACTCCGGTACTCCGGTACTTCTTCGCTCCCGTACTTCCCCGTCCCTACTTTTTCCCATGACTCCCCCCTCCCCCCTCCGCCTCCACATCGGCGGCGAAATCATCAAAGACGGCTGGAAAATCCTCAACGTCCGCCAACTCCCAGGCGTCGACTACGTGGGCCAGGCCTACGACCTGCGCCAATTCGCCGACAACTCCGTCGAAGAGATCTACGCCAGCCACGTCTACGAACACCTCGACTACGCACGCGAACTCCCAACCGCCTGGGCCGAGGCCCGCCGCGTCTTGAACCCAGGCGGCAAACTCATGTTCAGCGTCCCCGACCTCCAACTCATGGCCTGGCTGCTCGGCTCACCCCAAATGACCCTCGAAGGCCGCTGGCACGTCATCCGCATGATCTACGGCGGCCAAACCAACCCGCACGACTACCACAAATGCGGCTTCACCTTCCAAATCGCCCACCAAATGCTCAAAGAAATCGGCTTTACCAACATCGAACGCGTCGAAAAATTCGACCTCTTCGACGACACCAGCACCACCGCCTTCGCCGGCTTCCCCATCTCCCTCAACATGCGCGCAACAAAATAGTTGCCCACCAACTTCGCACCGATACAAAGTCCTCCCAACCAAACGAAGCCCGCGCCCAAAACACTCTCGCACCCCCGCATCCTCGCCCCAACGGGGCGACGGCCTGTAGCCACGGGTAAAGCCCGCGCCTCGCGGGCGCAACCCGTGGAAAACTCTCCCCGGCACCCAACTGCCCCAGAGGGGCAGCGGCAAATTCCCTGAGCGCAATCCTTCCCTGCGGCACGTGGCCTCATCGTGCCATCAGGCTTGGCTCCGCAAGCCCGATGCGAACCACCACCGATGTACCGTATCATGCTCACAACGCCGAACTGAATGGGACCCAGCGTCGCACTCGCGGCATTGGTCCAATCTACGGAGGTATCCTTGTCGCGCAGCAGCACGCGACCAATATACAACAAGTTGCCACGTCCCGCAATGCCCCGCATTACGCACGCCGCCAAATTCTACCGATCTTGCCAGCCAAAATCTGCCACTCCCCCGCCCCCTCTACCCTCCCCTCCTGCCCACCACCCCCACAACTCGCCACCCCGCCTGGCAAGGTCCCACCATGATCGTTCTCACGCTCATGGGTTGGACCAGCATTCCGCTTTTCCTCAAACACTTCACCCACCTCATCGACGGCTGGACCGCCAACGGCTGGCGTTACGGCTTCTCCGCACTCATGTGGCTCCCGGTTCTCATCTGGGCCGCGCTCAAACACAAAACGCCGCCCAATCTCTGGCGCGCTGCTCTGCCCGCCAGTCTCTTCAACATCGGCGCACAAATCTGTTTCGGCCTCGCGCCCTACTACATCGACCCTGGCCTCATGACCTTCAGCCTGCGTGTGCAAATTGTCTTCGTCACCATCGGCGCGGTGCTGCTCTTCCCCGCCGAACGCAAAACCATTCGCAGTTGGGGCTTCCTCACCGGCATCATCCTCGTCCTCAGCGGCACCATCGCCGTGCTGCTGCTCAAGCCAGGCGGCCTGGGCAAAGGCAGCGCAACCGGCATCATGCTCGCCCTCGGCAGCGGATTTCTCTACGCGGGCTACGCCCTCTGCGTGCGCAAACACATGCAAGGCCTGAACGCCCTCATCGCCTTCGCCGCCGTCAGCCAATACACCGGCGTCGCACTGCTCGCCTGCATGTTCGCATTCGGCAAAGATCACGGCGCCGTCGTCTTCACGATGGAACCCAAGCAAATCGTACTGCTGTTGCTCAGCGCCATCATCGGCATCGGCATCGGCCACACGCTCTACTACGCCAGCATTAATCGCCTGGGCCTCGCCGTCTCCGCAGGCGTCGTGCAACTCCAACCCATCACCGTCAGCATCGGCTCGATGCTGATCTTCAACGAACAACTCTCCACCATCCAGTGGATCTTCGGCATCATCGCCGTCTGCGGCGCAGGATTGATTTTGTGGACACAAGGCCGCAAGAAAACGTAAGCGAAGCACTCACTTCTCCGCCGCCGGTTTCCTCGGCTGCACAAAAGTCACTTTCCCGCCGAAGAGTTCGATGGCTTGTTTGATCAGCGGGTGCTCGCTCATTTCTTGCGCCGTCGGCCCCGTGCTGACTGGTGCGGCGTGTTGCGGCGCATCGTCGCGCTCCAGCGCAACGCTCGTAGTGCCGGGTACAACCAAGTTTGCAAGCTGGCCGATATCTGCGCGAGCGGCGTCGATGGGCAGTGCCATGACGGGCGTGCTGGGGCGAACCGTCAGCGTGCCGCCAGACCACGACACCGGCATGACATCAATCAGTAGCACCCGCAGGCGGCGATTGTCGCGTGCGGCTTCCATGAGCGCGGCCCACTTTTCACCCAGCGATGCGCTCTCTGCAACTTTGCGAATTTCTACGTGCGCAACGGGCGGCGCAGGCGGTGGCGCCGCCACACGCGGCGGTGCGACAATTGGCGCACGCACGACCGGCGGCGCAACTGCTACGGGATTGTCGGTGGCGGGTGGTGCAGACGTTTGCGGCGATCCGCGTGGCTCATGCGGCGGATGCGAAACCGGCTGCGTCGCAACACCACCCGCTAGGCTTTTTTTGCCAAGGCCGGCGTGTTGGGCGAGTTGGTTCCGCGAATGGCACGACCAGTCACAACCGCCGTCACATCCGCAAGTTTTTCGGTCATCGCCAGCCGCACCAGCATCGCATCAAACAACGCACGCGGCACGCTGCTGCTCTTGGCGGCACGCTGCACGTTTTCGCACAGCGCGATCATGTGTACCAGGCCCGCCGCATCAAACTTCTGCGCGAGCGTCACTTCTTTTTGCCGAGCTTCTTGCGATAAATCCACAAGCTGCGTGTTGGGGCCGCAGCTTGCAAGCACCATTAGGTCTCGCAGTCGCAGGAGCAGCGTTTCGATCACTTGATCAATCGCGGTGCCCTTCGCAAGCAAGTCGCCGCCCAGCGTGAGCGCTGTATCGGCGTCGCCCTCGGCGAGTGCGCCGATGAGGCGCGAGACCACATCGCGCTCGGGCAAGCCCAGCAGTTCTTCGAGCAGTTTCACGTTCAGTTTCTTCTCGCCCGTTGCGAGCAGGCGATCCATCAGCGTGAGTGCATCGCGCATGCTGCCGTTACCGAGCAGCGCGACTTGGTGCAGCAGTTCCGGATCGGCCTTGGTCTTTTCCTGTTCGAGCACATCGGCGAGGTGCTTGGCGATGAGGCTCGCCGGGATGTTGCGGAAATCAAATCGCTGGCAGCGGCTTTGAATGGTGGGCAAGACCTTATGCGGATCGGTCGTACACAAAATGAACTTCACGTGCTCGGGCGGCTCTTCCATCGTTTTGAGCAGCGCGTTGAAGGCCGCGTTGCTGAGCATGTGTACTTCGTCGATGATGTAGACTTTGTATTTGCCGCGAAGGGGGCGATACATGCTGTTGGCGATGAGTTCGCGCGCGTTGTCAACGCCTGTGTTGCTGGCCGCGTCGATCTCGATGACGTCGGTGTCTTTACCTTGCATGATGAGATTGTCAATCTCGGGCGTGCCGCCGTTGAGGGCTTTGGCGAAGAGTCGCGCCATGGTGGTTTTGCCAACCCCGCGCGTGCCGCAGAAGAGATAGGCGTGCGCCACGCGATTGGCGGCGATGGCGTTTTGCAGCGTTTTGGCGATCGGTTCCTGGCCGATCACTTCAGCGAAATCTTGCGAGCGATAGCGACGTGCGAGCACGGTGTAGGACATGCGGGAAGGTAGGGGCGAAGTGGCGAGATGCGGACGCGTCGGGTCGGCGAGGGTGGTGCTTTGCAATAGCGAGTTTTCATTGGGTGTTGTTTGGGTTGGCTCGGCGTGGGCGCGGCAGAGGGGAAGGGCGCAGAGCGTGAGAGCGGCGATGGTTGTGAGTAGCGGGGCAGCGTGGGGTTTTGTGGGTTGGGGCGGTGTGGGCGGTGGGGTTGGTGTAGTTGGAAGTTGCTGGATTGCTGCCGCCCGGGAGGCGCGGCCTACCGCTGCGGGCAGATAGCAGTCTTGGTGGATTTTTGTGTGGATGAGGCAGACGGCGATGTGGGGCTGAGCGGCCCACATTTGCAGTTCGGCGAGGGTTGAGCCGGAGACGCGCGGGGCAAGGTCGAAGAGGTTTTTGTTGAGCTCGTAGAGCCAGAAGATGCGGCGGAGGTCGAGCGGCGTGAGGTTGACGAGGTAGGCGGGGGTGAGGCAGTCGTGGATGTGTGTGTAGTCGTGTGCCGCGCACTTTGCGAGCAAATGTTCTTGGGTTGTTGGAACGAATTCGAGGTGAGGATCGATGAACGGCTGCTTGCGGCTGCGTTCTTCGGTGAAGTAGGGTTGGTCGGGATGCGCGTGGATGGGCGCGATGGTGTGGGCGAGAGGATGATCGAACGAGATGATGGCCATTGGAAACCCCTTTGCGCGTTGATGCGCGGATGACTGGCGGCAATACGTGCTGACATGCGGACGACAAGTCGTGAAGTACGCGTTCACGAATGGGCGTTGCTGGTTGTTTGCACCGACCATCGCAGAGCCGATGGTCGGTGGCACGGTGCCTCCATATTCACGGGCCGTGGACGTGTTGCGCGCGCACAAAAGTGAAGGGGTGGCGAGATTTTGTGTTGTAAGTGACTGTGGGCAATGGCGAAGAAATTTTGGAAAAATCCCCGCGCGAACGCGGGAGGAGTGTCAGAGCGCGCGCACAAAGCCGCATCTGTGGGTTTCGTGCGCGCGTGGAAGGTCGGTATTCGCGTGGTCGCTCGATCGATGAATTAGCCGAATCTTGATGCCGGATTTGTGGCGGCTGGGCCAGTCGGTGGCATGGTCGTGGGATGAGCAGTTCGATTTTGCATCGCTGGTTATCGGTGTGGGCTCTGGCGTTGGCGGGTTGTGCGTCGATGGCGACGGCGCAAGTTGACCCGCGCTCCGGCATTGATTTCGTGACGATCACTTCACCGGGGAATGCGGCGTGGCCTGGGGGGTTTGATGATGATCGGGCGCGAGGGCGCGGCAGGGTGGACTATGACTATCGCATCGGGCGGTACGAAGTGAACACGACGCAGTGGGTGGAGTTCTTCAACGCGGCGTTTGATCGGCCTGCGAATGACCAGTTTTTTCCGAACTTGTTTCCGCCCGATTTCTGGAGCGCGATCGGCGCGGCTCCCACGGTGCCCGGCGGTCAACGCTGGCGTGTACCGGCAGGTGCGGAGATGAATGCGGTGGGCAGCATCTCCTGGCGCACGGCGGCGATGTATTGCAATTGGCTGCACAATGACAAAGCACTCAACCGCGAGGCGTTTTTGAGCGGGGCGTATGACGTGAGCACGTTTGGTTACGTGGGCAACACGGGGGAGTTCACGGATCAGTTTGTGCGCAGCCCTGGCGCGAAGTACTTCATTCCGTCATGGGACGAGTGGCTGAAGGCGGTGCATTATGACCCGGCGAAAGTGAACAGCGATGGCAGCGTGGGCGGATGGTGGGAGTATGGCAACGGGACGAACCAGCCGTTTGTGGGCGGTGCGCCAGGCACGCTGGTGAATGGGCAGTTGGCGACGGCGAACTTTGGATTTCTGGATGGGCCGGTGAGTCCGTTCAACGTGCCGCTGGGTGCGTATGGGACGACGAATCCGTGGGGGTTGTATGACGTAGCGGGGGGGACCAGTGAGTGGACGGAGGAGGTGGCGAATTTTGCGGGAGCGCCGTACGACCGGATATTTGAGGGCACGGCGTGGGTGACGGGTTCGGGCACTTCGATTGCCGACTCGATTACACGACGTGGCGGTACTTCGCCACCGTCTTCTTTCGGCTATCTGTTTGGCTTCCGGGTCGCGGCTGTTGTGCCGGGACCGGGTGGTGTGATGTTTCTGGTGATAGGTGGAGTGGCGTTTGGAACAAGGAGAAATCGATGAAATGCGTGAAACTTGGACTTGTCTCGGGGCTGCTGCTGGCAGCGGGAACTGCGAGCGGCGCGATCAATTATCGTGTCAACGGCGTGGCGTACAACCCGCCGGGATTCAATCCGGCAGCACCTGTGATTGATGTGGGTGCTCTAACAGCGAACACGACCATTCATGTGTTTGATGACGTTGGCTTGGATGAAGATGTGCCGGCGATTACCGTGCGCGGTACGGCGGGTTTTGGGGTGGTGTTAAAGGTGCAGGTGGTTGATGGTGGCGACGCGGATGGATTTGACCAGTCGTTTTTGTTTCCGCATGGTTCAGGCGCGCGTAGCTTCGGCGGCCTCCGCGTGGAAGGTCCGCTGTCAGACCCTGCGGATACGACGCTACGCGATGCGACGGCGGTGGTGGTAGGCAGGTGGCATCAGGCTCGACGTGCAATCGTGCCACTAGGCCTGGCTTTGAAGGCCTAGTGTGTCTTGTTGCAGGCCTAGGTTGTCTCGATGGTGACACTGGACCATCCATCAGGCTGCAAAGCCAGCCTGATGGCACGGGGAGTGATGCCACGAGCCTGATGAGCGTGAGGGGGAGATTGTGGTTTCGCCCGGGCTAAAAGCCCGGGCCACTAGTGAGACTCTGCCACCGTTTATTCGCTACTCGCGCTGCTTCTTGGCTTGCTCTTCGCGCAGGTGGGCTTGCATGGAATAAATCTCGCCGATGGCTTGGTCGAAGAGGGCGTCGGCTTGGGCGTCTTCTTGTTTGGTCGTCAATTGCAGGCCGGCTTTGTCGGGTTCGGTGGTTTCGTCTTCGGTGAAGGAGTAGGTACTCACGACATCGCGCAGGCGTTTGCGCAGGGCATCGCGTACGCGGGCGATGCGGCGGCTGACGGTGGGTTCGCTGGTGCCGAGCGTGGCGGCGACGTCTTTGCCGCTTTGACCTTCGAGCACGCGCATGCGGAAGGTGGCGAAGTCGGTGAAGTCGCTTTCTTTGCTGACCATGCGGATGGCGGCTTCGACTTTGGCGCGGAAGACGGCGGCTTCGTACTGGGCATCGGCGGCGGGTTCGTCGCTGGCGACCATCCAGCCTTCTTCGAGGCTGGCGGCGGATTTGTTGCCGCCGCGTTTTTGGGCGTTGCGACGGTCCATTTCGTCGCCCAGCACGTGCTTGGCGATGGAGAGGAGCCAGGTGGAGAAACGCACGCCGCGTTTGGGGTCGAAGCGGTCGATGGATTCCGATAACGCGGCGAGGGTTTCTTGCGAGAGGTCGCGGACGGTTTCCTGGCCGATGCGGCCTTTGCCCCATTTGGTGAGCTGCGCCTGCACGACAGGGCCGAAAGTCTCCCAAAGTTCGTACCACGCGGCTTGGTCGTTGGCGCGGAGTCTGCCCAGGAAGTTGGTGGTGACGGGGGAGAGCATGGGGGAGGGTAGAGGGAGGGAGGGAGCGAGGAAGGGGGGGTGAGCGACAGGTTTTGCGCGGGGGTGGGGGAGTTGCTACGGGGATTTGGGATTTGCTTGCGGCGTGAGGGGGTTTTCGGTCATAATCTCCGGGTTGAACTTGGCCTTTGCGCCGGTCGGAGACCGGTGGGCGTTTCGCGGTCCTTCCACGCAAGAAACGCACAGCTTCATGGAGGAAGGTCAGCATGCTTGCGGTGTCGCGATTTGTTGCGGCGAGCGGGTGTGCGGGGAAAGGCGCCGCGTGCTTTGGGACAAACTGCTTCGCGTTTTCAGCGTTGATATTGGCATCGACTTGGGCACGTGCAACACGCTGGTTGCAGTCCCCGGGCAAGGCATCGTGCTCAACGAGCCTTCGGTGGTGGCGGTGCGCAAAGGGACCAACCAGGTTTTGAACGACGGCAAGGCGGTGGGTGTTGTCGCGAAGGAAATGCTGGGCAAGACGCCTGGTTCGATCTCGGTGATTCGTCCTTTGAAGGACGGGGTCATCAGCGATCTGGACATTACCAGCGCGATGCTGAGCTACTTCATCAACAAGGCCAATGGCTCGTCGCGCATTGTGGGGCCGCGGGTCATTATCAGTGTGCCGAGCGGCATTACGGCGGTTGAGAAGTCGATTGTGTTCAACTCGGCGCATCGTGCAGGTGCGCGGGTGGTGTATCTCATTGAGCAAGCACTCGCGGCGGGCATTGGCGCGGGGCTGCCTTTCATGGAGCCGCAAGGTTCGCTGATTGTGGACATTGGCGGCGGCACCAGCGACGTGGCGATTTTGTCGCTGGGTGATATCGCGGTGTGCGAGAGCGTGCGCGTGGCGGGTGATGACATGGACGAGGCGATCATCAACCACATGAAGCGCAACTACAACATGCTGATTGGCGAGCAGACTGCGGAGCGCGTGAAGATCGAGATTGGGAGTGCATCGCCGCTTGATAAAGAGTTGTTCATGGATGTGCGCGGGCGCGACATGATCAGCGGCTTGCCTCGCAAGACGGAAGTGTCGAGCGAGGAAGTGCGCGAGGCGCTGAGCGAGCCGGTGTCGGCGATTATCGCGGCGGTGACACACACGCTGGAAGGCGCGCAGCCTGAATTGGCGGCGGACCTGGTGGACAATGGCATTGTGATGGCTGGCGGCGGCAGCTTGCTGCGTGGGCTGTGCCAAGTTGTTGAGAAGGCCACGGGTTTGCCCACGAAACTGGCGGATGATCCGCTGACGTGCGTGGCGCGCGGGACGGCGTTGTATCTCGAGAACTTTGATCAGCTCAAGGCGAGTCTTGAGAATGATGTGGGGTGAAGAGAACGCCGGAACGCAGAGAGAGACGGAGAATAGCGGAGGAAGACAAAGACGAAGTGAAAGCTCGTTTCGTCAAGTTCGCGATCATCTCTTGCGACGTGCGATTTCTCATCCTCTTCATTTTTCTCTATTTTCCTCCTCCCATCCTCAGTCTTCCTCTGTGTTCAGGCATTCATGGTCATCCTCACGCCCAAGTTGACGAAGAAGGCATTGCCGCTGGCGATTGGGGCGTGTGTGGTGCTTGCGCTGGTGGTGCCTGCGCGGTGGCAGCGCGATTGGGTTGGGCCCTTTGGGCAGCTTGCGACGTTGCTGGTTGCGCCGGTGTCGGGGCCGGTGAAGCGGCTGGCACATTTTGTTGCGCCAACGCCTGTGCCGGCGAGTGATTCGTTTGTCGGGCAGCTCAAGCAGGAGAACGACGAGCTGCGCACGCAGTTGCTTGCCGAGCGGGCGGAGGCGGCTCGGCTGCGCACGCTGCTGGAGCAGCAACGCGTGATGATTACGCAAACGCCTGGCGGGGTGACGCATTTGCCGGCGTCGGTCATTGCGGCGAGCAGTGACAACACGATGCTGACGGTGCGAGCGGGCACGCGCGATGGGCTGGGCGCAGGTGATGTGGCGACGGTGAACTTTGTGCATTTGCTGGGCAAGGTGAATGCGGCACGCACGCGTGATGCAAGCGTGGTGCCGATTACTGCGAAGAACGCGGGCGATATTGAGGGCGTGGTGATTGTCGATGGGTTGACGATGACGCTGAAGGCAAGGCTCTCACCCACGGGCAAGGGCACGCTGGTTGGTGATGTGGAAGATAAACGCACCGAAGATGGCAAAGCGATTGAGCCGCAAGTCGGGCAGGATGTGCGGCTGCTTGATAATGCGGGCTGGCCTCAGACGGCGCAGATGCTGATCATCGGCGTGATTGAAGATGTGCGGCCTAGTCCGCGGCAGCCTTTGCGAAAGCAGATTACGGTGCGGCCGCAAGTGGGGGACCTTTCGCGCGTGGGTGAAGTGGTGATGCAGATGCCATTGCAGCGCGAGCGACTTGCCAGTGAGCGGGAGGACTCGCGATGAACAAGCTTGCGCTGGTGCTTGTTGCGTGGGTTGCGCTGGGGCTGGAGCTTTCGCTGCGGCCTGCGCTTGCGCTGGGGGCGACGACGATCTCGCCTAGTTTTGTGATTTGCATTTTGACGCTGGTAGCGATGTTCGCGCAGCCTTCGGCGGTGCGGTGGACGGCGCTGCTGCTGGGGCTGGCTGTGGATTTGCTGACTGCGCTGCCGATTGCGAATGCGGCGAGTGATACGCGGATTGTGGGGCCATCGGCGATTGCCTTTGTGCTGGCGGCACAACTGGTGCTGAGCGTGCGCAGCGTGATGATGCGGCGGAATCCGCTGACGCTGGGCGTGCTGGCGATGTTGGCGGCGCTTGCCACGGCGATTGCGCTGGTGACGGTGTTCACGGTGCGATCGTGGATGTTTGATCCGATTGCGTGGAGCGCGACGAGCGAGTTGTGGACTAGGTGCGCGAGCGCGGTGTATACGGGAGTGCTGGGATCACTGTTGGCGTTTGCGCTGTTGCCGCTTGCGCCGGTGCTGGGGCTCAAGATTGAAACAACGATGATGGCTGGGCGAGCGGCGAAGTACTGAGTTGAGTCAACAACAATTATCTACTTGCGAGACATTTTCTTTGCGGCTTTGGCGCGAGTTGTTTTGGGCGTGGCGATGGCGGGGTGGATGCCGTTGGGCTGGGCGGGGTGTTTGATTTTTTCGCCTGTGATGGGGTTGTGGAAGTGGGCCTCTTGCACGGGGACGACTTCTTCCAAGATGTGTTCAAGCACGCGGGCTGGTGAGCCTGTTGCGTCGACTTCCTTGATGATGCTGCGCGGGTAGTAGTCGAGCACCGGAAAAGTTTCGCGCTCGTAGACGCCCCAGCGCGTGCGGATGACTTCTTCCTTCGCATCGTCGATGCGATTTTCTTTGAGGGCTCGCCGGCGGAGGCGTTTGATCATCGCTTCTTTGTCGGGGCAAACCAAGTGAATGACTTGCAGCACGTTGATGTGCTTTTCGAGCAGCTTGGCTTGCTTGACGTTGCGAGGGATGCCGTCCAAGATGAGCACGTCGGCGTTGGGCTTGTAGTCACTGAGCACGGTGCGGGCGTGCATGTTGAGTTGCCACATCTCGATGGTGACATCGTCGGGGACGAGCAGGCCCTTGCCGCTGTATTGCATATAGGTTTTGCCCAGCTTGGTGGACATGTCGAGGGTGCGGAAAACTTCGCCGCAGGAGAGGTGGTAGAAGCCTGGGATTTGGCCGAGGATTTTGCCCTGCGTGCCTTTGCCTGCGCCGGGGGCGCCGAAGAGGAGAATGGTTTGGTAGCGGGGCATGAGGAGGGAGGGTAGGGAGGAGCGAGGAAGCGAAGGAGCGAAGGAGCGAGGAAGGGAAGAAGGGAAGACCGAAAACCCCCGATTCGCACTGCATTCCCCTTCTTCGCTCCTTCGCTTCCTCGCTTCTTCAAAAACAACAACGCCCTAGGCTGCAACCTAGGGCGTCGGAGGTTATGGATTCAGAGCAGGGATTTTTACTTGCGGCTGCGGCGACCCAGGGCGATGACACCAAAGCCTGCGAGGGCCAAAGCGCCAGGACCGGGGACGGGGATGCAGAAGATCAAGTATTCACCGGCGTTGGTGCCGGGTTGGAAGACGTTCTCGCCGTTGAGGGAGTTCGCCCAGATCCACTGTGCGTTCTGCGTGATGCCTGGGACTTCGCCCCACGGAGCCGTGGTGGGAAGGTTGGGCAGGTAGACGCTGGGGTTGCGCCAGCCGCTCGTGCTGTTGGCAAGAGCGACTTGTTCTTCCACTTCGTCAGCAGTGGGTTGAACAGCGTTATCGTCGCGGTCGAGATTGGTGCGGAAGACGCGGATGTTGGGATTGCCCGTAAGCACTGTGCCGACCAGCGAGCTCGAGCCCGGTGTGCGGAAAGTAAACTGGCCCAACAGGCCTTGCGCGAACGCATCATCGCTCCAAGCGGCGATGTAAAAGAATTCTTCGGTCAGGAAAGTGTCGTCTTCGGGCAGGCTCCAGTTGTAGTTCCCTGGATTGCCGGTACGACCCGTTTCGTTACGCGATTCAAACGTGAGCTGATCGGCAGAATCACGGCTGTAGATCGCGTAATAGTTGTCAGCGGTGGTGCGGCTGTTGACTTCGAAGACTGTGGCGTTTGCAACGCCAGCAGCCCCGGTCAGGGCCAGCAGCCCCGCGGAAATGATTGAACCCCTGCGCATGATGAACCTCACCTCTTGTAAATGTGGTAACCCAAACTCTTCCATTGGAACGGGGGTGCAGCCCGTGACCTCAGTTGGAACAGGAAGTCAGTATGAACATGCCACAGGAATCACGAGATGCCAGCTATCTGCGCGAAATATCTTGACCAAGATGAAGATTGCGATCGTGGACGCGACACGAAGCCGACCGCCGGCTGTGTCGGAGATGCAAATGAAAAACCCCGGCCAGTGGACCGGGGTTGAAAATCCTATTAAAGACCGAACTTGTTTCTACTTCTCAACTTACTTCTTGGCACCCTTGCCGCCGGCCTTCTCGTCCAGCAGTTCCTTGAGCATACCGGCCGGCATGGGGCGGTATTCGAGGAATTCCATGGTGGCGCTGGCTCGGCCTTGGCTCATGCCGCGGAGGCTGGTGGTGTAGCCGAAGAGTTCGCTGAGGGGGATTTCAGCGCTGACCATCTTGACGGGGTCGCGGTCTTCGGTGTCGACGATCATGCCGCGGCGGCTGGAGATGTCGCCCGTGACGTTACCGAGGTAGTCGTTGGGAACGGTGACGACGACCTTCATGATGGGCTCGAGGAGCTGAGGTCCAGCGCGCTCGACGGCTTCCTTGAGGGCGTTGGAGCCGGCCAGTTCGAAGGCGATCTGGCTGGAGTCAACGTCGTGGTAGCTGCCGTAGGTGAGGGAGATCTTGGCGTTGATGAGTTGGTAGCCGAACTTGACGCCGGTCTTGGCGGTCGTGCGGACACCGTACTCGATGCTGGGGATGAATTCCTTGGGAATGACGCCGCCGACGATTTCGTTCTCGAAGGCGATGTTGTCGGTGAAGTCGAGTTCAGCCTCAGCAGCTTGCTCGGCGGTGTAGGGTTCGATGCTGATGGTGCAGTCACCGAACTGACCGCGACCACCGGATTGCTTCTTGTGAACGCCGCGGACTTCTTCGACCTTCTTGCTGATGGCTTCGCGGTACGAAACCTTGGGCTTGCCGGTTTCGACGTTGATCTTCATGTCGCGGATGAGCTTGTTGCGGATGATTTCCAGGTGCAACTCGCCCATGCCTTGAATGATGGTCTGACCGGTTTCGTCGTCGAATGAGTAGCGGAATGAAGGGTCTTCGCGGCGGATGGTCGAGAGAGCTTCAGACAGCTTGCGCTTGTCGTCCTGGCTCTTGGGCTCGATGGCCATGGCGATGACGGGCTCGGGGAAGTGCATGCGCTCGAGGATGATGGGCTTGTCGGCGTCACAGAGGGTGTCACCGGTGTAGCTGTTCTTGATGCCGACGATGGCGACGATGTTGCCAGCGGTGACTTCATCGAGCGGGATGCGGTTTTGGGCGTGCATTTCGAAGATGCGCGAGGCGTTTTCCATCTTGCCGTTGCCGGGGTTGAGGAGGCGGGTGCCCTTGCCGAGTTTGCCGCTGTAGACGCGGACGTAGGTGAGATCGCCGTGCATGTCGCTGACGACCTTGAAGACCAGCCCAGCGAAGGGGGCGTCAGGATCGTGGGGGCGGCTCATGGCGACGTTCTTGTCGCTGGGGTCTGAACCTTGGACCGGGGGCTTTTCGGTGGGAGCGGGGAGGTATTCCACCACGCTGTCGATGAGGATCTGCACGCCCACGTTGCGAAGAGCTGCACCGCACAGCACGGGGAAGCAGCGACGCTCGATGGTGGCTTGACGCAGGACCTTCTTCATTTCCTCGACGGTGGGTTCCTGGCCTTCCAAGAACTTGCCCATGAGGTGGTCGTCGAGTTCGGCGATCTTCTCGACCATGATGGCGCGGTACTTCTTGGCGACATCGATTTCGTCTTCGGGGATTTCGATTTCGACGATCTTTTCGCCGTGTTCGCCTTCGAAGAGGTAGCCCTTCATGGTCATGAGATCGACGATGCCGCGGTGCTGGTGGCCCAGACCGATGGGGGTCTGAATGGGCACGCCGTTTGCGCCCAGGCGGGTCTTCATGGTGCCGTAGCTGAATTCAAAGCTGGCGCCGACCTTGTCCATCTTGTTGATGAAGCAGAGGCGGGGTACTTTGTAGCGGTCGGCCTGACGCCAGACGGTCTCGCTCTGGGCTTCGACGCCTTCTTTACCGTCGAAAACGGCGACTGCGCCGTCGAGAACGCGCATGGAGCGTTCGACTTCGATGGTGAAGTCCACGTGGCCGGGGGTATCGATCAGGTTGAGCTTGTACTCTTTGCCTTTGTATTCCCACGGGCAGGTGGTGGCAGCGGATTGGATAGTGATGCCGCGCTCTTGTTCTTCCTGGAGGAAGTCCATGGTGGCGGTGCCTTCGTGCACTTCACCGATCTTGTAGTTTTTGCCGGTGTAGAAGAGGATGCGCTCGGAGCAGGTGGTCTTGCCTGCGTCGATGTGAGCACAGATACCAAAGTTGCGGATGTAAGACAGGTCGGCGGTCATGGAACAATCTCCGGAAGGTGGCGTGGGAGACAAGTTCCCGGCGCCAAGTGCGATGCGATATTAAGCGGGCCGTTTTAGGAAAACGGTTGGTATGCGAAAAGGGGCGTTAAAAACGTCGTAAACCCATACGGGCCAGATTCTTGAAAGAAGGGTTTTGCGGCAGTGTGAAGGGAGCCGGGACCAAGAGTCCAGCAAGGCTGGCGGTCAACCGGCGAAAGCTACGGGGCGTTGTCTTCGTCCTCGTCCATAGCAAAGACCCAAAGGGGAGCGAAAACGATTCTAAGCAGCCGGATGGGCGAATCAAGTGGGTTTGGTGGAGGCAAGTTGTGTGGTGGTGGGGGGTTGTGGGATAGGCACTGGGGACTGGGCACTGGGCACTAGGGGGGATTACTTCGTGCGGGCGATGAGGCGTTTTTGTTCGAGGTCGGTGAGCTGCGTGAGGGGGTCGAGGCGGAGGTTGGTGTTTTGGGCGAGGGCGATTTGGGCCCAGCGTTTGGCGTTGGCGGGGTCGTTGAGTTGTGCGTAGGTGTCGGAGATTTTTATGGCGTGGAGGGTGTTGTGGGGGGCGAGGTCGTGGGCGCGCGTCCAATTGTCGATGGCGGCGCGGAGGTCGGCGTCGCGCGTGCCCTCGTTGCGCTGGGCTCGTTCGGCGTAGATGGTTCCGAGCCAGCTCCAATAGGTTGTCTTCTTGGAGAGGGGCTCGCCGAACTGGCGCATGGAGAGGATGGGGGCGTTGAGTTGGTCGGGTGTGGCGTCGCCGGTTTCGAGGTGGGCGGCCAGGTCCATCATTTGGACGGTGACGAACGCGCGGACGGTGCCGAGGTGGCTGCCGTTGGTGCGGGCGGCGCGCTCGAGGGCGTCGGTGACTTGCGGTATGGCTTTTTGGCGAGCGGCGATGAGTGCAGAGTCGATGCCGGCGGGGGTGGCTGGGACGGCGCGGTCGATGTATTTGCTGAGGTCTTGGCGGAGGAGGTCGGTGGAATCGGTAGGGGCTGTTGCGCTGGGGGTGCGCGTGGCGAGGTCGTTGCGGCGCTGGGTGAAGTCGCGCACGGGCTCGGCGGCGTCGGCGGCGCGGCGGAGGGAGCTTTCCCAACTGCGGGATTTCATCCACCAGAAGCCGCAGCCCAGGGTGTAGATGCCGCAGAGGAGGATGGCGAGGAGGGTGGTGTGTTTGGGTGTGGGGAGGTACTTGATGGAGCTGGTGAGGGGCTGCGGTGTGCGGGTGCGCAGGTCGGGGGCGTAGGCGGCGGCGCAGGCGAGGAGCAGCAGGCCCCAGAGCATACTGCCGGGGTTGGTGGCGGTGAGTTCGATTTGGGATTGGGCGATGAAGGCGCAACTGGCCGCGACGAGTGAGATGGCGGCGATGCGCGGCATGCGCAACATGACGAGCACGGCGGCGGCGGCGATGATGCCAGCGATGGCGAGAGCGGCGATGCGCAGGCCCACCATGTCGATGAGTGGGGCGGCGCGTTCGAGGTAGCCGGCGGCGATGGCGGCGAAGGCGAGGATGAAGAAGAGGGGCTTGGCGAGGTCGCGTGAGTCGAGCGTCGTGGCGGGTTCTTCGCGCGGAGCGAGTGCGCTGCCGGCGCGCCAGACGAAGAAGAGCCAGAGGGCGGCGAGGGCGAGGCCTGCGATGCCCAGGGTTGCGAGCAGGTCGAACAGCACGCTGTGGGGGAGGGCGATTTCTTCGGGATTTGCGGGGTTTTTGGCGAGGAGGTAGGCGTCTTTGAAGCCGGCGGGGCCGGTGCCGAGGATGGGGTTGTGCGCGAAGATGCGGGCGGCGGCATCGATGTACATGCTGCGGAAGAGGATGGAGAGTTCGGCGATGCGCTCGCCTATGAGGCCGCGCGCGAGGATGGCGAGGAAGACCAGGGCGATGAGAGCGGGGGCGAGGAAGGCGGCGAGGCGCGAGAAGAGATTTTGGAGTTTGGGAACGGGGGAGTTGGCGAAGAGGGCGACGGCGCCGATGGCGGCACCAAGCAGCAGCGCGGCGACGCCGCCTTTGGAGCCGGCGAAGATGACGCCGAAGAGGAGGGCGAGGGTGCCCAGCCAGATGGCGATGTGTTGCGACTTGGGAACTGGCTCGCGTGATTTGTGTTTGATGGAAGTTGCGAGCAGGAGCGGGAACATGAGTGCGGCGCCGGCGGCGAAGAGTGTGGCGGCGACGTTGGCGAAGCCGAACCAGCCGGTGGCTTCGGCTTGGCTGATGCGGCGGGTGAAGGCGCGGGCCATGGGGCTTTCGGGCGTCCAGCCTTGGCTCGCGAAGTAGGAGTCTTTGGTGGCGTTGAAGGTTGCCATGGTTTGGGCGTGTTCGACTTGGAACTGGTAGACGCCGCGGAAGGAAGTGGCGAGGGCGATAGCGATGAGCGTGGCGATGGTGAGGGCGCGGGCGCGGAGATTGGCGCGAAGCACGGGCATGAGCGCGACGGCGGCGGTGAAGTTGCTGAGCCAGTGGATGCCGAGGAGGGCGTTGTCCATGGCGTCGCTGGAGCGGGGGTTGATGTGGGCGAGAAGGATGAGACCTGCGAGGCAGAGGGCCAGGCTCTGCCACCAGGCGGGGAAGCGATTGGTGATGATGTGCGTGATGAAGAGGCCTGCGCTGGCGAGGAGCGTGAAGGCGTCAAGCACGAAGCACCACTTGGGCGTGAGCGCGAGGGGCGGGGCGGAGTTGGTGAAGACGTCGGTGGAGGCGTAGGGGAAGGGATCGGTGCCGATCACGCAGCGGAGGGTGAGTGTGAAGAGAATGCAGCCCAGGAGGATCAGCGAGGTGCGATCGAGTTTGAGTTGATCGGGCATGCGTGCATCGTTGGCAGGTTGAACGGGGGTGGGTTCAAAGTTGCACGCGGCGTTGCAAGAGTTGCTTGATGGCGGCGGGGTAGGCTTGGCACTCGACATCGAAGACGCGGGCGGCGAGGGTGCCCGGCGTGTCGGTTGCGAGCACGGGACATTTCATTTGCAGAATGATGGGACCTGTGTCGTATTGGGCGTCGGCGAAGTGGACGGTGCAGCCGGTTTCTTTTTCGCCAGCGGCGAGGACAGCTTCGTGGACGTGATGGCCATGCATGCCTTTGCCGCCAAATTTTGGGAGCAGGGCAGGGTGGATGTTGATGATTTTGTTTTCGTAGCCGGGCGGGATGCGGACCATTTTGAGGTAGCCGGCGAGGACGACGAGGTCGATGTTGTGTTCGTTGAGCGTCGCGCCGAGTGCATCGGCGGGGATGGTGCCTGGGATGGTGAGGACGTGGAGGCCGCGGTTTTGGCAGCGCTCAATGCCGGTGCAGGGGCCGCTGGCGATGACGAGGGGGATACGGGCGTGGAGGTCGGCGCGCTCGATGGCGTCGAGAAGGGTGAGGACGGTGCGGCCGCCGCCGGAGATCATGCAGCAGAGGTTGGGGGGGGTGGGGGG
>BJHL01000003.1 GCA_014192545.1 Phycisphaerae bacterium | reverse complement strand
CCCCCCCCCCCCCCCCCCCCCCCCCCCCGACGCAGGACCTGAGGCTTTGCGAAGGCCCGAATCGATCACCAAAAGATCTCATCCAGCCCAAGCGACCCCAACAAAAACCCGCGATTTCTCGCGGGTTTTTCATTCACTGGTTTTCAAACCCTGCCTTCGAAACCCTGCCTTCGAAACCCTGCCTTCGAAACCCTGCCTTCGAAACTCAGTTGCCCGCTCGGCGGACCGGCTGAGGCGTCTTGCCAGTCAGTGTGTACAACCGGTTCTCATTCAAAACCGGAATACCCGTCGCCGTCGCTTCACGCAGCAGGCTGTCATACCGCTCCACATCGCGGAAGCGCCGCGTGTATTCCAACGCAACTTCAAGCGGAGCCGTCGCACTCGGACGAGGCGGCAGCACGGGCCGGCCACCCATCACCACAAAGTCCGTATCGCCCGACATCTCTTCCGCGATGGTGCCGCCCCATGCGCGAATCATGCTTTCAACTTCGTTCTTCTCGGCGGGCGTCGCGAGTGCATCGCGATCGGTATCAAAGTTGCCGAACACGACGAAGCGATATTGCTTGTTGGGGTCGTACACCGCGTTCGCCAGCACATCGCCGCGAACGACGGGGTTGCCGCGCAGTTCGCTCGTCACCCGGCAGGTCGCCGTGGTCTCACCAACGTTGATGACTTCCAGCGTCGCCTTGCCCGGCGTGTACTCGCCGTCGCCCACGACCTTGATCGAGCCCGCGTTGGGATACACGGCAAACGTCATCCCCAGCACAACCTTGCGGTCGCGACCGATGTTGATGACCACGCTGCGATCAATTTCGTTCACGCTCAGCACGCCGCCGTCAACCAGCGTCGATTCATCCTGAGGCTTGAGCAGGTCGCCGCCGCGGTCGCCGCGGAGTTTGGCAACTTGTGACTCCAAAACCAGAATCTTCTCGTTCTGTGTCTTGATGGTGTCCTGCAAGCGGTTGCGATCTTCATCCGCTTCGGTGCGGATGCGCTCAACCGCCGCCGCCTGAGCTTCGCGGAAGCCGTCGGCTCCCTTGCGATACTCTTCGACTTGATCCTTGTACTGCTTCACTTCGGCGCGAGTCTGCTCGAGCGTCTCACGGTTGGTCGCGTCAATTGCGTTCACGCGATCAACTTCGTTCTTCAGGTCTGCCAGAGCCTGGTCGCGCGCCGACTTCGCCTGGTCCAGCTCGCTCTGCAAGTTCGCAATCCGCGTTTCGCGGCTTTGCACCATGGACACCAAAGGCTGGTCGTTGCCTTCATAGCCCTTGAGCTTGTCTTCAATGCTTGACAGCGTGTCACGCCGCTCGCCGCTGATGCGGCTGGAGAGCGCGCCATTCTGTGCAACCAGGAAACCAACGAGCGTCTTCTGCTCGCTGCTCTTGGCTTGGTCCAGCATGGCGCGAACACTGTCGCTATTGCGTTCGCTGCCGATGTACTCGGCGTTCTGTGCTGCCATGTCAGCGTTCTTCTTCTTCTCGTCGCTGAACTTGCTGAAGAAAACCGCAAAGGCCACGAAACTGGCCAGACCCAACACGGCGAAGATGACCGTGGTGACGATAAGACCCGTGGAGGCGCTGGTACGACTCGCCATGCTGATTGCTCCGCTGCGTTCAAATAACTGCTGCTCGCCGAACCATGCCAAACAAGGCCGGTCGAGCCATTCCCATTCCATACGCCCAAGATTACGCTTAGGTCGCATTCAAGCCGAGCATTGTTGTCACGCCGCCGACTTGAGGCGAAGAGGATAGCAGGATTCCGTCCGGTCTGCACGCCCGTTGTATCAAGTTCCCGCCAGACAAACCCAGAACCCCCTTCACCCGCTCACCCCGACACCCACTCACCCCACTCTCCGCTATCATTTCACACCCCGGAGCTACCCCATGACCGTTATGTCTGCCGCCGTCAAGCCCTCCCTCGCCGCTGCTCGCGCTTTCAACTACTCCGCAGGCCCAGGCGTACTTCCCGAAGAAGTCATCCGCCAAGCGCAAGAAGACCTGTGGACCATCGACGGCAGCGGCATCGGCATCATGGAGCACAGCCACCGGGGCCGCGTCTTCGACAAGGTGCTCGCCGAAGCCGAAGCTGCCTGCCGACAAGTTGGCAACATTCCTGCCAACTACAAGGTTCTGTTTTTGACAGGCGGCGCAACCACGCAAAACGACATGGTTCCCAAGAACCTGATTCCCGACGGCGGCAGCGCCGAGTTCATTACCACTGGCTACTGGTGCGAAAAAACGTGGGACGAAGCCAAGGCCCACTTCCCCAGTTGCCACGAAGCCTGGGATGGCCGAACCGTCAAGCACGCATTTTGCCCCAGCGATAGCGAAATCAACTACACCGTTGCTTCGCCCGCGTATGTGCACATGTGCAGCAACAACACCATCTACGGCACGCAATTCCGCAACGCCGACGGCTCCTTCCGCTATCCCAAGTGCCCCGCGAATGTTCCGCTCGTCTGCGACATGAGCAGCGACATCTACTCGCGCCCCTTCGACGTGAGCAAGTTCGGACTGATCTACGCCGGTGCGCAGAAGAACGTCGGCATCGCCGGCACCACGCTTGTCATCATCCGCGATGATCTCGTCGACGCCGCCAAAAAGTTTGGCCGCAAGCTCTACACCATGGAAAGCTACGCGACCCACGTCAAAGGTGAAAGCCGCCACAACACGCCGCCCGCATTTGCGATTTACATGAGTGGCCTGGTCTTCAAGTGGATCCTGAAGCAAGGCGGCGTCACAAAGATGCACGAACGCAACCTCGAAAAAGCCAACCTTATCTACAAAGCCATCGACGACAGCAAAGGCTTCTTCACAGGCCACGCCCGCGCCGACAGCCGCAGCCTGATGAACATCCTCTTCCGCTGCCCGAACCCTCAGCTCGACGACAAATTCATCGCCGAAGCACTCGCCAATAACATGGACCAACTCAAAGGCCACCGCGCAACCGGCGGCATCCGCGCCAGCACCTACAACGCGATGCCTCGCGAAGGCTGCGTCGCGATGGCGCAGTTCATGACGGACTTCGCTCGCAAGAATGGATAAGCCGTTCGTCGAGGCCTCGATGCAGAATCGCCCATCACGCCGCGTCAAGTTCGCCCTCGGCATCATACTGATCGTGCTTGGTATCGCCTTGTTCATCGTCGGCCTGTCGCCGCTCTTTGGGTTTGATCTCAACGGCCGCCGCATGGGCAATGGATATGGCGTGGCAATCTGGTGCGTCCTCATCGGCGGCGCACTGCTCAAGATCGGCTACGACTACGTGCGTTACGGCGAGCAGCGGATGGACCTTGACAACTAACTCGCTGCGGTCCATCGCTACGATCCGCACATGGTAAATATCTCCGTCCGCTACGCCGGCAACAAAAAGTGTGACCTCACCCACCCCGAAGGCCCCACCCTCCGCACAGACGCCCCCAAAGACATCGGCGGCGACGCCACCGCCTTCAGCCCAACCGACCTCGTCGCGGCGGGCCTCGCTTCCTGCATCCTCACCACCATCGGCATGTTCGCCGAGCGCCACGGCTTCACCATCGACGGCGCAACCGCCACCGTCGAAAAACACATGAACGCCACGCCGCGCCGCATCGGCAAATTGCCCGTCACTGTCACCCTCCCCGCAAGCACGCCCGTCGACATGCGCGAACGCCTCGAACGCGTGGGCCATACCTGCCCCGTCCACGCCAGCCTCCACCCCGACGTCGAAGCCCCCATCATCTACATCTACGCCTAACCCGCGAAAGCCAACGCCCCCGCCCGCGCCGCCGATAGGGGTACCATGCCCGACATGGCCAAGAAACCCGCGTCGAAGAAAGTCTCCGCCAAGTCCAGCACGCTCTCGCCCTACGGCGCCCGCGTCGCCAAACTTCGCACCGCACTCCGCACCGGCAGCGGCGAAGTCTCGCACGCTCTCATCACCAACCCTATCGACGTTGCCTACTTGACCGGCTTCCTTGGCGGTGACTCCTACCTCCTCCTCTCCGCCAACGAAAAAACCACACCCATCATCATCTCCGACGCACGCTTTGATGAAGAACTCGAACCCCAGCGTGCCGACACCGAAGTCTTCATCCGCAAGGGCATGATGTGGCCGTCGGTCGTTCAGCTCCTCCGCGAACGCGACGTTGCTCGCCTGGGCGTGCAGTCCGAAGACATGACCCTTGCAACCTTCGAATCCCTCGAACACCAGTTGCAAGGCACAGGCGTCAAACTCAGCAAACTCAAGGGCCTTGTCGGCAAACTTCGCGCCATCAAAGACGACTCCGAAGTCGCCCTGATCTCCAAAGCCATCAAAATCGGCCAAGACGCGATGAAGGCGATCCTGCCCAAAATCAAAGTGGGCCTCACCGAACTCCAAGTCGCCGCCATGCTCGAAGCCGCCATGAAAGAACGCGGCAGCAGCCAGCCAGCCTTTGAATCCATCGTCGGCGCCCGCGCCAACGGCAGCCTGCCGCACTACCGCCCGCACGCCATCAAACTCGCCAAGAACCAGCCCCTCCTCATCGACTGGGGCGCCAAGTACATGGGCTACCACGGCGACATGACCCGCACCTTCTGCCTGGGCAAATGGCCCAAAGTGATGGAAGAAATCTACAAGATCACCCTCGATGCCCACAAACTCTCCGCCGCTGCCCTCCGCCCCGGCATCTTGTGCCGCGATGTTGACGCCGTGGCCCGCAACCACATCAAGAAGCACAACTACGGCGAAAAGTTCGGCCACAGCCTGGGCCACGGCCTGGGCATGAACGTCCACGAAGAGCCCCGCGTCAGCCACCTCGCGGGCGAACAACTCCTCGAAGTCGGCAACGTCGTCACCATTGAGCCAGGAATCTACCTCCCAGGCATCGGCGGCGTCCGCATCGAAGACGATTACCTCATCACCAAAGATGGCGCCAAGAATCTCTGTTCACTCCCCAAAGACCTCAAGTTCGCAACGCTGTAGAAAACCAGAGACGAAGTACGAAAGAGACGAAGTACCGCAGGAAAACCAAGGCATCGGCAAATCGGTTCGCACCAATGCCCAATGCCTATTCCCCAATGCCTTCTCCCGGAGTTCCCATGATCGACCTCGCAAAGATCAAAGAAGTTGTCGGAATGATGTCCACCAATGACCTCTCCGAGGTCAGCATCAAGCAAGGTGACGAGCACATCACCATCAAACGCGGCCAGCAAGCCGGCACCATCGTCAACCATCAACCCGTCATCTACAACGGCGCCCCCGCCAACGCAGGTCACGCCCCCGCACATACTGCCGTAACTCACGCAGGCAGCGCAGCCCCCATCCCCCTCGCCCCCTCCAACGCGCCGGCCCCCGCCCCAGCCCCCGTCGCGCCCCCCGCCCCCAAAGGCCCCACCATCGACAGCCCCATGGTCGGCACCTTCTACGGCCGCCCCAACCCCGACGCCAAAGCCTTCGTCACCGTCGGCCAAACCGTCTCCAAAGACGCCGTCGTCTGCATCATCGAAGCGATGAAAGTCTTCAACGAAATCAAAGCCGAAAAAGACGGCGTGATCGACGCGATCTTGGTCAAAGACGGCCAAGCCGTCGAATTCGGCCAGAAACTCTTCGCACTCCAGTAAGCCGCAAACAAGTCGGTCGCGGAGGAGCAGAGAGAAGCGGAGAAACGCAGAGTGAGATGTCGGGTGCGCTGCTCTCGATCAATCACACTTGCCGCGCATTCTCTCAATTGCTCACTCTCTCCGCTCCCCTCCTCTTCTCCGCGACCCGTCTTTGGAGCCCCCATGTTCAAACGAGTACTCATCGCAAATCGCGGCGAAATCGCCCTCCGCATCATGCGGGCCTGCAAAGAAATGGGCATCGAAACCGTCTGCGTCTACAGCACCGCCGACAAAGACGCGCCCTATCTCGCGATGGCCGACCGCGCCATCTGCATCGGCCCACCGCTCGCGAAAGAGTCATACCTCAACATCGCGCGCCTCATCGCCGCCGCGGAAATCGCCGACGCCGACGCCATCCATCCCGGCTACGGCTTCCTCAGCGAACGCCCCGACTTCAGCCAGGCTTGCCGCGATTGCAAAATCGAATTCATCGGTCCTTCGCCTGAAGCCATGCAGATGCTGGGCGATAAAGTCGATTGCAAAAAAACCGCCAAAGCCAACGGCGTCCCCGTCTTCCCCGGTAGCGAAGGCGCAATCGAAGAAGAAGACGAAGCCGTTCGCGTCGCGGGCCAAATCGGCTACCCCGTCATCATCAAAGCCGCAGCCGGCGGCGGCGGTCGCGGCATGAAAGTCTGCCACAACGAAGCCACGCTGCGCAGCAATCTCCGCGTCGCCAGCCAAGAAGCCCTCGCCGCCTTCGGCAACGGCGCCGTCTTCATCGAGAAGTATCTCGAAAACGCCCGCCACGTCGAAATCCAAATGCTGGGTGACAAACACGGCAACGCCATCTACCTCTGGGAGCGCGACTGCAGCCTCCAGCGCCGCCACCAGAAGGTCATCGAAGAAGCCCCCGCCCCCAACATCGATCGCACCAAGCTCCAGAAAGTCTGCGAATCCGCCGCGAAAATGATTAAGAGCGCCAAGTACGCCGGCGCCGCGACATGCGAGTTCCTCTTGGACGGCAAGGGCGACTTCTACATGCTCGAAGTCAACACCCGCGTGCAAGTCGAGCACCCCGTGACTGAAATGATCACGGGCGTCGACATCGTCAAGATGTCCATCATGATCGCCGCGGGCGAGAAAATTCCGCTCAAGCAAGAAGACATCAAAATTCGCGGCCACGCCATCGAATGTCGCATCTGCGCCGAAGACCCCGCCCACGGCTTCCGCCCCAGCGCCGGCAAAATCGAAAAATGGGAAGTCCCCGGCGGCCCCGGCGTCCGCATGGATACCCACGTGGTCCCCGGCTACGTCGTCCCACCCAACTACGACAGCATGGTCGGCAAACTCATCGTCCACGCCGACACGCGCGAGCAATGCCTCGACCGCGCCCTCCGCGCCCTCAAAGAATTCCACGTCGGCCCGATCAAGACGACGATCCCGCTCCACCAACAACTCGTCACCAACCCCGACTTCCGCAAAGGCGGCGTAGACATCCACTACCTCGAACGCTGGCTCAAAACCCAAGAAACAAAGTGATCCGGTATGCCGCCCCTCCGGGGCGGCAGGCATTCATCTTGATGGTCTTCGGTTTGCAGGCAGCTCGAAAGCTCCCTCAATCGAGAGCGAGAGCATGTCAACATCATCGGCAGTTCCGAGTTGACCATCCGGACCAAGGCTCACGAACCGGTAGCCTCGTTCGCAAGTTTCGCACGTTTGGTACACGAACGCCCGCCCCCATGCATCGACGTTGTATGGAGCCGGAATAGTCGTCAAGTCAACCGAATCGCGTGCCGCGCCGTCGCTCAAGCGACTTGTCTCTGCAATCTCAACAAGCCCCTGAGCCGAACTTGCCATCATCACGTATTGCGCAATGTTCATTCCACTATGCGAAACCCGTCGCAGCACTTTTGCCGCTTGCCACATCACGAAGCAAATCGACAGGGCAACCACGGTCACTCCCGTAAGAAGCCCGACGACCGCCAATCGACGACGCTTGGACCATATCGCTATCGCGCACAGCAAGATGCCCAGCAGCATCAATGGGACAATCGCGATCGCAAACGCAGGAACAAAAGCCCATCGCCACGTCAGCGTCGCCACGATGACAAAGCAGACGCCGAGTATCGCAACTGCCACTGGTACGGGCTGGCTCGGCTCTTGCATCAACGCAATCTCCGTCATTGATCAACAGTGAAGATGACGCTCCTGCCCGCTTCACCCGCTCGCACGAAGAAATCACCGAGCCCCTCAAACCAATTCCACGTGTACTCAAAATCTTCCGCGCTCAGCGGCATGTCATAGGCCGCTTCCGGAATCGTCATGTAGCGTTTGTGCAGTTCTTCGCGAGTGATCGCTCGTAGCGCGATGCCGATGTCGATTGCTTGCGCGGGTGAGTTGAGAATCACGTAGTAATCCTCGCGCCCGACGACAATATCGCCGCCGAATATCGCATGTCCCAATGGAAACTGCGTTTGTGAAAGATCTAGCGTGCCATCACCCAAGGCGCGATGAATCGCATCCCAGGCCTTGTCCGTTTCAAACACCCACGTTGCTTCCCACTTTTCCTCGATGTCATCCAAGACGAACGACACACGATCATCTTCATCGCTGAGAGCGCAGAGTTTCTGCACATCCTCTGCAGTAATCGCAAAATGAACGCCCCTGCAAGCCATAATCACCTCCGGGTCGGCATAACAGTAACGTCCCTCGCGAGCGACTACCACACTCGTAAGCAAATCTCGTGAGCAGCTTCCCCGAGCGAGTGGATTCACCCGGTAACCGAGAACATTCGACACCCACTAGGGAAACTACCACTGGTCGCCGTACGAGGCTGCGTTTTGCCTTCCGCGTACAGAACCGTGATTACGCTCACCCACCGGCGAAACTTCCCATCTCGCCGCCGGAGCGATTCATGCTTTGCTTGTTCCTCGCACACCACTCCTGGCACCAACGCCTCGCGTTGCTGCTTCTGATCGCGTCGACAATGTTCTTGCAAGCCTGCTCCATCCCCGGCCCGCGTGCGAGCAATGAGCAAATCGCATCGCTGCCGCGTCAGCGCATCGAGCCGCGCACTGTCGGAGATATCGCTGTGCCTGCTGTGTCGTATCTCATCGCCGGCGATGCAATCATGCCGCGCGTTATCTACATTCACGGCACGCCCGGCGATGCAACCGGATGGGGCGATTTTCTTGTTGATCCTGTTGCGGGGCTTGAGTCGATCTCTGTTGATCGGCCTGGATTTGGCAATTCCGGGCCGAAAAAGGGCAGTTGCGAGCCGCGGTTTGAAGTGCAGGCCTTAGCACTCGAGCCGCTGCTTCTTGAACGCGACGGCCAGTGGCCCGTCGTGGTGGGGCATTCGCTCGGTGGGCCGATAGCGGCAAGATTGGCCGCGATGTATCCCGATCGCGTCGCGGGGCTCGTCATTGTCGCCGGATCGCTTGATCCTGCCGAAGAGAAACCCAGCTTTGCGCAGCGCATCGCGACGACAGGTCTGGTCCGAGCGATTCTGCCGCGCATGCTGGACAACAGCATGGGCGAACTCGCAGCGGCGAAGCGCGAGACGACACTGCTCGCACCGTTACTCGAGCGCGTGGGTTGCCCGACGATTGTGATTCATGGTGACGCCGATGAGCTTGTGCCGGTGGCGAACGCCGAGTATGTGCGGCGGATGTTCACAGCAGCTGCGCGCGTGGATGTGCGGGTGATCAAGGGTCAAGGACATTTCGTGCCGTGGCAGCGACCGGAGTTGATTCGTCAGGCAGTTGAGGAGTTGTGGCGCGGCGAAGCACAATGAACTTGATCGCGCGAACTTAAGGCCGCTTCCGGGCACCACACATGACGATGCGCATAACGTTTCGAGCAGTCGTATTCAATGGAGGGTGACATGGGTAGTCGTTTGCTGGGTACGTGTTTGCTGAGCGTCTGTGTCCTTACGATGAGTGTGTCGTGTGATGCTCGCAAACAACCGAGCGATGGGATAACAAGCTTCGAAAAAGATGACGCAGGAATGAACAGCGCCATTTCGCAAGCGCGAAGCACTGTCGATCATTTCATTACGCGACTGAACGCACCGGTGACAGATGACGACATGGTTTCAGTCAAGATTGCGATGGCTACGACCGATGGCAGCTTCGAACACATCTGGTGCGATGGCGTGGTATTTCGCGAAGGGACTTTCACAGCAAGAATCGCCAATGAGCCGCGCGATAAGCAGTATGTTTATGGCCAGCAGGTGACGGCGAAGAGCGGTGAGATATCCGATTGGATGTTTGTCGAGAACCGCAAACTCGTCGGGGGCTACACGGTGCGATACATGTACAGCCAGATGTCGGCGACCGAGAAAGCTGACTTTCTCCGAGCCGTGCCGTTTGCCTTGGAGTGATTCGCGTTCCCGCCGTCGCGCAGTGCGGTCACACGTGCGGCGTAAACTCGCACCCATGACTTCGACATCGACCAATCCTCGCATTCTCACCGGCGATACTCCGACCAGTACGGGCCTGCATCTGGGGCACTACGTGGGCAGTTTGGAGAATCGGCTCGCGTTGCAAGATGTGTATGACTGCTATTTTCTGATCGCCAACGTACACGCGTTTACGACGCTGGCTGAGAAGCCTGACGACATTCGCGCGAACACGCTGGGCATCGTCAAAGACTGGCTGGCGGTGGGGCTTGATCCGGCGCGAAGCACATTTGTGTTGCAGAGCGAAATTCCGGCGATTGCGGAGTTGACGTTTTTGTTTGCCATGTTGATTCCGTTCAACAAGGTGATGCGCAATCCCACGCTGAAAACCGAGATTGACAGCAAGGGCTTGGGCGACACGTATCCGTTTGGATTTCCGATGTATGCCGTGGGGCAATGTGCCGACATTCTTGCGTTTCGGCCACAGCTTGTGCCGGTGGGTGAGGATCAGGAAGCGCACATCGAGATGTGCCGGGATGTGGCGCTGAAGTTCAATCAGTTGTACTGCGGCGTGGGCAACCGCGTAGTGGCTGATGAGCACGAGAAAGCGGGCGGCGTGTTCCCGATTCCCAAGGGCAAGGTGGGGCGCGTTGGCCGACTGGTTGGAACCGATGGCAAACAGAAGATGAGCAAAAGTTTGGGCAATGCGATTTTTCTGTACGATGATGCGAAGGCGGTGCAGAAGAAAATCAACGGCATCGTGACGGGACGCGCGAGCATGACGGATCCGATTGATCCGAATCACGTGCTGTTGCAGTATTGCGATGTGTTTATCGGCGCGAAGGATGCAAGCCGGGCGCAGCAGATTCGCGACGATTACGCGAGCGGCAAGGAAGTGAAAGATGGTCTCATCAAGGCGGAACTCGGCGAGGCGATCAACGCTTTAATCGCGCCGATGCGAGAGCGTCGCGCGAAATATGAGACGGCGGCGGGCGAGGCGATGGTGTTGGATGTGATTCGCGATGGCATCAAGCGAGCGAACAAGACAGCGGAAGAGACGCTAACACTGGCGAAGAAGGCGATGAAGTTGGATTTTGTGACTCGTGTGATTGGCTGAGCGGCCAGTGGGGATTTGCGTACGATTGATCCACGGCTACTCCACGCAGTCGCAAGCGCGCTAGCAAACAAACCTCGCATCTGACCTGCGTCGTTGAGCGCGAGGACGGTGGGTTTGTTGCGCAGTGTCCTGAAGTGGACATCGCGAGCCAGGGCGATAGCGTGGAAGAAGCCAGAGCAAATCTCATCGAGGCCATCGAGTTGTTTTTCGCGTCGGCATCCGCGTCAGAGATTCGGCGGCGGTTGTCGGGTGAGGTGAAAGCATTGTTTGAAGTTCGTTGACGCCGTCGCTTTACCTCTGGTAAAGTTGGAACATGCTGCTTCTTGCTGTTATTTCGGCGTCACTTTCACAACTTTCACTTCCCGCCGATGCACAATCGCTGGTCATCAACCAGAGTTTGTCGGTGGATGCCAGCGGCAGTTGGAATCGGCGGGCGATCAATACTGATGCGGTGGTGCAGTTGATTGTGGATGGCAAAATCGCGCAGGTTGGTGCGACGGTGCCCAAGGCTGGCGATCGCTTGCGACCCGAAGATGAGAAGAGTCCGTTGTGGGAGCCGATGACGGCAGAGAGCAATGATCCGGCGATGTTCATGAAGCCTAATGGGCGGTACCTGCTGACGACGATTCGCAGCGAGCGCGAGCGGGTGATGGTGCTGGAGGGCGCGGGGCATGCGTTAGCGTATATGAATGGTGAGCCGCGCGTGGGTGATCCGTATGTGACGGGATATGTGCGCGTGCCGGTGCTGATGCGAGAGGGGGAGAACACGTTGATGTTGCTTGCGGGGCGCGGACGCGTGACGGCGAAGTTGCGCGCGCCGACGGGTGACGTTGAACTGAATACGGCAGATGTGACCATGCCCGACATTACGGCGGACGGCGTGTACATGATGAGTGTGCCGGTGTTGAACAACACGAATGCGACGATGCAGGTGCGAGTTGGAGCGACGGCGCTAACGCCCGCGGAGGTAGCCCAATGGATTGATGGAGTTCGGCCCACGAAATGGGCGAGTTTTTCTTTGCCGCCGCTGAGTATTACGAAGGTGCCAGTCGAGTTTCGCGCGGCGTATCAGGATGGAGCGAAGGTTGCGGTGCGGGTGTTTGTGGATCGTGCGACTGAGGAGAGTGGACTCGCGTTCGCGACGATTGAACTACCGTGCGTGAAGCCGGAGAGCACACACAAACGCACGTTTGTGAGCGGCATTGATGGCAGCGTGCAGTATTACGCAGTGGTGCCGGCGGTGAAGGATGCACTGAGCGAAGTGCCTGCGGAAGCACCTGGATTTGTGCTGAGTTTGCACGGGGCGAGCGTTGAGGCGATTGATCAGGCACGGGCGTATAGCGCGAAGAGTGATTTTGTGATTGTGTGTCCGACTAATCGCCGGCCGTTTGGTTTTGACTGGGAAGATTGGGGGCGCGTGGATGCGATTGAAGTGATGAACGTGGCGAAGCGGTGGTATGGAACCAATCCGCGGCGGCAGTATGTGACGGGGCACAGCATGGGCGGGCATGGCACGTGGCAACTGGCGACGTTGTATCCGGATTTGTTTGCGGCAGCTGCGCCGAGTGCGGGGTGGTTGAGCTTTGACACGTATTCGCAATCTGGGGGCATGTCGCCTCGGTTGGCAAGCAGAATGCGCGCGGGGCTGCATCCGAGCAGCTTGACGCAGACCCGCATGGAGAACTTGCGCGAGACGGCGGTATATATGTTGCACGGGGGGGATGATGACAATGTGCCGACTCGAGAGCCTTACCTTGCGGCGTTGCAGATGTCGCGGCTGGGCATTGCGTATGACATGCATATTGAGCCGGGCGTGGGGCACTGGTGGGATAAAGATGGTCCGGGCGCGGCGTGCGTGGATTGGGATCCGATCTTTGCGATGTTTCGTGAGAATGAATTGCCCGCGCGGGGCAGTGGGGCGGCGTTCGCGCGGCGGGGGCTGCGCATGGCAGCGCCGATTGATGCGAGGTCGATGCCCAAGGGAAGTTTCAAACGCGTGTTTGATCGTCATTTTGTCATGGTGTATGGCACGGCGGGAGATGATGTGGCGGATGCATGGGCTCTCGCGAAGGCGAGGTTTGATGCCGAGACGTGGTGGTATCGGGGGAACGGATACGCCATGGTGATGGCGGATACGCAGGCGACGGCGGCGCAGCTTGCGGGGCGGAATGTGGTGGTGTATGGGATGGCGGCGGATGCGTTTTTTGAGGCATTTGCGGGTGGGAATCCGCGCGTGAGTGCAGATGTGGTGCGCGATGCTCGCGAGGCGGGGCGTGGCGGTAGCGCGAGCGGGGCGAGTGGTGCAGGTGGCGCGAAGTTCATGTTGTTTGGCGCGTCGGTTGGGTCGGCGGATGCGCGCGGTGATGAGTTGCCGCATATTGGCGTGATTACGGGCGATTCGCCTGCGGCGATGCGGGCGCTGGATCGGGTTCCGATTTTCTCGAGCGGCGTGATGCTGCCTGAGAGATTCAGGTTTGCTGCCGATGCGTGGACGCGCGGGGAAGCGGCGATTCTTGAGCGGTCGGATGTGAAGTGAGTAGGCAACGATCGCGTTGAGCTGCGCAAGAGCGCAATCAAGTAAAAAAGCAAACGCAAGTGTTCAACGATCGGCGGCGATGCCGGTTTCGATCAGTGCGTCGAGTTGCGCGTCGGTGAGCGGCGGCTCGGCGCCTTGGCGTTGGCGGGCTTTCACGCTGTCAGCGAAGTTGAGATCGGGGACGAAGTTGAAGGCGATGCCGCCTGCGCCGTGGGCGCGGACGTCTTGCATGTTGGCGGTGTAGACCGTGTTTGCGCCGAACTTGTTGTTGACGCTGTCCATCGCTTTGGAGAGGTTGCCGCGTTTGGCTTCGTCAGGAAAGAGCGGTAGCGTTGCACTTTGCGGTGTGATGAGATCGCCCAGCGTGACACTGACCAGCAGCGGCGTGTCATGCGGCACTTTGTCCCAGAGCAGCGCGAGTGCGTCGAGAATGGTGGGGGTGTCCACAGCTCCTTCGCCCAGCGAGGTTGCAGCGTCCCAGCTTGTGCTGTTCCAGCCAGCTTGGCCTATGCCTTCGCGAGTGAATCGCAGTGCGAGTGTGAGGGTGCGAGCGGCGTAGTTCTCGTGGCGCAGACGCGCGGCGGCTTTGAGCAAGAGGCGAAAGGCGACGGCGCGGGCGCCTTCGCGAGTGCGCACGTCGGGGGCGAGGACGTGTTGGTGTCCGAGTGATCGACGGCGGGTTTTATCTTCGTGGACTTCATCGCCGCGGAGCCAGTACCACCAGCGTTCGCCGATGATGCCGCCCCAGAGTTCGCGCATTTGCTTTTGATCGCGCTGTAGCAAGTCGGCGATGGTGTTGATGCCTTGGCGCTGGAGACGCTTCATGGTTTGCGGGCCGATGCCGGCGAGTTCTTGGGGCGAGAGATGTTCGATTGCGCGGGGGAGGTCGGCGTCGTCGAAAATCGCGAGGCCATCGGGCTTGAACATGTCGGTGCCGAGTTTGGCGAGCGGGCGATTGGGAGCGATGCCGATGGAGCAGCGCATGGTTTTGCCGCAGTCTTTGGCGATTTGGTGCTTGATGGCTTTGGCGAGTGTTTCGCAGGCTGCACGCGTGTGCTGGGTGCGGTCGAGTTTGCAACTGACTTCGTCGATGGAGTGGACACGATCGACGGGGATGTGTTTGTCGATAGCCGCGAGGATGCGGTGATGCATGCGCACGTAGAGGCGCGGGCGGGCGTCGACGATGGTGATAGTGGGGCAGAGGCGTTTGGCGTCGCCCACGCGCGTGCCGGTCTTGACGCCTTTGGATTTTGCTTCGTAGCTTGCGGCGATGCAGCAGCCGCTGTCGCTGGTGATGGGCGCGACGGCGATGGGTTTGCCGCGGAGAGCGGGCTGAACGTGCTGCTCAACGGAGGCGAAGTAGGAGTTGAGATCGAGGAAGAGCGTGCGCAACGCCATGCGTGTGAGACGGTACGCTGGGGATATGAAGCGAGTGCTGCGAAGTGGTGTGGTGATGGGTATGCTGGTCAGTTTTCTGGCTGGTGCAGCGATGGCGGGAGATGACATGCGAGTGAACGTGACAGCGATTTCGAGTGGATTGGGATTGGCGGACGTGGTGGTGGAGTCGGGCAGCGCGGTGGAGGTGCGGCGAGCGGATGGAAGCGTGATTCGATGTGTGATGATGGAGATGGATGGAGCCGCGCATGCGCGCGTGATGGTGAGCGAGGGTGATGCGGCGGTTCGAGTGGTGCGTGACGGCACGGTGGGTGGGTGGCAGCACCTTAAGACGCAGGCAGCGATGCAGACGCCTGACTGGGCGAAGGGAGCGACGTGGTATCAGATTTTTCCCGAGCGATTTGCGAATGGGAATGAGGCGAATGACCCGGGGAAGATGTCACGCGGGGTCGACGGCGCGGGTGATGTGGTGCTGAAGCAGTGGGAGAGTGCGTGGTATCCCGGTGATATGCGCGAGGAGGCGAACATTGTGGCGTTTGGGCGCGAGGTTTTCAAGCGGCGATATGGCGGCGATTTGGAAGGTGTGGTTGCGAAGCTAGATCATCTGCGGTCGCTGGGTGTCAATGCGATTTATCTGAATCCCATATTTGATGCACAGAGCTTGCACAAGTATGACGCACGCGACTTTCGTCATGTTGATCCGACGCTTGCGGGCGATGGAACGGTGGCGAAGGAGACGGGTGATCCGCATGAGGTGACGACGTGGGCGTGGACGAGTGCGGATAGGTATTTTGTTGATGTGTTTTTGCCAGCGTGCAAGAAGCGGGGGATTCGTGTGGTGATTGACGGGGTTTTCAATCATGTGGGGCGCGAGCATTGGGCGTTTCAGGATGTTGTCAAGCGCGGGCGGAGCAGTGCGTATGCGGATTGGTTTGTGTGTGAGTTTGACCACGAGGGCAAACTGACGGGGTGGCAGGCGTGGGACAAGAAAGATGGATGGCTGCCGGAGTTTCGCCAGGTGAAGGGCGGGTTGTCGCGCGATCGTGATGAGACGGTCGTCAGAGGTGATTTGAATTCGGGTGCGAAGAAGCACATTTTGGATATCACCCGGCGGTGGATGGACCCCAATGGTGATGGCGACGGCAGCGATGGCGTTGATGGGTGGCGGCTGGATGTGGCGGGTGAAGTGGGCGATGCGTTCTGGCGTGATTGGCGGCGTGTGGTAAAGCAGATCAATCCGGATGCTCTGGTGGTGGCGGAGATTTGGGAGAATGCGAGCGAGCAACTAGATGGACGCACGTTTGATACGCAGATGTTCTATCCGTTTGTGTATCCGCTGCTGGAATGGCTGACGAATACGACGACGCAGACGCGCGAGCCGACGAGTAGTGATGATTTGGTGCGGGCGTGGCGAGCTGCGTTTACGGGGCCTGTGCAGACGCAACTGATTCATCAGACGCTGGTTGATAGTCATGACACGGATCGCGTGGTGAACATGCTCGCGAACCCCGGGCGGATGTATGACCGCGAGAATCGCGTGCTTGAGCGGCACCACTTGAAGGCGGAGCATCCGTATGTGTTTGAGAAGCCTGACGTGCACGCGTACGCGCTGCAGAAGTTGATCGCGGCGGTGCAGGCGACGTATGTGGGATCGCCCATGATTTACTACGGCGATGAGATTGGGATGTGGGGAGCGGATGATCCGTGTTGTCGCATGCCGATGGCGTGGCACAATGTGGATGAGGCAGTGTTGGAGCATTATCGCGCGTGGTTTGGGCTACGTGAGGACGCAAAGGTTGGGCCTGTGCTGCGATATGGCGGCGTACGGCACATTTCGGGCGGTGATGCGAATGTGCTCATGTATGAGCGTGTTTTGAACGATGTGGTGGTGCGCGTGGTGGTTGATCGCGAGAAGTTGACAGCGGTGTATGAGGTGCGATGACGCGAGACGCGACGGCGTGTAAGACGAGCCAAAGCAAAAACACCGCACGCCATGACTGGTAACTTGGTGGGTCATGGCGTGCGGTACGCGGGAAAGGAGATTGGCGGGGCGGGGAACGGAGAACGGAGAGCGGAGAGCGGGAGTAGTTTGGGCGAGACGTTGTGCGATTGTGATTACGCACGCTTGCGACGCAGGACGAGAAGGCCGCCGATGCTGCTGAGAGCGATGACACCGGGCGCGGGGACGATATTGGTGACGACGCCGTAAAGGCCTTCGCCTTGCAGGCCAGCTTGGATAATGCGGGCGTTGAAGTTGCTTTCGTTGAAGCGAAGGTTCTGGCCGTTTGCGCTGCGGAGAGCGGTGATGCCGTCGAAGAGTTCGTGATCGCTGGTGATCGAGGTGTTGTAGATACCGTTGTAACCACCGTTGCCGGGGCCCTGCGACGAGTCAAACAAGAGGCCGTAGGGCGTGAGGAAGGTGTTGAGAGCGTTGGCTTCGCCTTCCCGATCCGGGCCCATGCCGCTGAAGAGATAGACGCCGCCGCCGGAGGTGAGGAAGGTGTCGAGGGCACCTTTTTCGACGGACCGGTATGGTTGATCGAAGATGGTACCGACGAAGATACCGTCGAAAGAAGCAAGTTCTTCAGCGGTCCAGTTCGTGTTTTGCGTGACGGTGATGTTGAAACCTGCGCTGGAAAGTGATTGCTCGACAATGGGGCTGTAATCGTGGAGCGTGCTGGTTATGCTGGGTTCGATGAGGAGCAGGTTGCCGCCGGTGTGTTGCTGGGTGATGAAGCGGGCGATGTTGACAGCGAAGCGAGCTTCTTGATCGCGGGCGGTGTAGGTGGAGAGAACGTTGGCGTCGTGACCTGCGACGAGGCGACCGCCGGTGGGCTGTGCGAGGCCAGCTTGTGCGCTGGCGATGAGTGAAAGCATGCCGATAGCGGTGAGTGCGGTACGAACCATGATCTTCTCTTCTTTCCGTTTCTTCGTGTGTGTTTGTGTGAGTCGTTTGCACGGCTCACAACAGGAACATGCCACGGAATTGAGCGGAAGCAAGGAAGCTGGAGCGGAGGCGCGTGATTGGGACGTTGGTGGGGCGGTGCAGGCTGCAAAGACGTTAAGTTGGCGTGGATACAGGACGTTGCGTGCGCGTTCGAGTGGGCTGTGGATGCAAGTGGGCTTAGGTGGGCGGCGTCAAACTCCGATGATGCCGCTCGAAAAGTGCTTGTCGCACGTTGCAAACGCGGAGAGAGTGATGAAAGCCAAGCGGTCGATGAAAGTGATGAATGCGGCGATGTGTGGCGTGGGCGGAGTGCTTGCGCTCGCTGGCATTGCGCTTGGTGCGTCGTCGCTTGCTGGTGTATCGCTTGGTGCGTGGACGGGATTGGCGGGAGCACTGGCGTTGTGTGGTGGCGGTGGTTTGATGATGGTTGGTGTGCGGCGGGGCGTGATGGATCAGTTGCACGCAGCGGTGGATCAATTGACGACGCTGCGAAGAGAGTACGATGAATTGCAGAAAGTCAGCGCATCGCGGACGAAGATGCTGGAGGGGATGAGCCACGATTTGCGCACGCCTTTGCAGGCGATTTTGGGGTTTTCTGACGTACTGCGCGAGGCTGATACGACGCCTGCGGTGCGAGAGCAGAGTGGCGAGGCGGTGGTGCGTAATGCGCGGTTGCTGCTGGGCACGATTGATCAGATGAATGAGATCGCGGCACTTGCGGCGGGCACGTGGTCGAGCAAGATGGGCAACTTGCGCGGCTGCTTGCAGCAACTGGTGACTGTGGTAACTGCGGAGAACGCTGAGCGGAAGGTTGAGATCAAAGTTGTGTGCATGAATGCGATTCCCAACGCGAGTGGCGAGATTGTTTTCTCGCTGATGCGCGGCGTGGAACACGCTGTGCGGCACGCGGCAGCGGTTGCAAGTGATGGCAAGTTGCTTATCACGCTGACGCACGTGCCTGATCGAAATCTGGTGACGATCACGATTGATCACAAGGGGCAGACGGCACCGTATCAGATTGTCGAGCAGCTCACGCAGCAGGAAGATGCGATTTGCTTCATTGTCGAGCGGCCTACGGGCAGCGGCTGCCTGGGGCTTGCCCTCGCGAAGCAGCACTTGCGAGCCAACGGCGGGACGATTGTCGCGAAGCTGCGTGACGGAAGTTCGACGATCATTATGGATGTGCCAGCGATTGCGAGCGTCGACGCTGGATCGTTTACCGAAGTGACGGTTGCGGCGGTTGAGTGTGCGACGACGCTGAATACGCGGGGCGTGCGCGTGTTGGTTGTGGATGATGCGGAAGACACGCTGCGGCTGGTGTCGTATCACTTGACCAAGGCTGATTACAACGTGGAAACCTGCACGATGGGAGCAGCGGGCTTGGAGCGGGCGCTCGCGTCAAAGGCATCGGCCAATCCGTTTGCGGTGATGCTGCTGGATTTGAATTTGACTGACATGGACGGCACGAGCGTGGCGACAATGCTGCGACAAGAGGGATATCGCGGCATGATCGTTGCGTTTACGGCGACGACCGTTGCCGAGACGCTGGAGCAATGCTTGAAGGCGGGATGTGATTCGTGGCTCACCAAGCCGATTGATCGCGCGAAGTTGCTGGAAGCGGTGAAGCGCACGGCACAACGCGATGCGGAGCGGCGGTTGGCGGCGTAAGTGAGCTTGCGTTTCTGCGAGTTTGCGATTTACTCGTACTTGGTACCGTCATGTTCGATCCAGCCGCCAGGGTCGCGGCGTTTGAATTTGGGGGCGTGCGTGAAGTGCACGGTGCCGCCTTTTTCGGAGTATTCGTATTCGCCGCGGAAGCGAATGGCGTCGCCTTCTTTGACGGGGACGCGAGCGCTGACGTCGAACGCGTGAGCGATGAGAATTTCGATGCCGGTTGGGACGCGGACGATCCAGCGTTGGTGTTTACTGCTGCCGTCGCTGGTGTCATTGTCGTCGGGCAGGATCTTTTTGATGGTGCCTTCAGCTTCGACCCAGGTATCGCCTTGTTGTTTCTTGAAGAGGTCTGCGATGCCGCCGTCACTCGCGGCGCGGGCGGGAGTGGCGTCGGGCTTTGATGGTTTTGCGGGCGCGGGTTTGGATTGCTCGGCGCGATGTGGTTGCGTTGGAGCGGGCTCGCTTGGAGTTGATTCGCTTTGTGATTGACCGGAGCTTTGGCCTGTTTGGCGGCTGGTTTGTTGGTTGGTTTGCTGCGTGTTGGAAGTTTGGGGCAGCACGCCTTTTTGCTGCAACAGCCAAACGACACCTGCGCCGAGCACAAGGAGCACGGTCATCCACAGCGGGCGTTTGCCGCGTGAGCTGTTCTTGGCGGCGTTGACGATGGTTGCTGGGTTGACGGGCTGGTCGCTCATGCGCGATGATACGAGCGGCGGCGGCGTGCGATGATTGTTGCACCAGCCACAGCGAGCAGTGCGGCGTTGGGCGCGGGGACGTTGATGACTTCGAAATTGAAATTGTCGTAGTCGACGGTGATTGTGTAAGGCGAGCCGCCGTTGCTGTTGGCGGAAGCGAAGCCGAAGCGAATGGGTGCGCCGGTTGCGGAGAAATCAATCGGCGCGGTTGTGCCAGCGATTTGGATGAAGTTGGCGGCGCTGATGCCTGATGCGCTGAGTGTGGTCCAGTTGCCGGTGCTGCCGGTGACGCCAACGCCTGCCACGTAGATGTTGTTGCCTTGCTTGGCTTGTGCGTAGACGCCTTGGCCTTGGCCGGTGAATGTGCCTGTGACGAACCGGGCATCGATGCTGAAGTTGATGCTGAGGATTTGGCCTTGTGTCGAAGCGGTGTAGCGCGTTGCGGTGGTTGTGCCGAAGCGATTGATGGCGTAGGTGGCGTCGCCGAAGTTGGGACCCGTGGAGATCGTGACTCGGCGGGCGGAGCCTGGGTTGCCGGTGCCAGCGGACTGGGCTGCGTTCGCGCCGCCGGGCGTGCCGACGTTGACGACTTCAAATCCCCAGTCGGCGTTGTTGAACGTCGCGTCGGTGTATGTGACGCTGGCTTGGGCCGTGGTTGCTTGTGCCAAGGAAGCGAGAGCGCAGAGCGCAAGGGAGGTGGTGATGCGGGTCATGTTCTCTTCTCCTGCGGCAATGGTACTGCAAGAGCAGTGGTGCGCCAAGAGAAATGAGATTTGCAGGGCGCGAAGTTTCGCGAAGATGTGGTTGTGGGTGATGTATCGGCCTTGAGCGAGCTTTACGGAAGCTTTATGGGGCGTCAGTTCGCCGCTTCGGCGAAGGACTGCACGACCAGGCCATCAGCGAGGCGGACGACGCGATTGGCGCGCGAAGCAGTCGCAGCGTCGTGCGTTACGACGACCATGGTGTATTGGTGGTCGGCCCGCAACTTGTCGAGCATGTCGAGGATGGTTGCGCCGGTGTTGCGGTCGAGGTTGCCGGTGGGTTCATCGGCGAGCAGCAGGCGCGGCTTGTTGATGAGAGCCCGCGCGATGGCGACGCGTTGGCGTTCGCCGCCTGAGAGCTCGGTGGGTTTGTGCTTGAGGCGGTGCGAGAGGCCCACTTGTGTGAGCAGCTCCTTGGCCCATGCGGTGCGTTCGCTGGCGGCGGTGGAGTACCCCAGGCCATCGTGAATCATCGCGCCGATGAGGACGTTTTGCAGTACGTCGAGTTCGGGAAGGAGGTGATAGAACTGGAAGACGAAGCCCACGTCGTGGCTGCGATAGTGATTGATCTCGCTGCCTGAGAAGCGCGTGAGGTCGCGGTTGTCGAAGGTGAGTTGTGCCTGCGGCGATTTGTCGGGACTGTCGAGGCCGCCCAGAATGTGCAGCAGCGTGCTCTTGCCGCTGCCTGAACTGCCAAGGACCGCGACGCATTCGCCTTGCGCGACGGAGATGGCAACGCCTTTGAGCACAGGGACGGCGACCTTGCCCAGCGTGTAGGTTTTGTGGATGTTGGATGCGGTGAGGAGCATGTGTTACTCGAAGCGAAGGGCCTTGACGGGATCCATGCGGGCTGCACGAATGGCGGGAATGGCGGCACCGATGACGCTGCACAAAATGCCGGCGATGACGACGCCGATGACTTTGAAGTTGTCGAGGCGCGTGGGGATTTCGGTGAAGTAGTAGACTTCGGGGTTCCAGATTGTCAGGCCGAAGGCACTGCCCAGGAAGTCGTGAATGGTGTTGATGTTCTTGACGATGAGCATGGCGAGGACCGCGCCGAGCAAGCTGCCCACGATGCCGATGGCAAGGCCGTAACCGATCCAGACGCCTGCGACGCCAAACTTGCTGGCACCGAGGGCACGCATGATGCCGATGTCTTTGGTTTTCTCGGCGATCATGGACCAGAAGATGGCGAAGATGAGGAAGATGGCGACGATGCAGAGGAAGGAGAAGAGGAAGAGCAAGAGGCCGGTTTCTTTTTGCACGGCGTTGATCATCGTGCGGTTCTGATCTTCCCACGTGGCGATGGTGATGGAGAATTCGTCGGGCACCTGGCCTGCGTGATCCTTCGCGAACTGAGCGTAGATCTTTTCGGCGCGGGCTTTGAGTGCTTCGGCGGATCCGAGGTCGCCCAGGTCGCCTTTGCCGCGAATGAGGACGCTGGTGACGCGTGCGGGTTCGTCGATGAGTTTGGTTGGGCCGCTGCGGATGGGGCCGTCGTCGTCGGTGGGGGGTGTGATTGCTTCTTTTGTGGAGTTGGTGCTATCGCTGCCGTCGGCTTGCACGCGGCGTTGCTGGGCGTGCATGCGGAGCATTTGCTGGGCGAGAGTGATGTTGACCAAGACAATTTTGCTGTCGGCTTCGAAGAGGCCGCTGTTGAATTCGTTGGCGATGGGAACCTTGCGCGTGGCTTGCTCGACGACGTTGCCGTCTTTGTCGAGGGCGAGCAGGCTGAGGACGACTTCGCCCGTGTAAGGCAAGAATTCGTCGCGGTCTTTCATCGTGCCGTCGGGCATGCGGACGCGGTAGACGCGCGGGGAGTAAAAGCCTGCGGCCTCGCGCGCGTTGATGCGACTGACTTCGATGCCCATGACCATTGCCGGCTGAGCCTCGCCAGTTTCTTCATCGATGCGCGTCAGCGTGCGGCCTTGCTGCAAGACCGTGTTCATGTTGTTGGTGTACTTGGGGTCCAGGCGCAGGTCTTCGCCTTTGACATCTTTGCGAAGGGGCTTGGTGATGGGTCGCCACCAGATGATGTCTTCGTACGCGGTAACTTGCAAGAAGCTGGGGCCGTCGACGCCGCGGACGAGGACCATCTCTTGGCGGCCGGTGGGAAGTTGAATGAGGCCGTAGGTTTCAATGAGCGGCGCGGCGGCTTCGACGAGCGGGTCTTTTTCGAGGCGCTGGATGAGATCGTCGTAATGCGCGAAGCCGACGTTGGGCCAGGTGATGGTGACATCGCCCGTGGTGGTGCGGCCACTGCGAATGAGCAGATCAAGGAAGCCGCCCATGACGCTCCAGATGACCAGCACCATGGCAACACATAACAGCACGCCGGTGCAGGCGAGCAGGGGCATGATTTTGGAAAAGAGGTACTTGCGGACGAGCAGTGCTTGGAACATGGGCGCGTCAGCGTATCACGTTGCGCGTGCCACCGACCGCTGCTTTGAGCGGTCGGTGCGAATTGTTGCGAAATTCTGCTCGCTGCAAAAACGCACCGACCGTCGCAGAGCCGACGGTCGGTGGCACGGTGAGGGGTTGGTTTACGCCACGCCCACGGCGACGGCGTCACGCTCGCTGAGCATGCCGCCGTCGCTGCGTTGCTTGACGGTGCCGTCGCGTTTCCAACTGCGTTCGCAACGCGGTTGGTTGCGCAGGTCTTGCACGCGCGGTTCCTTGGCGGCAGCATCGAGCGAGACGAGCGAAACGCCCAGCAGGTCGGCGATATCAACGAGGTCGAAGCCCTTGAGATCGTCGCTGGCGGGCAGGACTAGGCCAGCGTCGAGCGGGTTTTCGATGCCTTGGGCCTTGGCTTGCTCGAGGGCGCGCTGGGCTGGTTCGAGCAGGGCCAGGACGCTGGTCCAGCGGGCGTCGGCACCGATGTTGAAGCCGGGCTGGCCGTTGACGGCGACCATGGGATGAAGGTGGATGCAGGTGGTGGCGTCTTTGGCGTCGACTTTGAGAAGCGCGCGATAGGCTTCGTCGGCGGTGTGGGGCAGCAAGGGTGCGAGCAGCTTGCACAGGCCGTCGGTCAAGTCCCAAAGCGTGGTTTGGGTGGCTCGGCGGCGGGGGCTGCCCGGCTTGTCGCAATACAGGCGATCCTTCACGGCGGCCAGGTAGGTGGCGCTGAGGGTGTTGTTGCAGAAATCGAAGATGGACTTGTGCACGGTTTGGAAGTCGTACGCGTTGTAGGCGGCAACGACGGTTGCGCTGAGTTTGTCGAACTCGGCGAGGGCCCAGCGGTCGATGCTGGTGGCGGGGAGGGCGCTGAGGTTGACGCAGTGGCCTGCAGTAGGCCGCCCCTCCGGGGCTGTAGGATTCCCAGCAGGCACCGAACACTCAAAGTCATACAAATTGCTGAGCATGAAGCGCAAGGTGTTGCGCACCTTGCGGTAGCTTTCGCCCGCGAGCGCGAAGAGTTCGACGTCGACCTTGACATCGTTCTCATACGCGAGGCTGCTGACCCACCAGCGCATGATGTCCATGCCGAATTCGGTGCAGAGGCTGTCGACTTCGTAGCGGTGAGCATCGGGGCGGCTTTTGCTGAGTTTTTTGCCGTCGCGATCGACCATGAAGCCGTGCGTGAGCAAGGTTTTGAAGGGCGGCCGGCCGGTGACTCCAAGGGCTGGCAGCAGCGAAAGTTGGAACCAGCCGCGGTGTTGGTCAGAGCCTTCGAGGTAGAGGTCGATGGGGTAGCCCAGGTTGCGTTCACGCATCACGGCGTTCCAGGAGGAGCCGGATTCGAACCAGACGTCGAGGATGTCGTTGCCTTTACGCAGAGAGGCACTGGGCACTGGGGACTGGGCATTGGTGAAGAAGGCATATGTCTCCGGATGCCTGTCGCGAAGTTCTGCGTCGGTTTTCCAGTCGTAGTGCTTGAGCAGTTCGGTGGCGTCTTTCGTGAACCAGGCGTCGCTGCCTTGTTCGCGGAAGAGTTTGGCGACGGCGAGTACGCTGGCGGCGGTCATGAGGACGTGACCATCGGGCGTGAAGAAAGCGGGGATGGGCAGGCCCCAGGCGCGCTGGCGCGAGATGCACCAGTCGGGGCGGCTTTCGAGCATGCCGCGCATGCGGTTGCGGCCCCAGTCGGGGACGAAGTTGACGTGGGGCACGCTCGTGCGAGAGGTGCCGTCGGCGTTGGGAACTTCGATGGCGGCGAGGGCCAATTCGCGCAGCGACATGCTGCCGCCGCGGAGGGGCGGCCCACCGACGTTGACAAACCATTGCTCAGTTGCACGGAACATCACGGGCGTTTTGCTGCGCCAGTCGTGTGGGTAGCTGTGGGTGAACATGTGGTCGTGGAACATGTGGCCGCTGGCGCGGAGGTGATCGATGACGACTTTGTTGGCGTCCCAGATGAGTTTGCCTTGCAGCCACGTCGGGACGGTGGTGTCGTAGGTGCCGTTGGCGGTGACGGGGCAATACACGGGGATTTGCTCGCGCAAGCCCGTTTGATAGTCTTCCGCACCGTGGCCCGGCGCGGTGTGGACGAGGCCTGTGCCGTCTTCGAGCGTGACGTAATCAGCGGCGACGACTTTGTAGCAATTCGCGGGGTTGCCGCCGGCTTCTTTGGGGAAGGTGGGCGTGGTTTTGACGAAGGGGTGGCGATAGCGCAGGCCGACGAGTTTGTCGCCGGTTGTGGTTGCGAGCACGCTGACTTCTTCGCTGCGGCCTTTTTGCGTGACGCGTTCGACGGCGTCTTTGGCCATCACGCTGATGTTGCCGTCGATGAAAACGAGGGCGTATTCATACTTGGGATTGACGGCGATGGCGAGATTGGCGGCGAGCGTCCAGGGGGTTGTCGTCCAGATCATAAAAGTGGGCCGCTGATGCGGGCGCACGCCAGCAAGCGGCGCACGCTTCTTGGGCGCATAGGGGTCCGGCTTTTCTCCCCCCTCCTTCGCTTCCTCGCTCCCTCGCTCCGTCGCTTCTTCGTCTTCTTCCTCCGCGACCGCCTTCAACCCAAACGCCTCATACACCGCCTCCGTATCTGCCGCTTCAAAGTCCACGTAGATGCTGGGGTCTTCGCGGTCGTGATACTCGAGCTCGGCTTCGGCGAGGGCAGTTTCGTTGACGGGGCTCCAGTGCACGGGTTTGAGCTGGCGGTAGACCAGGCCCTTTTCCATGAGGCCTGCGAGCACTTCGAGCGTGGCGCCTTCGTAGCTGGGGACCATCGTGAGGTAGGGATGTTCGTAGTCGGCCATCGTGAGCAGCCGCTGCATTTGGTCTTTGTGCAGCTTGACGTACTTCTCGGCGTAGGTCTGGCATTCACGGCGGACGGCGACCTTGCGCTGGTCGTCGGTCAGCGTGGCGAGTTTGGCGGTTTTGCCTTTCTCTTGCATCTCGGTCATGACGCGATGCTCGATGGGCAAGCCGTGGCAGTCCCAACCCGGCACGTAGGGCACGTCTTTGTCTTGCATCGTTTGGCTACGGACGACAAAGTCCTTCAGCATCTTGTTCATCAAGTGGCCGAGGTGGATGCTGCCGTTGGCGTAGGGCGGGCCATCGTGGAAGACGAACTTGGGTTTGCCCGCGCGTTGCTGGCGCAGCGTGGCGTAGAGGTTCATGGCCTGCCAGCGTTTGAGCGTGGCGGGTTCGTTCTGCACGAGGTTGGCCTTCATGGCGAAGGCGGTTTGCGGCAGGTTGAGCGAGGCGCGGTATTTGCTTTTCTCTTCTTTGGGCTTGCTGGCGGCGGGTCCGGCGGGTTGGCCTGAAGTCGTGCCTGCGGCGTCGGAGAGGAGGAGTGATGGGTAGTGGTGGGGCATGGGGTGGGGTCCGGGGAACGGGGAGCGGAGAACAGGGAACCGGCGGCGAGAGTTGCCCAGGCGGCGGGTGTTCTCAGCGGGTGGGATGATAGAGGAAAACGGGGACGCGGGGCGTCTTGATTGTGGGTGGCGAAAGTTGGTGGTGAGCCGCGTGCGCGGGGGCTGGGATGAGCCGGGCGAGTTCAGCGGCGGGGGCCCTCAGAGGGGCCAGGCAATTCGCCGGGCGGGGCGGGAGATGGGGAGGGCGGCGAGCATGGAGAGGGAGTATATCGGGGTGGGTGGGGGGAGAGTTGTGGGGGTGTGAGACGGGTGCGGAGAGTCAGCGTCGGGCGGCATCAGGCTGTAGAGCCAGACTGATGGCACGATGGGGAGCGATGCCACCTGAGCAATTGGAGCCTGATACCACCAGCCCACCAGCCGAAGCATGAACAAAACGCGGTCCTCAATCCACATACTTCACCGGCACGAATTCAAACCGCATCTTGTGCTTGAGACAGAATTGGCGGAAGCGTTGGGAGACGATGACGAAGCGTTCGTTCTCAGTTCTTGACGAATGCTCCCATGTTCCTGCATAGTCAAAAAGTCCTACGTCGTCAAACTCAGTACGGTGATACACCGCTTGTTTGTCATCAAACCCTGGATTCCACCACCAGATTCTCGGTTTTTCAGGGTCGGCGACAATTTCCATCGCGGGCATCGGAGGCAACTCGATCGGCGAATCAAGCAGATAGACCGCTCTGCCGTCCGGCCAGGTGGTTTCTTTTTCGCTACTGCCGGATTCGCGTACGGGAATAGTCTCGCGCAGCCGAAGTCCCGCGAATTGTTCGGCCTCGAGCGTCTGTCTGAATTTTTCACGCACGTAAAACTGCGGAAAACTATACATCAACTTCTGCGAACGTGGAGATGGCGACAGATAGATGCATAGTTTGCTTCCGTCATGTGGCGGTGCTTTGTACAAGTTGTAGTCTGCATCGTGAACCCACATGAGAAAGTGACTGGCGCTGTTTAGTTCCTCCGCCGTGAAGAGATGGACATAGCGACGGGTGAAGTAACCGCTGGGGGAGCGTTCGATATCGCGATAGCCGGGTTCACGCGCATCGAATCGCTGAATGCCGTATTTTGTGAAGATGTCGTACACCTGCGGCAAACGGGGATCGTCGTCAAAAAACGTGGACAAAAAACGATTGTAAGGACGGATACCTTCTGGCACAATTGCTCCAAGAGCAGGCAGCAGATCCTCGGGACGACTGCGACCAGATGCGACATCAATCTCGACACCGCGTCTCATCACGGCACTCCGTATCGAGCGAGGAACTCGTCGACAAGATCACCCATCGCACGATAATCAACCGCATCGCGAGCCGAATAGGCCTCGTGCATGTCGTTGTACACTCGACGTAGCGCCTGTCGCATGTTCGCCGCGTCGATCGCAGGATTACCGATAACCGGCGGTCGCAACGGTGGGATTCCTCGATTCATGTTGCCCTCCAGCAGGTCATGGAACGTTGCTTCATACCCGATCTCGTTGCCAGCCGCATCAAGAATCGCACCTTTGCCCCTTCCATGTCGCTCGTACTTCAGCGGGAATCGCGGAATGTGAGTATTCGCGCTTCGTACCTTCAATCTACATACTTGACAGGCACAAAATCGAATCGCATCTTGTGTTTTAGACAGAACTGGCGGAAGCGTTGGGAGACTATGGCAAAGCCGCGATGTGGTTGGTGCGGAAGCACGCACTCCCAAGTACGAGCGTAATCGAATGGCGTGTGACTGGAAAACTCGTTCCGCCGATACACCGGTTGCCTGTCATCGAATCCTGGGTTCGCCAGCCAGTGGCGTGGTGACTCCGGGGTTGTCGTAATCTCATTCTGCGGCATCGGCGGCAGTGCGACCGTCGAGTCGAGGTAGAAAATCGCCTTGTCGACTGGCCATTGCTTCGGGACTGGTATGAGATTCTCTCTTATCGCGATGGTTGTCGCGAGTTGCAGTCCAACAAAATGCTCTGCATCAAGCACAGGTTTAAACTTTTCCTTTATGAAGAAACCAAAGAAAGAGCAAAGTAGCTTGTTAGCCTTTCCACCATGATCAAGATAGACGCGTTGCGGAGCGCCGGGGTCGGAGGTGTGTGTCGAAATATTGTATGAAAAATCACTGGCATGCATATACATGTACGCAGCCGCATCAATCTCGGACTGATCGAACAAGTGCAGATATCGCTCCGTGAAGTACCCGTTGGGTGAACGTTCCAATTCTCGATAGCCCGGCTGCTTCATGTCCATGCGTTGAATGCTGAACTTTTCAAAGAGCTGGTAAATCTGCGATAGACGTGGATCGTCATCGTGGAGCGTAGTACGAAACCAATGATAGGGAGACGAGGCCCCGGGAACGATGGCAATCAAGGCGTCGTAGACGCCGGGGCGGTGATGCGCGTGAGCTGACGTGTACAGTTCGACGCCGCGCTTCATCAAGGAACTCCTCGGCTGACCAATAACTCGTCTACAAGATCACCCATAGTACCGTAGTCCACACCGTCGCGTGCGCTATAGCGCTCGTGCATTTCGTTGTGCAGTTCGCGCAGCGGCGGGTGGCATTAGGCTTGATGTGCCACTAAGCCTGGCTTTGCAGGCCTAGTGCGCTTTTGATGGTAAGACTTGACCATCCAGTCCGCGAGCGAATGGCGAGGTGAGAAGTCTCTGGTGTGTGGTGTGGCGGGGCATCCCGCTCGCAAAGCAGACCGTGATGGCCCGAGCGAGAATGTGAGCGCCCGACCGTGTCTGCCATTCCGGCAGGCTGGCCGGGTTGTGGGGGGGTTGGCAGGCTTTCGAGGTGGCGCAAGTGTTTGAATCGGTAGGGGTGGGGTTGGCACACGAGTTGCAGATACCTTGGCGAGTACGGAGAAAATCGCTATGGGTAAGATCATTGGTATCGACTTGGGTACGACTAACAGTTGCGTCGCCATCATGGAAGGCGGCAGCCCGAAGGTTCTGATCAACAGCACGGGCAATCGCATCACGCCCAGCGTGGTGGGTTTTACGGAGAAGGGTGAGCGGCTCGTCGGCCAGCCCGCCAAGCACCAGCAGGTGACTAACCCCAAGAACACGATCTATTCGGTCAAGCGGTTCATGGGTCGGCGGCGCAGCGAAGTGAGCGCGACGGGCGACAACGCCTACGGCAAGAGCGGCAACGAAGAGAGCAAGGTGCCTTACGCCTTGGTCGGCGGCAGCGACGACAGCGTGAAGGTGAAGGTAAACCAAGGTGAGTTCTCGCCGCAACAGGTCAGTGCGTTTATTTTGCAGGACCTGAAGAAGACGGCGGAAGACTACTTGGGCGAGCCGGTGACGGAAGCGGTCATTACGGTGCCGGCATATTTCAATGATGCGCAGCGGCAGGCGACCAAGGACGCGGGCGAGATTGCGGGCCTGACGGTCAAGCGGATTATCAACGAGCCGACGGCGGCGGCGCTGGCGTATGGCTTGGACAAGGGCAAGAAGAATCAGAAGATCGCGGTGTTTGACCTTGGTGGCGGCACGTTTGACGTGAGCATCTTGGACATTGGCGATGGCGTGTTTGAGGTGCTGAGCACCAACGGCGACACGCACCTGGGCGGCGATGACTGGGATCAGCGCGTCATTGACTTCCTCGCGGAAGAGTTCCGCAAGAAGGAAGGCATTGATATTCGCAAGGATGCCATGGCGCTGCAACGCTTGAAGGAAGCGGCGGAAAAGGCCAAGATCGAGCTTTCGACCGCGATGGAGACGACGATCAATCTGCCGTTCATCACGGCGGATCAGAACGGTCCCAAGCACTTGCAAGTGTCGCTGACGCGGGCGAAGTTTGAGAACATCACGGGCGATTTGTTTGAGCGGCTGAAGGCTCCGTGCCAGTCGGCACTGCGTGATGCGAAGCTGGACATCAGCAAGATTGATGAAGTGGTGCTGGTGGGCGGCTCGACGCGTATGCCTAAGGCGCAGCAGATTGCGAAGGAGATTTTTGGTCGCGATCCGAACAAGAGCGTGAACCCGGATGAAGTGGTCGCGGTTGGCGCGGCGATTCAGGGCGGCGTCTTGATGGGCGATGTCAAGGACATTCTGCTGCTTGACGTGACGCCGCTTTCGCTGGGTGTTGAGACGCTGGGCGGCGTGATGACGCGACTGATTGAGCGCAACACGACGATTCCGACGAGCCGGAAGGAAGAGTTCAGCACGGCCGCTGACAGTCAGACGAGCGTGATGATTCATGCGCTGCAGGGCGAGCGCGAGTTTGCGAAAGACAACCGCACGCTGGGGCAGTTTGAGCTCGCGGGGCTTGCGCCCGCGCCGCGCGGTGTGCCAAAGATCGAAGTCGAGTTTGCCATCGACGCGAACGGCATTCTGACCGTGACGGCGATGGACAAGGCCACGAGCAAGAAGGCCGATATCAAGATCACCAACAGTGGTGGCTTGAGCAAGGACGAGATTGAACGCATGAAGCGCGATGCCGAGGCGCACGCGGGCGAGGACAAGGCTCGGCGCGAGCTGGTTGACCTCAAGAACAAGGGCGACGCGATGGTCATTCAGAACCGCAAGGCTCTGGAAGAGCACGGCGGCAAGGTGACCAGCGAAATTCGTGGCCGCATTGAGAGTGCAATCAGCAGTCTTGAGACCAAACTCAAGGCGGATGATCGCTCGGCGATTGAAGCGGCGATGAAAGAGCTGGAAACGGCGAGCATGGAAATCGGCAAGGTGATGTACGAGCAAGCCAAGGCCGGCGGCGGCGGTGGGCAGGAAGCGAGTACGACGGAGCCTAAGCCGCAGGGGAAGGATGATGTGATTGATGCGGAGTTCAAGGTGAAGGAGTGAGGTCGTCGCAGTGAAACTCGAAACGACCGCGCGAAAGTGCGGTCGTTTTTCATTTCCCGGGATACTGGCGCCCTTGATGAGCCGCTGCGCGATTGGCTGCTTGCGCCAACAGATCTTCGAACGCATTGTCGAAGGCTTCGACAAATGTGTCCCATGCGCCGGCAGTTTCGGGTGCCGCGGACATGGGAAACACGCGCATGCGCGACATCTTCATAGCGACGTCATATTCACCGAGAGCGCCGTCCACGAGGATGAACGCAACACGGACGTACTCCGGCTGATTTTGCTGTGCGCATCCTTCGATGAAGAGGTCAACAGCGAGGTGAAACTGAGTGGCAGCCTGATTCCATCCTACAAGTAGCATGTAGCGAATCTGTTCAGGCCTGATCTCGAGTTTGCCCATTTGAAACACGTGTCTGTGATAATTGGGTTCGCGCGGCTTGAAACGGACGATTGTCCAGCCGGGCACGCTGGGAGCAAGGTCGACTAGTTCTTCAACAATATGAAAGTTGCTGCGATCGCCGTCGGCACTGATGACGAGTTGGCGCGAAGGGGCGGAATCGCTGCCAAGCGAAAGCACCAAATTCGGGTTAACTTTGTGCAGACGTCGCTTGAGGTCTTCAAACTCCGGGCTAGGACCCAGTGGTGCTTTGAGCAGACGGTCGCTGTTGGCGACAAACCAGTTCCAAAATGACTTCTTGGCATCGAGAAAACCGAACATAGAGACCCCCTTTGGGTGAATGGATGCGACTGCGGTGCGCGCAGTTTAGCTATTCATGGGAATTCTGGTCGTGAACTCAAGTGGGTGCGGATGTCGCCCGATATCTCGTTGTAGCGGCCGTACAGGCGGCACGCGCGTTGCGTACAGAAAGCAGATCGGAGCAGCCCCATGAGCACTTTGCCTATCACCAATCGTCGGCGTTTTGAGCGGTTCATGCTGCCTGCGGCGTATACGGCGATTGCGATTCGCACGCTGGACAGTGACACGTTTGACTTTGAGGGGCACACGTACGACATCAGCGAAGGTGGGCTCCAGTTTGAACTCGACCGCGGGTTTGAGGCGGGCACGCAGGTGGCGATCAAGATCGAACTGCCTGATGCGGTGCTGGCGGCGGGCGATACTGGGCCTGGGCGAGCGGTGTTTGCGTTTGGCAATATCGTGTGGATGGACGACAGTGAGCCCGGGCCTGTACGGATGGCGGTGGTGTTTACGCGATTTGCGCGGACGGGTGATCGTGAGCGGCTGCTGCGGACGTTCGCGGCGGGGCGGCTGCGGCGAGCGGCGTGAGGAAAAGCGATAAAGCGAAAATGATGGGATTCATCAGCGTGCGGGGCACGCTGGTTTTCATTTATCGGTTTTCAGTTTTCGCTTTTCGGTTTCATTGTTCCCCTACCCTATGGCATGTTCGTTGATCAAGCAGTCGTGAACCTTCGTGCCGGAAACGGTGGCAACGGTGCGGTTACATTTCGTCGGGAGAAGTTTGTCAACAAAGGCGGTCCTGATGGCGGGAACGGCGGGGATGGGGGCGATGTTGTTGCGCAGGCGGATGATGGGATGTCGACGCTGTATGACTTTCGGTTTCAGTCTGAGTGGGCGGCCAAGGACGGCGACAACGGCGGGGCCAAGCAGTGCTCGGGGCGGCGCGGCGATGATTTGGTGCTGATGCTGCCGGCGGGGACGCTGATTTTCAACGAAGAAACTGGGGAATTGGTGCATGACCTGAAGGCGGGTGAACGGGTCATTATTTGCAAGGGTGGGCGCGGTGGGTGGGGGAATGAGCACTTCAAGCGAAGCACGAATCAGAGTCCGAAGACCAGTGAGCCGGGCGAGCCGGGCGCGGGGTTTCGGGCGCGGTTTGAATTGAAGTTGATTGCGGAAGTGGGATTGGTGGGGCTGCCGAACGCGGGCAAGAGCACGCTGCTGGCGGCGCTGACGAAGGCGACTCCCAAGATTGCGAATTATCCGTTTACGACGCTTTCGCCGCAACTTGGCGTGTGCGAGATTGATGGGGCGAGGCGGATTGTGATCGCGGATATTCCGGGATTGATCGAAGGGGCGAGCAGTGGGGCGGGGCTGGGGCATGATTTTCTGCGGCATGTTGAGCGCACGAAGGTGATCATCCATGTGCTGGATGCGGAAGCGGACAACGGGAAGAGTGCGGAAGAGAATTACGAGACGATTCGCGCGGAGTTGAAGGCATACAGCGAAGTGCTGGCCGACAAGCCGGAGATCATCGCGGTGAACAAGATGGATTTGTTCGAGGATGACAAGGCGCGGGCGGTGGTGCTGAAGGCGGTGGCGAAGGCGACTGGTGCGCGGCTGGATCGCGACATTTTTGCGATCAGCGGTGCGGCGAAGATGGGGTTGCGGCCTTTGTTGGACAAGGTGTGGACGATGCTGCACCCAACGCGGCGCGAGGCGGTGAGTGGATGGAAGGCGGCGGAGTGAGCGGTGTTACGACGCCGCTGGCGGAATGCCCAAGAAGTTCCGTGCCGTCGCACCGAGCATGTTGTTGATTTCGGTTGGTGAGAGTTCGTTTGCGAGGGAGCGGATGAGTTCGCCGGGTTTGTCTTCGCCCAGGGGGAAGGGATAGTCGCTGCCGAGCGCGATGCGATTGCTGCCGAAGAGATTGATGAGCAGGCGCAAGGCGTGGGGTTCGTGGACGAGGGAATCGACGTAGAACTTGGCGGGTTGGTTGGGCTGCGCGAGGTAGGTGAGCGGGTCGGGCGCGCCTTGCGGAAAGAGATCGGCGCGGCAGTGGCGGCCGTGTGAGATGCGGCCCAAGGTTGCGGGGAAACTGCCGCCGCCGTGGGCGAAGCAGATGCGAAGTGCGGGGAAGCGTTCGAAGACGTTGGCGAAGATGAGTGAGCAGATGGCGAGCGTGGTTTCGGCGGGCATGCCTACGAGCCAGGGCATCCAGTAGCGGGCCATGCGCTCGGTGAGTTGCGGCTCGGCGTTGATGCGCGGGTGGCGACTGAGGCTGAGCATTTCCCAGGGATGGATGAAGACGCAGGCGCTGCGTTTTTCGGCGTGGGCGAGGACTTCGATGATTGAAGGATCGTCGAGGTTTGTGCCGTTGACGTTGGTGCCGATTTGAATGCCGGGGAGGTTGAGGTCGTTGATGCAGCGGTCGAGTTCGCGCATGGCGAGTTGCGGGTCTTGCAGTGGGATAGTTGCGAGTCCTGCGAAGGAGTGAGGATGTTCGCGGCAGATGCTGGCGATGTGGTCGTTGAGGAGGCGCGCGAGGTCGTAGGCGTCTTGTGGCTTGGCCCAATACGAGAACATGATGGGGACGGTGCTGAGGACCTGCATGGCGACGCCGGTTGCGTGCATGTCTTGCAGGCGAACGGCGGGGTCCCAGCAGTTTGATTGGATTTCGCGGAAGCTGGTGAGCGAGCCGTCGCGCTCGGTGCGTTGCATGCAGGCGCAGCCGGGTTTGGTGTGGGCGAGTTCAATCCAGCCGGAATAGCCCGTGCGCTGGGTCCAGTTGGGCCAGTGCTGGGGGAGGATGTGGGTGTGGAGGTCGATGGAGCCGGCGGTAGTCACGGCGGAGTGTTGCATCGCGATGACTCAGCGTTTGGCGGCGGGTTTAGTTTTCCGGTTCGCGGGCTTTGCGGCAGTGGGGCGATTGGACTTGGCTGACTTGGCTTTGGCGGCCGTCACTTTTCCGGCTTTGAGAGCGATGGCACTGGCACGTTCGATGACGGTGCTGCAGTGCTTACAAGTACGATTTGCGGCGGGGCCTGACCAGAATGCTTCCATGATTGTTTTGAGGTCTTCGTCGATTTTTCTGAGGACCCAGCGGGCTTCGTGGACGAGGTTGTCGCACTTGGGGCAGTACCAGCGCAGGCCGTCTTTGTGGGGGTTGCCTTGCTCGTCGTGTCCACGCGGAAATTCCATGATGAGGCCCAGCGTGCCTTTGGGGCGCTGGGGGCGGTGGGGGACCCAGCGTGGCAGGAGGAAGATTTCGCCTTCTTTGATGATGACGTCGTGGGGCTTGCTGCCGTCGAGGGGGCGCAGGCGCACGGCGATGTCGCCTTTGAGTTGGTAGAAGAGTTCTTCGGTGGGGTTGACGTGGTAGTCGTTGCGGGTGTTGGGGCCGCCTGAGACGAAGACGATGACATCTTTGGCGTGGCTAAGGAGTTGTTTGTTGCTGACGGGCGGGACGAGCTTGGATTGATTCTCGCGAATCCACTTGGCGAGGTTGAGTTTGTCGGGGTTGGTGGACTTGGTGGGCATGGTGGAGCCTTGGGAAGAGGGTGCAGATGCGCAGCGCGAGGTAGTATTGTAACGTAGATTGAGAAAGTTGGGTGTGGGGAGATGGGTGGCGGAAGTTGCAAGGGTCTGCGGGTGGGAGAAAGAAAAAACCCGCGACAACTCGCGGGTTTCAGATCGATTGCTTGTGCTGCAGGCTGATTACTCAGGCTTCTTGGTTTCGGTTTCGGGCTTGGTTTCTTCGGTCTTGGCTTCGTCGGTCTTGGCTTCGTCGGTCTTGGGTTCTTCAGCGGGTGCCTTGGCCGCGTTTTCGAGGGCGGTCTTGGTGGCTTCGACGATATCGGCGGCGGGGATGATTGCGCCGGCGATCATTTCTTGCATGCCACGCATGCCGCCGCCGGCCATGCCTTCCATTTCATCTTGGTTGGGGAGGATGATGCTGCTGATGCCGATGATTTTGCCATCGGCGTTGTAGACGGGCAGGCCCATGGAGGTCATGAGGATTTGGCCGCCCAGCATGGCCTTGCGGGGCTTGGTGGTGGTGCCGCTGACGCGGAAGTTGTTGACGGTCACGGCACGATCAAAGAACTTGCCCATGCGCGAGACGATGAACAATTCATCACCTTGAGCGGCGGCGGCAGAAGCATTGAGGTCGATTGCGGCGAAGGGCTTTTCGGGAGCTTTGTCGACGCGGACCCAGGCCAGGTGCAGTTCGCTGTCGCGAGCGATGAGTTTGGCATCAACGCCTTGGGTGTCGTCGCCCGCGAGGACTTTGATTTCCTGGGGCTGGGGGCCTGCGCCCATGCCCATCATGCCGGAGAAGGGGTTGCCGCCCATTTCGAGGTTGCTGACGAGGATGAGGCCCGAGCCGTCGATGACGACCCCCGAAGCTTCTTGCTCGCTGTCGCCGCCCATGCCGCCGTCGCCTTCTTCGCCCTTCAAGATGAACTTGATGGTGACGAGTGCGGGGGATTTTTCAGTGCTGAGCTTGCGGATGGCGTCGGCCTGGGCATCGGCGGCGAGGGCGGGGGTGGCGGTGCCGCAGGCGAGACAGAGGGCAACGACGGGGAGAGCGAGGAGCGAGGTGAGGCGAGTCATAGGGTCCTTTCGAGTGAGTCGAGCGCCCCTGCCGGGGCTTTGGTTGTGTGATGAAAGCTTACCAGAGGCTGGCGCCTCTGGCAACAGGCGAGCGCCGCGATGCGGCTTTGCACTTTCGGCGTCTCTGCGCGCTTTCGACGTCTTTGCGGTGAATTTGTTTTACTTCTTCTCTTCCGCCTTGGCCGTTGTGGGCTTCCACTCGGGTTCGGCGAATTTGAATTGGGTGCGGTTGCCGCGTTGGACGAAGAAGGCGACGCGTGAGGGTTGGTCTTTGCTGATTTTTTCCATCGCTTTGCGATAGCTGGGGAGGTCGGTCACATTCTCGTTGTTGATGCGTTGGATGACATCGCCTTCGACCATGCCTGCAAGGCCTGCCCAGCCGACGCGTTCGACGCTGACGACCATGACGCCGGTGACGGATTCGTCCCAGCGGTTGTCGTCGCGATCAAAGAACGTGAGTTCGCGCACGGACATTTCGAAGTCGCGGTTGCTGTCTCGCAGGGCTTCTTCGGCAGTGATACGCGTGCGCTCGAGCGGGACTTTGACATCCATGGGTTGTTTGTCACGAAGAACGGTGAGCGTGGCTTCGCCGCTGGTGCCGAGTTGGCGGACGCGACGTTGGAGCATGCCGGCGTCTTGCATGCCGCGTGGGGTCATGGCTTCGGCGTTGACTCTGGTGATGACGTCGCCGACCTTGATGCCGCTGTTGGCGGCGAGGGTGTTGGGATAGATGCGCGTGACGCGGAAGCCTACCTGCTCGCCAATTCCCATTTGCTTGGCGAGGTCCTTGAGGACGGGTTGGGTGGCGACGCCGATCCAGCCTTTGGGGAGTTCGCGCGGTGGGTCGTCGCGCTTTTCGGGGCGAGGCTTGATGAGCGTGAGTTGGTTCTTGCCGTTGCGATCAAACTCGATGGTGACGAATTCGGGCAGCGGATCTTTGGCGGCCATGGCCTTGTACTGATTTACGAGGTCTTCGAGCGAGTTGATGGCGACGCCATCCATGCTCTTGATGACATCGCCAAACGCAAACTGCGGCTCTGCGGTTTCGGCGGGGCTGCCGCCTTTGACGCCGATGACGAGGGCACCGTTGGTGTTATCAAAGTTGCGGTTGCGGGCCATTTTGTCGGTGATTTCACTGACTGAGAGGCCAAAGAGGCGCAGGGCCATTTCGTTGCCGCGTTCTTTGAGCAGCTTTTCGGTGGTGACGTTCACGGTGCCGGTTTGGCCGTCGCGCTTGTAGGTGACTTCAACGGTGGTGCCGACGGGCTTCTCGGCGATTCGGCGGAGGACGAGGGGAATTTCTTCGGGGAAGCGTGCGCTGGTGCTTTGGCCGTTGATGGCGAGCATGACGTCGCCAGCTTTGAGGCCGGCTTTGTCGGCGGGGCCGTTTTCATTGACGCTATTGATGAGCACGCCTTCTTGGAAGCCGGCGCGCTTGACGCTCTTGAAGTTGGCACCGATGGTGCTGCGCGGGACTTCTTTGTGTTCGATGAGATTGTCGACGACGTACTTGACGAGGCTGGTGGGATTGGCGAAGCCCATGCCGCTGCCGCCTCGGGTGTTGACGCCGATGATTTCGCCTTTGAGGTTGACGAGCGGGCCGCCTGAGTTGCCGGGGAGGATCAGCGCATCGTGCTGAATCCAGCGGGTGAAGATGTCGCTGGAGACGTCGAAGTCGAATTCCTGGTCGGCGATGTCGTCGCCCGACATGCCGGTGAAGACGCGCTCGGTGTTGCTGACAACGCCCAACGTGACGCTGCGTGAAAGGCCGTAGGGCGCGCCCATGGCGATGACGTAGTCGCCCACTTGCAGATCGTCGCTGTTGCCGAAGGTAGCGACGGGGAGCTTGGCATTTTCGCTTCCGGCGGCGCCAAGATCAGCCATGTTGATGCGCAGCACGGCGAGGTCGGTCATGGGGTCGTCGCCCACGAGCGTCGCGGTGGCTTCGCGTTGGTCGGCGAGAGTGACTTTGAAGCTCTTGCCATCTTCAACGACGTGGTGGTTGGTGACGATCAAGCCATCGGGCGAGATGATGGTGCCTGAGCCGGTGGAGCCACCTTTGGTTTCGCTGCCGCCCCAGTAGCTGACGGTGATGACGGTGATGTTGACCAGCGAGGGGAAGACGCGGTCGCGCGCGAACTCGACTTTCTTGGTGAGTTCGGGGATGTTTTCACGCGAGGCGCGGGGGGCGGTTGCGACAGCGGAGCTTGATGCGCTTGTGCCGGATTGCGAACCGGACTTATGGCCGGTGTGTTTGGTTGCACAGCCGGTGACGCTGGCTGCGAGCAGCGCGGCGGCGACCAAAGCGGCAGGAGTGAGCGAGCGAAGCTGGAGCGAGGCGTTGAGCCTGCAATCCCCACAAGCCAAAGGCAGCGTCTTCATGCGAAGCGATCTCCGTGAAAATAAGCGCGAAGTGCGCGTGTACACAGTACCAAAGCGGACAGGCCTGGGTGCGGTTTGGTTCCCAAAAACCTTGCGAAAGAGAGGTTTGCGAGATGATTGGCCAGCAATAGCGAGGGCAAAGCTGCGCGATTTCTGCCGTCGCGAAGCGGTGGGGTTGAAGCCGCGTGGCGGGTGAGCCGAGGTATAATGCTGCTGCGACGGGAAACTGTCGTGATGGATAATTTGGGGATTGGTGTAACGGTAGCACGACTGACTCTGACTCAGTTAGTCAAGGTTCAAATCCTTGATCCCCAGTTTTCTCGCCCAGCCGCGCATCGTCTCAAATTAAACTGGTTTCGTCGCATCTTCGTCAGAAGATTCGTCGCACCCTGTCGCGCCATGCGTCGTCTTTTTTCGCCGACTACGGCTTTTTTGCGGGCAGTCATTTTCAGGACTTGCGTGATGATCGTCGGTGCCTGTTGCTCGCATTTCTTGGGCATCTCGCGACTGTTTGATTGACGCGGCAGTACTCGCACCGGGACCGATGCTTTTCCCTACACTCTTGCGTGCACATCGTCGAAACCGTCATGTGGATCTGTATCGCCCTGTGTATCGTGTTGGGAATTCCTTTCACGCTGCTGTGGTGGCGCGATATGGACAAATGGGCTGACGCGGAGCATCGCAAGTTCAAGCCAAAGAAGCAGGAGCCCAGGGGGCCGCAGGTTGTGATTCGCGCGGCGGATGTGAGCAAGTCGACCAGCGAAACGGAAGACAAGTGATTGGTTGTGGAGCGTGAGCATGCGGAATGTCATGTTGATGTCGGCGGCGGCGTTGATGCTGGGAGGTTGTGCGGCGAATCGCGGAGCGGATGGGAGTTTCGCGGCGGATGCGAGCGCTGGCATGGCGCGTGGTGCGCTGGCGAGGGCTGCGGCACCGTGTGTTGGTTGTGAACTTGCTGAACTGGTGGGGCATATGTCGGGCAGCTTTGCGAGCACCGCGCAGAGCGAGCGTGATAAGGAATTCTTTGATATTCGCTTGCACATGACGGCAATCTGGCCGCAGTACACGACACCAGAACTCAAGTGGCTGTATGTCGAACAGGCGATGGCGACGCAGTTGGACAAGCCGTATCGGCAACGCATTTACCGCGTTTCTGAGGCTGGCGTGACGCAGCAAGGGCAGCCGACGTTTGTCAGCGAGGTGTATGAGTTTGAGAATTCCAGCGGGTTCGCAGGTGCGTATGCGGTTCCGAAGGCATTTGACGCGATGAAACCTGAGCAGTTGATCTTGAGGGAAGGGTGCGGCGTGCTGCTGACGAAGATCATGCCGGGCGTGTACGAGGGCGGTACGCAAGGTACGGGCTGCCTGAGTTCGCTGCGCGGCGCGACATATGCGACGTCGAAGGTTCACATCGATTCGACGGGGTTGTATACGTGGGATCAAGGTTTTGATAAGGATGGCAAGCAGGTGTGGGGAGCCGTGAAGAGCGGGTATGAGTTCAAGCGGCAAGTCCAGTGATGGAGTTAGGTTGTTGAGTCAAAGGCACGGAATGCTGCAAGTTTGTCGACGGTTGAGTTCATACGATTGGCAAGCTCGCGGCATGAGGCTGCGAGCAGGAAGAGAGATAGTTTGAGCGCAAAGTACAAGAGTCGTTTGCTGAGTCACCTGTCGCACGAAAGCTACACGCCCGCGCGGATTGGCGATGTCGCTAAAGACCTGAACATACCTGTCGATCAGATCGAGGAATTTACGACTGCAGTTCGCGGTTACGCCGAGCAGGGGCTGGTTGAACTGGGCCAAAGCGGCCACGTCACGCTGCCGAGTTTGGGCAACATCGCCGACGCGGCGAAGGGGCAGCAGAAGACGGTGTCGGGCACGTTTCGCAAGAATCAACGCGGGTTTGGTTTTGTTGAACCCACGCAGAAGTTTCGCGAGGGATCGGTTTTCATTCCTGCGGATGCTGTGGGCGATGCGCTGACGGGCGACACCGTACGTGCGAAGGTGTTTCGTGATCGCAAGCCCGATGGCAGCTTCGGTTTTGCGGGCGAAATCGTCGAAGTTGTTGATCGCAAGAAGAGCAGCTACAGCGGTACGCTGACCAAACGCGGCCAACTGTGGGTCATGCTGCCTGATGGCAAGCAGATTACGAATCCGATTGTCATTCGCGATGCCGAAAGCACGAAAGCTCGCGAGGGTGACAAGGTTGTTGTTGAACTGCTGATTTATCCCGAAGGCAATGACCTGGGTGAAGGCGTCATTACGAAAGTGCTGGGCGAAGCTGGGCGGCCTGATGTCGAGACGCAAGCGGTGATCGCGGCGTTTGATCTGCCGGGCGAGTTTGATCCTGAGCACGTGCAGCAAGCACGCGAAGCGAGCGCAGATTTTGATGCGCAGATCGCGGAGTGGAAAGAGAAGGGGTCGTCGGTGCTCAAGGGAGGCCGGCTTGACTTGACGGAAGACTTCATCATCACGATTGATCCGCCGGATGCGAAGGACTACGACGACGCCATCAGCATCAAGCGTACTGACAGCATTGACGGCGGCGGCTGGGAAGTTGGCGTACACATCGCCGACGTTGCGCACTTCATTCCGCTCAATTCGCCGCTTGATGTGCAGGCGAAGGACCGCGCAAACAGTGTTTACTTGCCTCGCCATGTGATTCCGATGCTGCCTGAAGTGCTCAGCAACGGCATTTGCTCGCTGCAAGAAGGTGTGCCGCGGTTTTGCAAGAGCGCGTTCATGACGTACGACAAGTACGGCAAAGTTCGCAGCGAAGGATGTGCGCAGACGCTTATTCGTAGCAGCAAGCGGCTGACGTACTTGGAAGCGCAGGCTTTGATTGATGGTGATTTGAACGAAGCACGCCGGCATGCCAAGACGCCGCCCAAGTACACCGATCAACTGCTTGAAACGCTGCGCGAGTTCAACATGTGCGCGAAAGCGATTCAGGCTCGGCGCGATCGCGAGGGCATGATCGTGCTTGATTTGCCCGAGTGCGTGCTGGTGTATGACGAGCGCGGACATGTGGTGGATGCTGAGCGCGAGGACGATGCGTTCACGCACAAGCTGATTGAAATGTTCATGGTGGAAGCCAACGAAGTGCTCGCTCGGCTGTTTGAGAACATGAACGTGCCCCTGCTGCGCCGTGTCCACCCCGAGCCCGTGCCAGGCGATAGCGACACGCTACGAAAAGTGGCGATGGTTGCGGGTTTTCGCATTCCCAAGAGCCCGACGCGTGAGGAGTTGCAAGGCTTGCTGAAGGCAACGGCGGGAAGTTCCGCCGCCCGCGCGGTGCACTTTGCGGTGTTGCGAACTATGAGCCAAGCCGAGTACAGCCCGGCGTTGGTTGGGCACTTTGCGCTTGCGAGCAAGGCGTATGCGCACTTTACCAGCCCGATTCGGCGTTATGCGGATCTGACGGTTCACCGTGCGCTTGCTGAGTATTTGAAGGCAACGGACAACGGTCGCAAGCGGCCGCGCAGCGAGGGCGACTGGAAGCGGCTGGGCATGGACCTGATGCGCACCAACGGCTGCTTGCCTGAGGATCAGCTCGAGCAGATCGGCAAGGCTGCGACATTGCGCGAGAAGAACGCCGAGAGTGCTGAGCGAAGTCTGCGAAGCTTCTTGGTGTTGCAATTGCTCGAAGGCCACATCGGCGAGAGTTACAAAGGCGTCGTGACGGGCATTTCCAACCGCGGTATTTTCGTGCAGATTGACAAGTATCTCGCGGATGGTTTCATCAAGAGTGAAGACCTGCCAGGCGACACCACGCGCGGCAACGTCACGCCTTTCTGGAAGGTTGATGCCCGCACCGGCGCGCTCGTCGACATTCGTAGCGGGCGCAGCTTCAACTTCGGCGACAGCGTTATGGTGAAGATCGTGCAAGTTGATCTCGCGAAGCGCCAGATGGAGTGCGTGCTGGGTGATGACGCCGCGCGAGCTGCTGGCAAGGGCAAGCAAGTCTTTGATGGCAAAGGCAAGTTGCAAGGTGGCTTTGGTGAAGGTGGCGGCATCGGTGCCAGGCCCGCAGGTGCAGGCTTTGGTAGCGGCGGCTGGGATAAAGAGACCGGCAAGTGGCGCGGCTCAACTGGCGATCAGAAACGCAGCCAACGCAGCAAGAGCAGGGATAAAGGAAAGAACCATCGTCGCGATAAGTAGGCGAGTGCGTGCGACGATGCGTGCTATGATTCGTTCCGAGGAGGTCGGCACATGGGGTTGTGGACCGCGTTGAAGAAACTGTTGTTCCGGCCGTTGTTTCAAAGCTCGCGGAAGTCGCCCGCGGGCAAAGCGGACCCTGCGAAGGATGCAACTGCGCACGCTGGCGGCACGCGAGCAGCAGCGTCATCCGGTGCGCTGAGTGCAGCAGATATGCAGCAAGCGGCAGTCGTCGGTGTAGCCACGTCTGGCGCGGCTCGTGCGACGGGCGTGTTTGATGCGCAGTCGTCGTCGCATGTGAACGGGTCGGCGATTGCTGGTGCAGTCGCCGCGTACAACGTGCTGCCCGCAGACCAACGCACGCCGGAGAGTGCACGTGATGTTGGCATCGCATTTGGGATGATGAACGCGATCAACTCGCCACCATCGCCGATGTCGTGATTGTCAAGCGCAGGACATCGTTCCCATAATCCGCATACAGGTAGAACCAGTGGGTTGATCGCGCAGCGTGATCAATCCGCGTAACTGGTGCTGGTAATTCATGTGAGTTCATCTGCGCGCACGCTTAACCTGAAGTTCAGTACACAAACTCCCGATTTCCCCGCCATCTGGTCTTTTATGAGGAAGAGGAGCGGCTTGAAGAATCTTCAAATGAGGGCGATCGTTGTTTCGTGTGTGTGTGTCGCAACATCATTTTGTGTGGCACAAAATGCTGGTGCACTCGCGAGCCAGGGGGAGTACGCATCGGGTCCGAACATGGACCGCGATCTGCTGCCCACGCCCATGAAGCGTGATGACGAGAAGCGCGCCGATGCTGCCGCTCCAGTTGCGACCGAAGCGGAAGAAGAAAGCCGACTGCACTTCAGCGCAGGCATCGACTTCACCAACGCCTACTACTACCGCGGCATTCGCCAGGAAGACCGCGGCTTCCTCGCACAACCTTGGGCCACGTTGGGCATCGACATCTACAAGCCCGAAGGCTTCACGCTCACGCCTTACATCGGCACGTGGAACAGCTTCCACGATCGTGCAACCGGCGCAGCCCAGAACGACAACCTCGATGACAAGTGGTACGAGTCTGACATCTACTTCGGCGTAAACGCCGCGTTCGGCAAGTGGACTCTCGGCGCGCAATACGGCTTCTTTACAAGCCCCAGCGATGCCTGGACGACCATCGAAGAACTGTAATTCATGGCGACGTACGACGACAGCGAGTGGCTGGGCGCGTGGAGCATGAAGCCGACGGTTGTGCTCGCTTTTGAAACCAGCGACGGCACGGCAGATGGCCAAGACAAGGGCACGTATCTGCAACTGGGCGTCACGCCTGGCTTCAATCTCGGCACGCGCGAGGGCGGCGACGCTCTTGTTCGCATCGATATTCCTGTCACCGTTGGTCTTTCGCTCAGCGACTACTACCAAGGCAGTGACGGCGAAGACGAGACCTTCGGCTACGCATCCATCGGCATCAAAGCCAGTTGCGCGATTCCCCTTGATGACAAGTGGGGCAGTTGGACCGTCTACGGCAGTGCGACTGGCGTGCTGCTGGGCGATTCCACGCAAGACTTCAATGATGACGAAGACACCGTCGGCATCTTGAGCGCGGGCGTCAGCCTCAGCTTCTGATCGCTCGGTTCGCGGGGTTCACTTCGCGACACAATTCGCAACTTCGGCCGCCGCTCGCTTGATTGCTTCGGCGGTCACTTCCAGATTCGCAACTGCGCGCAGCGATCGCTCGCCCGTGGGCAGCATGAGTACACCGCGAGTCTTCAGCCGCTGGGTAAGTTCCGCTGCATTCATCGGAACAATCGAATCGAGCTCAAAAAGCACGATATTCGTCTCGATGCCTTTCGCGTGTTGGGCTGAAAGCTTGATACCTGGGATGCGTGCAATCAAATCTGCAAAAGTCTTCGCGTTCGCGTGGTCATCACGAAGTCGCTCCACGTGATGGTCGAGTGCGTACAGACAGGCCGCCGCGAGAATGCCGGCTTGTCGCATCCCACCACCAAAAAGCTTGCGCACGCGCCGACCCTGCTTGATGAATGCTTCCGAGCCTGCGAGTGCTGAGCCGATTGGTGCGCCGAGTCCCTTCGAAAAACACATCGAGATCGAATCGAAACTGGCTGCGAGTTGCCTCGGCGTGTAGTTGCCCGCGGCGCACGCGTTCCACGCCCGCGCGCCGTCAAGGTGCGTCGCAAGTCCTGCGCTGCGTGCAGCGTCGGTGACGCTCGTGATGTCCGCAAGCGTCCACACCGCTCCGCCGCCGCGATTGTGCGTGTTTTCCAGCGAAACCAGTCGCGTTCTGGGATAGTGAACATTGTCGTGGCGAATGCTCGCAAGCATCTCGCTCGCGCTGAACTGCCCGCGCAGGCCCGCCAGACCCTTGACCATGCAGCCCGCCAGCGCCGCTGGCCCGCCGCCTTCGTAATGAATGATGTGCGAGCCTTCGTGACAGATAATCTCATCGCCCGGCTGCGTGTGAACTTTGATCGCGATCTGATTCGCCATCGTCCCGCTGGGAACGAAGACCGCCGCTTCTTTGCCGAGCATTTCGGCAAACCGCCGTTCGAGCGCGATGACAGTGGGATCATCGCCCAACACATCATCGCCAACCTCCGCACGAGCCATCGTTTCACGCATTGCAGCCGTCGGCTTCGTCACCGTGTCGCTGCGGAGATCGATGATGTTGCGGTCTGCCTTGTCGCTCTGTGTCATGCCGCGATGATACGGCGTGCAAGCATCTACTTTGCGATAATCCGCAGTGTGTCGTAGCGTTCGTCGTCACTCGCCAATGCGAGTGCTGCGAGCAGTTTCCACGCCTGTGTGTGCCCGGGCATCAGCCCATCGGGGCGAACGTTCTTCATCGCTGCTTCGGCCATATGTTTTGTTGACGTGCGTTCAAAGCCAATCCAGGCCGGTGCGACTTGCTGCGTGAAACCGCAATATGTTTCGCTCGCGATTGTCAATCCCGCTTTGCGAGCGGCGTTTGCAAGGCTCTGCCGCGTGAAGAAGTTGATGTGCCGCGGCACATCAAGCCAGTGCCACGCCGCACCAGCACGCTGCAATCCCAGCGCGTTGTTATTGGGCACATCACACAAGTACACGCCGCCTGGAGCAAGCATGCTCTTGATGTTTCGCAGAACCGTCAGCGGATCGATGCAATGCTCGAGCACGTGGCGCGTCGCGATGATGTCGAACTTCTCGCGCAGCACTTCGGCTGGCACATCTTCCGCCGTACCCGCATGCACCGCAATGCCGCGAGATCGCACCGCCTCGCGTGCCTTCTCATCAGGCTCAACACCCGTGACGATCGCGCCTTGTTGCTGCATGCGTGCAAGAAAGTTCCCGCTGCCGCACCCAAGGTCCAGCACACGCGCACCACGCAAATCGGCCTTGTCCCACGCCGCGCTCACAATCGCCGGCGTGTGATGCAACTCGCGGCCCTTATCCAGCCGCCACGCGAGCGCCACCCGCAACTTCTCATGCAAAGGCGAAGCCGGAGCCTTCGCCGCCTGCGTGGCATGCGTGTAGTAATCGGGAGTGTCGTAGAACGTCGCAACTTGCGCAGCCGTAGGCCGGGGCGCGAGAAAACCAAACGCACAACCGTCGCACCACGCGAGCTCATAGGCCGTCTTGTCGGCGGACTTGCGCCAGTCGATGGGGACGTGCAGCCACGGGCGGGCAGTGGTTGAGGTGCAGAGGGGGCAGGGTGTCATGTTGCTTTTCATTCTCTAGCGTTCCTCGGCTTCGACGCGCAACTTCCAGTTCGCTGATCGCACCATCACCGTAGTCAGCCTCTTAAGCTCTCTTCGTGCGCCTTGGCTGCGAGCAGCGACCGAAACTCGCGATCTGGGAACTCACCCAGGCACTTCACGAACGTCTCCCTTTGCGCACCTTGGCAATACGGCGCAAACGCATGAATGACGCTCATCCAAAAGATGTATCCGCTCCACACATCTGTTGCGACCAATCGAACTCTGCTTGCTTCCCGCGACCACTTCAGAGAATTCGACTCGCCGAGTTCAACCTCCCAGCTATCGGCGCTCAGGTGATGCATGGTCAGCCAATCGCAATGAGGTTCCTGATGAAAACAGATGTCAACGGGACTTCTCTGCTGACGCACAGCGGTTGCGACGCGGATCAGTCCCTTGACCGGGCACTCGCACGCGACATTGCTCATGTCAATGCTGCGATCGCCCCACGATCCGTGTAGCGACGCGAACACCCAGCCCGAACCGATCTCGTGAATCTCCAGGATCGGTTCAATTTTGAGTGGCGGAATGTGATACACATGCGATTGCTTCACGCCAAGCCTTTGGAAGCCTCACGGCCCCCACACATTCGCCGTCACCGTCTTCATCGTCGGCCCGCCGTTCGCGCCATTGCCGTTCCCGCCAACCACCGTTCCCGGCGCGGGCATCCGCGTGTCCGCCGCATCAGCTTTAATGATGGCCACCGGAAGCACTTCCTTCGGGAATGCCGCCGCGCTTGCGGGTGGGACGGTCACGCCGTTGAGGTGCATCTTGCCGCTGGTCAGGCCCGGGAAGTGCTCGCCCTGCCAGCTCGCGGGATACTTGGGGTCATCCATATCGAGCGCGGCTTTGGTCGGAAAGAGCGGCTTGAACGTGTCGCACATCACCGCAAGTTCCTGCGTGTGCGTCGCCGTCAGGCTCGCTTCAATCGTGCCCGGGTGCGGCCCGTGCGGAATGCCCTGCGGGTGCGCAGTCAGCGAACCGATCTCGATGCCCTTGCGGCTGCCGAAGTTGCCATCCACGTAGTACAGCACCTCATCGCTATCAAGGTTGCTGTGGTTGTACGGCACCTTGATCGATTGCGGGTGGTAGTCAAGCATGCGCGGCGCGAACGTGCAGATCACGAAGTTGTGCGCCTCAAACGTCTGATGAATCGGCGGCGGCATGTGCAGCTTGCCGGTGATGGGACTGAAATCATCGGCGTTGAAGATGAACGGGTAATAACAGCCGTCCCAGCCAACGATGTCCAGCGGGTGGTAGTGATAGATGTACTCGTGAATCAAATCGCGAGCTTTGATGCGCACGGGGAAGTCGCCCTTCTGATCCCACGTCATCGGAAATTCAGGCAGCTTGATATCGCGCTCGCAGTAGGGCGCGTGTTCAAGGAATTGCCCGTTTGCTTTGCTCACATACCTCGGCGGCGGCCCGATATGGCTGCCGTTTGTGGTTTCAATCAGCAACACCTTGCCAAACGGCATCGCTTCGATCGATGGCCCGCCATCGCTCGCCTTGCCCGTCGCGTCAAACGTCACCTTGTCCGCCCGCTTGTCCCAGATGATGGTGTAAATCACGCCCTTGGGAATCACAAGATAATCGCGCGGCCCAAATCGCAGCGTGCCCAGCATCGTGTGGCACACGCCGCTGCCGAAGTGAATAAACAGACATTCATCGCCTTGGCCGTTCTTGTAGTGATACGCCAACTGCTCGGCGGGATTGCAAACTGCCATCTCCACATCGCTATTGCCAAACAGCACAACCCGCCCCGTCACAAAATCACCCGATGGTATCATCGGCGCACTTTTCACATGCCGCATCCGCATGATGTCCTTCTCAAAATACTCGGCTTTCGTCGAGTACAGAGGCTTCCACCCGTACACCTGGGTCGGCGGATGAATGTGGTACATCGTGGTGGTCGGGCCCACAAACCCCTCAGTACCAAAAACTTCTTCGCTATACAAACAGCCATCAGGCCGGCGAAATTGCACGTGGCGCTTCTGGGGCATCAAACCGAGCTTGGTGTAGAAAGGCATGCGTGGGCTCCTTGCGAACGACCTTTGCGTAAACGACCTTTGCGTAATAATACGCAATTTTCTCCAACGCGCAGGTTGTGTTTCTCCAAAGAAGATCGACATCGCTTGCCGCAAGATTGATGTAGATTTTCATAGGAATGCGGCGAAATTGTGGTATGCTGCCGTACCCCGCTGACGTCTCCATACCGGGGTCAAAATCGGAAGTTTGTAAGAGGATGCAGCCTGATTGCAAGTTTGACCAACGCCGGGACCCATCAGTCGATCGCCGATCTTCAAGGCCTCGAACGCTACATCGTCTTGGGCGATGTCATGACCCTGCTGCTCACCGCACAAGAGACCCAAGGTGAGTTCACCCTCTACCACGTCGCGAGCGCTTATCGCGAAGACATCGCGACCCCGCTGCACGTCCACCCCATCGAAACCCAGTATTACCGCGTCATGGAAGGCGTTCTGGGCATTCAGCGCGGCGATGTTTGCACAACCGTATCGCCCGGCGAAATCGTGGTCGTGCCCGCCGGCGTGCCCCATCGCACCTGGACCGCAAGCCACGAGCCTTGCACCTGTCTGGTGCTCATCACACCAGGCGGAATCGAAACCTCCATGCGGCGTATTGGCATTCCCGCTCCTCACACCGCAACGCCGCAACCTCTCGTCGCCGATAGTGACATCGAACTTGTCTGCGAAGAATTGTTTTTGGCTGGCATGACTCCAGCAACCTGCGTGAGCGAATGATCCTGCATGCTCGCCATCGGTTCCACCGCGCCTGACTTCACCCTGCCCGATCATACGAACACCCAAACGTCGCTGCAAAGCCTCCTCGCGCGTGGCCCGGTTGTGCTCATGTTCTATCCCAGCGACAACACGCCCCTGTGCACCAAAGAAGCCTGCATGGTGCGCGATACGTTCTCAACTCTCGAGTCATCAGGAGTCAGCGTCGTGGGCATCAGCCGTCAAGGCACCGCAAGCAAAGCCAAGTTTCGCAGCGAACACAATCTTCGTCACATCATGCTCGCCGACGAGACGGGCGAAGTCGCAAAGCTGTATAAAGCCAGCGGAATCTTCGGCCTGCCACTCCCCTTTGGCACACTGCGCATCACGTATCTGCTTGATAAATCCGGCGTCATTCGCGACGCCGTCCACAGCGAGTTTTCACTCGCGCCCCACGAAAAACTCTTACAACAAGCCGCTAAGTGCCAGTGATCCCACCCCACCCGACACCGGGCCTGAGGCTCTGCGAAGACCCGGATCGAGCCACCTGCACCGCCTGATCTCGACGACGCTGCGATAAACTCGGATTGTGAACAGCCGCCACGCACCAAGCAGCCACTCGCCTACTCCTGATCCCGCAGCGCCATCTGCACCAGTTTGCTCGTCAATGCCGCAAAATCAAGCCCCACCGCATTCGCCGCCATGGGCAGCAAGCTATGACTCGTAAACCCGGGCATCGTGTTGATCTCCAAAAACCAAGCATCGCCCGCCTTGTCAATCAGAAAATCAACCCGGCACAAATGCCGCACGCCAATCGCCTTCGCCACCGCCAGCGCGCGTTGTTGCAAAACCTGCGTCAACCCCGCTGGCAATTCCGGATTCACAACATACCTCGTGTCATCGCGGTTGTACTTGGCTTCATAGTCATAAAACTCCACCGCACTCGCAATCTCGATCACCGGCAGTGCAGTTCCATCCAACACACCCACCGTCACCTCGCGAGGCGACACCACCGCCTGCTCCACCATATTCACCCGCAGCGGCGACTGTCTCCGCGCTTCTGCCACCGCGATCATCGCCCCGTCCCACCGCTCGCGTGTGGTACAAATGTGCACGCCCACACTGCTCCCCTCATGCACCGGCTTCACCACGCACGGAATACCAACCGGCGGCTCATCATCCTTTGCATTCAGCACCACTGCAGGCAACGTTGGCACGCCCACTCGCGCCGCGGCCATTTTGCTGCCCATCTTGTCCATCGCCATGCGTGCCGCCGCTGATGCACAACCGACATAAGCCTTGCCAACCTTCGCGAGCACATCCTGCATGGGTCCACCTTCGCCCCAAGGCCCATGCAACACCGGAAAAATCACATCGCCGCCGAGTGCACGCAACTCATCAACACCGATGCGATCAATAACCTCCCGCCGCACCTGATGCCCCGCGCGAGTCAGCGCATCCGCAACACCCTGCGAACTCAGCAGCGAAACCTCACGCTCGCTATCAGGCCCGCCGCCTAGTACAAGAACTTTTGGAAGAGTCATTGATTGCTCCATTGGGCGGGAAGAGAACGGAGAACGGAGAGCAGAGAGCAGAGAGCAGAGAGCAGAGAGCGGAGAGCATTCAGAGGAGTCGAATCATCAGCGAAACACAATCCGCATCACCGCACCTATCCCAACATCCAACAAATCCTCTTTGCCTTTCTTTGCGCCCTTCGCGTCTTTGCGGTGAACCTGTCTTCACGCTGACCCCGTCTTCACCCATGCCGTCGCCACACCACGACTTCGCGTTCCAGTGCAACACCGAAGTGATTCATCACGCGATTCGCGACCAAATCCATCAATTCAATCACATCTCGCGCTTTGCCAGTCGTCTTGTCATCAACCACTAAGAAGTTCCCATGCATTTCGCTCACGCGTGCCGTTCCGTGCCGCAAACCTTTGAGCCCCGCCCGATCAATCAGCAATCCCGCGCTCACGCGTTTGCCCGCTTCACCCACGCCTTCAATCGTGTTTCGCAGCGTCGGGTTCTTAAAGCAACATCCCGCACTATTCGCGCTCATCGGCTGCACCCGCAACTTGTACTCGTTGATCTCTTTCTTCCGTGCTTCAAGCACCGCGACATCACTAGGCGTCAGCCGCAGTTCCGCCCCAGTCACGATCAAATTCGTCAGCCCGCTGTGCCGATACGAAAACGCGATATCCCGCCGCTCGAGCACCACATCGCGCCCGGCCCTGTCCACCGCATGCACGCGCTCCACAACATCCGCAATCTGACCAAACGCTCCGCCCGCGTTCATCACAATCGCGCCGCCCAGTGTCGCCGGCACGCCTGCGAGCACTTCAAGTCCGCCCAGCCCAGCTCGAATCGTCGCGTTCATCAACTTGAAAATGTGAATGCCCGCCCCCGCTCGCACCAAGCCGCTCGCCGCATCCATCACTTCAATCTTCGCAAGTTGCGGCGAATCCAGCGACACCACCAACGCATCAACGCCGTCATCATCAACGAGCAGATTCGCCCCATCACCCAGCACGCGCAGCGTCGGATCAATCGCCAGACACGTTCGCAAATCACTCACGCTGGTGGGCGTCGCAAATCGATCTGCGCTGCCACCTACGCCAAACCATGTTTTGATGGGCGTTCCATGCGTCACAAATGCAGGCAGTGTTGCCGTGGTCATTCTCGCGCCTCCCGCAAGCTTCGCCTCTCTCACGCGTCCAAGTATCCCTTCGCAACCTGCCACACAGGCCCCGCGCCCATCGCCACCACCACATCACCTGCACGCGCCGTGTGCTGCAAGTGGTCCACAATCGCCTCAAACGGATACAAGTGCATCGCCCGCACACCCTTCTCGCGCAAGCGATCCACCAAGTCTCCCGCCGTCACCTTTTGCTTCTCTTCCTGACTATCTCTCACAAAGTAAATATGCGGCACGAGAACAATGTCCGCATGCCCAAAGCTGTTCGCAAAATCTTCCAGCAAGTGCCGCGTCCGACTATGTTGATGCGGCTGAAAAACACAAATCAGCCGGCCACCGCGATCTTCAGGCCGCTCGCTCTCGCGCAGCGCACGCAGCGTGCAATCAACTTCAGTTGGGTGATGTCCGTAATCATCAAACACGCGAACAAGTCCCGCGCCGACTTTCTTTTCACCCAGCAACTGCATCCGCCGGTCTACGCCGCGAAAGTGCGCCAGGCTCTTTGCCGCAATCAGCGGATCAGCGCCTGCAAATGTCGCGAGCACCAACGCCGCACACGCGTTGAATGCCATGTGACTGCCCGGAATCAGGTTCGTCCAGCGAGCAATCGTCTCGCGCCCGTGTGAAAGCGCAACTGCGCGCGTCGCCGGATCAAAGTGCACGACGTAATCCGCCTCGGGCGAAAATCCGATCGTGTGAACTTCGCAGTTGAGCCCGCGCGTCACCTCGCGCCGGTGCGCGCCGTCGTGTGCAATCAGCAACTTCCCACCCGCGCTCGCATCAGGCAACAACTTGCCAAACTCATGGAAGCTCTCAATCACCGCTTCCAGCGTGCCGTAGCAGTCAAGGTGGTCCGCCTCGATGCTGCCGATGTATCCAATTGTCGGGCGATAGTTATGAAAGCTGCGGTTGTACTCGCACGCTTCAGCCACCAGTAGTCCTGCGTCACCCGCGTGCGTGCCTGCAGGAATCTTCGCATTTCCCAGACGAAATCCGACACTGTGTTCGCTTCCCTCGTGCAGCGTTCCCTTCACCAGTTGCGGCGAAGTTGCTCCCACAATCACCGTCGGATCCAGTCCCGCGTCCGTCAGCGCACATCCCGTCATCGCCGTCGTCGTGCTCTTGCCGTGCGTTCCTGCGATGCAAATGCTCGTGCGACCCTGCATGCACTTGCCCAATGCCTCGGCGTACAGCATCGTCGGCACGCTGCGTTGCTGGGCTTCCAACATCTGCGGATGATCTGCCCGAACCGCCGCGCTTGCAACGACAAGATCACACGCATCAGGCAGCCACGCCTTGCTCTGATCAAACGTGATCGCAATCTTCTCGGCAATCAACGCATCCGTCGCTTCGCCCGGCGCGTTGTCGCTGCCGCTCACAATCGCTCCGCGACTCTTGAGCATGCGCGCCAGCCCCGACATGCCCGAGCCGCCAATGCCAATCAAATACACGTGCTTCATCAGCACATCAAAGTTGTCACGCACGGTCGCCTCGCCAGCAAGCCGCAAATGCGCCCCAGCCATGGAGACCGTCGACACAATGGACACTTCCGCCGACAAGTGCGAACTGCCCGCGCCAACCGCAGTAGTGGGGGAGCTGGAAGTCGTAAGCGATGGCGACGTTGGAGTATGTGGAATCGCGGTCACAGTGCATCCTTGCAACAGATAGAAAAGCCCAGCCAGCCCAACCCATCGCCGCAAACAATCTGCAAAGCCGATTCACGCCCGCGCGATCCCTCGCACCGCAACATGACGCTTTGACACCTCGCGACAACGCGTTTTCTCAATCGCACTGTATCGGTTTTCGGCGGACAAATTGCCCACTTGCCGCAAAGGTTTCGCGTGTGAGTTCAACGCCTTGATTTCGCCTGCATTCCGCCACACGACCGCCAACGCTCAGGGCCGGCCCCCGCCGTCCTTCGCGCCGCCCACCGGTGCCCCAAACATCGGGTTCGCCGTCGTCGTTCGAGGCCTCGCCGCTGGCTTGCCATCCGCGCCAGTCGCTTCGCCCGCCTGCGGCGCGGGTGTAAACAGCGTGGTTCGGTTCGCGTTCGCTCGCAGCTTCTCCATCGCCGCCATTTCTTCAACCGTCAACCGGTGCTGCGTGGTTCCAAAGACTCGCGGGCCCACAAGAATCCCCACCGCCATACAAAGCACGCACACCACGACGACGCCCGCAATCCGCCACCCCTTGCCCGTGGGCCCATCCGTCTCGGGCATGTGCATGTACTTCACGCGTTCGAGCTGCTCGCCGGCCCCCTCCTTCGCCGTCCGCATTTTTTCCGCCACGGCATCGCGCATCCCGCGCATGCGATTCCCCGACCCCGATCGCGTCTTGAGCGACCACACCAGGTCATCCAACCAACGTCCCACATTTGCAAACCGTTCCTCAAAAGACATGCATCATCCCTGGCGGCTCTATTTTCGGTGGCCCGCCATTCCATGGCGGCTCGATCTTCGGTAGGCCGCCACTCCGTGGCGGCTTCCGACTCTTCCTCCCCTCACGGCAAGTCCCTCCCCCGAATCCCATCACGCGTCGCGAAAAACCACAACGGATACTCATTGTCCAACGTCAACTCGCCGCCAACCGCTGCATTGCTAATCGCCCCCGCCGGCAACGGATCGCGCGGCCCCTTTAAGGGCGGGCCATCCGGAGCCCGTAACGTCCCCAGCGGCTCAAGTACAAATCCATCATCAGCCGCCGCTCGCAGCAGCAAGTTCTGCATATCAACATTCGTCACGCTGCCATCACCCGTCGCGACATTGATCTTCGCTCGCGGGCTTCCCCACGCCGGCGACATGTTGGGCGTGCTCAGCGCGGTATCAACCACACCCCGCTTGGTCTGCCGAAAATCCATCCGTTCCCACAGCATCACCTTGCGATCAGGCAACGTCATCGACGCGACATTCGCCCCCGACAACAACCCCGCATCCATATCGCCGCGCACATTGCCCGTGTACCTCGCCGGGCTACACCAAAACGTCGGCGACATCAAGAAACTGCTCGGCCACAGCATGTGTCCCTCGCGCGTCTCCTGCCGGTCGCCCAGCGAATTCCGCAAGTTCTGTAGCGGGCCATCCGCGGGCGAAAACTGCTCAACATTCAGCGTCCCCGCCCCATCAATCTTCGTCATGTAGCTGTACCAGTAGTACGCAAAGCTCTCGGTCTCGAACTGGGCGTCAACGTTGCTGAAGTCCCACGCCACCGTCTCGTTCGCGGTGCTGTTCTTCGCAACCACATCGCTCCACGCCCAGCCCTCGCCTTGCCAATCCGACTTAAACGGCATCAAAAACTGCCCGTTGTAGTTGTTGGTGTAAATGAACATCACCTGCGACAACGACCGCATGTTGGCCACGCCCAGCGTCGCCCGCGCCGTCCGCCGAGCCCCCGCCAGCGTCGGCAGCAGAATCGACATCAGCAGCGCGATAATGCCAATGACAACCAGCAGCTCAATGAGCGTGAATCCTCGCTGCCCAAGTTGTCGTCTGCGATCCGTCATGATGCTGTTACCTTCTACCGCAGCATTGTACAAGCCGTTGCAAGCCCAAAGGCCACATTCTCCACCACCTCCAAGATCCGCAACAAATCGAAATACGCTCCGCTCCCGTTCCCCGTTCCCCGTTCTCCGCTCCCCGTTCTCCACCCCACCCGCCTTACCCTCCGCCCCATGTCCACCGACACCCTCGCTGGTTCCCTCCCGCAAAAGCCCTACCGCATCGCCTGCCTCTGCGATCTTCGCGACGCTCACAACCGCGTGCTGCTTTTGCACCGCAAAAAGGAGCCAAACTTCAACCTCGTCAGCCCTATAGGCGGCAAGCTCGACGTCGCCCTGGGCGAAAGCCCCATGCAGTGCGCCCAGCGCGAAGTCCACGAAGAAGCCGACCTCGACCTGCCCCTCTCGCGCTTCCGCCTTATCGGCCTCGTCAGCGAACAAGAGTTCGAAGGCAAAGGCCACTGGCTCATGTTCGTCTACCGCGTCATTGGCGCCGTCGAAGTCACGCCGCGCGATATGCGCGAAGGCCGGCTTGATTGGTTCCACCTCGACCAACTTAAAGACCTGCCCGTGCCCGAAACCGACCGCAAAGTCATCTGGCCCCTCATGCACGCCGCCGAACCAAAGTCCGCCGGCGGTCAACACGGCTTCTTCACCGTGCACATAGATTGCCGCGGCGGCGAGATGCAGTGGCACGTAGAGCAACAAATCCCTGGCACCTAAGCCAAGCAAAACCACCAAAAAGCTCCCCCTATGCCTTAATGCCTTCCCGTTTTCCCCGAATGCCGAATCACGAATCCCGAATCCCGTCTCCCTGCTTCCTGGCGCGCATCTACCACCTTTGTCCAAAAATCTCCCACCCATCTACCGCAAGCGCGCGCAATCTCCCGGTCACAACAAACTTTCCTCTTTACATCTTCTCTCCCCACGCGAAACTACTCCCGGTCGCCGCAGTACGCGTCGATCACACCTTCCGTGTCGCTTCTGCGGCGGCCTCGGCGAGCGTGACAACCGCAATGGTCGGTGGACGAAAGGCCAGGGAGTAATGCCCGGAAGTCGTGCGTCCTCATTCCAAAGCCAAGTCACGCAACCCAGCGCCCATTTGATCGAGCAACACCCCCGGCGTGATCAACGCGCACCCAAGCGCCACGGTCTGAAGGTGGGCCGCCCTTCCAAGGCGGCAGGATTGCAAGCACAATTGCATTCCAACCCTCGCGGAACACGCCGCGATGTTTCGCGCAAGCGAAACAAGCCCCAGCCCGCCAATCCGGTGCGAGCCGCAGAATGGGAAAAGGTCGCACGCGACCCCCCATCGATCATCCCTCGCACGCGGAAAGAAAGCAAATCCCCCGCAACCAACCCACTCGCAACTCGCGAGCGTTGTGTCATGCCTCTTATCTATCGCTTTATCGCATTTCACTTTATCGCTTTCTCAAATCCCACCAACCGCTCCCACGCAGCGAACAATGCATCATGAACACGCCCGTCCTGACATTGTCGCTTCTCGCCTTCAGCATGCTCCTGTGCGGAGGCTGCGCCTCGCAAAGTGCATGGGAACAAAATGTGCGGCGCTCCGCCAGCGATAGCACTGTTGCGCTCGCACCCCTCGACAAAGTAGCGCCCGTGCTCGTGCGTGATGTCTCTTGGGACAGGCTCCAAAACACGCTCGCAGAAATCGAAGCCGGGCGAGCAGCCAGCGATGTACACGTCAGCGAGTGGTCCGTCAATCAAAAAAACGCCGAGAAAGCAAATCTCCTCCGCGGCTTGCAAATCTCGCAAAATCCAGCAGCAGTTACCATGGTTGCGCACAGCCAGTTCAAGACGACGGACAATCTGGGCGACCCTCAAGCGACGCTGCCGGAAGTTGCTCGCAAGTTGGGCGCGAACATGGTCGTCTATTCCACGCGCGTGCTAGGCAAAGCCGACAAAATCGTGCAAGAGCCCGTCAACAGCAACAAGTTCGGCACCGTGTGGTACCGCGACCGCGACGATCGCTACCGCAACGACAGCTACAACGAGCAGCAAACCACTTGGGTACCGGTGCGGGTCAGTGCCGACGAGGTCGGAGCGATGGCTTTTTTCCTACGGGTGGAGTAGAGGTGTAATCGCCGTGCCGCAATGTACTTGGTGAGCATCCCCGCAAGTCAGGCCGCGAATGTTGATACAACTGTGAAGAATTCGCCAGCGACCGCCCGATAAGGGGGCGTCGACGGATGTGCGTTGACACTGCAAGGCAAACCTCGGCGGGCTTTCGCTTGCCACTTGGAAAGGATTCGTGCTATGGGTCTCATCAGTGAATTCAAAGAATTCGCACTCAAGGGTAACTTCCTCGATCTCGCGATCGGCGTCATCATCGGCGGCGCGTTCGGCGGCATCGTCACGTCGATGATCAACGACATCATCATGCCGGTCGTGGGCATGGCGGGTAACGTGAATTTCAAGGACAGCTACATCCCGCTTAGCAAAAGCGCGAAGAGTGCGGTTGACGCATTCAAGGCAGCGAATCCTGACGGCGCACTGCCGTTGGCAGAAGCGCAGAAGGCCGGCGCGGTCATGGCGTACGGCAACTTCATCACGATCATCGTCAACTTCATCATTCTTGCGTTCATCCTGTTCATGGTCATCAAGGCGTACAACACCGCGAAGACCCGGTTTGAAGCCGCGAAGCCCGCCGCCGCGCCGGCTGGCCCGACCAAGGATCAGCAACTGCTGGCCGACATTCTCGCCGAGATGAAGAAGCGATAATCGGCTCAGTTGCTGCTCGTTCTGCTCGATTTCCGCTTGGGTGGCGAAGGCGTGCGAGCAGATTGATCCCAAACAAATGCCCCGAAACCGAAAGGTATCGGGGCTTTTTTTCATGCTGCATCCTGCCGATAATGCTTCTGTGTCCAACCGCGCTTACGCCCTCATTGCTCCCTGCCGCGACGAAGCCCGCTACATGCGGGTGACGCTTGACACTATTCTCGCGCAGAGCGTGCCGCCGGCGCTCGTTGTGGTTGTTGATGACGGCAGCACTGACGACACGCCCAAGATTCTCGCGGAGTATGCGAGTAAGCATCCGCAGAAGTTTCTGATCGTCACACGCGCCAATCGCGGCAAGCGCAAGGTGGGGCCTGGTGTTATCGAGGCGTTTTATGAGGGCTATCGCGCGATCAAGGATCGGCTTGATGCAGGCGAGTTTGCGTATGTCTGCAAGATTGATCTTGATCTCTCGCTCCCGCCGCGTTACTTCGAGACGCTGATGCAGCGGATGGAAGCTGAGCCTCGCATTGCGACGTGCAGTGGCAAGGCGTACATGCCGACGAATCCTGAAGATCCCAACTCGCCGCTGGTGAGTGAATTTCTGGGCGATGAAACCAGCGCGGGCATGACCAAGTTCTATCGCGTGAGCGCGTTCAAACAGGTGGGCGGCTTTGTGCGGCAAGTCATGTGGGACGGCATCGATTGCCATCGCTGTCGGCAACTGGGCTGGATCGCGTGCAGTTGGGACGAGCCCGACCTGCGCTTCACGCATTTGCGACCCATGGGCAGCAGTCACAAAGGCATCTTCACTGGGCGCATGCGGCACGGTTTCGGGCAGTATTTCATGGGCACCACGCTCGCATACATGACGGCGAGTGCGATTTTTCGCATGACCAAGCGGCCGTTCCTCATCGGCGGCGCAGCGATGTGGTGGGGGTTTGTGCGCAGCATGATGAAAGGCGAAGAACGCCTGAATGACCCGGCGCTGCGCGAGTTCATCAACAAATGGCAATGGGCCGCGTTGTTCAAAGGCAAGGCGCGCGCGACGGCGGAAGTTGTTGAACGGCAGCGCAGCGAATGGAATCCGCAGCGGCCTGCAGTGGCAATGCCGCTGGATGCGTGAGCGTCAGCGTTTCAGAACCCACCGTTCGAGATCTTCGTCAGCTGCCGAACGCTCGCGCCAGGTGCGTTCACCTGTCGGCTTCACTTCTAGCACACGGCTGAGTTGCGTGTCCCAGTATGTAATGGTCGGCGATCGCCACACCTCTAGCTCGTCGCGTTCGTCCCACGGAACAAGTACGACCATATCGCCTCTCGACAGGCTGACGATAGATGGCGACAACTTCTCTCGCCGTGCAATCGCGTCGATGCGCTGAGCCTGACCTTGTGTCCCGCAACCGACCATCAAGACGCAACAACAGGCCAAGCCGGACGCCGCGAGACCGTTGCAGATTCGCAGATTGGCGCGCATGATTCACCCAATCAACTTCTTCAAGTCCGCATTACCCAGCAGCTTCGTCACCATATCGCCGCCGCCTTTGCCGTCGATGTAATCCATGAAGAGTTTCACGAACCCACCAGCTTTGTCCGCATCGATGCCCGCACTGCTCAACTGACTGACGAGCCCGGCGATTTGGCCCAGACCGCCGGCGTCTTTGCCGAACAGGCCTGAGGCTGCGCTGGCGAGAGCACTGAGCCCACCGCCTGAGCCGCCGCTTGATCCACCTTTGTTCCCGCCGAGCAGTCCGTCCAGAGCGCCCGCCATGCCGCCGCCCGCGCTCGCATCTGCGCCGGTCGCAGTGCTGCCGCCACTCATCAGTTGCTGCGCGCCGGGCAACATGCTGGTGAGTTTGCTGAAATCACCACCGCCGAGTTGTTGCTGCACCATGCCCAGGAGCGCACCGGTGCCTTGCTTGGCCGCGCCTTCAGAGATGCCGAGTTGCTTGGTCGCCATGTTGATGAAGTCTTGCATGTCAACAGCATACCACAACTGGGCGAATCGACAAATCCGATTGTTGCAACAGTTGCTGCCGGCACAAATCACGACTGCTCACAACACACGGCGGAGCGCTGTCTTTCGCAACATCCACGTGACGACGGCGCTGGACACGACGGCGAAGACCGTCATGCTGGCAGCGAATGCGTGCGAGTTGGCGAGCACCTTTTCCCAATGCAATCGTGCGACAAGGAAATACCAGACATCAAAGGCCATGAGGTGCAGGAGAAAGATGCCGAAGGTGAGTGAGGAGGCGGCGAGGAGCGCGGAGCTGGCAGGCGTGCGGATGCGTAAGCCGAGCATGCACAGTGAGATTGCGAGCATGTAAGGGCCAGCGAGATTGCTCCAGCCGAGTGCAAACGCTACGCCAGCGGCGGCCATCGTTGCGACCCACAGTACGAGTAACGAAACGTTGTCGTACGCACCTGCAACTCGCGAGCGCACGATACCCAGCCCCATCATGACGGCGGGCAGTACGGCGAGCCATTGCTGCAAGGGCTGATACGACCGGCCTTGGTTTAGCTCGGCGATGAGCACTTGCATGCCGTAACTCGAGGCAAGCAATGTCGCCGCTGAAAGCACGCTCCAGACGGCCACGCTTCGGCGCGCGGCGGGAATATTCGCGGGTTCTGGGCGTGAACCAAACCAGAGACCTGCGACCGCAGTTGCGACAAACGCAAAGGGCAAGAACCATAAATGCGTGCCTGGTCCTGCGAGCAACCGCCACCAATCAAACCAGGCGTGCCACGCTTGATCGTTGCGGACGCACAGAATTGTTTTCCACGCGGCGTAGGCGACCCACCAGAAAACCCAGGGCAGCAGCAATGTGGATGCGCGAGCGCGAATGAAGTCACCGGGGCCGCGCCTTCCGGCACTCTGCACTGCGAGCGCGATGGTGAACACAGTGAAGACTTGCAGCCCAAAGATGCTTAGGGGCCACTGCGTGGTATTGGCGTGAAAAGCGACAATTGCGACGCACGCAATGACGCGCAACCACTCAATACCCGCCTCGCGCGGCGTTTTTGCCGCGGCGACGACAGGCGAAATTGGCTGAGCAGACGTAGTCACGCAAGGTTTGTCGGCAAAAACACGCCGAATGGTGTTCACGGTATGCGGAGTTTTTGGTACCATGTTCGACATCGACGGCTCGCGCGGGGCCGATATCGCTTGTCCGTGATGGTCAACCTCGGAGGCTCAGGCATGGCTGCTTCACCTGCTCCAAAATCTCATAAACCTGAAATTCGCCTGTATGACGACGATGCGGACCACCTTATCAACCCTTCGGTGTCAGCAGAGCGCATCAGCCTGCTGCCTGGCGATGGTCAGAAGACGCCGGGCGAGCGAGTGCGCATCATGTGGGGGCAGGATTTGCTGCGAGACTTGCTCGATGGGCGGTACCGCACCGTTATTTGTGGCGTGAACGACTACGACAACAGCCACGGCATCATCGCGCAGCTTGTTGAACTGATTCCGACGAGCCAGTGGACGAGCAAAAGCGTGACGAGTTACGCGAAGATGTTTCAAGAAAGTGCGGCGATTCACGCGGGCGGCGATCGTGAGCCGTTTGTGCTGAAGTTTGATCTTGACAGCTTGCTGATTCTCGCGCTGCTGCGGCCCAAGGGGCGCAATCACTTCACGGTTGATGATCTCGCTCGCGGGTTCCGCACGATCAACAAGATGCTGCATGATCGCAAGGAACGCACGCCCGCGGCGACGGTGAGTTTCCTAAACGCGAAGGCCAATCGGCTGATTGACGCGGGCAACGAAGAGCCGACGTTTGAAAATGTGCTGCGGGTGATGTACAACAGCGGCTTCCGCGGCGATGTGTACACCAGCCAAACTATGTGGCGCATGGGACACGTGGGCGTGTTCCCAAGCTACCCGTTCCCCGAAGGACTCGAGCGCATGCGAGGCGGCAGCTCGTAAGAACACGAGGGCGCAAGCCCTCGAAGAAGAAGAAGAAAGTGACGAAGTGACGAAGAAAACGCTCGCAATGGCGGGTATTCGTTTTTGAGTTGCACATTGCGTCACGTCCGCTTTGCGTCGCGCTTGACCGATACACGCGCGGTCTTCGCAGCCTTCTTCTTCGTTACTGCATTCGTCGCGGAAGCACTGTTGCTCTTGCTCACTGGACCTTTCGTCCACGCCGTCTTGCCCGAGACTCGTGCAAGTGCAATGGAGGCTTCGATGACGCTGCGGACGTCCTCGCGCCGGGCGTCGTCCATCGTTCGACACCTGACATGCCGCATCAGTTTTCCATTGCCTTCAAGCACGCGCGTACACAGCCCCTGCAACACAACGCCATTGCCGACGTAGAGCGACGCGTACGCCTTGTTGCCTGCGATGCTAAACAAGTCCGTGCCGCCCACCACGTAACAAGCGTTGCCCCACTTAACTTGCGAAACCAGATCGCGTTTGCCCGCGCAATGCCGGATGAGCCGATCGAGTTTCCACGCAATCTCGCGCACGGGCGCAGTCATCGTGTTCATCGCAACTTCAACAGGCGCGTTGAGGTCTGAGCGCGGAGCGTTGGGCTTGGCAGCCGGATTCGTTGTAGGTTTCGCAAGCGAACCTTTTTTGTGCTGAGCCTTCTTGCTTGCCACACGTACTTGCGCAACCACACGCTTTGCCATCCATCACCTCTTACAGCAAGAAAACGCTGATCAAGATATCGCCGATCCCGATGAGTGCGGCACCTGCGATCAGTCCGGCACAAATAGGCTCGTGTGTCTGCACCCAAAGCTGGTTGCCCAAGCTTTCTTTCCGTGCCTTGTACATGCTGCCCATGACCCAGAAAAAGAGCGAGCCCAAGAACATCCAGAATGTCGAGTCTGCCGGCAGCACGAGACCCAAGCCGATGGCAACCGGTGAAATTGGACTTTTGTTCTTGGTGAAAACGCGCACGAGTTCAAAGGCGATGCCCAACACGGCGAAGATGCCCATGGCCCACAACGCGCTGGGGTGGATGATGCTCGTCAGCCCGCCGCCGCCGGTGAGTCCTTGAATGAACTCGCTGATACCTTTCCACTGCACAGCACCGATGAAGCTGAATTCGTCAGGCTTGGCGAGCAGCACCTTCTCAACGCTTGCGTTTGCGAGTTCGGGATTGGGCGTCGTGAACGGATTGTCTTTGTGTCCGTTGAGGAACAGAATGAAAAACAGCGGCGTACTGGCGATGGCGCCTGCGATGATGCCGATGCAGTGGCCCCATGCTTGGTGCCGGGGCTTGCCGCCCAGCATGTAACCGGGCTTGATATCCATGAGCAGGTTCGCGGAGTTGCTTGCAACCTCGGTCGTCATGAGAGCGGTCATGAGGTTGGTCTGCGGATGCTTGGGATCAAGCGCGCCGAACGTGAACTGCGTGATTTTGCTGAGCGAACCGGTGGGCGTGATGCTGGTCATCGCAGTAGCGTTGACAGCGATCAGCGTGAGTAGCAGAATGAGCGGAATCGAAAGTGCACCCAGGAACCAGTTGACGCCAAACCAGTCGTGGGCCATCCACACGGCAATTGCCCCCACGATCGGCACGCCCACCCACGAGACCCACAGCGGCACTTCGATGTGACCCAGCGTGTCTTGGCCTTCCTTTTTCTTGCCGAAAACACCGCTGAATGCGGAGATGATGACTTGGGGTTTGGCGAAAAACGCGGCCATGCTGGCGCACACGAGCATCGCGACGCCGGGCCACAAGAGCCACCCGTTTAGCACGTCAGTTCGACCAAACGCGGCATCGGCCGTCAGCACGACACTTTTCTTTTGTACCCAGCCATTGACAATTGCAACCGGTCCCATGATGCACCAGCCGATGAATAGCCCGACCATCATGTTGATTGCGTACTTGATATTGAGCAGGCCGCCTGCGCCGAACATGGCCAGATCAAGCGTGGGAGAAAGCCCCAACTTGCGAATATCGATGCCTGCAATCGCTGGCAGCGGCGCTTTGCCTGCCTCGACGAGTTTGTAGTACCAAGCATCCAAGTGCTCGCTCATCCACGTGACGTTCGTGAGTCTCAGCCACTTGTCTTGAATGAGTGTCTGGTAGCTTTCGCCTGTCAGGAACTTCAAGAAGCCAGCGATTACGCCGGCGAGTACGAGTGCTTTTGCCTTGAAAATGCCGACCTTCGCGCTCGATGTGTACAGCGTGTCCAGCACGACGCCACACGCTTGGCCTTCGGGAAATGGTGCTTGCTCATCGTTGATGAATCGCCGTTTCATCGGGAATGCGACCAGCACGCCGAGAATGCTGAGCACCACGTTAAACAGCATCATCTGCCACCACGGCATGATCTGGTTCTTCACCATCATGTACGCCGCGATGCCGCTGATGAGTGGTCCGGTCATATAGCCAGCAGCCGTGGCGATGGACTGGCTGGCGTTGTTCTCGAGGATCGTCATGTCGCGCGAGCCGAGCGCCGACATGAGGCGGAAGGCGGCGAAGGCGAGAATGACGCTGGTGAGACCCACGCCCAGCGTCCATCCGGTTTTGGCGCCGATGTAAAGATTGGTTGCGCTCAGCACGCCACCGAGCAGAAAGCCGGTGATTGCCGAGCGAATCGTCAATTGCGCCATGTCGCCGCGGTACACGTTTTCCAGCCACCAGCGGTCTTTTTGCTCGCGGGACCACGTTTGGACTTGTTCGTCGGTGAGTGTCTTGATGGCCATAGGGATACGAGAGTAGGGAATCTGCAATCCCGGCGTCACTACGCTTGGGTGTGCAAAGTGACGCTCGCAATCAGACGCTCCCGGTCCACGCCGCTATCGCGATGGGGAGCAATCTTGGCGATCGCGAGCAGACGCTTCGCAGCGCGGTCGCGGCGATTGCAGCCTTGCCCATGACGGCAGTTGTCGCGACTTCGCGATTGCATGAGACTGCGCCGGTGGGGCCTGGCGTGCAAGGCATGTATCTGAACGCGTGCGTGCGCGTCGCGACATGCCTCACGCCGCGTGGCTTGCTGGCGGCGTTGCTTCGCATCGAGATGGCGCATGGTCGAGATCGTTCGTCCCAGCAGCGATGGGGGCCGCGCACGCTTGATCTTGACTTGTTGCTCTTTGGTGACGTCGTGATGCATGACGAGAGCGCCGCGCCGTATCTGACGTTGCCGCATCCGCGGATGTGTGAGCGATTGTTTGTGTTGCAGCCGCTGGCCGAGGTGTGGCCGGACGCGGTGGTTGCGGGCAAACCTATACACGATCAAATTGCCGCATTGAGAACGGTATAGCCCAATTCAATATCCTCACCCACTCACTCTCCCTGTTCTCCGTTCTCCGTTCCCCGCTCCCTCTACCATCCCCCATGGCCCGCGAATACGCACCCGGCGTTGTTGTCTTCGATCATCCGCTGATCCAACACAAGCTCTCTTACCTGCGCGACAAGTCGGTCAGCCACCGGCCCTTTCGCGCCCTGCTGTATCAAATCGCCGGGCTGATGGTGTATGAAGTGACCGAAGGTTTGCCCACGCACGGCGTGCGGATCGAGACACCTATCGAGACGATGACGTGTCAGCGGCTGAGTGCCGCCGTGACGGTGGTGCCAGTGCTGCGCAGCGGGCTGGGCATGGCCGAGGGCATCATGGAAATGATGCCCGAGGCACGCATCGGACACTTGGGGCTTGCTCGTGATGAGCACACGCTTGAGCCGCGCGTTTACCTGCAACGCTTGCCCAAAGACATCGCGGCTGGGCCTGTGATTTTGGTTGATCCGATGCTCGCAACAGGCGGTAGCGCGAGTGCCGCGGCGAGAATTCTCAAGGACGAAGGTGCCAGCGACATGCGGATGATCTGTCTGGTCGCAAGCCCCGAAGGCATCACGCGATTGCGGCGCGATCACCCTGACATGACGATCTACACCGCAGCGGTGGATCGGCAACTCAACGAAAAGGGATTTATTTGCCCAGGCTTAGGCGATGCGGGTGACAGAATGTACGGGACGGAGTAAGAGCGCGCCACCCGACGCCGGACCTGAGGCTCTGCGAAGGTCCGGATGGAAGACAAGATGCGTCACTTCGCCAACTTGCGAAGCGCCTGCATATCCAGATCAAGCTTCTGCCCCACTTTGAGCTCGATGCCACCCGGGTTGCTGTTGTTGATGTTGAGCGTGCCGCCTTTGAGTTCGATGGCGATGATCGCGTCGAATCGGCTGGAGTATTTCTTCAGGCGATCTTCGTAGGCTTTGTTGACGCGGGTGATCGCGCTGATGTCTTTCTCGGCTTGCGTGCGCGGCGCTTCGGGTTGCATGTTGTACATCGCCGTGACCCGGCCGCCTGAGTCGACGTAGATGATGTCGATGGGGATGGGACAATCGCGCATCACGAATTGCATGAGTTGGGGCTGGCCGAAGATGAAGATCATGCCGCCGGTTGCAGCGATTTCGCGGCGACCGGAAAGACCGCCAAAGCGAGAATCATTGGTGACGGCTTTTTCGAGGCTGAAGGTGCGATCACCCAGTTTGACGTCCATGGTTTCAAGCGAGCCGATTGGATTGGCGGGTGCGGGCCAAGCGGCTTCGTCGATTGCGGGTGTTGCGGGTTTTGTTTCGGCTGGTTTCGTTTCGGCTGGCTTGGTTTCAGCAGGCTTGGATTCGGCCGGTTTTGCGTCCGCAGGTTTTGTTTCGGGTTGCTTGCTGTCGGCGGGTTTGGTTTCCACGGGTTTGGTCGCTGGCGTGGTTGGAGCGTTTTGGCCGCAGCTTGCGGTGGTGAGTGACGCGGCGAGCAGCAGCACGCCTGCGGTGCGTGTGGCGAGTGAAGCGTTCAAGATCGTGCAAGCAGCCATGCGTCATCCTCTGCGGTGAAAGTAATAGGACCCTTTGGTATGGTAGAGAGTTGGAGGGCCGAACGAAAGTCGGCGGCAGACATCGCACTTCGCGAAGGGGTGATGCCTGACCAATACGCGACGAGCCCGATCACGCGCTCGGCGGAGACGCCACGATCGCGGTAGGTGTCCAGTCGCGTGTCGCCGTGGCGCTTGGCGAGGCGTCGGCCGTCAGAGCCGCGAATGAGCGGCAGATGGAGGTAGGTTGGCTGCGTGGTATGGCCCAGCGCGCGGGCGAGGAGGAGTTGCCGGCCAGTGCTTTCGATGAGGTCGTCGCCGCGAATGACGTGGGTGATGGCTTGGCGGAAGTCATCGACGACGACGGCGAGTTGATAGGCGGGTTGGCCCGGCGTGGCAGCGTCTCGGCGGGTCCAGATGATGAAGTCGCCGATGGTTTGGGCGGGATGCGTGGTTTGCGGGCCGGCGAACTCGTCGTGGAACGGGATCGGCTCGGCCGGCGTGATGAAACGCCAGGCGGGAGCATCGTCGGTGAAGGTCGTGGGAAGCGTGGCAGGTCGCAGCGAAGCAGGAAAGACAAGTTCGTGCGAGCCTTCGTTGGGCGCGCTTTGGGGAGAGGCGAGTGCTTCCAGTTCGCGGCGGGTGCGCGTGTCAGGAAAGGCGTGTCGATTGGCGACCAGATGCTGCATCGCGGCGTGATGATGACGCAGATCGTGCGATTGGATGATGGGGCCAGTGTCCCAGTCGATGCCCAGCCAAGTGAGCAGATCGATGGTGAGATCGAGCACGCCCGGCTTGACGCGCGGGGTGTCGAGGTCCTCGATGCGGAGGACGATGCGCATGTTTTGCTGGCGGGCCAAGGCCCAAGTGACCAGAAATGTGCGCGCGTTGCCGAGGTGGAGCGCGCCGGTGGGGCTGGGGGCCAGACGGGTGGTAGGAGTTGGTGAGGGAGTGGTGGGCAAGGGACGCAATGCTACAGTGTGTGGTTGCCCGCGATCCATACCGGTCGCGCGCCGTGGGAAAGAGAAAAGCCTCATGGAGAAGATGACTGTTGCGCAGGTTGAAGCGCAGCTCAAGAAGGCCAAGGAGTGGTCGCTGGCGGGGGAGGCGATTCAGCGGACGTATTTGTTTCCGGACTTTATGACCGCCATGAAGTTCGTGGATCAGGTCGCGACGACGGCGGAGGCTGCCGCCCACCATCCCGACATTTTGATTCGCTATAGCAAGGTGACGCTGACGCTGGCGACGCATGACGCGAACGGCATAACGGCGAAGGACTTTGATTTGGCGAGCAAGTGTGACGAGTTGGCGAAGAAGTTGGTGAAGAAGCCGGCGAAGGCATGAGGTTTGAGGTTCCAGAACGTGGGGTGGGGCCGCTGATCTTCTTCAGCGTTGTTCTGGCAGTATTGATTTCATTCATCACCATGACGAATCACGTCAGTTCGACGTTTCGTTCGCTTGAATTTGGACGAATTCGCGTGCAGGGCACGCTTGTGCAGCCTGCGATCAAGACCGAGACTGTTGAAAGAAGTCGACGCCGTGGAGGTTCCAACTTTTTGGCGAAGGTGCAGGCAACGGTCGCGTACACCGCTGGCGGTGCTGCGTATCAGTGCAGTGAAGTGGGTACGGGTGGGAATCTGATACCGCTTTCAGACTGGAAAAAGTGGGATGCGCAGATGGCGCGTGGCGTGATGACCGTTGAGGTCTCGGTTGATCCAAGTCGCCCCGACGATGCATTTATCACGCCGGTTGGTTTTGAGGATGGTCAGTTGTGGCGTATCGCGGGGTTGTTGATCATCGGCGCACTTGTGACGGCTGCGGCTGGTGGCGTAGTCGTCAACGCGGTGTGGCTGGTGAGGAACCGGCGATAATCGTCATCGCCCGAGAACAAGCCGATGCTCTTGCCGAGGTGGAATAGGCGCACTGGGCGAGAGCGGATTAGTTTGTCGCAATTGAGAGCGAGTGAATGCGAGAGGGCGTTGGCCGATGGGTGTTTGGTGTCGCATGGCTGCGACGCTCGCACCTTTGGCTGAGGAACGTATGGGACAACACAACCTTCTTGTTGCGACATCGGGATCGGCGTGCGAGCGAGAGGCGGATCTGCTGCGCGGCGTGCTCGCGGCGTGGCCTGATGAGCATGGGCCGAGTTTGCAGCGCATGACGTTCGAGCAGTTGCTGGCGAGGCTGTGCGCGGGTGATGAAACGCTGCGTACGCGGTCCGCAGCGGCACTACTGGTGGTGGGCAAGTGGCACTCGGCGGAGGCGGTTGATCGATGCGTGGATGAACTGTACACGGCGAACTTGCCAGCGGTGATTGTTGCGGAAGAGCATGCGCGATGGAAGCATCTGCAGCAGCAGGGGATCATCGTGCAGCCTTCGGATACATCGGCAAGCGTGATTGGCGCGATGCTGTTTGCGTTGGCAGCGCGGCAGGACCTGGTGGATCAGGTTTCGCGCGAGCTTTCGATAACGATGCGGGTGCAAGCGGGCGCAGGTGCGGAAGTGGAGCGGATGCACGAGGAGTTGCACTTGGCGGCGGGCGTGCAGCACGAGTTTACAGCGTCATCGTTGCCGGTTGTTGAGCAACTTGAGATGGGCGTGGTGTATCGGCCAGTCAATGCAGTTTCGGGAGATATCTATCACGTCCGGCAGTTGGTTGATGGACGCGTGGCGTTCTTTGTGGCTGATGCGGTGGGGCATGGCGTCCCAGCGGCACTGTTGACGATGGTGCTGACGAACAGCTTGCTGAGTGCGGATCGCGATGAGAACGAGCTTTCGCCTTCGCAGGTGCTGGAGCGATTGAACAAGCGTTTGCTGGATAGCAGTTTGCACACGGGGCGATTCGCTACGGCGGTGTATGGCATGTTGAATCCGCTAACGGGCGAGCTGCAGATTGCGGGGGCGGGACATCCGGCACCGGTGCTGATGGGTAACAAGGGTGCGCGAGAAATTGAGACAGACGGGCCCTTGCTGGGCGTGTTTAGTGATGCCGAGTTTCCGTGCGTGACTTGCAAACTGTCGCCCGCGGAGACGCTCGTGCTGTACACCGATGGGCTTGAAGCGGCGTTTCCGGTTGAGAAGACTCTGCGGGCGGTGCGGCTGCAGCAAGGCAAGCACACGCATGCGCATGTTGAACACTTAGAGTCGCTGTTCACGCGGCTCGCGGATCATGATCCTTCGGCGGTGCTCACGCAGCTTGAATACATGCTCGATGAGCAATGCGGCAGTTTGCATCAGGCTGATGACATCACGACACTGGCTATTCGCATGCGATGCGCGACGGATCAGCGGCGGGCGATCAAGTTGCTGGCGGCGTGAGGGCGAGTGGCGAGCAACGCTGGCCATGCGAGCAGGAAGCAAGGAAAAACCCGCGCGAGTGCACGGGTTTGTTGTTGACGCTGCGTATTTCTGCGAGTTTTACTTCGGCTGCGTTGCGGGCTGCGAGGGAGGTTGGGGAGCAGTCGCGGGTTGCGTGGCAGCGGGAGCAGTTTGTGGCGCGGCGGGGGCAGCGGGCGCGGCGCCGGCGGCAGGTGCCTCGATATCGACGTTGGCGACGCCGAATTGGTCGATGAGGGCCGGCGTGAGATCATCAGCCGTGGGGCTGGAGATGACATTGCGAGCGAGGATCTCTTGGATGGTGCCCGCGACGCCTCGGCTGCGGAAGCTGACTTCACCACCGCGGGTTTGGACCACGTGCGAGTAGCCGCGTTCGGTGCCGAGTTTGGTCGCGGCGTCTGTGACGAGGCGGTAGGCTTCGGCGATTTGCTGGGCGTTGAAAACGTCTTGCTCGGCGATGGCCTTTTGTTCTTCGCTTTGGAGGCTTTGGGTGAGCTGGTTGTATTGTTGGGCGAGACCTTGCAGCTCGGGGCTGTCCTGGGCGAGGCCCTTGGCGCGCTCTTCGAGATTGGCGATGCTGTCGCGGATGACCTTGAGACCAGCGTTCTTTTCTTCGGTGAGTTTGTCGCGGGCAGGCTTGTAGCGGTCGGAGAGGACCATGCGCTCGACGATGGCGAGGGTGTCGACGGTGGCGATGCGCTGAGTAGCGGCGGGTGACGACTGCGCAACGGCTTGCGTGGGGTGCGCGAGCGAGGCGACGAGGGCACCGGCGACGCCTGCACCAATAACGACGGCGAGGACCAAACCGACACGCGAAACACAGCAAGCCATGGGAGACCTCCGATGCGGCCCGGCTCATGTCGCGCGTGCGACGGGGAGCGGGCGGATTGATAGCGAATCAGAGTCTATGCGTGTGTGGTGAAGGGCTGATATCTGCACTTGAACGGGGTGGACACCCCAAGATTGCGAAGCTGCATTGCTGCGAATTCTACGTATTTTTGTGCCGGAATAAACGGACGTTCATGTTGGTTGACTGAGTTCCCGATGTTTGGTAAGCCGTGTGCAATGTGGGATGTGGCGGCGATCCTTTGTCAGGCAACAGGACTTGTCAGGCTTCAGAGAGGAAGTGTGTGGACATGCGTTTTACGATCGCACGGAAACTGGCGTTGGGCTTTGGCGGATCCGTAGCCTTGATGGCGACTGTCGCGGGGTTGGGGCTGTACATGGGGCAGCAGGCGGGCAAGAGCAATGCTGAGTTGGTGCAACTGGCGGACATGATCCGCGTCGCCGGCGAACTGGATGGAAGCATGCGTCAGTTGCGACTGGCGACCAACCGGTATGCGGTTGAACCTTCGCCTGAGCGCGCGAAGCAGTTTGAGGATGCGACCAAAGACGTGCGCACGTACCGAGACAACTTGACGAAGATGTCGGAGAATGCAGAAGTTGTGAAGGTGGTGGAGACCATTGCAACCACGAGCGACGCATATGAATCTGCCGCACGTGCACTGATCGCAGCGACGGACAAGCGATTTGAGACCTTCTACAAGCAGTGCGGACCTACGGGTGAAAAACTGGAAGCCACGGTGCGCGAGCTTGCAAAGCATGTGCAAGATTCTGGCGACTCGAAGCATGTGCAAGATTCTGGCGACTCGAAGCATGTGCAAGATTCTGGCGACTCGAAGCATGCGGAACTGGCGTATGAAGCCTTGGCAAGTGTCAACCTGACGCGGCTGGGCGTGACGCGATTCCTGGTGACAAACGACAAGAAGGAATTCGAAAAGGCGACCGTTGGCAGCAAGAGTGTCAGCGACAATTTGCAAATTCTTGCGAAGTACGCGAATGCAGTTATTCACCGGGAACTGGCGGCAGAAGGCCTTGAGGCCTTCTACAAGCAGTGCGGACCTACGGGTGAAAAACTGGAAGCCACGGTGCACGAGCTTGCAAAGCATGTGCACGATTCTGGCGACTCGAAGCATGTGCAAGATTCTGACGACTCGAAGCACGCGGAACTGGCGTATGAAGCCTTGGCAAGTGTCAACCTGACGCGGCTGGGCGTGGCGCGATTCCTGGTGACAAACGACAAGAAGGAATTCGAAAAGGTGACCATTGGCAGCAAGAGTGTCAGCGACAATTTGCAAATTCTTGCGAAGGACGCGAAGGCAGTTGCTCACCGGGAACTGGCGGCAGAAGGCCTTGAAACGCTGAACAAGTACATTGCGATTGGAACTGAGGTTTTTGAGCTTCAGCAGACGATGGTTGAGGATCGCAAAGAAAAACTGGATCCGATGGGAGTGAAGCTGGGGCAGTTGAGCATGGGACTGAACCAAGCGCTGACGAATGAGAAGCGCGAGGTGCAGGCTGCGGCCGAGGCAACGCTCGCCAAAGAAATGATGATGGTGAAGGTTGTGGGTGGCATTGCGCTGCTCACTGGCGTGTTCACTGCCTTGTTCACGGCGCGCAGCATCACCAAGCCAATCAACTTGTTGATCGAACGGCTCAAGGACATTGCACAAGGTGAAGCGGACCTGACGCGACGCGTGGACGAGCAGCGGCCCGATGAACTGGGCGAACTGGGCAAGTGGTTCAACGCGTTTGTGGTTCGCATTCAAGACATCATGCTGCAAGTGCGTGGCAGTGCGCAGGATGTTGCTGCAGCAGCGACTGAAATTGCAGCCAGCAGTGAAGAGATGGCCCGCGGCATGGATCAGCAAGCCGAGCAGGTGACACAAATCAGTAGCGCGGTGCAGGAAATGGCCGCGAGTGTTGTCGAAGTTGGTGCCAAGTCGGCCACTGCGCGGGATCGCGCGGAGGCCAGCGGGCGGAGCGCAACGCAAGGCGGGCAGGTGGTCGCCGAGACGGTTGCGGGTATGCAGTCAATCAATGAAGCTGTGAGCGCGAGCAGCGCGAGCGTGACGGAACTGGGCAAGCGCGGCGAGCAGATTGGCGAGATCATCAAGGTCATTAATGACATTGCTGATCAAACCAACTTGCTGGCCCTCAACGCTGCGATTGAAGCGGCGCGTGCCGGTGAGCATGGCCGCGGCTTTGCGGTGGTTGCTGATGAAGTTCGCAAGCTTGCAGAGCGGACGCAGAAAGCGACGGAAGAAGTTGGCGAAAGCATTCGCGCAATTCAGGATGAGACGCGAACGGCGGTGGAACGCATGGATGGCGGCACCAAGCAGGTTGAAGTGGGCGTGCAGAAGGCCCAGGCTGCTGGCGAGAGCCTGAACATGATTGTGAACAACGCCAAGGATGTGGCGGTGATGATTCAGACCATCGCGGCGGCTGCGGAGCAGCAAGGCAGCGCGAGCGAACAGATCAGCCGAAGCCTGGAGAACATCAACAGTGTGACGCGTGAAGCCACCAGCGGTGCGGCTCAGGCGGCGCAGGCTAGCAGCGAATTGAGCAGCAAGGCTGAGCAACTTCGCGAGCTGGTTTCAAGGTTCAAACTCGCAGACGCGAACTCTTCGTCCACGACGACGGAGGGCAAGCCTGCGGCGATGAAGAAGGCTGCGTATTCGATGAAGCAGAAGGTCGCAGCGTGATGTGAGAAGTCGCGAGAAGTGTGAGTGAAGGCTCACTACGAACGAACGAAACAAGCCCGCGAGGCGACTCGCGGGCTTGTCTGATTTGACGGTTACGACGTGGAAGCGAAGCGTAGAAGTTGCTGAATTACTGCGCGGATTGTGAGGCGGTCGTGGGCGTCGTCTGCGCGCTGGGAGCTTCGTACTGGGGCGGATTGGGTTGTGGTTCTGCCCAGCCGCCGCCCAAGGCGCGGTAGAGGCTGATGACTGCGTCGGTCACCTGCGCTTCGCTCAGAACGACTTCATCGGCGGCGTCATAGAGCTGGCGCTGGCTTTCGAGGACGTTGAGGAAATCGCCCACGCCGCTGCGGTAGCGTTCGTCGGCGAGAGCAACGGCGCGCTTGTTGGCGTCGACAGCTTCGATCAACGCACGGTTGCGCATTTGTTCGTTTGACAGGCGCACAAGCGCGTTTTCGACATCTTCGAGGCTCGTCAAGATGGTTTGTTCGTAGGTGATGAGCGACTGCTTTTCACGTTCGCTCGCGGCGTCGATCAATCGGCGGATGCGGCCTGCATCGAAGATATTCCAGCGGACGCTGGGACCGAAGCCCCAGGTGCGGCTGCTGGCGTCGAAGAGGTCTTCAACCTTGTCGCTTTGGAAACCAAAGTCGCCCGTAAGGCTGAATCGCGGGAAGAGATCGGCGGTTGCGACGCCGATGCGAGCACTGGAGGCAGCGATGCGGCGCTCAGCACGGCGGATGTCAGGCCGGCGACGCAGCAGGTCGCTTGGAATGCCGACGGCGATGTCGCCCGTGAGTTTGGGGATCGTTGATTTCGGCGCGAGTTCTTGCACGAGTGCAGATGGATTCTGGCCCAGCAACACGCCCAAGCGATACATCGCTGCACGCTCGCTCGTCATGAGTGGCGGACGCTGGCTTCGCCGCGTGGCGAGGAGTGCCTGCGCTTGCGCGACTTCGAGTTCGGCGGCGAGGCCTGCGTCGAGTCGCGAGCGTGTGAGGTCAACAGTTTCGCTTTGCGTGGTGATGGCGTTGTCGCTGACAAGTTGGCGCTGCTGTGCGGCGCGAAGCTGGACGTAGTTGCTCGCGACTTCAGCGACGAGTGAGACGAGGATGGCTTGCTTGTCTTCGGCACTCGCGTCAAGGTCGGCGCGAGAGGCTTCGACATCACGGCGAATGCCGCCGAAGATGTCGAGTTCCCAGCTCGCGTCGACGCCTGCACGAAAGCTGTTGCGCGTGCCGGACGAGCCGGGTTGGCCGTTGTTTTCGCTGTTGCGGCGGCGCTCGGCACTGCCTGTGGTATCGACGCTGGGGTAGAGGGCGCTTTCGGACACGCCTCGCAAGGCGCGGGCTTCGCGCAGGCGAGCTTCGGCGAGTTTGAGGTCGAGGTTGTTGGCAACGGCGCGATCGATGAGGCTTGCGAGTTGCTCGTCTCCCAGTGAGCGCCACCAGTAGGAAAGTGCGCCGGGCGCGACGCTGGTAGCGGAGCTGGTGACGCCGGTGCCGGCCATGTTGTCGAGCGAGGCGAATGCGTCAGGGGTTTTGATTTCAGGCTTGGTGTAGTTTGGGCCCACGGTGCAGCCAGCGAGAGCGGTGAGCAAAGCGGCAGCGGTGAGCGGTAGTGCGAGGCGAGAGACGCGAGGCATGCGATGCTCCGGGTTTGAAGAGCCAGATGTGCTGGATCGTGCGGCGGGCGGAACAGATTGATTGATGTCGTGCAACAAGTGGGCAGAAGCAAAGGCTAGGCGATGATGGGTCGTGAAGTCACTCGTTGGGAAGTGCGTTGGATGCCGGGGATGTAGAAGCGGTGCTGCGTGTCATGGGATCAGACTTGATGTAGACGTCAACTTGCTGGCCGACGTAGAGGGGAAGGTTCTTGGGGTCGAAGCTGAAGATAGCTTGGAGGACGCGGGTGTCGACACGCTCGGTACTTGCGCCGGTCAGGCTGCGCTTGGGCACGATGTAGGGTTCGAAGCGAACGAAGGTCAGGTCAGTGCGAATGTCCTTGTTGCCGCGAGCGAAGGCGACGGCGGGCATGTTTTCACGCACGCGCCAGGCTTCGAACTCGTCGATATCAACGCGAACGTGCAGCGGGCTGACTTGGCCGACGAGCATGAGCGGCGTGGCGAGTGCGCCAGCTTGTGCGAATTCGCCTTCGCGCACGTTTTTCTGGAGAACCTTGCCATCGACGGGACTCTTGACGGTTCGGCGGTCGATCTCGATTTGCAGCGCATCGATTGCAGCCTGGGCTTCGGCGACTTGGCTCTTGGCAACGTCGATCTCGACGCTCCAGGTGCCAGCTTCGAGCAGGGCGAGCGATGCACGGGCTTCGGCTTCGCGGGCTTGTGCGGTTGCAATGCGCGACTGGGCGGCGACGACGCGAGCCTGCGCACCTTGCAGCGAGAACTTGCGGCGTGAGCGTTCTTCAGCGCTGAGAGCGTTCTCGCCCAGCGTTTCTGCGCGCGTGTTCTGCATCTTGGCGTCGTCGAGGCTGGCTTGTGCGTCGAGGAGTTGGGCTTGCGCGTCCGCAACTTCAGCCTCGCCAGCGGCTACGCGAGCGCGCTGGGGCGGGATGATTTCGGGACGCGTGCCAGCTTCAAGGCGAGCGAGTTGCGCTTTGGCAACGTCGAAGGCGGCGCGGCGGCTTTTCATTTGCGCTTCGAGCTCGCGCGTGTCGAGCGAGAAGAGCGGGTCCGCCTTTTTGATGGCATCGCTGACGTCGACGTAGACACGTGTGACGAGGGCGCTGATGGGCGCGCCGACGGCGATGTTCTCGCTCGCGGCTTCAACGAGACCCGAGCCTGCAACGAAGTGGTCGTAGGGAGGGCGTGGGGGCTCGATGACTGGCGGCAAGGACGGCGGCGGGACCGAGCCTTTGACGACGGTGATGGCAGCGAACACGATGCCGACGATGGCGAGAAGGGGGATAAGAATGGTGCGGATCATGGAAACCTCCGGACGGAAGTGACGAAGTGACGGAGTAAAAGACTATTTGCCGAGTGGGTTCTCGGCGATGTGTGATGCTCTGCGCAGGCCTTGGCCTTCGATGGTGCGGACGATGTGGCCGTCGTCCATTTCGGCGATGCGATCGGCGAATTCGAAGATGCGGGAGTCGTGCGTGACGACCAGCAGCGTGAGGTCTTCGCCTGCTGCAACGCCTCGCAGCAGTTCGATGACTTTTTGTCCGGTTGCGTGGTCGAGTGCGCTGGTGGGTTCGTCGCAGACGAGCAGTTTGGGCTTGTGCACGATTGCCCGGCTGATGGCGACGCGTTGTTGTTGACCGCCCGAGAGCTTGCGCGGTTCGTCTTTGGTGCGATCGCCAAGGCCCACGAGTGTCAGGACTTCTTTGGCGCGAGCGAGTGCCTGGCTGCGTGAGACGCCGTTGATGAGCAGCGGGACTGCGACGTTCTCTGCGATGGTGAGCGTGGGAATGAGGTTGAAGGCTTGGAAGACGAAGCCGATGTTGACGGCACGAAACGCGGCTTTTTGAGCTTGATTCATCTGGGCGTAGTCTTTGCCCAGCACGCTGCACTCGCCGCCATCACGATCAAGCACGCCGGCGACGACGCTGATGAGTGTGGTTTTGCCGCAGCCGCTGGGGCCGACGAGCATGAGCATTTCGCCTTTGTTGACGGTGAGGTCAACGCCGCGAAGGGCGCGGACGGCGCTGTCGCCTTTGCCGTAGGTTTTGGTGACGGCTTTGCAGCGCACGACAACGTCGGCGGAGGGCGCGAGCGAGGCTGCGGGGGTTGCGAAGGTTGCGGTTGACATGGTGAATCTCGTTAGGACTTGAAGACGGTTGCGGGTTCGAGACGGAGAATGTTGATGGCGGAGATGGCGGCTGACGCGAGGCAGATGAAGAGCATGCCGACCCCACTGCCGACGAGAAGTTGCCAGGGCATGTAGAAGCCAACGCCGACGGGCTTGAGAAACATGCCGGTGAGGGCGGCGCAGCCAGCACCAAGGCCATAACCCATGGTGCCGACAACGATGACTTGTGCGAAGATCATGGCGAGCAGGCGACGGTTGGTAAGGCCGAGTGCTTTGAGCGCGCCGAAGTACTTGGCGTTGTCGACAACATAGTTGAAGAACGTTTGGCCGCAGACGAGCAAGCCGATGACGAAGCCGAGCGCGACAGTGATGCCGAAGTTGACGAGAATGCCCGTGTTGATGAGCGTGTACCACATCGTGAGGGCAGAGAAGTCGTCGGCAGTGCGGGCTTTGTGGCCTGTAAAGTCGCTGATGCGTGTCGCAAGCGCGTTGATGTCTTCGCCAGGCTTTGCGCCGACGAGTACGAAGCTCATGAGTTTGCGTTGCTGCGGCGCGAATTGAAGCGCACGCGAGTATGTTGTGTAGAGCGAAGGCTGCCAGTAGAAGGGCTCGCGCGTTTCGCAGATGCCCACGACGCGGGCGGCGTTATCGTTGATACTGATCGCGTCGCCCACGCGCAGCGGACGCTTTGTGCCATCGGGATTGGTGATCATGAGATCACCCTCGGCGGCGCGCTTCTCGACAATGACGCTGTCAGCTTGCCGCAGATCTTCGAGTGATCCGGCGAGCATGTTGATCGGGCCGCCCAGCAGCGTGGAATCGTCAACGCCGATGATGTTGGTCATTTCGAGCGTGCCGTCGGCGAGGCGAACAGGCAATTGAGCGCGGTACATGGGCATAGCCCAGTCAACGCCCGGAACGCTGCGCGTGCGGTAGAGCACGACGTCTTGCAGCGGCTTGGAATCTTCGGTGAAGCGCATCTGCTCGTCCATCACCCAGATGTCGGCGTGGGGCGTGTCTTTGATGAATGCCCATGTGCGCTGCGTGTAGCCCATGAAAATCGACGCTTGCTGCGTGATGAGCGTTGCGGCGAAAGCCAGGCCGATGAGCAGGCCCAGGTACTTGAGCCGATCGCCCATGATCATTTTGATAGCGAGGCGAATCATGCTTTTTCTCCTGCGGAAACGCCGATTTTGGTGGCTGTCAAGCCACTCATGTGAACGTCGATTGCGGTGAAGGCAGATCGCAGCGGATCAGTGAAGCGTGCCCAAGGCAGCTTGCCGTGGGTGATATAGAGACTGACAACGCCGTGCACGCAGCCCCAGCACGCTTGCGAGATCGTTTCGACGTCGTTGTAAACAGGAAGGAATCGCTTCTGTGCGATGCAGTCAGCGACCGTCATGCGGCACATGTTGTAGCCTTCGCGGTCAGCATCGGCGAACTCGCAGTTGTTTTTCTTGTCATGCGAACTGCCGAAGTTGGGAGCTTCGGTCATGAACATGAGCTTGTAGTGGTGGGGGTGGGCCAGTGCGAAGCGAACGTAGCCGCGGGCGATTTCGCGAAGACGTATGACCGGGTCGGTGATATTGGCCGCATCGTGCATGCTGGCGTCGAAGGCACGGAAGTCTTCCTGCATCATCACATAGATGAGTTGCAGCTTGTCTTGAAAGTGGACGTAGATCGCGCCGGGGGTGTAGTGAGCGGCTTTAGCGATGTCGCGCATCGAGACGTCTTCGAAGCCGCGTTTGATGAAAAGCTTGCGAGCGGCGGCGATGATCTTTGCGCGAGCCTTGGCGTTCTCGTGCTCGCGACGCTGGGCGGCTGGGGAAGCAGCCGCAGCCGGCGTGTGCATGCTCTGATCAACTGAGGGGCTGATGGCGCGGATGGGCGGAAATGGTTTGGCGGAGCGGGTCATTGGTGAACACTGTTCAGTGAATATACGATGTTTAGTGAACGGTGTTTAGTGGATTGTGGTTATTTTCTGCAATTTTGTTGCTAGGTGTCTGCGATCGTTTGCTTTATGAGACTTGTGAACTCTCGTTTTGCGAGCTCTGTCCGAGTAGAAGTGCAGCGAGTAGGTCGAGTGCATCGGTCGAGCAGTCGTTAGCCTTTGAAGACGATCGCTGGTTCGAGGCGGATGACTTTGATGAGGCTGAGCATGGCGCTGAGGGCACTGATGACGGCGACCGCGCAGCCTGCGAGGAAGAGAGTTTGCCAGAGCAACCGAAACGCGAGCGGGCTGTTGCGCGCATTGAAGCCCATGTAGGCGGCGAGGCCCGAGCCCAAGCCAAAGCCGATGAGGGCGATGACGACGGCTTGAACCAGAATCATGACCATGAGTTTGCCGTTGCTGGTGCCCATGGCTTTGAGCGTGCCGAAGTAGCGGAGGTTGTCGACGGTGAACGAGTAGAACATGAAGCCGGTGATGATCGTGCCGATGATGAAGCCCAGTGCGACGGCAATACCGAAGTTGATGGGGATGCCGGTGTTCTGTACAAAGTACATCACGGTCTTCCAACTGAATTCACGGCCGCTGTAGACTGCAAGACCTGAGCGATCTTCAATAGTCTCGGCGAGTTTGGGAACATCAACGCCTTCAGCAGCTTTCGCGATGATGTACGTGAGCATCTTGCGTTCGCGAGGAACAAACTGCACGGCACGCGAATAGGTTGTGTAGATCGTTGGTTGGCTCTGGAAGCTGCGTGTGGTTTCCGTGATGCCCACGACAACGGCTCGGCGATCGTTGAGTTCGAGCGTGTCGCCGACTTTGAGAGGAATTGATGTTTTGGTTTCGGGATCGAATCTTGCGAGCCGTGATTCGGCACCGACACGATCCACGATCACGCCGTCGGCCCGCCAGAGATCTTCCAGCCGACCATCGACCATCCGCGAGGGGCCCCCGATGAGTGTGGCGTCGTCGATGCCGAAGAGATTGCAGTTGACGATCGTGCCGTCTTCCTGACGGGCGCGAGTGTTGCCCTTGTAAAGCGGCATGGCCCACGCAACGCCTTCGACGCCCCGAACGCGAGAAAGTGCCGTATCTTGCAGTGGTTTTGCGTCGTCGATGAATTGCACTTTGGAGTCCATCACCCAGATATCAGGCTGCGCGATGTCGGTGATAACTGCGAACGTTCGCGACATGAGGCCCACGAAGATCGAGCCTTGCCAAACGATGACCATGCTTGCCAGCGCGACACCGAGGATGATGCCGAAGTACTTGCCGGTATCGCGAAAGAGCATTTTGAGGGCAATGGAGATCAAGAGAATGCTCCTGAATCGTGTGTGGGCGTTGATCGCTGATCGATAGCAGCGCGTAGTGCGTGCAGGCCTGCAACAGAAAAGTCTGCGACGTGACGAGCCCAATAATCAATTTGCTCGCTCGAGTAGGCTTGGCCGTGTTGCATGCGAACGATGATGGGCCTGGCGTGCTTGTAATGCAGAATCTGACCCACGATGCTATTTCCAGCAGCGGTGATCTCAGCTTCGCTGGCATGTGGTCCTAAAAAGGCGTGGACTATGTCTGTCATGCGCTTCCACATCGGCGCGATGGATTGTGTGACGACGTGATCAAGAGCGGAGGTTGGTTCGACCATCTCGCGAGCCATCAGCACGCCGTGCCAACTGGGGCGGCCTTGATCAACGATTCGGGTGAACATCATTTCAACCATGGCCCGTAGCTTTTGTTCGGGCGTGTTCGCATGAGCAAAGAACGCTTCGATCGGTGCTCGCTGGCTTGCAATGGCGTACGCATATTCGAGTACCGCCGCGTACAGGCCGGCTTTGTCGCCAAAGTGATAGCTGACTGCGGCGATATTGGCATCGGCGCGTTCGCAGATTTCTCGTATTGTGGCGTCCTTGAACCCGCGATGCGCGAAGACTTCGCCCGCGGCAAGCAGCACATTCTCGCGCGTGTCAGTTGCGACTGGCGGCGCGACTGGGTGCAGGTGGGCGAAGGGTTGGAAGGGTCCGGCGGGCATTGGTGGTGGGAGGGGGTGTAATTCGGAGTAAAACGTGTGTTTCAAACGAGTGTTTGAATAGTCTACGCACGAGCCAGTCAACTCGATTGACGGGCACCTCCAGTTTTGTTCTAAATCACACCTTGGCATAGCCTTGCGGATGCGACCATCGGATAGCCAAGGCGAGAAGACGCGTTCGCAGCGACCGACAGTCACGTTGACGTGGGCTGGCAAGCAGCAGCCGAATACTGCGGTCTCGCCAGATGTTGCAGCCGCGCTCGCGCCGCTTTCGCAAGCGGGCAATGCGTTGGTACAGGCTGACAACTTGGACGTGCTGCGGTTCATGGCAGACGCGCGAATTGAGCCTCGGCTGATCTACATCGATCCGCCGTATGCGACGCAGGTTGATCACGGGGTGCAGTCAAGCGATGGGGCCGCGTTGGCGTATTCGGACACGTGGGAGGACGCGACCTATTGCCAAGCGATGTTCGAGAGGCTTGTGTTGATGCATCGCGTGTTGCGTCGCGATGGATTCATCTTCGTGCAGTGTGATTGGCGAGCGAGTGCTTGGCTGCGCGTGATGCTCGATGAAGTCTTTGGGCGCGCGTGTTTTCGCAACGAAATTGTCTGGCGACGTGCGCCGAATCTTGGACGCCAAGCCGCGAGCGCGCAGCTTGGTCGAACGGCTGACAGCATATTTGTATACAGCGCAGCCGCGCGTACGTTGTTTCCTGGCAAACTGCCGCAGTTGCTTGAGCCTTGCGAGTGCACGCGTGAGGGATCGCCCATCGGTGCCAAGTGGGATGAACAGGCGCAGACGTTTTTCACCACTGCACCGCGAGGCGATTACAGCGATGCGAGCATCGAGCGGCTTCGCAGTGAAGGCCGGGTGTATGACAGCGGGACGGGGAAGGTCTACATCAAGTATCCGCTGGTGCGAGATGATGCGGGCCGATGGTGCAAAGCAATAACGATCGACACGATCTGGACTGATGATGGCGTGAAGCCACTGCGCCATGCGACCAAGCGCGAGTTGGCGATTGATTACGTCACGCAGAAACCCGAGGCGTTGCTTGAGCGGATCGTGAAATGGGCGAGTGAGCCGGGTGATCTGGTCGCAGACTTTTTCGCAGGCTCAGGCACGACGCTTGCGGTTGCTCATTCTCTGGGGCGGCGATTTCTGGGCGTCGATCGCGGGGAAATTGCCATACAAACGACGACGAATCGGCTGGCAGACACAGCGTTTGTGCGATTTTCATGTGATGTTGGTCAGCAGCCATCGGTGCAAAGGCGTCGACCGCGCGTGACGCGTCGCAAGGATGCAAGCGCGCGATAGGTAAGCCGCTCTCGCATCGAGCGCTGATGTGTCAGTGTCACATAGCGACTCAGAACTTGAACGTGGCGCCAAAGCCCACCATCGCCGCTGCATCTGCATCAACTTTGGCGACGCTGTTCTCGTCGGTATCAATGAGTTCGTACTCCTGCGCGAAGAGGTAGCCGCCCCACGCGTTGAGTTCGATCTGTGATGACGCAGTCCAGGCGATGTTGAGTACGACTGGAATGCCGCTATGCCGGCCGACGCCATCGGGCAGAATCCCTTCGTCATCAAGCCGGTAACTATTGCGTTCGTATCCGCCCATGAGTGAGAGCGTGATCGTATCGCAAACTGCGTAGTTCACTGCGAGTCCGCCCAAGTTGCCAACTCGCTTGGTGGTGATGCTCCACTGATCATTGATGCGCCACTGAATGATCGGTACGGGCACGAAGAGGGCGTCGTCCTCATGTTGCGTCTGCACACCGACGCCAAAGCCCACAGCGAAGTCTTGGTTGATGGCGTAGGTCGCGCCGATAAAGCCGCCGTAGGTGAGCGTGTCTGAGAAATCCGCTCCGGTTTCGCCGCTGCTCGTGATCTCGAAGCCGACGCGGTAACCCCATTTGTCATGAATTTTATTACTCCAAGACATACCGACAGTGCCAACGTAGATGTCTTCCCAAGGTCCATCCAGAGTCGCATCTGCGAGCGGGAAGAACGCGTTGCCATTGCTGAAGTCGTAGTTCCAGTACTCGGCACTCGCCGAGATCGTGAGCGTGCCGCGTTCAGTGACTGGAATCGAAAAATCGAGACCAGCACCGCCGCCCGTGACGGAAACGTCGCTGGGACTGTTGTCAAAGTCGGCTGAAAACAGGTGCATTCCATACAACGACACCTCCGCTTGCGGCGATGCATCTTCGCGACGGCGTGACGCTGGCTGCGCGGCTGCTTGCAAATCGACCTGCGCTTCGTCAGTCGCATTGGTTGGAGGAATCGCGACACTGTCCTGAGTGGCCCCCGCCGCGAACCCCATGCACGAGACGACCGATCCCACCAATAAACGACCAAGCAACTCAGAACGCATGGAAATCCTTTCAGAACCGCGACGGATTGCAGGCAACGCTCAGACGTCAATCCCGCTACCAAGCATACTCCCCATGGAGCAGAAACGTGCTACCATTGTGACCCTTCGGGGCGATAGCTCAATTGGTAGAGCACTAGCTTTGCAAGCTAGGGGTTGAGAGTTCGAGTCTCTTTCGCTCCATTTGAAGATGCTGGTAGAGGATGCTTGTTGAGTATGCTGGCTGTGCGCAGTGGCTCGGGTCGATCTGTCCGTGCGGTCAGTGCAAGTGTTTATCTTCTACGCGTGATGCTCCGCCAATGCGATTAAACGCTGCGATCGATTTTGCGGGCATGACTGGACTGTCGCGAAACGAAACGGAAGTTCGTTCTAGTTGAGCGAAGCCTTTTGCAGCTGCATAGTCGCACGGTGCAAGGATTTGCAGGCGTCACGCGGTGAAATGTGGGCGAGTTCAGCTTGCGCCGGCAAGTGTCCAAGGAGGGAGTACGCACATCGATGGGTGTGCGGCCAGTTGCATCGCGGTTGCGTCGAGCATTGGGCCTGGCGAAAGCGATCCGATCAGCAGCGTGTCGGCGTTTGCGATTTCCGGCGTGATGGTCATGCCAACATCGCGAGCGGCTTGTTCGATTACTTCCACGTTCTTGCCATGATTGACGATTGCGAGGATGCCGCATGAAGCCGCGGCGCGTCGGAGTGTCGCGGCGACGGCGGCGTAGCCGGTGAATCGTTGCCATTTGTCTGTATTGAGCGGTCGGCGTGGCTGGTGCGAAAGCGTAGCTTGCAGTTGGGCGAGGCCACGTTGGTATCCAGCCGTCGCTTTTTCTTTGTCAGCGATGATCGCGTAACGATCAATCTGATGTTGAATCAGCGCGCCGCGCTGATCGTCTGGTGCGTAGCGAGCCATGACCCATGCATTGTTTCGCACAAGATTGCAGAGAATGCGGTTCATGTCGCGACCCTGGCTCACTTTTCGATGACGCACCTGGAACCGCCGGTCGTAGCGAACGCGCATGCCAGCGAGCAGCATGCGAGCGGCAAAGTCATATTCCTCGGCGTAGTAGTCGAAGGTTGGGTCGTAGCCGCCAATCTCGGTCCAGACGTCCGCGCGAATTGCTGCACCGCAGCCGATGGGAACTTCGGGCAAGCCGCCAGATTCGTGCCGCTGGGTTCCGTCGGGGCTGTCCTCGAGCAGAACTTCGGCGGCGATGACAGCTTCGTCTGGTTGTGCTGAAGCAAGCAGTGGTAAGAAGTCGAGCGAGAGGGGAGCGCTGTCATCATCGAGCATGATGATCCAGTGATTGCTTGCTGCTGAACCGAGCGATGCTGAACCGCATGATGCAAGGGCACGAACGACGCCGGCGTTGCGACCGCCTGTACCTTGGTTCTCGCGCAGTCGCTCGATGTGAACCTGAACGCCGTTTGAAAGCGAGCGTGGTGCGACGCAAGGCTGCGTTGATGCGTTGTCAACGATAACGAGTTGAGCATCGTGTGCTGGGAGCGACGCGAGATCTCGCAATGTTGCATTGAGCGTGGCTGTGCGATCTCGTGTTGGCAAGACGTACGAGATCACGGCGATGCCGACCCAGTTGAAGCGAGCGTATCGGAATCCGCCGGGGCGAACACGAGTTTGGCGGCGTGTGCGCGAGCAATGCCTTGTCGCATATCTGCTGCAGAAATTGCCACGTTTCCCATTCGCTGCGCCTGTGCGGCAGCCGCGATGCTGCCCAAGAAGGCACCAGCGAGTGGCGATGCGCCTGTGGTGAGACTGAGTGTTGCGGCGGCGAGGAGGGCATCGCCGCAGCCTAGCGGATCAAGCGCGTGTGCAATGAGCGACGGAACATACTCGCTCGTCACGCGAGAGAGATTCTCGCGTTCCTGAGCAAGCTCAGCGCCGGGCTTGCGAGAGCACGCAATAAGACCTTCGGCGCCCAGCGTGATAAACGCGTTGCGTGCACCTGTCTGCTGAAACAGGCGCCACGCGACAACGGGCAGGCTCTCATCAAAGCATTGCATTGCAGCACGAGCTTCGGCTTCGGACGGTGCCAGCAAATCAAAGTTGAGAAAGTGCCGCAATGCAGCCCGGCGCCCTGACACATCGCCCGCAAGCACACCCACGCGCGATCTGAGCGCGGCTCCGAGTCGTTCGATCGTCACGGGAGACAACATGCCATTGCCAAAGTCAACGACGATTGCGGCATCAAACCCTCTCGCGGTGCTTGCTGCGATGTCAACCATCCGATCACGACGCTCTGCATCAAGCGAGAGTGGATGAAAGTTGTTTACCTTCATGATTTTCTGCGACCCCACCAAAAATCGCTGCTTTTCTGGCTGCGGTTCATCACTCGCTATCGCCTCGATTTGAATCCCTTCGGCTTCAAGCCGGCGGCGAAGCAACGCGGATTCGGGGCGAGGCGAAAGGCACGTGAGCAGGGTCGGTCTCGCACCCATTGCTGCGAGATGTCGCGCGATGACTGCTGCGCCACCATCGTACTGGCGTTTTTCAATCGGCCGCAACGTCATGACGGGCGATTCACTTGCGATTTCTGGTTGGTCGCAGAGCCAGTACGTGTCGAGAATTGTCTCGCCGACAACGAGCACGCGCTTACCGGCACACGCTGACAAACGCTGATGCAGTGCCGGCGCGCTGAGTTCGGGTCGCGCGAGCAAGCTCGTGAGTTTTGCGTGATACGGATCGGCCATTGACTCAAGCGAGCGAATAAGTGCCGTTGATGAAAAAACGATGTCGCCGCTTGAGAAAACGACGCGTCCGCCGTGTGATTCGACGACTCGGCGCTCTTCGAGAAAACGCGGATCATCGCTGCGTTCGTACTCCTTGCCCTTGACGTAAACATCGGGCTTGACTTCCGCGAGCAATTCCGCAGCGGTCGGTCTTGGTTCAATTGCGACCCAGTCCACGCAGTCGAGTTCGGCGAGATTTTCAGCACGAAGCTCCTGCGGAATCAGCGGCGCGCCATCACGCTTGGTCCACGCAACATCGCCCGTAATTGTCACGAGCAGAATGTCCCCGTGCGAGCGAGCTTGCCGCAGGTGACGAATGTGACCGGGATGGACGATGTCGAAGCACCCGTGGCACTGCACGACCACTTTGCCGGCGATGCGTGCTTGTTCGCGCAGCTCAAGCAACCGCGACTGCGTGAGAACCTTCGCACGAGCACCTGGGATCTCGCGACTATCGACGTGATGCGTGAGGTCCGAGGAGATCGCCATTTTGTGAATATCGGTCGATCGTGATGGGTGTATTCAGCCGGTCTGGAGTGATTATGCCGACTAGACAATCGCTGCGCAGTTTTTTCGTGTTTTTGTGCTCAGAATACCGATCCTTCGAACATGCCCATCGACCCGCAGTTCACCCCAATCGAGGCGGATATCTGCCGATCTGGCGTGGGCAAGCAAGCACTGACTGCAGATGCGTGGGCGGTCGTGCCGGCGATTGCAGCCAAACTGCGAGAGCAGTTGCCGGATCAAATCCGCAATGAGCTGCGTGTCGCGCAAGCGGTTGCATATGCGCGGATGGGATTGCGAACGCTGGCCAGCGAGGCATTGAGAGAGACGGAGCATCCTGCCAAGGCGGGGCTGGCGAAGCTGCTCGCGAGTTTGCCAGATGATGCTGTGTCGCACGCTGAAATGTTGAAGAATTTAGAAGCGAACTTGCACGCGTTGCCAGTTACAACGCGCGACATACTCGCACCCCATGTCGAATCGTGGACGACTGCACTGCGTCAACATCGCGCTTTCCGCACCACGACCGGCGTGGTCACGTTGCGAGCGCCGGATCAATCGTGGGTGTTGTTTTCCAACACACTCGGTGCCGGTGAGCTTCTTGCCCAAAGCAACGTGCGTGATGGACCGTTCTATCTCGATGGCATGCACGCGCCGGAAGTGATTACGACACTCTTCGCACAAACAGCAAAATCCCGTGGAGAATTGCAAGCTCGCGTTGTGCTTCTCGCAGCAAGCCCCGCCGAAGCATTGTGCGCATTGTGCTTGCGAGCCATGCCGGATGTTCTTGCTGCACTACGCGTGCAAGTGTGGATCGGTGCCGACTGCCCTCAGCGCGTGAGCGATGAGGCCCGTGCTCGCATCGGGTGCACGCTGGGATGGGTGGTGTCTTTGCCCATGCCACCATTTGAATCGGCACGCTGGCCGCGAGGGGAGCCTGGCCGATTGCTTGCCGAGGTGGGCGAGTTGCAATCGCAAGAAACGACCGCAACGCGCGCACGTGTGTTGGCGTGGGACATCCAGACCGCATCGCAACGCGACAACCGGCTGTCCGCCGGACAAGGCGTGCGGGTGCTGCTACCAACGACGCGATACTCGACATACGTGCAGCATGCCGCATCGGACATTGCTGCAACGCTGCGCACGCTGGGGTGCGAGGCGAGCGTACTGGTTGAGCCTGACGAGCACTCGCTTCTCACGCCACTCGCGTTGCTTCAGGCATTCGAACGATTTCAGCCGGATATCGTGCTTTTCATCAACACGCTGCGGTCCCAGTTACCCGACGTTGCACCGCCCATGACAACTGTTGTCACGTGGGTTCAAGATGCGATGCGGCATCTGTTTCAATCCGGCTCAGCAAGCAAAGTCACCGAGCGAGATTTCATCATGGGACACTTGCATCCTGAGATGATTCAGACGTTGGCAATCGCCACCAATCGCACACTTGAAACACCGGTACTGGCAAGCCAGATCAAGTTTCATGAAAAGCCCGTGGAAGAAGATTTGCGGCGCAAGTTCGCGTGTGAAGTTGCTTACGTGTCGCACCAAAGCGAGACGCCGCAAGCTTTCGCCGCGAGAGCCGTCGCGTCTGCGGGTGATGGAACTGCGCGGCATCTTATCAGCGAGTTGACACCGATTGTCACCGATATGGCCTGTGCCGCTGATGTTCATGGCGAGCAGTTGCTGCCTGCACTCCGCCAGCTTGTGGAACAAAAGCTACGAAAAATCGGCGGACAAGCTAGCGTTGAGCGCATAGGCGCAGATGTGCTACATCAAGTCGTCCACCCGATCGCTGAACGTGCATTACGGCAACAGATGATCGGCTGGGCTGCTGATCTCTGCGACTCGCGCGGCTGGCGACTGCACTTGTACGGTCGCGGATGGGAACGCCACGAGCGATTTGCAAAGTATGCCAAGGGCGAGCTGTCACATGATGAATCACTTCGCGCGGCGTATCAGTGTGCGCGAGTGCACCTGCACGCCGGGCTGGGCGGCATGTATCACCAACGTGTGCTGGAGTGCGCCCTATCCGGCGGCTGCACGCTTGTGCGTGTAAAGGCGGATGATGTGCGACTGCTGGAATTCTGGGCTCAGAACTCGATCGGGACGCGCGTCGATGCGGCGGAGTGTGAGCGAGTCATCATCGATGGAAAGCAGTATCTCGCGACGCAGATCGCTGGGCATTGGGAATCCATGCTCGTCTATTCGTTGTATGGCGACCTGGGCATGCACCCGCAGCATCCGTTAGACGGCAAGCAGGTGATGGATGTGTCGCAGATCAAGCCGGGCTCGCACGCTTTACCTGTCGAGGCAGCATGGCTGACCGGAGACATCGCGTCCAGCTGCTTCTGGTCGCGAGAGTCATTTATCGCATCGGCTACGGCTGCCGTGACTCGTCGCGTGCGACGCGACTCTCTGGCATCGTGGCAGCAATCGGCGGCGCTTCGTCATTACAGCCTGCGTTCGCAGTTGGGTCGCATGTTCGAAATGATCGACGAACATGCAGATGTCACTCAGGCTGCGTGTAGATCGGCATGATCAGCTTCGATGAGCCGAACCGCCGCTTCGCCGATTGCAGCAGCGTGCTCTCGTGACCGTCAGAGGAAATGATGACAGCATCAAACCGCGTACGAACCGCGTCGGGCCGCATCACCCGCACACCGTGAAGTGTGTCAACAGCAGGGCTGTCATCTAGCAAAGCCACCACGCGCAACCCTGCGCGCGTGAAGCACGCCAGACCCAGATCGTGCGTGTGTCGGCCCGCGCCATACACCGCCGCCGTCTTCGCGCCTGCAGCGCGGCACCGAAGTGCAGCACGTTCCGCGAGCACAAGCCTGGCGGTTCGCAGGTCACCAAGTCCGCAAGGCAGGCTGTGCCGCGTCGGCGGGGCGATACATGCGAGTGCTTGCGCCACCGCAAGGTCATGACCGTGCATATCAAGCCAGCCCTTCTGTCGCAGCTCCTGCACAACCACAGGCAAACATCGCGGATCAGCATGCACGCCGTCGGCGAAGTACGCACCGAGCGGGCGCCCCTGTTCATCGCCCAGGCTCGCGATCGCCTCAAAGACTTGCATACCGCACGACTTCGCAGCGGCGCGAAGCCCCGCGTTAAATGCCGCGACCGCGACAGTCCGCTGCGCGTGCGTGCCGACACTTGGCTGATGCTCGTTGCCGTGCTGCGCTTCAGTTGCGGGTGGAAGCGCGACGACGGCGAGTTTGACTGGCTTTCGCGGCCGGGAAAGTTCGTCAACCGCACGCACGTATCGAGTAGCAACCTTTTTGGCGTTCTGGACGATGGTCCGACGCGATGAGCCGTGCTTGAGAATGTGATTTCTGCAGTCAATCTCACCCATGAAGAACGCGATCTGCGACTTCATCGGAACATGTTTCAAGCATTGCAGCGCGAGCCTGCACACCCTGTGAGTGGGTTTGTCTACCGAATACGCCAAGAACGGGCCGAGATGCCACACGCGAAACGAGTCTAGCGCATGCGGCGTCGAGTCAGGGAACGCCGGGCACACGCCATGTAAGCCCGTGAATATCGACACGTGGCTGTCGCCTATCACATGAATCATAATGACGCTCACAGCGTAATGAGACGAGTCCGAGCAAGATCAGCGTCGTTGGCGGGCGTGTTCGCATACAGACGCCTCACAGTGATGCCGCGCTCACGAAATGGCGTTGCATTGCTCCACAGTCGGTCTTCCACCGAGTTGCCTGATAGCACGACCGCCTGCAACCCCATTGCCAGCGCGGTGTGACGCGAAACCACGGGAATTCCCCACGCGACCCGGCCATGATTAGATTCATTGTCGTCGATGATGCACGCGATCTTGACCGGCGGCTCACGCAACGCGCTGCCAGCGACCTGCGTGTGCAGACCAAATCCATAGAGCCCGACAGTGTGTTCTCCTTCGTCGGCGCACTGCGTGAGTGCCTTCGCAATCGCGTTGCTGTACGGGTTGTCAATCGCCACGCGGAAGAGCCGGTGCTCGGCGAGCAGCAGCATCTCGGCACGCGGAAGCGATTCGTCGAACGGACGACACAACGCTGCTTGAGTGGGAGCATGACCCGGAAATGTCTCATGAACGCGCGCGTAGTACAGCAGACAGTCCTGCAGATCACGCTGCTTCACACTGTTCCAGTAGTCTGGCTGCGATTCGCCGGTTCGCGTGAAGTGATCGTGGAAGTGGGAAAGATCAGTTCGCTCCCACAGCGCGTTCAATCCCTTTGCGACCCAGTACAGCTCATTGTCTGCGTAATTGTGGTGATATCCCCCGTACATCGGACCGCGCCCGCCGTACATGTTCTCAAACCACGCGCGACCGATGAACGGCGAGCCGCAGTATCGCTTCGCACACATGAACTCATCGCCATGCGGCTGCATGACACCAAACCCATCCGGGAAACGATCGAAGAATTGTGCTGCAAGTTCTTGGGCGGTGTGGTTTGGGTCAGGCAGCATGTCATCACCGCCACTCACGATCAGTTGGCAACTTTGCGGAATGACCTGTCGGCACAGAATGTTGACGCTTTCGGGCCAGCCGGGGTAGTAGTCAAACCAGTCCACGATATCAGCAGGAATCTCACCCTTCTCAAAGTTCTGGAGAACGGCGATGCGATAGCCACGTTCACGCCACAAGGGCAGTGTCTTACGGCACTTTTCAGGGCTCGCGCTGGGAATGACGAACCACACATCGTTGCTGGACATGAAAACCTCCTGCAATTGCAGCATCGTCGCAGAAGGCCGGACCTCTTGAACACAAGGTGATGACTTGAGCGAAATTGCCGCAAGTTAGCGAGAAATCGAAAATCTTGCCCCAACATACCGACCAACGCTCACGCACCCGCCAAATGGCAACCGATAACGAATCAAGTCCCGACGGGAGTCGGTGCGGAGATGCCATCCCCATGAAGCTCTTTCCATACGACGCATACACCTCGCTCACACGCGTTTTTGACATTGAGGAACGCCTGACCGTGGTCGATGTTGGGGCAAATGAAGGCCAAACCATCGCCCGCGTTCTCAAGGAGTTTCCTCAGTCGCACGTTCATGCCTTTGAACCCGCTCCAGAAACGCACGAGCGACTCGCGGCGTCGGTTGCGAACGACTCGCGCGTTTCAATCTATCCGTTTGCGTGTGGTTCAAAGGCTGGTTCGGCGGACTTTCACATCACTGGCAATCACTGGTGCTCTTCGCTGCTGGCTCCAAGCGAACTTGGCCGTCGCTACTACGGCGACTGGTACGCCACTCGTCAGGTTGTCAAGGTGCCGGTTGTTACGCTCGACAACTGGGCGAATCAGCAAGGCATCAATCGCGTTGACCTAGTGAAAGTCGACGTGCAGGGCTTCGATCTCGAAGTGCTGAAAGGTGCAACTGGTTTGCTTGGCAATGTCCGGGCAATCAACTGTGAGTGTCAGTTCGCGCCAGAGTACGAAGGTTGTGCGTCCTTCTCGCAGATCGATCGATTCCTTGCCGAGAACAACTTCTCCCTTCACCAGTTGCATGAAGTCAACGACCGAGGCGACGAAGAGCAAACTACGTACGGCGATGGCCTCTGGCTGCGAAATGATGTGCTCGCCCAACTGCGCACACGCAAAAACCTCCCGGATCTCTCTCCCAAAGGGCGTCTTCGCCGCGCACTCCAGCGAGCGGCTGCACGCGGCTGTACCGCTGCCGCGCTGTACGGATCGGGCAAGCACACGCAGGCTCTCGCCCAGTTCTTCGACGAGATGCCGCTGCCCATCGTCGCGATTCTGGATGACAACCTCCAACTGCGAGGCGAACGAATCGCCGGCCGCGAAATCATCTTGCCACAAACTGCTCAATCTCGCGGTATTGATGTCGTCGTGCTTTCAAGTGACGCCCACGAAGTTTCGCTTTGGCACAAGAGCGAAGCGTTGCGCATGCAAGGAATGCACGTCATCGCGCTCTATACACCCCACCTCATTCAGCAATCGATTCAACCGACGCTGTCGGCATGAGAAACGTCCATGAAAACCACCATTCCATTTGCAGATTGTGAACGACGCTTCTTCGCAAGCCTGCTGCAGTCAGGCTGGCAGATCGATTCCGTCGTCGACGTCGGTGGCTCCAACGCCGCGTGGTCTAGCGCGATGGCTGATATTCTGCCCGATGCACGCTTCGATATCTTTGAGCCCCTCGCTCGTCGCGAAGCTGAGTACGCACGGGTGCTGGACTGGGCGAAGCAAACGCACCGCAGCTTTCACATCCACGAAGTAGCCCTCGGCGCGCAATCCGGCGAGCAAGACTTTTGGAAGCAGCCCTGGATAGTCGGCAGTTCGCTCCTCGCTCGCAATGCGCCAGCTTCCGAAGTTGTGCGCGTTCCAGTTGCAACGCTTGACGAGTTTCGCAAGCGTCATGCAATCCCACAGCCTCAACTCATCAAGATTGATGTACAAGGGGGCGAACTGCTCGTCCTTGATGGTGGTCGCGCAACCGTTGAAGCGGCAGACGCGATGCACATTGAAACATGGCTCGGCCGCGGCTACGGCAGCCAAACTCCGCTGCTGCCGGAAGTCATGGACTTCCTTCGGCCGCTGGGCCACGTGCTTGTCCAACTGGGTGAGTACTGGCGTAAGCCTGACCAGGAACTTTTCGTCGTCGACGCATTCTTCGTCCATCGTCGCCTCATCGACAGCATCGCAGCACGTGGCGACGCCTTTCCATGGCCTCAAAATTGGAAACCCGGAGACTGAGTGATGAAATCCGCACCCAAATACGTCCTCGTCACCGGATCTTCAGGCCTCATAGGCTCAGAAGCTGTCACGTTCTTTGACGCCATGGGCTTTCGCGTCACGGGTGTTGACAACAACATGCGGGGCGACTTCTTTGGGCCCAAAGGCGATACAACTTCAAACCGTCACCGCCTGCTCGCATCATGCGCGAACTTTGAGCACGTCACGCTAGACATCCGAGATCGTGCCGGCGTGCGCAGTCTTTTCGCTGACGCAAAGTTCGACATCATCATTCATGCTGCGGCGCAGCCGAGCCATGATCTCGCAGCCAAGCGCGTCTTCGATGACTTTGAAGTCAACGCCATGGGCACGCTCAACCTGCTTGAATCATGCCGCACGCTGCGACCCAACGCAGTCTTCATCCACGTCTCAACCAACAAGGTCTACGGCGACGCGCCCAACCGTTTGCCACTCACCGAGTTCTCTACGCGTTATGACTTCGCACACCCTTCACTCGTTCGAGGCATCAACGAATCCCTGACGATCGACCAGAACACCCACTCGCTCTTCGGCGTCAGCAAAGCCTCAGGTGATCTGCTCGCGCAGGAATACGGCCGCTATTTCGGCCTCAAAACCGGTGTGTTTCGTGGCGGCTGTCTGACCGGCCCCCAGCACGCAGGCGTTGAACTGCACGGGTTCCTCAACTATCTCGTCAAGTGCGCAATCGAAGAAAAACCGTACACCATCTTCGGCTACAAAGGCAAACAAGTCCGCGACCAGATTCACTGCCACGATGTCATCAACGCCTTCTGGCACTTCGCCCAAAACCCCCGTCCAGGCGAAGTCTACAACCTGGGAGGCGGCAAACACAACGCCGCAAGCGTCATCGAGTGCATCGATTACATCCACCGGCAGACCGGCAATCGCCCCACGCTGTCATACGACCCGACAAACCGCATCGGCGACCACATCTGCTACTACACCGACATGTCAAAGTTCCATGCGCACTATCCCACGTGGCAACTGAGACATAGCCTCCCGGCCATCATCGATGAAATGATCGCAAAGTCAAAGATGCACGAATTGATCGCGTAAAGCTCGCAGCCAAGCGTGTTGATGCACGAATCACTTCTCTATCGCACCTCTCAACCAGGCGACTACAACTCCAGCAACATCCGCTGCGGATCCTCAATGCACTGCTTCACCTTCACCAAGAACTGCACCGCCTCCGCACCATCGATGATGCGATGGTCATAGCTGTGCGCCAGGTACATCATGGGCCGAATCGCGATCTGGCCGCTGGCAACCGGGTACTCCATGGGACGATTCTTGATCGCATGCATGCCCAAAATCCCGCTTTGCGGCGGATTGAGAATCGGCGTGCTCATCAAACTGCCAAACACGCCGCCGTTGGTAATGGTGAAGGTGCCGCCAGTCATGTCTTCAAGCGTCAGCTTGCCATCCTTGGCTTTGGTCGCGAGTTCCTTGATTCCCTTTTCAACATCAGCCAGGCTCATCTTCTCCGCGTTGCGCAGGACTGGCACCACCAGCCCCTTGGGCGTGCTCACCGCAATCGCCACATCGCAGTAGCCATGCCGCTCAATTGCAATGCCGCCCGCGTCATCATCCACGATGTAGCTGTTGACCGCCGGATACGCCTTGAGTGCCGTACACACCGCCTTGACAAAGAAGCCCATGAACCCCAGCCCAATAGTGTGCTTCTTCTCAAACTCTTCCTTGTATTGCTTGCGAAGCTCCATCACAGGGCCCATGTCCACTTCGTTGAACGTCGTCAGCATCGCAGCCGTGTGCTGCGCTTGCACTAGCCGCTGTGCAATTCGCTGCCGCAAGGGCGTCATGCGATCGCGCGTCACGCTGCGAGCCGCCGACGCACCACCGCCAGCCGCCGCAGATGAAGCAGCCGCCGCACCCGCACCATTCACGCTGCCCGGCTGATGGCTCTGCATGTACGCCAGCACATCTTGCTCGCGAATGCGTCCACCCGCGCCCGTGCCCACAACATGCCCGAGATCAACATGATTCTCATCCGCCAACTTCTTCGCGAGTGGCGTTGCACGCACATCTTCTACTGCCGCCTTCTCCGCCGCCGCCGAGCCGGCAACACCCGCAGCAGCCGCAACCGGCGCCGCCGTCGCCACCTGAGCCGAAGCCTTGGGCTCGCTCGATCCAACCTTCGCTTCTGTCTTCGCTTCGCTCTTCGCAGGAGCCGCAGTCGCCGCCGGGGCCGCACCTTCAGCAATGCTGCCCACCACCTGCCCGATCTTCACCGTCTCGCCCGTCTTGGCCGTCTGCTTCACGCTGCCCGCCGCCGGCGCAGCAATTTCCATCGTCACCTTGTCGGTCTCAAGCTCAAGCACCGGCTCATCCCGCTTCACAAAGTCGCCGTCGTTCTTCAGCCACCGGCTAATCACGCCTGAAGTGATGCTCTCACCGGCGGTTGGAATGATGATGTCAATAGGCATAGTTGCTTTCCGCTTGGCTGAGCGACCGGGCGAACCTTCGCACACGTCGCAATTGTTGTCAATGCATCCTCGAACGTTGACCAACGCAATCTGACTCACTCATTATCGCTTGCCGGCGGTCTCAGGCTTGGACTTATCGCCGCCGCCCGTCCCGCCCGCCGGAGCCGGCCCAATCGCCGCGTCCAGCACCGCATCCTGTTCCTTCTTGTGCGTCTTCTCGCTGCCCGTCGCCGGGCTTGCGCTGGGCTTGCGACCAATGTACGACAAGCTCACGCCCATCGCCTCGCGGAACGCATCGGCAATGTACATCCACGCACCCGCGTTGCGATGCTCTTCCTGCACCCACACGCGCTTGGCACTCGCCGGATACTTCGCATCAATCTTCTTCGCCAGTTCAACATGCAGCGGGAACAACTGCTCCACGCGCACAATCGCCACATCTTTGCGGCCGCACGCCTCGCGCCGCTCCGCCAGCTCGTGATAAATCTTGCCCGAGCAGTAAATCACCTGCTTGATGCTCTTGGCTTCACTCGCCGAGACACTCACATCATCAATAAAGTGCTGGAAACTGCCTGTGCTCAGATCATCAATCGTGCTGGTCTCAATGCGCAGGTACTTCTTGGGCGTCATCACAATCAAGGGCTTGCGAATCTTCCGCAATGCCTGCCGGCGCAGCATGTGGAAGGTCTGCGCACCGGTTGACGGATAGCACACTTCCATGTTGTCATCCGCGCACAGTTGCAAAAACCGCTCCATGCGCGCACTGCTGTGCTCGGGGCCTTGTCCTTCAAAGCCGTGGGGCAGCAGCAGCACCAGCCCGCCCCATCTGCTCCACTTGGTTTCGCTGCTGGCAATCCACTGATCAATCATGATCTGCGCGCCATTGCCGAAATCGCCAAACTGCCCTTCCCACATGACAAGTGCTTTGGGCTGCCCGCGGCTATACCCGTAATCAAAGCCCATCACGCTGTATTCGCTCAGCGGGCTATCCCACACATCGAACTTGGCTTGCTTGTCGGCGGACACAATGTTGTTCAGCAGCGTCACGCGTTCGCCCGTCTTCTCATCACGCAGCACCGCATGCCGCTGCGTAAACGTCCCACGCCGACAATCCTGCCCGCTCAGCCGCACCGGATATCCATCCAGCAGCAACGTGCCAATAGCAATCTGCTCGGCATCGGCGTGGCTCAGCTTCTTGCTGCTGGTCAGCCCGGCCCGCGCCGTCAGCATCGCCTTCAGCTTCGCATTCACATTGAAGCCTTCAGGCGCGGTGCCCATCGCACTGCACACCCGGCTGATAGTCAGCGGATCAACCGCCGTCTTGGGGCTTTCAAAGGTGTATTCACCCGTGAAGCCATCCCATTGCCCGCCGCCCGGCGCCGTCACCGGGTTCACCGGCTGGGCCTTGGCCTTGGTCTGTCCCGCATCCAGTTCCGCAAAGATGCGATCAACAACCGCCTGGCTCTGCTCGGCCGTCACCAGCCCCGCATCCGCCAAACGCTTGCGATAGTTTTCCGCCGGTCCCTTGTTGTCACTCACATACTTGTACAACTGCGGCTGCGTGTAGCGCGGCTCATCCGCTTCGTTGTGCCCGTGGCGACGGAAGCAGACCAGATCAATAAACACATCGCGCTTGAATTCCTGGCGATAGTCAACCGCCAGCTTCGCGGCCCGCACAACCGCTTCCGGATCATCACCATTCACGTGAATCGCGGGAGCATTGACAATCTTGCCCACATCCGTGCAATACGCCGTGCTCCGGCCATCTTCGGGATCAGTCGTAAACCCGACCATGTTGTTCACGACCACGTGAATCGTGCCGCCCACGTCGTAGCCGGGCAGCTTGCTCATGTTCAGGCACTCAGCAACCACGCCTTGCCCGATCACCGCCGCATCGCCGTGGAGCATGACACTCACCACGCGGGTCTTGCTAATGTCACCCAAGATATCTTGCTTGGCGCGGGCCTTACCCATCACCACCGGATCGACGCTTTCCAAGTGGCTGGGGTTGTTCATCATCGACAAATGCACCAGCCCGATCTTGTTGCCGGTGCTGTCGAAGATCGGCTGGTCGCCCGAATAGCCGCGGTGGTACTTCACATCACCCGCTTGCCCCGTGGCGGTCGCTTGCCCGCCCATCTGCCACGCATCTTCGAACTCGGTAAACAACTTCTGCAAGTCTTTGCCCAGGAAGTTGTGCAACACGCTCAGCCGCCCGCGGTGGGGCATGCCCAAAATGATCTCGCCCGTCCCATGCTCGCCCGCGCGCTGCGCCAGAGCCTTCATCAACGGAATCAGCGCATCGCCACCTTCGAGGCTAAACCGCTTCTTGCCTTGGTACCGCTTGCCCAGAAACAAATCAAACTGCTCCGCCGCCGTGATCTGCTCCAAGACCATCATGCGTTCGCGAGCCGAAATAGGCGTGGTCCACGCTTTGGTTTCAATCTGCTTGGCAAACCACGCGCGCTCGACTTCATCAGGCGAGTGCATGAACTCGATGCCGATAGACCCGCAATACGCGGCTTCGAGCGTCGCGATCAACTCGCGCACCGTGATGCTGCCAAAGGGCGACGAAACCGTCTTGCCCATGTCGGCGTCCGTCACGCCAATCTTCTTCGCGTCCAACTTGTCAGACCGCACCCCCGTCCGCGCCCGGTGGAACGGATCAATGTTCGCAGCCAGATGCCCCAGATCGCGATAGCCCCGCACCAGCGCATCGGCCTTGCGCTGCACATCGTTCACGCCCGCGCCAGCGCTACTCGCGCCATTCGCGCCCGTGCTCGCGCCACCCGCGCTCGCACTATTCCCCAAATCAAACCCCGCAAAGAACTGCTGCAAGTCCGCTGGCACGCTCTTGGCATCCGCCAGGAAGGCCTTGTACTGCTCATCGAGATACTCCGCGCTCCATCCATTCACCGCCGGACGGTTGCCGCGAAGCACAGGAGCCCAGGCCGAGTTAGAAGAAGAAGTTGCAGTCATGTCGATTCCTTCGTCTGCCGCCAGCACACACCAAACCGCCAGCCGCGCAGCACCAAGAGGCTAATGGCCAAATGCAAAAGACGGGCCGCCAACGACCCACCGAACATTGGCCGATAGGACGCAGGCCAGAACGGGGAATTATAGGAGGGGAAGTACCGGAGTACGGCAGAGCAGTACCGGAGTACCGAAGAGACGAAGTACCGGAGGCAAGGCACACGGGCGCGGGGGTGGGTTGGGGGTAGGGGGGTTGTGGATAGGCTGACACTTGTAGATTTCGGGGGGGTTCACGCCCCGATCTGTTGCCTGCACGCCCGCGCAGGTTCCCTGCGTGGCCGAGAAAATGACCTGCACGCCCGCGTAAGGAGCGCGCACGGCCGCATCAGGAGCGCACGCGACCGCATCAGGAGCGCATGCGACCACGTACGGAGCGCACGCGGCCGCGTACGGAGCAAACGTGCGCTCAAACAGAGCATTCGCGCCCCCAAAACCTCCCCCGACGCGGCCGCAGGCCCAGCCAATCCCCAATTCAAAAGTTTTTACAGGACCACCCGCACCCCTCGCACCCCCTCACCCCCGCACCCCCTCCGCCTTTCCTCCGGTACTCCGGTACTCCGGCACTCCGGTACTCTGCCTCCAATTAAAAATCTTCGCCCAAACAACCACCAAGACCCCTTGCACCCCTTCCCCAATCTGGTATGCTTAAGGGACGCATGCAGCGGTTGCTGCGGGCGTGGCCGGGCAGGATGCCGGGTCAGTGGTTCGATTCGGGCCCCTTGTCGCGGGCTCTAGGCCAGGATGGCAGAGATGAACCTCAAGACGTACCGAGGTCGCAGCATGGCGGATGCCCTTGCGCAGGTCAAACAAGACCTGGGTAAGGACGCGGTTATTCTGCACACGCGTGCTACCCGGGTCGGGGCGGTCATGGGGATGGGCGGGCATGACGAATTTGAGATTACCGCCAGCGACGCGGCGACGGTGATGGGGCCGAAGATTCGCAATGCGCCGCCGAGTGCGACCTTGCCACGCGAGGCGGCGGCGGCGGTGGCGGCGAATAGGCCGTTTGCGAGTGCGAATGAGCCAGCGCGCGAGACGCGTGCGAGCCGCATCAGCGACAACGTTTCGCGCGTGGGCGAAAACGGCGACGACGGCTTCATTACATCAACCTTCACGACCATCGGCCCCGGTCGCGCCGCGACGATTGCCGCGCCATTGCCCCAGCCAACGAGTGTCGTGGAGTTCAAACCCGCCGCTCCGGCGGCGAGCGCGACGATGCAAGGCGTGAGCCTTTCCGCCACGGCGGCAGGTGTTGCACCAGCGAGCATCAAACCACAATCTACGCCAGCGAATGCTGCGACCACGCGGCCAGCGATGCAGCCCCCGCGCGAGAAACTCGCAACAGCTGTCGAGCTTGCGCCAACCGACGCCGGCGCGGTGGATGTCTTGCGCAGCGAACTGGGTTCGATTCGCTCACTGATGAGCCAACTGCTCAGCGAAACGCGGCGGACGGGAATCAGCGTGGGCAACGCCAGCGCACTCGCGACGACTGGGATGACGCCGCCCTTGGCGACGGTCTACTTGCAACTGCAAGATACCGGGCTGCGAGCGGATTTGATCGAGCGCGTGATCGGCAGTGTCCGCGATGAACTGCATGCGGATGAGCTGGCTGATATCACAATCGTGCGCAGCGCAATTGAGCGGCATACTGCAACGCTCATGCCCTGCGTGGGAACGATCAGTAAGCCCGGCAAACGTGCGAGCAGCTACGGCCCAAGGCCTTTGACCATTGCGCTGGTTGGTCCGACCGGCGTTGGAAAAACGACGACGATTGCGAAACTTGCTGCCGCCTACAAACTGCGACACAACGTCCGCGTGGGACTGATTACCAGCGATACGTATCGCATCGCAGCGGTGGAACAACTGCGAACGTATGCCAACATCATTGATCTGCCACTGAAAGTTTGCCTGACACCTCGCGAAGTGGGGGAAGCATGCACCAGTCTTTCGGATTGCGACGTTGTACTGCTCGACACGGCCGGACGCAGTCAACACGATACCGCGCGCATCGACGAACTCAGCGCGTTCATAGACGCCGCCAACGCCGATGAAACGCACTTGGTTCTTTCGGCCATCATGGCTGAGGATGTGCTGACCAGTGCGGCTCAGCGTTTCAGTGTGCTGCGTCCAACGAATCTGATTCTGACCAAACTCGACGAAGCGGTTCGCTTCGGCATCGTCCCCACGGTTTGTGTGAACGTGGGACTCAAGCTCAGTTTTCTCACCACGGGGCAGGAGGTTCCCGAGCATATCGAGCTCGCCCATCCGCCTCGCTTAGCACGATTAGTGCTTGACGGGAAATTGCGTCCATGAGCGCTGTTACATCGCCTTCATCCGCTGCGGCTTTGCCCAGCGACGGGAACTCGTCGCAGGTTGCCCCAACCTCACCCCATAATCCGGGCTCCCCTATGTTGAATACGCTGGCCCCCATGGCTTCGCGGCGTGATCCCTTTTACTCTGCTCCGACTGACCAGGCGAGTCGCCTGCGGCAGATGGTGACGAGTTTCAAGCAGGAGTACGTTGCGCCCATCGCGACGCAGCGGAGCGTGCCGTTCTTTCGGCCTGACGACAAGCCGCTGCGTATTCGCAAGGTGCCGGTTGTTGCGATCACGAGTGGCAAGGGCGGTGTCGGCAAGACCAGCATCGCGGTGAACGTGGCGACGGCTTTGGCTCAGCGCCACATTCGCGTCACGCTGGTTGATGCGGACTTGGGGTTGGCGAATGCCGACGTGCTTTGCGGCATGAGCCCCACGCGCCGGCTTGAAACGGTCATCGAGGTTGGTTCGCCTCGCAAGGGTTTGGATCAGATTGCAATCGACGCTCCGGGCGGTTTCAAGCTGGTGCCGGGCAGCGTGGGCATTGCTCGCATGGCAAACTTGCCAGAGGCGGAACGAGCGGCGCTCCTTGAAGCGGTGCTGGACCTGGAAGAGTCAAGCGATTTGGTGATGTTTGATACCGGGGCGGGCTTGTCTGAGGGTGTGCTGAGCTTTGTGCGGTTTAGTGATCTGGCGGCGGTGGTGGTGACGCCCGAGCCGACGTCGATTGCTGATGCGTATGCGACGCTGAAGCTGCTGCGGCAGCCGCAGCGCAACGGCGATCAGTTTGCGGGGCGTGTAGGCATCATCGTGAATCAGGCGATGAATGAAGAAGAGGCACGCAAGACCTTCCAACGCATCGCAACCACGTGCGGCACGTTCCTCAAGTTCACGCCGGAGCTGTTGGGCTGGCTGCATAAGGATGAACTGGTGACGGACGCGGTCAAGAGCCGAACTGCGGCGCTGCTCAAGCAGCCGCAAGGGCGATTTGCGAGTGAACTGCGGACGACGGCGTGCAAGCTGGCGCGAGAGGCCGGGATCAAGCTGATTGATCCGGTGCAGGTGGAGAGGCCAAAGGGGTGGTTGTCGCGGTTGCTTCAGGGGTAGATTGAGGGCTGTTTCACAACTCGGTTGGACGCGTCTGTCTTGCTGCTTTCACGCGCGGTGCAGGGGTTCTCTATGCTCTGGTCATGGAGCTGACCCCGCTGCGGTACTTTGTTGTGATTGCCAAAGTCGGGCATCTGACGCGTGCGAGCAGACAACTTGGCATCACGCAGCCCGCACTGAGCGCGATGCTCAAGAAGCTTGAAGCCCATGTTGGAACGCCACTGCTCACGCGGAGCGGCAAAGGTGTGGAACTCACGGAAGCAGGTCGCGTGTTTTTGGCGCACGCGCAGAGCGCGGTGCGAGCAGCAGAGCAAGGCGAAGTAGCCGTGCGCGAACTGCTGGGTCTTGAACGCGGCACGATTCGCATTGGCGGCGGTGCGACGGCGGTGAGTTATTTGCTGCCGCCGGTTGTTTCGCTGATTCGCAAACAGCATCCGGGATTGCGATTTTTCGTGCGAGAAGCTGGCAGCAATCAAGTTGCTGCGAGTGTGATCAGTAGCGAGCTTGATCTGGGACTGGTGACGCTGCCCATCACGCTGCCTGATGCGGACAAGCTCATTCGTGTGCCTCTTATTGAAGATGAACTGCGGTTGATTCTGCCGGCAACATCGCCGCTGCGTGACCCGCAGCGAAAACGCACGACGTTTGCCTGGTGCGATCTGGAAGGCATGGCCATCGTGGGCTTTGAAGCAAGCAGTGCGGTGCGAGATGTGATTGATCGGGCTGCGGCACAAGGGGGTGTGACGCTGAATTACGTGATGGAAGTTCGCAGCATTGAAGGGATCATGCAGATGGTCAAGGCGGGGATCGGCGCGGGGTTTGTCAGCAAGTTCGCGCTGGCGACAAGCACGGAATTTGCGGCCGGGCTGTCATGTGTGGATGGGGCGCTGAAGCGACAACTTGCGATTGTAAAGAGCCGGGACCGGTCGCTGAGCGTGGCCGCGCAGGCGTGCGAGAAGGCCTTGGTAGATGGGGCGAAGCGGCTGGGTAAACGCTGAGCGCGTACGATGGTTGCATGGAGCGTCGCGAGATGCGGATTGAGGTGATTGACGAGGCAGACGTACATGTGCTGCGTGCGATGTCGCCGGCTCAAAAGCTGTGGGCTGCGAATCGCATGGTTGTGCAAGCGCGGGCGATGCTTCGGCACCTCGTCACGACGCAGAATCCATCGTGGACGCAGCGCCAAGTCGATGTAGAAGTCACGGAGCGACTGGGAAATGGCAGACCCGCGTGATTGGGGCCCAACCGATCTGATGATCTTTGTGCGTGGGGCAAATCGACCGAGACTATCTCCGCCACTGGGCAACCAACCAGGGCGTTGATGCCGAACTTGCCCAACTTCTTGCCCGCCTCAACCGGTAGTTTGACCGCGTCACCCGCATGGAAACGCGCAAATCCGCCGCTTTGGCTTCACCATAAACAACTTTTATCACGCCCCTTCGCAGCACGCATTCGCCTTGAACCGATATCCCCATATCGTCCTGCAGTAACTCACGCTTTCCCGCTTCTTTGGAGCTTTCGATGACTGCCAATCCCTTTAACTCACGCAAGACACTCTCCACGCAATTCGGCACGTATACCTATTTCAGTCTGCAGACGCTCATCGACCACAAAGTCGGACACGTCGCCAAGCTGCCTTACAGCATCAAGGTCTTGCTTGAGGCGATGCTTCGCAACGTTGATGGTTTCATCGTCACCGATGACGACGTCGCGGGCCTTGCGAACTGGAATGCCAAGGCGCCGAACAAGGTCGAGATGCCGTTCATGCCAGGACGGGTGGTTTTGCAGGACTTTACGGGTGTGCCCTGCGTGGTGGACCTCGCGGCGATGCGAGACGCGATGAAGAAACTCGGCGGCGATCCCAACCTCATCAATCCGCTCGTCAAGTGCGACCTGGTCATCGACCACAGCGTGCAAGTTGACGCGTTTGCGAGCAAGAACGCTCTCACCATCAACGGCGACAAAGAATTCGAGCGCAATGGCGAGCGATACAAGTTCCTCAAATGGGGTCAGCAGAGCCTGAACAATTTTTCATGCGTGCCGCCTGCGACGGGCATTGTGCACCAAGTCAACCTCGAGTATCTCGCGAGCGGTGTGCTGACCAAGAAGGTTGGCGGCGAGACGGTCGCGTACCCAGACTCGTGCGTGGGCACCGACAGCCACACCACCATGATCAACGGCCTGGGCGTTGTGGGTTGGGGCGTGGGCGGCATCGAAGCGGAAGCCGTGATGCTGGGCCAACCCATCTACATGCTCACGCCTGATGTGATCGGATTCCGCCTGACTGGCAAACTGCCCGAAGGTGCGACGGCGACGGACCTTGTGCTGACGGTGACGCAGATGCTTCGCAAGAAGGGCGTAGTTGACAAATTCGTCGAGTTCTTCGGCGAAGGTCTTGCAAGCATGAGCGTGCCGGATCGCGCGACTATCGCCAACATGGCTCCTGAATACGGCGCGACGATGGGATTCTTCCCGATCGATGCCGCAACGCTTGATTACATGCGTTTGACTGGTCGCACCGAAGAGCAAATCGCCCTTGTGGAAGCCTATTGCAAAGCCAATGGCCTCTTCTGGACGCCTGCAAGCCCCGAGCCTGAGTTCACGGACATTCTCGAACTGGACATGAGCACGGTGCAGCCCAGCCTGGCTGGCCCCAAGCGCCCACAAGATCGCGTCGAACTCAAGAACGTCAAGGCTGAGTTCTTCAAGAGCATGGCGGCTCCGCTGGGCAACACCAGCTTTGGGATGCCTGCCGACAAGATTTTCGGTGCAACCGGCACTGTGAAGTTCGCAGCGGGTAGTTCGCACGCGCTGGAAGGGCGTGCCTCCGAAAGCAAGATCACGCACGGCGCGGTTGTCATCGCAGCCATCACAAGCTGCACCAACACCAGCAATCCTGATGTGATGCTCGCGGCTGGCTTGGTGGCTCGCAAGGCTCGCGCGTTGGGCTTGACTCGCAAGCCGTGGGTCAAGACCAGCCTCGCGCCTGGCTCTCGCGTTGTGACCGACTATTACAACAAGGCGAACCTCACCGAAGACCTTGAAGCCTTGGGCTTCCACACGGTGGGTTATGGCTGCACGACGTGCATCGGCAACTCCGGCCCGCTGCCTGATGAAGTTGAAGCCGCCATCAAGGAAGGCGACCTATGCGTTGCGAGCGTCCTCTCGGGCAATCGCAACTTCGAAGGCCGCGTCCACCAAAGCGTGAAGGCGAACTACCTCGCAAGCCCGCCGCTGTGCGTGGCGTATGCGATTGCTGGCAGCGTTGCGATTGACCTTGCAACCGAGCCACTGGGCGTAAGCAAGGACGGTAAGCCGGTTTTCCTGAAGGACATCTGGCCCACGCATGCCGAGGTGCAGGCCATCAAGGCACTCGCCATCAGCAGCGATCAATACAAGACGCAGTACGCGAAAGTCTTCACGGCAAACGAAACGTGGAACAAGGTTCCTGTCAGCAAGAGCGACTTGTACGCGTGGGATGACAAGAGCACGTACATCCAAAATCCGCCGTATTTTGAAGGCATGGGTGAGAAGCCCAGTGCGCCGCGTCCCATTCAAGGTGCTCGCGTGCTTGCGTTCGTGGGCGATAGCGTGACCACTGACCACATCAGCCCCGCGGGCGACATCGCTGAAGCCAGCCCCGCTGGTCAGTACCTCAAGACGCTCGGCGTGCGCAAGGCTGACTTCAATAGCTACGGCAGCCGGCGTGGCAATGATCGCGTGATGACTCGCGGCACGTACGCGAACACCCGCATCAAGAACAATCTCGCGATTGATCCCACGACCAACAAGGTCAAGGAAGGTGGCTGGACCAAGGACATGTCGACCGCCGCGCACGAACGTGGATTCAATCAGTTCCATGACCTTGCGACGATGACTCCCGCGCAGGCTTTGCAACGCATCAAGAGCTTGGGCATCGCGGAAGACTTGATCGGCGATGAAGCCAACGTCGTGCGCGTTATCAATCTTGCGAAGAACGCAGGCCGGGAAGGGCACGAGACGTTTGTTGAGAGCAACGACCTTGCTCACGCCATCGTCGAGAAACTGGCGATGTCTCCGGTGTATCTCTACGACGCCGCGATGAACTACAAGTCCGACGGCACGCCTCTCATCGTGCTGGCGGGCAAGGACTACGGCATGGGCAGCTCGCGCGACTGGGCAGCAAAGGGCACGCTGCTGCTGGGCTGCCGAGCTGTGATCAGCGAAAGCTTTGAACGCATTCACCGCAGCAACTTGGTGGGCATGGGTGTGTTGCCGCTGTGCTTTGAAGAGGGGCAATCGGCCAAGAGCCTCAAGCTGACTGGTGATGAAAAGTTTGATATTCACCTGAACTTCAGCGCTGATGGCTTGATCGAGCCGCGATGCCACGTTCGCGTCACTGCGACCAAACGCGGCGGCCAGAAAGTCGAGTTCACGACGAGGTGCCGCATCGATACGCCCGTGGAGGCTGAGTACTACCGCAACGGCGGCGTGCTGCAGACGGTGCTGCGGCGGTTGCTGAATGAGAGCAAGAAGAAGGTGGCGGTGGGGGTGTAAGTCACATTCCGGTCTGAAAGCAAGTGAAGAAAGCAGAAGCGGGGCCTTGTCAGGGCCCCGCTTTTTCGTTAGACTGGCCGGAGGATGAGGAGGTGGATCATGCGAGCGGTTGTACGCGTTGTGTTGATGTTGCTGCTGGGCGCGGTGATGGGGGCGTGTCAGCGCGGGTCGTCCTGCGTCGCCGAAGGATCGCAAGTGGCTACACCTGACGGACCGCGTGCGATTGAGACGCTTGAAGTGGGCGACGCGGTGATGGCGAGGATGCCGGATGGATCGATCTCAGCGGCGCGAGTAACGGCGAAGACGTCGCATCGTGTACATGAGCATCTGCGGCTGGTGATGGACGATGGGCGTGTGCTGCGCGTGACGGCGGAGCATCCGGTGGCGACGGAGAATGGAGAGTTTGTTCACGCAGACGAGTTGGGTTTGGAACGCGGACTGATGACGCGCGATGGCGTGACGCGCGTGCAGGAAGTGCGACGCGAAAGCGGCGGGGTAGAAGTCTTTGATCTCAACGTGGAGCCCGGCGAGACTTTCTTCGTCGAAGGTGTGCTCGTGCATAACAAGAGCTATCCCGCACCCCCAAGTTTTGAGGAGTTGTCGGGAACATGGTTGCATGTGGGGGGGCGTGATCAGCCGACGTTTCGCATGGACGTGCGCAAGGATGGGACTTTTACGATGCGCGATGCATGGTCGGGGCAGATTTGGGAAGGAAGGTTGCCTGCAGATGAGAATGGGACGCGACTGGCCTTTTCGGTGTTCCGCACGTCTCGGCCACTGCGAATCGATCTGTCGCGTGGTTCGGGCATGAACGGTTTGCCTCCGCGGATGGATGTATCGATCACGCCTGGAGTTATCACGGGTGAGATTGTTTGGTCATGGGGGAAGCAGCGACATGATGCACTGCACTTGGTGCATGAACACGTATTTCGTCGCGTGCTGGAGTCCACGCGTCCGCCAGATATTGGCAGTAGCGGACGCTGATGGGACGATTAGAGCATGCAGACCATGTGAACCTCGTCGATGAACTCGCCCTCGACGCACAGGCACCCCGGCTCAACGCCCCACGCGACGAAGCCAACGCGTTCATAGACGCGGCGAGCGGCCGGGCTGCGCACGCTCACGCTCAGCCGCAAGCTGTCTACGCCGCGCCATGTCCGTGCCATGCGTTTGGCTTCCTCAATAATCGCCAAGCCGGCACCTCTGCCGCGATGGGTGGGCGTCACATAAACGCTATAGATATCCGCGCGATGCCGGGTCTTTATCGTGCTGTCTCGCATCAGTTCCGCGCAGCCCACCAGTCGCAAGCCAGCGGGCATGTCATCAAACGCTCCGATCAGCGCGTAGTTGTTCGCAGACTCGCCATGACTCACGTTGCGAGCAATTCGAGCAGCATCCAGCCGCGTGTCATCTTCGGGGCTTGCCCCAAATGCCCACGGCGCGTCATCCAGCATCTCGCGCCGTAACGCAACATACATCGCCGCTTCTTCACGCTTCATTGGTCGAACTTGCATGCCGCAATGGTTAGTCACCATCTCGCCGAGCGTCGTGATGCAACGACTTGCACCGCATGCGATCCTCACCGATCATGCCGCATCACCTTGGTCGCCAGGCCCAGCTTTTCCATCGCCACAATCGACAGATACGACACATCAAGCTCGTACCACTTATGCCCATGAGCGGCTGAGCGCGGGTCAGCGTGATGGTTGTTGTGCCATCCCTCGCCGTTTGAAATGAGGGCAACAAGCCAGTTATTACGGCTATTTTCGCCGGTGTCATGGCTTTGATATCCAAACAGATGCGAAAGCGAATTGACGCTCCACGTAATGTGCCACACCAAAACCGTTCGCAGCAGGACGCCCCAGACGATCATGCTTGCCGTGAGCTTCGCCGCGGCGCTCACATCACGCGTGATTGCCCACCCGATGCCGAACGTGACTGCCGCGATGATCGCCGCGTGGGCGACGTACACCCACAGCCAGTTGAGTTGTCGCTCAAGCTGCATGTAGAAGCGCTGCTTCATCAAATCGCGTGCGTATCGCTCGTACAGACTCATCGAGTCGGTCGCCGTGTTGCTCACGAGCAGCCAGCCGACATGCCCCCAGAAAAATGCCACAAGGGGCGAGTGCGGATCGGGTTGCTCGTCGGAATGTTGATGATGCTGGCGATGAATTGCCACCCAGCGCCCGGGTCCCTCTTGCAGACAGCAAACGCCAAGCAGCGCGAGCGAGCGCTCAACGAACTTGCTGCACGCAAATCCGCGGTGTGTGAGCAGCCGATGAAAGCCGACGTTGATTCCAAGCGTTCCAAATACATACAGCCCGAGGAAACACGCAATGACGCCAGTCCACGAAAAAAACCAAGGCAACGCGGCCGCAACCGCGAGCAAATGAATCACCACGATGCTTAGCGTGTAGGCCCAGCGGATTCTCAGTTTGTCCTTCGCGGGCGGCGGCGCGACAACTGTCGTTGGAAACGCTAGTCCCTCGCTACCCGCTACAGGCTTGCTCGCATTCGTCTCGCCTGTCGGCTTGTGTTCGATTTCGCTGCTGCTGTGCGTGCTTGTTTGTTTCAATGCGACCATCCTTTGTTCCAAGGTTCACAATGAGATGCTCACAGAACCTCCAGCTCGCTGGCATGCAGCGCGGATCTTCAGCGTATCGCATCCTGCTCGCGAAACGCGGACGTTGTCCAGTAATTTCCGCTCTTGCCATATTGCCAAACAACGCCCCAATCTCGCTGCACACGATCTGCCAACCGCCCGCGTTCAGATTACACTCCGCCATGACCATTTCCTCACTCGCAGTTCTGGGCGCCGGCCAAATGGGTGGCGGCATCGCACAAATCGCCGCTGTCAGCGGTATCAATGTGACTGTCTTCGACGCGTTTCCTGGCGCGATTGCCAAGTGCCAAGGCGTGCACAAGAAAAGCCTGAGCAAGTTCGTCGAGAAAGCCAAGATGACACAGGCGGAGGCCGACGCCGCGCTGGCTCGCATCAAGTTCACCGACAAGCTCGAAGCTCTCGCAGGTGCCGACTGGGTCGTTGAAGCCGTGGTCGAAGATGTGAAGGTGAAGAAGGACCTCTTCACCAAACTCGCCGCGATCTTCCCGAGTGACAACGTCGTTCTCGCGACCAACACCAGCAGCATCAGCATCACCGACATCGCTACCGCTGCGGGCAGCACGGCACATCGCGTCGTTGGCATGCACTTCTTCAACCCTGTGCCGCTCATGCAATTGGTTGAAGTCATCCCCGCGGTGCAAACCAGCAAAGACGTCACTGAGCGCACCATTGCTCTTGCAACCAAGATGGGCAAGACGCCGCTCATTGCCAACGATCGCGCGGGCTTCATCAGCAATCGCGTGCTCATGCCCATGATCAACGAAGCCTTCTACGCGTGGATGGAAGGCGTCGCCGAGCCGCAAGCCATCGACGGCATCATGAAGCTGGGCTGCAACTTCCCCATGGGCCCGCTGCGCCTCGCCGACTTCATCGGCCTTGACACCTGCGTCCACATCATGAACGTCCTGGCCGAAGGTCTCAACAACGACCGCTACCGCGCCTGCCCGCTGCTCAAACAATTCGTCACCGCAGGCCGACTAGGCGACAAGACCGGCCGCGGCGTGTACGAATATCCCGCGAAGTAAACCCGCCACGAAGCCGCATCAGCAAGCCGCAACAAAGAAGGGGTGTGCATGTTCCTTCGACTTCTCGCCCGTGCGTTTTCACCGACGCGAGCCTTGCCGCGTGCGGACCGCCGGGAATTCGTTGCTGATGCGTCGCGCGCGAGCCATCGGCTCGTCGCCGTGGTTGCCATCGGTCTCGTCGCGTGCTTACTGGGCGTGCTGGTCTTCTATTTCCTCGCTGTCCGCACGCACCGTCGCATCTGGGACACGTACGACGGCATCGCCGACATCTTTAGCGACCTGACAGGCGATGATCTGCACGAGTACTACCCGGCAATGCTCACGGGCCTCGCCGTTTTCGCTTTCGGCTTTGTTGCGAGCATCATCTGGCTCGCATGCCTGCGCTACCGCCAAGCTCTCGCCCGCCGCGCTGAGTGTCCACGCTGTCGTCACGGGCTCACGGGTCTCCATGTTGACGAAGCTGGTCTGGTCCGCTGCCCCGAGTGCACCACCACGAAGCATGCAATCGCCGCGTGGAACGAGATATCGACCACAAACGGCAAATCAGAGTTCGCGCCTTCCCAAAGACTTACCAGCCCCATCATCACGAAGCAACGCGTCAAACGGCTCGCGATCGCAACTGCGGTTGTAGCGTTCGCCGCTGGTACCTGGTGGGGAGTTCGCGAAGTGACCCTGCGAAAGCAAGCAGCCATCGCGAAGGCAGACGCCATCTCACTCCGCGAACAGCACAGGAAGTTGCTCGGCGCGATTGCGGCCGACGCAATTCCAGAAACTAACATCTGGACCGCCGTCAATCGCATCGCCGCCGCCCGCGAGCAATCTCGCCAAGCCGCCCTAGCTGCCGCGCAGGCCAAGTATCCCGAAGCACAAACGCTCTCGATTTACGAATCGGCCATCTGGGAGCTTGAGCCTTCCGATCCTGCCAACCAACCATCGCCCGACGACTTGCTCACAAAGCAAGCATCCATCGAATGGTTCCAGCAAGCCCGCAAAGAGCCATGGTTCGCGGAACTCGACACGCTCGCTACGCTCGACACCACACCGATCTGGTTTAGAGAACTCGACGTCGGGGATGTCCCTATTTCGGTCCTATCGACGGTTCGCCATCTCTCACGGCTCAACATCGCGCGTATCCGCACAGCCTCGCTCGCCGACGCCGCGCAACTGCCCCTCTCTCTTCGCAGCAACTTCTCTCTTGCAGGTGGTTTTGACCGTTACAGTCTTTCGATTACCCGCCTTGTAGAGAATGCTGTCCGTTTAAGCACCGCTGAAGCTGTCGTCGCCTCGCTTATGCAGCCTTGGCCCGACTCGACCCTCGCCCAGATGCAATCGGTGTATGAAGCGTCGCCGCCGCATCCCTTCGCGCCCGTCATAGTTAGCGAGGGTTTGTGGATGAAGGCGAGTGTCGCAGTCCACTTCAGCGATGCCGCTCGCGTCAAGCGTGGCGTTCATGAAGTACTCGATGAAGGCGACGGCGATCTGGCACTTGTTCGTTCATTGTGGAACGACCCTACCGATCACGCGGCCGTGCAGCGACTCGGTTCATATACAGAAAACATGCAAGCGGTAGACGTAATGACTCAGGAACTTGAAATTCAGAATTCGTTGACGAGAGCTCAGCGACTCGCGAGCAAACAGCCACTGCCACTTAATGAGAATGAGCTTGTTCTCATTGCACCGCTGCGCCCGTCGCTCTCAATGATCATAGAACAAACCGACGCCGCCGCCGCCCTCCACACCCTCACCATCACCGCCCTCGCGCTCGAACGCCACCACCGCGCCCACGGCACCTATTCCGACGATCTCGCCGCGCTCGTCCCCACCTTCCTCGCGAGCATTCCCATCGACCCAATCGACAACGCCCCGCTGCGCTATCGCGCTGATTCTGCCCGCGCCACGTACACCCTCTGGTCCATCGGCCCCAACGCCATCGACGACGGCGGCGTGACCGCAGCGAACTACACCCCGCGTTCTGCCGCAAGCGTGCCCAACCACGACATCGTTGTGCATTCACCGAAGCGATGATTGCCCGCACTACCATTGTCACTGCATCCACTTACCACATGCCAGCGCATGAACGACATCGAATCCATCGCCCCCGTCGAAAGCACCCCTGTGAACACTCCCGCGTCCGCGTCGATTCCGCAATCAACCTCGCAGCCCCGCGTCCCCTTCACGCGTCGCCGCTGGCTCACCATCGCCCTTATCAGCTTCATCATCACGCTGCTCGCCGGCGGCCTCATGACCGCCCGCATCCGCACCTTCCTCAAAGCCAACCCGCCCGAGGTATATGTTTTCCGCAAGGTTGACAAGCGCGAGTTCATCTACGCGGGCCGCCCTGTCACGCTGCTTGATGACAACACCAACCCGCAAACGCCCACGCTGGTTCTGAGTTACGGTGAGGCCACGCAGCGCATCCCCGTCACCGTCGCCAACGTAGATCGCCCGCAGCGCAACGCCTTGCCGGGCCTCTTGCCGCATGAAGATTGGCTGCGCGTGCTGCGCATGGCCCGCGTCACCGGCGAAACGCCCAAGAGTTTTCTCGCCAAGCTCGACAAGGGCGAAGTCCCCGACCGCCTGGTCATCGTCGCCCGCATCCCGCGCCCCGGCAGCGACCCGGCAACCTGGGGCAGCGTGTGGAAGAAAGACTGGCAATTCGACTTCTACGAACTTCTGCCCAGCGGCGAAATCGCCAAGTACCCGCGCTTAGCCTACCCAACCACGCGCGGCATGAAAAAGCCCAAAGATGGCGAACTGCACGAAGGCACCTGGGAATACCAAGCCGCCCTGCAAACCATGCCGCAGGCCGGAGCCATCGGCCCCACCCGCAACTTCTTCGGCAACGCCATCGCCGCCGCAAGCTGGACCCTGCCCCTCGCCGCCTTCGCAGGCCTGACCTGCACCTACGCCCTCATCTTCGGCCTCGCGCCAACGCGAAAGACCACCAACGCAGGCAAGAGCTTCCGCGAAGCGTGAAGAGGTTCACCGCGGAGCACGCGGAGAGCGCGGCGGAAGGCAGAGGCATTGGGGACTGGGCACTGGGCATTGGTGAAGACCCCCAGTTCACGCAACCGTGCCACCGACCGCTGCTTTGAGCGGTCGGTGTGAGCGTCTTCGCCCTCACCGCCCGTTCACGAGAAGACCGATTGCACGCCGCCGAAGATGACGAAGTCGATGTCGTTGAGCAGCTTGGCCAGCACGAGGCTGAGGACGATTATGGCGATGAAGCTGGTGACGAAGCTGTCGGTGGTGGCTTCGCCCACGCCGGCGGCGCCGGGCTTGCAAGTAAAACCTTTCCAGCAACTGACGATGCCGATGGCTCCGCCGAAGAAAACAGCTTTGATGAAGCCGCTCATGATGTCGAACCAGTTGACGAGCTGGGCACTGAAGCGTCCGTAGAGGGCCGGGTCGGCATCGTAGAACTTGGTGATGATGAGCCAGCCGCCGATGACGCCGCAGCCGTTGCTGACGATGGTGAGCAGCGGCACACTGATGAGGCACGCAAGAAATCGCGGCACCGCGAGCACTCGCACCGGGTCTGAACCCATCGCCCGCATGGCATCGAGTTGTTCGGTGACGCGCATGCTGCCCAGTTCAGCGGTGAGGGCGCAGCCCACGCGGCCTGCGAGCATGACGGCGGCCAGCACCGGGCCGATTTGCTTGACCACGCTGAGGTTGATGACGCCCCCGAGGCGACTTTCCTGGCCGATGGCTTGAAACTGGCGGAAGCCTTCAAAGGCGAGGATCATGCCGATGAACGCGCCGACGATGGCGATGACCGGGACGCTGGTGGTGCCAATGAAAAAGAGCTGGCGGCCGATGCGTTCGCGGCGCGACCACTGGTTGAAGTGGCGGATACCGATGATTGTCTCGTATGCGAACCGCGAAAACTGGCCGAAATTGACCACGCGCTGCAGGATGCGGCTGCCAAGCTGGGCGATGGGCACGGTGACGGCATTGGCGGGCACGGTTTGTTCGAAGATGCTCACGATCAGAGCGTAGTGGGGGAGTGGGGGCGTTGGTGTGTGCGGTGCGGGGCGGCACTGGGACCAGCAAAGGGGTGTGCGGCGTGGGAAGAGGGGCTGCAAGAATTTGTTTGGCGATTGCCGAACCGTTCGCTGTTGCCGCCGGTCTAATGTGCGGAGAACCAAGTGCCAGCTCGTGAAGCAACAATGTCTGATGAAACGCTGCTTGCCCGCTTTGCGAAGGGTGATGATGCGGCATTGGCAGAGTTGGCGGGGCGTTACGAGTCCAGTTTGATCGGACTGGCGGCGGGGTTGCTCGATGGCAGGCTTGATCTGGCGCACGATGCCGTGCAGGAATCGTGGATGCGGGTCATCAAGTACGCCAAGAGCTTTGAAGGTCGCAGTAGCTTCCGCACGTGGATGTATCGCATCGTGATTAATCGTTGCAAAGACCTGCGTGATCGGCGGGCGAAGGAGCCGCTCGCGGATGAATCGCCGCCGAAGATTGATGAATCGCCGCTGCGGCTGGTTGCGGAGCATGCGTTGCAGCAGGATGTGCGTGCGGCAATTGGCTTGTTGCCTCCGGCCACGCGTTTGTTGCTGCTGCTGTGCTATCACCAAGGTTTGACGCATACGCAAGCCGCGCAGGTTTTGGATATTCCCCTGGGCACGCTCAAGTCTCGCCTCGCAGCCGCGCTCGCGCAGCTGCGTGAATCGCTTCGCGACAAAGAAACGGATCACGATACCAACGCTCATACGCCATGAACGCTTCCAACTTACATCCTGATGCGATAGAGCAAGCTCTTGCGGACTTGTCCAAGCCCGTGCAAGCCTCCGCTGATGCGTCTGTCGCCTTGTGGCACGCCGCGTTGCGTGCTTCGCGTGCATCTGCGACACCGCCGCGCCGGTCGGTGTTCACGCGAGAGATCCGTCTGCCTCAGCTTGCGACTATTGCGGCTTGTTTACTGCTTTTTCTACTGGCTTCGGCGATCATTCTGCCTTCGCTCGGCAAAGCTCGCAGTTCGGCTCGCGTTGCGACGTCGGCTCAGGTCGCGAGTGATGGACTCGTGATGGAACGAACAAGTCCGATGCAGCTGAAGATGATGGAAGGCCGGCCCCCGCCGGCTTCGACCGCCCCTGTCTCTTCGCCCGCGATTGATCTCTCGCCCGCGCAGTCTCCTTCGCTGACGCCCGCCCCCGCCCGCCAAGTCGTGCACAAGGCAGCCATCGATCTCCGCGTCACCGACGTCCGCGGCACCTTCGCGAAGATCACGCTTCTGCCCAACGAAGCAACCGGCGAGTACATCGAAACCTCGTCGCTCACGGGCGAAGAACCCAATATCGCCGCAAGTCTCACCCTGCGAGTCGCCGCGTCGCGACTCAGCGAGACACTCAACGCGCTGCGCACGCTGGGAACCGTCATCAGCGAGTCCGCAACGGGCCAAGACATCACCGACACCGTGATGGACCTTGAAGCTCGCCTGCGCAACGAAGAACGCATCGAGCGCGAAGTGCTCGCGCTGCTCGACAAGCGCGCCGACTCGCCGCTGAGCGAAGTCCTGACTGTTCGCACGCAACTCAACGACATTCGTGCCCGCATCGAGGCCATCAAAGCCCAGCGCGAACGTGCCGGCCGCATGGTCGCTCTTGCAACCATCGTCATCAATCTTCGCAGCCAGGCCCAGCCGCTGCCCGTCGCCGAGGACTCCGGCATCGCCGATTACTTCATCAAATCTGTCAGCGACGCGTGGCAAACCTCGCTTCGCACTCTTAGCGATACAGCCGCCTTCCTCATTCGTACATTCCTCGGAGGCCTGGTCTGGTGGCTCTTGCTGGGGCTGCTTGCCCTTGGCCTGTGGCGTCTCATCCGCCGCTTGGTCCGTGCCCAGTCTCGCGAGGCCGCACCCACCGAATGACCTCTGCCAGCCTACCTTCCAGTCCCCATGACTCCCCCCGCTAGGTTTGGGTTTGTTTCCCCTCTGCCTCCTCGGCACGGATCGACGCTGCGCATCGCGAGTGTTGCCACGCGCGTTGTCGAGTTTGTGCTGCGTGCGGGCAGCGTTTTCAGTCTCCTTGCCGCGTCCGCAGGCCTCACCAGCATCCTTTCCGGCTGTGCCACCGCGTCGTCACCGCTCTCGCGAGAAAGCGAACGCCAGCTCAAACAGAGCATCGCTGAAGCTGCTGCACGCGAACTTGCGGACGCTGCTGAGCAGCCCAAGAGTGTGGTGACAACGCGCGAAGAAGGCGTGACGAGCCTTGATATTCGGCCTGACATTCTGCAAGAACTGCAAGGCATGGCTGGGCCGCGAAGTTACGAGCTTGATGACCCGCGTTTGGGCCTTGACCTGACTGGTCGGAATGTGCGCACAGTGAGCGTGAGCCTTGAGCGCGTGCTGCGCAGCGTGGTGACCAACAACCTCGCGGTGCAGTTTGCTCGCATCGGTCCTGCTCTTGCAGAGAGCCAACTGGTCGCCGCCGAAGCCGCCTTTGACTGGACCTTTTTCAGCAACCTCAACTACACCAATACCGACTCGCCACAAGCGAGTGCGACCAGTTTGGTGACAAATCAAAGTCAGACGGTGCAGACCCAAGCTGGTCTGCGCCGCCAACTCATCGGCGGCGGGCGATTTACGTTGCAGACTGACTTGCAATACATCGATACCGCAACTGCTGGAATCACGCCCAACCCTGCCAACAACGCTGGCATTACCGCGCAGTGGGATCAGCCGCTGCTGCGCAACTTTGGCAGCGACGTCACGCAAGCCGAAATCCGCCTCGCTCGCAACGATCAACGCGAACGCGTGCAGTTGCTCAAGCGCGACTTGATTCGCACCAGCACTGACGCCGAACGCGCATACTGGCAGCTCGTCCGCAGCGTTGCGGATCTCAAAGTCCTTCAACGTCTCGTCAAACGCGGCGAAGAAGTCCGCGATCAGGTCAAAGCTCGCGCGATGGTGGATGCCAACGCCGCGCAAATCGCCGACGCAACCGCCCGCGTGGAACGGCGCAAGGCCGACGTGCTGCGCGCGCAAACCCAGGTCCGCCTGCTGAGCGATCAACTCAAGACCTTCATGAATGATCCGGATATCCCGCCGGGCTCCGAACTCGTGCTGCTGCCGGTTGAAGACGCGGTTGATGAGCCTATTAAGTTCAGTCTGCTTGAAAGTCTGCGTACAGCGATGCAGAATCGGCCCGAAGTCCAGCAGGCGATTCTGAGCATTGACGATTCGAGTATTCGTCAAACGGTCGCGGACAATCAGCGCCTGCCTGATTTGTCGATGCGCCTGCAAACACGCTTCGCTGGCCTCGATAACGAACCTCTGCGCGCTTACGAAGATGCTCTCGGCGGCAACTTCATCGATTATCTCGCAGGTCTGAACTTCGAAATGCCCATCGGCAACCGCCGCGCCGAAGCCCAGTTCCGCCAGCGCCGCCTCGAACGCATGCAGAGCGTGCTCAGCTATCGCAACACGGTGCAGCAAGTTGTTGGCGAAGTCAAGACCGCGCTCAATCGTCTCACGCTCAATTACAGCCTGATTGAGCAAGTGAAAACGAGTCGTACTGCCGCCACTGAAAACCTTCGCGTGCTGCTCGTCGAGAAAGAACAAGGCGGCGGCTTCACCGTCGAACGCCTCGACATCGAACTTAACCGCCAAGAGAGCCTCGCCGCGTCCGAGCGCGAAGAAAACGAAGCTCTCGCCGAGTACAACATCGCCATCGCCGAGTTGTTCCAGGCCATGGGCACGACGCTCGAGCGTAATAACGTCGAGTTTGTCGTCCCCGGTGGCGACGAGCCTCGCGAACCTTGAGTCACCCGGTAGGCCCGGCGTCCCGCCGGGCACACGCCTTGCAAACAAACTCGCCGCTTACCGCTTGCTCTTCAGCCACGCGTGCAGCTTCTTCGCATCCCAAGTGTTGATGCATATGTCCGCCGTCAGCCAGCCCCGCCGAGCGGTCATGACGCCAAACCGCAGGTTGTCATAATCGCTAGGCGCGTGTACATCGCAATCAATTGCAATCACGCAGCCAGCGTTGACGGCCTGCCGCACATGCGTGTCTCGCAAGTCCAGCCGCATCCAGTGCGCATTGATCTCCATCGCCACGTTGTGCTGCTTCGCCGCCGCAAAAAGCCGGGCCATGTCGGGAGACAACCCTCCGCGCCGCATGACCAGTCGCCCGGTGGGGTGCCCCAGAATATGCACCAGCGGATGTTCGATTGCCTTCAATAGTCGCTTGGTGGCAGCTTCGGTGTCTTGCGTCAGCGCCGCGTGCGGACTCGCAACCACCACATCCAACTGCGCCAACAAGTCATCCTTGTAATCCAGCGACCCATCCGTCAAAATGTCAACCTCGCTGCCTGCCAGCACCGTGATACCCAATTCCTTGTGCAGCTTCGCATGCACGCTATGCACGTCATCAATGTGCTTGCGCAAGCGATCAGGCTTCAGCCCGCCGGCGATCGTACTGCTCTGGCTGTGATCCGTCACAGCGATCGTGTGGAACCCGCGAGCATGTGCCATGCGCGCGAGTTGCTCGATTGTCATGGCTCCATCGCTTGCCGTCGTGTGCGCGTGCAACTCAGCTTTGATATCTGCGAGTTCAATCGATCGCGTTGGTTGCTTGACATCAAACTCCCCGCGATCTTCACGCTGCTCTGGCTGCGGGAACGCGACTTTCAGTGCCGCGTAAATCCCCTCTTCATCTGCACCAGCAACCGCCTTGGGCAAGTCCGTTCCATCCTCCACCTTGCCCTTGGTGTGATGCTTCTTCCAAATCGCGTCGTCAAACAGGCCCCACTCGTTGAGTGTCAGCCCCTGGTCTTGAGCGAGCGCTCGCAGCCGCACGTTGTGATCCTTGCTGCCTGTGAAGTACTGCATCGCCGCCCCAAAGCTCCGTAAGGGCACCACGCGCACATCGGTCTGAATCGTCGGGCCTTTGCTGTGGGCTGTTGTCGCACCGGAGTTTTCCGCTTGCTCATCCCCGCCCCATCGCGTGCCGCCCGCATCCACCAACACGCGCAAACTCGCACGCGTCACGCCCGCAGAGATCACTTGCGTAACGCCAGCCATTTTGCAAGCCATCGCGATCAGCGCTTCGGCATCGGCTTCCTTGCCCTCCTTGAGCGCGACCAAGATATCCAGATCCCCAACGGTCTCCTTCCCGCGCCGCATGCTCCCTGCGGGCTCAATTCGCGCCACACTGCCGTGTTTCTTCAGTTCCCCAATCACGCGCTGCGCAACCGTCCACGCAGGCCCAATCCAATGCCGCTGCGCCGTCTCCGCCGCCATCGCCATCGCTTCATTGATCTTCGCAATCGCCTTGTCCCCCATCCTCGGCAGCGTTTTCAGCGACCCATCCGCAATCGCGGCTTTCAACTTCGCGAAGCTATCAATTCCCAGGATCTGCCACATCGCGCGCGCTGTTTTTGGCCCAAGCCCTGGCAACGCCAAAATCTCGCGCACGCCCACCGGCACCTTCGCCGACAACTCCTCGTACTCCGCAATCGTCCCCGTCCGCACACATTCAATGATCTTGTCCGCCGTCTTGGGACCAATCCCGTCAATTGCCAACAACGCCTCGCGGCTATTCGCAAGCACCGCGACATCTTCAGCCAACCCAGCGACGGCACGCGACGCCCTATTGTGGGCATTCACGCGGAACCCATCTTCGCCCAACAACTCCATCATCTGCGCAATTGCTTCCAACTTCCCGGCCACCTGTTCATTGGTGCTCATGCCCAAGCGTAGTGCGAATTGTGGAATCTCCCCACGACAGGCCGATACATCTTCTATGGCTCCGCCACGCATCGCTACGCTGACGACCACGCTTCCCGATTCGCAAATCGAAGCCAAGCCCACACGCGTCCTGGTTCCCGCAAAATCAACCGCACGCATCGTTGAAGTCTTGGCTCCTGACGCGTGGCGCACAACGCGACTTCTGATCCGTCCAATCCTGCTGTCAGACCGCGAAAAAGTCGTCGCGCTGCTCGCTTCAAATCGCGCGTACCTCGCCCAAGGTCTCAACGTCCACGAACCCGCCGAGACCGACCTCGCCTGCTTCGAACGTCTCCTCAACAGCACCCGCTCGGGTGAAGCCACGGGGCTTTGCGTTCGCCGTGTTTGCACACTTCACGACGGTACCGTCGTGGGCATGGTTCACTTGATGGGAATGCAACTGGGCCTGACTCCACGTGCCGACGCTGGCTGGTGGATCGCTCACCAATTTGCGGGTAACGGCCTTGCAACCGAAGCCGTCACGGCTCTTGCAACGTTTGCTCTCGCTGATCGACCCAAAGGCTTGGGTCTTGTTCACATTGAGGCTGAGATTACGCAAGCCAACATCGCAAGCCAACGCGTCGCTGCCGCAGCGGGATTCGCGAAACTCGATAACACAACTTCAAGCATCCAAGTCAACAGCCGCTGGCTGACGCACACCATCTGGCGACGCACGGTGTAAGCTGTGCCGCCTCTCCGAGGCGGCAGTAAAAAAGTACCTCGCACAACGCAAAAAACGCTACAAGTATTCGCGCATAGCGAACGAGAGGCCTTTCACTCATGCCTGATCCCTATTTTCCTAGTGCCTACTCCCTTATCATTCCGTATGACCTACTTCGCCTCGCGCACCGATAATCTCTTCACCCAGCTCCGCACCGACGGCCTCTGGAAGGAACTCCAAACGATCCAAGGTCCGATGGACGCCGAAATCACGCTGATTCGCAATGGCAAGCCGCAGAAGGTTCTTTGCTTTTGCTCAAACAATTACTTGGGCCTCGCGAACCATCCGGAAGTAGTCGAAGCTGGCACCAAAGCACTGCGCGATTACGGCGCGGGGACTGCGAGCGTTCGTTTCATCTGCGGCACTTTCAGCCCGCACTGGGAACTCGAACGCACGATCGCTCGCTACATGGGCACGCAGGCGAGCTATTCGTTCGTGAGCGCATGGACCGCGAATGAAGCAGTGTTTCCCACGCTTTGCGAGCCGGGCGACATCATCATCAGCGATGAACTCAATCACGCCTGCATCATCGACAGCATCCGGCTCGCGACCACGATCAAGAAAGGCATCCACAAAGCTGTTTATCGCAACAACGTGCTCGAGGGCGAGAAATCGCTGCGAGCCGCGTTGCAAGCCGCTCGCGAAAACAAGGATGTGACCGGCCAAATCTGGGTCGTGACCGATGGCGTGTTCAGCATGGAGGGTTCCATCGCTGATCTGCCCGCGATGCGAAAACTGTGTGATGAGTACAACGCGATGCTTGTCGTCGACGACAGCCACGGCCACGGCGTGATGGGCGCACTCGGTCGCGGCACACACGAGCACTGGGGCCTCATCGATGGCGGCACCAGCAGTGGCCGCATCGACATTTTCACCGGCACGCTCGGCAAAGCCCTCGGCGGCGGCGCGGGCGGCTTCGTGGCCGCCAGCCAGCAAGTCATCGACCTGCTCATCCAACGCGGCCGGCCCACGCTGTTTAGTAATGCGCTGCCCGTCACCATCGCCGCGAGTGCGCAGAAGGCTATCGAGATCACAATGCGCGAGCCCCAGCGCGTGCAACGCCTCAAAGACAACGTGAAGTACGCCCGCGAAAAGCTCAAAGCTGGCGGCTTCGATGTGCTGCCTAGCCCGACCGCCATCTGCCCCATCATCGTGCACGACACGGCGAAAGCCATCGCGATGAGCAAACGCCTGCTGGACCTTGGCATCTTCGTCATAGGCTTTGGCTATCCGGTCGTCGCCGAAGGCCACGCGAGACTGCGCTGCCAGATTTCAGCCGCGCACACGACACAGCACATTGATGCGTTGGTGGGTGCGTTGAAGAAGCTGTGAATGCGAGCCATGCGTGACATCGCTTACAACTTTGCCAAGCAGTTCATTCTGGAGTGTCCTCACAAGGCGACTTCTGCGGAATTGCATCGCTTCGTCGAGCAGCGGTTTCCAGGACGGGAGTTCGCCAGTGAGATCTTCGAGGGAATACACCAAGCAGTTATGGAGTTGCCAAATTCAGCGAGTGATGTTCTGAGTGCCGCAGTCCGAACAGGACCGTCCGCACTCATGAAAGCAGAAGGATTCAAAAAATCTCGCAACACTTGGCATCGTTGGTGCGGGTGGGGATGTCAGGTTGTGCAAGTTCAGGGATCAAGCTATTCAGATCGCAGCTGCGCGCGATACACGATCAACATCGGCGGATATCTGCGCGATCGGCAAAAAAGATGGTCGCCAACCAATTACGATGAATCACGTCCACCGCCCGAGATGTGCTGTGATCTTCGACAGCGAATAGGTTGGTTGATGCCTGAGCAACGCGACACTTGGTGGAATGTGATTTGGTCCGATTCCCCAGAGGTCGTTGGCGCGACGATGGCAGGCGTTATCGAGAAGTACGTGATTCCAGTGCTGAACGAGAGCATGCAAAACATTGAAGTTCAGCGTGCAAAGTCGATGTGACCTGGATGTGATTGAGCCTGACCGACAGTCCCGGCCTGACTTCGTGTACCACCTACGCAACTAACCACCCCTAGGGACTTTGCGGGTTTTCGTCACCGTCCTGCAACCTCGATTGTGCCTCGGGCGATACCTATATTTGAATAACCATGAGCATCGCCCACAGCAACGCGGTCAATCCACTCGGCCATCCCGAGAATCTGCCCACCAACCCCGCATGGAAGCGCGGCAAGGGAAAGCGTCCCAGCGAACTGCTGCCTGACGCGACGCTTGTCAAGTGGCTGCGCGACATGTATCTCATTCGCGAGTTTGAGAACCGCACCGCGCAGGCGTACCAAGCCGCAAAGATCGGCGGGTTCTGCCACTTGTACATCGGCCAAGAGGCCGCCGCGGTGGGCACCATTCAATCGCTTGAGCACGATGACCCAATCGTCACGGCGTATCGCGATCACGGCCACGCGCTGGCTCGCGGCATGAGCGTTGAAGCGTGCATGGCCGAGATGTATGGCAAGATCACTGGCTGCGCCAAAGGCAAGGGCGGCAGCATGCATATGTTCGACAAGCCCAACTGGCTCTTTGGTGGCCACGGCATCGTCGGCGCGCAGACGCCCCTGGGCACCGGCCTTGCTTTCGCATCGCGCTATGAGTGGGAAGTGATGAAGCGCAGCGTGACGGGCGGCCCCGCGAAGAAGAAGGTTTCACTCGCGTACTTGGGCGATGGCGCACTCAACCAAGGGGCGTTGCACGAAGCGATGAACCTTGCTGGTTTGTGGAACATTCCCGTCATCTACGTCGTTGAAAACAACGGCTACAGCATGGGCACGGCGATTCATCGCGGCACCACGATGTCGGAAGATCTCACGAAGAAGGCCGACGCGTACGGCATTCTCGGTGCGATCATCGACGGCTTTGATGTCATCGATTGCTACGACCACTTCAAGCCCATCGTTGATTGGTGCCGGGAAAATCAGAAGCCGGCGTTTGTCGATCTCAAGACGTATCGGTACCTGGGCCACTCGATGAGCGATCCGCAGAAGTACCGCACGAAGGAAGAAGTCGAGCAGTTCAAGGGCAAGGACTCGATTGATCGTCTTGCGTCACACCTGATGACGGAACGCAAAAAGGCTGATGGTTCGTTTGTTCTCAGCGAGCAGGCGTTCATGCAGTTGCAGACGGACGTGAAGGAAGAAGTGCGGCATGGCATTGAACTTGCCGAAGCCGCGCCGGTGCCTGATCTGAGCGAGTTGTACACGGATGTGCTGCTGAATCCGATGCCGAACATGAGCCCGATGGGCGAGTACACGCACGGGGTCAAGAACCCGCTGCTGTGAGCGAGTCGGCAAGAGTGTGAAACTGACACCGACGCGAGTTATCGCGTCGGTTTTTCGTTGGCGGGGGTAAATGTCACCGATTTGCAGAAAAAGTGAGAGAACTCTGTCTGAATTTCGCGCCGATCTCGCTATTGGTAATGGAGGGAGGATCCTTTTTGGAATCTTCTAAACGTGTACGCCTGCGTTGGCCTGCTCGCGGACTTTCCGCACGCTTGAGCGGCCTACACGCACGCAGGCGTGCTGGAGGGAAACCGGCCCGACGCGGAAGCGCGGGCCGGTTCTTTTTTTCGATCCTGCGATTTGCAATGTTCAGGCGGCGCGAGCGAGCGAGCGAAACCGAGACTTGTGCGGGATGTCGCAGCCGCCTGCAGCGATCTGCGAAACAGCCGTCCAAGTTCGCTCGCTTGCTCGCCCCGCCTGCGGTGCGGAGCGAGGGTGTTTGTGTGGACATGTTCAAACGCGATTAGTCGAGGGTTTCACCAAGCCAGCGAACGCGGTCGTTGTCGCAACTGGTTTTCACGCGCAGATCAACATTGATCGTGCGACCCTTGCACCAGCTCGGGCCATCGTGGGCTTCGTAGATGATTTCCTTGTCGCATGAGCGCACTTCGCAGAGTGAAGGTCGCCAGTTGCTGCCGCCTGCACGGACGCGCAGCGAGAGGCTGTCGATGTCGGGGAGGTTGCCTTTGCCGCAGGGTGTGAGGCGAATGCGCGTGTGGACTTCGCCATCTTCGCGCCAGAGCGTGAGTTCGACGTTGACACGTTTGCCGCTGAGTTCGATTTCGCTGCGCAGCACGAGCGGGCAGCCGCGATCGTCATCCTCATCCTCGTCGTGGCGCGGGCGATGATCTTGGTAGCGCGGGCGCGAGGTTTCGCAGCCGCGGTCGGCGGTGTGCAGACTTGCGCGATCATTCAGGTGTGCGATGGGAGCGGCGTGACAATGTCGATGGGCGCAGCCTGCGAGGGTCAAGAACGCAGCGATACCAAGGGCCGCGCGAGCGGCTTTGAACCGGAACATAACGAGAATCCTGTGAACGCATGTGCGCTTCATGGTGCGCGGCGGGCGTTCGTGACGTAACGAGCGGCCCGCACACACGGCATGCGCTCGACGCCGCGGCGGAGAGTGAGACGCGGTTCTCAAATGGTGGTTCCGCAGTTCTTACTGCGAAAAACAGGGCTTATCGCAGAACTGTGGATTCTTCGAGAAACATGCTGTAACTCGGCAGGCCGCCGAGTTCTTCGCGTTGCAGTCTTGCAATACGACCAAAGAGCGTGACTTGCATGCGTGGTGAGAAAATGGTTTTTCCATCGTCAATGGTCTCGGCGATGAGTACGTAGCCGCCGCCAACGACGCTGGGGTTGTTGATCCAGCAGCGCAGTTCGAGTTTGTCGAAGGCGGGTTTGACTTCTTCGATGGTGACTTTCCAGCCTTCGTCGGGCAGCCAGTAATTTTGCCACAACGAGGCAGCATCAGCGCGGGCGGCGTCGTCGCGAGCGGTGACGAAGTTGAACATTATGCTGTCGGGCAAGACGCCTTGCGAGAGTTGCAAGGCGTCACGCGGGAGTGTGCCGGGTTGGGGGTTGACGGGGGCGAAGAGTTCTTCAGGCGGGAGTTTGCCGGTGCGAGTGAAGTACGCGTCGACCGCGAAGAAAGCGATGACGGCGATTGTCATGAGGAGGATGAAGATGGCGGGAGCGCGGGACATGGGGAAGTGACGAAGTGACGCAGTGACGAAGTGACGCAGTGACGGAGTGAAGAGGTGGGGGTTACTCGGGTGGGAGGGGTTGCATGTTGAAGTATTTGCGGATCATTGCTCGGCCGGCGTAGATGGCGGGGGTGAGGGCGAGGGAGATGACGAACTTCAAGATATAGCCGGTGGCGGCGGTTTTGAGGACGGCATCGAAGGGCATCGGTTCGGCACCGGCTCCGCCTCCTACGCGGCGGAAGAGGCTGAAGGCGAGATACGTCACGACGAAACTGTCGAGCATTTGACTGACAACCGTGCTGCCGGTGGCGCGCAGCCAGACGTACTTTGTTCCCGTCAGGCGTTTGATCCAGCCGAAGAGTGTGATGTCGGCGAGTGAACCAATGAGGAAGGCAGTCATGGATGCGAGGTACATGCCGGCAGAGGAGCCGAGGATTTGATCGAAGGCTTGTTGGCTGACGTTGAAAGGTGCGTCGAGATATGGCATGCTTTGAGCGATGCGGATGACGGCGAAGACCAGCAGGCCCATGACGAAACTGATGATGGCAACGCGGCGAGCAGCTTTGGAGCCGTAGTACTCGTTGATGAGATCGGTGATGAGAAACGTGATGGGAAAGGTGAGCATGCCAGCGGTGTGCTCAACTTTGAACGAGCCCAGGTCGTAAGAAAAAAGTTTGACGCCTATGACGTTGGCGATGACCAGGCACGCGACGCTCGCGGACGTGAGCCACGTGAAGAGGTTGGCTTGACGCGAGAGGTACTGGGATTCGAGGTGGGCCATGATTTGAATTCGCTTGGAATAGAAACTGGGATGTGAGGATATGAACGGGCGCGGCGGATAGGCGAATATGTGCGTTGCCGCCTGTTTGCGTGGTTACGAGTTTGCTTGGGGGTCAGAGGCCTTATGATTTGCCATGCCCCAGACCACGTTGAATGTCGCGACGACCGAGTTTGAACGCAAAGATCGATGCAGCGATTTGCCGCACAGGCCGCGGGTGCTTTTGGGCAAGATGGGTTTGGATGGACATGATCGCGGCGTGAAGGTGATTGCACGGGCGCTGCGAGACAGCGGCGTACACGTGATTTATTCGGGGTTGTGGCAAACGCCGCGGAGCTTGGCGATTTCGGCGCGTGATGAAGACTGCGATGTGATCTGCGCGAGCATGATGAGCAACAGCCACCTGGTGCTGGGGCCCAAGTTGGTGGATGAACTGAAGAAATTGGGGCGAGCAGATTTGCCGGTGTATATGGGTGGGATTTTGCCGCAGGATGATGTGACCAAGTTGCTGGAGTACGGCGTGGCGCGGTGCTTTACAACCGGCACGGGGCTCATTGACATTGTGGAAGCGGTGCGCGGCGCGACTAAGCAGCGAGCGGCGAGTGTGGCGGCTTCAACGAAGGCGGCGCAACTGGCGCGTGACATCTCGCTCATGCATGACGGCAAGCCGCTGCGGGCTGGCGTGAAAAAGCGTCGGCCTGCTCGCGTGATTGGCGTGACTGGTTCGCCTGGAGCGGGCAAGAGCACGTTGGTTGCGCAGATGGTGGGGGAGTTTGCCAGGACCAAGGGTGCGTCGGGGACGGGTGCGGTGCCGACTGGCGGCGCGGGGCGATGTGCGGTGATTGCGTTTGACCCGATGAGTCCCATTACGGGCGGGGCGCTCTTGGGAGATCGGCTGCGCGTGGACTTCAACAACTTGGATGAAGCGATTTACTACCGCAGTTTGAGCATTCGTGGCGAGGATTATCACGCGCTGCCGGAGATCATCGAGTTGATCGGCGGGGCGTTTGAGGGTGAGGAGCGCGTGGACACGGTGTTTGTCGAGACGGTGGGCGCGGGGCAGAATGAGACACAGATTCGTTCGTTTGTCGATGTGACTGCGGTGGTGCTGACGCCTGGCATGGGCGACGCGGTGCAGATGGATAAGGCCGGCATTCTGGAAATCGCGGATGTATTTGTGGCGAACAAGGCTGACCATCCTGGTGAAAATGAACTGATTCGCGATTTGCGAGACATCGCGGGCAGGCGGGCGATTATCGAGACGGTGGCAACGCGCGGGCAGGGTGTGCCGGAGTTGTTGTCGGTGCTGCGGGGGTGAATGAGCGTGTGTGAGCTCGTGTAGATGTGCATGAGTGTGCATGTTGCGTGCGGGCAACGCGTCCCTACGCTTGTTGCGAATGCTCAACATGCGGCGACGTGTGCGGGGTGTCCTTGCGGGCCGCAGGCTGCGAAACGCGAGTTGTTTCACTCCGGCATGGACGTTGCACTGGGCACTGCTGCCATGTCAAACTTCAAAGTTGTGTTGTCTCTAAGCGGCGTTGCTGCGTTGTCGGCTGTGCTTATCGGCTGTACGGCCAAGCCCGTGCCGCAGCGGTCGGCGGGTGCGTGGGTGGGTGATGAAGGCGCCAGCAGCGCAGTGGTCTTCGCATCGCCTGATGTCATCGCAGCCTCGGGCTCGCGGCAGATTGCACAGAGCGACTGGCGCGACGATTCACTGAATATTCGACCTGTTCAGTCGGCGTATGACCAGGCCGCGTGGCCTGATGCTCGGCGGCCATCGCTTGATCGCCCGCGGCGGATTTACTTTTACAACCAGAGCAACACGTACACGTACTTTCGCGCCGAAGGCGTGAGAGTGCAGAGTGAACGAGGCTATCTGTTTCCGTGACGAAGCAGTGACGAAGTAACGAAGTGACGAAGTAATGGCAATCGAATTGCTATGAATCCGTCGCTTCGTTACTTCGTCACTTCTCCCAAAAGAAACCGCCGCCCGGACTGTCAAGTCGGGGCGGCGTTGTCTCTCTCGTCAGATGAAGGCGCGCTTAGTCGAAGAGCGCGGTGGTTTGCGGGGGTTCGAGGTTGCGAAGGACGAGGGTGGTTTCGATGCGGAAGTTGCTGGCGGTGCGGTGGCGCTCGGCGAAGAAGAAGCGCAGGTCGTAGGTTTCGCCGTTTTGCAGCCAGCTCAAGCGGTCCATTTCAATGGTCTGGCTGGTGGCGCCGTGCGTGCCGCCGATATCGATCACCAGTTTGCCGTCGACGAAGACGAAAACGTCATCGTCGCCTGTGAAGGTGAAGCGGTTTCCGGCGCCAGCTTGGTACGTGAACTCGGTGTTGAGTTCATACGTGAAGTGGTAGTTCGTATTGGCGTGACCGCTGCCGCCGGAGTTGCCGAACAGATCGTTGTTGATCGGGAAGAAGCCGTTGCGGCTGCAGAAGGTCTCATCGTTCTTGTCGTCGAAGATGTAGACGTTGCTGCCCTGAGTGCGTTTGAGAGTGATGGGAATCTGCTTGGACAGATTGATGCCCGGCACGTCGCGGTACCACTGGTTGAACGACGCCTCGCCGGCAAGGCTGTTGCTCGTGCCGGAAGCCACCGAGCGAGCGACATCGCCAGAGCGCGACGCGATGTAGGGCTTCTGCAGGATGGGGCGATTCGACGCGTCCCGAGCCATGGAGTTGACACGCCGGCCCGTGCTGTTGAATACGGGCTTCTTGTCCACGCCCAGTTCGTCCTTCGTGATCTCCTGGAAGTTGCCGTGCGAGAAGCCGCTCGCGCCGCTGCGTTCAAAGTCGGGGTGACCGCCGCTCGCGTTGCGCTCCCGGAAGTCGCGCACGACGCCGTTGAGTTGAATGCTCGTGGGCAGCGAGTTGACATCGACCTGATTCGTCGAGCCGCCGGCGGATGAGATCTGCGCGCCGGCGGTAGTCGCGAGTAGACCCACAAGACTCAGAGCCAGGAAACATGTGACCTTCATTCAGAGACTCCTTGCAATCGCGTCAGCCAACCCTGACGCGCCATGCGACTCGATGGTGACTCTTCAAATCTGCGGTTCATCTCCCGCCCATGCAAGCGGATGCTGTTAATTTCCCCCCGTTCGCGACGACTGTGCCGTTTGTAAGGCCTGCGCCGCCCCTGGCCTCACGTGGCGCAATGAAGAACGCCCGGGCGGTCAACGCGACCAACCCGGGCGTGGAACAACATGCTGAAGAGGGAGATCGATTCCCTCTGCCCTGTTCAGTCAAACAGAGCGCTGGTCACGGGCGGCTCGACCGCGCGGAACTGAATCGTGGTTTCCATGCGGAAGTTGCTTTCATTGGTGCGACGTTCGGCGTGGAAGATCTTGAAGCGGTAATTACTGCCGTCTTCCAAGTAGCCAAGATCGTTGAGGTTCACGGTTTGCTCGCGGCGGGGGTGCAGGCCGCCCAAGTCGATGACCAGCTTGCCATTGATGAAGACCCAGACGTCATCGTCGCCGCTGAAGGTGAAGACTTGATTGTCTTGGGCTTGATAGACGAAGTCGGCTTCGAGCTGGGTGGTGAAGTGGAAGTTCTTGCCCCAGTTGCCGTAGTTGCCGAAGAGTTCGCCGTTGATGGGGAAGAAGCCGCCGCGTGAGGCCCATGGTTGCTGCGTCGCCGAATCAAAGACGTAGCGCGACGAGTTGGCCTGGCGCACGAGGATAATGTCAACCAAGCGGCTGGCGTTGAGGCCTGGGATGTCGTTGTACCAGCCGCGGAAACTTTGCGCACTGATAACTTGGCGGTTGTTCTGATTGTTGAACGAGCCAGCGCGGTGGCCGCGGTCTGCGCGGAAGTTGCGAGGATTGATGGGGCGGTTCTGGCTGTCGCGCCATTCAACGCCGATGTGTTTGCCGATGCCGCCGTTGCGGAGTACGGGCTTGCCGTCTTCTCCCAAGGTGTCGCTGACGAGATCAACCGTGGCGTTGCTGCCGCCGAAGGTTTGGAAGTCGGGGTGGCCGTTGGAGTTTTCGGCTGCGCGCAAGTCGCGGATAGTGGCTTGGAGAGTGATGGTTGCGGGCAGCGCCGGGGGCTGGGGGGGGGGCTGGGCGGGCGTGGGGGTTGCGACGGAGCTACCGACGGAGCTACCGGGGGTGTCCGTGCGGACTGTGGCCGTTGGAGTGGAATGTGCGTTTGCTGCTGAGCACGCCATGCCTGCGACGAGCAGCAGAAGACCGACTTTGTGCTTGCCATATTTCATAAAGAGACTCCTCGTTTCCCGCTCGCCTGCGCCCGTTCGCGGGCGGCAGCAGTCCAAGGCATCCGGATTGGATGCGAGAACTCGATAAGCATGCGAAATGCATCGGCGGGGTGCAAGCGGCTGGCGAAGAAGAGTCTGGCTTGCGGTCGGGTTGTAGGGACTGCTTGGAATGTGCTGGCGATTTGCAACTTCTTCGGTCCTTGCAGTCCGCAACTGGTACGCTCCGATATATGATCGAGAACCGGGGCACATGGCTGTCACGGCACAATGCACGTTCCAATGGACTGGTCAATTGCCGGCATCGCCGGCTAGCTCACGGAAGGGCTACGCATGGACACCTTTGTCATCGAGGGCGGTCACCGCCTGTATGGTCGAGTTCGCATCAACGGCAGCAAAAACGCTGCACTGCCCATGCTGGCGGTGTGTTTGCTGACGGATCAGCCGGTGATTCTGCGCGATGTGCCGAATCTGGCGGATATCAAGAACATGCTTCGGCTGCTGGGCGAACTGGGAGTGGTGCGGACGGATGCGCCGGGCGAAGCGTGTGACGCTGCATTTACGAATGGCACGATCGGTCTGCAAGTGACGGACCCGAGCGCGAGCCACGCGCGGTATGACATTGTGCGGACGATGCGGGCGAGCATCTGCACGCTGGGGCCCATGCTGGCGCGCCGCGGGTTTGCGAGAATTAGCTTGCCGGGCGGGTGCTCGATTGGTGATAGACCTGTGGACCTGCATCTGCGTGGGCTGCGCGCACTGGGTGCGCAGATTACGTTGACCGAGGGCGACATCATCGCGAAGGTTCCCAGCGGCGGGCTGGTGGGCACGACGATTTTCTTGGGCGGAGCTTTTGGCAGCACGGTGCTGGGTACGGCCAACGTGATGTGTGCAGCCGCACTCGCCAAGGGCACGACGGTGATTGAGCAGGCAGCGTGTGAACCTGAGATCGTGGACTTGGCGAACTTGCTCAATGCGATGGGCGCGAAGATTTATGGCGCGGGTGGGCCAAGGCTCATCATTGAAGGTGTGGAGCAACTGGGCGGCGCGGATCACACGGTGATTCCCGATCGCATCGAGGCGGGCACGTTCATGATGGCCGCGGCGATGACCAATGGCGATCTGATTTTGGATAATTGCCCGATGGATGCGTTGCTGGCGAGCACGTTTGTGCTGAACATGGCTGGCGTGCACGTGCAGCCGGTTGCGGGCGCGAAAGCGTTGAGTGCGGGGAGTGTGCCGACGAACGCGAGCGCGAACGGCAACACGAATGGCGGCGGCATGAGCAGCGCGATGGCCCGGCATCGTCAGAGTTTGCTGACTGCGATTTCAGGTTCGGCCGATGGGCATCTGATCAAGGATGGCGATGCAATGCGGCGCAGCGTGCGCGTGACGTGCGAGCGCGTGCTCAAGCCAGTTGAGGTGACGACGCAGCCGCATCCGGGCTATCCGACGGATTTGCAGGCGCAACTGGTTTCGATGTTGTGCCTCGCCGACGGAAACAGCGTGGTGACGGAGCGGATTTTCCCCGATCGCTTCCTGCACGTGGCAGAACTGCTGCGCATGGGCGCGAAGATTGCACGCGTGGGCAGCACGGTGGTGATTACGGGCGTGAAGAGCCTGAAGGGTGCGCCGGTGATGGCTAGTGACTTGCGTGCGAGCGCGGGCCTGGTGCTTGCTGGTTTGGCCGCGGAAGGCACGACGATTGTGAACCGCATCTATCACCTTGATCGCGGCTATGAGCGGTTTGAGGATCGGCTGCGGATGCTGGGAGCCAACATTCAGCGCGTGGATGAGAAGGAACTGGCGGCGCAGGAGGCGTGAGCGAGTTTTTTGCAAGTGAAGCAATGAGAAACGCCGTGTAGTGAACACGGCGTTTTTTTGTGGGCGATGTTTCGCTGCATTTATCGTCTGCGGCGCATGGCGAAGACGCCCGCAGCCGCGAGTGCGGCGATTGTTCCTGGTCCGGGCACGATGTACGACGCACCTTCGACCGTGAATCCAGTGCGCCAGGAACCGAAGTCGAAATTGTTTGTTTGCCAAGTTATAAAGCGAGTGTCGTCGCTGCTGCCTACACCGCCCGCGCGGGCTTGTGAGCCGGGTGCGATCGTGAAAGTTCCGCCGGTGAATCGATCCGGCGAGCCGCTGAAGGTGTATGCCCCGCGGAAGAGCACGAGATTCTGCGTTCCTGCAACGTGATAGGTGTTGACAAGACCCGTCGCTGGATTGGTTTGCGATTGCTGGTTGCTGAGGACTCCGCGATTGATCGCGTTGATGCTGTCCACGGTCGCGCCAGAGGCGTCGAGAGTGGGTGCGGGCCAGTTTGTGACGGAACTGCCTGCGACTCGGAGGTACGAGCCGGGCGGCGCGCCAGCCTGTGGCGAGTCACCGCCGTGGCGGAACGTCGTCAAGGTGTTGAAACTCGACGATTGCATCGCCGTGCCGCCGAAGAGCACGCGGCCGTATGAGGGCAATGCACTACCGGTGTTACCTTCTGCTGCGGACAGCATTGAGTTGGCGATGGCGCTGCCCTGCTGTCCGCCGTTGCGCCATGGACCGATGGTGTCAACCCCGCCGAGGTTGTTCGTGTTGTCAGCGGCTATGAAGATCGGCTGATACGTGACGCTTCCTAACGCGAAGACGTTGGTATTGGTACCTGTGTACGACAGTGTCACGCGCCACTGCACGGTGGCGCCGGGAACGTAAATCGACGAGGCTGACGACGACCATGATGAGCCGTTCCAAACCTGCACCGAAAGACGTGCGGCGTTCGGTTCGTTGACCTGCGCTGTCGCGCCTGCGGCGAAGAAGAGCGACGTGGCGAGTGAGAGTGAAGTGATGAGTGAGCGTGAACGCATTGCAGACTCCGGGTTGGGTTATGGACGACGACGCCGCGCTGCGGCCAGCAGCAGGAGGGAGAACGACGTGAGCGCAGTTGGTGACGGAACGACGACGATGCTGGCGTCGGTGAATGCGACTTGGGTGCGGATGCTTGAGCCGGTTTGCGATGTAAACCAGGTCATAAATCTCGCATCATCGGGCGAGTTGTTTGTTCCGGCGCGGTCTTGACTGCCGGGCGCGATGGAGAGCGCGAGCGTGCGTGGGTCTTGGAGATCGCTCAGGAGCAACGCGCCGCGGAAGACGACGAGGTTTTGTGTGCCCGCAAGGTAGAAGGGGTTGGTGCTACCGGTAATGGGATTGATTTCCGAAGCTTGGGATGCAACGACGCCACGTGCGATGTTGCTGAGATTTGCGACTGTTGCGCTTGCGGCGGTTACTGTCGCAAGGGGCCAAGACGGAGCGCCCGAGCCAGCGATACGCAGCCATGAGCCAGCAGGAGCTGCGTTCTGGGGCGCACCGCCGCCGTGGCGGAACATCGTGAGAGCATTGAGGGATGTAGAACTCATCGCGACGCCAATGAATGCCACCCGGCCGTAGCCGGGAAGTGGGCCGCCGATTTCACCTTCCTCTTGCGAGAGAATATCGGTTGTGCCCAAGAAGGTGTTGGGGCGACGCCACGCCGCAAGATCATCACGCGTGCCGATGGTGTTGTCGTTGTCGATGTTGCTGAAAGTGGGTTGGTACCGAATGCTGCTCAGAGCCAGAACGTTGCTGTTGGTGCCGGTATAGGAGACGCGGACGCGCCACTCGATGCGGGCGTTGGGTGTGACGGTTGTGGTGGATGTCCACGCGTTCGCGGTTGTGTCGAAGACTTGAAGCTCGATGCGGGAGGCGTTTGGCTCGATTGGGGTTTGCGCGTGCGCGAGTTGGGCCGCAAGCGATAGAGCAGCGAGGAATGTGACTCTCATGTACGTTCTCCATTATCCTGCAATTGACGAGTTACCTTCGACGATTGCGGCAAAATCCTAGTGCGGCGATGAAGAGCAAACCGGCACCTGGCGACGGGATGACAACGATGCTGGCGTCGGCGATTGCGACTTGGGTGCGGATGATGGTGCCGAATTGGGAGGCCTGCCAGCTCATGGATCGTTCATCATCGGGCGAATTGATGCCGCCTGAGCGCGGCAGACTGCCGGGGGCGATGGAGAGGGCGATGGTGCGAAGGTCTTGGGCGTCGCTAAGCAGAATTGCACCGCGGAAGATGACCAGGTTTTGGGTGCCGGTGATGTGGAGAGAATTGGCGAGACCAGTGACAGGGTTCACTGCGGCAGCTTGGTTTGAGGCAACGCCGCGGTTGATGCTGTTGAGCGCGTTTGCGTCGACGTTTATTACTACTGTGGCAGGAGGCCAACTGATGACAGATGAACCTGCAACACGCAGCCATGATCCGGCGGGGGCGAGGTTTTGTGGCGTGCCGCCGCCGTGGCGGAAGGTGGTGAGGGCATTCTGACTCGTGGTGTTCATGGAGGAGCCGCCGAAGGCGACACGGCCATAGCTGGGGAGGGGGCCGCCTGATTCGCCCTCGGCTGCGGAGAGAATGCCGGTTTCGCCGGTGATGTTGGAGGGTTGACGCCACACGCCCAGGTCATCTCGTGTGCCGATGGTGTTGTCGTTGTCGATATTGCTGAACGTGGGTTGGTAGAGGACGCTGCCCAACGCGAAGACGTTGGTGTTGGTGCCGGTGTAGGAGACGCGGACGCGCCACTCGACGCGCGTGTTGGGCGAGACGTTGGTGCTGGACGTCCACGCGTTCGCGGTTGTGTCGAAGACTTGAAGCTCGATGCGGGAGGCGTTGGGCTCGATTGGGGTTTGCGCTTGCGCGAGCGTTGCGAGGCCGGTGAGTGCGATGAGCGAACTGATCAAGTGGCGAGTGAACATGGGCGTTCCTTTCGTTAGCGGTGGCGGCGGAGGTTGATGCCGAGCGCGGCAGCGACGAGGCCGAGCGTGGCGGGAGTGGGGATGACGATGGTGGCTGGTTCGATGAGTACGCCCGATTGGAGCGTGGTGCCGAATTGAGTGGTCTGCCATGTCATGAAGCGGAAGGGAGGCGTGCCATCGGGCGTGCCGGAGCCGGTGCCCTGTAGTGACTCTTGCGGAATATCGATTGTGATGTTGCCGGTGCGGTCGGTATCGGTGCTGAGGAGCAACGCGCCGCGGAAGACGACGAGGTTTTGGGTGCCGGCAATGTGCCATGTGTTGACAAGGCCCGTGACGGGATTGACGGCGGCCTGCTGATTGGCTAGAACACCACGGGTGCCGAACGAGCCGACGGGGAAGTCGCCGGGCTGCGGCCACTGAGGCCAGATATTTTCGCTGATGCCAGCAACACGCAGCCACGAGCCTGGTGGCGTAAAGGGGCGTGGGAAGTCGCCGCCGTGGCGCCATGTGGTAATCGTGTTTTGTGATGCACTGGCGGCTGTAGTGGCACCGTACACGACGCGGCCATAACTATCGAGAGGTGCGCCGCTTTCACCTTCGGCAGCCGAGAGCATGCTGTTGGGGATGCCGTTGCCTTGGTTGCCGCCGTTACGCCAGGGGGCGAGATCGTCGAAGTTGGGGCCGGTGTTGTCGATGTTGCTGAAGGTGGGTTGGTAGCGCAGGCCTCCCAAGGCGAAGACGTTGGTGTTGGTGCCGGTGTAGGAGACGCGGACGCGCCATTCGACGCGCGAGCCGGGAGCGGCGTTGATGGAGTTGGTCCACGCGTTGAGGGCGGGATCGAAGACTTGCAGTTGGACGCGGCTTTCGGGCTGCGCTGCGGCGATGTTCGCGAAGGCGGCGACGAGAACGAGTGCAGAGGCAGTGGTGATGGGTTTCATGGTTGGAACTCCGGTGTGTGCGTGCGTGAATGATGAGATTGCGGCGTGCGTCGACGCCGGGCTGCGGTGAGAAGCAGGCCAGCGATGAGGGCGGTGGTTGTGGGCGCGGGGATGACTTGGATGGTGGCGGGGAGGGTTTCGACGCCGACTTGGGTTGTGGTGCCGAAGTTGTTGATTTGCCAAGTCATGAAGCGTGTGTCATTCGGCGAGTTGACAGCGCCGATCCGTTGCTGGGTACCGGCAGCACTGCTGAGATCAATGGTGCGAGCGGTTGAAAGGTCGCTGAGTTGGAGAGCGCCGCGGAAGATGACGAGGTTTTGGGTGCCCGCGACATGGAACGGATTGGGAGGAATACTCAGAGGAACCTGGAGTGCCTGCTGATTGGCGTAGATTCCGCGATTGATGTTGTTGAGGTTTGTCGACGTTGCTTGCGCTTGCGAGAGTGTGGCGAGTGGCCAACTAGTGACGCTGCTGCCAGCCAGACGAAGCCAAGAACCTGTTGGCGCGTTGTTGGTTGCGAAGTCGCCGCCGTGGCGGTGGGTCGTGATTGTGTTTTGACTCGCACTGTTGGCGGCGACACCGCCAAATACCACGCGGCCGTAGGAAGGGAGTGGGCTGCCCGTCTGACCCTCACTCGCGGTGAGCATGCTCGTGTTGTTGGCAATGCCGTTGCCTTGATTGCCGTTGTTTCGCCAAGGCAACGTTTGATCGATGCTGCCGTCGGCGGCGGTGTTGTCGATATTGCTGAAAGTGGGTTGGTAGGTGATGCCGCCGAGGGCGAAGACGTTGGTGTTGGTACCGGTGTAGGAGACGATGAAGCGGAACTCGATGCGGGAGGCGGGGGCGACTGTGAGCGCGTTGCCCCAGGTGTTCGTTGCGGGGTTGAAGACTTGGGCTTCGAGTCGGCCAGCAAGTGGTTCGGCGAGCTGGGCGTGGGCTGTTGTGCCAGCGAGCAGTGCGAGAACGAGTGCGGAATGGACTCGATGCGAGAACGAACTGCGCATGTGCGCCCCCTTCGCGAAAGACCCGAACCCGGGCCGACGCGGCGCGCGGCGATGCGCGGGGCGGTCCGATACCAGAGCATGCCACACGATGGCGGGCTTGCCAGCAAAGTTGTCGATTTTTTCGCCGCGGCGGCGAAGTGCGTCGCTGGCGGGGCGAAACGACTGGACGGACGCGGGTGAGCGGCTACGATGTCGGCCCAACACGGTTGGGAATTTGGAGTCGGGCTTGTAGCTCAGTTGGTAGAGCGCACCCCTGATAAGGGTGAGGTCGGCAGTTCGAGTCTGCCCAGGCCCATTGACGGAAGAACCGGCCTTTGATGGCCGGTTTTTTTGTTTGTTGAAGTGGGGATTGTCTGGTGGGGAGAGCGACCCGGACATTTTCCGACCGTTCGGTTGATGCCGGGCGGCGTGACGTATCATCTCTGCTTGCGCGGACATCGTTTCGCGCGTGGTTGTCGCGGTGCAATGGAGAGTCTTATGCGCATTGACGTTGTCGGTCGTCAGTTTGAGATCACGGATGCGATTCGGCAGTACGCCGAGCAGAAGACGGGGAAGTTGACCAAGTATTACGACGGCGTGCAGTTGATCACGGTCACGATCAAGCAGGTGAGCAAGCACCATCACACGATGGAGTATGACGTGGAGTTGGTGCTCGATGTTGAGAAGCACGATGATTTTGTGAGTCATGCGACGGGCGCGGATCCGTATGCGGCTATCGACTTGGTGTCGGAAAAGGGCGAGCGGCAGCTTCGCGAGTTCAAGGATCGGCTCAAGAGCCACTAACGCATGTTGGTCCGGGGACGAGTGAGAATCACGCGATGCTGAAACTCTCAGAACTTGTGCTGGAAGGTGCGATTGTGCCGCAACTTGGCGCAACGGATCGTGATGGCGTGGTGCGCGAGTTGGTGTCGGCGTTGGCGAAAGCCGGTGCGTTCGCGGCGAGTTTGGAGCCGGAGATTCTGGCGCGAACGATGGAGCGCGAGCGCAAGGCGACGACCGGGTTTGGGCGGGGCGTGGCCGTGCCGCATGTGAAGCATTTGGGGATAACGAAGATGGCGGCGGCGATTGGGCTGACGCAGCGCGGGTTGGATTTTTCGAGTTTGGATAAGCAGCCGGTGTATTTTGTGTTTTTGCTGGCGAGTCCGGAGGACAGGCCGGAAGATCACCTGCGGGCGATGGAGGTGATATTCAAGAACCTCAACAAGGAAAGTTTCCGTCGGCACCTGCGGCAGTGCACGACGGTGGAGGAGGTTCGCGAGATGCTGCAGGATTCAGATGCGCAGCACTTGATTGTTTGAAGACTGGTTGACGGGATGTTGAGTTGATGGATTGAAGTTGTCGCGATGCCCACCACTGTTCATGCCACTGTTGTCAATCGGTTGGGCCTGCATGCCAGGCCGGCGATGGCATTTGTGGATTTGGCTACGACGTTTGGGTGCAATGTGCTGATCCGGCGCGAAGATACTGAGGTGGATGGGAAATCAATCATGCAGGTGATGATGCTGGCAGCGGGGCAGGGGAGTGTGCTGGAGATTGTGACTGACGGCGTGGATGAGGCGAAGGCGGCTGACGCGCTGAAGAAGTTGGTGGATGGCGGGTTTGACGAAGAGTGATGCGAAGAGTGACGGGCGAGTGTGATAGGCGAGTGTGACAGGAAAGTTGGCGAAGGCATTGCATGACTGCGAGCAACGTGAAAAGTGCGGCGACACAGGTGTCAGGCGCGACAACTGTTGTTGTGCCGGTGGATCCGGCGGTGCTGGCGTTGCTGCGATGCCCGGCGACGAAAGAGAAGCTGCGCGAGGTGGTGAAGGCGGATGGAACTCGCGTGCTTGTGAATGAGAGTGGGACGTGTGAGTATGCGTTTGTGCGGGGGATTGCGGTGCTGGTGGCGAAGCAGTAGGTGGTCGGGAGTGGGGCGTCCAAAAACGTGAGCGCACGAAAAAACCCGCGATGATCGCGGGTTTGTGGTCGTAAGACCTGAAGAGTTAGGCTTTCTTCTTGGTGGTCTTCTTCGCAGCCTTCTTGGCAGCGGGCTTCTTGGTAGCCTTTTTCGCGGCGGTTTTCTTCTTGGCAGCCTTCTTCGCGGGCTTCTTGGCAGTTGCTTCGGCCTTCATTTCGGCGGCGGAGTTCTTCTTGATGTCCATGCTGTGGGCGCGTTCGAAGGTTTGGATGTCCTTGAAGCTACCGTCCGCGGCGCGCACGGCGTAGAGTTTTTTACCTGCTGAGCTGCGGTGAGTGGTCCGTTTGGCCATGTCGTCAATTCCTTGTGCCTGCGAGCAGGCGAGTCTGCGGCGGTGGGTCGCACATGCGACCTCAAGCACGCCATGTCGAATAATCTATCGGATAGTCACGAACTTTGCAAGCATCTTTCTGTGCTTTGCTCCCTCGGGCGCGTGAGGGCATGTGAGGCCGAGCACGTCACGACATCCGGGTAAAGATTTCTTTTGCAGGATTGTGTGCAATGTCGGTGGAACGATGCACCGCGACCGAGCATCGAATCGAAGACTATGGACCATATGAACAAGCAAACCAACATCCTTCATCCCACGACGCAAACCTTTGACGCTGAGGTTTTCAAGGCCCAGCAGCCTGTGCTGGTCGATTTCTGGGCGCCGTGGTGCCCGCCTTGCCGGGCTTTGAAGCCGGTGGTGGAGCAATTGGCGGAAGAAATGCAGGGTGAGGCGCTGTTCGCGTTCATCAACGTTGACGAACACCCGGCGTTGGCCGAGGAGTTTGGCGTCTCCTCGATTCCGGCACTGATGATCGTGAACAAGGGTGATGTTGTCGATGCGTGGACGGGCTACGAAGCCAAACCGGCTCTGAAGGCGAGGATGATGGCGGTCGTCGAGAAGTGACGAAGCGATGAAGTCTGTCGATCAGTCGCTGGTTACTTCGAGGAAGCCGTAACGCATCAACTTTGAGAGAAACTTGCCGCTCGCAGCAAGGGCTTGGGCTGGGTCGGCCCGCCTGCGACGGGCCATGGCCGCGATGACATCGGCGGCGGGGCGTGTGCCGGTGAAGTCGCTGAGCAGGTCGATCGCGTTGGAATCAAGGCCTAGGTCGAAGGGGAAGCCGTGCGTGTGGCGCAGGACGCCGCGTTGGATGTCCCAGCCGCCCGATGTGCCCTGTTTCACGCGTTGTTCAAGTTCGACGGTGGACACAAGTTTGAGATGCAGGGCAAGGATGTCGTCCATGCTCGCCGCTTCATGAAAGCGAGCTTCGTTGCCCATGATTGTGAGCAACTGATCGCTTGCGTCGCCTTGCAGCGTGTGGTGGTCGAGTTCTTCAACGCGGAAGAAGTTCTCGTTGGACGTTGCGCGCTTGCGCATGATGAGGCAACCCATACTGATGTAGTTGGCGCCGAGCTTCGCGAGTTCGGCGAGCCACGCTTGCTTGTTGTTTGCAGCGCTTGTTTGATGGGCGAAGTCGGCTTCGTTCACCCACTTCTCGGCGTAGGTGTTGGCGTCCTCGGTGTAGAACTTGAGCAGCAGGCAGTCGCAGCCGTTGCGATCAAGCCAGACGTGCGGGCGGACGGGCCAGTCATCTTCGGTCTTGTGGTGCCAATTGAGTGTGATGGATGCACAACCATCGTCGACAAGGTACGCAGGCGTGTTGGCGAGCAGTTCTCGCACAAGGCTGTCGCCTGTGTGTGTGCCACCAAGACAAACCAGGTCGTGCTTTGGAGCGATGACAAACGGCGGGTTGCTGACGATGAGATCAAACTTATTCTGCCGCTCGTTTTGCGAGGCAGTTCGCCCACCAGCGACAGGTTCAAAGAGACTGCCGAGGCGCGTTTCGATGTTGCTAATGCCGTTGAGCAACGCGGCCATCTGCGTCACATCGAGAGATCGCTGCGACACGTCGGTAGCGATGACGCTGTGGGCGTGTTCGGCGGCGCAGAGAGATTGAAAGCCCTGGCCGCAGCCGATGTCGAGGACGCGTTCGGCTTTGCGGCGGATGGTCAACGCAGCGAGCAGACTGGTCGCGAGGCCCACACCCAGCACATGATCGGGCGCGAGGGGTTTGCCGGTGTCGAAGGGTTCCCAGTCGCGCAGCGTGAGGTGCTTGCCGAATGGGATGATGGCGTGGTTGCTGCGGACTTGGTCGCCTTCGCGTGTGAGGAGGTTGGCGGCGACGAGATCGTCGGTAGCGATCGGCGCGATTGCGTCAGCGACAGCGTCGGCAGGCACAGCTTGAGCGAGGAAAAAGAGACGGACGAGTGTGCTTGTGGGCGAGTTGTCGGCGGTTTGTGCGAGGGCGTTGGTGCGATCAAGCTTGATGCCCGCGCGGCTGAAGGCACCGAGGGCGCGGAGGGTTTCGCGGGTGTAGAGGCGCTGGGGGAGGAGTTGGGCGAGTTGCGTGATTGGGTGCATGAGGAAGGCTTGCCGCCCGCGGGCGGCCTACTTGGAAACTGCAAACGCGGTTGGGCAGATTCGAACCGCCGACCTGCGGTTTAGGAAACCGCTGCTCTATCCAACTGAGCTACAACCGCAGATGGGCAAGTGTAAGACCTGCGAGCAAGTATTGAAGCAGCCAAGTATGCGAGGAAACCAAATTTGGCGACTTTCGCTCGCGTACGATGGCGGCTTCGCGGAGTGGCTTGGTTGGCAACTGCGCGGGCTGGAGACTCGAATATGGAAGCCGGTATCGTCGGTTTGCCCAATGTCGGCAAGTCAACACTGTTCAACGCCTTGACCAAGTCGAACATTTTGGCGGCGAATTATCCGTTCGCGACCATTGAGCCCAACGTCGGGGTGGTGCCGATTCCGGATAGTCGGCTGGCGATCATCACGAAGTACATTCCGCCGCAGAAGTTGGTGCCGGCGGTTTTGCGGCTCGTGGATATCGCGGGGATTGTGAAAGGTGCGAGCGAAGGGGAGGGGCTTGGGAACAAGTTCCTGAGTCACATTCGCGAAGTGGATGCGATCATGCAGGTGGTGCGGTGCTTTACGAAGGCGCCGGGCGGCGAAGAGATTTTGCATGTGTCGGGGACAGTTGATCCGGTGCGCGATATGGAGATTATCGCGATGGAACTGGTGTTGGCGGATTTGCAGACGGTGGAAGCGGGGCTGGGCAAGGCGGAACGCGCGGCGAAGAGTGGCAAGCCTGAAGACGTGGCGCGGTATGCGGTGCTGAAGGCTCTCAAGCCTGCGCTGGATGCGGGTAAGCCGGCACGCACCGTGAAGTTTGATGAACCTGAACAGCAGAAGCAGCTCAAGCAGTTGGGGCTCATCACCGTGAAGAAAGTTTTGTACGTCATGAACGTGGACGAGGATGACCTTGAGGGAACTGGCCCGATGGCGCAGCAAGTTCGCGCAAAGGCCAAGGAAGAAGGGGCGGAAGTCGTGGCGGTTTGTGCGAAGATTGAGAGCGAGCTTTCGCAGATGGCTGAGAGCGAGCAGCAGGAGATGCTCGAAGCCCTGGGCCTCAAGGAACGCGCGCTGGCGTCGGTGGCGCGGGCGACGTACAAGTTGCTTGGACTGCAAAGCTACTTCACGGCGGGCGAGAAGGAAGTCCGTGCGTGGACGATTCCCATAGGCGCGACGGCTCCGCAGGCGGCGGGCGTGATTCACACCGATTTTGAGAAGGGGTTCATCCGCGCTGAGGTGTACACGGTTGCCGACCTTGAAAAGTTCAAGAATGAAAAGGCAATCAAGGAAGCTGGCAAGCTGCGCGTGGAAGGCAAGGAATACGTCATGCACGATGGTGACGTGTGCCACTTCTTGTTCAACGTGTGATGCACGCGACTGCGTAACCGCGCGAGATTTATTCGCCTTCTTTGGCTTCGGCGACTTCGCCCTCTGGGCTGACTGACTTTTTCTTGCGCACGTTCAGGCGGACGTTGCTTGAATTGGCATTTTTCTTCGGTGCTTTGCCGACCATTTCGGGGTCGATAATGCCTTCTTGCATGCGCTTAGTCAGTCGGTCCATCGTGAGTTCGCGCGTGCGTGCGTCGTCGATGGAGGGGAGCGCGTCGCTGTGCGGAACATTCGCAAGGCGGGTTTGGAAAGGCTCCATCATCCAAGCCGTCATGGGTGATGCCGCAGCAACGCTAGGCTGATGAACCACGATGCGCACCGCTGAACCCATCAACACAATGCTGAGCACCGACGAGAAGGCGGCACTTGCGACGAGGCGTCCCGAGTCAAGCACTTTTGCGAGGATTGCAGCTAAACCTGCTGCGACCAGCAGCGAGCCAACGCCCACACAGATGGCGATAAGCAATTCGCTCTTCACATCGGCAGCGACGCCGAGATACGCGTGCAAAACACTCCATGCAAGCAGTGCGAACGCCGGCAGGAGACACCACGCGCTCAGGAAAAATCCTACGGCAGCTTTGCCGACGGGCACGGGGCGGAATGTCATCGGTGCATCGAGGTCTTGGACCTTCTGCGCGACGAACGGATTGATCACTTCCTCGCGTTGGGGCGGCGAGCCTTCGGACTTTGCAGCACCTTGTCCGTTTTCAGGAGGCAAGGGACGCATGAGGATGGATTCGCCGCGGATCATGGGGAGAGAGAAACCAGATGCTTCACCACCGAAGGTGAGTCTCAATAGAAAACATCGGCGAGGTCGCAAAGCAAGTGGCGGGGAGATCGACAAAAAGGGGTGAAGTCCGTAATTCCAGACGGTTGGAAGGTGTGTGCGGGCGGTTTGCGGACCTTGGTGTGGTGGGACGCAGGAGCGTGCAAGAGGCGGCTACCGTCTCGGAACAAGCAACGTCCGGAATTTGCGAGAAGGTTGTTTCCACGGTGAAATGGAGGGTCTATGTCTCGTCAATCGCTCAGTCAGTTTGTGGCAGCGCACGCAGAGCAGGATCGCAGCCAAGGGCTGTTTGAACTGGAGTCGGATCGCGTGCTGGAGGTAAACCTCAATGGCTTGATCTGGATGAAGATGGGCGCGATGATCGCGTACGTGGGCAACATCAAGTTCACGCGCGAGGGGCTCCTTGAGCAAGGATTGGGTAACTTGCTGAAGAAGGCGGTATCGGGCGAAGGCACCACGCTGAGCAAAGCCGAGGGCTCGGGCAAGTTGTACATCGCGGACGGTGGCAAGATGATTAACGTTTTGCAGTTGCAGAACGAATCCGTGTTTGTGAACGGCAACGACTTGCTGGCGATTCAAGATGGCTTGACGCGCGACATCACGATGATGCGGAAGATGTCGGCCATTGCAAGCGGCGGACTGTTCAACGTGAAAGTCGCGGGCAGCGGGCTGATTGCGGTGGCAACGCACGGTCGGCCGCTTGCGCTGCGAGTTTCGCCAGGCAAACCGGTCTTCACCGATCCGCAGGCGACGGTGGCGTGGTCGGGAAATTTGCAGCCCGAGTTCAAGACGGATGTGAGCTTCAAGACATTCCTAGGGCGCGGCAGCGGCGAGAGCTTCCAGATGATGTTCCAAGGCGAAGGATTTGTGCTCGTGCAACCCTACGAAGAATTCGTCTACGACACCAACGGCTAACCGACGCCGGACCTGAGGCTCTGCGAAGGTCCGGATGATTGTGGTGCGAGCGCATGATGCCTCCAAATACCACGGCATCAATCTCGAAGGAAGAGCGTGCACTGCTGAGCAGCGGGCAGATGGCCTCGCGCACGCTCGTCGATATCTTGGTCGTGGATTTTGCAGTACTCATGGAAGCAGTTTCACGCATGCCCGCACATGCGATCGCGCAGCTGCGAGTGGCTGAAGGCGTGAGCACCGATGCAGCCGCCGCGACGGCAATGTGCGCGACGCTCGAGAGTCTGCGTGCGCCGGTACCCAAGGCTTGGAAGCCGGGGGCCAAACTCGGAATCACGCAGCGGATGGCGTTGGCGGGCGGGCTGATTGCGAAGCACGATGCCGCGAACGTAGACGCGCTCGCGTTGCACGCCAGCGATACTGTGCGAGGCTGGGCGGCATATGCGATGATGCGAGGCGAGCGTTCACCTGAGAAACTCGCGGCGAAGTTCAAACGCATCAAGCCACTAGCGGCGGATGAACACTCAGGCGTGCGCGAGTGGGCGTGGCTGTCCGTGAGGCCGTTCGTTGACGACGAGCCCGAGAAAGCAATTGCGAGTTTGCTTCCTTGGACGGCGAGCAAAGACGCGAACGTTCGGCGATTTGCGAGTGAAGTGACTCGGCCACGCGGAGTGTGGTGTGGGCACATCAAGTTGTTCAAGGCGAATCCGGCGGCGGGATTGGCGGTGATTGAGCCGCTGAAGGCTGATATGTCGCGATACGTGCAGAACTCAGTGGCGAACTGGTTGAATGATGCAGGGAAGAGTGACGCGGTGTTTGTGCGTCAAGTCGTGAAGCGGTGGCAACGCGAGTCGGCGAGTGCGAGTACCGCTTACATCGTGAAGCGGGCGGTTCGATCGTTGTAGCAAAGGTTCGCGAGCCAAGTGCATGCGTGCGCTAGCCAACATCGCCCAAGCCAAAGTACTTGCCGTGAGCTTTCATCAGGCGTTTGCGCAGCAAAGCGTCTTGCGGTGCATCGAGCTTGGGCGTCTTCTCGATCCACGCTTTGGCATCGTGACGAGCGAGCATCAGCAGGTCGCGATCGCGCATGGGTTCAGCGATGCGGAACGGCGGCAGGCCTGATTGCTTGAGCCCAAAAACTTCACCCATGCCGCGGATTTGCAGGTCTTTTTCGGCTAGAACGAAACCATCGTTGGTGCGTTCCATCACGGCGAGTCGTTCGTTGCCTTCGGGGGTGTTGGGATCGCCTATGAGATAGCAAACGGCGGGTTTGTCGCCGCGACCGACGCGGCCGCGAAGCTGGTGAAGCTGCGCGAGGCCGAAACGATCGGCTTGTTCAACGATCATGACGGTAGCGTTAGGAATATCAACGCCAACTTCAATAACGGTGGTTGCAACGACGGCGTCGATCTGCCCGAGACGAAAGCGTTCCATAACGGCGTCGCGCGTCGCGCGTTTCAGATCGCCATGTAGGGCGGCGATGCGCTTGCCTTGCAGGTATTGATCTTCGAGAGCTTTGTGAACGGTGCGCACGTCGATAAGCGGCGTGGAGCCGTTGAGCGGGAATTCGCCTGGCTCGATTGCGGGCACGACGATGAAGCCTTGTTCGCCTTGCTCGATGCGTGCGCGGAGGTCGTCGTACGCGAGTTGGCGTTGGTGGCTCGAAATGAGTTTGGTGACAACGGGCTTGCGACCGGGTGGCAGGCCTGTGATAGTGCTGATGTCAAGATCGCCAAAGAGCGTGAGAGCGAGCGAGCGTGGGATGGGCGTGGCGGTCATGACGATGACGTGCGGGGTGATGCCTTCGTCGGAGGCTTGGGCGCGGAGCGTGGCACGTTGTGAAACGCCGAACCGGTGTTGCTCGTCGATGATGGCGACGGCGAGATTCTTGAACGTGACGCTGTCGGTCAGGAGCGCGTGGGTGCCGATCAAAAGATCGACTTCACCTGCAGAAAGTCGAGAAAGCAAACTCGCGCGGTCTTTGGCATGTGTGCTGCCTGTGAGAAGTTCGACGCGGACTTTGCTGCTGGCGACCAGACGCGAGATGGTGGCGAAGTGTTGTTCAGCGAGGATTTCGGTGGGCGCCATCAGGCTGGCTTGATGGCCGCTGGCGATGGCGAGGAGCATGGCGTAGAGGGCGACGATGGTTTTGCCCGCGCCGACGTCGCCTTGGATGAGGCGGTTGGTTGGGACAGACGTTGAAAGATCGCCGATGAGGTCGGCGATGACTTGTTCTTGGCCGCTGGTGAGCGTGTACGGAAAGCGAGCGCGGATGCGCTGGTCAATGGCGGAGTTCCACATGAGCTGCGGGCTTTTCGTCGCATCGCGAAGCTGAGCGCGTTTCATGGCGACGCCCAGTTGCAGTAGCAGCAGTTCGTCGTACGCCAGTCGCCGACGTGCGCGACCGACTTCGTCCATCGCGAAAGGCTGGTGCATCATGCGATACGCGTCGGCGAGCGTGGGCATATCGCGCTGCGTGCGAAACTCTTGGGCGAAGTGCTCATCGAGCAGCGGCAGAGCTTTGGGCAGAACCTTGGCGATGATTTTCTCGATCTCCGCGCTGTTGATGGCTTCGCTAGCCGGATAAATCGCGCGAATGCGACCGTCGCGCTGAAGGGGCTCTTCCTTGACTGGGTTCATTACTTCCAGTTTGGGGTTAATCATTTGTGTCTGCGGGCCGCGGCGTTGCACTTTGCCTTGCACGCGCAGCCGCACGCCCGGTCGCACACGCTCGGCGAGGTACGTGCCGTTGAACCAGGTGACGTCGAGGCGACCGGTGTGGTCGTTAATGACAGCTTCAAGGCGAGAGGAGCGGCCGCGAACCATGCGCACGGCAGAGACGTCGCCGCGGACGCAGCCTATGGAACCTTCGAGCAGGTCGGCGATTGTAGTTTCGCTCTCGAGCGATTCGTGACGCATGGGCAGGTGCGCGACGAGTCGGCCCACGGAGTTGATGCCCAAATTGGAGAGCAAAGCGGCTTGGCGCTCGGTGACGAGGCCAGCATCGAGCAGGTTGGAAGTAAGGGAGATGGGCGGCTTGTCGGGCACTGGCGCATGGTACCGGGTGGGATGTCAAAATGATGAGAGAAGTGGGCAATGCAAAGCGTGCGGAGTTTTGTATGATGTGTGCATGACCAACTCCACTCCGGCACACGGGCAGGCAACTGGGCGGGCAAATCAGCAGGGCGCGGGAACATCAAGCGACATCACGAGCGCGTTGCAAGAGACGCGCGTGTTTGCACCCAAAGACGCGAAGGAGCTTGGTTTTCCGTGTTGGCACATTGCGTCGCTCGCGGAGTACAAGCGGCTGCATGAACGCTCGGTGGCAGACCCGGAAGGGTTCTGGAGCGGCGAAGCTCGCCGGCTGAGCTGGTTTCGTGACTGGGACGATGTGATGAGTTGGCACGCGCCCGACGCGAAGTGGTTTGTGGGTGGCAAGATCAACGCGTGTTACAACTGCGTTGATCGGCATGTGCAAGCCGGGTTTGGCGATGAGACGGCGATCATCTGGGAAGGTGAGCCTATGGGCGTGCGGACGAGTCACGTTGCGCCCGGCAGCAGTTATGCGAAAGAGCCGGAGATTCGGCGGATTTCGTATCGCGAGTTGCAAGCGAAGGTGAGCCAGTTCGCGAATATGCTCAAGCGGCTGGGCGTGCAGAAGGGCGATGTGGTCACGATCTATATGCCCATGATTCCGGAACTCGCGTATGCGATGCTGGCATGTGCCAGAATTGGTGTGCCGCACAGCGTGATTTTCGGTGGTTTCGCACACACCGCGATTTCAGAGCGAGTGCAGGATGCCAACAGCAAGGTGATCATCACCGCTGACGGCGGGTATCGGCGCGGAGAGGTACTGGTGCTGCAGAAGAGCGTGGATGATGCCGTCAATGCGCTCGCAAACCAAGGGCACATCGTCAATCATGTACTTGTGGTGCGGCATACGAGTCATCAGGTGCCCAGCGAGCGATTTGAGAGCGGCGAGACTCCTGCGAACATCAACAACAAAGGAACGAAGTACCACTGGTATGACCAAATGATGCCGCTGGTGACGGATGCATGTCCGTGTGCGGAGATGGAAAGCGAGGACATGCTGTTCTTGCTGTACACCAGCGGCAGCACAGGCAAGCCCAAAGGCATCATGCACACCACGGGCGGATATTTGACGTTTGTGAATACCACCGCGCGGCTGACGTTCAACTTGATTCCGGATAGCGGGCAGTTGTTCTGGTGTTCAGCGGATATTGGCTGGGTCACGGGGCACAGCTATGTGTTGTATGGGCCGTTGATGAATCGCGTGCCAACGTTGATGTATGAGGGAGCACCGAATTTCCCAGCGAATGATCGCTTTTGGGACATCATCGAGCGGCACAAGGTGACACAGTTTTACACCGCGCCAACGGCAATTCGTACGTTTATGAAGTGGGGCGATGACTTGCCTGCGAAGCACAACATGAGCAGCTTGAAGCTGCTGGGCAGCGTTGGCGAGCCGATCAATCCGGAGGCGTGGATTTGGTACAACGAACACATCGGCAAGGGAAATTGTCCGATTGTGGACACGTACTGGCAGACGGAAACGGGCGGGCATGTGGTGACGCCTTTGCCGGGCGCGACGCCCACGAAGCCTGGTAGTTGCACGCTGCCGATGTTGGGCATTGACGCCGCGATTGTGAATGAAGCAGGGCAGGAAATCGGAGCGAACAAGGGCGGGCTGTTTGTCATTCGCAAGCCTTGGCCCGGCATGTTGCGCGGCGTGTATGGCAATCGCGAGCGATTTGTGAGTAGCTACTGGGGACGCATCAAGGACCCGGCGACCGGCGAGCCTTACTACTTCTCGGCGGACGGCGCGCGGCGTGACGAGGACGGATACTTCTGGATTCAAGGACGTATCGATGATGTCATCAAGGTGAGCGGGCACCTGCTGGGCACGATGGAGGTGGAGAGTGCGCTCGTGAGCCACCCGGCGGTTGCCGAAGCGGCGGTAGTGGGTATGCCGCATGAGGTGAAGGGGAATGCGATCTGCGCATTCGTCACGCTACGACCCAACTGGCTGACCAAGAACGGCCGGCAGCCTGATGAGGCACTTCGCAAGGAGCTAACAGCGCACGTGGGCAAGGAAGTGGGGGCGCTGGCAAAGCCTGATCAGATTCGATTTGCCGATGGGCTGCCAAAGACACGGAGCGGAAAGATCATGCGTCGGCTGCTGCGAGATGTGGCGGCGGGGGTGGAGAAGATAACTCAGGACACGACGACGTTGGAGGATTTCAGTGTGGTCAGTAAGTTGCGCGCGGATGAGGAGTAATCCGCATGTGTGAGCCGCTTCACTTGACGGCTTGTGCAATCCACCCGCCCGCAATGATCCAGTCCGGATTCGCTTCATCAAACAGCACAACAGCCTGCCCCGGCGCGACAGCCGTTTGCGGCGTATCGAACGTAACCGCAAACATACCGCTGCGTCCCGAAGGCGTCGCGGCGCTCGTCGCGTCAGGCAGTACGTGAATCGTGGCTGGAACGGCGGGGCTGTTGTAGCGATACTTGGCGTGAACCCGTCGCGGCGTGTCCAGTGGCGGCACGTCAATCAGCCAGTTGGCTTCGCCCACGATGCAACTCGTGCTCTTGAGATCGTCTTCACTGCCGATGGTCACGGTGTTCGTCTTCGCATCTTTGCCCGTCACGTAGATACGGTAACCCAGCGCTACGTTGAGGCCGCGTCGTTGGCCGATCGTGAAGTGGTGCTGGCCTTCGTGTTCGCCCACGACAGTGCCGTCGCGGTCGATGATCTTGCCGGTGCTCGCATGCGATGCAGCAAGTTCGGGGCGCTTGCGTTCAACGAGGCCCGCGTAATCGTTGTCGGGGACGAAGCAGATTTCCTGGCTATCAGGCTTGTCGAAAACGGGCAAGTTGAACTGCCGCGCGAGCTCTCGCACGTGTGTCTTTTCGAGGCCGCCTATGGGCAAGAGCATTTCGGCCAAGCGTTCACGCGGCGCACCGAAGAGCACATAGCTCTGGTCCTTGGAGTGATCGACGCCGCGGTAGAGGCGAGGTGAGCCCGCCGCATCGCGCTCGATGCGGGCGTAGTGACCACTCGCAACGAAGTCCGCACCGATTTGCTTCGCGTACTCGTGAAGCTTGCCGAACTTGAGCCAGTCGTTGCAGCGCACACACGGGTTGGGCGTGCGGCCGTTGGCGTATTCATCAACGAAGTAATCGATGATCCGGCCGAAGTCCTTCTTGAAGTTGCAAACGTAGAAAGAAATGCCAAGCTGCGCGGCAACAAGCCGGGCATCAGCCGCGTCGTTGATGGAGCAGCAGCCCTGGTGGCCGATTTTGATGGTTCTCGCCGGCGAACCGTGAGAGCCTGCTTGATCGTCTGCGTTGCTAATCGCACAAGCGTCGTCGTAAGGCATCAACTCATCGAGCGTCTCGCCAGGTGAGCCCAGCCGCATGAAGCAGCCGACGACTTCATAGCCCTCGCGTTGTAGCAATGCCGCAGCGACGGAAGAATCGACGCCGCCTGACATGGCAACAAGAACTTTGGCCTTGGCAATGCTCACCGGCGATTGTAGTGAGCGCGTGCGGCAGATTCTCTGTGTTGAACGCGAATGAGCCAGAAGCCAGCGTGTTAGCGGCCTTTTTCGTGTCGTTTGGTGTTGGCGTCGGCCGCGTTGCTGGCATTCTCATCGGCGAGTGCAAGCGGCTCGACGTCTGCACGCGGACGCAGAACGTGATTCCCCAGACTGCGTGGACGCTGCGGCGTTTCCGCGGGTTTGCTGAGCGTGGGCATGGGTGCGGCAACGTCAACGCTCGCGTCTGCCGGCAGCGGCATGGAGCGATAGAGCTCGGCCTTTTTCTCGCTGATGGCAACTTGCGAGTCGGCGAAAGCGACCGCGTTCTTGATCGCCCATCGTCCCATGTTGACAAACTGCAACGTGCCCCACGCGAACTGCCCGAGGCAGATGATGAGCAAGCCGAAGCCGATCCAACCGAGCCAAATGCCCGCAAAGACAATTGGGGCAATCTTGGTCATGGGCAACAGGCCCAGAAAAAGGATCATGAGGATGGGGCCTGCGATCATGCCAGCGGCAGCCATGCGAAGGCGCGTGCCCAGGTCGATATCTTGAGCCCACTCCGCAAGCCGAGCCATGTAGATGCCAAGCAGCGCCGGACCGAGAGCACCCGCACTGAGGAAGATGCCGCCCACGACCAAGAGCGACCAACTCGCCGCGCTACGCGTAGGAGCGAGCCCAGGCAGATTGCCGATGGGAATGTTGAACGTCGCCGGATTGTTCATGAAAGCGTTGGTTGCGGTGTTGAAGATGACTTGCGCAACAATGATCAGCGCGATCCCGATGACGAGTGAAAGATGAGCCCAGCGGGCGCCGAAGCGAACGCGGCTCCATTCAGTTTGGGTGTTGATTGACGCTTGCAGGCCCAACTTGCGCGGTGCGGTGATGATCCAAACGCCAGCGGCCCAGCAGAACAAGCCGCAAGCGAGCAGCACGCCCGCGAGCGGAAGATTTGCGATAGCGAAGTAGGCGATGGGAGCAAATGTGAAACTCAGGATGCCGCCAAGCAGGAGCAGCCAGCAACCAGCAACGAATCGCCGCAAGTACTCCATCGGTGCTTGCGTTAGCGTGCCGCCTTCGACGGGACCTTTGGACGCGATGGCAATGATGCTTCCGCACTCAGGGCAGCGTGCAGTGTTCTTGAGTCCTTTGAGCGAGTAGCCACACCGCGAGCAGGTGGCGTTATCGCCCATGCTCTTGGATGTGTTGGACCAGCCGGGGATGTAGAACGAGCCGTGCACGTGAGAGTTATACCGCGCGGCGGCGATTTGCGTTGATAAATGCGGCAAAAAGCGGCGAATTTTCTTGGGCCTACGGTGTCCTATGAATGAAACCGGCGCGAATTCTCGGAACGATTCGCATGGGCACGCACCACCGGGGCAACTGCCTGCGGCGGATGCTGTAAGCAGTGGGGCGAGCAGAGGCAGTCGCCCAAGCGACGCGTATTGGCTCGTCGCGATTCCAATCTGCGCCTTGATGTTCTACCTCGCAACTCGCGGCGGCGTGCGACATGTGCCTGCGTTCGGTGCCGCGACGATCGCCGGGTGCTTGCTCGTCTTGTGTGCGTGCTGGCGGCTGTTTGAGTATTTGCTGTGGCTGCGATTTCCGACGGCCAAGCAGCACACGGTGGCGGCAAAGGTTGCGACGGGTGTGGTGCTGGTGATGTTTGCGGTGCAAGTGGTGCTGCTCATCGTGAAGTGAGCGAGTTTGTCGGGTGAATCACGGATGAAGTCAGTCCATGAAAAAAGCGACACTGGGTGCGTCGCTCTTTCGAAGAATGTGTGTTCTTTGGCTATCAACTGTTTGTGCGTGTCAACATCATCGCGACCAGAGGACGATGCGTCGACACTCGCGACGCTTACTCATCGCGAAGAATGTGGCAGTACGGTTCCTTGCCCGTTTTCACGTAGTAGTTCTGGTGATAGTCTTCCGCCGTGTAGAACTTCTTTGCAGGTTCAACAGCGGTTGCGATGGGCCGCTTGAACCGCGGGCCGAACTTCAACTTCACGCGTTCGGCAGCGGCTCTTTGTTCCTCGTTGTAGTAGTAAACGACGCTGCGATACTGCGTGCCGATGTCGGGGCCCTGGCGATTGATTTGCGTGGGGTCGTGCAGGCGGAAGAAGACATCGATCACTTGCTCGTAGCTGATCTTCGCTGGGTCGAAAGAAACCTTCACGACTTCCGCGTGGCCGGTCGTGTCTGTGCAGATCTGCTTGTACGTGGGGTTATCCACATGGCCGCCCGAGTAGCCACTGACAGCATCGAGAATGCCCGGTTGCTCGGCGAAGATGTGCTCAACGCCCCAGAAGCAGCCGGCGCCGACGAGCGCGACTTCGGTACCGGGCTTCGCATCCATGCTAACGGGAGTTGCGGCTGCATTAGTTGCGGTTGTGGCGTCAGACACGGGCGTGGTTCCTGTTGTTGCGGCTTGCGGGGCCGGCGGAGCGGGAGTGGTGGACGTGGATGCGGCCGGTGTTGTGTTCGATGCCGGCGCTGCCGTTTGGGTTCGCGCAGTGCTGGGAGCCGATTGCGTGGCTGCTGTCGAACTTGGTGCGCTTGGCGTGCTTGGTGCCGCAGAGTTGTTACAGCCCGTGATGCAGGCCGCAAGTGCGAAAAGAGCGACGGTGGAGAGAGTGCGAGTCATATACATGGGTTGCCTTTGCCGTGTATTCGTTTCGCCCGGCAGGCTCGATGCAGTTCGCATCACGATGTGTTATGTGAGCCAGCGGCCACCGTCTACGCGAATAACTTGCCCGGTGATGTACGGCGCGTGCAAAGCAAGCCAGCACACAGTCGCAGCGGCATCTGCGGGCTCACCTGCTCTGCCCAGCGGAATACGTCGCAAGTACTTGAGTTGTTCGTCGGCGGAACTTTCATGGCCTTGCGCGGGCCACGCAACCACGCCCGGTGCAACAGCGTTCACACGCACGCGAGGCGCAAGGTCGCGAGCAAGGCAGTACACCAACTCCGTCAACGCGGCCTTACTCATTGTGTACGCTGCAAAATCCTTCCGCGGGCGTGACATCGCATGGATGTCGCCCATTGCGACAATCGCCCCGCCTGCAGGAAGGGAGGAATGTTGCAGAAGCGGTGCGAGCCGAGCAGACAGCAGCAGCGGTACGAGCGCGTTGATCTGGTAATGCTGAAATGCCTCTTCGACTCGCAGTTCATGCAGCGGCGTAGGCGAGTAGATGCTCGCATTGTGCACCAGCACGTCCAGGTGCGGCAGCGTCTGCGCCCATTGCGACGCAGCCGCCTCGACAGATGCCAGATCATTGAGATCAACGCGGTAGCTGGTGGCTTCGCGCCCCAGTGCGTTCACTTCGCGGCACAGACTTGCAGCATCAGCCTCGCTGGTGTTGTACGTAAAGATGATGTCGCATCCAGATCGAGCAAGTTCAAGACAGATCGCGCGACCGACGCGTTTTGCTCCGCCCGTGACGAGCGCGAGTGGCGCTTGCTTGGAACCTTGTCGCGACGCGCCTACTGCAGGCTTGGCTGCTGGTGTTGAAGACGTGACTGCAGCCGGCGGAATCGGCGTCCACGTCTTCTCATTGTCTCTATCGCCCGCATCCGCCGAATCATCTTCGAGATCTTTGGCCGATGGCGCTTCAAGGCGACGACCGGCTTCCGCCCACGCATCTCGGCGAGGCTGCGGCGACTGATGCCGCTTGTCGAGCAGCGATTGAATGTGGCGGTCGCGCCGGAGAAACTGGAAGAGCGCGAGCGCGCCTAGTACCACCACCGCAAGCGCGAGCAGAATGAACAAAACGGTGATGTTGTTCGCATCGGCGATGTTCCCCATGGGCTTGAGCGGTGCGCCGGGGGCACTGGTCGTCGCGGTTGTTTGATCGGTTGATTGCAAGTTCCCATTGTAAGTTCGAGGGGACGCTGGCGTTGAGGCCCACCAGTCAAGTCGATTTCCTCTGGCCGGCGGTTATACTTCGCCCCGCGTCCTTCGCTCTCTGCGGTCGGATGTCGGATTTGGAGTTTTTGCATGCATTTTGACGCACACCAGCCTGTCATCAACGACATTGAGGCGCGGATCGCAACCATCCGCGACTCTCTTTAACTACGACAGCAAGCAAGCTCGTCGCAGAGACCTCGAAGCCCAGATGGGTTCGGACACATTCTGGAACAACCAGAGCGAAGCCAAGAAAATTGTCGCCGAAATCAAGCAACTGAAAGCTCAGGTTGAGCCCGTCGCTATCGCCATGGACGATCTGGAAAATGCCAAGATCGGCTACGAAATGGCCAGGGAAGCGGGCGACAACGACCTGCTCAAGGAAGCCGACGAGACGCTCTTCAAGCTGCAAACGCAGATGGAGAAGATCGAGCTTCAGTCGCTGCTGAACGATCGGCACGACCATCGCAATTGCTTCCTCACGATTTCGGCGGGTGTGGGCGGCACAGAAGCCAACGACTGGGCCGAAATGGTGCTGCGCATGTACATCTTCTATTGCGAGAAGATGGGCTTCAGCATGGAAGAAGTCGATAAGGGCTTTGGTGCCGAAGTCGGCATCGACAGTGTCACGCTGCATATCAAGGGGCCTTACTGCTTCGGCTACTTGAAGTGCGAACGCGGCACCCATCGCCTGGCTCGCGTCAGTCCCTTCAACGCGCAAGGGAAGCGGCAAACCAGCTTCTGCACGGTGGACGTTGTGCCCGAATTTGAAGAGACCGACATTCAGATTCCTGAGAAAGACGTCGTCGTCGAAGCGTTCGTGCGAGCGCGCGGGCCTGGCGGCCAGAACGTCAACAAAGTTGCGTCGGCCGTCCGCGTGCTGCACATTCCAACGGGCATCCAAATCGTCGCAAGTACCTATCGCGACCAGCCCCAGAACAGAGCACAAGCTCTGGCTCTGCTGCAAGCAAAATTGCAGCAAATGGAAGACGAACGCCGCGAAGCCGAAATCGCCAAAGCGAGCGGCGGCAGCCTCGAACTCGGTTGGGGCAGCCAAATTCGCAGCTACGTCTTTTACGACAATCGCGTGAAGGACCATCGCACGAACCACGAAAGTCGCGACTACGAAGCCGTGCTTCGTGGCGAAATTGCAGATTTCATCGATGCTGAACTCAAACGTCGGCGCGCTGAGAAAGAACGCAAATAAACGAAAGCCAAAACGAACGGCAAGGGCGGTACACAGGTAGAAGTGCTGCTGGATGTCTTGTACGTAAGATGAATTCACATCGCGTGAACTAGGTAGAAACCAGCAGATTTCACGAATTTTCTAACGGTTTTCGGTGAATTCTCGGTGGTATTACTTGCTGTTGCTCGCAAGCCCCGAAAGATACGTTGCTTGATGGGTCCGAGGGGGCCGTATCGGATGCGTCACTTCGCTCGAATGTGTACATGGCCGCGTGCAAACCGGTCGGGTTGTGTCATTTCTCATGCAAGGTTATCGCGTTCCACTGCAACTCTTCATTGACGGCTCGCTCCTGACGAGTGTGGTTGGCTTTGACGGCACGTTGTATCACATGTCCCCCGAGTTGTTGCGGGTCTTAGGGGTCGAAAGTGGACGTATCGACGATGTGCCGGAACGAAACATCGTGCGGCTGATTCCAAATGGGCGAGGACGCGAGCGATTGGCGTATGTTCGACGCGCCATTTCAAACGCGAAGCCGATCGTGTTGCGGAGCGTTGTCAGCGGCGTGCAGTTTGTCTCGCATATGATGCCACTTCCAGATGACAAGACGTTCCGGCAAGCCGTTGCGCTCTTGCTGCACGTGCGAACAGAAGGCGTTCTTGATCGCGAGTCATTCGCGACCAGCGATTATGCTGAAGCCGACTTCAACGACTTTGGCATTCTGGCGAACTTGACCAAGCGCGAGGCTGAAGTGCTCGCGTTGCTGGCCAGCGGCGCCGACGGACCCGAAATTGCGGACAGATTACATCGCTCGACCGAAACGGTGTCGAGCCACCAAAAGTCGCTATACGCGAAACTGAAGTGTGCATCACGGATGCAAGCGATGATGATCGCTCGGCGCGCAGGCTTGAGCCTGCGCGATGTTCCGCGCATTGCCAGCCCCCGCGTTGATAACGACTAGCAATTGAATTGCTTGATGAAACCGATGTGCAAACGCGGCTCATTACCACCGCCGCCGCATTGCTGCCGCGAGTCCAAGCATGGAGAACGCGAGCACGCCAAGTGCGGGAAGCGCGGTAAGGACGCGGATGTGGTCGCTTGCACCGGTGGTGTTGAAACAGAAGTTGACACGGAATTGTGCGGCGTATCCCATTTGCGATGCCGAAATTGCTACTTCTCGGAACCCCAATAGCGAACGTGATGCGTACAACCGACGTATGGGCCACATGCAAGTGAGAACAACCGAGAACGGTTCGGCGGGTGGAGCGTGGCATAAGCCCACGCGAGCCGCGCGGACGGGCGTGAAGGTGCTGTTATGGGGTGCGGTCGCATGCGCAGCGACCTCGTTGACCGTGATGACAATAGAAGACACGCCCCTTGACGCAGCCAGGCGACGAGAACTCTCGCTCGCACACTTGGCGTTCATGGGTCGCACATTCACGCTGCATGCAGCACTCGCGATGGTCTTCTTCGCTGCAATTGCACTGCTGATGCGCATGCGAGTCGCAGCAACTCTGTGTGGCGTCCTCGCTGTCGGCTTCGCGATGCCCGTGTTGAGTTTGCTCGCGTTTCGCAAGCCCGACGCAAGACCCGTCGACCCATCGCGAGAGTTGCGGATTGTGTCGATGAACGTCTTGCTGACGAATCCGGATGCGCAAGCAGCAATCGCATTCATTCGCGATAAAAACCCCGATGTGATCCTGGTGCAAGAACACACACCCGCCTGGCACAAAGCGATGGCGGATGAGTTTGCCCATGAGTATTCGTTTATCGTGAACGAGATGCGAGGCAACGCGTTTGGCCAAGCCGTCTTCAGCAAGCGTCCGTTCGTGGAAGAACCGGTGAAGTACCTTTCAGCACGCACGCAAGCGGCAAGCGATCGCGTGACCGGCGTGATCGGATTGCATGATCCGCAGATTCGCGTAGTGATAGACCTTGCAGGCACGCCAGTTGTCATCCAGAACGTGCACGTTGTCCCTCCCGCAGATGTCTCACTCTTTCGCGAACAGCGAGCGCAAGTCGCCGAATTGGCGGCGATCGCGAAGAGCGAGGACCGCCCACTGGTCATGGCCGGCGATTTCAACGCGACAGCCAACAGCCGGCTGGTGACCAAATTGCTCGACGATGGCATGCGCGATGCAAACGCGGTTGCAGGATCGGGGCTCTCACATACGTGGCCAGATATTGGACCACTGCGGTTTCTGCCTGGCATCCGCATCGACCATGTGCTCACAAGTTCAAACATTCGCGTGCACGAGCACCTAGTTGGTCCAAGCATCGGCAGCGACCATCGTCCCCTGTTCGTATGCATAAGTATGCAGTAAGCTACCTGTCCTTCGCGTCCCGTTTGCACGGGGTATGAACAACAAACATCGTATTCCAACGGTAAAGCGATTCCTAAGTCACGGTGTTTGGGTACCAAGTTGTTGTGAATAAGTTTCCTTTGCCTGCATGCGACGAAGTATCCCCTCGCGTCGCTATTTGTGCTGGTGCCCGTCGTGCCAAGGTGACGCGAACTCGGAGAACTTCTGTGTTGAACGTTTCGCGATTGTCTGGCGGCTCGATTTCCCTCGCGGCTCTTGTAGAGAGCGGCGTCATGTTCAGCGTGGTGACAGAGGACGGCACAATCCTCGCGCAGTCGCCCGCAGTCGAACGCAATCGCCAACGGCTAGAGCAGACTCCGACAACAGAAATCATCGGACGCAACGTGACCGAAGTCTTCTCGCATGAACTGACCCAAGAACGCATGGCGATCGTCGAGCGATGCCTGACACAAGAAAGATCGCTGGCGTTTCGCAGCGTGATGTGTGGCGAGCAATACATAACCCACGTGCACCCGCTGCGATTGCAAGACGGCAGCGAGCAGCGCGCAATCATCGCAATTCACCATCGAGTCGCAGGCGATCTGGTGTCGGAGTTGTACACCGGATCAGAGTTCTTCGAAGCTGAGTACAACGAGTACAGCTTGCCTGCCGCATTGTCGCCTCGCGAAGTCGAAGTGCTGTCGATGCTCAGGGCAAGGTCAGGACACCGCCGAGATCACCAAAGCCCTGTATCGCTCGACGGAAACGATCATCAGTCATAAAAAGTCGCTCTACGCCAAGCTCCGCTGCGACTCGCACATCGGCGCGGCACTCGTCGCTCGGCGAGCAGGACTGACGAGGCGCGACGCAGAACGTTTCACGCGTGTGAGCATGAACGCAGTTGCACGTCGACGTGAAGCATCACAAGGCAATTGATCGAGTGCGAACAACCGATTGTGCGCAACAGTTTACTTGAGTCGATCAAGTAACTCACTCGCGCCCGCAACACTCAAAAAGCTCGCTCTTTCAGCGTATTTCTTCGCACTCACCTTGTCGCCCGCGCGTTCAAACCACCGCGCAGCTTCAAGCGCCAGCTCGCCGCGATCGCCAAATCGATCGCTCATGGCCGCGTACAATGACGCTGCATCCGCAGGTTTGCGCAACAGGCCATAGCACTCGCCAATGAGCGGCATGATTCCCGGTTCGAGCCGCTGCGATTCATCAAGGCCCGCGAGGGCATCAAGAGCTTCTTGAGGCTTAGCAAGCCGCTTGAGCGCGCGGGCTTGCACGAGTCGCCAGAGAACAGAATCAGGCTCGAGTTCGCGAGCTTTCATCGCATGCTGCAGCGCGATATTCGCATCGTTCTCGCGCAGCGAAATCTCCGCAAGCGTGCCCCATGCCACGCCGAGATCGCTCTTGAGATGCGTCGCGAGCAGCAGGTTCTTCTTGGCTTCATCGAAGTTGTTCTGCTTCACTTGCACCTGAGCAAGAAACAGCGGCGCACGCCAATCAGTCTTGTTCTGGGCCTGCGCCGCGCCAAAGTGCTCGCTCGCTCGATCAAGGCGACCCGCTGCACTTGCAGTGCTTCCTGCCGCGAACTCGAGTTCCGCAGTTCGGGGGCCGATGGCAAGAGCTTTTTCGTATTGCTCATACGCCTTGTCGGGCTGCTGCTTGCCGATGAAGACTTCGGCGTACTGCACGTACAGCGCCTGCTCTTCCGCATTCTTCGCGATCGCGCTGCTGAGCAGCGACTCAGCTTTGTCCCACTCGCCGTCACGCTTGAAGGAATGCGCCGCATTGAGAATGTCATCAAGCTTCTCAGGTTGCTGCGTCACCACCGGCGGCGTCGGCGCGGGAACCACGGGCGTGCTCGCCCGCCGATACACCAACACGCCCATGATCACACCCCCGGCAAGCAACGCCAGAATAATCGCGGCGTGCGACGCCTTGCCAGCACGAGGCGTAAAAACGAAGATATTGCGTGGGTTTGTCGACATAGTGGTTTGGGCCTGAGATTGTGTTTGCAGCACGCACAGGGTATCGGATGCTTCACCTCGGCAGCTAGAATCGCCCGCTATGAACGCTTCGCCTTCTCCATCTTCTGCGTCCAATCCTGCCGCATCACCCGGCACCGCCCAAGGCCCGACCATGGAACTTGCCAAGGCCTACAAGCCCATCGAGCACGAGCAAGCCGCATGGGATCTTTGGCTCAAAGCCAAGGCCTTCGCCGCTGATCCTTCGCAGGTCAAAGCCAACGGCGGAACCAAGGACCCCTACGCGATTGTGATTCCGCCTCCCAACGTGACGGCGGCGTTGCACCTGGGCCACGCCCTCAACAACACGCTGCAAGACATCCTCGCACGCATGCATCGCATGAAGGGCTACGAAACCCTCTGGATGCCCGGCACCGACCACGCCGGCATCGCCACGCAAGCGGTGGTGGAAAAGCGCGTGATGAAGGAAGAGAAAAAGCGCAAGACCGACTTCACGCGCGAAGCATTTATCGCGAAAATCCAGGCGTTCAAGGACGAATACGAAGCCGTCATCACAGGCCAGCTCAAAGCCATGGGCTGCTCCTGCGACTGGGACCGCCAGCGTTTCACGATGGACGATCAATGTGCAACCGCCGTGCGCGAAGCCTTCTTCATCCTCTTCCGCGACGGCCTCATCTACCGCGGCAAACGCCTCGTGAACTGGGACCCTGCCTTGCAAACCGCCGTGGCGGATGATGAGTGCTACGACGAAGAAGTCGATGGCCAGTTCTACTTCCTCAAGTACCCACTCGTTGATTCCGACGAGACGATCACCGTCGCGACCACCCGTCCCGAGACGTATTTGGGCGATACCGCAGTCGCGATGAATCCGCGCGATTCGCGCGCCAAAGCACTCGTGGGCAAGAAAGTGAGACTGCCGCTCGTGGGCCGCGAGATTCCGATCATCGCAGATGACTACGCGGTGCTGCCCGAGTCGATGGCAACCACGGACGAGGAGAAGAATGATCCGAAGGCGAAGTTCTCCACCGGCTTCGTGAAGATGACGCCCGCGCACGACACCAACGACTACGAAATCGGCGTGCGGCATGGGCTTGCAATGGTCAACATGATGTCGCCCGATGGCCGCGTGAGTGACAAGCACGGCTGGGACGGTGCGAAAATGCCGCCCGAGTTCCTCGGCAAGAAAATGGAAGAAGCTCGCAAGCTGGTGGTGGAGGAGTTCACCAAGCTCGGCCTCTTCGAAGGCGTCAAGCCGACGCGGCATAGCAAGAAGTTCTCCGACCGCAGCAAGGCGGTTGTGGAGCCCTACCTCAGCGACCAGTGGTACGTGCGCGTGACCGACCCCAAGATGGCACGAACCGCTAACGCTGCGCTCGTGCCCGAGCAACGCACCAGCAACCACACCGGTGGAACGGGCTTTCAGCCCGTTCCGAACGGGCTGAAAGCCCGTTCCACCGACGGCGAACTCTCCTTCTTCCCACCCCGCTACGCCAAAACCTACGAACACTGGCACGACAACATCCGCGACTGGTGCATCTCGCGCCAGTTGTGGTGGGGGCATCGGATTCCGGTGTGGAGCCTTTCGCTCGATAGCCAGCCCGATGGAACTTCGTTCGCGACAGCCGCACAACGTGTGCAAGAAATCGTGCAACGTGTACTCACTGCGTACGGCGTGAGCGGCGATGTGGCGATGCGCTTGTGCGGTGAGAGTTTCGACGATGGTCGGCTCGACATCTGTGCGCGGACGGTGGCAGCCGAGCGGTGCTTGGATGACTTGCTCGCTGTGATTCTCGAAACGAAGGACAAGTGGTACGAGTTGCCCGCGGCATCAGCGGTCGGATCCGACTGGACGTGGCTCACTGAACACGTGTATCCGCCCGAGACAGATCGCGACCCCGACGTCCTCGACACCTGGTTCTCCTCCGCCCTCTGGCCACTCTCCACCATGGGCTGGCCCAACCCGCGCGCCTTCCCCGGCAACGAAGGCATGCTCGAAGCCTTCAACCCCACCAGCACCCTCTGCACCGCCCGCGAGATCATCACCCTCTGGGTCAGCCGCATGGTGATGTTCAATCGCTACTTCAGAAGTGACGAAGTGACGAAGAAACGAAGTGACGAAGTCGCCTCGCCGTCTTCCACTTCGTCACTCCGTCACTCCGTCACTTCGTCACTACCCGGCCCCGTGCCTTTCAAGCACGTCTACATCCACGCCGTCATCCAAGACGGCGAAGGCCGCAAGATGTCCAAGAGCCTGGGCAACGGCGTGGACCCGCTGGACATCATCGAATCACACGGCAGCGACGCCATGCGCTTCACGCTCTGCCAAATGGCAACCGACACGCAAGACGTCCGCCTGCCCGTGCAAAAGGACTCAAAAACAGGCAAAAACACAAGTCCGAAGTTCGACCTGGGTCGTAACTTCGCCAACAAGTTGTGGAATGCGTCGCGCTTCGCGCTCTCCATGATTGGTGGCTCGCCACTCCGTGGCGAGGTCGCTGCGGAGCAGCGAAGCGAATCACCCGCGACTTCCGCATCGCTGGCTTCCGGCCGCCCCGGAGGGGCGACCCACCTGTCGCTGATTGATCGCTGGATGCTCTCGCGTCTGGCGACGGGCGTCCACGCCGCCGATGCGTCGCTGGCGCAATATCAGTTCAGCGAATACGCCATGGGCTGCTACACGCTCCTCTGGAACGACTTCTGCGACTGGTACCTCGAAGGCATCAAGCCCACAGTCGCGAATTCGCCCCAGCAGCAAGCCGTGCTCGCACAATCACTCGACGCGATCATTCGCCTGCTGCACCCGGTCATGCCCTTCGTGACCGAAACGCTCTTCCAACACATCCGCCACATCCAAACCGCGACGGTCGCTGGCATCACCCTCACGCCCGCAACCAAACTCGGCACACTCTGCACCGCAGGCTGGCCCAAGGTTGATGCATCGCTGCGTGACGAAAATGCCGAGCGTGAATTCGCCCGCGTGCAAGCCCTAGTCGCACTCATTCGCGACATTCGCGCCAAGCATCAAGTCAAGCCCGCTCGCAAAATCACACTGCATGTGCCCGCAAGCCTCAAGCTCACCGGCATCGACGATCTCATCAAAACCTTCGCAGGTATCGACATCATCGCGACAGACGCTACGCAAACCGGCGTGCCCTTCGCGTTCGAAGGTGCCGAACTGCGCGTCAGCAACTTGATTGATCCCGCCGAAGCCGCCGCCGCTGCAGCAACTGGCGGCGACGCCAACGACGCTGAGAAGGCTCGGTTGACCAAGCAAATTGCCGACATGGACAAGAGCATCGCAACGCTCGAAGGACGTTTGAACAATCCCGGTTATGCCGATCGCGCGCCGCCTGCAATGGTGCAGCAAACCCGCGATCAATTGACGAAAGCAAAAGCCGATCGCGACGCCGCAGCGGCCGCCTTGGCGAAGTTGTAAGCAAGTTTTCAGTAGTTCGTGAGATGTGGAGAGAGAATCTTGGCTGTGTGCAGCACTGTGTTCGCACAGCTTGGTCGACAAGCATGAGCGATGCAGCGCGCCAACCCGAAGCCCAACCGCACACGCGCTCGCAAAGCCAGCTCGAAGCTGCCCTGCGATTTCCAATTGCACAAATGCCCGCGCATTTGCACCTGCCGCTACCGCCAGTCGTCAAGCCCGGAACGCGAGTCGTCATCACGCCTCCCGGCAGCAAGAGTCTGAGCAATCGCGCACTGCTGCTCGCCGCCTTGGCTCGCGGCGAGAGCGAACTGCGCGGCGCACTGCTCGACGCCGACGACGCCCAGCGCATGCTCGCCGCACTTTCGACGCTGGGCGCGACAATCAACGCCAGCGATCCGCGCTGCGTCCGCGTCACAGGCGTCGATGGCACATGGCGCACAACTGGCGAAGTCACGCTCAACCTCAACAACGCCGGCACCGCAACGCGTTTTCTCGCCGGCTGCGCCACGCTCGCTCAGCACCCTATCACGATCGACGGCAACGCCCGCATGCGCGAGCGCCCAATCGGCGAACTCGCTGAGGTCCTCCGGCAACTCGGCTGCGAAGTTTCTTTCGCCCTGCGCGACGGCTACCCGCCGATGCGCATCGTGCCCGCTCCGCTCAACGCAACGCGACGCGAACTCACAATCGGCACCACGCAAAGCAGCCAGTTCGTCAGCGCGGTGCTGCTCGCCGCCGCGTTCTTGCCAGGCGGCATCATGCTCCGCAGCGCCGGCACACTCACCAGCGAAAGCTACGTGCGCATGTCCCTGGGCCTTCTCGCTCGGCTCGGCGCAAGCGTGCAATGCAGCGAAGATTTGCGCGTCATCCGCGTGCGCGGCGTGATTGATCGCGAAGTGCGGAGCACGATCGCTCCATGCGGCATGCCCGCCTTCAAGTACGACATCGAGCCCGACGCCAGCGGCGCAACCTACGCATGGGCCGCCGCAACACTGCTGCCCGGAGTAACGTGCGAGACGCCGGGCCTGGGCAAACGCAGCCTGCAAGGTGATGCGTCATTTCCCGACCTGCTCGCGAGAATGGGCGCCGAAGTAGATCGCACGACCAACGACGCAGGTGATGACCTCACCACCGTGACCGGACCCGCCGAGCTATCGCCCATTCTCGCCGATCTGTCCGACATGCCCGACGCAGCGATGACGCTCGCAAGCGTGGCGTGTTTCGCGAAAGGCACCAGCGTGCTTCACGGCTTACGCACCCTTCGCGTCAAGGAAACAGATCGCATCGAGGCCGTTCGCGCTGAACTCAGCAAACTGGGCGTGCGAGTGGACGTCGGCGCGCAAGGCGATCCCGATGCGTTGACGATCACGCCGCCCGCCGGAGGCTTCGACTGCTCGCCCGCCGCACCACTCGTCGAGTTCGCAACCTACGACGATCACCGCATGGCGATGGCCCTGAGCCTGATCGCCTTGCGTCGCCCCAATGTCGTGATCGTCGAACCGCAGTGCGTTGCGAAGACGTACGTGGGTTACTGGGCAGACTTCGCTAAGTGGTGGGGTGAGGGCGAGCGGGTGAGTGGGTGAGTGGGTGAGTGGGTGATAAAACCACTCCGGGATGCTTCCGTACCATTGCTCCCCATGCGGCATATCGCTCTCATCACCACCGGCGGCACCATTGAAAAAACCTACGACGAAGCCACCGGCTCGCTCGGCAACACGCGCAGCATCGTTGATCGCATGCTCCGCCGACTGCGGCTCGCCGACACCGCCATCAACGTCATCGAACTCATGAGCAAAGACAGCCTGCACATGACCGAAGAAGACCGCAAAACCATCGCCGAAGCCGTCGAAGCCGTCCTGCGAACCCAGCCCACCGGCATCGTCATTCTGCACGGCACCGACACCCTCGAACTCACCGGCAAAGCCCTCCACGACCGCTTCGCAACCACCACCGCCCCCATCATCCTAACCGGCGCAATGCGCCCCTACGAAATGGTCCGCAGCGACGCCCTGCAAAATCTCACCGAAGCCGTCTTCGCCGCAGGCGTCGTCAAACCCGGCGTCTACTGCGTCGCACACGGCAGAGCGCTGGCGTTTCCGAACGTCACGAAAGATCGCGCGAAGGGGACATTTGTGGAAAAATGATCCCTGTCTTAACCCCAGTGCCCAATCCCTAGTCCCTAGTGCCTACTTCTTCACCCCCACCGCACCTCTCCCTTCCCCTTCACCACCTCCCCAATCCGATACACCTTCTCCCCGTACTCACTCAGCCGCTCCATTACCGAGTCTGCAAACGCCGGCTTCACGATCACGCAGTACCCAATCCCCATATTGAACACGCGCCACATTTCCTCTTCAGGAATGTTCCCCTTAGCCTGCAAAAACTCAAAGACCGGCAGCCTCGGCCAACTCGCGCGATCAACCTTCGCGTCAAGATTGCTGGGCAACGCCCGGCACAAATTCCCCGCCATGCCCGAGCCCGTAATGTGCGCCATTCCCGTAATCACGTTCTTCACGCGATACGAGCGCAGCAGTTTCGTAATCGGCTCAGCGTAAATGCGCGTCGGCGTCAGCAACACCTCACCCAACAACCGCGCGGGCATCGGCTTCGTTTGCTGCTTCGCCGCCTTGCTGCTCGCGCGATTGCGTTTCCCGCTGCCCGTCGCTACTTCACGCGGCGACAGTTCTTCGTACACGCCCCGCAAATCAAGCTTGGCTTCCTTCACAACCTTCCGCACCAGCGTGTACCCGTTGCTATGAATGCCATCACTCGCAAGCCCCAGAATCACATCGCCAACTCTCACGTTGCTGGGTTGCTGCCGCCGCTTCAACTCCATCACACCCACGCAAAAGCCCGCCAGATCAAAATCACCCTTGTTGTACAGGTCTGGCATGTGTGCCGTCTCGCCGCCAAGTAGCGCCGCGCCACTCTGCCGGCAACCTTCCGCAATGCCCCGCACCAGCGCATGCAGCGTGGTGTCATCCACCGAAGGCGTCGCGATGTAATCCAGAAAAAACAGCGGCTCAGCCCCCTGCACAATCAGGTCGTTCACGTTCATCGCAACCAGATCAATCCCGACCGTATCAAAAATCCCCATCTCGGTCGCGAGTTTGACCTTCGTCCCCACGCCATCGCAGCACGCAACCAGCACCGGGTCCTTGTAGTTCCGCTTGAACAGCCGATGGTTGTAATCCAGCCGAAACAGCCCCGCAAACCCGCCCGGATTCGGCAGCACGCGGTCGGTATACGTCCGCCGCAGCACCTTGTCGAGGCTCTCGGTAAACGCATCCTTGCGATCAATATCCACGCCAGCATCGGCGTACGTGAGCGACTTGGAAGCAGGCTTGGAAGCAGTGCGGCTCATGCACCGAGAATAGCCCGTTGAATAGCGGATGTTGCGAGAGCCAGTATGGTTCAGCGCTACTCTTGTCGAATAGCGCATGCCGCAATTCGTGATCCAAGACGGTTGCATTTGCAGTTCCAAGATCACTGGGCCGAGGCATTGCTTTCTGGGCTTGGCTTTGAGCTCTCGGCCTGTGAACCAGCCTGAACTCATCATGCGGTTCGTGCCTTCGGACGGAACTCGACGCGTCGATTGGAAAGACATCATTCCTCACGTCGCAAGCGGTGTTGCCGCAGCGTGCGACGAAAACTTTCGGCATCTTTTTGCCAAGATTGTGATCACATATGGGGACGACAGACCGGGCCCCGAGCATTATGAGATGCTCGCGTATGAAATAACGCGACACATTATCGAGCAGGGGCTCGTCGACGTGGAATGAACGCACTTGACAAAATAGGGCTAAATCCCAATACGACCACCGCTGTCGCGTCGCTTGCCAAATTGAGGATGCCGTTGATCGCACAACAGCATCTTGCTCGCACGACGAATGGTCAAGATTCGATTTTACGTCCCCGCTTCAAGACGCCTCAGAAGCCAACTTGAACGCTAAAAATGGCGTTTTGGGGGTTCCCAAACCACGCGTTTCATGGTATATTCCTCCCATCGCAGTCCCGCACCCGTCGTGGGGAGCGCGGGGCTGATCGTCCTGGCCGGCGTGTCGCCGCGTGCGGGGCTGCTCTTCGCGGAAGCAGCCCCCGCGGCCCCCGGCGGGGCAAAACCGCCCGAATTTTCGCGCTTCCGACGCCGGACCTGAGGCCCTGCGAAGGTCCGGATCAACCACCAGTTGCGCCGATTTGCACCCACGCCACTCAACCTACACCCTGATCCCTGCACCTGTTTTCGGATTCACCCCTCCCCTTCCTGACTATCCCAGCAACCTTCCCACCCCGCCCGCACGTATCGTCACCCAGCTACACGCTATCGAGGAGCCTTGCCCGTGATGACCGACACCCCCGCCCCGCTCGCCCGCCCCCGCCGCCGACTCGAAGACGTCCGCGTGCTCATCGTCGACGATGACGAGGACGTGCTGCAAAGTTTCGACGCCGCTTTCCAAGCCGAAGGTGCCCTCACCCAACTCTGCCGCGACGGCAACGACGCCGTCCGCATCTGCCAAAGCGACGAGCCCGATGTCGTCATCCTCGACATGATGCTCCCCAAGCGCAGCGGCTTCCTGGTGCTCGAAAAAATCAAAGGCACCGAAGAAGCCCCCGCCGTCATCATGGTGACCGCCAACGAAGGCAAACGCCACGAGGCCTATGCCGAGAGCCTGGGTGCAGATGCGTACCTGCACAAGCCCGTGCCGCTGAATAAGCTGATTGACACGGTGGCGGAGTTGATGGACGAAGAATGAAACAGCAGCCAGAGAAGTGAAAAACCCCTGCAGGAGGCTGCAGGGGTTTCTTGTTTGCTGACTATGTTGCGTTGAACCGAGTTTGATCCGGACCTTCGCAGAGCCTCAGGTCCGGCGTCGGCGGATCACCTGCCTTACGCCTTGCCGCCCACTTGCTGCGGCCGATCATGCCACTCGCTCCGCGCGCCGTGATAAGGCTCGCCCGGGAACTGCTTGATCGCTTTCTGATCGGGCTTGTGGCCCTTGCCGCGCAGCGCAGTGGGGGTCTTCTCAGGAATGACAAACCGTTCCGCCGCCAGCGTGTCGTTGTGCTTGAGAGCAATCTCCGCCGTCTTGAGCATGCTGTCGTCGGCGTTCTCGTACAGGTCGCGGAAGTTCTGATGAATCTCGACTTCAGCGAGATCAAAGAAGTGGAACGCCGCCGCCTTGTCGCGTTGATACTCAAGATCGCCCGCGCCGTTGCCGGCGTGCTTGCGAATATCTTGATCCAGCTTCGCCAGCGTGCACAGCCAGCCATGTAGCAGAATCGCAACGTTGGCGATGCGGGCCTGCACTGCTTGCCGCTCAAGCATTTTGACGTCAAACTTCTTGCTCATGACCTTGAACTGATAGGTCATCTCCGTCGCCAAGCGAGCCGCGCGTGCCGCAGGCTCAGCCAGTTCCGGATGCACCTTCGTCAATTGCGTCGCACTCTTGCGAATGCCCAGGAAGACTTCCAAGCCCAGCGGAATCGCCCGGCTCATGATCGCCGGACGGAAGCTGTTCTTCAGAGCCTTGCCAACAAACGAACCAAGGCCTTCGTCAGGGTCCTTGAGCAATGCGTTCTTGATGCCCAGCATCATCTCGGCAAGCTGCTTGCCGCCGTAACCAAACACGTAGCTCTGCATGACTTCATTCGCGCCTTCAACGATCAGGTTGATGCGTGAGTCACGGAAAATACGTTCAACTTCGTTCTCAGTCATGGCGCTTTCGCCGCCCATGATCTGCACCGCATCATTCACCACGCGCCAGCCCATCTCACTGCAGAAAACCTTGCACACCGCAGTTTCAACCTGGATGTCATCATCCTTGCGATCAAGCATGCCCGTCGTCATGTACAGCACCGAGTCCATCGCATACGACAAAGCCGCCATGCGAGCGACCTTCTGCCGAACCAGTTCATTCGCGCTCAGCGGCTTGCCAAACTGATACCGCGTCTGGCTCCACTTGATGCTCTGATCCATCGCCGAGCGCGCCCCGCCCAACATGCCCGCACTCAGCGTGCAGCGACCGTAATTGAGGCACGAAAGCGCAATCTGCAACCCCCGGCCTTCCTGACCAAGCAAGTTGGCCTTGGGCACCTTCACGTTGTGGAAGCGAATACGCGCCTGCCACGTCCCGCGAATGCTCATCTTGCTGCGGTTCTTGCTGTAGATCTCAACGCCTTCCATCTCCGGATGGCAAACCAGCGCGCTGATCTTTCCCTTGCCGTCAGGCCGCACTTCGCGAGCCATGACCGTAAACAAACCCGAGATCGCGCCGCTCGTCGCCCACTTCTTCTCGCCATTCAAGATGTAATGCGTGCCGTCGCTGGAAATCGTGAAGTTGGTTTCCTGCCCGCCCGCATCACAGCCAACGTTGGGCTCGCTCAAACAGAACGCACTCACCCAGTCCTTCGCGAGACGCGGCAGCCACTTGGCTTTTTGCTCGGTATTGCCAAACAACATCACAGCCTTGCAACCAATGCTCTGGTGAGCCGACACCAGCACCGCCGTGCTGCCGCACGATTGCCCCAGCCGCTCAAGCACGCGGTTGTAGCTGGTAATGCCCATGCTCAGCCCGCCGAATTCCTTCGGAATCGTCATGCCCAGCACGCCCAAGCTAAACAGCTTGTCAATGACCCAGCGCGGAATCTCTTGCTCTTGGTCAATCTGAATCGCCGGATGCTCGTTGCGCAAATACTCATCTAGCCGAGCCAGCAGCTGATCGCACTCCGCTTGCTCGCGCGCATCCTGCGACGGATACGGGAAGTAGTAATCTTCCTTCACCCGGCCCCAGAACAAATTCTTCATCGGACCCATCTTGGTGGGCTCTGCACCAAGCCACTCTTCGGCTTGCTCCAGCAGTTTGCGGTCAGATTCCGAAATGCCTTTAAGATTCTTCAGGTCAGCCATGGGTCAAAATCCTCGCGAACGGGAGTGGATGTCAGAAAGCGAATTGTTGGCAGGCAATTGCCCCAATGTGTTCGTTGCTCACCAAGTCATGGATGATTCTCAAAACTAATTGGAACGAGCAAGACCCAGACGCAACTGCGAAGACGTCGTAGCCATCACAGATGAAAATACGGGCAACTGCAACCACCGGCCCGATCACCGCGCCGCAAAACCCCAACCCACAATCGCAAACCACACCCAAACGATCAACCAAAACGACAACACCCCCGACAATCGCCGGGGGTGTTTCTTTTCAAAGCGGGCGAAGAGACTTGAACTCTCGACTTCTACCTTGGCAAGGTAGCGCTCTACCACTGAGCTACGCCCGCGTATCCACTTTCCCCGTCCATGACTTTCGGCGAGCCAAAGACACGTTCGGGAGGGAAAGTTAGCCGCCTTCCCGCCCCGTGTCAACTTTTGTCTGTTCCCACTGGTTAGCGGGCCGACGCAACCGCTTGTCCCGCCGTTTCCAACGCCTTCAGCACGTCCGCTGACCGGTAGGCGCGGGATATCCAAGGCTTTTCCTCACCGGGCGTATAGATCGCCAGCAGCGGAATCCCGGTCTCGCCCAGCTCTTTGAGTTTCTCCCATCCCGGCGAAGTTTCAGACGTGAGATCTATCGCGAACTTGGCGATGTGAGGCTGGTCGAGAGCTTGCTTGACAGGATCCTTCCATAGCACCGTCGCGGAAAACAATTTGCAAGTGAGATCCCACTCCGCAGTAAAGTCCACGACGACAACTTTCTGCTCGCGTCGAGCGTGCAAGAATGCATCGGTCGAATACTCATACCAGCCCCGCTCGTCAGGCTTTGCCTGCGCACCTTGTTTGCCAGCACCGCTCGCAGGCGGTTGAGCGGCAGGTGTCTTGGGCACTTGCGTCAGTAACGCCGTCGCCGCGCGGGCGTTGTTTAACGCCGCCATCACCTGCGCGGCTGCATACGCATTGGCCTTCCAGGGCGTCGCGTTACCCGGCGTGTACACAACCAGCAACGGGATGCCAGTCTCGCCAAGATCGTTGAGCGTCTTCCAGCCCGATGCTTCTTCGGCAGTCAAGTCGACGGTGAAAAGCACCACATCGCTCTGGTGCAATGCGTCCTTGACCGGCGCTTTCGACAGCACACGTGACTTGAGTTGTTGACAAATCAAGCACCATTCCGCCGTGAAGTCCATCACAATGATTTTGTTCTCGCGCCGCGCCTGCTCGAAGAGCCCGCTGTTGTACTCGATCCATACGCCCGTCAGCAGCTTTCCGCCGCCCGCGGCTTCCATCCCCGCCACGCGAGCCAAGTGTGTTTCCTTCGCTCTGCCCGTTGCGTCATTCGCGTACCACACGCCCATACCCGCGATGAACACCGCAATCAGCGTGAACACCACACGCCGGCCCGCCGACTTGGTAATCTTGATTGTCTGCCACACGAGCCACGCGCCCGCAGCGATGCCAAACCCCGCCACCAGCCAAATGTGCAGTTGCTTGCCCAGCCAAGGCTTGCTTGCCACCAGCGCAATCAACCCCGAGCCGACGAAGTAAGCCGCCGCAGCAAGCATCAGTAGCCCCATGACTTGCTTGACCAGTTCACTCGCGGGGCCCGTGCGCGGAATGCGATCAACCAGCTTGGGGAACAGCGCAAGCACCAAGTAAGGCAGCGCCATCCCAATCCCCAGCCCCAGGAAAATCGCAAAAGTCGCAACTTTGGGCAGCGTCGCTGCTGTCCCAAGCAGCGCGCCCGCGACAAAGCCAAAGCAAGGCAATCCCAAGACAGCAGTCATGACGCCAAAGGCAAAGCTGCCCCAAGCCGTGTCGGCCTTGGGGTTGATCATGTACAGGCCCTGCGGCAAGTTCAGGCTGAACATGCCCATGATGCCCAGCGACATCAGTGCAATCAGCACTCCCAAGCCCGTGGTGACCCACCAAATCCCAAAGACTCGCGACGGATCACCAAAGCTCGCAAACGCAAGCACGGGCACCGCGCAGAGCAGCCAGAAGGCGACAACACCCCCAGCCATCCAAAGACCCAGAAACAACGTGCGCCCGGGCGAGCCAGCGTGCTGCGTCAGCGTGATGACCTTGATCGGAATAACAGGCAGCACGCAAGGCGTGAGATTCAGAATCAGCCCACCCAAGATGGCAAGCAGCAAAACAACAACAACGCTGAAGAACCCACTTTGCGGAATGGGAATACCAAAGAACGCGCGCGGTGCGCCGCTCGCCGCAGAAACGCCTCCCGCCGCCGCGGGATTACCCGTCGTCGTCGAGCCATTCGTGGCAGTCGTGGTTGGCGAAGTCTTTTCCGGGTTCGCGATGGGCGCCGGGCCGACGGGAGTCTTTACGGCTTCACGCGCCACCCACGCCCCATCAAACACCTTCGCATCAAACCCTGCAAACAGCGCCGCCTCTTCGCCCGCTTTGCTTTCCGCACCAATCGGCACCGTCACACTAAACGGCTCCTTCGCCGGCCGAAGACACATCGTGTCATTGCACGCCTGGTACCGCAGCGTGATGTCAAACGTCGCTGACTTCGCATCACTCGCCACCACCACCGGCACATACGCAATCACGCGGTCACCACCAAAAACCCCGTAAGGCAAAGGCGAACCCGAACCAACCAAGTCCGCCTGAATGGTCTTGGTCTTGGGCCACTGCACCGGCCCAAAATTCAGTCCCGCCGCCGGCTTGATCTCAATCTTCGTCGGAATCGCATCAAAGTCCCACTCCTTGGGTGGCTTGGGGTCGTTGGTATGAATGTGATAGTCGTCAGTAAACTCCCAAACCACCGCAAGCACAATCCTGTCGCCCGCTTTCACCTGCGATTTGTCAGCGACGACGCTGGTAGTGACCTGCGCCGGCGCAGCGACTGCAAGCAACATGGCAACCGTTGCCGCGATGAAGACCGAAACCGCCCGCAGGCGATGGAGTACATTCAGGAGCATGGTGGACTTTACGAAGGTGATTGACATGGTGTTTGGCAAAGCAGAGTTCTTGGTCGCCCAGCGACGACCGTGCAGCAGTTTCCATTCAGCGTGGCCGATTCGTTCTACATTCACAGCTTCTGACCCATCCGCGCTTCCAATTTTCCCGCATCGCGCTAGAATCCGCTTTGATGCACCAAGAACTTCCTCGCGTACCGGGCCGACTCGCACTTGCTGACGGCACTATTTTCTCGGGCTACGCCTTTGGTGCCATCGGCAAACAACTCGTTTCGCGTGCCGAGGTGGTCTTCAACACCGCCATGTGCGGCTATCAGGAAAGCCTGACCGACCCCTCGTACACAGGCCAGATTCTCACGCAAACCTTCCCGCTCATCGGCAACACGGGCGTCAACCCCCAAGACGTCGAAAGCAAAAAGGTCCAGGTCGCTGGCTTCATCATCCGCGAACTCGCCCGCCTGCACTCCAATTACCGCGCCACCGACACCCTGCACGATTACCTCGCCAAATCCGGCGTGCTGGGCCTCCACGGCATCGACACCCGCGCCCTCACCAAGAAACTTCGCACCACCGGCAGCATGAACGGCGTGCTGACCGACCGCACCGACCTCACCGACACCCAACTCGTCGAAATGGCCCAAACCGCCCCCAGTATGGCAGGCCAGAACCTCGTCCCCCTCGTCGGCTGCTCCAGCAAGCAAACCTGGAACGAAACCCTGGGCGACTGGAAACCCGCCGCCACCCCAACCGGCGTGCGCAAGTACAAAGTTCTCACCCTCGACTGCGGAGCCAAAGCCAACATCCTCCGCAACCTCACCGAACGCGGCTGCGATGTTGCTGTCATGCCCCACAACACCCCCGCCAAAGACATCCTGGGCATGTACGACCGAGGCGAGATCGACGGCTTGTTCATCTCCAACGGCCCGGGAGATCCCGCCGCTGTCGAAACAACGATCGCAACCCTCCGCGAAGTCATCAGCCAGCCCAAAACCATGCCCACCTTCGGGATTTGCCTGGGCCACCAACTGCTCGCCCTCGCCGCCGGTGGCAAAACCTACAAACTCAAGTTCGGCCACCGCGGCGCCAACCAGCCCATCCTCAATACAGAGACTGGCAAGGTCGAAATCACCAGCCAGAACCACGGCTTCGCGGTCGATCCAGCGTCGATCCAACCCGTTGGTGGGGTCGCTACCCACATTCACCTCAACGACCAGACCCTCGCCGGGTTCCGATTACGGGACAAACCCGTGTTCTCGGTCCAGTACCACCCCGAAGCCAGCCCGGGTCCGCACGATTCTAGTTATCTGTTTGATAATTTCGTTGCAGCAATGGCAACTGGGCGTGCGGATGGTCCCAAGATTCGCCGATGATGTCGGCGAGTGACGTTGTCGTTTTCTCGGACGGCCCATGGCTAGCCGACCAGACGAAGGCGAAACTTTTGGCGTTGAAATCCGGATGAAAAGCTCGTTTGGTTCTTTGGTGATTTCCCGACGAATTTTAAATTTACTATTGCATGACGCACAATTTCCTGTACGCTAATGCATTCCGAGGCGAAGGTCGTTCCGCCCTTCGCGATAGAGATTCGTGGGAAACAAATTGCAGTGGGGGCGGCGGCGCGAGGAGTTTTCGCCGACGAGTTGTGGTTGTTCAGTAATTTGCGAGAGCGAATTGCTTGAGATTGGTAACCAGAAATGCTGCCGCGTGCGGATCGCGGTGTGAGTCTGGGTGTTTCGTATGTCAAGTGACTTGCACAACAAGTCAGGTTTCAGGGCACCGTGCCCTAACGCTCGAGAGGAGTTTTCGATGAAGATGAAGAAGAGCCTCCTGCTGGCCCTCGCCGCCGGCGCCGTCGCCCCCGTTGCTGCTAACGCCCAGCTCTCGGAAGGTGATCAGATCATTACCGATCGTTCGCAGATCAAGCAATTGGTGCTGAACGCTCAGGGCCAAGTGGTTGAAGTGCAAGGCGACACCGCCACGTTTGCCCCTCGCGGCACCGTCACGGTCTATGACGCCGTCCCCAGCGACACCCGCGCCGCGAGCGTCACGCTGTCGGCCGGTGCTTGGGCTGGCGTCAGCTTCGCTGGTGAAGACATCAGCTTCGCTGGCACGCTGTGGAGCACGACGCCCGGCTCGATCACGCAGTACGTGGTCCCCGTCCGCCGCATCACCACGCCCTTGGTGGCTGGCTTCCCCACCAACGCTGACTTTGTGACGCAGATGTTCGATACGGGCAGCATGCTCAACAACCCGATGGTCACGGGCACGCCCTTCTTCAACATCGCGAACGCGGACCTCGGTGGGCAGTTGAACGGCTTGACCGCCAATGCTGCCTATCTGCTTACCGTTACCCCCACGGTGCCGGTGCCTGTTCCGGGCGACAGCAACATCTTCCTGACTTACTCCTGGAACACGGCGGTTGCCGGCACGGGTAACCCCGGCAGCATCCTCGCTGGCCCTCAGCTCACTCCCACGTTCGCTGCTCGCCAGCCCTACACGTTCTGGGGCTACTTCAACAACACGCCCAACCTCCGCGGCGCTACCGATGAAGGCATCGCCATCGACTGGAACGGCAACGGCATCCTTGAAGGTGGCTCACGCATCGATACGGCCAACCCCGGCCGCGTCGCGAACGCGTCAGAACACCGCCGGATCTTCATTGCGGCTACCGTGACTCCTCCCACGCCATCAGACAACTACGGCGTGCGCCTGTTCAGCCAGATCCGCGGTCAGGTTGACAGCGGCGCGCAGAATGCCTTCCGCCCCACGGCTGACCAGAACCTGGGCACGCTCGCCAATGGCGAAACGATTTCCAACGTCGTCGCTACGGGCAGTGCTTCGACCAACTTCCGCAATCGCGCGGCTTGGTTCGTGTTCAACATTCCTGGCGACGTGACTGACGCTGCGGGAAGCTGGCTCGATATCGACATGGAACCCACGTCGGCTATCAGCGGCAACCCCACCACTGGCTTTGACCCTGTCATGGCCCTCTTCAAGAACAACGGCGATCAACTCTTCTTGGGCAGCGATGCTGGCGTTGACAACAACAACGGCACGGGCCTCTTGGCTCAGCTCAGCTTGGGCATCGGCCTCCGCGCTCCCAACGGCGTGGGCGTCGGCGGCGACGTGATCCGCAACTTCGACGGCGTCGACGGCGAACTGCTCGCTGCTGATGGTCCGTTCTACCTGGGCGTCACATCTTCATTGCTCAGCTATGACATCGAAGACGGCTGGAGCCTCGAGCAACCCGCGACGGCAACCGGCAGCGTTCAAGTGCGCTTCCGCACCAACGCCAACGGCCCGCTCGCTCTTGATCCCGCGGTTCCTCCCTTCGTTGATGGCGAACTTCTGCCCATCGGTGGCTTCGTTGGTGATCCCATCTCGGCACCTGGCGCCACCAGCACGGCTGTCCCGCCCGGCGACCCCGGCTACGTTTGCTTCAAGTTCACCACCTGCAAGAACATCGACGCCAACGATACTGACTCGACCGACTGGCTCGACCTTGATTTCGATCAGTGCCTGGGCGTTGACCACGTTGCATTCGTCTTCAACAGCAACGGCAACCTTGTTGTGACTGACGACGACGGCAACCCCGGCGCTGGTTACTTCAAGCCCCAGATCTCGTTCGGTAACGTTGGTCCTCGCACCCCAACCCCAGCAGCGGCTGCGGTGGGTGCGGCTAACTTCATCGGCCAAGATGGCGCGCTGCCCGCTGGTACCTACTACGTGATCGTCGCCTTCTTCGGCGCCAACACGCTGGCTACCAACGACCGCTTCCACGTCCGTCCTGACACGCCCAATAGCAATCTGAACCTCCAGTTGGCACTGACCACGGGTCTGGCCTCTGGCGATTGCAGCGCTCTGGGCTGCCAAGACATCGACTTCAACAACAACGGCGTCTTCCCCGAAGATCAAGACGTGATCGACTTCTTTGACGTCCTCGCCGGCGGCACCCCCGCCACCTGCGACCCCGTCGCCGGTTGCAACAACATCGACTTCAACAACAACGGCGTCTTCCCCGAAGATCAAGATGTTATTGACTTCTTCAACGTCTTGGCTGGCGGCACCTGCCCGTAATGTTGCATCGTTGTGATGTGCCGTGAGGTTCCATCACTGCTGCGACTCCTCAATCTTGCCCTTACCAAGCAAGGCTGAGTAGATCGAGTGAAACCAAGGCCCCGGCTCGCAAGAGTCGGGGCTTTTTCGTTTTGCACGGCTACCGTGGCGGATGTCGAACCACAAGCCAGACCCCATGTCGAGCGAAGACAACGAAGCGTGGCAGCCCTTTCAACGCGTCATCGAAGACAAGCCGCACCTCGCGCTGGTTCGTACCGACTGGACCGAAACCGGCCCCGACCGCTCGCGAGGTATGTGCCTCATCGTGACCATCACGTATCCACCTGGCGAAATTGGGTTGCCTACTCCCGAGACATTCAAAAGCGTGCAGCAAGCCGAAGATGTGGCAACAGCAGCGCTCGAGCGCACCTGCAAAGCTGACTGCCTGGGAACGCTCATGGGCGATGGCAACCGCCACGTGTACTTCTACGCAGCCAGCGACGCTGGCGCGAGCGAAGCGATTGCAAAGCTCCAAGTACCTGAAGTCAGAATCTCGCTGCAAACCGACCGCGATCCACAGTGGCAGCGCGTTGTCGAAGACGTCTGGCCCACGCCCGAAGAAATGCGCTGGAACGGCGATAAAAGCGTCATCGACGAACTCGCCGAGAACGGCGACGACCTCACAACGCCCAGGCCCATCGAGCACCTCGCGGTCTTTCCCAACAAAGAAGCCGCGATGAAGTTCGTGCAATGGCTGCGCGAAGCCGGCTTCGAGTTGATGGAAGAACCCTCGAAGAACGACGGCGAGTGGTATGTGGAGTTCAGCCAAGACGCCGTGCCTGAGATCGATGAGGTGTATGAACAAAGCAGCGCTGCCACGCAAGCCGCTGAAGACCTCGGCGGCGAATACGATGGCTGGCAGTGCAGCATCGTCAAGTAATGGCTTTCAAGTAACTGCCATCGGGTAACTGCCGGCAATTCAACATCAACCCGCTTGCGATGCTGCAGTTCCGCGCCGTGCCCACTCGCGAGCGATAAGCCCCAACACCCACGGAGCAGCATCCTTCTTCGGAGCCTTCGCGAGCGTCTCATTCGCGCGATCATCCGCGTACAGCACGGTCGCTTCGATGAATTCGCTGTCCATCGTCTCCAGCGGGTTCGCCACAACCATGTCGATGCGCTTCCGCACAATCTTCGCCCGGGCGGAATCCAGCATTTCCTGCCGCGGCTCAAGCGCAAAGCCCACCAACAGTTGATTTTCTCGCTTGGTCGTGCCTACCTGAGCCAACAGATCCGGCGTGGGTTCTAGCTCCAGCACCAGTTTCTGGTCTGTCCGCCGGAACTTGCCGTTGAAGGCCGATGGATCGACTTTCGGGCGGTAATCAGCCACCGCGGCGGCCATAATCAGCACGTCGGCATGACCCACACGAGCCGTCAGCAGGCCCTGCAGATCGGCACACGTCCGAAACCGCTCCACGCGCACCCGGCTGTCCTGCGGTGCAATCGGGGCGGGTCCAAGCAGGAGCGTCACATCCCAGCCGAGGGCTGCGGCACCGTCTGCAAGCGCGGCTCCCATGCGGCCAGACGAACGATTGCCGATAAACCGCACGGCATCAATCGGTTCGTGCGTCGGACCCGCCGTGATAAGCACCCGAGGCTTGGCGGCGTGAGGCGTGCGGGAAGCAAGCGAGTGTGTGGGGGAATTGGTAAAGGGCATGCGATCTGTGTGGAATGTGTTCAGACTCGGCAACCGGAGCAGAGTAGCAGCCGGAAATGGTGTTGTGGGTCCTTGGGAAATCACCCATCCGCGAAACGTTCGTTGCGCGAAGTTGGCTTCACGATTCACACTTTGCGCGCGAATCGTGAGCCAAAAGGTTGCTCTGGAGCCGGAGCATCCCCATAATCCCGCCCCCGCACCGGTTGGCCCCAACCGGCGTTGGTCTTTTTGTTGTTTGGTCGCATTTCTTCTGCATGGAGCGGTAGCAACGCATGGCACGATCTCGCCAGAAGTTGGGTGAAATTCTCGTCGAGTGGCGTGCTGTCACGCTCGAACAGGTCGAGAAGGCGACCGTCGAAGCCAAGAAGTCCGGCAAGCGCCTGGGCGAAGTCTTGGTCGAGTCAGGTTTCGTCAAAGACGATCAGGTCGCCAAAGCTCTCGCCAAGCAATTTGGCTGGGAGTATGTTGATCTGGCTGCACCGGGCGCGACTGAGAGCATTGACGTCAAGCTGATTCCCGATGACCTCGTGAAGAAGCACATGATTCTCCCGATGGGCAAGACGGGCGGACGCCTGAGCCTCATCATCCACGATCCGCTCGACTTGCAGCTTATGGACATGCTGCGATTCCGCTTGAATGTTGAAGTTGATCCCAAGCTCAGCAGCAAGAGTGCCATCAAGAAGTATCTCGAAGGCTCCGCCTCGGGTACAGCACGCACGTTCAAAGCGACCGAGAGCCTCGTCACCAGTTCAATTGACAGCTCCGTTGACAAGAGCGTTGATAAGTCGCTGGACAAGTCCATCGACGTGACCGACGACGATGCGCCAATCGTCAAACTCGCCAACCGCTTGATTGCCGAAGCCGTGCGCATGCGTGCCAGCGATATTCACATCGAGCCCATGGCAGATCGCGTGCGTCTGCGGTACCGCATCGACGGCGTATGCATGGAGCGTGACAATCTGCCCAAGCGCATGCAGAACGCTCTGCTCAGCCGCGTCAAGCTCATGGCAGGCATCAACATCGCCGAGCGGCGCATTCCGCAAGACGGTCGTATCAAGCTGCCCGTTGATGATGTCAACATCGACTTCCGCGTCAGCAGTTGCCCCGCATATCACGGCGAAAGCATCGTGCTGCGTGTTCTGCGTCCTGACAGCGTGCGCATCGGTTTGGCGAACCTGGGCTTCGAAGCTGAAAACCTCGCGGTTTTCAATAAGATCATCCGCCGGCCCAACGGCATCTTCCTCGTGACTGGTCCCACCGGTAGCGGTAAGACCACCACGCTGTACTCAGCTCTTGACGTGCTCAATCGCCCTGACCGCAAGATCATCACGGCGGAAGACCCCGTGGAATATAACTTCCGCGGCATCAACCAATGTCAGGTGCGCGAGCACATCGGGCTGGGCTTCAAAGAGATTCTCCGCTCGATGTTGCGTCAAGCTCCCAACATCATTCTGGTGGGCGAAATCCGCGATAAGGAAGTGGCTGAAATCGCCATTCAAGCGGCGCTCACGGGTCACTTGGTCTTCAGCACGCTGCACACCAACGACGCGCCCAGTGCAATCACGCGTCTTATCGACATGGGCGTCAAGCCATTCCTGGTGGCAAGCTCCATTCAGGCCATCATGGCTCAGCGTCTGGCCCGCACCATCTGCTCCAAGTGCAAGCGCCCAGCAAAGGCCGAGGAACTTGACCCCAAGTACCTGAGGCTCGTGGGCTTGACACTCGAAGACGCGCTGGGCAAGGCGATGAAGGGCGAAGGCTGCGAAAACTGCAACGGCACGGGCTATCGCGGTCGCAAGGCCATCTTTGAACTCATGCTGATGAACGCTGAGATTCGCGAACTCGCGTTCAATCTCGCACCCGTCAGCGAACTGCGCAAGGCCGCTCTCAACAGCGGCATGCAGCCGCTCGTGCAAGATGGTCGCCGCAAAGTGCTGGGCGGCGTGACAACCGCCGACGAGATCGCGAGCATCGCCCAGGTTGACTTGGATAATGAATCGTCAATGGTCGGCGCGGTTGGCGGCACGATGACGGGTGCTGATGCGACGAAGAAGTAATGCACGGTTAATATCACAAGGTTTTGGTCTGTCGGGTTTCGTGAATGCGTTTCGTGAATCGAGTTTGTCCCTGCCAGTCACGCGGTGGCTGACAGTTCAGGAGTCTGATCATGTCCACAATGCAAATCGACCGCCTGCTCGACACGGTGGTCAAATTCGGCGCTAGCGACTTGCACCTCACCGTCGGCCGGCCTCCCACCGTGCGTCTGCACGGCGGCCTGCGCAGCCTGCAAACCAAAGTCCTCGAAAGCGAAGACATGGTGAGCCTGATGAAGTCCATCACGCCCGAACGCAACCAGCAGGAACTCCAAGAAGAAGGCACCACCGACTTCGGTTTCGCGTACGGCGATGCCGCCCGTTTCCGTGTGTCGGTCTTCCGCCAACGTGGCGACCTTGCCATCGTCTTGCGGCAGATTCCCAACCGGTTGCTATCGATCGAAACCATCGGCCTGCCCGAGGTGGTGAAGGACCTGATCCGCAGGCCTCGTGGTATGTTCCTGGTGACGGGTCCAACCGGTTCGGGTAAGACCACGACGCTGGCGTCGATGATCAACTTCATCAACGAAACGATGGACCGGCACATCGTGACGATGGAAGACCCGATCGAATACTACCACTATCACAAAAAGTCGATCATCAACCAGCGTGAAGTGGGCAGCGACGTCCCCAACTTCGCCGAGGCTCTCCGCCGCGTGCTGCGTCAAGACCCTGACGTGATCCTGGTCGGCGAAATGCGCGACCTTGAAACCATCGAGTCGGCCATCCGTGCCGCCGAAACGGGCCACTTGGTCTTTGGTACCCTGCACACCACCGGTGCCGCCAAGACCATCGACCGTATCGTGGACGCCTTCCCCGTTACCCAACAAAACCAGATCCGCGTGCAGTTGTCGACGGCACTCATCTGTGTGCTCAGCCAGGCTTTGCTGAGCCGGATCGATCAGCCGGGCATGGTGGCGGCCTACGAATTCATGGTCGTGACGCCCGCCATCGCCAACCTGATCCGCGACAACAAGACTTTCCGTATCGACTCGATGATCCAGACCGGCAAGAAGTTCGGCATGCAGTTGCTGGACGACCACCTCTGGAGCCTGTACATGGCTGGCAAGATTTCGGCAGAAGAGATGTACGACGTCTCGAAGAACCAGGCCGACATTTTGGCAAAGGTCCACCGGCTCGGACGGACCATCGGCCGAACGGAATTGGACGACGAAGATGCCCAAGACAGCGAAGGGCAATCGACCAAGCCACAGGCCAACAAGCCGAATGCGTGAGTAAAAAACCGGGTGATCCGACCTAACGGAAGCTTTGCTGTTGGACCAAGTATGCCGATGGCAGAATCGCCTGTGAGTAAAAACCCGGTTGATCTGACCTGAAAAGGGCGTTATTACCCTTGGAATTCTCGAACCGTTGTGGTATCACATGCCGAATCGTTCTTATGGTGTAACGCACACCGCGGGACGGGTCGGCATGTTTTGTTGTTGATACCCGGCGGACATTGGAGTTTGGAAACCCATGCCAGTAGTCACAACCATTGATCCCGCTGAGATGAAGGGCCGCAAGATCGGCCGCGTCATGACCAAGATGGGGAAGGTCACGCGCGAGCAGGTGCACGAGGCACTGACGATTCAACAGACCCGCAAGGTCCCCCTGGGGCAACTCCTGGTGGAGCTTGGCTACTGCAAGCCCGACGACGTCGCGGCGGCGCTGGCCGGACAGGCGGGGATGATTTACGACAGCTTGAAGGGCTTTGAGCTGGACGACAAAGCCAAGGACGTGATCCCGTCCGAGAACGTGCGGATGTACGAGGTCATTCCGATTGAGTACAACCCCACCAGCAAGCGGCTGAAGATCGCGATGAAGTCGCCCAACAACTTCCGCGCGGTGGATGACCTGCGGCTGCTGCTGGGCGGCAAGGTTGACGCAGTGGTGGGGGACCCGGCAGTCATCGACGCGATCATTGCCAAGCACTTCTCGAAGAAGGAAAGCATCAGCGATGTCGTCAGCAACCTGAAGGTTGACGCCAAGTTCCAGGCGCTGGGCAAGGGCGACCAGTCCATTGACCTTGAAGCCCTGACCGACGCGGCCAACGACAACCAGGTCGTGAAGCTGCTGAACCTCGTGCTGCTGCAAGCCATCAAGGATCGCGCGAGCGACATTCACTTTGAACCCTTCGAAGACGAATTCAAGATGCGCTACCGCATCGACGGCGTGCTGTATGAGATGGTGCCGCCACCCAAGCAACTTGGGCCGGCGATCATCAGCCGTGTGAAGGTCATGGCGGACTTGGACATCGCTGAGCGGCGGTTGCCCCAGGATGGTCGCGTTGAGCTGACGGTGGGCGGCAAGCCGGTGGATTTGCGTATCGCGATTCTGCCGACCATTCACGGCGAGAGCTGCGTGATGCGCGTGCTGGACCGCAGCAACGTGGAACTGAGCCTGGACCGCATTGGTCTGCGGCAGGATGATTACGACACGGTTTCGCGACTGATTACCAAGCCCAACGGCATTGTGGTGGTGACGGGCCCGACCGGTAGCGGCAAGACGACGACGCTGTACGCGGCGCTTGCGAAGCTGAACGACATTGAGACGAAGATTTTGACCGCCGAAGACCCGGTGGAGTATGACATTGACGGCTTGTGCCAGTGTCAGGTGAACAACGACGCGGGTAACACGTTTGCGAAGTTGCTGCGCAGCTTCCTGCGTCAAGACCCCGATGTGATTCTGGTGGGTGAAATTCGCGACCTTGAAACCGCGCAGATTGCGGTGCAGGCGAGTTTGACGGGCCACTTGGTGCTCAGCACGCTGCACACCAATGACGCGCCCAGCAGCATTATTCGTCTTGTTGACCTTGGCGTGGAGCCCTTCCTGCTGACTGCGACCATCGAAGGCGTGATTGCACAGCGACTGGCCCGCACGATCTGCAAGAAGTGCAAGTCGTCGTACACACCCAAGGAAGAAGAGATCATGGAGCTGGGCCTGCGCATGGAGCAGGTGGCGGGCAAGCAGTTCTCCGTGGGCAAGGGCTGCGACAACTGCAACAACAGCGGTTATCGCGGGCGATTGGCGCTGTTTGAGATCATGACCATGGACGACACCATGCGCGAGATGGTGATGAAGAACGCGAACACGGCGATGCTGCGGCGATACTCGCGGCAACGCGGCATGCGCACGCTACGAGAAAGCGGCCTGCTGGCGATCTACGACGGTCAGACGACCATTGATGAAGTGGTGCGTGAGACTTTGGAAGATGAGCTGTAAAGAAGTGACGAAGTGACTAGTGACGAAGTGAAGACTTGAAGAAGTAAAAACTCTAGCTGCTGCGGTGGCTTGATCAGAGAAGACTTGGAGTTGTGAGCTATGGCAACGTTTACATATGAAGCCTTGAACGCATCGGGCAAGCCGCAAAAGGGCACGATCGAAGCGACCAGCACCGAAGAGGCAATCGCGAAGATCAAGGGCCAGGGCCTGTACCCGTCCAACATCAAAGAGCAAGCGGCCGCGAAGAAGGATGGGGGCGCTGGCGGCGGCGGCGACGCAGCCAAGAAGAAAAAGCCCGGCACACGTCGCGGCGGGTCGGTTGGTCAGAAACAACTCACGACGTTCACGCGTCAGCTTTCAACGCTGCAGGACGCCGGTCTGCCTTTGCTGCGCAGCTTGCAGATTCTTGAAAGCCAGCAGAAGCCTGGCAAACTCAAGAACACGCTGATTGGCATTACGGAAGAAGTCGAAGGCGGCACGTCGCTCTCGGAAGCGATGAGCAAGTATCCGAAGGCGTTCAATCTGTTGTATGTCAAGATGGTGGCGGCAGGTGAAGTCGGCGGTGTGCTTGACATCATCTTGCAGCGGCTTGCCGAGTTCATGGAAAAGAGCGAACGCCTGAAGCGCAAGATCAAAGGCGCGATGGTGTACCCCATCGTGGTCGTTGGTATCGCAACAATCATCTTGACGGGCATCATGGTGTTCATCATTCCGAAGTTCGAGGAAATTTTCAAAGACTTCGGCGTCGATCTGCCGGGACTCACGATGGTGCTGATGGCAACGAGTCGGTGGTTCGCGGGTACGCAGGCTGGGCAGGTCATTCCGGGCTGGCTGATCGTGCTGCCTTCGCCCGTTATCTTCTGGTTCCTGTTCAAGATCATCCGCAAGACTGAACCGGGTCGAGCGGTGACGGATGTCATCGCACTGCGGATTCCGGTCTTCGGCAACTTGATTCGCAAGACGATCATTGCTCGTTTTACGCGCACGCTGGGCACGCTCATCGCGGCAGGTGTGCCGATTCTTGAAGCGATCAAGATCACGAAGGAAACCAGCGGCAATTACGTCTATGAGAAGGCTCTGCAAGGCGTGTACGACAGCATTCGTGAAGGTGAAGGCTTTGCCGGGCCTTTGCGTGAGAGCAAGACCTGCGATGCCATCGTGGTGAACATGATTGACGTGGGCGAAGAGACGGGTGAACTTGACCAGATGCTGATGAAGATCGCGGACAACTACGACGAAGAAGTCGACGTCGCGGTGGCTTCGCTGGTGAGCTTGCTTGAACCTTTGATGGTCGTTTTCCTTGGTGGCTTCGTCGGTCTCATCGTCGTGGCGATGTTCTTGCCGCTGGTGAAGATGATTCAGAGCTTGCAGGGTGGCGGGCTGTAAGGCCAGCGCTCGCGCAGTCACGGTCGCGGCGAGCGTGACGCTTGTCGCGAAGGTTTGGATCAGAGCGTGCTTGATTGGGTCATTCCAGAGTTGGTCAGCGTCAGTGAGCGCGGAGCGCATATGCAGGGACACATCAACCACAACTTCCGAAACTACCGATTGCCGATGGCGTCTCGTCATGAATCGCTCGGCGTGAATGATCGTGGCTTTACGATCATTGAGATTCTCTTCGCCATTCTCATCATCGGCGTGATCATGGGGTTGCTGATCATCTCTGTGCAGTCTGCTCGCAAGAGCACTCGTACTGCGGTGGATGCGAATGCCCTGCGCGAGATTGGCAAGGCCATTGAGCGGTTTCAGGATGAGTTCAAGTTTGTCGTGCCTCTCGTGGCTGAGCAGCGAGATTTGACGGCGGATACCGCTGGCGGCTGGAATGCGATTGTGCCGCTAGCGAACCCGAAGAACACGATCCGCGTGATTGATCGTGGTGACCTCGCGGGTTTGAATTTTCTGCGAGGTGACGGCGCGGTGACAGCACCGACTGCGGCGCTGCCATTCGGCGAGAACAGCAACGGACCAAACGCGAACAACGCCTCAGCCGGTTTTGACAAGCGGTTCAGCACGCTTTCGCTGGGTTACTACCTCGCGGGCGGGCTTGATTCGGTGTACGGCGCGGGAATCACTGGCGTGCCGATTGATGGTGTGAAGGGGCCTGGGTTCTACACGCCGTTGATTGATGGCAGCTTTGAAGTGCCTGAGGCAGTTCGGCGTGCGGCGGCGAATGAGCGCAAACAGGTTGGTTCGCAGTTTCAGCCGTTTGTTTCGGTGAATGGTGCGTTCAGATTGTTTGTGGACTCGGGCGCGAGTGGTGGTCGGCGGGTGGAGTTGCGTGATGGTAAGAACGCGCCGCTTCGATACTACTTGTGGATCAATGAGTTTCGTGAGCCGGGCGGCACGTATCGTGCGCCGGCAAGTATTCCTGAGATGAATGTGCCTTTGCTTGTCGGGCGGTACTACGACCCGAACCTCACGCCTGAGTCCAGCATTCCTGGCGAAGTGAATGTGCCGGGAGATCGCGACTTGCAGAAGAACCCGGGGCTGCGCGGTCGCTTCATGTGGGCGCTTGTGGCGGCTGGTGCCAACGGTGTGTTTGGCGATGAGTCTGACGCGGAGATTGCTGCCGGATTGAATGTGAGCGATGTTGTTGTGGAGCGAACCAAGCGCCGGTTTGAAGCCGAGCGTGACAACATTGTGGTGTATGGGGAGGTGAAGCGCTGATGCGTCACGTGACTTCACAAACTGAGTGGACTGCGAATGCTGGCGGATTGAAGCGGCGCGGTGGTTACACGATCGTTGAACTGCTGGCGGTGGCGGGCATTCTGATCATCTTGCTCGCGTTCGCGGCGGGTGCTTTGGGCAGCTTGTTGCGTTCGAGTGAGCGTTCGCTTGCAGAAAACCAGCTTCGCGTTGGACTTTCGGCAGCTCGCGACTTGGCGTTGCGCAGCGAATCGGGTGATGCTGTTGCGCTGTTTATTGTTGAGAACGGTCGCTGCAAGATTGTGCCGGCTGTGTCAGTTGGTGTCTTGAAGAACGATGAAGTGTTGGGCAAAGACAGCGAAGTGCTGCGAGACCCGGTGACCAATGCCCCTGCTCGCGCGAATCGCGAAGTGTTCGTGCAGGTGCCTCTGGCTGAGCCGGTGACGTTGCCATTGCGGTGGACGGTTCGCGGCTTTGCTGATCCGGGTGCACTGCATCGTGCGGCGGCACCGTCGGGCTGGTATGAATGGATTGATGATGCGTCCAGCACTCTAACTGAAGGTGGCAATTGGGTCTTTCCGGAGACCAACGTGCTGGATGTTGACCTCGCCGAAGAAGGCTGGCGTCGGCAAACGTTTGTGGTGCGTTACGAAGCGCAGACCGGCAATCTGGTGACGAACAACAACGCGACGATTCTGGTTGTGGATGTTGTTGCCAGCGATGAATTCCGCGGTGCGGCTCCGTATCAGGACAATCGCTTGGATGAGTTGGATGGCGACCTGGTTCCGGTGGTTCGTCGGCTGCTGGCTAGTAGCAGACTGCATCCGCTGAACACACAGGCAAATCAGACGACGGCGTTGCATCGCTTGCTTGGCGATCGCAGCAACGACACGATTCTTTGCAAGCCTGTGCAGACTATCGCGCTCGCGCTTGAGAGCAGCGTTGCAACTGGTATCAGTGCTCGCAGCGTGAATCGTACATCGAACACGTTGCTGGTTGCTCCGCGAGATATAACGACGCTGTCGCCCCTTGATCTTGCACTGGTGCCTGGTGCGGATGCAGTGCAAGTGCAAGAACGCATCAACGCGTGGATTGCACCGAAGCTTGATGCCGCTACGCCTACCGATGTCAACGTCAAAGAACCGTTTGACGCACGCATTTTCACGTTTTCACGATATCTCGGGGCTATTCAGGAGGTCAAGCCATGAATCAGTTCCTTTCGCAGTGTGCTGGTCGTGATCGCAGCGGTTTTACGCTGATTGAAGTTCTGATCGGTGTGATCGTGCTGGGTTTGGGCCTTCTCGGGCTGGCTTCGATCTTCCCAGCGGTTGTGGTGCAGCAGCGTCAAGCAGCAGACGCGGTGCAGGGTGATTCGACTTCCAAGAGCGTTGAGTCGTTCATAAGGGCGAGCCCGCAGTTGAACGAGCCGTTCGCCGGGGCGTTTGACCGTGTGCGGATTGACCGCACGTTCAGTCCGCCGGCCGCGAGACAAATCGAACGAGGCCGCACACAGTGGGACATGGGTACGGATAGCTCGGGTGCAAATGCGCCTATGGCGTTCGACACAAACAACGATGGCGCATTGATCTTCGGCGTGCCGGAGGCCGGCAACATCGTTGCGGACGTTGCGGGCTACTTCAATTCAGTTCGCACGCGAATTGACGATGTGGGTGAAATTGAGATTTCGCAGTTCATGCGGCTGTACCCCAATCCAAAGTTCCGCGACACTCCGAATCCAACACCGGCGCAGCAGTCGCTGCGTGCCAAGAACGATGGCCCGCAGTTTGTGTGGGATGTGGCGATTCGACGGGACAAAGGAACGTCGGGAACGCTTCCGCCGCGGGGGAGTGACGCACTTCAGGTCGCGCTGTTTGTGCGCCGGCTTGACCCGGGCATTCGCGGTGATCTGAACACGGTGTTTGATCCGGCCAGTGCGACGCGGGTGTTGGCTGTGGCTGAGAACGGGCCGGCAAGTCGACCGGAGGTCGTCGGCGTGCCGACGCTTGATGGCGGACGCACGCAAGGCAGTGTGTATTCGCCGATTCGTCGGGCGCAGCTGTCGGTGTACCGGCCAGCGGGCAATGCGACGCCGGTCGCTCGCAATCGTGTGGTCTACGCAGCTGGTTCAGTTGACAGAGTGAGTGACGAAGCGGTGCTGGCGTGGCTGCCTCGCGCGGGACAGAAGTTTGTGGGGCCGCAGGGTCAAGTGTGGACGGTACTTGGTGTGACGACGGAAGGAACCGGCGCAAATCAAGTTGTGATCATGACGCTCGACGACGGCATTGAAGATCGCACACAAGATGAAGGCGGCACGACGGTGGACATTCTCTTCACGATGCAGACGCCCGCGAATGTCCGTGTCTTTTCGATCTCTGCTCCGCAGCGTGCTGCGTATGGCGCCAACTAAGCGGAATAAGCCGCCTTATCGCTCGCCCGCACGATTAGTTGCCTGGGCAGAAGGAATCTCGCTTTGAACGCTCGCATTACTCCAGACACGCTCGCTTCCTCATTCCAGCCAGTGCACGGTCGGCGCGGCTTTACGCTGCTGGAAATTCTGGTCGCGTTGGGTGCGGTCATTGTTGTTGCGGTGGGTCTTGCCACGATTTTCCGATCAGTGGGTGACACAGTCTCGGCTGGTCGCCGGCTGAGCCGCGTGAATCAAGTGTCGAAACTGCTCGAGCAGCAACTTCGCACCGACTTTGGCAACATTTCTCGTGACGGTTTTCTGACGATTCGTCAGCAGTATGCTGATCGCAACGGCGATGGTGTCTTGCAGCGCACCGGAAACAACGCGGATGTGATTCCGCTTTTTGTGGGGCAGGAAGCGGATCGCCAGCGGCTGCGGCGCATTGATGAAGTGATCTTTTTCCGCAAGGGCAGCTTTGAGACGCAGCGGCCTTCGCTCAGCGACGAAACATGGCGGGCGAAGTCCGACGAGGCGATGCTCTATTACGGGCATGGACAGCAGCGCCGAACTGACGACACAGACAACGTTGAGCAGCCCAAGGTCAATGACACCAATCAGGCAGAACAACCCAATAACGAGGATCTGCGACTAGGTCGGCGACCTGATCCGGGTAATCTGCCCAATCCCAATCTTGCGGCGAACTCATGGTCGCTTCTGCGCAACGTCACGCTGTTGGTGCCGCTGAACACAAGCGAAGGTGTATTGCCGACGGTTGCGATTTATGACATCCCGGCGAATGACAATCTGCGCAAGCGCGACAAGGAATGTCAGATCGCAGGACAACCAGCAGCGGCGAGTATTTTTCGTGGCATCAATCGTGGTTCGGGGCCGGAGACGCCCAATCGCGATCTGCCATTTGGCGAGATTGGTAACTACGCTTGGTACAGCGATCAAGCCGACGGCATCGCCGACAATTACAATCGGGCAATTGGTGCCAACTTCACGCCCAGCCCGAATCTTGCGAGCGGCTTGGTGGACATCGCGACGACATCGCTCGCCGAGATTCGTTCGCAGGTTTTGGGATATGCAGATACGCGAATACCAGCAGCGCCACCAGACGACGTGGGTTTCTCTCCCATCATCGCATTTCCTGGCGAATTGGGTTTGATCTCGCCTGCATTTCCGGCACCGGGCTCGACGTTTTCGTTCTCGCCTGTCGGGAGTCCGCCCAATTCAATTACACAGCGCCCGAGTCCGTACGAATCGGTTGATTACATGCATGCGTGGATGAGCAACGCGTTCCCAGGGCGTGCTGCAGCGGCTAACAACAGCGACCAGTTTGAGCTTGATGGTGTGGGGTTTGGTTCCGAGGATGCGGCGGGTATTCGTCCACGCTACTCGGCAAGTGCCGAGCGGTTGTATGACTTGCTTGCACGTGCGTCTGACACCACGAACTCGCTCAGTGCAGTCCAATCACGGAATGTCGCGAGCATTCTTGCGGATCGGCGGATGCTGCAGAGTTCAGTGTTGCTTGCAAGCTGCACCGAGTTCATTGTCGAGTGGAGCTTTGGTGAGACTGATCTTGATGGCAGCGTGACGGGCACGCCTGGCACGACGATTTGGTATGGTCCGCGAGAGAATCCGCTGCCGCCGCCTGCTCCCAATCGTGATGGGGTGTTTGGCTATTACAAGTACAACCCTCAAGTTGACGAGGTGGGACATATTGGCACGGCTGTGCAGCGTCGCGACGGCACGATTGCGCCGGATCATCATCCGGTTTCCAATCGACTGATTTACGGATATGACCTCGCACCAGGCGCGAACGACCGCGGCGATGAGGACGGCTCGCCGATCAGCATTACCAGTTACTTCGGGTATCTTGATCCGACGTTCAATCCTTCGCTTGATCTTGATGCAGTCAACACCGAGCCCGAGGACGCCGCGCAGACCACCATGCCTTGGCGCTGGCCCAGCATGATTCGCGTGCGGGCAACGATTGCTGATCCGATTGATCCGAGTATCGAGACAACGTTTGAGTATGTCTTCTCTGTGCCGAGTAACTGATCGCGTGCGATGTTGATTCGCGCGGCGAGTTTGCGGTCTGAAGCAGTGTTTTCTTCGCGAAGATTTCGCGATCACGGCGGTGAGTGTGCACTATGACTAACAACTTTTCCAATGCCAAGAGCCCGAACGCCAAGAGCCTGATGGTTTCCCAGCCTGCTGTTCGCGCGTCCATGACGGGCGTGCTGAGTGCTGTTGCGGGCAAGCCTTGTGCGATGCAGCCGCGTCGCGGGCGCGAGGGATCGTTCCTCGTACTGGTGGTGGGGACGCTCGCGCTGCTAGCGGTCATCACCATCGTGTACGTCGCGTTGGGAAATGCTGACTCGCGCACGCGGTCGGCGTCGCAAAGCCGGGTGCAGCAGGACGAGATTGCGCCCAAGGTTGGCGAGTGGATTTCTACGGTCGTTGCTGACGATGCCCTGGCGACGGAATTTACGGGCGAAGTTTCTTCGGTGACTGCGACCAGCGGTTTGCCGGGCGGTGCTGGGTTCCGCGCTCTGGAACGTCGCGAAACGTCGGATGCGCCGGGGGTGCGGCCCAATTTGTCAACGGCGGTGGGCACGCCAGACAATCGTGTTTTCGATCCGGTGGGATCCGTGAATCCACAAGTTCGGCAAGCAATCAACACGGCGGCGAACGCTGATGATCCGCTCAATCGCATTCCCGCCAGTGATCCATTTCTTGCGAGCATGGTGCCGGTCAACTTCAACTACACCTTGGCGGATGGATCTGGCATCAGCTCAGCGCAAGACCCCACGCGTCCTTACTTGTATGACTTGGACTGGCTTTCAATTTCCAATTTCGCGCCCGACGGTGCATTTGTCAATACCGAAAACTTGCGTGGGAATTTCCGGGCAACTTCGCTGCAATTGCGAGCGAACAAGACGCTGTGGGATGTGAACGGTGTGGAACAAACGGTTCAACCGCCGGTTTTGGTTTTCGGTAACGACGCTGAACAAGACAACCCGGCACACTGGACGATGTACCAGCAGCGCGCGTTCCGTCCGGGCACTTTGACATCGCAATGGGCCGACGCAGACGGCGACGGCATGCTTGATTCGCGGCTGTTTGAGATGGTTGACGGATTTGCAGGCGTGGGCCGGCGTGTTGCGCCTTCGCTCAATTCGCCGACCGTGCGGTACTTTGTCGCTGCTCGCGCGATCGACCTTTCAGGCATGGTGAACCTGACGACGGCGACGGAGTTCACGACTGGTGCGAACAACACGTTTGTGTTTGGGGCAACGCCTGGTGATGTGGACCTGCGTCGATTGCTCACGCAGGCGGATACATATGCGGATCAGAATCCCACGGGCGCGAATGGTGCAATTGCCGGGTACCAAGGTCTCATTCAGGATCCAACGGATCTTGGGGGCACCCAAGGCTTTAATGCGGATTTGCCGCAGAATTATGCGCAGTACACCGAGCAGGCAGCGTTCCGTGCTGGCTCGTCGGCGTATGCAGCATTGAAGTTGAGCCTTGCAACCAACACGATTGTGTCGCGAGACGTGATTGATGGAAACAACGCCCGCTTGATTCTCGGTGAGCAAAGCTACACAGTGACGCTGGATAATTCTGCGCTGGGTCAGTATGCCGCGCAATTGAAGAATCTGCCGAACCTCTCGAACGCTGATCAGTTCAAGCAGCTCCAATCGATCTTTTCAGCGCCCTATCCGGCGACCGGCAACTTGCCCACGAACGTCTTGAGTCTCTCCGACTGGGCTTCGCAGCGGACGCTTGCATGGGACCGCGCTCAGGAGCGGTTTGCTGGGGGTGCGTACAGCACGTCAACGGCTGCCGACGGCATGCTGCCTGGCGGCTTGTTTAGCACAGCCGACCTTGGCGAGTTGCTGAACCGCCATGGCGTCAATAGCGATGAGCGGTCGGCGATTGAAGTGGTGCTGGGCGGACGTGACGACACGAATGGCCCGCTCTCGCAACGCTTTGATCCGCTGCGATCGAATCGGCCCGAGTCCCTTGAGATGATCCGGTTCGATTTGCTTGCGAATGGCGGCATTGACATGAACCCCGTGCAGGATGAAGCGCAAGATCGCACAATGCGACACTTCGCGAGCGATATCCGCCGATACATCACGCCGCTGAATGGTTCGCGCCAGCTTCGCAGTCAGTCGTCGTTCATCACCGCGGCGAACGGCGTGGTGAGTGTTGACGCTGACCGACTGCAGGGCAACGAGCTGAAACTGAATCTGCGCAGCATTCTTGATACTGGCGATGTAAGTGCTCGTGGTGATCTAGCAGAGTTGTACAAGGGCTATGCCGAGGGTCTGGCTCCGTTTTCGTACCTGGACGGTGCATGGGCAATTGATCAAAGCACCGGTGGCGCGGGTAGTGTGAGTCCGAAGCGGCCGACACGCACGCTGTCGTACGGATATCGCGGGCCTGAAGCAGCTTTGATCACGGCGGCGCACATGGCGGTGAACTTGAAGGACTATGCGGACGCCGATTCACGTCCGAGCAGCGCGACGGTGGTGTTGTCGGCCCCGGTACTTGCGGCGTTGAATCCGCTCGCTCCCCCAGCGTTGCCAGCGTCGACCAACGTTCTTGATCCGCTGAACAACTTCCTGCCATGGTTCGCGACGCGTGATCGATTCAACTATCTTGAGACAAATGACGAGCAAGCGAACCGGCGACTGGCACTGGACGAAGCAAAGCTCGCTCCGGCGAACACGCAGGTGGTTGCGCCGGCAGTGAACGTGTACGGCGTGGAACCGCAGATTTTCGTCACGCAGGTTTCGACGCTGACGATGTATGTCGATATCGCAGAAACTGTTCCTCCCCCGGGCGACCCGAGCGAGAACGACCCTGTTGAAATTGACCCAACTTTCCCGGGTGGTAACGCCGCATCGAAGTCGACGCCGGATAACAAGATCCGCTCGGCCTCCGCGACGGGTCCCACCAACGATGCCGACGACAGTGAAGTTCTGGCACGCCTTATCGCGTTCAAAGTTGTCAATCCGTTTGAGGTTCCCGTGACGCTGAGCGGATCCCCCTTCAGCGACGGTCGGTTGCCAAGGACGGCGGTGACGAGTGATTCGAAGCAGCCGATCAGCAACAGCGATCGCTGGGCGAATGGCGATGAAATCGAGATCAAGGCTTTCGACACTCTGGCGGCTGGCTCAACCGACGAGACGCGCATTCGCGTCGACGGTCTTCGGGACCATCAGTACATTCGCGTGGGCGAAGGTCCAGAAGCGCGGTACTACCTCCTGATGTCGTTGGAGCAGAAAACCGACGCTGCGTTTGTGTATCGAGATTCCCCCGCCACGTCACCTGAACGCAACGCGCCACCGATTACACTGAACCCGATCACGCTTCAACCGGGTCAATCGGCGATCTTGTATGCCGTGTCGGAGCCACCGGCACGAATTGCGGAACGCTTGGATAGCCGGGGTGGCTTGGGCCAGACAGATGGTGTTGATGCCAAGGATCTTTCAACCGCTGTGGATGCAATTTTGACTCGGCATTTCGCGGCGGACATCAAAGACCCAACCGACCCGACCAGTGAAGTGCCGCGTTACTGGATTCCTTTGTACGCACCGATCAATACCGTGGACCCCGGTTCGTCGGGGGTGAACGTTTCTAGCGGTTTGCAGAATGTGGACCGATTCGTTGACGTGATTCCGGCTGATCCAGCCACGCCGGGGCCACGTTCGGTGACGCTGTGGCGCGCGGATCGGCGCATCCCAAGTGAATTGACGCCGATCGATGCGACTGCGTTGTCGAGTCAAGCCTTGTGGACTGGCCAAAATGCAACCGCAACCGTGGCACAGGTACCGCCTCCTGCACTAGGGGAGCCGCCCGATATTGGTGATCCAGCGGCTGTTCCGAATGAGATCTTCCCACCCAACCAAGTCGGCAACGATGTGTTGTTGGATCGGTTCAAGATTCCCTTCCTCGATACCTTGGACTCCGCAGTGCCGCAAGGAACGGGTGACATTCAAATGGACGGCACGTCGATTGGCGGTGCGGAACCCAATGACAAAGGTGTTTCGCTGATTCTGGGTCGTTCGTATCGCCGGCCTGGTGATCCAGGATTTGATTACGAGGGTGGCGCGACGCCTCCTGGCGTCACACCTGTTCGCAGTGCGCCGTCTGGCATGTTGCCGGCGTACTGCATCGAACCCAAGTACGTTGAGTCGAGCGTTGCTACGAAGAACGCGTGGAATCGCTCGAGCAATTCTCCTTTGCTTGACACCGCGCCTTTCACTATTGACGCCAGATTTGCGTACGAAGGCGACCCTTCCTCGGGATCTGTTGGTGGCGCTACATCATTCGGCGGCGCGTTCAAGGCGTTTGATAGGGACCTGGTGAGCCTGCTCATTGAACCACGAATTCGGCCACCACAACTTGTGACGGACATGGGTTTCACGCCGCCCGAGTGGAAGACGACGCAGATGGTTGCGAATACGTCGACGGTGGGGAGCGAAGGTATTGGCTACCCGGGTCGCGTTTTCGCGACGACGCATGGCGAAGGTGTGCGCCAGGCTACGAATCTTGTGGATCGGTCGCTGTATCGCTATTACAACGAGATGTATCCGTCGTTGTTGCAGGCGGGCATTGCAAAGTTCGAAACGCCGGCGACGCCGACAACGAGCAACATCATTCAAAGCGACAGGTTCCGCCAGTTCGTCTTCAACAGCGCAGGCGTGCAGCAAGCTCAAGTGCTTGCAGACGGCAGGAGCGTGGACAGTGTTTCAACACTCCGGCTGACCGACTTGCTCCTGCCGCTGGGGCTTGGGCCTATGGAGATGCCGGTGGGTGGTGGGGCGGCGTTCCCTGGGACGGCTGCGCTTGATCCCAATAATTTCGCTGAGGCTCGTCGGCGTTACACCACGTTGGGCGAGGCGGTTGCGATTGCGATGGGGTACGAAGTTTCGGGCCCTGCGCTGACTGCGGTGTCCGCGACTGCATACGCGGATGATCCTGCCTTGTGGCTTGCGCCTCGCGATGCTACGGGCAGCTTCCGGTTGCCCGTGCCAACTCTGCCCGCTCCTTCCAATCCTGAGGATGCGCTGCGGAGTGATGCGTCCAAGCTGCTGATGTTCGACAACGGCAATCTCGCGACGGATCGGTTCGTGCCCTTCGTGGACTACAACGGCGACGGTGTTGCCAATGGTGTTGCCAATGACCAAGAGCCGACGTGGGGCTTGGGCATTCCCGCCGCGGCGAGTGTGCTTGAGCAGTTCTCAACTGTTCAGGCACCGACGGGTTTTACGGCGGTGCCACCAAATAACCCGCAAGCGGTGAATGATTATGTTGCTCGCCGAGTTCGCGAGCAATTGACGACGTCGGTCCCCGGACTCATCAACATCAACACCGCGCCGGTTGCGGTGCTTCGCACGTTGCCTATGGCGAGCCCGGTGCCCACGCTCAAGACGACTACCGATCAGGCTGATCTGGTTGCGCCGCGCAACGTCGCGGACGCGAACTACCGCGTGTTTGAGACCGGAGTGAACAGCTACGACAACAATCCGTTCTTGCAGTTCCGCGTCAGTGCCGCGGGCAATCAGACGCTGCCGGTCATTGACCAATCGGCGGACATCGCCCCGACCCTGGCCGCCTACCGCGATCTGTATCCTGAGCGTTTTCGTACCGATGCGTCAATCTTCATGGCGCAACGAATTGAGACGCAAGGTCTGAATGCGGCGGTGCGTACCAGCCTCATTACACAACCCAGCGATATCTACAATTTGGCGGGGCCGGTTACTTCCAACGGCGCCGATGGACTCGCGAATCGCATCGCGCCCATGCTTTGGACTTGGACGAGGACGACGCCGCTTGTTCCGGATGAATTGTGGACGCGCACGAATCAGACGCGTGAGCGTTCGACGGCGATTCCTGGCATTCGCAGCCAGCCGGGATTCCGCAGTACGAGCGAACTGATCTTCGCGCGAGCTCTGTGGCCTGACGCGGCGGCGAATGAGAACATTGGTGTGACGCCGGTGAGGGCGGAGGCGAAGTCGTTCCGTCAGCAAATTGTGCGAGGATTGCCCACGAATCCTGACTTCCTCGGCTACGACCAACTTCTGGGTGCGCCACCGACCGCTCCGACTCGTGCCGTATCTGCAGCGTTTTTCGGGCTTGATCCATTGCAGCGGCACACGCTTGATGGCGATACAAGGCCCAACCCGAACAATAACCCCAGCAGTCCGAACGATTCGAAGTTCCGCGATCTGCGCAACACTTCAAGCGAGAAGCTGATTGTGCCGGGAGCGATGATTGCTAGCACGACGACCCGCAGCGATGTGTTCGCCGTTTGGTTTACCATCTTCGGCTTCCGTGAAAGTGACGTACCGGCGGCGGGCACGACCGATCCGATTCTGCCCAGCATTCAGCGGCGGTTCCTGATGGTCATTGACCGGTCGAACGTCACGCAATTGGGCGAGAAGCCCAAGATCGTGTTGTTCAAGGAAGTGCCGATGTAAGGGTTGGGGCAGAAGTGCGAAGTGCTTCGTGCGAAGTGCAGAGTACTGAGTGCGAAGTTCAAAACAAAGACGGCTGCTCGATTGGTCGAGCAGCCGTCTTTTCATTGGCGTTCGTTGAATCTGGTTGGTCGCTCAGCCGCGCGAGTTCTTCAGTACTTCAGCGCACTCTGCACCAAGCCGCAGTCGCGGATTTTTCGGGCACCGCTCAGGCTGGTCAGTTCAATCAGCACGCTGATGCCGACGATTTCAACGCCGCCAGTGGGCTTCGAAGTTTCGCGTACAAGCTGGGCGCAGGCTTCGAGCGTGCCGCCGGTTGCGAGTAGATCGTCGACGATCAGCACGCGTTTGGCTTTGGCAAGCGCGTCGGCATGCATCTCGAGCCGATCTGTGCCGTATTCGAGGGCGTACTGCACGCTGCGGACCTGGCGAGGCAGCTTGCCAGCCTTGCGCACGGGCACGAAGCCTGCACTCAGGGCTTGCGCGACGGCGATGCCGAAGATGAATCCCCGGCTTTCGGCACCCACCACCGTGTCGATGTTCATGCCGCGGAAGGGGTTGGTCATGTATTCGATGGCGAGCGCGAGCCCGCGCGGATCGCCCAGCAGCGGCGTGAAATCCTTGAAAAGCACTCCCGGCTTGGGGAAATCGGGCACATCGAGAATGAGTTTGTGGAGGTCTTGCAAAGTGGAGCCTCAAAACTGGTGAGAATGCGGCACGTGTCGGCCCGCCGACGGAACGCTGCGTCACTCGAACCGACCGGCATGTTAGCAAGCCGCCGGACGCTGCTACGGTCCCTGCGGTGTGGCGACCGACACCAGATTTTGCAATGTGCATCCAAACCGCGTCAGCACCACTATTCTCTAACACAGCTATGGCAAAGACTCCCAAGAAACCCGACGACGACGCCACGCCCGAGAAGCCCTCGCCGGACAAACCTGGTTCAGACAAACCGGGTTCAGACAAATCTGGCTCCGACAAAACTGCGTCCGGACGCGGGCTGGAAGTTGTCGAGCCCATCGGCAAGCGCGTGCTCATTCGCAAAGACGACGACAAGAAGCAGACCAAGGCCGGCATCCACCTGCCCGACAAAGTCGAGATTCCCACGTTGACGGGCCGCATTCTCACGATCTCGGCTGAGGTCGAGCGTGATGAGAACTATCCGCTGGAGCGTTACGACCGCGTGCTCTTTCACCCCAAGCACGCGATTCCCGTGGATTTTGAGGGCGGCAATCGCCTGTATGTTGTGCCTATTGAAGATGTCGTTGCGGTCTTCCGCCGGGAAGAGTGAATTCAAAGGCGATGAACGTGCCGGTGCCTTCGTGGTTGTGGCCTGTTCTCGTATGATGCCCCAATGCATGTAGTTTTCGACTCGCGTCGATTCCTGATTCCGTTTCGCTCGTCGCTGCTGCCGCAGATTTTCACCGACACGCTGGTGATTGGCGGAGGCGTCGCTGGCATGCGGGCGGCGATTGCGGCTGCGCAGCATGGTGAAGTCATCGTGCTTGCCAAGGGTGATTTTCGGCACACTAATACTGCGTGGGCCCAAGGCGGCGTGGCGACCGTGCTTGATCCGCAGGACACCATCGAGAGCCATGTTCAGGACACGTTGGCCGCCGGCGCGGGCGCGTGCGATGAAGCAGTCGTGCGAATGGTGATTGAGCAAGGGCCAAAACGGATCGAGGAGATGTTCGCGTGGGGCATGCGGGTTGATCGCGATGCCGGTGGCAAAGTGATGCTGGGGCGTGAAGGGGGCCACGCGGCTCATCGCATTATTCACGCGGGCGGTGACGCAACAGGCGCGGAAGTGCAGCAGGTGCTCGTTGAACGTGTGAAGCAAACTGCTGGCGTGCGAGTTTTTTCTAACTGCTTCGCGCTTGATTTGATTACTCCCAATGATGGCGAAGGCTCGCCTGTCATGGGGGCCATCACGCATCATCCCAAGTTTGGTTTGCAGATGATCTGGGCTCGCAGCACGATTCTTGCTGCTGGCGGTAGCGGCGTGCTCTTTCGCGAAACGACCAATCCGCCGCAGGCGACGGCGGATGGATTGGCGATGGCGTACCGCGCAGGTGCGACGCTCGCCGACATGGCGTACATGCAGTTTCACCCCACCACGCTGTATCTGGCGGGTGCATCGCGAAGTTTGATTACTGAAGCCATTCGCGGCGCGGGTGCGTACTTGCTTGATGAAGCGAAAAACCGATTCATGCTGGGCGTGCATCCGATGGCGGAACTCGCGCCGCGCGATGTCGTCAGTCAGGCCATCGTGAGGCAACTTGCTCGCCAAGGCGGCGGCAAGGTTTACCTGGATTGTCGGCACATCAGCGACATCAACGAACGTTTCTTGGGCTTCGCGGAACTGCTGAAGAAGTTTGACCTCAACGCACAGACGGATCTCGTGCCGATTCACCCCGCCGCGCACTACATGGTGGGCGGCGTGAAGACCGACGCTCGCGCGCGGACCAATGTGCCAGGCTTGCTCGCCGCGGGCGAAGTTGCGTGCACCGGCTTGCACGGGGCGAATCGGCTTGCGAGCAATTCGCTATTGGAGGGGTTGGTTTTCGGCGCAATCGCGGGTGATGCTGCGGCGGATGGTTGGAACGGCTCGCGCAGTCTGCCGCGTCCGGGGCCTGTCAGCGTCGTGAGCGATATTCGCCCCAGCGATCGCGGCGAATTGGATTTGACGGACGTGCGTAGCAGTTTGCGTAGCGCGATGTGGAAGAATGTTGGCATCGAGCGGACGGGCGCGAAGCTGCAAGGCGTCGCCGAGATGATCGACTTCTGGGGTCGCTACACGCTCGACAAAATCTTCGACGAGCCCTTCGGCTGGGAGACGCAAAACATGCTGCTGGTGGGCGCGGTCATGGCCCGAGCGGCGTTGTGGCGCGAGGAAAGTCGCGGCTGTCATCTGCGGCTGGACTTTCCGGATCGGCGGGAGGGGTTTGCCAAGCAGGACGTGTGGCGAAAGCACGCCAAAAGCTGAAACGCGCGGGCGGCTGAGGCGAAAATTCACATTCGCAGACTGGATTCCAGCCAGTGGCATCCAACCGCGAGCGGTGGCGAACCGTACATTGTCTGTCACGCCGGAGGTTGCATGCTGCCCACGCCTCTTGAGTTGCCATCGCGAACGTTTTCAAAGATGCCGGGCTTGCGGCTCGTCAAGTTGTCTGATGCTGGGCGAGGCTTGACTCGACTCGCGATCGCGGCGATCGCGGGACTTGCTCTCACCATCGCATCCTGCTCGAGTGATTCGCGCAGCACGACATCTCCCGCGATGACCAGCGGCGCAATGGGGCTTGTGACAGAGCCCGCGCCCGTCGAAACTGCGGCACCCATCATCACAACTGAAGCGTGGACGTTTGAAACCACCGCGGGCAAACTCATCAGCACAACCAACTACCGCATCTATACCACGGCAACCAGCGAGGCCATGCTGACGCGGCTACCGACCTTCGCCGAAGCTGCACTCAAGCATTACACGTCGGTGCTCGCGCCGCTCCCCGCGCCGGATGCACCGATGGACACGTTCATCATGGGCAATCGCCCGCAGTGGGAACGCCTCACGCTGCGAGTGATGGGCTCGGACGCCGACCCATATTTGCAAATCGCCCGCGGCGGTTTTGCGGCCCGTGGCAAGGCCGTTCTGTGGGATATTGGACGGCGTGACACGTTCACCATCACCGCGCACGAAGGCTGGCACCAGTACACGCAGAACAACTTTGAAGATCCGCTGCCCATCGTGTACGAAGAGGGCATCGCAACGTACATGGAAGGTTTCCGCTGGACCACCAGCGACCGCACCACGCCACAGTTCTTGCCTTGGGCCAACTGGGAGCGATTCGGTCAACTGCGTGAAGCCGTCGCGGAGGATCGCACGCTTTCACTCGGAGAGTTGCTGCGCGAAGCACCGCAAGACCTCATGTCTCGCGGCGGCGACAGCCCGCTGGACTACTACGCACAAGTTTGGGCACTCACGTTGTTCCTGATGGAAGGTGACGACGGTGCGTATCGCGAGCCATTTGTTGAAATGTTCAAAGACGCGCAAGCCGGGACGCTGCGAGCGAAAATTCGCGACAAGTTTGGCGGTCGATCAGCTTCCATTCATGCGATGCGGCGGCGCGGTATTGATGTTTTGAGTGCCTACACCGGCATACCAACCGAAACCCTGAACGACAAATATCAGGCGTTTATGAAAGAAACCGTGCGAACCGGCGCGGGCCAAGCGATTTCGCGGGGCGAGTCGCCGCACGCAAAATCACCCTAACGCCCGGAAACGTTCGGGCTCCGCTGGCGAACCAAGTACCGACGGTAACGCGTACTGATGTCCGATAGCGGCGAGTCATGCGCGGTAATACGCTGCCTGTGATTGCCATGGGTAGGTTGGTCGATGGGACACTGAACTTTCGCCGCTTGCGTGCGTCGAACGTGAAGGTCCTTCAGTGAGTTTGCAAGGGCGACGAGGCACCAAGCCTTAGCCAGATGCGGATGCCCGCCGCAGGAGTACACACATGCGTTTGTTTGCCCGCGTGAAGCCTTCGCTCGCTCTCTTTGTGGCGGCGGCTGCGTTGTCGCATGGTTCGCTCGCTGCCGGTCAGTCCAGTGTCATGCCTGAACCCGGGCTTCGCGTCAAGCGCGTTGCCGCTGACAAAGCGGCTGCTCCGCGGCAGATGACCATGGCCGCGTGGGGCACCAGCGTGTGGGACGCTGCCCGCACGGGCGATGAAGTTGAAGTTGATCGTTTGCTGAAGATGGTGGACGATGGCAAGGTGGCTGATGCCGACGCGGTTGTAGTGGGGGCCGTCAAGGCCTACACAGGCAACATCGTGCAGCGTGAACTTGATCGGCAAAGCGAGATCGAGAAAATTCGCGGCGAGATGGACAAACTGCTCGCAGACGAGCAAACTGTTGCGAACGTCGCCAAGGCTCTGGGCAAGGCCATCGAGTTGCAGTTCGTGATGAAAGACGACAACGCTGTGCTGCAGATGGACCGCGTGATGACGCTGCGCGATCGCGCGCTCACGATGGCGAAGACGGCGGAAACTGAAAATCGCGTGCTTGATGCGACGGAGTTGTTTGTGCTGCTTGATGCGCTCAGCGACGTCGCGGGCACGTATCGCGGCGATGTCCGCCGGATGGTGCAGCGGCAGGAAATGCTGCGGCTGTACGTGCCCCAGCGGTTGTGGGAACTCAGCAACGAACGCCGCAAGCTGCGAGGCGACAAGGAACTGCCCGCGTACAACCCGGTGGGTGGCGATTACCGAGAACGCCTGAGCGGCGTTTCTCGCGAGATCATTTTGAACAGCTTGCAGCGCTCGCGCGAGCATGTGGACCAGGTGCCCATCAATCAAATGCTCACGGCAGGGCTTGAAACGCTGCGAGTGATGTACACGACGATCGACCTGCAAGCCTCGCTTGATTTTGCTGGCGTCAAGAATGAAGACCTCCGCCGGGTGATGCTCGATGCGGTTACGCGCGAGCAGCGAAGCCTCACGCAGTCGCCCACGCAGTACGACGCGTTCCAAGTTGAAGGCATGCTCGACCGCGTGCTTGCGGCGAACGAAACCAGCGTGCGTGCACCTGTTGCAGCGATGCTGCACGAATTTGGCGTGGGCGCGTTTGGCAAGCTGGACGAATACAGCACCATCATTTGGCCCGATGAAGTCGCGCGGTTCAATCGCAACACGCAAGGCCGGTTTGTGGGCGTGGGCGTGCAGATTGAGATGGACCCCGAGCAGCGCGTGAAGGTCGTGACGCCGCTTGAAGGCACACCCGCGCAGCGAGCGGGGCTGCATCCCGCAGACATCATCAGCAAAGTTGACGGCAAGAGCGTCTTTGGTCTTTCGCTTGATCAAGTTGTCGATCTCATCACAGGCCGCGAGGGCACCACTGTGACGCTGAGCGTGGAACGCAGCGATGATCCTGTTACGCCTGAAGACGATGCCACCGACGACGAAGGCTACGAAGCGGGCAAGCCCGACAAGCAGTATCTTGAGTTCGCACTGAGCCGATCAATCATCAAAGTGCCCAGCATCAAAGGCTGGAAGCGCAGCGGCATTCGCGAAGATGCCTGGGACTGGTTTGTCGATAAGGAAGCACAGATCGGCTACGTGCGACTGAGCCAGTTCGCCGACACTTCGACGGATGAACTCGATGCCGCGATTCGCCAAATGAAGCAATCAGGCCTGAAAGGCTTGGTTTTTGATCTTCGCTTCAATCCGGGCGGCTTGCTGGATCAAGCGGGCATGATCGCGCAGCGATTCCTGCCCTTTGATCACGAGCCCATCGTCAGTGCTCGCAAGGCTGGCGGCATTGAAGAAACCGAGTGGTACACCAACGCCAAGCGTGCGACGCTGAGCGACATTCCGGTGGTCGTGCTTGTGAACGAGAGCAGCGCGAGCGCGAGCGAGATCGTCAGCGGCGCCATCAGCGTGTACAGCAAGACGCGCGACATCGACGCGTTGGTGCTTGGTCAGCGCAGCTTCGGCAAAGGCAGCGTGCAAAACGTGTGGCCTGTCACTGCGAACGCTTTCTTGAAGCTCACTACCGCTCACTACATGCTGCCTGATCGCAGCATCATCCATAAGCGTCCGGGCAAGACGGTCTGGGGCGTTGAACCCAACATGCATGTTGAGATGCTGCCTGACCAAATCAGCAAAGCCAGCACGCTGCGGCGCAACGCCGATGTGCTGCCCATCAACGAACTCGGCGTGGTGCAGCGCCAGGATCAGACTGAGCAGCCCAACCCCGATGACTTGGTCACCAAGGGCATCGACCTGCAAGTGGAAGCTGCCGTGCTGCTGCTGAAGGCTCGCACTGCGGCAGACGCGGCGAAGATCGCGACGAATCCGTAAGCATCGCTTTGCTCGCATGAACGAAAAACGCCGAGAATCGCGAGATTCTCGGCGTTTCTTCTTTCGTTATTTGATCGACGCGCGTCAGTCCCGCACTCAGCGAATGACCTCCGCCCCGCCCATGTAAGGCCGCAGCACGCTGGGCACGTTGATGCTGCCGTCTTTCTGCTGATGGATCTCCAACAGCGGAATCAAGAAGCGCGGCGATGCCAGTACCGTGTTGTTGAGGCTGTGGCAGAAGGTCGTCTCGCCCTTGCCCGCGTCGCCGCCCGCGCGGTAACGCATGTTGAGCCGCCGGCACTGGAAGTCATACAACCGCGACGCACTGTGCGTTTCGCCGTAACCATCTCGGCTGGGCATCCAGCTTTCCACGTCCACCATGTCGGCGTTCTTCACGCCCAAGTCGCCCGTGCAGCATTGCAACAACCGATACGGAATCTCCATGCTCTGCAAAAGCTCTTCGACAAAGCCGATCATCTTCTTGTGCCACGCGCGGCTCTCGGCTTCGTCGGCCTTGCAAATCACCACCTGCTCAACTTTGTCAAACTGGTGAATGCGGTACAGCCCCGCCGTGTCTTTACCCGCTGCGCCAGCTTCACGCCGATAGCAAGGCGAAACCGTCACGTAGCGAATGGGCAGTTGCGATTCATCGAGAATTTCGCCGCTGTGCACGCCCATCAGTCCCACTTCGCCCGTGCCCGTCAAGAACAAGTCGTAGCCGCCGCCGCGTTTGCTTTCCTCAACGTGATACGCCTGTTCGCGACCGGCAGGAAAAAAGCCGGTACCCACCATGGTCTCTTCACGCACAATCGTCGGCACGCTCATGGGAACAAAGCCGTGCTTGTCGATCATGTAATTGAACGCGTATTGCAAAACTGCCTGATGCAGCCGCATGCCCATGCCACTCAAGATGTAGCTGCGTGAGCCCGCAAGCTTCACGCCGCGTTCAAAATCAGCAAGTTTGAGATCGCGCAGCAGTTCCAAGTGCGTCTTGGGCTTGAAGCCCTTGTTGACCTCAAAGCTCTTGCTCACGTCAAAGCCCACAGGGTTCCAACGCTTGATCTCCACATTGTCATCGCTGCCCTTGCCCACCGGCACATCGCCATCAGGCGGCAGCGGCACTTGCAGCAGCAAATCCAAAATCTGAGGCTCAAGAGCCTGCTCTTGCGCTTCGAGTTCCTGAATCGCCGCTTTCATCTTCGCCGGTGCTTCCTTGAGTTCCTCAAGTTGTTTCTCAATCGCCGCCCGCGCGTCGCCGCTCACGCCCTTGAGCGCACCTTGCAACTTGCCAATTTGCGGCCCAGCTTCTTTGCTCAGCCGGTTCTGTTCACTGCGTAGCTTCTCACGTTCAATCGTGATGCCACGCTTCTTCTCGTCAAGTTGCAGCAACTTGTCGATGTCAACGTGCACATTCTTGGCCTTTGCACCAAGCGCAAAACGGGCGGGATTCTCGCGAAGGGCCTTCAAGTCAATCATGCGGCGAGGATAGGAACCCGCCCGTGACGCCGCCTGCCTTTCCAGTCGCCCCGTCCGCTTTCGGCACGCCGATTTCTCCACGGCAACCTGCCGTACTACGCTTGGCTATGCCCATTCGAACCGTCTACGGAGCCAACGTCGAGCACCTCCAAATCATGGACGAGCACGGCGTCGTTGACCAAGAACTCGCGAAGAACCCCGACGGTACGCCCGTCCTCAAGGATGAAGAAACCCTCGAGTTGTTCATCTACATGGGCAAGTGCCGCGCCCTTGATGAAACCGCGTTCAAGTTGCAACGTTCAGGCCGCATGGGCACCTATCCGCAGAACAAAGGCCAGGAAGCCGCCGCGATCGGCAGTGCCTACGCCCTCGAACGCGGCAGCGACTGGCTCGTGCCTTGCTATCGCGAGAACGCGGCGCTGTGGATGCATGGCCTGCCCATGCACTACGTGCTGCTGCACTGGATGGGCGACGAACGTGGCAACCAAATTCCGCCCGGCGTTTGCCAAACTCCCCTCTGCATTCCCATCGGCACGCAGCCGCTGCACGCCGTTGGCATTTCGTGGGCCTTCAAAATGCGCGGCGAGAAGAAACTCGCGATCACGTACTTCGGCGACGGCGCAACCAGCGAAGGCGACGTGCACGAGGCTCTGAACTTCGCCGCCGTTTTCCAAACGCCGACGATTTTCTTCTGCCAGAACAATCAGTGGGCCATCAGCGTGCCGCGCGAAAGCCAGATGAACAACGAAACCGTCGCCCAGCGAGCCATTGGTTACGACATTCCCTGCATGCAAGTTGACGGCAACGACCTTATTGCGGTCTACAAAGTCACGCGTGACGCCGCCAAGCGAGCCAAGTCCGGCGGCGGCCCGACGTTCATCGAAGCTGTGACGTATCGCCTTGCGGACCACACAACCGCCGACGATGCCCGCCGATATCGCGACCCCAAGGAAGTCGAAGCCTGGGTCGGCAAAGACCCCATCATTCGCCTGCGAAAGTACCTGACCGCCAAGGGTCTGTGGAACGACGAGAAGCAGCGGCAACTTGATGAAGAAGCCAAGGTGATGGTGGCGGACGTGATTAAGGCTGCCGAAACTATCGCCAAGCCCTCGACCGACGACATCTTCGACCACGTCTTCGCAACCCTCACGCCCGAACTTGAACTGCAGAAGAAAACCATGCGCACGCACAGCTTGGGGCAGTTTCCGGAGCAGGCGGGGCTGGCACGCTGAACGAGGGAGGAAGCAATGGCTGAGAAGTACGAGAATTTTCAACAGATACGAAGTTGGCTACGGATGAGTCCGTTTCGCCCCTTTGAGGTCATCCTCGTTGATGGTCGGCGTTACGAAGTACAGCACCCAGAGAACATGCTGCTGCCCGCGAATCCGCGCGAGTCGTTGATCGCAATCCTGAATAAATCGGGAAGTATCGAGATGTTCAATTCGCTTGTTATTTCCGTCGTGCGTCCAATCGCACCGCGCACCAAGCGTCGCAAAGCAAGTTAGCCGGTTCTGTGATTGCAATCGCACTTCGCTTGTGCAAACAGCTTCGCTTTCGCGGACCTGCCGCTACGCCTTCGCCGCTGCGTCGCCAGCCAACAATCACCTATGCAATGTCTCCGCCACATCGCGCTGCTCGCCATCACTTCGCTCGCCTTCGCCGGCTGCAACAAATCCTCCGACGTCGCTCCCGCCGCCATGCCCGGCATGGACGTGCCCGCAAGCTGGGGCGAAGCAAAACGCGACTTCATCGAGAATCGCGAAGGTGCACCTGATGCGACCATCAAGTCAATTCTCGATGCGGAAGTTACTCGCTACAAAGGTTTCACGCCATCAGTCGAACTTGAGTCGATCGCTGAAACCACGGCGATTCTACTCCTCGACGCCACCGACCTCCGCCGCGGCAAAGAAGCCGCCGCTGGCCTGACGCCAGACGCGCAGCTCGCAGCGATGCCTCCTGACAAACTTCGCATCCTGCTCGAAGTGCGACGCAATGGACCCGTGTTTGTCGTCCGCACGCGCGAGTTCGACATCGCCGACGAGCAGCCCGCGACGGGCGGCTGACGCCGATAGCACGAGTCGTCGTCGACCAATCTTGTTGGCACATTTCAAAGCACAAAATGAAAAACGCCGACAAATCGCGGCGTTTTCCATCACACATAAGTCAAGTGTAAACCTGCCACACGTTCCCTTTGCGATCTCGATTCTGTAAATCGGCATTGTCAAGATTCAACCTTCTGACTTCTCCTGCTTCTGTTCATTCTGCACCGTCTCGCGCAGCTTCGCCAGCGCTCGTTTCAAGGGCGACATCCCCAGCGTCGTCTGCTGACCCGGCTGATCGCCAAGTCCAAGCGGCGAAGTCATGACAGTCATCGGTTGCTCCACCGCGTGTGTCGCCGGCGCAGATGCGGCTGTCGATTCGCTCACCGCTGGTTCAACTCGCACAACCTCAATCACGGGTGGCTCAATCGGAGTTGTCGCCAGCACTTGCAAGCCAGACGAAGCGTCAACCGCTGGCATGACTATTCCAGAAGCCTGCCCACCGCTCGCGTTCGTAGCCGTGGGCGAGTCGCTCTTGTCGGTCGATGCCGCCGTATCGCCATCACTCACGCGAGCGTTTTTCGCGCCGGGCTTATGCCTCACCGCACGACTACGCGTCGGCTTCACTTCAGCATCATGAGATGCACTCACCGCCGCCGCGTTCGCCGCTGCCGTGCTTGCCGAGATCGCATTCATCTCCAGCTTCACCGGCTTGAGGTTGGGATCAATCGATCCGTCCTTGTTCACCTGATCAAACCGCACGCTCACACGCGTACTCACCCCGCGCTCTTGCATCGTCACGCCATACAGCCGATCGGTGTTCTGCATCGTGCGCTTGTTGTGCGTAATCACAATGAAATTGCTCTGATCCGTAAAGTCACGAATCGCCGCGTTGAACCGCCCCACGTTGCCTTCATCCAGCGCGGCGTCCACTTCGTCCAAGATGCAGAAACAGCTCGGCTTGCTGCGGAAAATACTCAAAAGCAACGCAACTGCCGTCAACGTCTTCTCGCCGCCCGAAAGCTGCGAAATCGCGCGAGGCTCCTTTCCAGGCGGCTTGGCAATCACTTCCACGCCGCTCTCGAGCATGTCCACTTCGTTCGTCTCAACCTTCGTGATCGAGCCATCTGGCTGCTCGACTTCCTTGATGAGCGGCATCAGCCGCACCTCGGCCTTGCCGCCACCAAACAACTTGCGGAACATGCCTTGCTCGCTCGCAAACTGATGTTGAATCGTCGTGAAAATCTCGCCAAAACGCTCCTTGCTCACTTGGTTGAGTTCTTCAATCAATTGCGCAAGCTGCGTGCGAGCACTTTCGATATCGGCAACTTGCTTGACCAGTGCTTCGTTCTGCCCTTCCAGCGTCGTTTCTTCCGTCATCGCGTCCAGATTCACGCTGCCCAACTTGCGAATCAGGCTCTTGAGTTCGTCAATCGTCGCCTGCGCAATCACATGATCCACGCGTGCAACATCGCTCCCGATAAGTTCGCGATACCCGCCATGTTCAACCTGCAGATCGATGGCGAGCTCTTGCATCGTCCGCTCTTCCATGTTCTCACGCTTCACTTCAAGCTCACGACGCGAAACTTCCAAGCTGTGGAAGTCACGCTCAAGCGTCGTTGCTCGCTGCCGGGCGACATGCACTTTCTCAGCGAGTTCCGACACTTTCGCAGTAACTTCATCAAGCGTTGCAGTCGCCGTCGTCAGTTGCGTCGTCAGCTCCTTGCCTTGCGTGCTCGCCGTTGCAATCGTCGCAACCGCTTCCGCAATCGCCACCGCATGTTCCGCAAGTCGGCCTTCGTGATGCGACAATCTCGTCGTCACTTCACGCAGCCGCCGCGCCAAATCATCGCGCAAACTTTCCTGCCGCGTCAACTCGCGCCGCGCTGATATCAACTGCTCGCTCAACGTCGAAACTTCAATCTTCGCTGCTGTGACTTGCTCGCTCGCCGCGTCCGTCCGAGCCTGAAATGCCCGCACATCCACCGCCAGCGCGTTTGCCGCCGCGAGTTCTTCCTCTGCAAGCCTGCCTAGGCTGTGCGATTTCTCTCGCATCGCCGCGAGGTCGCTTTCGAGCTTCGTCATCCGCTGCAGAGCCTGCGAACTTTCTTGTTCTGCGTTCGCCGCTTCACGCACCAGTCGCTGCATGTCGTAGCCGAATCGCTCCAGCTTCGCCATCTCACTCGCCGCTGTCCGCTGCGTTTGTGAAAGCTCATTGCGAACTCGGCTGGCCTGCTGCGAAAGCTCGCTTGCTTCTTTGTCCACGCTCGCGAGTTGCTCGCGCTGCGATGCGAGCTGCGTCGCCAACTCAGTCGCCTTGGTGCGCAGAGCTTCCAACTCGCTGCGCCGCCGCAGCAAACTCGTCGAGCTATCCGCGCTGCCGGTAGTGGTGGGGCCCGCCGTCACCCGGCCTTGCACATCAATCACATCGCCGCGCCGCGTCATCACCCGCTTTCCCGCAAGCGGCCCAGCCAGCAGCAAACTCGCAGCGTCCAGATCACTCACCAAATACGTGTCACCCAGCAGCCGATCAAGCACGCCCGTCACGCGCTCAGCATGCTCACCCGCGCGAGCCGTCACAAGCGACCGCAGATGCACAACGCGAGATGCCATGCTCGCACCATCAACGCCATCAATGGAAATCGCTTCATGACGCGCCGCCGTGGGCGCACCAATTTCATTCGCAAGCGAGACAAACGTCAGCCGCCCGCCCACTTTCGCAAGGTCTTCGCTGCTAGGCAGCTTCGCAAGTTCACTGAGCACCAGCGCCTGCAAGTCATCGCCCAGTGCCAGTTCCACCGCGTTTCCCGCATCAGCGGCAAGGCCAGCATCACTGCCGCTCACCACGTCCGCGCGAATCTCAATCAAATCTGCAAGCGGCCCAACCACGCCCGCAAACGGATTCGCGTCGCCGCCCTTCTCGCGCATGCTCATCGCCCGCCGCACCGCTTCGGCAAAGCCAACGCGTGCCTGCGTCATTTCTTCCAGCGTCGCGAGCCGGCTCTCCACCCGCACGCGTTCCTGGTCAATGCTTGCAACTTCACCCGATCGCGACTGCCGATCACTGCCAAGCTGTTTGACCTGTTCATCCAGAGCTTTGAGCTGATTTTCCAACTCAGTGTGCCGCGCCTTGAGTTCATCCACGCGCGCCTGCGCCGCACCCTGCTGCTGCTCCACGCTGCCACGATCTCCCGCGAGTCTGGCTAGCGTCGCCGTCACGCGATCAATCTGCTCCTTGATGCCTAGCGCACGCTTCGCGTCGCCCTCGATACTCGCCAGCAGTTGCAGCCGCTCGCGATCAATCCGCTGCGCATTGGAATTCTTCTGCGCACTCACACGCTGCTTGTCGCCGAATTGCTCAAGCAACGCGGCCTTTGCACTCGCCGATTCCTGCAATCGCCGCTCGGCTTCGCTCAGTTTCTCTTGCAGACCCGCGATAGCTTCCTTCGCGTCAGTCATCGCGACGTCCGCAAGCTGCTCGCGCTGCGTCAAATCAAGCTGCAACGCCGTATCACTTTGGTTTTCGCGCTGCGTCTGCTCCACCAGCCGCTGCGTCATCATCTGTCGCTGCTGAGCTTGTTGCAGCGCATGCTGTGCAGTCAGCCGGGCTTGTTCAAGTTGCTTGTGGCTCTGCTGCGCGTCGTTCTTGTCGAGCTCCGCTTGCTGCTTGCCTTCTTCAAGCTCTGTCAGCAGCGTGCGAGCACTCTCTTGCTCAATCCCCAACTCATTCTGCCGACTCGTCAGCCCATCAATCCGCACGCGCAGATCGTCGTACTGATCAAACGCCAGCGCCATGCGCCACGCTCGCAGTTCGCTATCAAGCTCGACAAACTTGCGTGCCTTTGCCGCCTGACCTTTCACCAGCCGCAGCCGCCGCTCGGTGCTTTCAAGCTCTTCGCGCGTCACCTTCAAGTTCGCTTCGGTCCGCTCGAGCCTGCGAGATGCTTCAATCCGCCGCTGCTTGTACTTCGCTATCCCCGCCGCTTCCTCAAAAATCACCCGCCGTTCCTGCGGACTCGCCATAAGCATGGCATCAACCTTGCCCTGCTCGATGATCGAATACGCGTCCGCACCCACGCCCGTATCAAGGAACAACTCGCGAATGTCCTTGAGTCGTGCCGTTTTGCCGTTGATCAAATAGTCGCTGCCCCCATCGCGATACAGCCGCCGCTCAATCTCCACGATGTCATTATCCACCGGCAGCGGCCGACCATACTTCCTTCGAATCCCAGCGGGCCGAATAGGAGCAGCAATCGCGTCGATCGGAGCAGGACTTGAGTCGAGCGTTTGCGTCAAATCTATCGCGTCAGCACTTGGCTCGTTAACAGCGAGCGCATCCGTTCCACTCTGAGCACCAACAATCCCGCCACCCGCCATCTCCTCCGCGTCCTCCGCTGCCCCCTCCGCGCTCTCCGCGACCCCCGCATGCCCAGGCTTCACATCCACCAGCGGATTCTCAAACGTCAGCTTCACGCTCGCCATCCCCATCGGCTTGCGGCCCGCGCTCCCCGCGAAGATCACGTCGATCATCTCCGTCCCGCGCAAGCTCTTGCTGCTGCGTTCACCCAGGACCCACTTGATAGCGTCGACAACATTGCTCTTGCCGCAGCCGTTGGGACCAACAATGCCCGTGATCGGATGATCAAACGAAAATTCGACATTGTCCGCAAAGCTCTTGAAGCCCTGCACCGTCAACTTCGCCAGGCGCATGCCCTTGCCTTTGTCCGCTGAGTCATGCTCGACTTGCGACGTGCGTGCACTGCCGAATGCGTGTCCCGCAGTTGATGCAACAACCTCCGGGGCGACTGCAATTTCAATCGTGCCACTTGCAACCAAGCCTGATTGACCCGAGATCGACTGATCGACCAAAAGCGCCCGCGACGCCATAACCGCCTCCTTGCGAATCGTGCAACACCCGGCCACACACAGCCGACCATCGCCCGCGGCACTCCGTGCCAAACCCAACCAAGCCAGCAGACCCGCTAGCAACGGTTATAGATTACCCGAGTAAAGCCCGGTTGGGGGGCAAAAAACTTGAAAGTTTTCTATCTGCGGGGCATGATTCCCTTAGATATTCCGCACGAGTTCAAAAGCTTCCCCATCATTTCTCGTTTATTTTCTCGCCGTACCGGTCATGCAGAAGTGCCATGACCGCCTCGTACCCCGCAAAGACGCTATACACGAAGCAAAGGCGGCAAATGCGCTTGCAAGGATACCATACGGTGGTATAGTGTTATACCGGTGTGGGGTATGTGATCCCGCCGCCAAGAACCCTCTCCAAAGGATGCAACTATGCAAACCACAACTGCCAAATCACCCACCACTCACACTCTCGCCATTGACGGCATGTCGGGCGATACGTGCGTGAAGAAGGTCACCACCGCTCTGAAGGCCGTTCCCAACGTCAGCACCGATTCCGTCAAGATTGGCTCCGCCGTCATCGGTGCAGACCAACGCGGCTGCGATGCAGCATGTGCAGCCGTTACCAGCGTGGGCTACAAGGCCAGCGAAGACACCAGTGCACACGACGCGAGCGCAAAGTCGGGCAAGCAAAACGTGGACGGCAAGCACGCCATGGAAAGCAAACCCATGGACGGCAAGCCCGCCATGCAATCGCCCCAAAGCGAGAGACCCAGTGGCATGCCCGAAAAACAACCGATGCATGCAACGTCGTCGAACGCATCCGGCAAGGACAATCAGAATCCTGAGCGTCCTATCGTCACCCCCTCGGCGAAACCTGTCGTCCCGACGATGTAATCTCGCGGCTTCCAATTCTCGGAGATTCTGTCCATGGCTCGCAAGTCTGTTCGTACTGCCTCGTCCACTGTTTCGCCTGCCCTGACAGAAACTGTTGACCGCCTTGCCGCCGGAATCGATCCTGCGGCAAGGTCGGCCAACCTCCTGCAACTACAACGCGCCAAGGGTCAGATCGACGGCATTAGACGAATGATCGAAGAAGATCGGTATTGTGCCGACATCATCATTCAAATCACGGCTGCTCGCGCCTCGCTGCAAGTTGTCGCCAAGTCTTTGCTCAATGCCCACCTGCTGGCCTGCCATAAGGCCGCGATGAATAACGGTGGTGCTGCAGCTGACGAGATGTACCAGGAACTGGTTGATCTGGTCTCGAAGATGACGAAGTAGCCTCATTCGTTGCCAATTTACTGCCGCGCTCGCTACTTCCCGGCGCGTGGTTCGCGGGGCCTTGCCTCGCTGGTTACTCCTTGTCGTTGTTACGACATCGAAAGGATTTTTCATGGGCCTGATTCTCTTTATCGTCTTGCTCGTTCTACTCGTCGGCGCGTTTCCTACATGGCCGCACAGTCGCAAATGGGGCTATTACCCATCCGGCGGCTTGGGCCTGCTCGTGATCGTGGTCCTGATCTTGATCGTCACCAGCGTCATTCCTCGCGGTTTCTAGCCACAGGAGAAGAACATGGCAACTGCATTCACAACTCCGTCTGTCGTTGAGGCTCCATCGCGACTCGCAAGCGCGGCCGATCTTACAGCACAAGCTCGCTGGGAGAATGAAGGCGGCGCAACGCTGTCTGCCGTTCCAACACCCACGTTCTTTGGCCGCATGTTCAGTTGGTTCCGTCCGCCAATTCGCAAACTTCAGGGCACCGCAGCCTCGTCATCAACCCCCATTCATCCATAAGGAGACTCATCATGCTTCGCTGGGCACTCGCATTCCTCGTTCTCGCGCTCATCGCAGGCGTACTCGGTTTTACCGGCGTCGCCGGTCAATCGATCTATATCGCCCGCATTCTGTTCTTCGTCTTCATCGTCGTCTTTCTGGTGGGTCTGGTCTACAGCCTCGTCACAGGAAGGCGTCCCAATTCACTTCCGTAACCAACCACTCTCGTAAGAGAAGTTCTTGAAAGTAATCCATGAAACACCAAATGAAAACGCTCGCGCTTCTCGCAGCAGCGGCCATCACTCTGCTGCTGCCAGCCTGCTACACAACCAAAGGTGTGGGCAAGGACATCGAGAAAGCTGGCGAAGGCCTGAAAAACTCGGCCGACAAACATGGTGCCGATTGATCGTCGCCGCGCACTCAGCCCACAGCGTCCCCTCGCGACCACAAACCTCGAACGAAAGCTCCGCCATGTCACCATCCACAACAAAGCTGCTCGGCACAATCTGTTTCATTGCAGGCTTCGTGTCCATTCTCGCGTCGATCACTATCTGGTTCTTCTACAAAACCACCGATACCGCCCACGCCGAGCGATTCGGTATCTTCGTCGGCTTGTGGGCACCGACTTTCCTCATTCTCGCTGCTCGGCTCAATCAAGCACGAGTGCCAATTCTCGCTAAGTAACGTCGTCCTCCTCAACACACCGCACAGACTCGCAAACACGCGCACCAGTGCGTGAGATGTCTGCTTGCCGCAACTTTTCAGTTCACAACCGCGCACACGAATGTTCGTGTGCGCAGAAAGCACCATTCTCATGAATCGTCCATCACTCCCAGTTCTCACCGCGCTGCTGCTCGTCGCACTCGCGGGCTCAACCGCTACTGCCATCGCACAGAGCGACGACAAAGCTCATCAGACGTCGGCAAGCATCTCGCCAACTGTTGACTTCCGCTCTGCCAGGTGGCTCAGCGATCGCGACATTATCAACGACAACGCCGAAGTTATCGCCAGTGTCTCTGACCTCATTCTTGATCGCGGCTCGGGACGCATCGAATACGCGATTATCAAAACCTCCGGCAACTACGGCACTTCCGGCAAGCTCGTGACTGTTCCGTACACCTCACTCCGCTGGGAGGCTGGTGATAAAGATCGTTTCGTTCTTGCCGCTACGACCGAACAGCTCACGCTCTTTCCTGAATACACCGCCGAACGCTGGAACGCGATGCGCGATGGTTCAAAGAAAGACGAGAACGGGTTGCGTGATCGCCTCGAAGCTGATAACAAGAGTTCGGGTGATCCTTACGCCGGCAGCCTCGAAAACTCGGTGAACACTCGCATCGAAGGCGAGATCACCGGCGTCGAACGCGTTCGCACAACTACGTTCGGCGAGCAAGTCGAAGTCAGCATCAAAACCACCGATGGCAGCACCAAGCGCGTCGCCATCGGACCATCGTGGTTTGTCAACGCAACCAACGCAGCCCCGATGCGCGGCGACAAAGTTGTCGTTGATGCCATGAGCCTGCCTCGCGACCCCGAGCAACTGCTCGCTGCGAGTAACTACCGCTCGGGCAATCGCGAACTGCGCCTGCGTGACGCAAGCGGCAGCCCGACGTGGGCACTGAAGACAATCGAATCCAACGGCCAGTCCTACAGCGCGCCGTACTCGCGTTACCTGCCCATCAGCAAGATCACGGGATTGAAAGTCGATTGCCGAGGCGATGACTGCGGCAAGGTCAACGATGTCATTCTCGATCGCCACTCGGGCCAGATCGCGTTCCTTTCGATTGACCCCAACCAGAATTTCCTGGGCATCAGCGACACCAAGCGCCTGTTGCCTTGGTCCATCGCAACGGTGACGCTCGACGACATCGTGCGAATCGACGCATCCAAAGACATGGTGCTTCAGAGTCCCGAGACACCAGCGGACATCACAACGCTCAGCAATGGCACACACGCCGAACGCGTCTACAAGGCTTTCAACGTGCCCGCTCCACGCTTTGATCCCGCCGAGAAGCGTGTAGATAACAGAATGTCCGACCCGTCCAACGCCTGGGGCCACGATGGCGCAGTCAACGGCGCAATCGAACGCAGCGCAGTGACAAGCATGCAAGGCAGCGTGCTTGACATCACCGATGTCAAGTTCGACAACGGCACCGCACCGGCTCGTGCAATCAAAGTTCGATCACTCGACAAGTCGCAAGGCGACTACCTCGTGCTGCTCGGACCCGTGACCTACATGAACAACCAAAGGACGATGTGCAAAGTGGGCGACAGCATCAAGCTCGATGCGTATCGCACCACCATCGACAACCGTCAGTACTGGCTCGCACGTTCGGTTGATTGCAACAGCATCCGCGTCGTTCTCGTCGATGGCAACAACGCACCGGCATGGGCCCAGCGCTGAGCGTCCATTCACAATCCTCACTCACTTTTTCTGGAGACTCGCATGACACACCACAATCCCAATCGCACAATCACTGAATCCGAAGCAAACACTGATCCCATCACCGGCTCGCCCGGCTCGCATCCTGTCGGCGTTGGAATCGGCGCAATTGGCATCGGTGCAGCGGCTGGCGCAATGGGCGGCGTACTCGGCGGTCCCGTCGGCATGGCTGCAGGTGCAGTCATCGGTGCAGCAGTGGGTGGCCTCGCGGGTAAGGCCGCAGCCGAAGCTGTTGATCCGACGATTGAACTCAAGTACTGGCGCGAAACGCACGGCACCATGCCTTACGCCAGCAGCGCGTACGCCTTCGACGAGTTCGAGCCCGCGTATCGATTCGGCTGGGAGAGTTTCACCAGAGACTCTAACAAGAATCGCACGTTTGAGAGCGTCGAGTCTGACCTCAGTCGCGGCTGGGACCACGCTAAAGGCAGCTCGCGCCTCGCGTGGAGCCACGCGAAGCACGCGACCAAACATGCGTGGAATCGCATGCAAAACGCTGTCAAGATTGATTCAAGCCCTGCTGCCGCTACCGATCAATCCAAGGGCCTGGGCACCTTCTGATCTCAACCGAACGCGGCGTGTGTGAAATCTGTTTCACATCGCACACCCATATTCGTCGCGGACGCGTTGCGAAAGCAATCGTCCGTGATTCGCTCCGCCTTGCTTGGCATGTGGCCAAGCAAGCACGCACCAGGCATCCACATGCCGTCTCGTTCAAGGAATTCTCCCATGGCAAACCCTTCTAACTCCGATTCCAGCACCTTCCAGTCCGATGCGCATCGCGTGGCTGCGGGAGTCGACGCACTCAAGGCCGACATCTCCGGCATCGCTCACGCGGCTGCCGACTCAGCCCGCTCAGGCGGCGCGGAACTTCGCCAGCACGCACATCAAGCCGTCGATCAAGCCAAACAAAAGCTTGCCCATGCAGGCGAAGTCGTGCACGAAAAGCTAGACAGTGCGAAGGAAACCGCTGTCGATGCCTCTGACGCGCTCAAGGGCGTCATCTCGCGTAATCCCATCTCCAGCATCGCTGTCGCCGCGGGCGTCGGCATTCTGATCGGTCTGGTCGTCAGCCGCAATCGCAGCTAAAGGCTGCGACGCGACTCTGTCACCTTCAAAACTCTCAAGGGTCTTTCCCCGTGAAGATGCTCTCTCAACTTGTTGTCCACGTCTTCGACCTTGTCGAAGCCGAGGGCCACTCGCTTCGTTCCGCTGTCCGTGCAGAAGCGACCCGCGCTCATACTGCTATTTCAAATCTCGTGCTGGGTGTTGGAGTCATGCTGATTGCAGCATTACTCAGTGTTTCTGGGTTGTGGCTGCTTGCTGCAAGCCTCATGTGGTGGCTTGAGCCACAACTGGGTAAACCGCTCGCAGCATGCATCTGCGGCGTGCTCGTTCTCCTGCTCGCTGGCGGTGGTCTACTGATCTTCAAATCCATTGTGAACAGGCGCGACGTATGAAAAACTTCCCAAGCCCAGGTCGTCACGACGCGACACGATCTGTTGAAGGTGCAAAGGCCAAATTGCTTACATGGGCCCAGCAATGTGATGACGAAGCTGAAGCCCAAGCAGCACAAGACCGCGCATCCAAACCCATTCATGACATGATTTCGACGCTCGGCACCATCGTCGCCGCGCGTGTGTTGACAAAAGTCGAAGAGTCCTCGCCCTCTCCAACAACGCGTGTCGCAGTGCAACTTCTGCGATACGCCATTACCGCGCGACTGGTCACGCCCTTCATTAAAACCGCGCTCGCTGCAGTAAAAAGCCGCTAACTCCAACCACCGCACCCTCGCCAAAGGAGGCCACGTGCAATCCAACATCCATCTCGAGTTCGTTCAACCGCCCTTGCCCTTCGATCTGTCTCCCAACGAATCCCACAACTTCGCGGCCTATCTCGCGTCCGTCAACGCCGCTCCAATCCTCACGCGAGACGAAGAACACCATTTGGGCTGGAACATCATCAACGAAAGTTGTCAATGCAGCCGTGAGAAACTTGCTTCTGCTCACCAGCGGCTCGTGGTCGCAATTGCTTCCAACTACACCTCTCGCGGCGTCAGCTTTCCCGATCTGCTTGAAGCTGGCACCATCGGCCTCCACCGCGCCGTCAATACATACGACCCCGCAACTGGCGTGGCTTTCAGCACGCACGCAAGCTGGTGGATCAAGCAGTTGCTCCTCAAAGTCATCTCCGCCTCGTGCAAGGACGTGCCTGCGTAATCACTTTGTCAAGATCAACACAACCAACAAAGATCATTCCGCCACTTGCGCGAACCGTTCTTCGAAGCCACCGTCCTCACCGATCTGCCTGCCGGTTCGCCCAGTTCTTACGAAGAACTCTTCGGCCCCGTCGCCGTCATTTATCGCGTCGCGAATGAAGCTGCCGCGATCGCTCTCGCCAACGACTCCCCCTTCGGTCTGGGCGGCAGCGTCTTCAGTCAAAACATCGCTCGCGCCACTCATGTCGCCGACCAACTCGACACCGGCATGGTCTTCATCAACCACCCGACATAGACCGCCCCCGAGCTCCCCTTCGGCGGCGTGAAAACGTTCCGGATACGGCCGCGAACTCTCCGCGCTCGGCATCGAAGAATTCGTCAACAAGAAGCTCATCCGTACCAGCGCTCTGACTGATCCCATGTGACCCCATGTGACCCCACGTGATTCAATGTGACCCCGCGCGTTCTCGCGAAGCACACTACCGCGCTCCACGCATGTAACATCCATCAATGCCAACCCTCGCCTCATCCCCATTTTCGCGCCCAAGGCAGATCATCACGCTCATCGCCTGGCTCGCCATTTGCTTCGCCGCTGCGGCAACCGGCGTGTTCGTCACCATGGGTCAGTGGTTCGCAGATCTCAACAAGCCCTCTTGGAACCCACCCAGTTGGCTCTTTGGCCCAGTCTGGACGCTGCTCTACATCGCCATGGCCGTCGCTGCCTGGCTCGTTTGGCGAACCGGCGGCTGGAAACTCCGCACCCCCGCCCTCGCTCTCTTCATGTTCCAGTGGCTCCTCAACGCCCTCTGGACGCCCCTTTTCTTCGGTCTGCACCGCATCGATCTCGCCTTGATCGACATCACGCTGATGTGGCTTGCCATCGCCGCCACCATCGCCGCGTTCTACCGCATCAGCAAATCTTCCGCCTACCTGCTCATCCCCTACCTCGCATGGGTCACGTTCGCCACCGCCCTGAATTCTGCGATCTGGCGCATCAACCCCTGACCGCCGCAAATCCAATGCTTAACCAAAAAAGGCCGTTATCGCTGCACTTGTCGCGGTGGCCAAGCGGCGAGAGTTGTGGGCGGTCGAGGAAGGGTCCGACCCAACGGTGGGCAAGCCTGTCGAGGTCGGGTTCGCCGAAGTGATCGCCCATCATCAGTGCCGGTGGCTTGACAGGTAACACTGTCGCTTCGCGGTGAACTGGCACTTAACCACTCCAGTTCAGACCGTTCATCGCGCTCCCTTCTTCTTACTCAGTTTCTTCCCACTCTTCTTCACAACCTTCTTCTTTCCCACCTTCTTCGTGCCCTTTTTACCAACCGCCTTCCCCTTCGCGCCCTCCTTCAACTTCTTCCCATCTGGCCCACGCCCCGTGCTCGCCAATATCTTCACGTAGTTCTCGACATACCCCTTCGCTGGCGTGCGCGCAACTGCCTCGCCAATCACATCAAGAGCCGCATCTTCCACGCGCTTGAACCGAACGCAGCACCCGCCCATATCCAGCTTCTTCCCCGTCGCCTTCCACGCCTGATGAAACCACTCGCGCTCCGCCTTCTCGCTATACACGCTCATTAAATACACCGTCAAATTGTTCTTCTGACTCGCCAGCGCACACATCATCAGCGGCTTGCTCGGATCACAGTGATACCCGCTGGGCCACACCCGATGCGGCACGGAATACCCGATCATCCCATACACCATCCCCTCCTCATAATCCTTGTCCAGATTCGCAAGAATCACCTTCCGCACCGCCTCAATCCCCACGCGGCGATCCTCAGGCAAAGAGGCGAGATAGTCCTTCACGGTGGTTGCGTTGCTTTTCATGGCGGAGAGTGTACCAAAAGTCCATACAAAGTGGCAAGCGTCATCAACCGAAAACGATCCCACGCCCCGCACGCGTGCGAGACCATCTTCCACTTTCCACCTTCACCTACCCCTACCCCCCATACCCTCCCCCAAACCGCCGCGCAATCCCGCCCGGCCTCGGAGCCTTCCATGGCCACCACCCCCAACTCCAAATCCGGCCAACGCACCAACACCACCAGCGCAAGCGGCAAGAAAGAACGCTCGCCCACCAGCAAAGGCCAATCCGGCAGCCGCGTCGAACCCTCGCACACCGCCGCACAAAACAAAGCCGCCAAAAACAAGAGCAAGTAATCACGCTCTACACCTATTCACCTATTCACCCACTCACCCCTTTAATCCCTCACCTTCTTGCTCTTCTCCGCGCTCTCCGCGTCTCCGCGGTGAATTCCGTTTTCCACTCGCCTTACCCTCCCGCGTGCGAATCGACATCCTCACCACCTTCCCCGAACTTTTTTCGACAACCTCGCCTGCGGTCCTAGGCGTCTCCATCCCCGCCCGCGCCATCAAAGCCAACATTCTCTCCGTCCACGCCACCGACATCCGCGCCTTCACCCACGACAAGCACAGCAAAACCGACGACCGCCCATTCGGCGGCGGCCCCGGCATGGTCATGATGTGCCAACCCGTCTGGGACGCCGTCCTCGCCGCCGAGGCCCAAGACCAGCGCCCCGCCACGCGCATCCTGCTCACGCCCCAAGGCACGCCGCTCACGCAAAAAATCGTCGAAGACCTCGCGACCAAGCCCCGCCTGCTCATGCTCGCAGGACACTACGAAGGCATCGACGAACGCGTCATCGAAGCCCTCGACCCCATCGAAATCTCCATAGGCGACTACGTCCTCAGCGGCGGCGAACTCGCAGCGTTGGTCCTCATCGACGCCATCACCCGCCTCCTCCCCGGCGCAACCGGCGACCAGCTAAGCCCCCAACAAGACAGCTTCGGCAACGTGACCATCCCGCCCCAATCCAACAAACATCAGCCAACCACCCAGCGACTCCTTGACTGCCCACACTACACCAAACCCCGAGACTGGCAAGGCCGCGAAGTGCCGCCCGTGCTTCTGAGCGGCGACCACACCAAAATCGCGGCGTGGCGCTTGCAGCAGCGGATGCAACGCACGTTTGTCCGCCGCCCCGACTTGCTGGACGAGTGACCCCTTGCCCAAACACCTTCCTTCCATCCCCCTTCTTCGCTCCCTCGCTCCCTCGCTTCTTCGCTCCGTCCCCCAACCCGCTTGTTCCCCCCGCCGCCCCTGCCTATCATCCCAACCCGCCAAATCCCGGCGGAGCCTGAGAGTCATCCCATGAACCCCATCCTCGCTGAAATCAACAAAGCCGCCCTCAAGTCCGACATCCCCGCATTCGGCCCCGGCGACATCATCAACGTCCACTTCCGCATCGTCGAAGGCGATAAGGAACGCACCCAGGTCTTCCAAGGCATCGTCATCAGCCGCAAGGGTGCGGGCATCAACGAAATGGCCACCATCCGCAAGGTCGTTGACGAAGTCGGCGTCGAACGCTGCTTCCCCGTCAACAGCCCTCTGGTCGCCAAGTACGACCTCGTCCGCCGCTGCGACAATCGCCGTGCCAAGCTCTACTACCTGCGCGACCGCGAAGGCAAGAGCCGTCGCCTCCGCGACCGCCGCCGCGGCATGAAGAACACGTCGGTGATCCCGACCGCTGCGAAGGCGTAAGAGATTCGGTCGCGCAGCGATCGATCAGTGCACCAAATGAAAAGAACGGACGCAACCTGCGTCCGTTCTTTTTTTGCAAACTGTCCGACGTTGCGCGAGATGAGCAATCGCCGTCACGAGCACCCGCCCGCGAATCAATCCACAACCACCGTAATCGCCGAAGTCGTCCCGTCATCCGCAACGCCCGCAACTGTCCATGTCTTGATCCAGTTGTTCTTCGTCCTCAGCGGGTTGCGTTGCTCCTTGTCCGCGACCGTCACGGTGCCGATCTGCGTCGGCAGCGGCGTCACCGTCGCGTCATCTTCAGCGACAAAAAGGTTGTCGCTCCGCTTGCGCTCATTTGCATTCTTCAGCCCTGAGAATGTGAACGGATTGTTCTCCGGATCAGCGCGGTCGTGAAACTCCGTGTGGTTGTCGTTGTACGCGATATTGCCGCGCCATGTCGAGCGATCGCCGTACATGCCCAGCGTCACCGAACTCGTGCCCTTACCAGTCTCCGACGTGAAGCCGTGCGATTTCGTCGGTTCGCCAGTATCAAGCAAGCGATACGTCGCCGCCGCTTCCGTGCCAACAACTTCATACGACGGCCCGCGATTCCCAATCGCCGCCTCGGTGGCTTCAAACGTGTTGCTCCACATACTACCGCGCGCCCCAAAGAACGGCATCAGCGCGTAACTGTTATGCGCAGTCACATTCTCCCCTTCAGCAAACGCACCAACCGCCTTCATGCCACCCTTCGCCACCTTCTCGGCCCCGCTCCCGCGAAAGCCCGGATCCCACAATGCTTGATCGCCATCGAGCCCTTGGACAGCAGTGGGGGGGTTCGTCAGTGCGTACGTGTCGTGAACCTTGATCAAACTCGACCGTTCCAGCGGACTCACCGCAAGTTCAGGCGAAAAGAAGCCGTTCCAAAGCAACACGGAAAGCACGCCTCCCAGATCATCCTTCGCCGACCCTTTGCCAAGTGTGGTGTTTGCTTTGTCAAGCTGACCCGGCAACGGGTAGTTGTCATTGTTGTTTTGAGCGAAGAGCACCAAGCCCTGATGGATGCCGCGAATCTGCGTAGCGTCTTTGATCTGGCGTGAAGTCGAAGCTTCGCGCGGACCCCGCAGATGCAACAAGAGGACGACCAACAGCGGTGCCGCAACGCCAAGAAGCGTCAAAAGCTCAGCGATCGTAAAACCTTTGCGTGGCGATGACATATCAACCTCCCTTGAACAAAGTTGCCAGGCGAACGCCGCAAAATGCTAGGCCCCTTTCACCTCCCCACCCCCCCACCCCGTCACCCGCTCACCCGCTCACCCCCTCACTATTCTCCCGCATGCCCACCCCCTCCCCCGTCGTCCTCTTCGACGACGGCCATGGCCAAACCGCTCCCCTCACCGACCTGCGTGCATCCTTCATGCTCCGCACCGGCGCTCTCACCACGCTTGAGCGCCTCCGCCGCATGATGCCCAATCGCCGCTTCCGTGTGTGGACCCGCGCCGCTCTCGAAACTATCACGCGCGAAACTACCGACCTCACCGTCAACGAGCCCGCCGCTGGCCCTGTTCTTCTCCTCAACGGCCGCTGCCCCCTGCCGCCCGCCAGCGTTTACGAACTCAGCGAAGGCGAAGGCCTCATCGACGAAGCGTCGGGAGATCTGATCGCCGCGTTGCTTCAAGGCGAAGACGCCAACGCCCTCATCCTCGGCGGCCGGCCCGGCGTGCCGCGTGCCAAGCGCGTCAAAGGCAACGCGCTCATCGCTCGTCCCTGGCACATCCGCACCCATCGCGACGCCTGCATCAAAGCCGACCTCGCGCTACTGCTTGGCGAAGGCCGCGGCGAACTCCCCGCAGGCGCACTCAAAATCGGCGACGCACGCCTCAGCCTCAGCGAAACTGCCAAGGTCTATCCAGGCACACTCTTCGATCTCGAACAAGGCCCCATTGTGATCGATCATCACGCCGTCATCCGCCCGGGCGCACAACTCATCGGCCCCTGCTACGTCGGCCCAAACTCCACCATTCTCGAACGCGCCACCATCCGCCCCTTCACCGCCATAGGCCCCTGGTGCAAAGTCAATGGCGAAGTCGCCGGCACCATCTTCCAAGGCTTCGCCAACAAAGCCCATGATGGCTACCTGGGCGACAGCTACGTCGGCGAATGGGTCAACCTCGGCGCAGGCACCACCAACAGCAACCTCCTCAACACCTACGGCGAAACCATCGCGCAGGCAACCCCCGCCGGTAAGCACGAACGCACTGGCGAGCAATTCCTCGGCGCCATCATCGGCGATCACGTGAAAACCGCCATCTGCACCCGCATCATGACCGCCAGCGTGCTGCACACAGGCGGCATGTTTGCAACAACTGCGGCAGTCTCGGGCTGCACGCCCCCCTTCGCCTGGGCCACCGACGCCGGCACCAAAACCTACCGCTTCGAAAAATTCGCCGAAGTCGTCACCGCTCAAATGTCCCGCCGAAAACTAACGCCCAGCACCAACTACCTCGCCCGCCTCAAAGACCTCGCAACTCCCCAGTAACGCCCGTTACCCAGGCCTTTCATTTTCGCTTTTCACTTCATCGTTTTTCACCATATCGCTTTATGTCAGCACTGCTCTTCGACTTCGACGGCGTCATCGTCCACAGCGAACCGCTGCATTACGCCGCTATTTCCGAAACTTTCGCCGCTCACAACATGCACTTCAGCGAAGAAACCTACTACCAGCGCTACGTCGCCTACGCCGATCGTGACCTGTTTCCGATCATCGCGCGCGATTGCAACCACGATCTCACCGCCGAGCAACTCGAAACCATGCTCGAAGAAAAATGGACCCGCTTCGCCGCACTCGTGAAATCAAAAGGCGTGGAACATTTCGACGCCACCCTCGACCTTATCTCTCATGCCCACGCCTGCAACATCACCATCGCTCTCTGCACCGCCGCCATGCGCCGTGATGTCGATCTGATCTTGGGCCAGCTCAACATCCTCAGCAAATTCGCCACTATCGTGAGCGCAAACGACGTCCCCAAAAGTAAGCCCGATCCGGCGCCATACTCCCTCGCTTGCAAACGTCTGAACAAGTCACCGCAAAACTGCGTTGCCCTCGAAGACACGCCAGGCGGGATCGCCAGCGCACTCGGCGCCGGCTGCAAGGTGATCGGCGTCTGCCACACCCTCCCCGCCCATCGCCTGCACCAAGCTACGCGCGTCGTCGCGAGTTCGCGAGATCTCACCGTCGACGCCATGCTCGCGATGTTGACCCCGCTCTGGTCATAACCTGTAGCCATGTCCCACATCCATCCCAAAGATGAGCCCCACGCCCACCTCGAACTCAAGTGCCCCAAAGACGGCACCGTCATGTCCAAAGTCGTCGCCGGCGGCGTCACCATCGACCGCTGCGAAGTCTGCGGCGCGATGTGGTTTGACCTCAACGAGCTCGAACGCCTCCTCATGGGCAAAGTCAAATCCAAAGAAGTTGACATCGGCGCCCGCACCCGCACCGACGCCAAAATCAAAACCAAAAACCTCGATTGCCCCCGCGACGGCGAGCGCATGAAAGAAATCGAATACCCCGATCAAAGCCACGTTCACATCATGAAATGCCCAACCTGCCAAGGCATGCTTTTCGACGCCGGCGAACTCGTCGACGTCGACAAATTCACCCTCTTAGAACGCATGAAAGCCTTCTTCGGCTAACCCCCAGTTCAACAACACTCGCCAAACTTCGCTTTTTCTCATTCTGCTTCTTCTCTGTCCTTGCCTTCGTCTCCGCGCTCGCCGCGTGCTCCGCGGTGAACCCGCCTTCGCCTTCCCTCTCACTCAATCACCTCCAAGAACGCCACCGCCACCGCATCCGCGATCATGAACCCCTGATCGCTCAGTTGCCATCGATCATCCACGCGCACAATCGCTCCCAGTTCCATCTGCCGCCGGGCAACGCGCATGATCTTTTCCGCCATGCCACCTTTCGCCGCATCCGCCGCCGCCAGCGTCTGCGCCGCGTCGATGCCTTCCGCCAGCCGCAGCCCTGTCCACACTGCTTCGCTCAAATTGCGCACGGCATCCGCGTATTCCACATCGGTCACCATCGCAAAATCGCGCACGTGCTTGTTCAAATAATCATCCAGCCGCTGAATGTTCTTCCACCGCACACCCCGCACATGTGCACTCGCGTTGGGCCCAGCCGCCAGCCAATCATGCTGCCGCCAATACGCCAAGTTGTGTCTGCACTCATCACCCTTCTTCGCAAAGTTTGAAACTTCATACCGCTCCAGCCCGGCCGCGCGCAGCGTGCTCAGCGTGTGCTCAAACATGTCCGCTTCCAAGTCTCCGGGCATCTGCGAAAACTCCCCCTTCTTCATCCTCGCCGTCATCGCCGTATTGGGTTCATACGTCAGCGCATAGCACGACAGATGCGTGGTCCCCGCCCCGAGCGCCGCCTTCAAGTCCGCATCCCACTCAGTCATCGTCTGCCCAGGAATCGCAAAAATCAGATCCATCGATTGCCGCGCAATCCCCACCGCCCGCGCCAGTTCCACCGCCTTGAACACATTCGCCGGGTCATGCCACCGCTCCAGCGTCTTGAGGTGCTGCGCATGAAAACTCTGCGCCCCAATGCTCACGCGATTCACCCCGCCCGCCGCCAGCACCGCCATCAGCTCCGCCGAAACAGTCTCCGGATTGCACTCCACCGTGAATTCAACCAACCCCGATAAATCAAACGCCTCCGCCAGCGCCGCAAGCAACTCCTGCCACAGCCCAACCGCCAGCAAGCTAGGCGTACCCCCACCCACAAAAATCGTCGCCAGCCGCGGCCGCTGCGTCGCCTTTGCCAGCGCCCGCACCTCCGCAATCAGCCGCTTTGTGAACTCCCCCTGCCGATCACGCGTGTCCACAATCGAATAAAAATCGCAGTAATGGCACTTGTGAAAGCAAAACGGCACATGCAGATACAACCCCGCACCGGGCCGAAGCAGTGGCCCACCGCCAATCCCCGCCAGTACCGTCCCCGCATCAGTCGGTCCAGCACCAGCACGAAGTTGCATCAAGGGCGTGTCAGCAGTCACTGGGTATCGTAAACTATCCAGCCGGGTCACGCTCTCACGCGAGAGCCAGATTGCCGGTTTTGTCGTGACGCCAGGCAAGCTTTCGCTGGAGTTGTTGTATGAACGTCGCTTTGGTCTTGGTTCTCGATGACGGCCGCCAGCAAGAACTGCCCCTGCGCAAACCCACGCAGGTCATAGGCCGCTCGACAGATGTCACCGTGCGTATTCCCAGTTCCGCCGTCTCGCGCCACCACTGCGAAGTCGCGCTCGCCGACGGCAAAGTCACCGTCAAAGACCTCGGCAGCAGCAACGGCACGTACGTCAATCGCAAACGCGTCCAGCAATCCGCCGTCAAAGCTGGCGATCTGCTCGCCGTGGGTGACAAAGTCTTCGTCGTCCGCATCGATGGCAACCCCGCGACTGTCGATGCTGAAGAAGCATTCGATGAGGGCTACGTCGCTCCCGCTGCTCAAGCCGCCGCTGCTGCCAAGCCCGCAGCCGCGACAAAACCCTCGCCCGCGACGAAACCTTCCCCCGCCGCAAAACCCGGCATACCCGCCGAAACCCCTGCCAAAAAGCCACTCGCCGCCGATCCTGATGACAGCAGCGTCGCCGATTTCGATTTCTTAGACGAAGACGACGATCTCAAAAAGCAGCCCAAGCTCTAACGTCAAAGCACGCGCCATCGCAACACCGATCAAAGCGATTGGTCGCGCATCCAGTGGAACCAAGACCAACCTGTTTCAAGCTTTTTCTTCTTTTGCGTTCTTCGCGTTTGCGGTGAACACAGTTTTGAGTTCGCTCGAGACGCCGCTCACGCTGCATCTTTTTTCTTGCCGTTTGCCGCCGGCGCGTGCCCCGCATCCTTCGCCGGCACCCTGATGTTCGTCCCGCACGCCTTGCATCGCACGGTCTTACCGCGCACCGACTCCGGCACCGCCAATACCTTGCGGCAGACGAGATTCGGACACATCATGCGCACGTTCGCTGCAGGCATATAGACAACGTTCCATACGCACAAACCTGTGCGCGTACAACATCATCGGACGATCCCACCCCTGGCTTCACCTCCACAACACACCTCGGCACACAACTTCTCTCCTCCCGCCATCCATCTCCTCGTTCCGCAGACATGCGAAATCCGGACCTGCCGCACCTATCCTGTCGCCGATGACTACCTCGCATGCATCTGCCTCCACTTTCTCGGACGTTTCCGCCCGCAAATCCGCGTGCTCCGCCGTTGTCGGCCTCCAATGGGGCGACGAAGGCAAAGGAAAAATCGTCGACCTCATGGCCGCCGCTCACGACGCCGTTGTCCGCTACAACGGCGGAGCCAATGCCGGCCACAGCGTCGTGGTCTCCGGTTCACGCTACTCGCTTCACCTCATCCCCAGCGGCATCCTCTACCCTGGCAAAGCCGCCGTCATAGGCAATGGCGTCGTCGTCGATCCGTGGAAAGTCGTCGAAGAAGTCGATGGCCTCGCTGCCAAAGACGTCGACACCCGAGGCCTCATCATCAGCGACCGCGCCCACGTCGTCTTGCCGTACCACAAACTCGAAGATGGTCTGCGCGAAGACCTCCTCAACCGCTCAAACCCAGCAACCGCCGAAGGTGCGCCCAGCACAGGCTCCGGCAACATCGGCACCACTCGCCGCGGCATCGGCCCGGCCTACGCCGATAAATGCCAACGCGCCGGCGCCGTCCGCATGCGCGATCTTCTCCGCCGCGACGCTCTGCGCGAACGCCTTTCGCTTTCGCTCGCCGTCAAAAAGCCCCTCCTCAGTGGCTTGGGACTCACCGACGCTGCCGCCGCCGATGTTGATCTCAACGCCCTCACCGACAAGTGCCTCGCCGTGGGCCAACGCCTCGCGCCGATGATCCAAGACACGACCCAGCTCCTCCACGGCATGCTGGCCCAAGGCAAAAGCATCCTGTTTGAAGGTGCCAACGGCACACTCCTTGATGTCGATCACGGCACGTATCCGTACGTCACCGGCTCAAGCTGTATCTCCAGTGGCATTGGCACCGGCACAGGCGTCCCCACCACGCGCGTCTCTCGCATCATCGGCGTCATGAAAGCCTACACCACGCGCGTGGGCAGTGGCCCCATGCCCACAGAGCTCAACGACGACACCGCCCACCGCATCCGCGAACGCGGCCGCGAATATGGCACTACCACCGGTCGCCCCCGCCGCGTGGGCTGGCTCGACTTGGTCGCTACCAAATACTCCGTCATGATCAACGGTGCAACGGGCGTCGCCCTCACGATGCTCGACGTTCTCGCGGGCTTTGATCAAATCAGCGTTTGCACCGCCTACGAGATCGATGGTAAAACCTACGACTATTTTGTTCCCGATGCCATCGAACTCAGCAAAGCCAAACCCGTACTCACTTCACTCCCCGGCTGGACCCAAGACCTCTCCACCGTCACCAGCCGCGACCGCCTCCCCGATAACGCTCGCAAATACGTTGACTTCCTCGAAAAATACCTGGGAGTCCCCATCCAAATCGTCAGCGTCGGCCCCGGCCGCGAACAAACCATGATCGCGATGTGATCCAAGTTCACCGCAAAGAACGCGAAGAACGCAAAGAAAGACAGGGATGGATTTTTGTTGCGTGTGTCATTCGTGTCCGCAAAGCCTGAGTGCCCAATCAAATCTTGTCTCTACCTCTTTCCCGCCTTCCTCCGCGATCTCCGTGTCTCTGCGGTGCTCCCGTCTTCATGAACTCCCTCGCCTCATCCCCCTTCATCACCGACCCCGCTGCCCTCGCGCGCGTCACCGCGATGCGCGCCCACGCGCCCCTCGCCGATCCACTCCGCTACCTGCCAGACATTCACCCTTGCAAGCTCCCGCGCCACGTCGCCATCATCATGGATGGCAACGGCCGCTGGGCCACTTCGCGAGGTCTTCCTCGCGAGCTAGGCCACCGCAGCGGCGCAACCGCAGTTCGCCAAGTCGTCGAAGAGTGCGTGCGACTCGGCATCGAAGTCTTGACGCTTTACTCCTTCAGCCTGGAAAACTGGAAACGCCCCAAAGCCGAAGTCGACGCCCTCATGGAACTTTGCATCACGTACCTCGAAGGTGAGCAGCAAGAAATGATGGACCGCGGCGTGCGCCTGCGAATCCTCGGTCAACGCGAAGGCCTCCCCCAGCGCGTCCTCGACACGATGGACCGCGTTACCGCAACCACCGCCGCCAACACCGCCCTCACGCTCTGTCTCGCCATCAACTACGGCTCACGCGCCGAAATCGTCGACGCCGCCAAGCAGCTCGCGCGCGACGTCGCCGCCGGTCGCCTCAGCGCCGATGCCATCGACGAAAATCTCCTCGCCTCGCGTCTCACCACCGCAGGTCTGCCCGACCCCGACCTGCTCATCCGCACCGCCGGCGAAATGCGCGTCAGCAACTACCTCCTCTGGCAAATCAGCTACGCCGAACTCCACGTCACGCCCACGCTCTGGCCCGACTTCACTGCCCACAATCTCCACACCGCCATCCGCGACTTCGCCTCGCGCAACCGCAAATTCGGCGGCCTCGACGGACCAACGTCAACCCTCCCAGGAGCCGCACACACTCATGGGTAAGCGTCTCCTCTTCGGCCCCGTCATGATCGCCCTGCTCATTGCGGGGTTGTTTCTCGATCATCGCATCACAGCCTTCCGACTCCCCGCCGCCTTCATCAATCGCCTCCCCTCCGATTGGAGCCAAGGCAACTGGCCTCCCGGCACCATCATCCTGCCCATCGTCCTCGCCCTCGTCATCCTCGCCGCGCGAGAGCTCGCCGCCATGCTCGAGTCCGAAGGCATCGAAGGCAGCAAGCGCATGGCAACTTTCGCGGCAGTGGTGGGGGTCTTGGTCAGTTGCCTCGTGCCCACGGTCGTCTCGGTCACCACCGCCGTCGCCCTGGTCACCTCGGCTGCTGCCGCTGTGCTCGTCACCGCAATGGCCTTCTACTCGCGTCACAAAACCGTCGAAGGCGTCATCGCCGCAACTGGCGGCGTCCTCCTCAGCTTCGTCTACCTCGGACTCATGGCCGGTTTCCTCCTCGCCATTCGCCGCGAATACGAAGTCGTCGTCCTGGGCTGGGTCATCCTCATGGTCAAAGCCTGCGACATCGGTGCCTACTTCACCGGCAAGGCCTTCGGCAAACACAAACTCATTCCTTGGCTCAGCCCCGGTAAAACCTGGGAAGGCCTCTACGGCGGCGTCGCCCTGTCGGCAATCGTCGGCATCACCGGCGCCCTGCTCGTTGCCCGCATCACTGCCGACACCGTCCCGCCTTGGTGGGCCTGTGCCCTCATGGGCGCAACCCTCGGCATCGTCGGTCAAGCCGGCGACCTGCTCGAAAGCCTCCTCAAACGCGACGCCGGCAAAAAAGACAGCGGCGGCAGCATCCCAGGCTTTGGCGGAATCCTGGACGTCCTCGATTCCCCACTTCTCGCTGCCCCCGTCGCCTTCTGGTGGCTCCGCATCCTCTCCGAACGCGGCTACTTCTAGTTTATGTCCGCCCCTAGTGCCTAATTCCTAGTCCCTAGTCCCTGCTCCCCCAACATTCTGCAACCATTCCCAGGAATTCGCACCACTTCCTTTCATTCCTCATGCCGACCGCCGTTTTTTCCGCTAGACTTACCCCCTGACGACTCGCCATCCCGGCACGTCGATCACACTTTGGGAACTTGCGGTATGGATGTGACGGCCCAGTTGCGGAAAGTCTTTCACGTCGAACAACAGCTCCGGCAACTCAAAAGCCGGCTGACAGGCGCAGAGCGATTCCTCGCAGATCAGGACAAGGACCTCAAGGTTCTCCTGACCCAGAAGGACACGCTTGAGTCGCAGATCAAGACTCTGGTCGCCCAGTCCTCAAACCAAATGGGCGAAGTCAAGCGTCTTGACACCAAACTCGCCAGCGTTCGCGGCGTGATGGACAACGCCCAGAACAACAAAGAATACAAAGCATCTCTCACCGAGATGAACACCTTCAAGGCCGATCGTGATCGCAACGAGCAAGCCGCGAAGGAACTCAGCAACAAGATAGACGAGTTGCGCAAGCAAGTCGCCGCTATCGACGTCAAGGTCGAAGAACGCCAGAAAGTTCGCAACGTCGCCGCGACCGATCGTGACTCGCGGCATAGCGAAGTGGCCGACCGCCTCACCGCACTCAACGCCGAACGTGACTCACTCGCCGCTGGTATCTCGGCTGAAGTGTTGCGCGACTTTCAACGCGTCGTCGAACAACGCGGCGAAAACGCCATGGGCCCCATCGAGATTGTCGATCTCAAACGCATGGAGTTCAACTGCGGCGTCTGCATGATGTCGATTCCCGTCGACCAAGCAATCAGCGTCGTCAAAGCCGCTCGCGTCACCAAGTGCGCAAGCTGTCAGTGCTACCTGTACATTGACGAAGACGACGCCAAGCGCATGGCAACCGGCGGCAAGCCTGAAAAAGCCCCTCGTGTTACGAAGGTCAAAGGTGAAAAGGCCGTCAAAGTCCCCAAGAAGGACCGCGAAAACGCCGAGGACATTGCCAAAAGCGAAGCCAAAGCCAAGGCCAAAGCTAAAGGCGAAAAGAAGGCCGAAGCCACCGCCGAAGCCTGAGAAAAAGTGAAAATCAATAAAGCGAAAATGAACGCCCCGCAAGGCTCTCATTTTCGCTTTATCACTTTCCACTTTATCGCTTTTATTCCGCCCCCTCACTCGTTTGCAAATCAAAGTGCGCCTTCTGCAGCGGCACCACTTCATCCAAAATGTGCATCAGCACCTCCGCGGGACTGCCCATCGCATCCACCTCAATGATCGACTCGCCGGGATAAAAATCCAAGACCGGCTTGGTCTCGGCCTCATACACCTCAAACCGCCGACGAATCACATCCGGCTTGGCATCATCCACGCGGTTCTGCTTGAGCGCACGCCGACGCATCCGCTCAAACAACGCATCCTTGTCCTTGCACACCAGATGCACCACCGCCAGCACGTTGCAATACCGATACAACACATTCGCCTGATTCACACTGCGAGGCAATCCGTCCAGCACCAGCAAATCCGCGTTGGGCTTGAACATCTGCAAAATCGACTGTGCGTACACGTTCTGGTGCCAAATCCGCATCGTCACATCATCAGGCACAAGCTCGCCTCGCGAACTGTACTGAAAGAACAGCTTCCCAAGCTCGCTCTGTGCATCAAGATTGCGAAAGATATCGCCCGTCGAACTATGAAAAAACCCCGGCACTTCGTGCAGGATCTTTCCTTGCGTGCCTTTGCCCACGCCAGGCGGGCCGAAGAGCAGAATCGTTTGGTATCGATCAGTCGACATGCGGCACCAGCCTCCGAGTAACGACGCGATGAGCGTCGAGCCGGCAGTGTACCACACACCCCAAGGGTTGCGAACACCTTCCGCTCAATTGCTTGCTTATCGGGTGAGCCCGCGCACATCTACGCGGCCCAAGCCCAGCTCAACCCGCCTTCGCACTAAACCCCGTCGAGCTATGCACAATCGGCTTGGGACCGCTAGGCTCATCCACCAGCGGCAAGCCCCGATCCGGCGACATGTTCACCGGCACGCCAATCACTTCGCTCGCCGCTTGCATGCGTGCCGCCATCATCGCTGGCACATCGCCCGCGCCATACCACCACCGCAAGAACTTGCTCAAGAACTTCAACTGCCACGCAGGCGGCGGCTTCACCATCTTCGCAATCGCCGCCTTGCTCGACGAAACATACAAAGGCCGTGTCAGTCCCAGCAAACCTTCTTCGCCGCGCGAATACCCAACGCCCGACGCGCCGCGCCCGCCGATTGAGGCAGCCGGATGGCAGCTAGGCATGATGATGTCATTGACCATCACATTCGTCGCGCCCAGCCTGTCCGCAAGCAACTGCCCCACGCGCACATCGCGCGTAAACACGCTCGTCGTCAGATGCTGATCACACCGCCTGTGAATGTTCAGCGCGTCCTCAAGATTCACGCAGCGCACAATCGCCACCAGTGGGCCAAAGTGCCGACCTTCGACAACTTCCATGCCCACTTGGCAGTGCAGCAGTGCCGTGGGGCGGAACCGCCGCGAAATCATCTCGTCCGCAACCGTCCCGTCGCCTTCAACATGGCGAGACTGTGCCTTGTCACCATGCAACATCGCCGCGTCCCAAGCACCCTTGGCAATCGCCTTGCTCGTCAGTTCCTTGCACAGCGTCGCTGACTTCTCATCGATCAAGTCAACAGCCTTTGCCGTTGCCGCCAGCTTCGCCATGTGCTCGCAGAACTTGTCATACGCCTTGTCAAGCACCAGCACGCGCCGCGGTCCCATGCACGTCTGCCCCGCGTTTACGTTCATCGCTGCCCACACCGCCCGCGCTGCCTGCTTCACGTTCGCATCTTCCAGCACAATCACGCTATCGCGCCCCGAAAGCTCCAGCGTCGCCGGCGTGAACGTCTTCGCCAGCTGAGCCGCAACTTTCTGCCCAATTTCCGTGCTACCCGTGAAAATCACATGATCAAACCGCTGCGTCAGCAGCATGTTCTGTCCCGCTTCGCGCGTGGCTCCAACCCACGAGAGCGTGTTCATCGGCAAGCCAGCTTCCATCGCAATTTCCAGGAGCCGCGTCTGCGTCTTGGGCGTGCGTTCACTGGGCTTTACCACCACCGTGTTGCCCGTGACCAGTGCATGCACCAACTGAATGCCCAAAAGCTGCACCGGATAATTCCACGTCGCGATGATCCCCACTTTCCCCATCGCCACGCGCCGCTCAATCATGCGAATGCCGCCCATCCAAAACGGCGCATCCGAAAGTTCACGATCCCGCAGCAGCCGCCCCGCGTTCTTCTCGATCCACTTGCACGTCGCCAAAAGCGGAGCCACATCCGTCAGCAAAGCCTCATGCGCCGGCTTGCGCGTCTCCTCGCAAATCAACTCACACAGCCGGGGCTGATGAAACGCCACAAGCTGCCGAAACCGCGCGACCCACTCCACCCGTTCCTTGAGCGAAATCGAAGCCCACACGCTTTTCTCGCTGGTTAAACCACTCGCCGCCACCGGCGGAAGGCCAATCACCCCCGCCGGCCCGGCGTTGGCGTTCGTTCCCAAACTGGTTCCCGCAATACTCATTCGCGCTTCGCTCCAGACCCATCGCTCGTATCCCGGGCACGATAGACCCGCCTCGTCCATCGGCCTCATGTCAATCTGGGGTGAACCTTCCGAACATCCGATCCACCCAACTCGGCGAAGTTGATCCGTCAGCAATGGTTATACCTACGATAGCGGGTCCTTATCGGAGCCCGCAAAATTTCGATTTTTTCCTCCGTTTCGCCGCCAACCACCGTGCATCACATGAACAACACCCCCTCCTCCCCCTCCGTCGCCATCATCGGCGCCGGCCCAGGCGGCCTCGCCTCCGCAGTCCTCCTCGCCGCCTCCGGCTTCGATGTCACCATCTACGAAGCCGCACCTCGCATCGGCGGCCGTACCACCCAAGTTACCGCTGGCGACTTCGCCTTCGACTGCGGCCCCACTTTCTTCATGATGCCCTACGTCCTCGACGAAATTTTCGCAGCCGCTGGCAAGCGCCTGCGCGACTACGTCGATCTCCGCCGCCTCGATCCGATGTATCGCCTCATCCTTGGTCGCCAAACCGGCACCGGCCCCAACCACACCGTCGACGCAACCCAAGACATTCCCGAAATGTCCCGCCGACTTGCAAGAATCAATCCCACCGACGGCTCGGCCTTCACCAAGTTCATCACCGACAACCGCTACAAACTCCGCCACAGCGAAAGCATCCTGCGCAACCCCATGCGCACGCCTCTGGACCTCTTCCGCAGCGAAACCTGGCTCGACACGCTCAAAGTCGGGCCCGTCCTCAAGCCTTGGCAAAGCGTCCACGATCAGCTCAGCAGCTACTTCACTGATCCTCATGTCAAACTCGCCGTGAGTTTTCAATCCAAGTACCTGGGCATGTCCCCCTTTGACTGCCCCAGCCTCTTCACCATCTTGCCGTTCATCGAGTACGAATACGGCATCTGGCACCCAATCGGCGGCTGCCACGCTCTCATGCAAGCCCTCGCCAAACTCGCCAACGAACTCAACGTCAAGATCATCACCGATGCCCCCGTGGCCGAAATCACCTTCGGTAGCGACAACCACGCAACCGGCGTTCGCATCGCAAACAAAGGCCCGCTCGCCAACGCGACCTTCGCTCACGACAACGTCTTCATCAATGCCGACGCAACCTGGGCTCTCAAAAATCTCATCCCCGCGAGCATCCGCGAGCGAGCCGGCACGCAGTACCAACCCCAAACCCTCGACGCCAAAAAATACTCCTGCTCCACCGCCATGCTCTACTTGGGCGTTGACGGCGATGTCGATCTCCCGCACCACACCATCTACGTCAGCAGCAAATACCAGCAAAATCTCGCCGATATCACCACCAACGGCACCATCAGCCAAGACCCCAGCGTCTACGTCTGTAACCCCAGTCGCATCGACCCCACCCTCGCCCCCAAAGGCAAGAGCAGCATCTACCTTCTCATCCCCACGCCCAACTGCGACGGCAAAGTGAACTGGCAACAAGCCATGCCCGCCTACCGCGAAAGTGCCCTCGACCAAGTCCGCGACCAAATGGGCGTCAACCTCCGCGGCCGCATCGAGCAAGAAGTCGTCTACACCCCCGACACGTGGAAGAGCCTCAACATCAACAAAGGCGCCACCTTCAACCTCGCCCACAACCTGGGCCAAATGCTCCACCTCCGCCCGCAAAACAAACTCCCCGGCTTCGACAACCTCTTCCTCGTCGGCGGCGGCACCCACCCCGGCAGCGGCCTGCCCACCATCTTCCTCAGCGCCCAAATCAGCACCCGCATGCTCTGCCACCAAACCGGCAAGCAATACGCCGGCGCAACGCAGCGAGTCCGCGACATCGGCACCGCGCGCGAAATGCAACCAGTCGCCTAATTGCTCCCCGGTTGCCCAGCCTTCTAGGCTGGGCGAAATACAACTTGTCGCCTAGCTCAAGCCTGCGATATTCCCGCGTTTATACCAATAAACATCTACAATCCGCCGTGATCATCTCACAGGCCATCATCGCTTGGGCCAAGTCACGCAAGCAATCGCTTCGCGACGATCACCCACAATCAGTCGCCCAAGAATTTGCACGGGTCGTTACACGACAGCGTCCAGCCGTGCGTCGCTCCAAGTCCTTCCTGACAAAACTTTTTCTGCCCGTAGCCCTGCTCGTACTCGCAGGTGCCGTCGTCGGCGTCGCGTATTTCTTCGCCAGCCTTGAGTCATTCTTCCATGAAGAACTCGGACTCGGTCGCCCCTGGACCTGGCTCATCGCCTACTTGATCCTCGATGGACACGTCTTCGCCATGTGGTATCTTTTTCAGGGTGGTCGCAACACACTTTTCGGCCCCCGGCCCATACGTGAACGCTCGTAACTACTCGGTTTCGAATTCGACCGTTGGCTGCACCAACTCCCTCATCCCAAACATTCGCGTCTCCCGTTTGGTGTGGCACCCCATACACGACGCGATCCGCCCTGAGTCAATCGTGCGTGAAAGTTCAAAGTCCACGATGCCGTAGACCCAGCCATCATCGGTGCGAGGGTCCGCAGGATCAGTGCGAAGCATGACAAAGTACTCGCGAAGCCTTCCAGGCTCCAAGATATTCATCGTCATCGAGTTGCCGTCAGCCGATACCCGATGCGTGACTGCCTCAAACGACTGCTTCACCAACGTCTGACCGCGCATCGCTTTCACATCAGGCGAGTCAAAATACGTACTCGCATCTTTCGCCCACATGAGATAGAGCTTGCGACCATGCTCGCTCCCCTCACCCGCCCGGCTCTCAACAAGTATTGAGTCCGCCGCACGACACATTGCCGGCGCCAGCCGATGCTGCGTACTCACGAGTTCCAACGATCGATACCCCCGCGCAGCTTCCAGTATCTCTCGCGAGAAGGGCCTGTCCTGCACCCCCGCCAATTCCTGTGTCGTTTCAACGTCCACGCATTCGCTCGGCTGAACTTTCTCTGTCGCGACCTCCCGGCCTCTCCCGGTGCAGCCGCCAATCGCGACGCCGATCATCCCCACAAGTGCCGCAACTACAGTCGCGTTTCGCATCGTCGCTCCCTTCAATATCGCTCATCAGACTCGTTTCAATCTACGACAAGCCCCTGCGCAGGTTCGCTTCGATTCTGATTATCAACAGCGCCATTGCTAATCGGCAAGGGTTCGCCCAAAGCGAGCGAGATGCCTTTGCCTCATCCCTCATGCCTCATCCCTAGTCCCTAGCTCTACTCCATCCCAGGCAACCGCTGCAACGTCCCATCGCGAGCCACGCGCAGCTGATCCGTCTCCAAAAGATACTGCAAAATCGCCGTGCGCAGCGCGGTCTGTGCCGCATCGCGAGCATTCTCCGCTCGCAGCAAATCATTTTCCGTATCCACAATTTCCTGCGGCTGCACTTCCGCTTCGTTCAGCTTCTGCGCCCGCAAGCGTCGCCTGTTGATATCAACCTGCTGCTCAGCGATCCGCAACTGAAACCGCGCGCGATCCACAGCGCGTGCCGAACGCCGGGCGGAAAGCACGGTTTCGTCTTGCAGCCGCGAGTGATTGCGCTGCGCACGTTCATACCGAATCTGCGCCGACCGCACGTTCAATCGTTCCTGCTCGCGATCCAGCGGCGCACTCAGCGTTGCACCGATGCGATATCGCGTGCTATCGCCGCTGAGGTTCAGCCCCGCACTGTTGTTGTTGGGATCAGTGGGCACGCCCACTTCACCCGTCACGTTCAAATCTGGCAGCAAACCATCCTTCGCAACGTCCACTGCTCGCCGCGAATCAAGCAGTTGATCCGCCGAGTTCTGCACGTCCAGCCGATACAGCAGCGCGAGTTTCGCCGCCGCATCCGGGTCCGCATCAGGCTCGCGCAGCACGGGCAATTCACTCGCGATATCAAGCGGCGTGTCAATCGCAAGCCCAAGCCGAACTTTGAAACGATCCAGCGCGAGCACGTACTGCTCCACAAGTTCCGACAACGAAACTTCCGCGCTGGCAACCTGGTTTTGCGTGATCGCCGTTTGAAACGCCTGCAATCTTCCCGCATCCACGCGAGCTTGCGTTGCCGTGCTGAACTGCCGCAAACTCTGCAACTGCCGCAACTGGTTCGCGATGCTCGCACGCGTTTGCAGCAGCGAAAAATAATCTGTTGCAATGTCAACTAGATACGACCGGCGGAATCGTTCAAACGTGCGCGACTGATACACCATGTCGCGCTCGGCTTGAATCAAGTCCTCGCGCGCAATGCTCCCCGCGCCGCGCAGCAGCGGGATGTTCCCGGCCAGAACCAACTCGCTGCTTTGCCGATAGCTGTTGGTGGATTGATCGCGCAGGTAATCCGTCGCGTTGATGAGCCATCGCGCTTCGATCTGGCCGCCGCTGGGCAAGCGCTGCGTTGCTCGCAGCGTGTTGATGACATTGAGCGCAGGATCGGTGTCGCCATCGTCAAGCGTGTCGCTGAGCTGTGCGGTCGTGTCGTTGAACAATCGCGGCCCCCACAAGTGCCGCTCTTGTAAAAGCGCAATCGCCGTGAGCAAGTAATCTTCCTGCGCGGTGATGTACTCGCGACCGGTGCGCTGACTGATGCGCCACGCTTCTTCGAGCGTGATCGTGCGCATGTTCTGTCCGGCTTCGCTGCTGGACATCATCTCGGCGGCCATGCGTTCAGGTTCGCCCAGCAGTTTTCTGTCAACATTTACCTGTCCCAACAACTGTCGCAGCCGAGCCGCGACATCTCGGTCCTCGGCGGCAGGCGTGAACGTCAGTTGATCGGCGCGAGGACTCACCGTTTCAGGGGACTTGCTCCGAGCGGCAGCCGGGGATCGTCCTTCAGAAATCAGTGGCACGGTTGGAGCATCAAGTTCTTGCTGAAGGCGCAGCGATTGCTCGCGCGTCAAATCGGCGATGCGCTGGTTGAGGCCTGAGCCGCTACAGCCGGCGAGCGATATGAGCGCGGATATTGTCGCGCAAGTGCTTGTAAAATTGATAATTATGGCTCGCGTTGGCATGAGAATTCGCGGTCGCCTTCCTGTGTGAGAGTACGCTGCGGTTGCGTTGATTCGTCGGCGGTTGCAGTATCGTTTCAAGAGAAAACTTGGATGGTGTTGGGGGTGCGCGCGGGTCAAGTTCTGGGAAAGATTGTTTGGCAGTAGCCAAACGGCTGAGCCAAACCTAAACTCGCCACCTTCCGCTAGCGGCCCAAGTGAGGAATTGCTAACTTCTGCAACTTCTCGCCTGGCTACCCGCCAGCGCTTTATCAGGGCCCAACAAACAATGCCCTCCGTGACGCATGATGGTCGCAGTTTTATGATCGAAGGCCGCCGTGTGTGGCTGGCGTCTGGCCGCGTGCCTTATGCGCGCGTTCCGCGCTCGCAATGGGCGGCGCGCATTCAGGCCGCCAAGAACGCGGGGCTGAACACGATCGAGACGCCTGTGTTCTGGAGTCGGCATGAGCCGCGGCCGGGACGATTTGACTTTACGGGCGAGAATGACCTGCGCAACTTTGTAGACCTTGTCGGCAAAGCGGGCATGTACTGCATTCTTGGTCTTGGGCCATATGTGGGCAGCGACTGGGATTTCGGCGGCTTGCCGGCGTATTTGCGCGAGAGCGCGAGCGTCAACTTCCGCACCAACAACCACACGTATCTTGAAGCGTGTTCGCGTTTCATCTCGGCAGTTGCGGATCAGATTCGCGGCTGGCAGGTGACGGCGCCGGGCACGGGCGGGCCCATCATTCTCTTGCAATGCGAGAGTGAATGGACGTGCGGGCACGACACGCTTTCGACGCAGTACTTGGGCGAACTCACGCGGTACATTCGCGAGAGTGGGTTGAGCGTTCCGATTGTCAACAGCAATGACCTTTGGCAGAATGTCGAAGGACAGATTGACGGTTGGAGCGGCGGCGACAACATGCTCGCGACGATGCGGCAACTTGCAAGCGTGCGGCAAGGGCAGCCGCGCATGGTGATTGATTTTGCATTTGGCCACAGCGATATGTGGGGGCATGAGCCGTTGCCGGTTCTGTCTCCTCGAACGGTCGAGCAGCGGCTTGCGGAAATTCTCGCAGGCGGCGGGCAATTCAATATCACGACGTTTGCAGGCGGCACCAATTTTGGTTTCTTCGGCGGGCGCACGGATGATGGTCCTTCGACGTTTGCGACACACGCGGCAGATCGCGGGTGCGCGATTGATCAGACCGGCGGCGTGACGGATGTGTACGGCGCGATCAAGCGCGTGGCGACGGCGGCGACGAAGTTCGGCCGCGTGTTTGCATCGCTTGATCCGGTGTATCAGCCGGTGAGCATCAAGCCTGGCGCGGGCGAGGTTGTGAAGGGCGGCAAGAGCAAGGCAGTTGGGAAAGCTGGGGCGAGCCCGAGCAATGGCGCGAGCGTGGTGCATGCCACGGGTACGCAGGGCGGCGTGGCGTTTGTCTTCGCGCCCGATGTTGCAACTGGTGAACAGATTTCAACGACGCTGCTACTGGGCGATGGCAATGAGTTGCCTGTTCCGCTGGGCGAGCAGCCGGTTGCGTGGTGTTTGCTGGGCGTGAATGTCAGCCCGCGCTGCCACATGGAATATGCGAATTTGTCAGCCCTGGGCGTGACGAACAGCGCGGGCGGCAGTGTTGCGGTCTTCTTTGGTCCGGCGGGAAGCCGGGCGATGTTCAGCATCAATGGCTCTCCGATGGAGGCGATGGTGCCGACGGAAGAAGAGCCAGAAGTTTTGCAGCACGAAGGCTTGACGATTGTGATCGTGCGGACGCAGGACACGGACATCGTTGCATTCGCGGATGATGCGGTGCTGATGGGCGTGAAGGGCATGAGTGCGAGCGGCGCGCCGATTGCGCTGAATGGCGCGAAGACGTACCTGCGCATCACGGGCGACGGCAAGACGCGTGAAGTTGCATTTGAGCAAAGCAAGACAAAGGCACGCGCGCCCAAGATTGAGATGGATTCGTGGCGAGCGGCGCACCAACATGATTACGTGCGCGGCGAAAGTCCGCGATTTGCGGTGATCAGCAAAGTGCAGGGCTTGGCGGCGCTGGGTGCGCCGTATGGCTACGGCTGGTATCGCTTTGCGCTTGACAACAAGAAGGCTGGCAGCGTGCAGGTTGATCCGGGCGTGGCTGGCGATCGCTTGCATGTATTTAGCGACGGCAAGCCGGTTGGCTTGATGGGTGTTGGCCCTGGCGCGACGCCACAGATGGACCTGGGGCTGAAGAAGGGCGAGCAGACGGTTGTGATTTTGGCCGAGAACTTGGGGCGTTTTGCAGGCGGAATGAATGTTGGCGAGCCCAAGGGGCTGGTTGATGATTTGTTCAGCGTGAGCGCGATCAAACTCGGCAAACTTCAACGCACGGCGGGAACGCCCGTGCCGCTGCTGGCTTTTAAGAGTCCGATTTGGGACGTGGCAGACGGCGATGCGTCGATGTCGGATCGCGCGGGCTATACGTTCAAACTGGCCGGCAAGCAGCAGGTGATTGTGCGGATTTCCACGCCGCCTACGGCTGGATTGATGATTTTGAATGACAAGCCCATTGCGTATTTGGATCGCAGCGGTCCCACGTGTGTGATGTTGCCTTCGGATCATTTGCAGAAGGGCAACAACACGCTGGAACTGACGGTGGTGACGCCTGAGCAAGTGGGCGAGGAACTCGCGGCGAGCGCGGAGAGCATGGAAGTTTTCATTGTGGATGCGGGACTTTCGCAGGAAGCGGAAGTTGCGTTTGCCAAGTGGGAAGCTCCGGATGCGTCGGCGTATTTGCCGCTTAGCAAGGCTGGCGTTGCTGCTGGGCAGCCGGCGTGGTTCAAGTGTGAGTTCACGCTGGATGCGGCGACGACGGCGGTCTTCTTTGAGCCCAAGGGTTTGACGAAGGGCCAGATGTTTGTGAATGGCAAGCATGTGGGCCGGTACTTTGTTGCGACCAAGGCTGGCAAGGTAGTGCCTCCTCAAGAGCGATATTACATTCCGGAGATGTTCCTGAAGCCGGCGGGCGAGGCGAATGAACTGCTGGTGTTTGATGAGCATGGGGCGACGCCAACAAAGGCGAAGATTTCGCTGTGATGTGATGCGACTTGATCTGAGTGATGATGGAGCGGCGACGCTGTCGGATGCGGCGTAATGCGGCGTGATGCCGCGTGATGCGGTGTGATGCGGCGTTTTCTCGTGGGCGCGAGCAGGGGCCTATGGTGCGATATGACACTGTTTTCTGCAGACGGCATGCCGGGCGGGCGCGTGGTGGGGGCGGAGGGGGCGTTTTTTCAGGAGGCTGTGAATTACGCGGCGAGGGCGCATCGCAGTCAGCTTCGCAAGGATGGGAATACGCCATATGTGGCGCATGTGGTGCGATGTGCGATGACGGTGTCGTGGGTGTTTGGGTGCGATGACAAGCTGGCGATACTCGCGGCGATTTTGCACGACACGATTGAAGATACGACGACGGATTATGACGACATCGCCGAGCGATTTGGCGTGGGCGTGGCGGATTGCGTGGCGGCGCTCACGAAGAACATGGCGATGCCAGAACTGCCGCGTGAGCGCGAGTATGACCAGCGGATTGCGAGCGGGCCCTGGCAGGCAAGGCTGGTGAAGCTGGCGGATGTGTATGAGAATTTGTGTGATCTTGGGGATATGCCGGCGGAGCAGCGAGCGAAGAAGACGAGCGATGCGCTGGACAGGGCGAGGCGTGCGCTAAAGCTGGCGCAAGGTGAGCGGGCGAGCAACGCGGCGATTGCGCGCGGGTGTGAGGCACTGGAGAAGTTGGTGGCGACGTTTTGAGGAGTGGCGCGATGGCCCGGCAGCATTTGTACGCGGACCCGGAGATTTATGACATTTTGCATGCTGACGGCACGGCGAGCGATGTGGCGCGATTTGCGAGGGTGGCGAGGCGCGTTTCGGCTGGGCTGCGCGGCGTGAAGCAGTTGCGGTGGCTGGGGCCAGCGAGCGGGAGCGGGCGGTATTTGCTGGCGTGTGCGAAGCGGGGCGATGTAGCGGTGGGGATTGATTTCTCGAAGGAGATGGTGGCGTACACGCTTGCGCGGGCGGAGGCGGCGGGGCTGAGCGGCGTGGGCGGCGTGGTGGGACGGATGGAGACGTTTGATTTGGGGAAGGTGGAGTGGGCGGGGAAGCAGGGGGCGGGGAAGAACGGGGCGGGAAAACCAACTGCGTTTGGCAAGGCGCATGTGGTGTTCAATCCGATCAATTCGATTCGGCATGTGGCGACTGATAGCGCGATGCTGAAACATTTGGACCGCGTGCGCGCGTGTTTGCATGCGGATGGGGTGTACATCGTGGGATTGAGTTTGAGCGCGTATGGATTGGAAACTGTGAGTGAAGATGTCTGGGTGGGCAAGCGCGGCAAGACGACGGTGACGCAGGTGGTGCAATATGAGCCGCCTGATGAAGATGCACGCGGAGCGGCGGGGCGGCGCGAGCGGGTGATGAGTCATTTGACGATTGAGCGCGGCGGTGTGGAAGAGCATCGCGATAGCAGCTATTGGCTGCGGACGTACAACTTGCAGCAATGGTTGGGGCTCGTTGAGAAAGCCAAGTGGCGCGTGGCGGGGACGTTTGACAACACGGGGAAGATTGCGAAGGGGAGCGAGCCGGGGTATTACTTGTTTGTGCTTGTGCCGACGCGCGGGAAATGAGCGGGTGGCTCGCCGTAAAGTGATGCATGGCAGAGGCAGCGGTTGCGGTCAACTTGGCGGGTTTGCAGCTGGCGAATCCGGTGATGCTTGCCGCGGGGACGGCGGGGACGCTGGATGAGCTGCGCGATGCGCTGGATTTGTCGCGTGTGGGCGCGATTGTGACCAAGAGCATTACGCCGCTTGCGCGCGAGGGGAACAGGCCTTGGCGGGTGGTGCCGGTTGATGCGGGTATGCTGAATGCGGTGGGGCTGGCGAACCCGGGGATTGATGCGTTTGTGAAGGATTACGCGCCGAAGATTCCGCAGGTGGGGTGCCCGGTGATTGGGTCGATTGCGGGCTTTAGCGTTGATGATTACGTGCGCGTGGCGGCGGCGATGAATGCGATTGACACGATTTCGGCGGTGGAGCTGAACGTGAGTTGTCCGAATGTTCACAAGGGGTGCGAGTTTGCGGCGGACCCGGCGCTGCTGACGGAGCTCATTCGTGAGACGCGCGCGGTGCTGACCAATACGCGGCTCTTTGTGAAGCTGAGTCCGATTCCCACGGGCAAGATCACGATGACGGATATCGCGCGGGCGGCGGTGGATGTGCCGCAGAGTTCGCCCACGGGGCCCAACAAGCGGCCTGGTGCGGATGCGTTGTGCATTGCGAATACGACGCCGGCGATGGCGATTGATGTGCGGACGCGCAAGCCGAAATTGGGGCGGATTTCAGGTGGTTTGTCGGGGCCAGCGGTGCATGCGATGGCGGTGAAGCTGGTGTATGACGTGCATCGCAATTTTGCGAAGGCGGCGCAGACGCCGATTGTTGGGATTGGCGGCGTGTTCACTTGGGAGCACGCGGCGGAGTTTGTTTTGGCGGGAGCGACGGCGGTGGAAGTGGGGACGGGACTGTTTGCGGATCCGCGGTGTCCGATCAAGGTAGTGAAAGGGCTGGAGAAGTGGACGCGCGAGCAAGGGGCGAGCGTGATGGATTTGGTGGGGAAGGTGGATGACGGGGAGAGTCAGGCGCGGTGAATCATCTATCGATGTCGAAGAGGTTGGGGCCTTGCGGCGGCGCGCTGGTGCGTTTGCGAGATGTGAGTTTGGGCAGTTGCTGGGCACCTTCGACGCGGGAGGCGATTGTGCCTTCGGCGAGGCGTGTGGCGAGGAGTTCGCCCGCTCGTACGTCGGCGGGTTTGCGCACGATTGTGCCGTCGGCGCGGGTGGTGACGGAGAACCCTCGTTCCAAAACGCGGTTGGGGCTGACGGCTTCGAGCGTGCGCTGGGCTGCGGTGAGTTGAGCGGCGTTGCGAACAAGACGCGTGGTCATGGCGCGGGTGAAGTCGCGTTCGCTGCTGCGAAGTTGCTGGGTCAGGCGAGCGAGGACGGCGGTGGGCTTGGTGCGCTCGACGCGCGTGGTGTGATGCGTGATGTGCTGCTTGGCTTGTAGCAGGCGGGTGCGCAGGGCGTTGTCTAGGTAACGGTGGGCGTGTACGAGTTGTTCTTCGGCGGCGGCGAAGTGCTCGGCGGGATTGGCGAAGAGCGGCGTGCGTGCGAGGAGCGTGATGTGCTTGGCGTGTGCGTCGATGCGGCGCGTGATGAGCAGGTCGAGGCGAGAGCGGGTTGCGTCGAGCTGGCGCGTGAGGGCTTCGCGGTCGGGTGTGAGACGCATCGCGGCTTGTGTGGGCGTTGCACAGCGTTCGTCGGCGACGAGTTCGGCGATGGTGGTGTCAGTTTCGTGGCCAATGGCGGCGACGACGGGAATTGGACACTCGACAATTGCGCGGGCGACTTCGCGGTCGTTGAAGCACCAGAGGTCTTCCATGGAGCCGCCGCCTCGGGTGAGGAGAATGGCGTCGATGGCGAGAGACGCGTGATTGCGTGAGAGATGGTGCAGCGCGGCGATGATTTCGGGAATGGCGGCGTCGCCTTGCATGCGGGCGTCGACGAGCAGGACGTCGACAGCGGGGCAGCGGCGCTGCATGGTGACGAGGACATCTTGCAGCGCGGCACCGGAGCGGCTGGTGATAACGGCGATGCGGCGTGGGAAAAATGGGAGCGGACGTTTGCGATCAGGCGACGTCCAGCCTAGTTCACGCACTTCTTCGAGGAGTTTGCGCAGTTGTAATTCGAGTGCGCCGGCGCCGGCGGGCTCGATGGTGTCGAGGATGAAGCTGATTTTGCCGGCGGGGGCGTAGAAATCGATGCGGCCTTTCACGAGGACTTGTTGGCCGATTGCAGGTGTGAAGCCGGCGCGTTTGGCTGCACTGGCGAACATGACGCAGTTGATGACGCTGGTGCCATCTTTGAGATCAAAGTACCAGTGCGTGCGGTCGCGAAAGCCGGAGACTTCGCCCGTGACGCGAAGGGCATCGGGCAGGCCTTGCTTGAGCGTGGTGTCGATGCGGGCGGCGAGTTGCGAGACGGTGAGAGGAGCCGCAGCAGGCGGCGCGGGCTTGATGCGCGAGGGGAGGTTGGCGGGATTGAAGGGGAGCCGGTCGGTCACGGGCGAGTGTATTGAGGTGTGATGAGTGAAATGCAGAACGCTCCGCACGCGTGAAGGGAGAAGCGCGTGCGGAGCGTTACAAAGGCGTGGGTTGCGGAAACTGGTTTACGACAAACTTCTTCAATCTATTCGCGGCGGATTACTGCGCGGTTGCGACAGTTGTTGGGGCTGGCGCGGGTGCTACGACGACAGGCTGTGAGGTGATCACGCGCGTGGGTTCGTAGGAGTTGCCGCGACCTGTGATGGTTTGCACTTGGCGTTCGCCATTGCACGCAACGTAAACGACGGGTTGGCAGTGCGACTGCACGTGCATGCGCTTGCGGAAGCGCGGGGCGTCGGCGGGAATGCGGATCGTTGCGCGGGGTTGGATGTCTTCGAAGCGCACGGGCTGATTCGCGGCGGGTTGCGTGTTGAGCGTGTAGGCGTCGTCGAGCGGTTGCAGATCGCGCGTTGCGGCGGCAGCAGGGGGCTGGGCGTAGGCGTCGTTTACGAAAGTGCGCACGCCGGTGGTATAGCCGCGTTCATAGAGCCAATTGAGGCGGGCGTCTTCATAGCGGCGGTTGGCGCGGCCTTCGAGGCGCTGCCAGGGGCTGATGCCGACTTTGACGGTGCCGACTTGGACGAGGATGGTGGTGCGGTCGTTCGCGCTGAGGCCGAAGGCGGTGGGGCCGGGCTCTTCGCAGTTTGCGCTGAGGTGACTGGGCGAGGGGCCAGGTCCAATGAAGACGTTTTTGCTTTGCCAGAGGCGGCCGTTTTGCGGGGCGTGGCCTGTAGGGTCGTTGGTGATATAAGGCTGATCGAGGGCTTTGCCGCGGCCGAGGGTGTTGTTGAAGTTGATGATGCCGGCGGTGTTGGTGGTGGCGACGGCTTCGGCGATTTTGATGGCGGCGGGCGTGAGGGTGATGCCGTTCATGGAGCCGGTGGCGAGGGTGGAGGCGAGTTCGATGGAAGCCAGGGCAATGGAGGCGAGCATGGGAACCTTTCTGGATCGCAGCGAGGGTGCGGCGATCATCTGAATGCAGCGCGAAGACTGCCGGGCCCGTTCCACGCGCGGGCCCGACAGAGATGCGCGTTGGACACGCGATTGGTTGCTCAGCATCGCAGGAAACTTGAGGGAAGCAAGAGAAAATGCGAAGAAATCGCCGCGAAGTTGCGGGTTGTGGGGGTTATGAGGCTGGGTTATCGGTGACGTTTGGCGGGTGTTTATCGACTTGCCTTAGGCGGGAGGCAGCAGACGCTGGCTGGTGGCTTGGTCTTCAAGTTCGCGGCTGAGCATGTCGCTGTAGCTGCAATCGATGAGTTCGCCCAGCACGGGGCGGAATGTTTCGCGCAGGAACGTGATGTGTTCGTGGGCGCGGGCGACGTTGTTCTCGCGGGTGACGAGGCTTTCGAATTCGAGGAAGGTGCCGAGTTGTTGGACCTGATCGAGGTGGATGCGCGTGGGGCCTATGAGCCAGAGTTCGCGCGTCTTGCGGACGGTGACCCAGATGGGCATGGGGAGGGTGCCGAATCGTTCGAGGGCTTGCTCCTCGGAGAAGATGGTGAACTTGCTGAGTTTGGGGGCGGCGCGATCGGCGCGTTCGTAGAAGACGTATTCGACGGGTTCGCCTTGGGTTTCGCGGCGCTTGAGGCGGCCTTGGGGGAGTTTGAAGTAGGTGTCGGTCTGGTCGAAGGTGAGGATGAAGGTGGCGTTGATGGACTGGCAGATGGCGCGGGCGATGGTGAGGTCGCGGAGTTCGGATTTGATTTCGACGTTGTGCATGGGGGGAGTGACGAAGTGACGGAGTGACGAAGTGACGAAGTGTGGATGCGTAGGAGAAGGTATGTGTTAGAGATTGTCGAGGGATTTGAGTTGTTGGAGGAGTTGGGATTCGTCCCAGACTTCGATGTTGAGTTCGCGGGCTTTGTCGAGTTTGGAGCCGGCGCTGGTGCCGGCGATGAGGAGGGAGGTTTTTTTGCTGACGCTGCCGCTGCATTTGGCGCCGAGTTTTTCGAGTTTTTCTTCGAGAGTTGTGCGGTCGAAGTGTTCGAGGGTGCCGGTCAGGACGATGGTTTTGCCGGTGAAGAAGTTGGTGGGGGCGGCGGGTTGCGAGGCTGGGTCGATGTAGTCGAGGCTGGTGAGGTTGAGTCCGAGTTCGCGGAGTTGATCGAAGAGGCGTTTGGCGACGGGGCTGTGGAGGTATGCGTGGACGATGGGGCCGGAATCTTTGCCCAGGCCGGTTTCGGGGCGGTCGGCGGGGTCTTTGGCGTAGCCCAGGGCGAGGGCGCGTTCGGTGCTCAGGCTTTTGGGGCGGAGTTGTTCTTCGGTGGCGGCAAGAAGCGCGGCGAGATCGGGGAAGAGTTTGGCGATGGCTTTGGCGGTGCTGTCGCCGACGTGGCGGATGCCGAGGCCTGCGAGGAGTTTGGCGAGGCCACGGGATTTGGCGGCCTCGATGCCGGCGAGGAGGTTGTCGACCTTTTTCTCGCCCATGCGATCGATGGTGAGCAGCGCGGCGCGGTGATGGTGGAGGCGGAAGATCTCGGCGAAGCTGTTGAGGGGGACGGAGCTCGCGCGGATTTGATCGATGGTTTTTTCGCCCAGGCCTTCGATGTCCATTTGCTTGCGGCCTGTGAACCAGACGAGTTTTTCGCGCACTTGCGCGGGGCATTCGGGGTTGACGCAGCGGCGGGCGGTTTCGAGAGCGGGGTTGTCGGCGGCTTCGGCGGGTTCAACTTCGACGGTGCCGTTGCAGACGGGGCAGGCGGTTGGTGGTTCGATTTGCTTCGCGTTCGCGGGACGTTTGGAGAGCATCGCGCCGACGACTTGCGGGATGATTTCGCCGGCTTTTTCGACGTAGACGGTGTCGCCTATGCACAGGTGTGTGCGTGGGGCGTTGACGTCTTGCGGGTTGGTGCTGGCGTCGCGGATGCGGCCGTAGTTGTGGAGCGTGGCGTGTTGCACGGTGGTGCCGGCGAGCAGGACGGGCTGCATGGTGGCGCGCGGGGTGATTTTGCCGGTCTTGCCGACTTGGGGTTCGACGTGGAGCAGGATGGTGGTTTTGCGTTCGGCGGGGTATTTGTACGCGATGGCCCAGCGCGGGCTTTTGCTGGTGAGGCCCAGGGCGTCTTGTTGTTTGTAGTTGTCGACGCGGATGACCAGGCCATCGACGGCGTAGGGCATGGTGTGGCGTCTCGCGTCAAAGTCGTGGATCGCGGTCAGGACATCGTCGATGGTGGTGCAGGTGCGCGAGCCGGGGTTGGTGGGAATGCCCAGCGCGCGAAGTTTGGCGAGGAAATCCCAGTGGCCTGTGGCGAAAGCGGCGTCGCTGATTTCGCCTTTGCCGTGGGCGGCGAATTGCAGGCCTCGGGCCGCGATGATTTTGGTATCGAGTTGCTTGAGCGTGCCCGCGGCGGCATTTCGCGGGTTCATGAAGAGGTCTTCGCCTTCGTCTTCACGCTGCTTGTTCATTTTTTCGAAGGACGCAAGCGGTAGGAAGACTTCGCCGCGGACTTCGAGGATTTGTGGCGAGCCGGGTTCGAGCGTGAGCGGGATGTTGCGGATGACGCGGGCGGCGGCGGTGACATCGTCGCCTTTGGTGCCGTCGCCGCGCGTGACGGCGTAGGCGAGCGAGCCATTTTCGTAGCGGAGGCTGAGGGCGAGGCCATCGACTTTGGGTTCGGCGATGAAGCTGATGGGCGAGGCGGCGGGCGAGCTAAAGAGCGATGTGGTTTCGACGCCCAGGCCTTTGAGGATGCGCGTGTGCCACTCGCGCACGTCGGCTTCGCTGTAGGTGTTGTCGATGCTGAGCATGGGCAAGGCGTGTTTGATGGCCTTGAAGCCGTTGATTTCGCCGCCCACGCGCGCGGTGGGGGAGTTGGGGTCGTTGAGCTCGGGGTGCTGTTTTTCGAGCGAGGCGAGCTCGGCGAGGAGGCGATCAAACTCGCCATCGGACATGATGGGTTTGGCGTCAACGTAATACGCGCGGTTGGCTTTGTGCAGCAGGGCTCGCAGGTCGGTGATGCGTTGGGCGGTGTTCGTGCTCACGCCGGAAAAGTACGCGCTCAGGCATTGGTGGCGAGGCGCTGGGGATCGGGGAAGTCGCGGTAGAGGGCGCTCTTGAAATTGGAGACCGCGCTATAGACGGGGCGGTGGAGGCGTTCGACTTCGCCCGTGCGCGTGGCGACGTGGCCGAAGGCGGCGTCGAACTGGGTGAGGTCGGTGACTTGCACGACGCAGTGGAACTCGCCCAGAGAGTCGGGACCAAAGCCGAATTTGCGGCGTTGGAGGGTCCAGCCTGCGATGAGGGATTTGTTTTTGAGGTAGTTGAGATAGTCGGCGAGGGCTTGCGAGAATTCGAGGTCTTTGTGCGAGTCACGCAAGTCGAACCACATGTGGTAGGAATTCATGCGTCGAGCATACGGCAAGTGTGCGAGCCGCGAACGTGCGAGCACGATTGCGAGTCATTTTGTGAGTGTGATCTGCACAACTTCAGCGGGAACGTTGAAGCGAATGGGCAGGAGGCTGGTGCCTATGCCGCGTGAGATGACGATGGGGAAGGCGGGGCCTTGCATGAGGCCGCCGGCGTATTTGCCTTTGTAGCGGCTGGGGACGAGTGGGGTACCTAAAAACGGGATGCGGACTTGGCCGCCGTGGGTGTGGCCGCTGCACATGAGGTTGATGCGCGTGGCGAACTGGAGGACCATGGGGTCTTCGCAGGTGTCGGGGTTGTGGCTGAGGAGAATGGTGGGGATGCCATCGGGAATGTCGGCGAGGGCGGCGGCGGGGTTGATGACGGCTTCGAGGTAGTCGGCGATGCCAGCGAAGCAGAGGGCGTCGGACTTTGGTGGGCGCGTGCGGAGTTGGCGCGACTGGGCATCGAGGAAGATGCGAGTGTTGTCGAGCATGCGGACGCTGCGGCTGGCGAGGGTGTCGGCGGCGAGTTGGCCGTTGCCGTACCAGTCGTGGTTGCCGAGGACGCCGAATTTGGGGCAGTCGAATTTGTCGAGCATGAGGGCGTCGACGCAGGCGTTGACTTGTTCGCGGTAGCGGGCGCCTTTGTGGCAGAAGTCGCCTGTGAGCAGGAGGATGTCGGGCTTGAGGTTGAGAGCGATTTGGGCGCATTGCGAGATGAACTCGCTGCTGACGCGCGGGCCCAGGTGCATGTCGCTGAGTTGGACGAGTTTGAGGTTGTTGAGCGACGCGGGGAGGTTGGGGATGGTGACGGTGTAGGCGCGGGTTTGGATTTCCCAGGGGTCTATGGCGAGTGACTTGGTTGCGAGGCCAGCGGCGGCGAGGGCTCCGGCGCCGGAGCCAGCGTCGAAGATGAGTCGGCGGCGTGAGAGGAGCGTGCGGTCTTCGCGCGTGATTTCGATGATCTCGCCTGGGATGCGGGCTTTGGGTTTTTGCAGGGGTTTGCGGAGGTAGATGTCGCGGGCGGCGAACCATGCGATCATGAGCATGGCCCAGGGGATCATGCCGCTTGCGCCCATGACGGCGGCGTAGCGTTTATCGTCGAGATTGACTTTGCCGTGGACGACGCCAGCGACGCCGCGACCGAAGATGCAGGCGAGGGTGGCGGTGTTGTGGAGGCTGACCCAAGCGCGAGTTTGCGGCTTGGGTGGTTCGGCGGTTTGCTTCCAGATGACGTAGGCGCAGGCGGAACCTGCGAGGCCGCAGAGGAGGGTGATGAGCAGCAGCCGCCACCACCAGCGTTTGAGGAGCAGCCACGCGTAGGTGCGGGCGGATGTGGCGAGGGCGGCGAGCATGCTGGATATGTCGGCTTAATCGGGCTTGGGAGTTTGTTTGGGAGCAGGCGAGTCGGTGGGTTTGAGGCGGCCCAGGGCGGGCGGGAGCTCGATGCCGGCTTGGGCGGCGAGTTCGTGGAGTTTGGGGAGGCTGCCGACCATGCCGCTGAGGAAGTCGGCGGTGGTGTTGCGGCCGCTGCCGTCGTTGCCGTTGTCCCAGACGACAATCTTGTCGATCTTGACGCCTTGGATGGCTTTGACTTGTTGCTCGACGAGTTTGGGGAGTTGCTCGATGAGCAGGAGGGTGGGGCCAACGCTGGGGTCGCTGCCGGCGGCGGCGATGAGTTTGCGGTAGCCTTCGGCTTTGGCTTCCATCACGAGTTGCACGCCCTTGGCTTCGGCTTCGTACTTCGCCATGATGGCGTCGGCTTCACCTTGGGCTTCGCGGCGGCGCTTTTCGGCTTCGGCTTCGGCGGCGAGGGTGATGCGCTGCTTTTCGATTTCTTGCGGGACGACGATTTCTTTGGCGAGTTTGGCGAGTTCTTGTTCGCGCTGCGCGATGGAGATTGCTTCGGCGGCTTTGGCGGTTGCGACTTCAGCGCGGCGGCGGGCTTCGGCTTGGATTTCGGCGAGGCTGGCTTGGCTTTCGGCCATGCGCTGCTTGCTGGTGTTTTCGCCGATTACTGCGGCAGCTTCAGCTTCGGCGACGCGGACGCGTTGCTCTTGCTGGGCTTGTTTTTGCGCGACGAGGGTTTCAGCGGTGCGCTGGGCCATCGTGATTTCGCGGTCGCGCTGGGCCTGGGCTTCGCCTTGCACGGCTGTTGCTTCGAGGGCGGCGATGGCGACGCGTTGCTTTTGCTCGGCGAGCTTTTGGCCTTCGGCGGCACCGGCACGTTCGGCGGCGACGCGGACCTCTTTGTCGCGCACGGCGGCGGCTTCGCCTGTCGCACCTTCGCGCTCGGCTTCGGCGACTTCGACCTTCGCGCGGTTGATGGCGTCGGCGGCGGCGCGCTTGCCGATGGCTTGGATATAGCCTGATTCGTCGGTGATGTCGCGGATGTTGACGTTAATCAGTTCGAGGCCAATCTTGTTGATTTCTTCGGCGACGTTCTTGTTGATGAGGTTCATGAACTTCTCGCGGTCCTTGTTGATCTCTTCGATCGACATGGTCGCGATGACGAGTCGCAGCTGGCCCAGGATGATGTCCTGGGCTTGTTCACGGATGACTTGGATGGGCAAGTTGAGCAAACGCTCGGCGGCGTTTTGCATGATGATGGGGTCGGTGGAGATGGCGACGGTGAAGGTGGCCGGCGCGTTGACGCGGATGTTGTTGAGTGACAGTGCGCCTTCGAGGGGGACTTCGATGACGATGGGTTCGAGGGAGAGGTAGGAGTAGTCTTGCACGAGCGGCACGATGAATGCGCCGCCGCCGTGGAGACACTTGCTGGATTTGTCTTTGCCGACGCGTCCGTAGATGACGAGGATGCGGTTGCTGGGGCAGCGTTTGTACTGGCGGACGACGAGAATGCTGATGAACAGAAAGATCAGCAGGCCGCCGACGATGAGGCCTAGGAACCAGAGAACACTACCGGCTTGTTGGGCGGCGTTGGAGCCGGACTGGGCGAGCAGGAACGGAACGGTTTGCATGGGTAAAGCCCCTTTGGGAAGAATTGGAACCCGGGGAGGATAGTGCGATATTCGTAGGGTGGTTGGGAAGAGGGGGGTGGGGGTTGCAGGAGTGTTGTTGGGTGGTTTGGATGGTGGTTGGAATACTGCCGCCCGGGACGGGCGGCCTACCGGGACTGGAAAGCGAGCGGGGGGGTGCCTAGAGTCTCGACCCGGCAAAGTTTGGTTGTCGCGCCGGGTAGTCATTGATTGATTGAGGCCCGCTATGCCCAAGAACAAGAGCCATAAAGGTCTGCTCAAGCGCATTCGCATCAGCAAGACCGGCAAGATTCGCCACCGTACGGCCGGACGCAAACACTTGCGCTCGGGCAAGGGCGGCCAGAAGCTGCGTCAGTATCGCAACGATCCGTTCATGAGCAGCGCGGACGCGAAGCGTCTGGAAAAGCTGCTGTTCCGCCGGATTCGCGGGCGTGAGCAGAGCCGGACGGCGATTCGTCGCAGCCCCAGCCCTGCGCAGCGCAAGGCTGCGAAGGAAGCGGCGAAGACTGCGAAGAAGGACTAATTGCAAATTGTGCTTGCCCGCACTTCGTCTAGTTATGAAGTGCTGTGGTGAGCGTTTGTTTCGCACGTGCTTGCCGGGTGAAGAAGTCACTGGGATTGCCGGTGCCCCGATCAAGCCATGAAGGTTGGAGTTTCCCATGCCTCGCGTTCGTAAAGGTGCAGCTCGCACCCAAGCTCGTAATCGTGTTCTGCGCAAGGCCCGCGGCTACTACGGCAGCAACAGCACCAGCAAGTATCGTGCATCGAATGCGGTGATGCGTGCGGGCGTGTATGCGTTCCGCGACCGTCGCCGGCTCAAGCGCGATTATCGCAAGCTGTGGATCACGCGTATTACGGCGGCTTGCCGGATGCGCGGCACGCGGTACAGCCTGTTCATCAACGGGCTCAAGAACGCGGGCAACATTCTGAACCGCAAGATGCTGAGCGAAGTGGCGATCAGCGATCCCAAGCTGTTTGACACGCTGGTTGCAACGGCGACCAAGGCAAGCAAGGCAACGGCGGCCAAGGGTGCACGTCACACGGTGGCGTGAGAAGAGAAGTAACGAAGGTTTGAGGATGAAGTTTGAAGGCCCCTGCGGTGAGCGGGGGCTTTTTTTGTTTTGAAGTGACGAAGTGACGGAGTGACGGAATCGGGGAGCGAGGAAGCGAGGGAGCGAGGGAGCGAGGGAGGGGGCGGTATGATGAGTGGTAGATCACCTCTTCACCTCTTCCGTTCTTCCTGTCTTTACTTCGTCACTCTGTCACTTCGTCACTTCGTCACTTCGTCACTTCGTCATTGGATTTTCGTATGAACAACTGGTGGGTCGACAAGACGTTGCAGGATGCCGGGCCCATCTATCTCATTTCGTGGGTGATGTGGGTGATTCTTTCGATTACGCTGCATGAACTGGCGCACGGGTGGGTGGCGATTCGGTGCGGGGATGATGTGCCGTATCACAGTGGGCACATGACGTGGAATCCGTTTGTGCATATTCCGTTTCCGTGGGCGTGGATCATGTTTGTGATGTTCGGGTTCACGTGGGGGCTGATGCCCACGAATCCGGCGAACTATCGCAGGCGGTATGACGAATCGCGGGTGGCGTTTGCGGGGCCGGCGATGAATTTGTCGTTGGCGGTTTTGTGTGTGTTTGCGGATGGGTTCTGGTTGAAGTTTGGTGATCGCACCGGCGTTTCGGCGGAGATGATGAAGAACGTGCACTTGTTCTTGTACACGGGGGTGCTGATCAACGTGGTGGGATTTGTGTTTAATTTGCTGCCATTTCCGCCGCTGGATGGATCGCGGATTTTGTCGGACTTTGTGCCGGCGTATCGGCGGATATGGGAGAGTGAGGCGGGGCAGATAGCCGGGTTTATTGGGTTTGCGGTGTTGTTTTTTGTGGTGTCGAAGTATGTGTGGTGGGCGGGACACCTTTTGTCGGCGTTGGCGACGGGGATATTTGCGGATGCGATCGGTGCGACCTGGATCGATCCGATCTGAGTGGGTGAGTCGCTATGCTGCATGGGCATGACGAACGAGGAATCTATTCCGGCGATTATGGCTCCGCCGGTTGGGCGGGATAATCCGCTTACGCGCAGCGTGGCGGGGATGATTGGGCTGGGATTTTTGGCGTGCATGTTGATTGCGTGTTTGGCGACGCTGCCTTACACGTTGGGGCGCGTGACGCCTGCGGGCGCTGATGCGGCGAGCGGGCGGACTGTGGTGCGGTACAGCGATGGGCAGACATCGGGGGCGAGGTTGCCGCCTGCGTGGATTGAGCCAAGCAGCGAGCAGGTGGAGCGGCTGAACGCGCAGGTGCCGGCGGAGCGAGTGGAGGCGATCGCGAAAGAACACGGGGTGTCGATCAAGGCTGCGATTGATGCTCGCGAGGGGGCGGTGGCGAGCGCGATGCGTGAGCAGTGGCCCAGTTACTTGTTGGGGACAGATGCACTTGGGCGGAGTTTGCTGGTGCGGGTGCTCGCGGGCGGCGGGATTTCACTAGTCATAGGCATTGCAGCGGCGGCACTGAGCGTGTGCATCGGCACGGCGTATGGGGCGATTAGCGGATATGTGGGCGGGCGCGTGGATGGGGTGATGATGCGCGTGGTGGATGTGTTGTATGGGTTGCCTTATGTGTTGCTCGTCGTGCTGCTCGCGGTCGCGAGTGATGCGATGGTTGGGGAGTACATATCGCGGCAGAAGGATCGGACGGTGTGGGTACGCGAGCAAGCGACTCTGATGATCCGTAGTGATGGTGTTGCGGTGGATGGTCGCGCAGGGCGCGAGGCAGTGCGGGCGTACTTGGCGAATAACGAAAAGATTAAGAAGAATTTGGAAGCGGATGCGTTCAAGCAGTTTCCGCCGAGGAAGGTTGGTGAGGGGACACGGACGGCGCTGGACCTGGTGACGCTGCTGATTGCCATTGGCGGCGTGAGTTGGCTGACGATGGCGCGGGTGATTCGCGGGCAGGTGTTGAGCTTGAAGCAGCAGCCGTTTATCGAGGCGGCGCGGGCGATGGGGTTGCCAACTTCGCGGATTTTTTTGCGACATTTGCTGCCGAATCTGGTTGGGCCCATCACGGTTTATGCGACGCTGACGGTGCCGCAGGCAATGCTGCAGGAGAGTTTTTTGAGTTTCTTGGGGATTGGGGTGAAGCCGCCGCTTCCGAGTTGGGGGAATTTGGCGGCGGAGGGTCTGGGCGAACTGAACCCGTATCAGTCGCATTGGTGGCTGTTGGTGTTTCCATGCGTGATGTTGGGAACGACGCTGCTTGCGTTGAACTTCGTCGGTGAGGGGTTGCGCGAGGCGCTGGATCCGAAGCGGTCGCGGCGATAACGGGCGATGAGGGGCGAAGTTGGAGATACGGACGCGGATATCGGTTAGGTAGATGTTGCCGGCGTGTGATAGTCTCGTGAACCATTGCTTCATACGCTGGACTAACTTGCTGGGCGTCTCTCGTGCGCTTGGCGTTTGCTTACAGGATTTGTGACATGCAAAATCGCTTCGGCGTCAAGGACTTTGTCATCATCTTGCTGGTGTGCGTGACTGGACTGCTGGTGTTTTTGTCCATGAAGCAGGCGGACCGGCAGTGGACGGAATTCAAGGGGCTGTCGAGCAAGATTGACTCGATTGAGAAGCAAGCCGCCCGCGTGCAAGACACGCTGGATAAGGCCGAAGTTTCGGGCATGCGCGATCGGCTGAGTAATTTGTCGCGCGACATGGCTGAAGTGAAGCAACAGATTGCGCGGGGCGTGAAGGTGAGTGGGGCGGCATCGGCGGCGAGTAGCACGCAAGCGGCAAACGACAAGCCTGCGGCGGTGGTGAGTGCGAGTGATCGCGATGAGAGTTGGGCGGTGAAGGGTGTGCCGATTACTTGGCAGCCCGAGCGTGCAGAGCACGACAGCGAGCCCAAGACGATTGCGGGATTTGCTGAGGGTGGCGAGTTGACGGAGATTTTCAATGCACAGCCGCAGAACGTGATGCCGCTGGTGTATAAGGATGTGTACGGCGCGTACGTGTTTGAGCGCGTGACGGAGTATTTGGCGGAGTGGGATCCCAAGACGCTGGAGATTCGCGGGGTGCTGGCGCAGGCGTGGCAGTACGCACCAGACGGCACATGGCTGCGCGTGCGGATCAATCCGCGGGCGCGGTTTAGTGATGGTGAGCCGGTGCTTGCGGAAGATGTCATCTGGACGTTTCAATGGATGCGCAACGCGCAGTTGGCGGCCGAGCGGCCTCGCAGCATTACGGATTTCATCACGGAAATCAAGCAGATTGATCAGCACGCGGTGGAGTTCAAGTTCAATCAAGTGCTGTTTACGAACTTGAGTGGCGCGATGGGGAGCTTCCCGATTTTGCCCAAGCATGTGTACAAGGACATCACGCCCACGCAGTACAACCAGGCGACTGGATTTGTGATCGGCAGTGGGCCGTTCAAGTTCGCGAACGTTTCGATGGATAGCCAGTGGAAGCCGGGCACGGATGTGGAACTGGTGCGCAATGAGCAGTATTGGGGGCCCAAGCCTGTGTATGAGCGGCTGCGGTTCAAGGTCAATCGTGATGACTTGGCACGCGTGACGGCTTTCAATAATGGTGAAGCGGATTGGACGACACCGAATTCGACGCAATTCGCGAGCTTCGTGAAGAATGACGATTGGCTCAAGCGAGGAAATCAGGCGCGGATGTGGTACAACATTCGCGGCGGGTATAGCTTTATTGGCTGGAACTGCGGCAAACGTGGCGACAAGTTGACGCCTTTCTCTGACAAACGCGTGCGGCGGGCGATGACGCAGATGCTTGATCGTGAGCTGATTGTGAGGGAGATTTTTGCGGGGCTTGCGCGGCCTGCAACGGGGCCTTTCAATAGCGTGACGCCTCAGGCCAACCCGAGTATCAAGCCGTGGTCGTACAGCATGGTCGAGTCAAGAAAGTTGCTGAAGGAGGCGGGTTGGGAAGATCGCGATGGCGATGGGACGATTGAGAATGCCGAAGGCAAACCGTTCAAGTTCGAGTTCACGTATCCCGTCGGTAATGAGACGACGGAGCGGTTGGTGAAGTACACGAAGGATCAAGCGGCGAAACTGGGCATTGAGTGCGTTCTCAAGCCGCTTGATTGGTCGGTGTTCATGAGCATTGTGGACAATCGTGACTTTGATTGCATAACGATGGCGTGGAGTCCAACGAGCCCAGAGAGTGATCCGCAGCAGATTTGGCATAGCCAATATATTCAGAATCAGGGTGACAACTTCGTGCAGTGGGCGAATGCGGAAGTGGATGACATACTTGAGAAGGGTCGGCGGGAGCTGGACGTGACCAAGCGGATGGAATATTGGCACCGCATGCACCAGATCATTCACGATGAGCAGCCGTACACGTTTGTTGCTGAGCGGCCGTGGCTGCGAGTCGTTGGCCCGCGCGTGGGCAACTTCAACGAGTACAAGAACGGATTCCAGTACGACGAATTGTTCGTGCAAAACCCTGCGGCGTCGAAGACGAACAACTAAGCATCGCGCGTTGAGTGTGTGTGATTGATTCTGGAGACGCTGCGATGGCAACGTACATCATCCGCCGATTGCTGCTTATGGTGCCGACGCTGATTGGCATCAGCTTCATGATTTTCATGCTGGTTGCGCTGTCGCCTGGCGGGGTGGGTGCGGCGCTGCGAGTGGCCGGCGGGGGGGCGACGGAAGCGACGAATCGTGCGGTGCAAGAGGCGTATTTGGAGGACAGATACGGGCTGGACGATCCGGTGATTGTGCAGTACTTTCGCTGGCTTGGGCGCATCAGCCCAGTGAAGTTTGGCGAGCGGGATCAGGTGCTTGGCGATGGAAACTTGATCAGTCCGCCCAAGGTGGTGAAAGAGCCGCCTTTGTGGCGACTGTTTACAGATTCGCTGAATGCAACTTCGTGGAGTGGCATCGGGCTGCCGAACTCGAACGCGACGGCGGAGGAGCTCCAACTTGCGTATCGACGCGGGCAGGACGATTATTCGCAGAAGCGCGCGACGTACGTGGCGCGACGGACGCAGGCGATGGAAGCGGTTGGCGAGTATCTTCGCGCAACGGATCAGGCGAACTTGGTGAGCAACAAAGGGTTGCCGGTCGAGAGCGAGTTGGACGGGTGGACGCCTGACACGAACAACGCTGCATGGAAGCCCGCAGCGGAATCTGGCAAGACGATGCTGGCCGCGTACTACGACGCGGTTGATAGTCGCGAGCGTCTGGCGGCACTGTTTCGACAGAAGCCTTACGAGCAGGCGGGCGTGGCGATTATTCCGGGCGTTGTGAGTATTGCTGAGCCGGATCTGGGTCAGAGTTTCGCGAGACAGCGGCCAGTCAAAGCGCTCATCAGTGATGCTTTGCCTTTGACGCTGATGCTCAACATGATCGCCTTTCCGATTGTGTACACCATCGCGGTGCCTATGGGCATGCTGGCGGCGACGCGCAAGGGAACGCTCTTTGACACGGGATCGGGCACGGTGTTTGTCGCGCTGTGGTCCATACCGACTGTGTGGGCAGGGGTCATGGCAATCGGGTTTCTTGCGAACAAGGAATACCTGGGCATGTTCCCGGCGGGCGGCTTGCACGACAATGACGCGACGCGGATGACGTACTTGCCGACGCTGACTGATGGCGTGTGGCAGCGGGGATACTTGATCGATTTGTTGTGGCACATTGCACTGCCGATCGCGTGCATGGTGTATGGCGGCTTCGCGATTTTGAGCAAGCAGACGCGGGCGGCGATGCTGGATAACTTTTCGGCAGACTATGTGCGCACGGCGAAGGCGAAGGGCGTTGATAGCTCGACGATTGTGTTTGCGCACGTGTTTCGCAACAGTCTGCTGCCTCTGATTACGATGTTTGCGACGATTTTCCCTGCGATGTTTGGCGGCAGCGTGATCATCGAGCGGATTTTCAATATTCCCGGGATGGGCAGTTTGATCATTGAGGCAATCGTGCTGAAGGATCGCGAATTGATCATGGCGAATGCGATCATCATCGCGACGGTGAACGTGCTCGCGCTGCTGCTGGCAGATTTGCTGTATGCGGCGGCGGATCCGCGTGTGTCGTATTCGTGATTGAGGTTCGGGCGTGCGAACTGGCGAGTGCGAAGAGTCAGGCGTGCGAAGAGTCAGGTGTGTAAAGAGTCAGGTATGCAAAGAGTCAGCGTTCGGAGTGGCGACGATAGATTTGAGATGTGAATGATGGCGAGTAATGCGGGCAATTCTGGTGTGGGCGGCACGCGCGGGTTGACGGCGGTGTCGGGGGTGCAGCTTGCGCAGGGGATTGGCGTGCAAGAGGCCAAGGGGTTCTGGGCTGATGCATGGGAGACCGTAACGAAGCGCACCGGGGCGCGGTTTGCGCTCTTCTGGCTGGGCGTCGTCGCGCTGTTTGCAGTGATTGCCCCGTTCATTGCGAGTGGGCATCCGATTGTGCATCGCGAACTTGATGAAGCGGGAAGCGTGGTGCGAACGACGTATCCGCTGATTCGCAATTTGTCGGCGGGTGACGTGGCACTCGCGCTGGGAAGCGTGGTAGGTATTGGATGGATGCTGGGTTGGAGAAAGATTCAGCGGTCTGACAGGCTGCTCACACTGCTGATGTGCGGCGTCATCGTTGGGGTGATCGTCATTGGCTGCACGTTTGTTTTCTCACAAGTGCGTGATAGCGACGTGCGTGCGACGCGAGAACTGGCACAGAACCTGTGGGCATTTCGAGTACCGGTTGCATCTGGGATTGGTGCGATTGCAGCCGCTGGGGTTGCGATGATTCTGCCGATTCGTTCGCTGAGCGTGCGGATCATGTGCGTTTCGGTCGCGGTTTTGGTGGGTGTTTTTGCGGTTGCGGGTTGGCCCAAGAAGCCGCTACAGACGTTTCCGTATCGCGAGATGATCGCTGCGAAGCAAGCTGAAGGCGTGTTTACGCTCATTCCGTTCTCGCCCAATCAGCGGAGCATTACGGGGAATTTGCTGCCGCCTCGGACGGCGGATGGAATGACGAAAGACGACGTGGTCAACAAGGTCGCGAGCCCTGTGGGCGCGCCGCTGCACATGGTCGGTACAGATAGTTTGGGTCAGGATGTGCTGAGCCAGTTGCTGCACGCGTGCCGGTTGTCGATTTCGATTGGGCTTGTCTCAACTGGGATCGCGGTGGTGATCGGCGTGACGATTGGCGCGATGATGGGGTACTTTGGCGGCTGGATTGATCTGCTGCTGTCGCGCGTGGTTGAGATTTTCATGAGCGTGCCGGTGCTGTTCTTGCTCATTGTCGCGGCGGCGGTGCTGCCTCGCAATACGTATGTGATGATGGCGATCATCGGGTGCGTGACGTGGACGGGCGCGGCGCGATTTACACGCGCGGAGTTTTTGCGGCTGCGCAATCAGGATTTTGTGCAAGCCGCGAAGGCGGTGGGATTGCCCTTGCGGAGCGTGTTGTTCAAGCACATGCTGCCCAATGGCGTGACTCCCGTGCTGGTTGATGCGAGTTTTGCGGTGGCGGCGGCGATTTTGTTTGAAGCTGCGCTGAGCTACCTGGGGCTTGGACCTGACGAGCAGGCAAGCTGGGGGCGGCTGCTGAGTGATGCGACGGGAACGTCGGGGCAGTTCAATTGGTGGCTCGCGATTTTTCCGGGCGTGATTATCTTCCTGACGGTGCTGAGTTACAACATGCTGGGTGAGGCGACGCGCGATGCGATTGATCCGAAGTTGAAGAAGGCTCGGGTGTAAGGAAGGCAGAACGTCGAACGACTATGGAACTTGACCTCACACAACCTCTCGTCACCGTTCGCGATTTGGCGGTCTCGTTTGACAATCGCGGCGGGCCGCGGATTCAGGCGGTGGATGGCAATGCGCTCACGATTTATCCGCAGCAGACGGTGGCGGTGGTGGGCGAGTCGGGATGCGGCAAGTCGGTGAGCGCGATGAGCATGTTGCAACTCATTCCTCGGCCGCCTGGACGGTTTGATCGCGGGACGATTCAGTTTCGGCGGCGCAAAGGGCAAGTGATTGACTTGCTCACGCAGACAGAATCGCAGATGCGCGAGATTCGCGGCAACGAGATTGCGATGATTTTTCAGGAGCCCATGACGAGTCTGAACCCGGTGTACACCGTGGGTGATCAGATCATGGAAGCGATTTTGCTGCATCAAGATATTGATGCGAACAAGGCTGAGCAGGTTGCGCTTGGGGCGATGCGGGATGTAGGGATTCCGAGTCCGGAAGTTCGTATTAAGCAGTATCCGCACCAGTTTTCAGGCGGTATGCGGCAGCGCATCATGATTGCGATGGCGCTGGCGTGCCAGCCGCGGTTGCTGCTTGCTGACGAACCCACGACGGCGCTGGATGTGACGATTCAGGCGCAGATTCTGGAGTTGCTCACGCAGCTCAAGTTGACGCGCGGCATGGGTGTGCTGCTGATTACGCACGATTTGGGCGTGGTTGCAGAGAATGCGGATGTGGTGTGCGTGATGTACGCGGGGCGCGTGGTGGAGTATGCGAATGTGCTGGATTTGTTCGAGAATCCGCTGCATCCGTACACGCGCGGTTTGCTCAATAGCATTCCGCGCGTTGGCACGAAGCGCGACAGGCTGGTGACGATCAAGGAGATTGTCGACGATCCAGTTGAGTTCTCGCGCGTGGAGAAAATGGGTATCGGTACCGGCGCGCGGCCTTGGTGGCCTTGGCATGATGCGCCGGCGGACTTGCGGCGTGTTGATGAGCCTGCAGGCGATTATGCGCTTGTCGAAGTGAAGCCGAATCACTGGGTTGGGTTGTGGCGAACGGAAGCCGTGAAGGATCGGCGGGATCGGGCTCCGGATTTGCAGTATCGCAAGCCGATGTCAGCGGTGACGGCGGTGTAAGCCGTCGACGCTGAAGAGCCGATACTGTTGTGCATGATTGATGCACTTGTTGCGAAGTTTGCGAGCGGTCGCGCCACGGTGGGAGTGGTGGGGCTGGGGTATGTGGGGTTGCCGCTGGTGCGGGCGATGCATGCGGGCGGATTTGGTGTTGTGGGGTTTGATGTTGATGGCAGCAAGATTGAAAAGCTGCGGCGCGGCGAAGCGTATTTGAAGCACCTTGGTGATGAACTGGTGCGCACGCTGGCGGCGAGCGAGCGATTTGTGGCGACGGCGGACGCGAGCGACTTGGCGCGGTGTGATGCGATTTGCATTTGCGTGCCGACGCCTTTGGGGAATCACAAGGATCCGGACTTGTCGTACGTCGAGGCGTCGACGCAGATGATCGCGGGGGTGTTGCAGGCGAGGTTTGCGGCGAAAGTAGATGCCGGGTTGGTGCTGATCAGTCTGGAGAGCACGACGTATCCAGGCACGACGCGCGAGGTGTGCAAGCGGATATTGGATGATGCGGGGATGGTGCTGGGCACGCATTACTTGTTATGTTTCAGTCCTGAGCGCGAGGACCCGGGTCGGCAGGGGGTGGATACGAGCACGATTCCGCGGCTGGTTGGCGGGATTGATGACGCCAGCACGCGGGCGGGTGTGGCGATGTATTCGCGAGCGGTGCAGCGGGTCATTGCGGTTGCGAGTGCGGAGGTTGCGGAGGCCGCGAAGCTGGTGGAGAACATTTATCGCAGCGTGAACATCGCGCTGGTGAATGAACTCAAGCCGGTCTTTGCGAGCATGGGGATTGATATTTGGCAGGTGCTGGATGCGGCGGCGACCAAGCCGTTTGGGTTTGCGCGGTTCAATCCGGGTCCGGGTTTGGGCGGGCACTGCATTCCGATTGATCCGTATTACTTGACGTGGAAGGCGCGCGAGTTTGGGCATGCGACGCGATTTATTGAGCTTGCGGGCGAGATCAATAGCGCGATGCCGCATTATGTGGTGGAGCGTGTGGCGCATGCGTTGAACGATGACAAGAAGGCGATGCGAGGCTCGCGCGTGCTGGTGCTGGGCATTGCGTATAAGCCCGATGTGGATGACATTCGCGAGACGCCGGCGGCGGAGATTATCGAGTTGTTGCAATCGCGCGGGTGCGAGGTGAGTTATCACGATCCGCATGTGGCGACGTTTCCGAGCATGCGCAAGTATCAGATTTCGCTCACGAGCGTGGAGCTCTCAGCGGCGGCGTTGGCGGGTGCGGACTGCGTGGTGGTCGTGACGGATCATGCGGCGATTGATTGGACGTTGGTGGGAACGCATGCGAAGCTGGTGGTGGATAGTCGGAATGCGATGGTGCGGGGGCGCGGGGTGAAGGCGCGGGTGGTGAAGGCGTAGGCGCGAAGAAAAGTCGCAGCATGCGGATGCTGCGACTTGGTGTGTATGGAGATGAGTGCGCGACTGGTGGTTTGATCCGGGCCTTCGCAGGGCCTCAGGCCCGGCGTCGGGGGTCAACCGCGTGGGCCGGCGTTGCGCACTGACTCGGGCATGTCGAACTGTTTGTCGTTGTTGCGGAAGTCGGCGGCGAGTTTCTTGGCGGTGGTGTCGTAGGCGGCGCCGTCTTTCCAGGTGTTGCGCGGCATGAGGACTTCGCTGGGGACGCCGTGAACTGCTCTGGGAATGTAGAGGCCGAAGACGGGGTCTTGGTGGTACTCGGCTTTCGCGAGTGAGCCGTCGAGGATGGCGTTGACGAACGCGCGGGTGTACTTGAGGCTGAAGCGATTGCCCACGCCGTACGGGCCGCCCGTCCAGCCGGTGTTGAGCAGCCAGACGTTGGTGCCGTGCTTCTTGATCTTGTCCGCCAGTTGGTTCGCATAGCTGACCGGCGGGCGCGGCAGGAATACGCCGCCAAAGCACGGGCTGAAGTTGGGCTCGGGCTGCTTCACCCCGGCTTCGGTGCCTGCGAGTTTGCTGGTGTAGCCGTTGATGAAGTAGTACATCGCTTGCTCACTCGTGAGTTTGCTCACGGGCGGCATGACGCCGTACGCGTCGGCGGTCAGGAAGATGATGTTCTTGGGATGGCCGCAGTGGCTGGGGATGACGGCGCCTTCGATGAAGTCGACGGGATAGGTGACGCGGGTGTTTTCGGTGTACTTCGCGCTGTCGTAATCGGGAATGCGCGTGTGCGGATCGATGACGGTGTTTTCAAGCACACTGCCGAAGCGGATGGCGTTCCAGATTTCGGGCTCGCCTTCTTTGCTGAGTTTGATGCACTTGGCGTAGCAGCCGCCTTCGAAGTTGAAGACGCCGTTGTCGCTCCAGCCGTGCTCGTCGTCGCCGATGAGGGCGCGGTTGGGATCGGCGCTGAGCGTGGTTTTGCCGGTGCCGGAGAGGCCGAAGAAGAGAGCGGCGTTGTCGTTGTTCTTCTTGTCGACGTTGCACGAGCAGTGCATGGGGAAGACGCCGACTTCCGGCATGTCGTAGTTCATGGCGTAGAAGATGCTCTTTTTCATTTCGCCGGCGTATTCGGTGCCGAGGATGACGACGATTTTTCGCGTGAGGCTTTGGGCGATGATGACGGGGGCTTTGTAGCCCATCTTGGCTTGTTCTTCCGCAGTCAGGCGGCGCGTGCCGGCGTTGATGATGGTCCAGTCTTTCTTGAACGCGACTGGCGTGCCGGCGGCTTTGCTGCCTTGCTTGATGAAGAGCGTACTGGCGAAGAGGCTGTGCCAGGCTTGCTCGGTGACGACTTGCACGCCCAGGCGGTACTTGGGATCAGCACCGGCGTAGCCCTCGAAGACGTACGCCTTGGGGCGCGAGTTGAGGTGGGTGACTGCGATTTCGAGAGCGGCGTCGAACTGCGCGGGCGTGACGGGTGTGTTGACTTTGCCCCACCAGATTTTGCCGTGGATGTCGGCCGTGTCTTCGAGCTGCTTGTCTTTGGGGCTGCGGCCTGTGCGGTCGCCAGTCAGGCAGCAGAGTGCGCCGTTGGCGGCGAGTTGGCCTTCGCCTGCGGCGATTGCGCGTTCGACGAGTTCGGCGGAGGAGAGGTTTTTGAAGACGCGGGAAGAGGAGACGTCGAGGCGGTCGAGGGCTGAAGCCATGAAGCAAACCTCCGAGGGCAAGGGCACGTTGGGTGCCGGGGAAATGTTCGTGGGCTGGCTCAGGCGGGGGCCTGAGCTGCCGAGTACGAGGCGGGGGCGTAGGGTAAGGCGCACACAGAGGGTTTGGGAAGCGCAGGGCAGAGGAAACCCGGTGAGTAGTGAGGCGGGTGGTTGCCGGGGGGCGGGAAGGCCCATATCGTTGGAGACATGCACCGGGCGATGTTTGGTGTGTGCAAGATGGTGGTCGTAGCTCAATTGGTTAGAGCACCGGGTTGTGATCCCGGGGGTTACGGGTTCGAGCCCCGCCGATCACCCTTTTATTCGCGCGATGGTTTGGCGGCTGCGGGCTGCTGAACTGGTGGCTGCGTCCGCGAAGCGGGCAGCACGCGCGAGGGGAAAGCCTGATATTCTGTTGGCCATAAAGCGTGGTGATTTTGCATTCCCGTGCAACGCTTCGTTGCGCCGATGGAATATGAAGTTATCCGGAGCGTTGCCGAGACGGAGGTCGCCGGCGAAAGAAGGCGTGGGCCTGCCGGTGCGCATGGAGGTGCCTGATGGCGGTCGGATCGATGTTGTTTCAACTTGCACAGGTGGCGGGCCAAACGGCTGGCCAGGCGGCGGCCCCGGCACCTGTCGCGGGGAAGTCTCTGTGGGATTATGTGCTGGACGGCGGCTTTCTGGGCTTTGTGCTCATCGGGCTATCGGTCTTTGCGTTGACGCTGATGATTCGCAACGTGCTGGCGATTCGCGAGCAGCGATTGGCGCCGGGTGAGGTGCTGGACGCGATTGAAGAGAAGTTTCGCGAAGGGAAGTTTCGCGATGTCGAGAAGATGTGCAAGGCCGATGATGCGCCGTATGCGGCGAAGATCGTGGGCAAGGCACTGTCGCGATGTTTGAACTCGCCTTACGGCATGATGGAGTTTCGCACGGCGGTTGAGGATGCGGCGGCGGATGAGACGGACCGGCTGCACCGCATGAATGACTGGATCGGGATTTTGGCGGCCATTGGTCCGATGTTGGGGCTGCTGGGAACGGTCATTGGGATGATCGGTGCGTTCAGCACGATTGGATCGATGACGGGGGCGCAGCGCAGCAACCAGTTGGCGACGTTTATGTCGATGGCGCTGGTGAATACGGCGCAGGGGTTGGTGGTTGCGATTCCGTGCACGGTGGCGTTCGCGATTTTCCGGCGGAAGATTGACGCGATTGTGTCGAAGATCGGGAGCCGGCTGGAACGGCTGAACACGATTGCGCAGGCCAAGCCGGGTTCGATGCCGGCGAAGAAGGCGGCGGAGGTGGCGTGAGCTGTGTGATGGTGGGCCGCCCGTCCCGGGCGGCAGGATTTGATTTGATGGCGCGTGCAAGAGGAGTTCGGCCGCCACGGAGTGGCGGCCCACCGACGAATGATCCGCGGTCGCAACAAACACGATGAAGATGCGAGCTTCGATCTCACGCCCATGATCGACGTGGTCATGCTGCTCATTGTGTTTTTTACGTTGACGGCGCAGTTTTCCGGACGCGAGACAGCGGCGTTGGATTTGCCGCGGACGCTGGGAGATCCGACGATTGCGAAGGACGTCGCGGTGGTCTTTGTTGATGTTGATAAAGAGGGGCGGCTCAGCAGCTTGGGGCAGCCGGTGGAACTGACGGAGATTGTCAAGCAAGCAACGCCACCAGCGGGCGCGAAGGCTGGCATTGATGTGGTGGTGCGGGTTGATCGCGCGGCGCCGGCGAAGCATGTGAATGACCTAGCGAAGCGACTGCGAGCGGCGGGGATAACGCGGTGGAAGCTCGCGACATCTGGCGAAGAAGCAGCGGGAGGTGGTTCATGAATCTCTCGAAGGGTCGCAGCAAGCGCATGAGCATTGAGGCGATGCGGTTGCCATTGGTGGCACTGATTGATGTGGTTTTGTTCTTGCTGTTTTACTTCATGGTCGCGGGTGATCTTGCAGCCAGTGAGGCCGAACTGCAGACGACGCTGGCGACGCAGCAAGGGACCGGCGGCAGTTCGTCGAGTTTGCAGGCGCAGATCATTGAAGTGAAGTTTGATGGCACAGCGGCGTTTTATCGTGTGGGCGCCAGGACAGTGCGAACCGCGAGCACGCTGGGGAATATTTTGTCGAGCTTGCCGCGAGATGTGGGTGTGATTGTGCGCGTGGATGACAACGTGCCCGTGGAAGCGGCGGCGATTGCGGTGCAAGCAGCGACGGATGCGGGGTTCACGAAGATCACGTACGTGCCGGGAAGCTGAAAGCTCGTTGCGTCGATCACGACGCGACGTGCTTCATCGTCGTGAGTTCTTGAACAGCGATGATGCTGGATGCTTGGGCAAGCGCTGCGAGAACAATTTGCGGTTGACAGGGCTTTGCGAGAGCCGCTCGGAAGGGAAGCAGCGTTGCGAGTTTGCGGGTGCTCGGCGAGCGATCAGCGGCGAGCAGCACGAAATTGGCATTGCACTCGGCAGCGATGAGCGAGATGATGGCGTCGCTGGTGGTTGTGCTGTGCAGATCGCTCGCGATGATGACGGTGTCGAGGCGTTTGGCGTCAAACAGAAGACTGTCGATCGTGGTGTGCGTTGTGAAAACGCATGAGGCGCCGCGCAGTGCGATGTTGAACAGTGCATGATCGTGCGTCGACTCGCTCAGAAGTGCGATGCGACCAGCGATGTTGTGGGGCGCGACGGATTCGTGCGTGAATAGATTGGAGAGCGTGTCGCGAGCGATGTGTCGGCTTGGATCGATGGGTTCGTCGAAGCGCAGCGACCAATCGAAACTGTTGTGTTTGTCGCGAACGCAGCGCATGATGCGAGCGCGAACGCCGCGAGTGCAGCCGCAGAGTTCCGGAAGGGCGACGATGACGGCGGTACCTTCTGCAATGGGCATATTGCAGATGCAGCGAATGCCGCCCGCGGAGAGGTCTCTGCAAGTCATGGAGACTGGGCTTGCCATCGCTGGTTCGACTGGCAAAACCACGATTTTGTGTTCAAACGGCCAGCGAAAGAAAGTTCGAGGTTGACGACTGTTCATCCCTGCGTGCATAAAAATCCCTCGCACGATCACTTTTGTCATCTGGCATCCTGGCCAGATGGTCTAAGAAAGTATCGCATTCGGCGGGTGAAGGGACTTTCATGATGCGAGGGTTTTTGCAGAAGTCGCGATCACGAGGAGGACTTTGTGGTGCGTCCCCCCGCACTGGTAATTCACATCAACGTATGAGGAATTGGTTGAAAGCGTTGTATTGACGAATCAGCGAATCACGCCGCGGATTCGAGATGTCGGCACGCGGAGATCAGGTCCTTGACCATGTCTTCCTGCTTCGCCTTTGCGCTGCTGTCGCACAGCATGGTCATGGCTTGGTCGGCGAGCTTGCCGAGTTTGTGTGCGCCGCAGTTTGGCGCGCTGCCGCGGATCTGCATCGCGATTTCGATAAGTTGCTTCTGGTCATTCGAATCAAGCGCCTTCTCGAGCTTTTCTGCCAGCTTCTCGAATTGAGCGGTGAATGCCGTCGCGACGGCGGGCTCGCCGGTTACTTCCTGCTCATCGGAGGTGTGCTGCTGTTTGTCCTTGTCGTTGATGAGCAGTCGTTCGGCAATTGCACGCAGCAATTGAGTCTGCGCGAGCGGCTTGGTGAGCACGCCCGTATTGGGAATGTCCCACAGGCCTGATTTCATGAGCCCCACAGGGTCTGCCGTCACGATGATGACTGGGACGTTGATGCCTATTTGGCGGAATTTGCCGACAAGCTCAGTGCCGGTAGTGTCGGGGAGGCGCCAGTCGACGATAACAAGATCGAAGCCGTTGCCGACTTGCTCCATCGCGGCAGCACCATCGACGACAAGCGACAAAGAGACGTTCGTCTCGCGTAGAAAGTGCTGCAAGATGCGGTAGTCCACGTCGCAGTCTTCGATGTAGAGAATCTTGGCGACAATCTTTTCGGGGTCGACGTGCTCGACAGAGAAGAACTCCTGACCTTTGCCAGCACCAAGGTGCTCCCGCAGATCGACGGGGTCTTCGAACTGGATTCCAAGTTCGTGAATGACGCCCTTGCGGAAGAGGCATCGCTTGATGGAACCTGCGACGTCTTTAACTCCGCCGCTGAGGCGCGGGAGCGAGACGACGACAGTGCTGCCCGGGTGGACGTATGCGTTGTGCAGCAGCGAGATACCGCCGCGTGAGAGGTTGCGGCAAGCGAGGCGTAGCTGGACTTCGCCGCCTGAGGGCTGAATGAGCGTGATTTTGACCGTGGCGTGGCGGAAGGGCCAGCGCGTGAAGTCGCGGCGTACGGGAGCCTTGCTCTTTTCAGCGGCTTCGATTTTTTGTAGCAACGTGATAAGGTCGCGCTGGCTGATGCCCAGCGTGTTGGGTCGCTCGGCGGCGGTGATTTTCAAGCCGGGTTTGGTGGGCTGACCAGTCATTCGCGTGCCGTCTCCGCTTGTCCCGAGCGGAGCCGGGTACTCCAAAATCATCGGCTACGCGGGTGGGCAGTTTTACGGCTGGGCACGATTGTGCGACCGTTCGATGAGGGAGTCGCCGGTGCAGACGGTGCAAGTGCCGCAGCGTACCGCGCGGGTGAGAGCGTTATACGACGTGGGCGTATTGGTGCTTGGGCAGGTTTCAGTTCGCGACCGTCGCGAGTTACACGTCGAGGTTGCGAACTTCCAGAGCGTGTTCTTCGATGAACTTGCGGCGGGGTTCGACTTCTTCGCCCATCAGAATACTAAAGAGCGTGTCGGCTTGGCTCGCACTTTCGAGCGTGACTTTGAGCAGCGTGCGTTTGCTGTTGTCCATCGTGGTTTCCCACAACTGCTCGGCATCCATTTCGCCCAGACCCTTGAAGCGTTTGACGTCGAGGCCTCGGCGACCAATATCGCGCAGAGCCGCGATGATTTCGGGAAGGTTGGCGGCTTCGACGACTTTGCCTGGGCCCGCGCGTTTGACGGACTTTTCTTTTTCTTCAGGTTGCGGTTCGTCGCTGTCGGGTTGTTCGGGCTGGGGCTCGGTGAGTTCCTGGCCTGCGACCCATGCGAATGGTGCAGCGACTTTTTGACCTGTGACAGTTTCGGCTTGTTCGTCGGAGAACGTCGTAGCGTTGACGGGAATGCCGTGGGATTCAAGTTCGGCGAACAGTTTGTCGAGCTCTTTGTTTTCGTGCAACTCGCGAACGATTGCGGTGCCCAGCAGTTGCACGCCGTTCGCGGGCGCTTCCTGCGGGGTCGCGAGAGTTTGCGCGTCAACGCGGTCGGCGAGTTGCAACTTGCGACGCGTGATGTTGGCCATCGCGTCGGCTTCGCTCCATGCGTAATCCTCGCCTTGTGCGCCGCCCGGCGAGCGCCAGGTGAGGCGATGCGTCGGCAAGTGATTGCGACCGGTTGGGTCGTTGCTGCGTTTGGCGAGCAGTTCCTTGAAGACGATGCCGCGGCGCTGGGCGATGTCGACCAGTTCCATGATGCGACGCAGAGCGACGATTGCGCGCTTGAGCGGCTGGCCTTCAAGTCGGCGGACTTCTTTGACGTCGAAGTTGGCTTCATCCTTGCGCGTGACGTTGCGAACAACCAGCGAGCAGTGAGCGAGGCCAAGCTCGGTCAGGGCGTCGTCGAGTTTGGATTCGTTGAGCACGTATGTGCCGCCCTTTTTGGTGCGGCTGCCGGACTTCATAACTTGATAGAGCGGCGGCTGAGCGACGAAGAGATGGCCGCGGCGGATGAGCTCGGGCATCTGGCGGAAGAAGAACGTGAGCAAGAGCGTGCGAATGTGACTGCCGTCGACGTCGGCGTCGGTCATGATGATGATCTTGCCGTAGCGGAGTTTGCTGATGTCAAACTCGCTGCCGATGCCCACGCGGAGGGCGGCGATAAGCGTGCGGATTTCCTCAAACTTGAGCACTTGATCGATGCGGGCCTTCTCGACGTTGAGGACTTTGCCTTTGAGCGGCAGGATCGCTTGGAACTCAACATCGCGGCCTTGCTTGGCGCTGCCACCTGCGCTGTCACCTTCGACGATGAAGATCTCGCAGTTTTCGACTTGCTTGCTTTTGCAGTCAGCGAGCTTGTGGGGCATGCTGCCGCTGTCGAGGGCACTCTTGCGGCGAGTGAGTTCGCGGGCCTTGCGAGCAGCTTCGCGGGCCTGGGCAGCGATGATGCCTTTGAGGCAGAGTTTTTTTGCTTCGGAAGGGTGTTCTTCGAGCCAGCGGTCAAGGCCTTCGTTCACGACGCCGCTGACGAAGCCTTCGATTTCGGGATTGAGGAGTTTTTCTTTGGGCTGGTTGTTGAAGGTGGGGTTAGGGAGTTTGACGCTGACGATGCAGACCAAGCCTTCGCGGAGGTCTTCGCCGCTGGGGACGGGGTCTTTGTCTTTGATGATGCCGGCTTTTTTCGCGTAGCCGTTGATGGTTCGTGTGAGGGCGGACTTGAAGCCTTGGGCGTGGGTGCCACCATCGACGTTGTTGATGTTGTTGGCGAAGCTGAGGAGGCTTTCGTTGTAGCCGTCGTTGTATTGGAACGCAACTTCAGCGATGAGACTTTGCTGGGCGTCTTCTTTCTTGAAGTAGACGACTTCGCTCACGCCGGTTTTGCCGGTCATCAGATGTTCGACGTATTCAGGAAGGCCTTTGTCGGCTTTGAAAAGTTCGCTCTTGATTTTGCCGTCGGGTCCGACGCGTTCGTCGGTGAGTCGCAGGGCAACGCCCGGGTTGAGGAAGGCAAGCTCGCGCAGGCGATTGGCGAGGATGTTGTAATCGAAGCGGGTTTCGGGGAAGATCGTTGGATCGGGTTGAAACGTGACGGTGGTGCCGCGCTTGCGGGCGGCGTTGGCGGGAATTGCACCGACGCGTTTGAGCGGCTCGCTGACGCGGCCGCGCTCAAAGGTGATAGCGTGGATTTCGCCATCGCGGTAGACCTCAGCGGTGAGGTACGTCGAGAGAGCATTGACGCACGACACGCCCACGCCGTGCAAGCCGCCTGAAACTTTGTAAGCTGAGCCTTCTTGCTGAAACTTGCCGCCAGCGTGAAGCTTGGTGAGAACGATTTCGATAGCGGGCCTGCCGTTGAGCGTCGGGTCCTCGTGCTTCATGGGCCCGGTGGGAATGCCCCGGCCATCGTCAACGACAGCGCAGGAGCCGTCAGCTTGGATGGTGACATCGACGATGGTGGCGTGACCAGCCATGGCCTCGTCGATGGAGTTGTCGACGACTTCGTACACGAGGTGATGCAGCGCGTTGAGGCCCGTGCCGCCGATGTACATGCCGGGGCGCTTGCGGACGGCGTCGAGGCCTTCGAGCACTTGGATTTGGTCCGCGCCGTAGTTGCTGCCAGTTGCGCCGATGCGAGATTCGGCTGTGGACGTATCGAGCGCGATCTCCGCGCCGACGACTTCGGCAGGGGTTTTCTTTGCGTCCGATGCGGCAGCGGTGGAGGGGGTGTTGGGCATGGCGAAAAGTGCGAATGCGTCGTTAGGTATCAGTCGCGGCGAACGGCCGCTGCGAGAGCGAAGAAATGATCGGCGAGGCCTGGATCAAGCACGTGAAAAAAGTGGTGCTGGATCGATGCTGGAAGCGTAGGGAGTCGGCGGCGTTGTGATGCGGCAAAACGCAATAATTTCTCGATGGAAATCGATGATCGGTGGGGTCTTCTGGGTGATGAAAACAGGCTTCGGCGGCGAGCTTTGAGCGACACTGGAAGACGGCATTGCGAGAGCAACTTTCGGGGTTTGGCGTCAGGGCGAGAATTGCGTCGTCCAAACACCAGTAAAATTACGAACGTATTTATAACAAACGAGCGTCATGGCGATGTGGCTGCGGGCTTAGATTCGTGGAAACTTGATGTTGTGGAAACATCGTCGCGCGCGATAGACGGTAACGTTCTCCAAGAGTTTGAAGGGGTTCTGTATATGCGAAACCGAAAACTGCGTGTGATTTTTGTGGCGAGCACGGCGGCGATTTGCGCGGTGTCTGGTGCATCCGCGCAACTCGTGAACAGCGGCTGGGAGTTTCTGCAGCCCGTTGGTGCAACGCTTACGGTCGAGGAAACAACCGAGCCGTGCTTTGCTGTTGGGGCGATGACGTTGTGGGATCCTGATGGACCGGGTACGCATACCGGTTTCATCGCAGTGTCGGGGGGATTCTCGATTTCACGGGCGGAGGGAAGCTACTCGGAGTTCACGTTGATCGATGCCAGCAGCGGCCAGTGGATGCCGTTGCAGACTTCGCACGATGTGTATGCGCGGCACCTGAGCGTGGAGATTGAGGCCGACGGGACGCAGAGTTTGTTCGCGGTAGGTGCGATTCGCGCAAATCAAGCTTCGTCTCAAGTGTCGCGAGCGGGGCTTCTCCGTCATGGGCAATGGACGCTATATGGGGCCGGTACCTACGGGTTGCACAGCCTGCCGCCAGACGCTGTGACGTGGAAGATAGGCGAACAGCGGTTCATGGCCGTCGCGCATAATGCATGGCTTCCTGAGTTCTATGACGGTACGAACTGGGCACCATTCGGCAGTGGGTCGGCGAGCTTTATTCCGAGGCTGCCAACGAACTGGACCAAGATGATGCAGGCGATACCGCAGGTCGGCGGCGGCGTGCACCTAGTCCATGCTGGCTCGATTCAGCAGCAGGGTGATCGATTCCTTCGATTTACCGGCGGGCCGATGTGGGAGCCGATGGGAACGGTTCGTCCTATTCATGGCGCGAAGTCGTTTGTGGTGCGGCGTGCTGATGGCAGGGCGGACTTGATTGCGGGAATTGAAGTCGGTTCTTTCGTTCGCGCCGAGACGGGAGTGGGCCTTTGGGACGGCAACACGTGGCAAATGATCGCGCCAGATGCGGGCTTCCAACAAATCATTCCGTATCCGAACCCGGCTGGTGCGTTCAATGTGCTCGTGACTGACGAATCCGGTGTCTATGCGGATGGCGCGATCGTGCCCGGGCCGGTGCTTTGGGATGGGTCGGCTTGGCAGTCGCTGCAGTTTCCAGGCGGATTGGAGGGTGTGTCGAGTGTTGTGCTCGGGCCGGGTGCGCCGGGGCAGCAGGACATTTACGTGGGTGGCAACTTGCGTGATCCGCTTACGGGTTTGCGCACGGTTGTCGCGCGGCTGCGCTGGCAGAACATCCGGCCCTCGCGATGCTTTCGCACGGATTTCAATAGCAATGGTGTGACGCCCGAACCGGCGGATGTCGTCGCGTTCTTTGATGCGTTGGCTGGAGCATCTTGTCCGACTTGGCAGTGCATGAGTTTGGACTTCAATCGCAACGGTGTGTCGCCGGAAGAGCAGGATGTGGTTGATTTTCTGTCGGCGTACATGACCGACTGCGGGCCGTGAGCTGTGAAGTGCTCTAGTGATGAGATGAAAAACGCCGCTGAATTGCGGCGTTTTTGGTGGTCAAAAAAGTAAAATGCCTGCCGCCCCGGAGGGGCGGCCCACCGTTACGGCAAGACGCGGACGACGCTGACTTCTTCGACCAGCAGGTCGAACAGTTCGGCGACATCTTCGCTCTTCATGCGGGCGCAGCCCATGCTCTTTTGTTGGCCGATGCTGTCGGGGTCGATGGTGCCGTGGAAGCCGTAGCCTTGGTTGACGGTGCTATCGCCCACGCCTTGCCAGCCGATCCAGTGTTCGCCGATGGGGTTCTTGGGGTCGTTGCTGGCGAACTTCTCGCCCGTGCGCGGGTTGACCCACGGCGGATCGACGAGCTTGCTGTTCTTCTTGACGACGTAGTTGCCCACGGGGGTGCTGTTGCCTTCGCCCAAGCCAAGTTGATAGCTCTTGATGAAGAGCCAGTTGGCGGGATCATCAGGCGAGCCAGCGAAGATGTCGGCGCGGTACGCGGACTTGTGAAGGACTGCGTGGAAGGGACCTTTGACGAGCTTGACGGTTTGGCCTGCGCGGAGGGCGTTGGGATTGGTAATGCGGTTGACGCGTTGGATGAGGCGCCAGTCGGTGGCGAGTTCGCGCTTGCGGGCGATTCTCACGAGGCTGTCGCCTGGCTGCACTTTGTAGCTTTCGACAAGCGTGTCGGTAGGCTCAACACGGATGCCGAAGACGAGGTCTTGGTTGATCGTGGTGAGCTTGGTACGCAGCGCAGTCTTGTCGGCGTCGCTGGCTTCGCGATCAAGCAAGGCTTTGCTGTAGGCGGCGCGGGCTTCGACGAGTTTGTTGCTGCCCATGGCGCTGTCGCCTTGTTGGATGAGTTGCAGCACCGAGAGGTTGGTGGTGACGGCAGTGGGCGTTGTGATGGGCGTCGTTGGCGCGGGGGTCGAGGTGCTGGGCGTGATGGTGCCGGGTGCGCCGGGCGTCGCAGTTGTGGTTGACGTGACCGGGTTAGCTTGCGGATTTGTCGGCGTGTTGGTTGGCGAGCCGGTGGGCGTGATCAAGTCGTTGCGGACCACCGTCGTGGGCGTGGGCGTGCCGACGGGTTGGTTGCCGAAGGGAACTGATGTGCCAGCGGGCGCGGCGGTTGTCGTCGTGCCGGGCGTTGTGGGCGCGGGAGTGACAACGGGAGCCGTGCTGCCTGAATTGCTCGCGAGTTCGGTGGTCTTGGCTGGCGTCGTGGGCTTCTGCTGCTTAGCGAGGTTGCTGAGCGCGTAGACGCCGCCGCCGAAGAGGGTGATGCCCGCGACCACGAGGAGAATTTTCGTGGTGTTGGTGCTGCCGGTTTGTCCAGTGACGCTTCGGCTAGATTCGGATTGACGTTCGGTTTGTGACGGCAGAGCCATAAGTCTTCCCTTCCTTGAGAATCCGGCGCGATGCGATTGCGTCGGTGGGGTCCATCCCGGTTCAGTTGTGCGCCCGCGCGATGAGTGTTCGCGTGGGTGTCAGTATCATATCAACGCGCACATCGTGCGCGTCGACTGGAACAAAATCCACGACCTGCTCGTCAAAGCAGATCCCGGCGAAAACGACCCCCGGGTGGGCGGCTTTGGCGACTGCGAGGAAGCGGTCGTAAAAGCCGCCGCCTCGGCCGAGGCGGGCACCGGTTGCGTCAAACGCAACTCCCGGCACGAGAATGACATCCAGCGTGGCGGGGGCCAGAGGAAGAAGATCGGCACGCGGCTGCAAAATGCTGTAGCGAGTGGGCTCGCAATCTGTTGACAAGTTGTTCACCAGGACTGGTTCCATGGTGTTGGTGTCCCAATTTGCGCGGGGGAGGGCGGTTGGGAGGTTGGATTGCAGGCGCTGGGCGATGAAGGGAGTGATTTCGGGTTCGCCGGCGGTGGGCAGGAAGGCGAGTAGCTGGCGCGGGGTGCTGATGCGCGGGGTGGTGGCGAGGCGGGCGAGGAGCGCGGTGCTGTTGGTTGCAGCGTGCGACGCGGGCATGGCGCGGAGTGTGGTGCGCATCGCGTTGCGGAGGTCGGGTTTGGTGGGCGGCGTGGACAACGGTGTGTTCCGGCGGGATATGAGCGTGATGAGCTGGTGGGGGACGAATTTGTTGCAACAATGCGGGCTTGCAAAGTCAGGAGCGTATCAAGTCGGTTGCGGTGTTGTTGCACCCGTTGCAGCACGATGCTGAAGCGATGCATTATCGCATTTGGCCCATCGTTGCGAATTGGCGGGCGATGGGTGTGCGCGTCGATGTCGTGCGTGGGATTGCTGGCAATGAACGTGTGCTGCGCGAGGCGGATGTGATTGTGCCGCACGTGGATTGCTCGCGGGTGCCGGATGCGATTTGGGAGTTTTTGCAGCAGCATCCGCGTGTGATGAATGGGAGGGTGCGGGACATTCGCAAATCGGTGGTGTCGGCGCAGTTGGTCAAGCGTGGTGATGCATGGGATGGGCCGGTGATTGTCAAAACTGCGGGCAATTGCGGCGGATTGCCGGATTATCGATTCGCGAGATTGGGCGGGCCGACGGCGTGGGAACGGATGCGGCATCGCGTGACGTTTCACTCGGGACGCGAGCCGAGGCTGATGCGGTGGGCGAAGGAACTGACGCGATATTACTTGTTTGATCGCGCGAGTGATGTGCCGGTGGGCGTGTGGTTGAATGATGGATTGGTTGTTGAGAAGTTTTTACCCGAACGCGATGCGGCGCGGAATTTTGTGATGCGGATGTGGATTGTGATGGGTGACGCGGGCGTGGGGCGGATATTGCGAGGATCAGACCCTTACGTGAAAAACGTGAATGCGGCGCTGGAGGAATTTGCAACGCCGCCTGCGGATGTGGAGGCGTGGCGGCGTGATTTCGGGCTGGACTATGGCAAGATCGATTTTGTGATGCACGAGGGGCGCGCGGTGATCATCGACGCGAACACGACGCCGACGGTGAGTGGGGACGCGTGGAGCGAGAAGTATGTGAGGCAGTGTGAGCCGCTTGCGCGGGCGGGGCTGGGGATGTGGTGTGGTGCTGCGGCGAAGTGAGAGAACCCGTGCGGGAACCGAAGCAAGTTGAGTTAGGGTGATTCTGGATTGCTGCCGCCCCGGACGGGCGGCCTACAGCAGTCTACCGCGGGCTTGTTTCGCGCGTACGAGGGCTTCGGCGAGTTGCTTTTCGTAGCCGTGGTCAGCGGGGCGGTAGTAGGTTTTGTCGACGCCCAGATAGTCTTGCGTGCCGATCATGCCGAGTTGTGAGTCGGATTGGCCATCAGTGTGCGCGTATTTGTAGCTTTCGCCAGCGGCGGCGCGATCGCTTTTGACGCTCATTTTCGTGGCTTTGCGCACGTTGCCGTCTTTGATGTGCATGGGCACGGGAATCGTGCGACCTTCGGCGACGTCGGTCATGGCTTCGTCGATGGCGACGTAACTGGCGTTGCTTTTCGGGGCGAGCGCGAGATACGCGACGGTTTGTGCGAGCGTGATGCGGGCTTCGGGCATGCCGATGCGTTCGACGATATCGAAGCAGGCACTGGCGACCATGATGGCGCGCGGGTCGGCGTTGCCTATGTCTTCGCTGGCGAGGATCGCGAGGCGACGCGTGATGAAGCGTGGGTCTTCGCCAGCGGTAAGCATGTGAGCGAGCCAGTACATCGCGGCGTCGGGGTCGCTGCCACGGATGCTTTTGATGAATGCACTTGCGTGGTCGTAGTGCTGATCGCCTGACGCGTCGTAGACGGCGGCTTTTTGCTGGATGCTGTCTTGGGCGATGGCGGCGTCGATGAGCAGTGGCAAAGTGGCAGAGTTGTCGAGTGGCAGAGTGGTCGAAGTGCCGTCAATCACTTTGCCACTCTGCCACTTTGCTACTTCGCCACTTTCCTGGCTTCGCACGGCGACTTCGAGCGCGCCGAGTGCACGCCGGGCGTCGCCGTCGGATTTTTTCGCCCAGATGGCGAGGGCTTCGTCGGTGATGGTGATGGTCAGATTGCCGAAGCCGCGGTCTTTGTCGGCGAGGACGCGGCGGAGGACGGCGGTGATGTCGGCTTCAGTAAGGGCTTCAAGGCGGAAGAGTGTGGAGCGCGAGACGAGGGCGGAATTGACTGCGAAAAGGGGATTTTCGGTGGTTGCGCCGATGAGGGTGATGAGGCCGCGCTCGACATCGCTCAGCAAAACGTCTTGCTGGCTCTTGGTGAAGCGATGGATTTCATCGAGGAAGAGAATCGTGCGTTTGTTCTCAAAGTCGAGGCGTTTGGCGGCTTCGTCGCAGACTTCGCGAATGCGCTTGACGCCTACGAGAGCTGCGTTCTCGCGGACGAAGTGGCGCTTGGTGTGTTTGGCGATGAGTTCGGCGAGGGTGGTTTTGCCAGTGCCGGGCGGGCCGTGGAAGATCATGCTGGTGACCGTGTCGGCGGCGAGCATGCGGCGGAGAAGTTTGCCTGGGCCCAGGATGTGGAGTTGGCCAGCGAATTCGTCGAGCGTGCGAGGACGCATGCGGACGGCGAGAGGCTCGACACTGCTGCGGGCATTCTCGCGTTTGGCGGCCCAGAGGTCCATGCGTGAGGGTAGTGCGGGCGGGTTTGGTTTGTGGGTGGTGCGGGACCCGAAGGCGTGAGTGCGGAGAGCGCAAGAAGATGTTGTTGGTGAATCTGGTGGTGTGGACTCAACTCACTGAAGTTGAGTGGCCGATAGAAAATGTGGAACGTTGTGCTTGACTGAGCATAAGACGTTGGCAATGCTTTGACTGACCCATGTTGACCCGCACCCTGAAAACCACCGTGAAAGCGAAAGACGCCAAAAGCGTCCGGGCGTTCACGTTGGCTGTGCTGGTCTGAGTTTTTTCAGACAATCACGCTGAATTGTGAGCCCCCGAACGCCGTGTTCGGGGGCTTTTTTTTCGTTCTCGGTTTTGTTGGTTGTTGGCTTCAAGATTGGAGTTTTCAGATGAGTGGTACTTCACAAACGGTCGTTCAGCATGGCGCGAGCGGTGGTTCTTCGGCAGGGCAAGCGTGTGCGTGTCCGGAGTGTGAGGGGGCGATTCGCTTTGATCGGCCGCCGCTGCGGTCGCAGGTGGTGCGATGTGTCTCCTGCGGCGTGGAACTGGAAGTGATTGAGACCGCGCCGGTGCAGTTGGCACTCGCGCCGGAGGTGGAAGAGGACTGGGGCGAGTGAGTCGCGCGTCAATTTGGTGCGGCGCGGGTGGACGGGGAAAGGGCAGCAGATGTGTGCGTCCGTCGCATGCCTCCTCACACGCCCATGCAACGGACACCCCGTCGCACCGAGTTGATGTGATGGATTTGCCTTTTTTTCAAGCGTGCATTTGAGAGTTTGACGGGATTGCTGAGTGAGTGAACTATGCGAATTGCAATTATCCATACACGGTTGCGGGTTGAAGAGCGGCATCTTGCCGATGCGTTGCTGGCGCGCGGTGCAGAGGTTGATTTGGTTGAGTTGCGCGATGTGGTGTTTGATCCGCGAGAGGCGGGGAAGTGGCGTGAGTATGACTTGGTGCTGGATCGCGCGCTGAGTTTGACGAGTTCGCTCACGGCGGTGCGCATGCTCGAGCACCTTAGGGTCGCGTGTCTCAATCGCTCGGAGGCGATTGAACTGTGCAGTGACAAGCTACGCACGAGCCTTGCACTTGAGGCCGCAAACGTGCCGACACCTCGCACGCTGGTTGCGACGAGTGCGGAAGGTGCGCTGCTGGCGATAGAACGCATGGGTTATCCGGCGGTACTCAAGCCGACGATTGGATCGTGGGGGAGATTGGTGTCGCGCGTGAATGATCGCGATGCGGCGGAGGCGATTGTCGAGCATCGCGACACGTTGGGTGGCGTGCAGCATCACGTGTATTACGTGCAGGAGCACATTGATAAGCCTGGGCGGGATATTCGCGTATTTGTGGTGGGTGGACGTGTAATTGCGGGCATTACGCGCAGCAGCTCGCACTGGGTGACGAACACGGCGCGGGGCGCGACTGCCGCAGGACTCGATGTGCCTGCGGATTTGGCCCAGATTTGCGTGAATGCGGCGGCGTGCGTGCGTGCCGACATCTGCGCAATTGATGTGCTGGAGTGTCCGCGGCACGGGTACCTCGTGAATGAGATCAATCACTCGATGGAGTTTCGCAACAGCATTATCACCAGCGGCGTGGATATTCCGGGGCTGGTTGCTGATCACGCGATGCTGGTTGCGGCGCGCGGCGCGACGGAGGTTGCGCGATGAAGCGTGCAGCAATCATCGGAGCAGCGGGGTACACGGGTGGTGAGTTGCTGCGGTTGCTGCTTGATCATCCGCATGTGCGAGTGGAGGCGGTGACATCGCGATCGCTCGCGGGGCAGCCGGTGCATCGGAGTCATCCGAATCTGCGTGGGCGCAGCGAGCTTTTGTTCACGACGCCGGATCAAGTGACGAACTGCGATGTGTTGTTTTTGTGCATGCCGCATGGGGAAGCGGCGAAGCAGATTGATCGGTGGAGCGGCGTTTCACCGCTGATTGTGGATTTGTCGGCGGATTTTCGACTGCGCGATGCGGCGGCGTATCGCACGTGGTATGAGAGCGAGCATCCGGCGGCGGGGCGATTGGCGGGTGCGATTTATGGATTACCGGAACTTTCGCGCGAGAAGATTCGTGAGTCGCGCGGTGCGAGGTTGATCAGCGGCGTGGGGTGCAATGCGACGGCGATGAATTTGGCGTTGTTGCCGCTTGCGCGGGCGGGGCTGATTGAGCGGGTGATTTGTGACATCAAGGTTGGCTCGAGTGAAGGCGGCGCGGAGGTGACGGCGGGGTCGCATCATCCGGAGCGCAGTGGGGCGGTGCGGATGTATGCGCCGGCGGGGCATCGGCATACAGCGGAAGTTTTGCAAGAACTGGGGCCGATCAATCTCGATGTGAGCATTACGGCTATTGAGATGGTGCGCGGGGTGCACTGCGCGGCCCATGTGATTCCGACGCGGCGCGTGGAGAGCAAGGAGTTGTGGAAGCTGTATCGCGCGGCGTATGCGAATGAGCCGTTTGTGCGATTGGTGGCGGAGAAGACGGGGTTGCATCGGCTGCCTGATCCGAAGATTCTCGCTGGCAGCAACTACGCGGATGTGGGGTTTGAGATTGATCCGCGAAGCGGGCGGATCATCGCGATGAGCGCAATTGACAACCTGATGAAGGGCGCGGCGGGCAGCGCGGTGCAGGCGATGAACCTTGCGCTGGATTTGCCCGAGGCACTTGGATTGACGTTTGCAGGATTGCATCCCATTTGAGAAAGCGAAGACATATGGCACCTCTGGTTATCAAGATTGGCGGCGGTAAGGGTATAGAAATTGGTCCGATTCTTGCTGAAATTGCACAGATTGTGCAAGGTGGACAGCGCGTCGTACTGGTGCATGGCGGCTCGCATGAGACAAATGTGCTGTCGGCACAGTTGGGTGTGTCGGCGCGGTTCATCACGAGTCCGAGCGGGCACACCAGTCGGCGGACTGATCGCGCGACGCTTGAGATTTTTGAGATGGTGTACTGCGGCAAGATCAACAAGACGATCGTGGAACAACTGCGCGCGAAGCAGGTTGATGCGGTGGGTTTGTCAGGGATCGATGGCGGCATCTGGCGCGGGAAGCGAAAGGATGCGATTCGCGCAATTGAAGATGGGCGGACGGTGGTGATTCGTGATGATTTGACTGGGACGGTGGAGCATGTTGATCGGGACCTGCTCAACATGCTGCTGGAGAATGGGCGAACGCCGGTGTTGACGCCGCCGGCGATTACGGATGATGGGATTGCGATCAACGTTGATGCAGATCGAGCGGCGGCGAGAACGGCGGCGGCGCTGGGTGCGAGCGAATTGCTGCTGTTGAGCAATGTTCCCGGGGTGATGCGTGATCCGGCGGATGGGCGAAGTTTGATTACGAGGGCGAGTGGTGATGCGATGGAGAGCGTGCGTGAAGCCGCGAAGGGGAGGATGAAGAATAAGGTGTTGGCGGCGGAGGAAGCGATCATTGGAGGAGTGGCGAGCGTGGTGATTGGTTGTGCAAATGGCGAAGGTGCTGTGGCGCGAGCGCGAGCGGGTACGGGGACGGTGTTTGAGGGAGCGTTGCTATGAGCGAACGAACTTTGCCTAGCGGATTGCGCGCGGTCACGCGGGCGATGGATGACTTGGCAATTGCTGTGGTGCATGATCTTGTCGCGACGCGGAGTTACTCAGGAGAAGAGTCCGCGGCGGTGGGCGTGTTTGCGAAGCATGCGCATGCGCTGGGGATGCATGTGGCAATTGATGAAGCCGGGAATGGACATGCGACGCGCGCGGAGGTGACGAGACAAGGTGGCGTGGAGCTAAAAGATAGCAGAAAAATACGTGAAATTGTGCTGCTTGGGCACATTGATACCGTGCCGGGTGATGTGCCTTGTGTGCTGCGCGATGGTGTGCTGCATGGGCGCGGAAGCGTGGATGCGAAGGGGCCTTTGGCGACGATGCTGGTTGCGGCCGCACGCGCGAAGTTGCCGGCGGATGTGGGTGTGCGCGTGATTGCGGCTGTTGGGGAAGAGACGGCGGTTTCACCGGGGGCGAGGTTTGTTGTGACGCGGATGCGGCCTGCGGCGTGCATCATTGGTGAGCCCAGCGGATGGACAGGCGTGACGCTGGGGTACAAGGGTCGGCTGGTGATGCACGTGACGATGACGCGTGCGGGTGCGCATACGGCAGGGCCCGAAGCGTCGGCGTGTGATGCGTTGGTGCATGCGTGGCAGGCGTGTGTCGCGCACGTGCAGAAATTGAATGCAGAACATAGCGGCGCGTTTGAGACGATTCAAGCATCGCTGCGGTCGTTGCGAGCGGAGTCGGACGGGCTATGCGATTGCGCGACGTTGAGCGCAGGCTTTCGCTTGCCTCGGTGGATGTTGCCCGACGAGTTAGAACTTGCGATGCGCGGCGTAATCGATGCGAACAGTCTTGTCGCGACAGTCGCGATTACCGCTGAGGGGCACGAGCGTGCTTATGCGACTGATCGCAACGACGCGGTGGTGCGGGCGTTGTCGGGAGCGATTCGCGAAGCGGGTGAGCGGCCTCATCCCAAACTCAAGACGGGAACGGCGGACTTGAATGTTGTCGGTCCGGTGTGGCAGTGTCCGATTGCGGCGTACGGTCCGGGCGATTCGGCTCTGGATCACACGCCTGGGGAACATCTGGTGATCGACGAATATTTGCGCGCAATTGGCGTACTTACGCGCGCGGTGGAGTCGCTGGCGAGCGAACTCGTCGCAGATTCGTGAGTTATTGCGGGTTTCGGCAGGATAATCGAAAACAAAGCGCGGTCGAGTGTCGAATAAACAAGCATGAAATGTGCTCGGTCGTTGTGTGTGGTTTTGGGCGGCGTGGTGCTGGCGCTTGCGATGTGCGCGGGGCGGAGCTTTGCGCGGCCGCAGGATGTGCCGCAAGGGGAGCCGGAGGTGACGGGGCAGGTGGAGAAGCCCACTGCCGCGCGCGGGCCTCGGCCTATGCCGTTGCCGGCGTTGGAAGAGTCGGCGCAGCAGCTCTTGTCGCAGGATTACTTGAAGGATGAAGAGCGGGCCGCGCTGCGGGTGCGGCATGGGCAGTGGGAGATTGCGGATTTGTTGACGGCGCAGGTGCGGGCGCAGACGGGGTTGTTGCGTGGTGCTGTCAGTGAGAGTGCGCTGACGGACGCGAGCGTGAACGTTGAGACGCGGGCGGAGTTGATGATGAAACGCGGGCAGCCTGCGGAGGCGATTGTGCTGCTAGGCGCGGACGCGTCGGCACTTGCGCGGCGGCTGCGTGCTGAGGCGATGGTTGATGTGGGGCAACTGAAAGAAGCGGAGAAACTGCTCGCGGAACTTGCGAATGACAGTGCGAATTATGCAGATGACGCGGATGCGACGGCGGAAGTTGCGCGGGGGCAGATTTTGCTGGCGAGGCTGCGCGGAGCGGAGGGTGAGGGCACGGTTGGGTATCAGCAGACGCTGGACATGCTCGCAAGAGCTCGCGATGCGGTGGATCGCTTGAGTTGGCGCGTGCCGATGGCGGAGGCGTTGTTGCTTTATGAAAAGGATGATTATGCCGCGGCGGCAGAGGCGCTGCAGGCGACTTTGGAACTGAATCCGCGAGTCGCAGAGGCGTGGTATTTGCTTGGACGAATGAGCGCGGACACGTTTGATTTTGATCGTGCAGAGCGGGTTGCGCTCACGTTGGATATGTTGGCGGCGAGTGATGTGCCTGATGAGGATGCGAGCGAGTATGCGCCTAGCGCGCTGGGACGCATGGTGCGGGTGTACACGCGGCTGCGGCAGAACGAAGGTGCTGCTGCATTGGCGGAGTTGCGACCGGTGCTGGAGGCGATGCCCACGCATCGTGAGGCGCGGGCGTTGGAAGTCGCGGCGACGGCGTTGAGCTTTGACTTTGCGGGCGCTGATGCACTTTTGAGAAAGTTTGATGAGTTGGCGATGGGGTCTCCTTTGCCTGCGTTTGTCGCGGGGAAGGCGCTTTCCTCGGCACGGCAATATGACGACGCTGCGAGGCTGCTGCGAATTGCGAGTGAGCGGAGTCCGATGTGGGCTGAGCCGCTGATTGATTTGGGATTGTCGGAGCTGCAGGCGGGGAAACTTGATGCGGCACGGGCTGCGCTGGATCGTGGGCTCAAGCTCGATCGATTCAATACGCGGGCGCAGAACAGTCTCACGCTGCTGAAGGAGATTGAGGGTTACACGACAATTGAGAGCGATCACTTTGTGATTCGGTTCAAGCCGGGGGTTGACGAGATTCTTGCTCGGGAGATGCTTGAGCCGATGGAGCAGATTTACTTGCGGGTGACGGGCAATGGCTCGGGCGGCATTCGGCATACACCGACTGGGAAGACTGTTGTTGAGCTGTATCCGAACCATCGCTGGTTTGCCACGCGGATTACGGGGATGCCTGCGCTGCACACGTTTGCGGCTGCGACGGGGCCTGTGATCGCGATGGAAGTGCCGCGGAGCGGACCTGGGCACATGGTCGGGCCTTATGACTGGGCGCGAGTGTTGCAGCACGAGTATGTTCACACGGTGACGTTGTCGCGCACGCAGAATCGATTGCCGCACTGGTTTACCGAGGCGAGTGCGGTATATCTGGAAGATGCGCCGGATGATTTTGGCAGCTTGCAGATCTTGGCGCGGGCGGCGATGAGCGAGCGATGGTTTGATTTTGACACAATCAACGTGATGTTCGTGCGACCCAAGCGACCGAGTGATCGGGCGCAGGCATACGCGCAAGGGGCGTGGATGTATCGCTACATCATCGAGCAATTTGGTGATGCCAGCGTGTTGGAGTTGATGGACTTGTACGCGACGGGCGTACGCGAGGAGGAAGCGTTCTCGCGTGTACTGAAGATCTCGCGAGCGCAGTTCTTTGAGGACTTCACGGTGTGGGCCAAGACGCGGCTGGAGAAGTGGGGGATGGTGCCAACCGAAACCAACAAGAACATCGAGCAATTGCTGGGCGAGTCGGGCGTAGAAGAGTTCAAGAAGGAGTTGCTCGATCAGTGGCATCGCGAGCAGCCGGAGAATCCGTTTGTGTTGGTCGAGTACATCAAGGCGGAACTGGACCCTAAGAACGAGACGGTCACGCCGGAACTTGCGGAGTTGCTGCGGACGTATGCGAGGCTGTGTCCGGTTGATCCGATGCCGCATCGGCTGCTGGCGAAGTATGAGTTGACGAGCAGCGAAGGTGATGCGAGCAGTCGGGCGATTGAGCACTTGGAATTTCTGGATGCGCGCGAGCAGCACTCGACGAGCTTTGCTCTGGAACTCGCGCGGCAATATGCGAAACTAGCGCAGTGGGACAAGGCGATTGCCAAAGTGACGCGTGCGACGCAGATTTCACCTTATGATGCGACGATTCGCGAACTTGCGGCGACGATTGCGCTGCGAGCGGGGCGACCGGCGGTGGCGGAGGGGCACATCATCGCGCTGACGAAACTGGAGCCGGACAAGGCGGTGCATCAGCAGCGGCTGGAGGCGGTGCGGAAGATGCTGCAGAACTAGCGCGATCTTGATTTCGGGAGAGTGAATGCGAACGTGCGAATGTCATGAAGACGTGCGGGCGGCGCGGTCGCTCGCTGCGGTGTTGTGTTGGGCTTCGATGTGCTGGCTGAGAGTGGTCACGAGCGTCGCGCGGACCTCGTCGATAGTGGGGGCGTTGCTACCTAGCAGTGATTGCAGGCTGCAGACGGGGCGGTTGTGCAAGCCGCAGGGGACGATGGTGGCGAAATGCCGCAGATCGGTGGTGACGTTGATGGCGAGGCCGTGCATGCTGATCCAGCGGCGGACGCGCACGCCCATGGCGCAAAGTTTGGCGAGTTGGCACGTGTGTGTAGTGGTAAGGCGACCGGTGGTGGGATCAGTCATGACCCAGACGCCGGTTGCGGTTGTGTCGCGCTGCGCGGGCACGCCGAACGTTGCGCATGTGTCCATGACGGTTTGTTCGAGCAGTCGCATGTATGCGTGGAGGCCTAGGTTGAGGGCGTTGAGGTCGAGGATGGGGTAGACGACTTGTTGGCCCGGGCCGTGGTAGGTGATGTCGCCGCCGCGATCAGTTTCTTCAATTGTGATGCCCATGCTGGCGAGGAGTTCGCGCGAGGCGATGATGTGGTCAGCGGCGCCAGCACGGCGGGAGACGGTGATCACCGGTTCGTGTTCGACGGTGAGGATGACGCCTGTGATTGGGTCGGCACTTTCGCGCGAGGCCAGAACGCGGTCGAGCGTGGCTGCTTGCGATTGGTACGCGAGGGCGTAGGAGAGGCGGCCTAGATGCCGGGTTTCCAAGTGATACACGGTAGAGGGTATTCGTGCTTTGAGAGTGTGATGAGTAGTGGGCGCGGGTGCAAATGCGCGGGACGAGCATCTACACTGGGACATGAGTGACACGTCCGTTCAGATTCATCCGACAGCGATTGTGAGTCCGGCTGCGAAGCTTGGGAAGAACGTGAAGATCGGGCCCGGCTGCATCATTCGCGGTGATGTGACGCTGGGCGATGATGTGGAGCTGATTGCGAATGTGTTCATTGAAGGGCCAGCCACGGTTGGGGCGCGGACGTTGCTGTTTCCGGGTGCTTGCCTCGGTTTTCCGCCGCAGGATTACAAATTCAAGATTGGCATGCCGACGGCAGGTGTCGCAATTGGCGAGGATTGCTTGATTCGCGAGCATGTGACGGTGCACGCGGCGAGCAAACTGGATCATCCGACGCGTGTTGGGAATAAGTGCTTTCTGATGGTGAGCAGTCACCTTGGGCACGACACGGTGGTGGGCAACAACGTGGTGATGGTGAACAACGTTTTGCTGGCGGGGCATGTGACGGTGCAAGACAACGTGACGATGGGCGGCAGTGCGGCGGTTCACCAGTTTTGCCGAGTTGGACGCTTGGCGATGGTGTCGGGATTGTCGGCGGTGTCACTGGATGTGCCGCCGTTCTGCATTATGGTGGAACGCAATCAGCTTGTTGGCTTGAACGCGGTGGGACTGCGGCGCAATGGGGTGCCGCGTGAGGACATCACGTTGTTGCGGAAGGCATTTCGGGTGGCGCTGGCGACGCGGCTGCCTCGGCAGGAGATGCTGGATGTGCTTGAGCCGATGAGTAAAGTGAGTGTTTTTGTGGCGGAATTGAGGGAGTTTATTGTGGGGACTAAGCGCGGGATTGCTCCCGCGCGGATGGACCTGAGCGAGAGTGATGAGTAATTGAGTAGTTGAGTAATTGGGCAATTGATGAGTACGCATTTGGACAACTCGGCGGCGTTGTGCGTGCTGAGCAGCAGCAGCGGTGGCAACTGCTCAGTGCTCGTGCTGAGCTGCGAAGGTCGGCGCGTGTTGTGGCTGATTGATCTTGGATTGAGTCCGAGGCGGACGCGTGTGTTGTTGCAGCAAGTCGGGTTGGCAGATGTGCCAGTTGGCGGCGTGCTGCTGACGCATTTGGATCATGATCACATGCATCAGGGGTGGATTGGGGGCTTGCCTGATAGCTGGCGGGTGATGCTGCATGGCAGGCACGAGCGGCGCGGACGCGCGATGGGGTTGCTTACGCAGCCGGTTGATGTGTATGACGACGAGTTCACGCTTGGCGCGCGAATTGGCGAGCGGTCTCGCACTGATGTGCGGGTGAGCCCGGCGGTTGCGGCGCATGATGATCTTGGGTCGGTTGCATTTCGGATTGCGACAGATGTGGGTGATGTTGGGTTTGTGACGGATGTCGGCAGGCCCACGCAGCAGTTGATTGATCATCTGTGGGGCGTGGAAGTGCTGGCGGTTGAGAGCAATTACTGTCCGCAGATGCAAACGGCAAGTTTGCGGCCAGCGTTTTTGAAGGATCGAATTACGAGCGGCCGCGGGCATTTGTCGAATCAGCAATCGGCGAGAATGGTGAAGGCGATATCGCCGGCGAGTGATGTTGTTTTGCTGCATTTGTCGCGCGAATGTAACACGCCGGCGCTCGCGCAGCAGCATCATGCACATGCTGGCTTGCGAGTGACGGTGGCGAGCCCTCAGGAACCGACGCCGCTTGTTGCGGTGCGGCGGGTGCAGACGCGGTGTCGCGTGCCGGCAACGTTGTGGGGTTGAGTGAAGTTGGTTGAGCGGCGCGGGTCGCAGAGCAAGGACGCTCGGTATGGACGAATCGCAACCAGTTTCGCTCGCTGTGGGGCTTGGTCCTTTCGATTGGGTGGTTCTGACTGCATATGGACTGTTGCTGGTGGGCAGTGGTTGGTGGTTTAGTCGCAGAGCGGCGACGAGTACTGAAGATTATTTCATGGCGGGTCGCAGCATGCCTGCGTGGGCGGTTGCGTTTTCGCTCCTCGCGACTGCACAAAGCGCGGCGACGTTTGTGGGTGTGCCACAGGCGAGTTACGACAAGAACCTGACGTATGTCACGTCGATGTTGGGTCCGATTCTGGCGGCGATCATCACGGTGGCGTTGTTCTTGCCCGCGTATTACAAACGCAATGTCCATTCACCTTATCACATGCTCGAGACACGGTTTGGGCCGGGCGCGCGGGCGGCGACCAGTTGGACATACTTGCTGGGGCGCGTACTTGCGAACGGTGCGCGGACGTATATTGGCGCGCTGCCGCTTTCGTTGGCGGTGTTTGGTGATACTTCCCTGCCGCATGTTGTGATGAGCATCGTCGCGATCATGTCGATAGCGACCGTGTATACGTTCTTTGGCGGGATTCGCAGCGTTATTTGGACTGATGTGATTCAGGTGTGCGTGTATTTGGGCGCGGCGGTGGTTGCGCTATTTGTATTGTGCAATCGCATCCCTGCCAGCGGCGGGGAGATATTCAGCGCGTTGCAACAGGGTGGCAAACTCGAAACGATGTCGTTCGGCATGTCTCCGACGAAGCCATATATCGATTGGGGTGATGGGATGACGGTGCTGACGGGCTTGACGGGATGGATGCTGCTCAACCTCGCGGTGTCGAGTACGGATCAAGACCTTGTGCAACGATCGCTCACGTGCAAGAACAGCGTGGAAGCTGGCAAGAGTTTGATGTTGGCGACGGCTATTGGCGTGCCGGTGGTGTTGGTGTTTCTAGCGATTGGTTTGCTGCTGCACATTTACTACCAGCGCCCTGACATCATGGGTGCTGCAGCGACGAACGTGACGAGCATTCCCAGCAAGGATGTTTTCGCGACTTTCATTTTGAGTGAAATGCCCGCAGGAGTTCGAGGCTTGATGATCGCGGGCGTGCTGGCGATTGGACCCATCGGCATTAATGCGACGATCAATAGCATGGCCAGCACGTTGGTGCAGGATACGTATGAGAAGATCGTGAAGACGCGCGATACGCGTCGCGACTTGTTTGTGAGTCGGATGATGGTTGTCTTGTGTGCGGTTGTGCTCGCGAGCGGCGCGATAATCGCGGCATGGGTGCAGTCGGTGTACGAGATGAAGCTCATTCCCTTCGCGCTGGGCGTGATGGCGCTGGCGTATACGGGGCTGCTCGCGGTATTTCTGACGGCGATTCTGAGCAAACGCGGAAGCACGAAGAGTGTGATCGCCGCTTTGGTCACGGGGTTTGTCGTCGCGTTGATGTTGCAGCCTGGAGTTGCAACGTGGTGGCATGTGCAGTTGAACTTGCCGCAATCTGCGCTGACGAATCTTGCGTCGCCTTGGATTATGGTCTTGGGTACGAGTGCGGCTTTGGTTGTGTGCCTTGTTGGCAAGCCCGTGAGTCGGGACAGTAGAGAATCTTGACGGAACTGTGTCGTGGATGGTTGATGTTGTGTGTCCTTATGCAGCAGACTCTCTCGCAACTTGTTCAGCAGTGTGCACCCATGCCGCGTCGTACGAAAGATGTGGCGGGGAAGTTCGCGTTACCTGCCTCTGCGGAGTCGTGTTGGCTTGAGCGAGCAATCGCCTCGCCTTTGCATCTGCCTGACACACTTCAGTCGTGGGTGCGCGTGCAGGTTTCGGGGTCGCCTTGCGGTAGCAGTGAGATTGATCAGCAGTCTTACGTGATGACGATTGATGCGTCAGGCGCGGCGATTCAAGCCGGTACGGCGGCGGGCGTTCGATTTGGTCTTGCAACGCTTCTGCAGTTGGTGCGTGTGAGCGACCGAGTTCTACCGTGCGGTGTGATTGAAGATTGGCCAGCTATCTCTCGGCGCGGACTGATGCTTGATGTGTCGCGAGATCGGGTGCCGACGATGCGAGAGTTGTGTGCGCTGATTGACACACTTGCTCAGTTCAAGTGCAATCACTTGCAGTTCTACGTCGAGCATACGTTCGCGTACGCGGGACATGAAGACGCTTGGCGCGAGTGGTCGGCGATAACGCCAGATGAGATGCGTCGGCTGGATGCGTACGCGGCGGTACGAGGTATTGAGATCGCTGCGAATCAGAACTGCTTTGGACATCTTGCGCATTGGTTGCGATTGCCCGCGTATGAGCATCTTGCTGAAACGACGGGCGATTGGATGTTTGATGTGTGGCCGCGAAGTGGGCCATTTTCGCTTTGTCCGACGGAACCTGCGTCGCTTGCGTTGGTGCGTGACTTGATTGCGCAGCAGGCGCGATGCGTGAAAGGCGAATTGTTCAACATCGGGTGTGATGAGGTGTATGACATCGCATATGGACGCAGCAAGAGCGAAGTAGAGCGGCGAGGGCGGGTTGCTGTCTTTGCGGAGTTTGTGCGAGACGTAGCAAGAGCAGCGCGAGACGTCGGCAAGCGGCCGATGTTTTGGGCGGATGTGATCTTGACGCATGCGGATGAGCCAGCTCACGCGCATGAACTTGTTTCGTTGCGAGAATTGGACATGGTTGCGCTGGTATGGGGTTATGAACCTGACACAGCGTTTGATGTGTGGGTTGAGCGTGTGCACAAGGCTGGCCTTGAGGCGTGGGTGTGTCCTGGTACGAGCAGTTGGCGAGCGATTACAGGTCGAACGCGCGAGCGTGAAGGGAACGTCGCAGGTGCGTTGGCGGCTGCGACCAAGCACAACGCTCGCGGGTTCTTGCTGTGTGAGTGGGGCGATGTTGGACATTGGCAGCAGTGGCCTGTTGCGATGCATGCGATCGCGCAAGGCATTGCGGCGGCGTGGTCGGGCGAACTTGCGGGGGGCGACGCGAGTTGCAAACATGCGCGACATGTGTTTGGAGGGAATGGGCCTGCGATCGCTGCCTGGTTGCAGGAGTTGGGCGATGCTGATGTGCCGCTGCGGGATGTCGCGGGCGGGTTTAGTCGCAAGGGGTTGACGAAGTTGCGCAACGCCTCGGCTATGTTCGCGAGTCTGCACAACAGCGCCGGCACGGTGCGCGAAATCGGTCATCGCGAGTTGTGGCGTGAGACACTCGCTCGACTGCGAGAACTTGGCACACGGTTTCCGGCTTGTGCGGATGCATTGATTGCCGATGAACTGCGACACACGCTGGGACTGAGCATTTTCGCGTGCGAGCGAGCATTGCTGGTGTTGCGAACGCCATCGGCTGACATTCATCATGCCTCTGCGACGGGTGATGGTGACGAGTCGGTGACGTTTGAAGTGCTGCGAGATTGGCTCGATGTGTTTGAGGCGAACCATCGTCGGCTATGGCTTGCGAGATCAAGATCGGGCGGACTGGAAGAAAGTTGTAAGCATTTTGCGACTATCAAAAAAATGTTGGAGGCTAAATGAGTGGGCCTGCGGAGCGAGTTCGTCGCGTGGTGGGATGCATGACAGGCACGAGCCTTGATGGCATCGATGCGGCACTGCTTGAGATCAGCGGGGAAGGCTTGCAGATGCGGTGCCGATTCGTGCACGGGGTGAGTGATGAACTGGGCCCGATCAAACAGCAACTGCGTGATATGGCAGAGCAAGTGCCCATGACGGCGGGGCAGATCGCGACGCTTGCGAGGGAGTTTTCGCTGTTGCACGCGCGCGTGGTGCGGCAGTTGTTGGCGGGTCAACAGGCTGATCTGATTTGTGTGCACGGGCAAACCGTGTTTCATAAGCCACCGGTGTCGTGGCAGTTGTTCGAGCCTGGGCCGTTGGTGCATGCAACGCAGACGCCAGTTGTGTTCAATTTGCGGCAAGCTGACTTGGCGCGTGGTGGGCAGGGCGCGCCGATTACTCCTGTTGCGGACGGTGTGTTGTTCTTCTCGAATCATCGCTCGAGCGCGGGTGTTGGTATTGACGCGATTGTGAATCTCGGCGGGTTTTGCAATGTGACGGAACGCATGAGCGGGGACTATCGAACGGGCGAAGACACGATGTACTCGGGGCGGGACCTGTGTGCGTGCAACCATGTACTTGATTTCATCGCTCGCGAGTACATGCGAATGCCGTTTGACGCTGATGGTTCACGAGCTATGCAAGGTGTCGTTCGTGAGTACACACTGCATGAATTCTCGCACGCGTTGCTTGCGCAGTCGCGTGGCAATCGCAGTCTTGGGACCGGCGACGAGTTGAGCCAGCGCATCGCAAGTTACGCGAGTCGCATGAGTCCTGAAGATCTTGCAGCAACCGCCTGTCACGCAATTGCTCAGGCGGTGCATGATGCGATGTCGTCGAGCGTCGAGTCGGTGGTACTCGCGGGCGGGGGAGTCAAGAACGCAGCACTGATGCAGGCGTTCGCTCAGCGATTTCGGATGTGCCAAACGACGCAGGTGTTCGGAATACCGCCCGAATATCGCGAAGCGGCGTGTTTTGCGGTGCTGGGAGCGTTGTGCCAAGATGACGTAAGCATCTATGTGCAGGATCAGCGTAGTGCCGGGCATCTAGCAATTGCGGGTAACTGGGCGTTTGCGTCGCCTTGCGTGTGAGCAGTTTGTGTGTTTATGCGTGACGATTCGTTCGCGCAGTTGCGGCAGTTCCCATATCATGCTTCGTGGCCAAACGAGCTTCATCGAGTCGTGAGTCAGGATTGTCATCCCGCGCACCGCGTGAGGAGGAGGTGCCTGTTCCGCCGTTGCCGCCTGTGCAAGCACCGCTTGCACTTTCGCAGGTGTTGGGACAAGAGAAGCCAGCGGCGTTGCTGCGAGACGCAGTTGCGGCTGGACGCGTTCACCACGCGTGGATTTTTCAGGGCCCACAAGGTGTGGGCAAGTTCACGCTCGCACTCGCGTTTGCATCATTGATACTCGATGAATCAACCAGTGTTGGATTGACCGGCGAACTCGCTCCTGATCCTGATTCGCGCGTGCAGCAGTTGCTTCGGTCGGGAACGCATCCGGATCTTGCGATCATCAACAAAGAACTGGCGACGTATCACCCCGATGCTGACGTTCGCAAGAAGAAGCAAACGTCGATTTCTGTCGATGTGCTGCGGCATTTCATGCTTGATCCTGGCTCGCTGTCGGCGACCAGTCCGGGCAAGAGTTTGGCCGGGCGCGTGTTCATCATTGATGAAGCAGAATATTTGTCAGGCGGCAGAGAATGGTCGCAAAATGCGCTGCTCAAGTTTCTTGAAGAGCCGCCTTCGCGAACGGTGATGATTCTGGTGTGCAACTCGCCGGAACTGCTTTTGCCCACGATTCGCAGCAGATGTCAGCGCATTACATGCACGCAGCTTGGACCTTCCGCGATGAATGCGTGGGTGAAACAGGCGATGAAGGACGGCACACTCAATGTCGATCCGACGCAGCAACAGTGGCTGCTGGATTTTGCGGTAGGTTCGCCCGGTGCGGTGATGCGGTGCGTGCAGACGGGCATCTTCAGTTGGTGGCAGCGCGTGGAGCCGATGTTGAGTCTGGTCGCTGCCGGCAAGCACAACGTTGATCTGGGGCCTGCGATGGCAGAGTTGACGGATCAGTGGGCGAAGGCGTGGGTTGAAAGCCACGACAATGCCAGCAAAGAAGCAGCAAACCGAGCGGCGGCAGAGTGGATGCTGCGTGTGCTTGCATGGTTCTGGGGGAAGCGACTTCGCGAAGCGAGCGATGCTGCAACGCGCGAACGCGTGCTGCGGGCGATGGATGCAATTCGCGATTGCGAGCGGGAAGTTGACAGCAACGTATCGCAGTTGTTCGCGTTTGACAAGCTTGCCGCGGCGATGGTGTGAGATGGCCTTGCGCAGCGAAGATTGCTGAGGCCGCAAAGCAACGAAAACGCCGCGTGTGTTCGCGGCGTGTCAGTGATTCTGTATTGCAGTGTCGAGCAAGTTCAGCCTTGCACGCTGATGGAGCGACCTTCGGCGTGAGCGGGCACTGGAGCGATCTGTCCCGCGCGTTCTTCGGTCAGACGTTGCATCAGCAGCACCCAGGTTTCGCGTTCGTACTCGAGCAACTCGATTGCCTTGCCCACCTTCGAAATATCCTTCTCGTGAGAACCTTCGATGAGCAGCGTGTAGATAAAGGTGTAAAGACCTTTGATGTTTGCGGCAAGTTCGGGGTTGATCTCGGCGCGAATGGTCGTCATCAGTTCGAAGACGATGTCGCGACAACTTGAAATGCCGTTAAAGCTCTGCTCGAAGTTCTTCTGCAGCAGTCCTTCGCGGCCTTGCTGTGCGAATTTGATTGCGCCATCGAGCAGCATGAGGCGCAGCTCTTCGGGGCTTGCGCTCATGACTTTGGTTCGCAAATACGCATTAGCTTGCTGCGCCTTCGGGTTATTGGCGAAGACCGTGGTGGCAGGCTTGGACGTTTGCTCGCTGTACTGCATGGACTTTTCTATCGGTCGCAAGTTCAGGTCAGTTTATCGGCGGAGACGTTTCAATAATGAATTTGTCATAACCAGCGCGAGCTGCCAGATTTAGCGTCGACCGATGCTGCCGAGGCTGCTTTGCTGGGTTTGAAGCTTGCCGATGGTGCTTTCCATGGCTTGGAACTGGCGTTCCAAGATTCCTCGGCGCGAATCGAGCCGCGAAGTGAGTGCCTCGATGCGTTTGTTTTGGATGCCGATTTGGTTGTCAATGCCCTTGCTGCGATTGGTCAGCGTGCCAGAAACGCTGCCGACGAAGCGGTCGATGATTTGCTCAAACTGACCCATGACGCCCAAGCTGGTAAAGGACGCAGGAGAAGTGTCGTTTACCGTGATGCCCTCTGAAACTGTGCGAGGTCCTTGCGGAGTTTGGTTGCGCGCGGCAAACAAACGTTCGACTGCTTCGGGATCAGTCGCGAGAGCATTACGGAACTTGTCTTCGTCGAACTTCAGTTCCTTGCCGCCCGCGGCGACGGTGATGCCCACGTCAGTCAAGCGTTGGTAGCGGCCACTCACATTTTGCGCGCGCTTGCCGACTGTGTTGAAGAGCTGCGAGCGGACTTCGTTGATGATGCCATCGCCCAGCAGCGGGCCGCGTGTTTCGTTCTCGGCGTTGTACTCGGTGAGTTTGTTGATGCGAGTGGACGCGTCGTTGAAGGCTTTGATGAACGCGTTCACGCCGTCGATGATGCGTTCGGTATCGCTGGTCACACTGAGTGAAACCGGCGCGGTTGTGGTGACGCCTTTGAGGTCGATCTTGACGCCAGGAACAACGCCGTCGAGCGTGTTGGTGCTGCTGGTGGCGACGATGGCACTTGCGATATCGCCGCCGCCGATGAAGGCGAGCGCGTCTTGGCCAGCGTCGAGTTGATTCAAGCCCAGATTGAACGCGCCAGCATCAACGATGCTGCGACCGGCGGTGCCACTATCGCGAGCAGTCAGCGAGAGACGGAAGGGCGTTGAACCCAGACCATCGCGCAGAACGGCGGCCTGCACACCAACGCCCGCTTCGTTGATCTTGGTGACGATGGTGTCAAGCGTGTCGCCCACGAGGAACTTGATCGTGCGTTCTTGGGTGCCGTCGATGCGGTTGCCATCGGCCACGCTGGTGCCGGTTGAAACGCCCGCAATTCCGAGTGCTTTTGCGACGCCGCCCGTGGTGTCTTCGACCTTGATGCGGTTGCTGCCTGTGCCCGTGTCGTAGAGCTCAATGCCATCGCCGTTGGCGTTGACGCGAGCCTTGACGAGTGAAGCAACGCCGCCGGTTGCGTTCGATGTGGTGGCCGCGTTGATTTCTCGAACGAGTTCACCGACGGTTTTCGTGTCATCACCGATGTCGATGGTTGCGACCTGACCGAGACTATCGGTGATGCGGAACTTGCCCACGCCGATGCCAGCACCGCCGTTGAACGTCGAGACGAGCGTTGCTTCGCTAATGTACTGCTTCTGTAAGTTCGAGCCCGAAACAGTGTTGCTCGCAACGCCTGCGACCTCGGTCTCGATGCCCAGCCACGCCGCAGTGCTTTCGATGACGCCGTCGCTAGGATTGCTGTCTTCGGTACCTCGAATGACCAGATTGCCGGTGCCGCCGGTTTGATCTTGAACTTGGATGCCCGTACCGCGTGAATTGAGCGAGACCTTCAGGCGCGGCTGGCCGTTGGGGAGTGTCCCGCTGGCGGTTTCAATTGCGCGCAGTTGCGAGGAGAAGTCGCCAGATGTTCCCAGGGTCACGGCGAAAGTCGAACCGTCGCGCAGCCGGACGTTGAGTGCACCATCACCTCGCACGCCTTGTCCGCCCGCCAGACTTTTGGTCAGAATGCTGTTCATGCCCGCGAGCACACGCGAGCCGGTTGCGGTTGTGCCGCTGGCACCAAGCAAGCCAAGATCGCGAGCGGTGTTGCTGGCGAAAGCTCCAGGTGCTTCACTCACAGTGATGGTGCGGGCACCCGTGGAATCGACGATTTCGAGGCGGTTTTCCGTCGTGTTGACGCGAGCTTGCACATCGGCGAAACCGGCGGCACTCAGAGCCGAATTGATGCGATCAAGCACGCCGCCCACGCTGGATGGTGCGGCGGCGGACTTCACGAGTTTCGGAGGCGTCTGCGTGTTGTCCATCGTGTAGACATCAGAGATGTTCACGTTGACGGCTGTGCTTCCGACGTTGACAACGAAGCTGGCGAAGGTTTCACTCGCGGTATTGACACGCGTGGTGACGCCATTGCCGTCGTTGAGCGATGTGAGATTTGTGTTGCGATTGAGTCCGTAGACGGTCGCGCCAGTTAGCGTGCCAGTTGCTGTGCCAGCGATACCCAAGCTTTCAGCGGTCGTGCCGCCACCCACGCTCGCGACGGTCACTGCGCCGCCAGTGCTGTCCTTGATAACAAACTTGCCGCCTTCGATACTTGCGGAGATGCGTAGCGTGCCTGTCCCGTTCAAGGCAGTGAGAACATCGTTCACGGTGGTCGCGCGAGAGAGGTCAACCGTTGCGGTGCCCGATGAGTCCGTGATCGCGATGCGACCGCGCGCGATGCCCTGGCCGTCATTGAAGTCTGCGAGTGCCACATCAGTATCCAGCCGAGCCTTGGCTGATTCAACAACCAGCGAGGTCATACCCACGCCGCTGTTGTTGCGGTCGCTGAATCCGCGTGACAGAAACTGCTGCGAACTCACGAGGCGATCAACGCGCACGCTGTAGGTGCCCGCCGCTGCACCGTTGGTGGCTGTCGCGGTGACAAGGTCCTCGTTGCTGCTCGTCACCGCTTTGGTCTTGAACAGGCTTTCCAGCCGGAACGCACTGGCGGCGGTCTTGATGCCGCTCAGGCGCGAGTTGATGTCCAGGTACGCGGCATTCTGCTGCTGCAACTGGGCAACGCGCCGCTGCACGAGAATGCGAGAGCGGCCCTCTACGGCCAGAATCTGGTCGATGAGTGACTTGCTGTCAATCCCGCTAAACACGCCCGTGCTACTGCTGATGCCGCTCATGGTTCACCTTCCGTGGTGGTGGGGGACGTACCGGTCGAGATTCCACGCAAACCCAGTGCCTTACGCAGCTTTGCGCGTCGGACGCCAGCGCAAGTTGCGCTTCGCGTCGCTGCCGGCCCAACGTTGGCCGTCGGCAACGGCTCCTGACCAGGTGGGGGTCGCGAAGTCCTCGTCGCCTCGGCGTGCGGTCGGCACATGTTGACCATCGCGACGCAAGGCCATGAGGTCCATGGCCCACTGGCTAAGCGTGCGGGCGTAGAGCCGCTTGGCCACTTGTTCAACTTCGGTCATGGCGGGAGTGTTCATGCGATCCTCGATGACTGTCACGGTTCGACCGCCCATCCGTAGGCTTCAAATATGACATCGGCAGTCTGACGGCGCAGCTTCAGTGAAATGGGTACACATTCGTATTATGTACGGATAAACGGTTGTTCTTGCGCAGTGACAAACAACGAACCGCAGCACCCGCGCGTTTCGTATGGGTCCTGCCGAGGGCTTGCGTGGATGTCGCCGATACCCTTGGCTCGGGCTGCATGATCGATTCACCAATACAAACTTCGCTCGTTGATCCGCCGCTTGCGATTGCTCGCGTCGCGGCTGGGGCGTTGTCGGCAATTGCGCTGGTCAGCGCGATGGGCATGGCGAGTGTTGCGTTGTTTATGGGGGCTCAGCCATACTTGATGCTGGTGGGTATGGAAGTCTGCATTGTTCTGGCCGGCGTCTTTGGGCTGCTCTTTCTTCGCAAAAAGTTCAGTGATGGGCCAGCGCTGGCGTTGCTGTGTGTTGCTGGGACGATTTTCGCGGCGAGCGTTTTGAGTTGGCTGAGTGTCAGCCGGGGCATCACGCTGAAGGGTGATCGCACGGTTGACCTCAAGTTGTTGATGTATGCTCGGATTGGTCTGGCGGCTTTGCTTGCCGGCTTGGCGAGCGTTGAGGTGCTTCGTCGCAATGTGCTGAGCAGGGGATTTTTGCTCCGCGCGGTTGCCACGGGGATGCCGCTTTTGGTGATTGCTGGCGGGTTGTACGCGGGTCGCAACGTGCTCGCGTCGCAGAAAACTGTGCCCGAGTGGATTGTGTGGACGCTGGTGTCAGTTGGCGCAGTGATCGCCATGGCACTGCTGTGCGCGTGCGGGCACTTTGTCATTCGTGCGTTCGAGATGGGCCGGCCTGAAAACCAGAAGGTGTGAACTGCTAACGCGACTTGCTCAACTGGCGGCTGGGTGCCACATGGTTTTGAAATCGACGAACGACTCGATCCACCAGGGTGAGTTGCAAGTTGCGTCGGTCCAGTCGAAGCTGGTTGTGTTTGCACTCGCTTGCCGAGCGGACTTTTTCGCTTCCAGCTTCGCTTCGCGAATCGTGACGCGTTTGAGATTTTCAGCCGCACCTTCGCGGAGCAGCGTGTTTTCTGCTGGCGTCAAGCCGCCCGCGTGAATGGCGTCAATATCGCGGTGGCCAGAAATGTGCGAGAGCAATTCCGCACGCTGGCCCGTGAGAATGTTGATGACGCCTGCAGGAACGTCGCTTGTCGTACAAACTTCGCCCATGATGACGCCCGGCAGTGGATTGGCTTCGCTCGCGACGACGATGATGCTGTTGCCGGGAACTAGAGCAGGAGCCATGAGCGAGACAAGCGCGAGCAAGGGCGAAGTATCGGGACAAACGCAGACGGCAACGCCCGACGCTTCAGGGGAAGTGAAGTTGTAAAAAGGGCCAGAAACCGGGTTGTTGCAGCCGAGGACTTGGGCGTACTTGTCACACCAGCCGGCGTAATGCACCATGCGATCAATGGCGGCGGCGACTTCGAACTTCGCGGCAGCGGGAGTAACTTTTGAGCTCGGCTTGCTCTTCGCCGCGGCTTTGGAAGTGCTGTTGGCGCTGCGCTGCATCGGCTCGGTGAGTGCGATCGCGAGTTCGTCGCGCTTGCCCTCCATCATCTCGGCCATGCGATAAAGGATCTGCCCGCGGTTGTACGCGGTGGCGTTGGCCCACTTGGTTTGTGCGGCGCGTGCCGCTTCGACGGCATCGCGCAAGTCCTTACGCGAAGCGTGAGAGACGTGTGCAAGAACTTCGCCGCGAGCGTTCATGAACGGCAGCGTGCGGCCAGACTCCGAGCGCGGGAATGCGCCGTTGATGAAGAGCTTGTAGGTTTTGGCGATGTCGAGGCGGGTGGTCATGGGGAGATTCCAAAGGCAGTTTCAACACAGAGGACACAGAGAGCACAGAGGTGAAAGCGGGTTACATGACTCGGCGAATTATGCCGTCTTTGAGGTATTTGCTGTTGAAGTTCAGGAGCAAACCGACTTTGTAGCCTGAAAGGCGGAGATACGTGAGCAGTTGAGCTTCGTGGACAGGCAGGACTTTTTCGACGGCTTTTACCTCTATCACGAGCCGATCTTCAATGAGCAGATCGAGCCGATACCCGATGTCGAGTCGAACACCTTTGTATTCAATCGCAAGGGGCACTTGGGCCAGTGCTCGCAGTCCTGCGATTGTCAACTCATGCACAAGGCACGCTTCGTACGCCGATTCAAGCAAGCCAGGCCCAAGTGTTCGGTGCACCTCGATTGCGCACCCAATCACTTGTTTCGTCAACGGATCATCTTGTTCCATCCCTGCCGACATCTCAGTGTCCTCTGTGTGCTCTGTGTTGAAAGGTCTTTAGAGATCGACATACGCCCGCAGCCCATGCACGCCGCCTTCTCGGCCGAAGCCGCTTTCTTTGAAGCCGCCGAAGGGGCTGGCGGGGTCGAACTTGTTGTAGGTGTTGCACCAGACGACGCCCGCTTGGAGTTTCTTTGCGACTTCGAGCACTTTGCTGCCTTTGTCGGTCCAGATGCCGGCGGCGAGGCCATAGGGCGTGTTGTTGGCTTTGCTGATGGCTTCTTCGACGGTGCGGAAACTCATGAGAGCGAGGACGGGGCCGAAGATTTCTTCGCGTGCGATGGTGTGCGAAGGTTGCACGTTGGCGAAGAAACACGGCTTGCACCAGTAGCCTTTGCTGGGCAGCGACGACACGCCGGGCGTGCAAAGTTCGGCACCTTCTTCGACACCCAACTTGAGATAATGCTCGATGCGGTCGCGTTGTTCTTTGCTGTTGATTGCGCCAACGTCGGTGTTCTTGTCCAGCGGGTCGCCCACGCGCAGGCTCGCGAGACGGAACTCGAGCTTCTTGCGAACTTCGTTCAGCACGCCCTCTTGCACCAGCAATCGTGAGCCAGCACAACACACTTCACCCTGATTGAAGTAAATGCCTTGCACGATGCCTTCGACGGCTTGATCAATCGCGGCATCATCAAAGATGATGTGCGGGCTTTTGCCGCCCAGTTCGAGCGTGAGCTTTTTGCTAGTGCCTGCGGTAGCTTTCGCAATTCTCTTGCCAATATCGGTGCTGCCCGTGAAGGCGATCTTGTCGATGCCAGCGTGATTGACAATCGCTGCGCCAGTCTTGCCGTCGCCAGTCACGATATTGACAACGCCAGGCGGCAGGCCGACTTCATCAAAGATTTCTGCAAGCCGCAGTGCCGTGAGCGAAGTCGTTTCAGCGGGCTTGAGCACACATGTGTTGCCGCACGCGAGGGCGGGTGCGAGCTTCCACGCGGCCATCATCAGCGGGAAGTTCCACGGGATGATCTGGCCGCAAACGCCGACGGGCGAAGGCACTTTGCCGAAGACCCACTCGAGTTTGTCGGCCCAGCCCGCGTAGTAAAAGAAGTGTGCGGCAACCAGCGGCACATCAACATCGCGAGATTCCTTGATGGGTTTGCCGCAGTCCATCGTTTCGAGCACCGCAAGTTCGCGTGCTCGCTCTTGAATGCGACGCGCGATGCGGAAGAGGTACTTGCCGCGTTCGACGGCGGGCAAGCTGGCCCACTTGGGCAATGCCGTGCGGGCTGACTTGACGGCAGCGTCAACATCGCTGTCACTGCCCTGCGAGATCATCGCAAGCGTTGCTTCGGTCGCGGGGTTGACGGTTGCAAACACCGCAGCCTTGTCCCGCGGCGTGGTGAATGTGCCGTTGATGTAGTGGCCATATCGCTCGAAGATGTGGACCTTCACGCTTTCGGGGGCGGGGGCGTAGGCGATAGGCGTGCGAGAACTAGCGGGGGTAATAGTGCCGTTGCCGGGGGCAGTGATCGGGTGTGTTGCAGAGGTTTCGGATGACATAGATCGTCCTTCGTGCAAGTTCATGGTGTTCGGGAGTGTGTCGAGCGACGAAGCTGTTAAAGAATGCGAGGAGAACTCACGCCTCCGCAAAGTCATACCCCGCCACATACTTGCCCGTCTTCAGCTTTACCAGTTGCCGCAGGATGTCGTTGCACAAAGTGCTTGCACCGAAGCGGAAGTAGTTGTTGGTCATCCACGGATTGCCTGCAACTTCGGCAAATCCCGGCACGTTGAGCGGCCCCATGACTTCATGGACCATCACCAGATAGTGCACGGCTTGCTTGGCTGTGCGAATGCCGCCGGCGGGTTTCATGCCGACGACGTGGCCTGTCTCGAGGTACCAATCGCGGATGGCTTCGAGCATGACGAGCGTGACGGGCATGGTGGCGGCGGGCTGGACTTTGCCGGTGCTGGTTTTGATGAAGTCGATGTTGCCGTGCGCGTCGGCGGGGCCACTCGGGCAAACTTCATGCATCGCGCGAATCGAGATATCGCTGGCGAGGCGGACGTTGTCGAAGGTTTCGAGTTCGCCGGTTTCGAGAATGACTTTGAGATGTGCGTATGAGCCGTCGGCACGTTTGCATGCCTTCTTGGTTTCACGCACCTCTTCCCAGAGTTTGTCGTGCTGGCCTGCGAGGAACAAGCCGCGAGAGATGACCATGTCGATCTCATCGGCACCCATCGCGACAGCTTGGCGCACGTCTTCGAGGCGGACATCAAGCGGGAACTGGCCGCTGGGAAAACCGGTGGCGACGGCAGCGATCTTCACGCTGCTCTCGGCCGCTGGCGGACGCAGCATCTCAACGCATGTTGGAATGAGATTCGGATAGACACAAACCGCTCCGACGCTGGGCAAGCGCTGGCCCAGCACGCGTTCGTCGCGTTCGTAAGGTCGCATCGCCTTGGCACAAAGTCCTCGCACCTTCTCGGGGCTGTCTTTGCCTTCAAGCGTCGTCAAGTCGAGCATGCTCAGTGCGGTCAGCAGCAACTCGCGCTTGCTTGCGTCCTTGATCGAACGCTTGGTGAACGAGGCAGCTCGCTCGGTGGCCATGGTCGCATCGACAGGACGAGGACGAAGAGAAGAAACCATAAACAAGCGTAGTGGGGGAGCACGCACGATGGGCGTGACCGGAAACGACCGAACATGATCGGACCGACAATTTGCCCGCAAGCCCACAATACCTATCGTTTCGCATGACCGTCCTCGATGCCCTCGCCAAGAACAAATCCGCCGCCCAGCAACGTCTTATTGACTGGCTGCGAATTCCCAGTATTTCGACTGATCCCAAGTATCGCGACCAGTGCCGAGCGGCGGGTCAATGGGCGTGCGATCAACTTCGCGAGTTGGGTTTTGATGCAAAACTCGTGGAGACCGGCGACGTGAAAGACGGCAAGGGCAGCGGCCACCCGGTTGTGCTTGCGACGATTGCGCCCAAGCAAAGCTACAGCGGCCCGCACGTGCTTTTTTATGGACATTACGACGTGCAACCCGTCGACCCGCTGAACCTGTGGGAGAGCGATCCGTTCAACCCCGTCGTGCGAGCCGCGCGAACGGGCCAAGCGGGCGGCGAACGCATCGTTGCTCGCGGCGCCGTTGACGACAAAGGCCAAGTCGCGACGTTCCTCGAAGCATGCCGGGCTTGGAAGCAGACTAGCGGCCATGCAACCAACGGAGCTGCGTACACGATTCTGCTTGAAGGTGAAGAAGAAAGCGGCAGCGCGAACCTCGAACGCTTCGTGAAAGATCACGCGGCGATGCTGAAGAAAACCGACGTGTGCTTGATCAGCGATACTGGCATGGTCGATCGTGATAAACCTGCGATTACTTACGGCGTGCGCGGCCTCGCGTACACACAGATCACGCTGCACGCGAGCAATCAAGACTTGCACAGCGGCTTGTGGGGCGGCCGCTGCCCCAATCCGATTACAGAGTTGTGCTACGTGCTTTCGCAGTTGCACGACAAGGATCGCCGGATCACGATTCCGCATTTCTATGACGATGTGCGACCGATTTCACAAGCCGAGCGCGAGGCATGGGCCAAGCTGAGCAACGACACTGGCGTGACGGCGGAAAGCACGCTTGCGAAGATCGGCCTTAAGCGAGATGCCGACGTCGGCGAGAGTGGCTACACGTTCATCGAGCGCGAATGGGGCCGGCCCACGGCGGAAATCAACGGTATTTGGGGCGGTTACACCGGCGAGGGTGCGAAGACCGTCATTCCCGCGCACGCGAGTGCGAAGGTAAGCTTCAGGCTTGTTGCTGATCAGAAGCCCGAGGTCGTGACGCAGCAGTTTTTCAATTGGCTCAAGAGCAAAACGCCAACGGGTTGCCGATGGGAGTTGGAAGACCTGCACGGCGGTTACGGCGTGACCACGCCCACCGAAAGTGTCACGCTCAAGAAAGCAATGCGAGCACTTGAACGCGCGACGGGCACGCAGCCCTACATGATCAAGTCAGGCGGCAGTATTCCCGTTGCCGGCATGCTCAAGAGCATGTTGGGCCTTGACACGATTTTCATGGGATTCGGTCTTGATGACGACCGCGTGCACAGCCCCAACGAAAAGTTTGAGATCGCTTGCTTCGAGATGGGCATGAAGGCTCACGCGATGTTGATCGATGAATTGACGAAGTAGCGGACATTACCAGGTCGTTGGCCCCACGGAGTAAGTTTCTCACCAAGACGCATGCCATGACTATTTCGCACTGGCAACGCACTACTCGCCTTGGCACGCTGCACGCCGATGTCGTCGTGATTGGCGCTGGTATTTGCGGTATTTCCGCCGCGTTGCACTTGCAACGCTGCGGACTCACGGTGCGCGCTGTCGAGCGAGGCGTGATCGGCGGTGTCGGAAGCGGAGCGAGCGCTCGCAATGCCGGATTTCTGATGCGCGGCTGTGCCGACAATTACGCCGACGCTGCCAAGCAATATGGAAGAGCAAAGGCAGCGGCGTTATGGCGGCTAACCGAGCGAAACCTCGAAGGCTTGCGGCGCGAAGGGATCGATTCGCTGAGTGTGACGCAGCGCGTGCCGAGTGTGCTGCTTGCACTCGGAGAAGATGAACTCGCTCGGCTGCGCGAAAGCTTGACGCTGATGCACGAAGACGGCTTCGCGGCCGACTGGTGGGACGCGAGCACAAACGCGGGCGACTCGACGTGGAAGCAGCTTGCTTCGAAGCATCCGCCGCTGGGAGCTCTCGTCAATCCTCACGACGGTGCAACCAACGGCGTCCACGTGCTGCGGATGCTCGCGAGCAAACTGTCGTGCCCGGTCCACGAGCAGCAAGAAGTGGTCGCCATTGAAGAACACGGGACGGGTGTGCGTGTGCATGTGACCGATGGCGAGATCATCGCGCGGCATGTGCTTGTGTGTACGAATGCATATGTACCGCTGCTGCTGCCGGGCTTTGCTGGTGTTGTAGACCCCAAACGAGGACAGATGCTCGCCATTCGACCCGGCGTGTTTCAACTTGGTGCGAGTTACTACGCCAACTACGGCAGCGAGTATTTTCGGCAAACGTGGGACGGAACGGTGGTCGTGGGCGGATGTCGCACGTATCACGCCGAGCGCGAAGTTGGTTACGAAGATCGCGTCACGCCGTGGGTGCAGCGCGACCTCGAAAAGTTTGCAAACCGAGTACTTGGCGAGTTTGACGCCTCACATGACATCACCGCACGCTGGTCAGGCGTCATGGGCTTCACGCAGCATCACCTGCCGATCATTACGCGATGCTGGGGCGAGAACGCCGCTGCGACGGGCAACGACAAGAGCGAAAAAGTCTGGTTTTGCGGCGGTTTTACCGGGCACGGCATGAGCATGGCCTATGAAGTTTCGCGACTGGCGGTTGCTGAAATGCTCGATGGCGTTGAAAGCAGCTTTGACTTGCCGAGTTGATTTCAATCACTCGACAAGTTCCGCGTTGGTGTAAACCTTCTGCACATCGTCAATATCTTCAAGTGCTTCAATCAAGTCCACAACTGTCTGTGCATTCTCGCCGCCAACGACCACGAGCGCGTCGGGCACCATCGCAAGGCTGGCTTCAGCAATCGGAAACTTCGCTCTTTCCAACGCTTCCTTGACGACGTTGAAATGCGGCACATCAGTAAGCACGATCCACTGGCCTTCTTCATCTGCGTCGGGCATCGGATCAGGACTGCGCACATCGCGAGCCCCCGCTTCGAGAGCAGCCTCGATGATTTGTTCGTCGCAGAGGTTCGCACCTTCAATCAGAATCTGCCCGCTGAACTGAAACATGTGCGCCACGCATCCGCTCGCGCCGATGTTGGCGTCATTCTCCGTAAATGCAGTGCGAACCAGCGTGATTGTGCGCGTGCGGTTGTCCGTCAAAGCATCGACGACGATCGCAATCCCGCCCGGGGCATAGCCCTCGTATCGAACGGCTTCGAAATTGCTCGTATCGCCGCCGCCCGCACCTTTCTGAATTGCTCGCTCGACCGTGTCGCGAGGCATGTTCGCATAGCGAGCTTCATCCATCGCGTAGCGCAGCGTGAGATTGGTATCTGGGTCGGGGCCGCCGTTGCGTGCGGCGACCATCAGCGCTTTGCTGATCTTGGTCCAGACCTTGCCGCGTCGTTTATCGACAACAGCTTTACGGTGTTTGACTTTGCTCCACTTGTTGTGCTTGGCCATGGCAGATAGATCGTTAGAGGCTGACGTGATTGGTGGAAAGACTACTGCTGCAATTCGCGCTGACGACCCTGAGACCAGATCGCATCAACGTCAACTGGCGGACCTTCGGGTCTAGGCGTGAAGACTGCGGGCACGCTCATGGGTGAAATCGTCGGATTGCCCGTTGTTTCCGCAGCATTGCGTTTCGCGTCAATCGTCGCCCGGTGAGCTTCAATCTCTGCAACGCGAGGCATCCCAGGAAGATCGAGATTGCGACGCATCGCGAGCTCATCATCAAACACCAGCACCGCGCGGCGCCACAGATCGACCGCGCGTTCGCGGTCGGCCTGGGTGCCATCAGCCTGTGCAGCCCGATTGCGTTGCCACAGCGCATCACCCAAGTGATCAAACAACTCCGCGTTGCTGTCGCCAGTCGCAGTCAGCATATCAACTGCACGCTCGATGATGCTGATGGCCCCTTCGCGTTTGGTGCCGTCGGGAAGCGTCTGGTCATCGAGTATCCCTTGCTTGTATCGCAGCCATCCCAGCGTGTCAGTCACGCTTGCGCTATCGCTCAGTTGCTCATACGCTATCTCGACAAGTTCAACAATGCGGTTCACGTCGCCGCCTTGATTGAGCATCAGATATCCAAGGTTGTTCGCAGCCCAAGCATGTTTAGGATGAATCGAAAGGCAATACTCCAGCGTTGCTTTCGTGAACGAATCTCGCGCGAACGTCGTTGCAAGATTACTGACGACATAAGCGGCTTGAGCCTTCGCCAACGTCAATTCATCTGGCACTTCATCGTCTGAGTACTGCCCCAGCAGATTGCGTGCCATGTCCACATCACGAATGTTGTCGACCAAGAAACGCACATCATCAATCGAGCCGCGCACAGCAGTACGAACGACCCACTCGTTCATGAGCACAGGATTGGCTTCAGGCGATTGAATGACGATTGTCCCAACGAAGCGAATAAGGGGCGAGTGGTCTGCCCTGGTTCGCAGCGATTCTGCAATGCGCAGTATTGCCAGCGTCGCGATCTGTTCACTCGCCGGTGCAAGCTGCTTGCACGCATCGAACAGTTCTGCCGAAGCCGCAGGTCGGGCTTGCGCAAGAAGCTGAACACGTGTCAATTCGCCCGCCGGTGCAAAGCGATTGAGCCTGCGAGCAGCATCCAGCAATTGCACCAAACTCTCACTTTGCGGCTGCGACAACTCTCGCAGCTCCTCCGGCTTGCTCGCACTCACAATGCCAACCAGTGTTCGCGCCTGCGCTGCAACCATTGTCGGCGCGAGTGGCGCAGCTTCACTCAAACTACGCAGTCCATCCAGCGGCTTGCCCTGCCGCACCGCGATGCTCGCGAGTTCCAGTCGATTCGCCAGCGTTGGCGGCGCGAGTGCAAGCCGCTCCTGCAACAGTGCGTCGGCGCGCTCGGGTTGATTGAGGCCCTCGCGCAACACAAACTCTCGCTGACGCAGCAAAAGATCACTACGCAGCGCTTCAACGCTCTTCGCGAGCAGTTCGTCTGCTTCTTGAGCCTTCCCATTGCGAACAAGCATTCGAGAAAGCGCAAGCGTCCAGGGCGTAGATTGCGGCCTACTGGCAAAACGTTCTCGCAAGAACGCCTCTGCTTGCACGCGCGTTGCCTCATCGGCATTGCGTTCCCACAATCGAACAAGCGAATCAAGCGCATCAGCGGGTCTGCCGCGATCATTCACGAGCGCCTGCAGATTCGGCATTGCTTGCCGCCAGATGCCACGCTGCACTTGATCTTGCGCAATGATGAGCCGCAGCAATTGGCTGCCGGGAATACTGCCGCGAAGCTCACGCATCGCTTCACCCAGCAACTGCTCATTGGGCGACGGCCCAGCCGGACTGTACAGCGCCGCGAACGCTTCATGCACGCGTTCATCCGTTGCGTCAAACGCCCGCGCTCGTTGCAGAAGCGGCGCGACTTGCGCGACTGCATTGTCACGAATCGCAAGGTCCGCCGCGAGCAAGTAGTCATCAACTGTCGCCGAGGCGTCGCTACTTGTCTGCGGCGTGCCATCCACGAGCGGCGCAAGTGCAGCACGAGCCTCAAGAATCTTCCCGGCCTGAATCAGACAAAGTGCTCTCGCCCTCGCGACATCAGCCGAATTCGAGTCAGCGTCAGACGCTGCGAGCGCCGTGATCGATGCCGCAATCTCAGTCGCTTTGGCGGGTTCGCCCGATGCACTCGCATTCGCCGCGCGAGCAACGCATAGTGCGAGTCGCTGCGCAAGCGGACTTGCAGCATCAGACACGTCGCCTAACGCGGCGATGGCGTCCGCTGATCTGCCCAGTCGACGCAGTGTTGATGTCGCGAGCAATCGGCTTGGCAGATCCAGGCGCTGTGATGCAACTGCGATCATCGAAGCGGTATCTCGCCCCGATTCAAGCAACGCCTCGGCGGCTGCGTCGCATCCCATCGGGTGCTGCGTAACGACGCGGGCAAGTGCCGCAGCTTTGGCTTCAACCTCGCCAGTCTCAAAAGTGTCCAGCAACGTTGCAATCGAAGTGACATCCGGACCCGCCTTCGAAATCGCGGATTCAAGAGCTTCTCTCGCAACAATCGGCGTCGGTGCAGCACCAGCCGCGAGCCGCGCAAGCCGATGCTGAATGCTCGCAGATCGCTCGCCGTCTTGCGATTGCATCAATGATGCAATCAGCAGCGACCCAACGTCTGTGTCTCGCGCGAGCAACGCAGCGGCTCGCTCAAGTGATTCGTCCACAACGCCCTGCCGGGCATCAATGTGCCTCAGAAGCACGATCGCAGCTTCCGCCGAGTGGCCTTGTTGCAGGTGCGCAGCAAGCAGCTTCGTGAACGGTGTCGCCGGATCGACACCCGCCATGCTCGATGCTTGCGTGTAGGCTTCAATCGCATCGCTATGCGCACCGATACGCGAAGCAATGTCGCCGCGCAGCATCGTGAGCGTGGGCCGATCACGAATCACTTCGCCAAAGTCGCGAGCGTCAATGCTCGCCGCGAATTGCTCGATTGGTGCAGTCAATGAACGTCCCAACGCTTCATTCGCCGCAGAAAGATTGCCTTTCGCGAGCAGAGCGCGGGCCAACTCTGCATCAATGCCCGCCGCGAGCACGGGCGAGCGAGCCACGTCAACATCGCGATGTGCAGGCAGCAATACGCGCAGAGCGGCGTCTGCGTCCCCTTGCCGCATTTCCTCTCGCCCCAGCAGCCACGCCGAGCGAGCACCCACCGGGCCACTCATTGCAGCTTTCCGCAGCGAAGCGATGCCCTGCAATCGCCGACCAGCGCGCAATTGCACCTCACCAACTTGCGAGAGCAATTCCATCGAAGACGGATCCAGCCTCAACGCGGTTTCCAGCGACTGCAACGCTTGGCCAACTTCGCCCGCGAGCAACTGCGACTTGCCACGAATGTATAACTTCTGCGACTCAATCAGATCATCCGGAGCTACATCGCGTTCAACTGGAGAAGCTTCTGTCGCGGGTATCGCCGCCACCAACGACGCGAGCGAGCGTGCGGCAGCCTGATCATCCGTCGTTGGAGTCTCCATCGACGCAACATCAAGCGCCGGAAGCTTGCGCCACACGGCAATCGCTCGCTGATCGGGCGTGGCTACCTGTATAGCCGCAAGTTGAGCGAGCTGTTCGCGAGCCGACGGGCCGGTACTACTCTGGAGTGCTGCAAGCGATTGAGATGCTTTTGACTGCGGCCCCAAACCGCTCGACTGCGGCTTGCCAGCGCATGCGACAAGCGTTGCAGCGACCGCGAGCGGAAAGATCAATCGACCGAAAGAGCGTTGCATGTCTGAGCGTCGCAGCGTTAGCCTGGCTTCCATTCCAGTTCCCTTTCGCGGAACAAGCCGCGGCAGTGTCACGAACTCGCCGATTTGGGCGATTTTTTCTTGGGTTTCGTCGTTTCGCTCTTCGTCGCTTTGGGCCGAGACAAACGTTTGCTAGGTGACGCGTGGCTCGAAAGCTCGCTGACAAGTTCCGATGGTTCTGGCCTCGCGGGCGGCTGACCTTCATCATCTGACCATGCTTGCAAAAGCATCGCCGTCAGCGGCCCATCGTCAGCAGGTACGTTGTGCTCAAGCCAACTCGCAGCATGATGACAATCAGTTGCAGGCTGCAGCACTTTCGCAGCGACCAGCAATTGCAGCAGCCGTTCATCAACCGGCATCGCATGCGTGTTCATCACGAGCAACGCGATTCGCTGCACCACGAACGGCGGCATGCCGTGCAAGCCTTCCAGAAACAGCTTCGCGTCGCGTTTGGACATCGCGAGAACCGGATCAATCGTCGGTCCATGAAACTGCGCCACGAGTTCAGAAAAAACGCAGCGAATCCGCATCGCCCGCTCACGCCCAAGCGGGTAACGGTCGCCGAGTATGTGCGACAGATCATCAATCGCACACACGCGAAGTTCATTCAGATCAACCAGCGACTCTCGCACGCGCTTGAGAGCCCCGCGAGCCTGCGTCGAAGACGCTTCCCACAAAAGCAGCGAGTAGACCAATTGCTGCACCGCCAGCCCCATGCCCGGAATCTCATGCGCGCGCGGTTCAAAAACATCAGCGGGCGTGAGTGCTGCGAGCGGATCAAAACTCGCATCCTTTGCCTTCGGGGCATGAGCCGCTCGAAGTTTCTTGAGCAGTGCCGCGAGCTTTTTAGGGTCTCCCGTGCTCACAGTCAGGCGTCCTTTCCGTCGCTGGGTTGGGTCGTCGCGTCGTCCGCTTGGGCCTCACCGGCGGTTGCGCCCCAAGTTGGCTTGGTCGTGTCGTCGTGCTTGATCTTATCAAGAGCGTTCATGATGCCAGCTTGCTTCTTCAGGCTGTTATCCGCAACAAACCGCACCTCAGGCATGCTGCGGGATCGCACCTCATCCATAATTTCGCGGCGAATATGCTTCGCCGCTGCCTCAAGCCCGTGCATCGTCAGGCCTTGTTTTTCCGCCGGAAAAACGCTGATCCCAACATCCGCAAACTTCAGGTCCTGCGTGACCTTGACAGTCGTGATTGTGATAAGCCCAGTGATGCGCGGATCGTGAAAGCCGCGCGAAAAGCGTTCGCGGAGTGCACGTTCGATGGAGGACGCGAGTTGATCTTGCTTCAGTGTCATGTGTTTGAGATGATTCTAGGGGCAGTCGAATAGACGCGCCGCCCGCCATCCCTCTCACGCCTTCCGGCATCTAAAGTTGCCTATGCCAGAGGATTCTCGCCAGAATGCAGCCGGACCCGCCTACGCCCCGCCCGCCGCGCAAGTGTTGATCGTGGAAGATGAAGTTGACCACGCCGACGTGATGGCCGAGGCACTCAAGAAGTACGGACACGTCTGCACCGTTGTTGAAAATGTCGCGGGCGCGATGGAAGAACTTCGCCTGGGTTCCTTCGACATCATCATCTCCGACCTGCGCATGCCCGCGAGTGCAAAGTTTGACCCGCGTTCGCAAGGCATCGAAATCGCTCCCGTCAGCACCGACGGCGGTGACGCCGGCATGCGCGTCCTCGAAGCCGCACGCAAACTCCAACCCAACAGCGCAACCATCATGGTCACCGCCCACGGCGATGTCCCCACCACGCGCGATGCATTCAAACTGGGCGTCTACGACTTTATCCAAAAGCCCCTCGATCTCGACATCTTCCGCAATCTGGTTAACCGCGCCGCCGAGACAGTTCTTCTGCGCCACCAGAACGCAACGCTCAGCGCCAAAGTGCAAGAGCAAATCGAACTCGCGGGCTTCGAAGGCATCGTCGCCAGCAGCGAACCCATGCGTCGCATTCTGCGGCAAGTCAAGATGATCGCCCCCAGCAACATACCCGTCCTCGTCACTGGCGAGAGCGGCACAGGCAAGGAAGTCATCGCCGCAGCCATTCATCGCAACAGTCGCAGAGCCACCAATCGCTACGTCACCTTCAACTGCGCCGGCCAAAGCGAAAGCCTCCTCGAAGATCAACTGTTCGGCCACGTCCGCGGTGCATTCACAGGTGCCGACAAAGAACGCGCCGGCGTCTTCGAATACGCCAACGGCGGCACCGTTTTCCTCGATGAAATCGGCGATATGCCCATGGCCATGCAAGCAAAGTTGCTGCGAGTCCTCGAAAGCGGCGAAGTGGTTCGCCTGGGCAGCAACGAAGCGAAAAACGTCGACGTCCGATTCGTGAGCGCGACCAACCGTGACCTCAAGCAAATGGTCCAGCAAGGAACTTTCCGCGAAGACCTCTTCTTCCGCATCAACGGCAGCACCATCCACCTGCCGCCGCTGCGCATGCGTCGCGAAGACATCCCCGCCCTCGTTTCCCACGCAGTTGATCGCTTCGCCGAAGAACTCGCGCTCGATCCCAAAAACGTCACCGTGCCCACCATCAGCGACGCCGCCATGATGCGCATGACCAGCTACAACTGGCCCGGCAACGTGCGGCAACTGCTCAACGTCGTGCAGAACATGGTCGTCGCGTGCCTGAGTGAAGATCGCTCCGCCGGTCAGCAAGCCGCCATCGACACCCGGCACATTCCCGATGACATCCGCAGCGACGGCTCCGATGATGCAACCGACACCGCCGGCGGTGCGCTCGCGGGTACAACGCTCGAACAAATCGAAAAGCGCGCCATCCGCGAAACTCTTCGCCTCACCGCAGGCAACCGCGAGCACGCCGCAAAGTTGCTAGGCATCGGTGAACGCACGCTCTATCGCAAACTGAAGGAATACGGCCTGCGGTAGATCGCGATTACTCGCATCCGCGAAACAAATCGCACGTCTCTCACATGTTCAAAGTCGTCCCCATCTCCGCATCCGCCACGCATCATCTGCGTCGCGAGGTTCTGCGCAACGGCGACCCACAAGGCGTTGTCATCTGGCCGCGAGACGACGACGCAATCACCACGCACTACGGCGCAATCAACGCTGTCGGAGCTATCATCGCCATCGGCACCATCTACCCGCAAATCCTGCCCGAAAACGCAACAAATCGCGCCATCGCCAACGCGATTGATGCCTCGCGCCAATTCCAGTTCCGCGGCATGGCCAGCGACGCATCAGTTCGCGGCCAAGGCGCCGGCTGGACGTTGCTTCAACGCCTCATCGCGCACGCCCACGAGCAGCGACCAGCGTTGCTCTGGTGCAACGCTCGCGTCGCTGCCATCGGCTTCTACGAAAAAGCAAGCATGCAAATCGTGAGCGATCAGTTCGACATCGCTGGTGTCGGCCCGCACTTCGTCATGGCGATGCGAATCTCATAACTGAGTTCCGCGATGCATCGCGCAGATGTCGCTAATCAAACATGTCAATGCACCAAGGAAGACACGCTGCATCGACGCGCCGAGATATCGCTACGCACCAAACATCCGCTCCCAGTTCCCCCGCATAAGCCCGCGCACCTCGTTCTCAGCCCATCCTCTCGCTCGCAAACCGTCGCTCAGCAGCCGCAAATCCGCCGGTTTGTTGACTCCTAGGGGCAGTTGATCGCCGCGCAATCCGCCGTCCATGTCGCTGCCCAACCCAACGTGCTTCGTGCTTCCCGCCAACATGCAAATGTGTTCAACATGCGCCAGCGTCTGTTCAATGCTCGCCCGTGCACCATCAACCCCGCCCGGAACCAGAAACATACTAAACAGATTCAGCCCAATCACGCCATCTCGCCGAGCGATCTCACGAATGCTCGCATCGGTCAAGTGCCGCTGCCGAGGCGTGTCGCCGGGCTTGTCAATCAGCGATCGACAGTTGCTGTGACTAGCGATAACGAGTCGATCCGTACACGCTAGCAGTTGCTCCAGTGCCTCATCGCTCAAGTGCGACACGTCATGCACCACGCCCAATCGATCCATTTCGCGCACCAGCTCGCGCCCACTCGCCGTCAGCGGCCCGCCCGTGCTGTTGCCTCCCGCATATCGCGAACCGCGTGCCCACGCCAAACCAATCGCCGCTACGCCTCGCTCAACCCACCACGCCAACTCGCCCGGCTCGCGAATCGGATCGGCACACTCCATCAAAATCCGAAATCGCAAAGCGTCTTGGCTCGCGTTATGCTTGCTTGCTCGCGCCCACGCACCTTCTCGCACCCACGCGTCATACACACTCAGTTGTGCGATCCCTGCGGCATGTGCCTGCTCCGCGTTGCCCGCCACATATCCCACGCCAGCATCCGTCCCGCCAGCCTCGGTGAAAATCGTCGCAAGCACCTGCCTCACGTTGCCTTCACGCAAACTCGGCAATGTGACCGCCGCCGGCTGCCAAGGCCCTCCGCACGTGCGAAGCGGCGCATGCATGTTGCGACCAAGCAGCGCGAGACACGCCAAGTCGAGGTGCGCGTCGAACCAGCCCGAGTCATGACCAAGTGACGATGTGTTTCCGCCGGGTGTTTTCGCTATGGAATCAGTCACGACTCAGCGTAGACGATCTGTCTGCGACCATTCGACTCCAAAAAAAACGCCCCATTCATCACGGGGCGTTTCAATCACTTGATTGACCCAAACTCAGTTGAACGCCATCGCCGCAAGATTCTCACGCGACTTCGCGTTATTGCCAGCGTTCTGGGCTTCAGCTTCCGCAAGAGCAGCTTCAACAGCCGCCAATGCGTCCTTGTTGCCCAAGAAGTGCGCTTCAAGTTGCAGGCGAATCTTTTCCATCGCCTTGTTCTGAATCTGCCGGACGCGTTCTTTGGTCACGCCGATGATCTGGCCAACTTGCTCCAGCGTCATGGGCTTCTCAATCTCGCCCGCTTCAAGGCCAAAGCGGTGTTCGATCACGGTGCGTTCGACATCGCTCAACTCGGCACGGTTTTCCGTGACGATCCGGCGAACTTCGTCGGCGGCATCCTTCTCGAAGCTGGTCCGCTTGATCTCGAGGTAGTTGCTGCGTTCGAGCTTGGGGTCAAAGTCCGTGGGGAACCGCTGACGATACTTGCTCAGCTTCATGCCCTGCCGGCTGAAGGCCTTCAAGATCGCTCGGCAGGCGTACGTGCTGAACTTATAGCCACGGCCCGCATCGAACTTGTCGACCGCGCGGAGCAACGCCATGTTGCCTTCGCTCACAAGGTCAGCAAAGTCAACTTCGCTCATGCGCGTCCGCTTGGCCATCGCCAGCACCAGTGCCAAGTTCGTCTCGGCAATCTGCTCGCGAATGAAGTCAGCCTTGCGGAACCAGTGCAGCACCTTGTCAGCTTGCTCGGGCGTGGGCTGTTTGCTTTCGCTCGCCCACACTTCTTGCTGAATCTTCCAGATGCAATGGCGGGCATAGTTGAAGCAATGGAACAACACCCGTTCCTGCGCACCCGTCAGAATGACCTGCTGCGCACTCTTGACCGTCCGGCCACGAGCAGCAGACAAATCGTCCATCACCGGGTGATACCACGTGGTATCGGGCTTGGGAACCTTCTCGTAATCCACGTAGATCTTCGCTTCGGCGTCTTCTTCTTCAAACACCGGGCTGGGGATGAAGTCCTGCTCCTGGCTCATGATCTGAGCGAGCAGGCGCTCGTCTTCCTGAGACAGCCGACGCTTGACCGCAGCGCGCGCGGTACGGCTGCCAGTAACTTCGGGGGTTGCTGCACCGACCACGGCCTTGGTCCGGCGGCGGACTTGGTCGAGGGGGCTGATCGTGCGTTTGGTCGTACTCTGTCGCATTTCAATTTTTCCTTGCCGGCCTTGGCTGGAAACAGGATCCTGAAGTCGCTCGAAGATCGCCGGGCTGAGCTCGTGTCTTACGATGCCGATACCGGTTTAGATGGTGTTAAAAAGAACGCAATTCGAATAACCAGTTCAAACCCTGTCTTTGCGGGATGGTGCTGGCGGCCAAACTCAGCCGCAAAAAAACAACACCCCTCTATACTCTTGGACTACGTCACTCGTCCCTCACTCGTGCGAGGGGAAGCGCAAGAATTGACCAAGGTATTCCCCTGACAACTCGCTGCGTTTCGCTAAACAAACCTGCTTGTCCGGAATTTCTCCGCAATAGCAATTGAAACTACCGGGCGTCCCGTTTCCGGTCGGCATAGTCTTGGAAGCCCACCCCTGACAATCGGTTACGCGATATACGTTCGAACCAGCAATTGGTTCAGTTTTCGCGAAGACGCCAAGGAACAGGTACGCACAAGTCGGCCCGTGGGATGCACTTCGCGCGGTGGCGATAGCGACCAAAAGTTAGTATTTGCTCGCCATCCTTGGCACAACCATCCGGGCACTCCGACCCGGACACGAATACTGGGGAAGCCCCTCGGACAACCACCACGGCTCGCAGACATCGATCGACGCTGCTTGCGCGCACAGAATACATCCTTTACACGATCTTGCCAAGGGGCTTATGTTGTTTTCAACAGGCAAACCACAATCTTTTTGCGCGTCGGGCCGCAAATCCCTAACTCCTGACCCCCGGTTGCCGTGGTTTTGGAGGTTCCTATGATGTCTCGCGCATCGAATACAGGACGCGGACGCTTGTTCGCAGCACACCAAGCCCAAAGGAGTTACGCATGGCCCTCACTCTTCCCAACCTTCCCTACGCACCCGAAGCCCTCGAACCCCACATCGATACGGCGACAATGAACATTCACCATGGCAAGCACCATGCTGCTTATGTGACCAACGCCAACAAGGCTCTCGAAGGCACCGCTTTCGCCGATAAAGACGGCATTTGGCTCATTACGCACCTGGACCAATTGCCCGCCGACAAGATGGGACCTTTGCGGAACAACGCGGGCGGGCATGTCAATCACAGCATGTTCTGGCAAATCATGGCTCCGGCTGGCAAGGGCGGCGGCGGTGCGCCCGCGGGGTTGCTCGCGGACGCGATCGCCAAGTCCTTCGGTACCTTCGATGCCTTCAAGGAAAAGTTCGCAGCGGCTGGCGCAACGCGTTTCGGCAGCGGCTGGGCGTGGCTTTGCGTGAACAAAGAGAAGCAGCTTGAAGTGTGCAGCACCGCCAATCAAGACAATCCGATGATGGGCAAGGACATCGCTGGCTGCGGCGGCGCGCCGATTCTGGGCTGCGACGTGTGGGAGCACGCGTACTACCTGAAGTATCAAAACCGCCGACCTGATTACATGGCGGCGTGGTGGAACGTGGTGAACTGGGCGAAGGTCGCGGAAAATTACGGACACGCACTCGCGGGCAACGCGTGGTATGAAGTGAAGAAGACCGCCGACGGCAAGTTCATGTTCAACCTCAAGGGCGGCAACCACGAAGTGGTGCTGACCAGCGAAAGCTACAACGACCTGGCGAGCTGCAACGCCGGGATTGATAGCGTGCGCAAGAACGCACAAGACACCGCGCGGTTTGACGTGAAGACCGCGAGCAACGGTCAGGCGTACTTCGTGCTGACGGCAAGCAATGGCCAGACGATTGGCAAGAGTGAGATGTACTCGTCGCCTGCCGCGATGGAGAAGGGGATTCAGGCGGTGCAGCGGGCGAGTGGAAGTACGTGGGTGGAGACGGTGTAAGTTGAATGATCCGGGTCATGTGCCATCGATCCGCTGCTTTGAGCGGATCGGTGTTTTCTTGGGATGTCGCGAATCGACATTGGTTCGCGCCGATCCGCCCAGAGCAGCGGATCGGTGGCACGAGAGACCCTATATTTGCTCATGCACCGCAAGATTTTTCTGACTGCCTTTCTCGCCGCCCCGATTCTCGTGGTGGCTTTGTTGTGTTTCATCATCGCGGATTCGCTGACGAACAAGAACATCCACAAGCTGCCTCCGGTGGGGGCTGGGGCGGGTGAGACGGGTGGGGCGAACGCCATTGGCGAGGCGATCAAGGCTCGGCTTGAGGCGGTGCCGGTGGTCGCGAAAGTGAATGGGCACGCCGAGGTTGCGGATGACGCGAACTTGGTTGATCCCACGACGCTGGAGCAAGGCTTCCTGATTGTCGTTGAAGACAAGGCGAAGCTGGCGAACGCGAGCAAGCCGATTTACATTGCGGGGAATTTCAATGGATGGAATCCGGCGGACCCCGATTATAAGTTGACGCCGCAGAGCGATATGCGTTGGCGGATTCAACTCAAGAAGCCGGTGAGCAAGATCAACGCGAATGAGCCGATCAAGTTCAAGTTCACGCGTGGCGGGTGGGACTACGAAGAGCTGCGCGACGACATGAGCGTGCCGACTGATCGCACGTTGCCCAAGGTTGACATGAGCAAGGTGAAGCCGGGCGAACTGCCGCAGATTGAGATGTCGGTCGCCAAGTGGGGCGACATGCGGCCCGAGTATGCACAGAAGAAGAGTGCCGATCCGTATCGCGCGATCAAAGTGACGGGCACCGTGAAGCGGCTGCAAGTTCGCGGCGGCGCGGGTGCGGCGGCGAGCGGCGTGCGTGACTTGCTGGTGTGGCTGCCGGAGGGTTACGACAAGAACACGACGACGCGTTACCCGGTGCTGTACCTGCATGACGGACAGAACATCTTTGATTTTTCGGCTCCGACGCCCGGCGAGTGGAAAGCTGATGAAATTGCAACGCAACTGATCGCGGCGGGCAAGGTGCAGCCGATGATTATCGTTGGGATTCCTCACAGCGGCGCGACGCGCACGCTGGAGTACATGCCGCCGCTGGGAGCTGATGGCAAAGGCACGCACAAGTTGCTGGAAGGCAAGCCGCCGCAGGGGAAGGTACACGTGGATTGGCTGCTGAGCGAAGTGATGCCGCGAGTGAATGCGGCGTTCCGCACGAGCACGAAGCGTGAGGACACGGCGATTGGCGGATCGAGCATGGGCGGGCTGATTAGCTTGTATGCGGCTGCGTACAAGCCCGAAGTCTTCGGCAAAGTGCTGGCGGAAAGCCCGGCGGTGCATATGGCGGGCGTGAACTTGTGGGAGGGTGCGGCGTTCTCGAACACGACGCGCTGGCCTGACAAGATTTTCATGGCGGTGGGCACGAAGGAAGGCTTTGACAGCGAGCGGCTGAGCTCGACGTTTGTTGAGGGCGTCAAGAAGTTTGATGGCTGGCTCACGAGCAAGGGCATGAGCGAGAGCAGCAAGGTGTTCGTGCTGGAAGAAGGCGCGGTACACAATGAGGACGCTTGGGCGAAGCGGTTTCCGCAGGCGCTGGAGTTCTTGTTTCCGGCGAAGAAGTGAGTGAGTAGTGAGCGAGATGCTTGGAAGCGGAGCCGTGGGGCTCCGCTTTTTCGTAGTGCGTATGATTGAACATGCGTCAAGCAATTCTCTATCGCGATGAAGATGGGGTGTGGATTGCGGAGGTTCCGAGCCTGCCCGGCTGTGTGTCGCAAGGGGCAACGCAAGAGGACGCGATACGCAACGTGACGGAGGCAGCCGAGTTGTGGATCGAGACGATGAAAGAGCTCGGTCGTCCTGTGCCTCAAGATGACATGTCGGCGACGGTGGCACTGCTGCCGCTGAATGTCGCGTGATTTTGGCGTTCCGCATCAGAATACTCAGCCTTTCGGTGTGCATGGATGAGCAAACTGCCCGCAATCAGTGATGATGACGTTGTGCGAGCGCTCGAGCGACTGGGTTTTCGTCGTGCGAGGCAGCGCGGCTCACATGTGTCGATGGTGCGAGATGATCCGTTTGCTGCGGTCACGGTTCCGATGCATAAAGAAGTTGCACGAGGCACGTTGAGGTCGATCATTCGAACTGCTGGCGTAAGTGTTGAGGAATTTGTGACGCACGTGCGATGAAGTGTTGAAATCATTGAAGTGGATACTGGCGTTGAGACGTCCAGCGCCATGCATCAAACTATTTGTCGCGTGGTTCCGACGCATTTTGGAACGTGACCGGTCGGCACCAGCGTTCGATTGCGCGCGGTCCGACGGCGGTAGTATGCGGTGCGTTGCAGGCGGGGGCTGAGCCGGTGTGGTTCATCGCTTCGCTGACGCGGACGCCGGTGGGCACGCCATTGAAGATGACGCGGCCAGCAGCGGCGGCGGCGCGGGCGATGAGCGGTTGCCAGTGTTCGTCGTGGTCCGATGGATCGGCGATGAGCGTGGCGGTGAGAGAGGGCGGGAAGAGTCGTGGGTTGGCGAGCAGTGCAGGCAGGGAGCCGCCTGTGATGAGAACGGCGGGGCCGAAGAGTTCTTGCCATGCGGTGTTGTGGTCAAACGTGTTCCAGGCGGCGCGAATTGCTAGCGGTGGTGTAATGTGAGCCGTGCGTTGCGAGTCGGTCGCGAGGGGCGTGTGTGCGAAGATGCCGGGAAGGGTGAGCGTTTGTGTGAGTGCGTTGTGGAAGTTGGTTGCGACGTTGGGCGCGAGCATGCGGCGTGGCGGGGATTGAGCAAGAATTTGTGCGAACGCGGTGTAGAACGCGTCAGCGTTGCATGTGTCTGCGAGTTCTTCGCAGATGATGACTCCTGGCGCGGTACATTGCTGGCCGTGGCGGGTCAGGAGCGAGTTCGCGAGATCGCGTGTGATTTGTTCGAAACGAGTCCGCAGTGCGTGGGCGCGGATGACGATGACATTGCAACTGCCCATTTCGGCGAAGACGGGGATGGGGTCGGGGCGTGCGAGTGGGCTCATGCGTGTGCGCGCGCGGGCGTCGATTGCGAGGCCTGCGGCGGTGCTACCCGTAAAGCCAATGGCTCGGACGAGTGGGTGGTCGATAAGTGCATTCGCGGCGGCGTTGTTTGGGGCAGTATCGCGCAGGTAGAGCAGCGGTGTGTTTGCGTCGTGCGCGAGGCTCGCGAGGAGTTGGCCTGCGCGTGGGTGGGCTGGATGTTCTTTGATGATGACGGGGCAGCCAGCGGCGAAGGCGCTGGCGGTGTCGCCGCCGCAGACGCCGTAGGCGAGGGGGAAGTTGGATGCGCCGAAGACGGCGACGAGGCCCAGGGGCATGAGGCGCGAGAGCAAGTCGTGCGGTGGGCCGATGGAGGTGGCGGGTGATTGTGGTGCGGGGTCGTGGTGCGTGCGGAAGGTGGTGTCGCTGAGTGTGCGGGTTGCGAAGAGGCGTAGTGTGGCGGTGGTGCGAGTGAACTCGGGGATGAGTTCGTCGATGGTTAGTGCGGTTTCTTCGCTCGCGGTTGCGAGGATTGTGTCGCGTGCGGCATCGAGTTTGTCGGCGAGGGTGGCGAGGATGCGCGAGCGATCTTGGGGTCTCGAAAGATCGGTCGCAGCGAGGGCGTGCAGGCGAGCGGCGAGTTGGTCGAGTGTGATGATGGTGGGGGCGGTATGCATCGTGATTTGTTAGGGCCTTGGGCGTGACCTAGCCTTGGGCATGCTTGCCCGCACGCAATCGTACTTACTGCAAGGAATCGACGCGCTGGCGTGCGAGGTGGAAGTTGATTTCAATGAGAATGCGCTGCCGCATGAATCAAAGAGCATTGTTGTCGGGCTGGCGGATACAGCGGTGAAGGAATCGTTAGAGCGTGTCAAGAGTGCGCTGACCAATAGTGGATACGTGGTGCCAAACGGCCGCGTGCTTGTGAATCTTGCACCAGCGAATCTGAAGAAGGAAGGTTCGACGTACGACTTGCCGATTGCGATTGGGTTGCTGGCGGTGCAAGGGGTGTTGAGCGTTGATGGCGGCTCGTTGTTTGGCGGCAAACGCACGTATGTGCCGCCTGGGCAAGAGCCGCGAGCGGAGCAAGAGCCGTTGGATTTGCGGCAGTTTGCGATCGCGGGCGAGCTTGCATTGGATGGCCGCGTGCGTCCCGTGCGGGGCGTGATCGCGATGGCGGCACTTGCGAAGCAGCGCGGGATGCAGGGGGTCATTGTGCCGGCGGACAACGCGAATGAAGCGTCGGCGGTGGGTGGGCTGGATGTGTATGGCGTGCGAACGTTGGCGGAAGTGGTGGGGCTGGTGACGGGCAACTTGCCAATTGAACCCATGCCAGCGATTGATATTGCGAGTGTGCTGAGCAGCGCGAAACCGACGGTGGATTTTGGCGATGTGCGTGGGCAAGAGGGTGTGAAGCGGGCGATTGTGATAGCAGCGGCGGGCGGGCACAATTTGTTGATGTTGGGTCCCCCTGGCAGTGGCAAGACGATGATGGCGAAGGCTCTGCCGGGCGTGCTGCCTTCGCTCAGTCCGGAAGAAGCGGTTGAAATCACGCGGATTTATAGTGCTGCGGGGCAGTTGCCCAGTGGGCTTGGGCTTATTACGCAGCGACCGGTACGCAGTCCGCACCATAGCGCGAGCTTGCCAGCGCTTGTGGGCGGCGGGATGATTCCAAAGCCTGGTGAGATGAGTCTGGCGCACAAGGGTGTGCTGTTCCTCGATGAATTGCCCGAGTTTGATCGCGATGTACTCGAGAGTTTGCGGCAGCCCCTTGAGGAGCACAGTGTTCTGGTGGCGCGGGCGCATAGCAGCTTGCGATTTCCGGCGGATGTGATGCTGGTGGCGGCGATGAATCCAACACCCAAGGGTGACCTTGCGCCGGGTGAAGTTGGCAAGCGTGCGATGGAGCGATACCTGGAAAAGTTGAGTGGGCCTCTGCTGGATCGCATTGACATGCATGTGGAGGCTCCGGCGGTGCCTTGGAAGGAACTGAGCGCGGGCATGCGCGGCGGGAGCGATACGCCCAAGGGTGCAACGACGGCGCAGATGCGCGACATGGTGATGGGCGCGAGAGCCAAGGCGCGGGTGCGTCAGGGTGATGCGCCGAATGCGAGGCTGAGTGGCAAGCAGCTTGATGTTTTTGCGACGATGGATGCGAAGGCGCAGGCTCTGCTGGGGCAAGCAATGACGGAACTCGGCTTGTCGGCCCGGGCGTATGACAAAATTCGGCGGGTTTCGCGGAGCATTGCGGATTTGGAAGACAGTCAGACGCTGCAACTCCATCACGTTGCCGAGGCGATTCAGTATCGATTGCTGGATCGGAAGGTTTAGATGGGTGCGTAGGTGGCAAGCGATAGCTCATACAGTTCGCGAAAGAGGACAACGCCATGGACGATGAGGCACCACAACAAAGTAAGGTCAAGATCATCGTCGTCGTCGTGGCGGTCGTGCTGATTGTGTGTTTGCTTATCGCTGGCATTTTTCTTTCTGCGCCCAGCGGGCAGACCACGCCCGTTGGGGGCGGCGGTGGCACGCAGCAAACTCAAACCACGCCGCCCGAGCAGCAACAGCTTGCGACGCTTACGTCGATTGCGGTGGATACAGCCATAGATGTGGTGCGGTTTGGACCCACGCTGCCCTTCGGCGTGAATGCGTCGATGGGTGCTGATATCGAGACGGCGGGAGCAACGATTGTTCGGGGCAAGGTGGAGATGGCTGCACCCGATGGCGGCGCGGCGTTGATTGAGAAACTGGCGGATGTGGATAATCAGACGTGGGTGATGCTGCCGATTCAACCGAATCACAAGCGGAGTCTGCTGGGTCGAAGCGTGGCGACGGCGCAGCGGGTGCTGATTCCGTTGCTCAATGTTGATGGTGTGGGCCAGGTGCAGCCGCTTGGATTCGCGTACTTGGATGGTTCTCGGCGGGTGTTGATGGTGGAGCCTGAGTTTGGATTGCGGGCACTTTCGCAGACGCCTGAACTGTTTGAAAGCCGGACGGATCAGAAATTGTGGTTGCTGTACCGGGTACCCAGCGGATCGTACATCACCGGGTTGTTTTTGGGTAAGCGGCAGGTGGCTGAGTGGGTGCCGCCGCTTGCGGTGAAGTGAATGGGTGGGCTCATGCGGGCTTGGATTGGCTATCGCGCAAATCCGGCTGGGGTTGGTTCAACTTCGGGGGGCGATTCATCCGATAACGGGCTAAGGACGCCGCAGGCTTTGCGCATGAGCGCGGGCGGCGTTGTTGTGTGGAGCGCGTTGTGGCGGATGCGGGTAGTGACAAACCTGTGGAGAAGGCCGGCTCGCCATGGAAAGATGCGTGGCAGGGGCCGGCGTTGATTGGCGGAGCGATCGCGCTGGTAGCTGCGGGGGCCTACGCATTTGTCACGCGACCCAAGCATGATGTGACGTTGGATTTTCGCGATGTCGAAACGCTGATGGATGAGAAGCAGTACGGCAAGGCTCTGGAGACGCTGGGGCAGCGCGTGTTGCCGGTGCTGAATAAAGGTGGGCTGAACAAAGAGCAGGAGCAAGGATTTTATCTGATGCGGGCGCGGGCGCTTTACTTGGGGCAGCGCGAGGCGGGCGTTGATCGGAAGGAAAATCACGAGAACATCGTGACGGAGTACGCGCGAGCGACCAAGGCCGGCGCGGAACTGACCTGGCAAGACAGTGTGTATTTGCTGCGGACGCATGTTTCGCTCAACGAGCTTGATAAAGCGGCGGCGATGCTGAGGAAGATTCCCGATGCGCAGCGCGAGGAGCGGATTGCGCGGACGAAGGACTTGATTGAGCTGAGTTTGCCGACCAAAGCGGGGCATCCGCGTGCGTTGGAACTGCTGACGCAACTAACGGGCGATACGGCGCTACGCAATGACGATCGGCTGTGGGCGTTGTCGCGGCAGGCGAAGCTGCAGGTGGCGCAGGGGTACTACGAAGATGCGGCGACACGCATTTTGCGGACGCTTCCGCGGGTGTTGGCGGATGCGTCGCCCGATGTGAAGGGCGAAGTGCTGATGACGCTGGCAAGGGCGTACATCGGGCAGGGTGATTTTGAAGGGGCGAAAACGCAGCTTGCGAATGCGATCAAGGCGATGGGCGATAGTGCTGAGCAGTTGCCCGAGGCGCTGGTTCTGAGCGGGCAAGTGTCGCAGCAGACGGATGATTTGGAGACCGCACGCGAGAAATTCACGGCGGTGCTTGAAGGCTTTGGGCGCAGCGTGCAGCGACCTGCGGCGAACCTGGGGCTTGCCGAAGTTGAGTCGGCGATTTTGCTACGTGAGCGAGCGGGCGAAGTGCCTGAACGATCGCTTGAGAAATATCAAACGCTGGTTGATGGCTTTGCGGACCCCGAGTACAAGGCGACGTTTACCAAAGAAGTGCTTGCTGAGAGCATTTTGGAACGTGCGGGTGAACAGGCAGAAATTGGTTCGCATCGCACGTCGCTGCGATTTGCCGCGCTCGCGCGGTCGCTGTATGAAAAGGGCAAGGTGCCGGCGGATGTGCTCCTGCTGATGGCCGAAGGTCGGCGGGCCCTTGCGGAAGAGTTGCTGCGGCCCGAAGGCGGGAAGCAAGGCGAGTTGCTCTCGTTGGATGAGGTTGATCCGACGACGCAGCGCGAGGCGCGCGAGCTGCTGCTTGCATCGGCTGAGGATTACCGCACGTATGGCGACATCGTCGTGAAAGATGATGCGGAGGCGTACGCCGAGAGCTTGTGGAACGCGGGCGATAGTTACGATCGCGCGGGCGCGACGGAAGAAGCCATCACGGCGTTCCGGCAGTTTTCGGGTGATTTTCCGGCGGATAACCGTCAGCCGGAGGCGAAGTTCAGGCTGGGTCAGGCGTATCGCTCGCGCGGCGAAGCGAAACTCGCCGAGCAGGTTTTCCGCGATTTGATCGTGGACAGTGATGGCAGTGGACGCTCGGGCCCATTTAGTGATTCGGCGTACGTGCCTCTTGCGCAGACGCTGCTGAGCGATGGTGATGAAGCAAACGACGAAGAGGCGAGAGGACTGCTCGAACAGGTTTTGAGTGGCCGGCTGGGCGGCGCGAGCACGCAGCGATATCGTGACGCGCTGCGCGAAATGGGCGACATGCACTACGCGAAATCCGCGTATGAGCCCGCTGCGGAGAAGTACGACGAGTTTGTGCAACGTGTTGAGCGTGCAATTGAACAGAAATCGCCTGGGTTGGATCCGGATGCGATGGTCTTACCGACGGTGCGGTACCGACTTGCAGATAGCCTGAGGCAATCGACACAGGTAATCGACAAGCAACTGGCGACGGCGATGCCCGATGAAGACGCCCGCAAGCTCCGGCAGCTTCGCGAGCAGCGGCTTACGCGAGCGGCAGAGTTGTATGAAACTGTGTGCCAGGAATTTGCCGACATGGGTGGATTGACGTCGCTCGAAGAGATCATGATGCGCAACGCGTATTTCTATCGCGGCGACTGCGCGTTTGATTTGGGTGAATTTGAAGCCGCGATTCGTCATTATGACGCTGCGAGAGAGCGATACCCCAAGGACCCGGCGGCGCTGGTCGCGATGACGCAGGTTGTGAGTGCGTATTTGGAGCGGGGCGATTACGAGAAAGCTGGGGTCGCGAATTTGCGAGCTAAACAGTTCTATGAATCGCTGCCTGAAAGCGTATGGGCGGATGCGAATTTGCCCATGAGCAAGCGAGATTGGGAGCGATGGCTTGCGGCACAGCAGCGGCTGACAAGTGTACTCGCGAGTGAAGGGGAAAAGCGATAGGGATTGCGAGAGCAGCCTTGGAGAGGAAGCTTTCTTGATCGGATGTCGGGTCTGCGGAGAGTCAGGATGACTACGAAAGCGACGGCAATTCAGGTGGATTTGAATCAGCCCAAGGCGTGGGGGCAGGCGTACCTCACGTGCGCGATGCGACAGCTTGAACTGTTGCGCGAGCTTGAACAGATCAGCAAGAGTCAGCGCGAGATGATCGAAGCTGAAGACCCTGAGCCTTTGTTGCTGCAGATGACAATTCGGCAGGAGATCATCGACAAGCTCGATGCATTGCAGGAGCAATCACGCGATCTGCGTGCGGCGTTTGACGTTCATGCGAACAGGTTGCCCGGCGACTTGCAGAACAGCATTCGCTCAACGTTTGATGCAGTATCCGCAACGGCGCAGTCAGTCATGCGGCGTGATGCGGCGGATCAGGATCGCTTGCAGAGGCGACGCAAGTTGCTCGCGGCAGAACTGGCGGAAATCGCTGGAAATCAGCGTGCAAACAACGCGTATGTCCAAGGCGGCGCGAGCACCGGCGGTACGGGCCTGATGCAGGATCATCAAGCATGACGCGAGGTGCTCTTGAGTTGAACGCTCATGGCGACGGCGGTGGAGTGATATCCGGCCCGGGGCATGCGGCATTGACGTCCAGCGATTTGGCGGGCCTGCTTGCGACATTCAACGAAGTCACCAACAAGTTGCAGTCGGCACACGATTCACTTCGTGGCGAAGTTGCACGATTGACGAGTGAACTGCACGAAGCCAATGAGCAAGTCGAGCGCAGCAAACGGCTCGCGGCGCTGGGCGAGATGGCAGCGGGGATTGCACATGAGGTTCGCAATCCGCTTGGGAGCATTCGGCTGTATGCGACGATGCTTGAGGAAGACCTTGCAAATGACGCGAACATGGCTGCAATAGCAGGGAAAATCAACGGTGCGGCGCGAGTGGTGGAGGGGATCGTGGGTGATGTGCTTTCGTTTGCTCGCGAACTCAAGTTGCGAATGGAGCCGATTGGCGCATCGGAATTGTTTGAGCATGTGCTGGGCATGTGCGAGCATGAGCGGGCGAAGGTGAAGACATTGGAAGTGGTCAGGTCGTGCGTCAAGGGAACGGAACTGACCTGTGACGGCACGCTGCTGACGCAGGCGATGGTTAACATTGTGCAAAACGCGATGCAAGCGATGGCTGCTGCGGGCAACGTTTATGGCCAGTCGCATCGGCTGGAACTGAGTTGTACAAGGACGCGTGCAGCACTTGGCGGGCGGGCGCGACTGGCTGCGGTGCGTCTGCGAGTACGAGATAGTGGTCCGGGTGTTTCCGCCGAGATCGTGAGCAGGATGTTCAACCCATTTTTTACCACGCGCAGCATGGGCACTGGGTTGGGGCTGGCGATTGTGCATCGGATTGTCGACGCTCATGGCGGCAGGATTGAAGTGCGAAATAATGCGGAAATGATGGGGGAAATGACAGAATCCGAGCGAGCGGCGTTAGGCGAGTTTGCGATGCGAGGCGCGTGTGTCGATGTGCTGCTGCCTGTGAAGCAGGCGGCAAGTGCGTCAAAGTCGCAGAGGCACATGAATGAGGCTTCGGCGGCGGTGGAAATTCCCGATGTACATGGAAGCGGCGCAAAGACCGCGCAGGAATTGGCGTTATTGGGTGTGTTTGACCGAATGTAGTACTTATGAGTTGCAAGTCGCTTGGGCAGGATGCCCGTTAGGCGGCGTAGGCTTTGAATGGAGACCAGCATGAGGACGGTGCTGATCGTTGACGACAAGGAAATGTTGCGGGACAGCGTGGGTTCCACGCTCGAACGCGCGGGCCTCAAGGTGCTTACTGCCAGCGACGGCGAAACCGCGTTGGGCATGGTTGCGCAAAGCAGGCCTGATGCAGTCGTCACAGACATGCGCATGCCAGGCATGACGGGCATTGATTTGCTCGAAAAACTGCGGCAAATTGATGATGAGCTGCCGGTCATTCTTATGACGGCATTCGGCACGATCGAGACGGCTGTGAAGGCCATGAAGATTGGTGCGTTTGACTACCTGACCAAGCCATTTGAAGGCGACGAGTTGGTCATCGCTGTCAAGCGTGCGATTGAACATCGCCGACTGATTCGCGAGAACGCGATTTTGCGAGCACATGCGGGGCCTGATGCGCCGATGGTGAGCAATGGCAAGGCTCGCGCAATCAATGTGAACAATCCGCTTGAGCGACGGGGTGTTGATCGTCTTGTGGGAACGAGCGAAGTGATGCGCAGGCTGCGCGAGCAGATCAAGGCTGTTGCGGGCAGCGCAGGCACGGTTTTGATTACTGGCGAAAGCGGCGTGGGCAAGGAAGTGGTTGCTCGTGCGGTGCATGAGAGCAGCCCGCGGTGCACGGGCACTTTCCTCGCAGTCAACTGTGCGGCACTCTCAACAAGTCTGCTCGAAAGTGAACTTTTTGGCCATGAAAAGGGAGCTTTTACTGGTGCAGAGAAGTTGCGTAAAGGTCGTTTCGAACTCTCCGATGGCGGCACGCTGCTGCTTGACGAAGTAAGCGAAGTTGGCGGCAGCATTCAAGCCAAGCTGTTGCGAGTGCTGCAAGAACGCAGCTTTGAGCGGGTTGGCAGCAGCATGGCAATTGGCGTTGATGTACGCGTGGTGGCGACAAGCAATCGTGATCTGCCCATCAGCGTTCACAAGGGTGACTTTCGTCAGGATTTGTACTTCCGATTGAATGTGCTGCCGGTTGTCATTCCGCCACTGCGAGATCGCCTCGAGGACGTACCTGAACTGGCAGAATACTTCATCGCTCACGTTTGTACGCGTGAAGGTCGGGTCAAGCCTGCGGTCACGCCCGAGGCGATCATGCTGATGCAGAGCTATTCGTGGCCCGGCAATGTTCGCGAGTTGCAGAACATCTGCGAGCGCGCGGTGGTGCTGTGTGGATTGACAGGCGATACGCCAATCATCACGCGGGAACTCATTGCGCCGTGGCTCAACAGTCAGCCGATGGCACCTTCACCGGTCATGATTGGCAGCGTTGAACCCAAGCTTGGTGTCATCAATGCAGGCAGCGGCATGGCGGCAAGCTTGGTCGATGCACCGATGCGGCAACTGGAAGACATCGAGCGTGAAGCAATCGTGCAGACGCTAGTGAAGTTCAAGGGCCATCGGCAGAAGACGGCTCATGCGCTGGGCATCGGTGTACGGACGCTGGGGCTGAAGCTCAAGAAGTGGAAGCAAACTGGACTCGTTGCTGAGAATCTGTAGCTTCACCGTGTTGGCCCATCGCTTGCGTGGAGTTTTGCATGATCACTGACCTTGCCAATGCGGGGGCTTCGCCTGTGCTGGAGCAGATGATGCGCTTTACCGCGCAACGTCAGCGGCTGCTCGGGCACAATGTGGCGAATATTGATACGCCCGAGTTTGTGCCGCTTGATGTGTCACCTCGTTCGTTTCAGGTGGCGCTTCGGCAAGCGGTTGAGTCGCGTCGAGCGAGCGGCCGGACCGAGGCGGGCGAAGTTGCGTCGTTTACCACGCGAGAAATCGAACGCGCGGGCAAGGGTGATTTGCGATTGCGTCCAGGCTCGCCTTCTGGCAATGTGCTGTATCACGATCGCAACAATCGCGATTTTGAAGGCATGATGCAGGATCTGGCGGAAAACGGCATGGCGTTTCGCGTTGCATCGGACTTGCTGCGGCGCGAGATGGACGTGTTGCGAGTTGCGATTTCGCAGCGGGTTTGATGGGCGTTTCTGATTGCTTCGGTTCGACTTGCGATGCAGGCCGCATCAACGAAAGGTCAACGTGTTCGGACTTCTTGACATCTCCACCAGCGGCATGATCGCTCAGCGAACGCGGCTGACGGCCATTTCAGCAAACCTCGCGAATCGCAATTCGACGATGCCCGATGGCACCCCGTATCGCGCAAAACGAGTGTTCTTCACGCCTGGCGATCCAACTTCGGCAACGCCTGACGGCCGCAAACTGGGTGTGCATGTTTCGACCATCGAGAATGATCCATCACCGTTCAATATCCGCTTGGATCCGGGCAATCCGCGTGCGATCAAGTCTGGACAGATGGCGGGGTACGTGATGGAAAGCAACGTGAACCCGGTGACCGAGCAGATGAACGCGATGCAAGCGACGCGTGCGTACGAGGCAAACGCTGCTGCGGCGGAACTCACGCGGTCGATGGTGAATCAGGCATTGCGGTTGCTTGGGTAAATCAAGTTCTGGCGTGGAGACGTCAGCGGATTTGCAGGAGGCGAAGAATTTGGTTGGGCTATGCTGGTGTGACACATGAGCGATCCGCTTGGCTTCATTTCGGGAAATCAGATTCAGCGGCCGGACTTTGCGAAGCCCGCCGGTGGACAAACTGGCCAACCTGCCAACGCCAATGTCGGCGGCGAGAGTGGCGCGTCGTTCAAAGATGTGCTGGTGAAGAACTTGCAAGAAGTCAATGAAGCTCAGCAAGAGGCCCAGCAAGCGGTCGAGGATTTGACGACCGGCAATCGCAACGATGTCGAAGGCGTGATCCTCGCGACGCAAAAGGCTGACAACGCATTTCGCATGTTGCAGCAACTGCGCAATCGCATGATGGAAGCCTACGACGAAGTGAAGCAGATGCGTGTCTGATATAGCCAACCCGAACGGCTGCCAGATCGCCAAGTTTGCGCGTTGATGCGCGTGATCTGCTGACAAGCGCAAGATGTAGTGAAGGAATTGACCGTCAGTCGCCGAAATTCTCCGGTGCATTATGCCGCGCATGGACGCGCGGGAGATGCGGGCATGGAGGCCCGGCGTGGATCAGCTTCGCAAGATGTTCGCGAGCATTGGGTCGGCCCTCAAAGGGCTGAACACAAGCCAAAAGGGGCTTGTGGTTGCTGTTGCGATTATCTTGTTTCTCGTTTTGTTGCTCTTCGCGCAGCGACCTGGCGGACTGACCGGCGGCGGCAGCGGCGGTTTGGTGGAGTTGCTGCCTGGCATGCCTGTGGAAGATCAGCAGCGATCATCAAGTACGCTCGCGGTCGCAGGTATTGACGTGTCGATGGGTGGCGGGAACTTGATGGTACCCAAGGGACAGCGAAGTCGGGCGCTTGCGATTCTTGCGGAGAGTGGTTCGCTGCCGGGTGACAAGAAGTTGCTTTTTGAGAATATTCTGCGCGAGCAGCAGTGGTGGAATACGCGAGATCAGAATGATCGGCAGGCCAACGTTGCGTTGCAGAATGAGTTGGCGAACACGATCAACGCGATGCGTGGATTGAAGGGCGCGAAGGTATTCATTGACGTTCCTGCTCCGATGGGGCTGGGCATGAGCGTGCGTCGGCCGACAGCTTCGGTGCAGGTTGCAACAGTCGGTGGCGAGTCTCTGCCGCAGGCGACGGTTGATGCGATTGCGGGTCTTGTTGCTGGTAGCAAAGCCGGGTTGAACTTGGAAACGGTGCGCGTGATTGACGCAGCGACCGGACGTCAGCGGCGAGCGACGAGCGAAGAGCAGGCGTTGCCGACAACTTATCTTGAGCACGCTGCGCGGGTGGAGACGGATACACGCAATAAGATTTACGAGTTGCTCGGTTACATTCCCAACGTTGTGGTAGCAGTCACCGCGCAGGTCGACGTGACGCAGGTTCGTGAGACCGTGAACAGCAATCTCGCGACTGGTCAGGGAACGGTGGTGCTTCCGAAGAAGGAAGAAACCAGCGAAACCAGCCAGAAATCATCGATTCCTGGTGCGGCTCCTGGCGTTGAGGCGAATCAGACGGCAGACATCACGCGAGCTGGCGCGAGCGAAGGCAGCAATAGCAGCACAGTCACGAGCACCACCGAGTATGACAACAAGGTTGGCAGTCGCGAGCAGAAGACGTTTGATCCGCGCGGCGCGCCGACGCTGGTTGCAATCTCTGTGAACGTGCCGCGCTCGTTCGTCGCTGCCGTGGCGAAGAGCCAGACCACACAAGGCGGAGAAGGCACGAGCGGTGAAGCGAAGGATCCAACTGACGAGCAGGTGCGACAGACATTCGAGCAGCTTGTGCGTCCGGCGATTCTTGAAAGCATCAAGCCGCAGGTGCGGGCGTTATCGATGCAGTCGGCACCGGGCAAGATGCCCAAGGACGAAGAAATCACGCAGATTCTTGCACAAACGGTGGGCGTGTCGCTTATGCCGTTTGATCCGGTTGTGCCGCAAGTCGCAAGTAGCGGCATGCTGGGTTCGCTGGGCATTACGACCAGTGGCGGCTCCATCGCAATCGGCACAGGCGGACTTATTGACAAGGCAGTATTGGGACTGCTTAGCGTTGTAGCGCTCGGCATGATGTTCATGCTCGTCAAGAAGACCGCAAAACGCGTTGAAACACCGTCAGCAGAGGAGTTGGTGGGTCTGCCGCCACCCGCGATTGAGGGACAGAGCGACATTGTCGGCGAAGCGGACGAAGGTGAGACCGCGATGGAGGGGATTGAAGTTGCAGAGGGCGAGATGGAAGGGCAGAAGAAACTCGAACAAGTCAACACAATGGTTGATAAAGATGCCGAAGCAGTCGCGCGCATGCTGAATCGCTGGATTCAGACGGAAGAGTAATGCATAGTTGATCATCATGGCTGTACGTAAACCCAACGACAAACTACCTGAAAGCGCCAGCGAACTCGCTGGAATGACCAAAGCCGCGATTCTGCTGCTTGCGGTCGGACCTGACCGTGCGGCCGCGGTCCTCAAGCACTTGCAGCCCGAAGCGGTCGAGGAAGTCACTCGCAATCTGGCGAGCTTGGGACGAGTGGCTTCGGAATTGCAACAACAAGTGGTTGACGAGTTCTATGGCATCACCGTCGCGAATCAGTACGCCAACGAAGGTAATCTCGACTACGCCAAGCGCATCCTGCTCGACTCGATGACGGACCCGAAGGCTGCTGAGCGCATGCTGGGGCAGATTCAAACGCAGGTGCAGAAGACGCCGTTCTCGTTCTTGCAGCGAGCCGAGAGCGAGAACCTGATGGCGTTCATCCAAGATGAACACCCGCAGACCATCGCGCTGATTGTGTGCCACTTGCCGCACCATAAAGCGAGTGAAATCGTGGGCGGATTGCCCATGCAGAAGCAGGTGGAGGTCATCAAGCGCGTCGCAACGATGGAGCAGACCAGTCCGGAAGTCATCAAGGAAGTTGAACGCGGGCTTGAAAGCCGGCTGAGCAACATGTTGATGCAGAGCACGGAAAAAAGCGGCGGCGTGGAGATGGTTGCTGAAATTCTGAACCTGACCGATCGTTCGACAGAAAAAACGATCATGGAAGGTCTCGAAGCTGAGGACCCGGATCTTGTTGAGCAGATTCGCCGACTGATGTTCGTCTTCGAAGATATTAAGAAGGTCAATGACAAGGGCATTCAGGCGGTGCTCAAGGAAGTGGACAACAGCGAGTTGGGGCTGGCACTCAAGACCGCGAGCGAAGAGCTCAAGAACAAGATTTTCAAGAACATGTCCGAACGTGCGGCGCAACTCATCAAGGAAGACATGCAATACATGGGCCCGGTGCGAGTCAGCGCTGTCGAGACGGCGCAGCAACGCGTGGTCGACATCGTTCGTCGACTCGAAGAAAGTGGCGATGTTGTCATCGAGGGTCGCGGCGGCGGCGAGGAATTGTTGGTTTGATTTTGTGGGAAGCGAAGTAACGACACATGGCAGTCATCCGTCAATCCGATGCGCTGCGACTGGCTGAAGAAGCCATCGCGCTGGACCTAGGCGATCTCAAGCGCCAAGGTGATGCGTTGGTTGGTCACGCTCGTGAAAGAGCAGCCGCGATTGTGGCAGAAGCGAACGCTGAACGTGAACGGATCATGCGTGGAATCGAGCAGGATGCGCATCGCGAAGGGATGGCGCGGGGCACAAAGGATGGACTGGAAGCCGGTCGCAAGCAAGGACACGAAGCTGCACTACGCGAGCGCAAGCAACAACTCGAAGCAATCGAGAAGGGTTGGTTGCAGGCATTGACGCAATTTGAGCAGCTTCGCGCAACGATGCTGCAGCAATCTCGCGAGGACGTGCTTGAACTCGCCGTGATGCTTGCGCAGCGGGTCGTGCGCAGGCAGTTCGAAGTCGATCCCACGCTCGTGAATGAACAACTCGAAGCATGCTTGCGAGCAGTTGTGAAGCCGACATCGCTCCTGATCACGATCGCGCAAGCCGACGAAGCCGTCGTACGTGCCGCGTTGCCAGCGATTCTTTCGCGCGTTGGTTCATCGCATAGCGTCACACTCAACGTCGATGTCTCCGCGGAACCTGGCACCTGCATCGCTCGCAGCGCGGGTGGCGGCATGATCGACGCGTCAGTCGAAACGCAACTGACGCGCATTGTCGAGTCACTCGTTCCTGATCGCAAGGCTGGTGCATCGTGACGCTGCTTGCTCCAGCGATGGAAGTTGCTCGCCGGCTGCAAACGCTGCGCATGTGCGGCGTGGTGAGTGCGGTACGAGGACTTACGGTGCTTGTTGATGAGCTGCCTGTGGGTGTGGGCACCGTTGTTCGCGTCGGCGGCGAAGGAGATGTTGACGGACTCGGACTGGGCGAAGTTGTCGGCTTCACGCGAGAAAGTGCCATCGTGATGATGCTCGGCAACACCGCGGGTATTCGCGCGGGTCAAGTGGTTGAAGCCATGCAGAGTTCGCCCGTCGCGATGGTCGGTGAGTCGATGCTGGGCCGAGTGATTGATGGGCTTTGCAGGCCGCTTGATGGGCTTGATGCGATGCGAGAACTTTCGCCGCGAGCGATGCAGCCTGATCCGATCAGTCCGATGAAGCGGCGGCGAATCACCCAGCCGCTGCGAGTGGGTTTGCGAGCGGTGGATCTCATGACGCCGGTGGGTCGCGGGCAGCGCATGGGTGTATTTGCGGGTCCGGGTGTTGGCAAGAGCACTCTACTGGGCACAATCGCTCGGCGAACAAGTGCACAGGTGAATGTCATCGCGCTCATCGGCGAACGCGGGCGAGAAGTGAAGGATTTCATTGAACATGCGCTGGGGCCGGAAGGGTTGCAGCGCAGCGTTGTTGTTGTCGCGACCGGCGACGAGAGTCCGTTGATGCGGGTTCGCGCGAGTCGGTTGGCGTGCAGCGTTTCCGAGTTCTTTCGCGATCAAGGCAAAGACGTGCTGCTGATGATGGACTCGGTCACGCGATTTGCTCATGCTCAGCGGCAAATTGGTCTCTCCGCTGGTGAGCCGCCCGCGACCAAGGGCTACACGCCCAGTGTGTTCGCGCAAATGGCACTGCTTATGGAACGTGCAGGCGCGCTTGAACCAACTCTGAGTGCATGCGGAGGCAGCATCACGGGTCTCTACACGATTCTCGTCGAAGGCGACGACATGACCGAGCCGGTTGCGGATGCAGCACGCGGCATTCTTGATGGGCACGTGATGCTGTCGCGAAAACTCGCACAAAAGGCTCATTTTCCTGCAATCGACGTGCTCGATTCGGTCAGCCGCGTTGCTGATGATATCTCGCCCAAAGAGCACATGGACGCGCGGCGACAGTTGCTGCGCATCCTCGCGACGTATCGCGAGGTTGAAGACCTCGTGCAGATCGGCGCGTATGCGAAGGGGAGCAATCCGGAAGCTGACGTTGCAATCGAATTCCAACGTTCAATCAACGAGTTGCTCCGGCAAGGAAAAGACGACGCCGAAGTATTTGACAAGGCATACGCACGATTTGTCAAACTCTCGAAGGAAACCACCGACGCTACCACGCGCAAGACCAAGAAATAACTAGCTCATGGCAAGGTTCGTGTTCAATCTCCAAGCAGTCCTGAAGCAGCGTTCAGCACTCGAAAAGCAACGCATGATCGCTGTCGCTGCAATTGAACGCGAACGACTCGCACTTGAACAGCGAATCCGCGAAGCGCATGAGAGCGTCGAAGCCGAGCGACATGAACTTCGCGAACAGTTGAGCGGCATTCGCGAAGGTGAAAGCAGAATGATCGATCTGCGAGGCGTGCGATTTCAAGCCGGGGCGGCGTTTGTGTTGAGAGCACGAACGCAGCAGTTGATCTTGCAACTCGCTGGCTTGCACAAGCGGCTTGAGCACTCCCGCGAGCAGCTCCGGCAAGCCGTCGCGGCGAGAAAGGCAGTTGAACTGCTGCGCGAACGGCGATTCGACGAATGGAAGAACGAGCAATCACGCAAAGAAGCGATGACCCTCGACGAATTAGCCACGATGCGATTCGCGCGGGCACTCGCGGACGAACAAACTGAGGTGTCGGCATGAAAACGATCTGGAACATCATCAGCGTGCTGGCAGTTGCAAATCTACTCGCGCTCGTTGGCGCGCTCGCGTGGCTGAAGGTGAGTGACCGTCTGGACGTCGATCGCGCACGTTCGGTGCGGCAGATGTTCAGCACAACTGTAACTGCTGACAAGGCCAAGGCAGAAGCTGTAACTCGCGAAGCCGAAGCGGCCAAAACCAAAGAGGCTACTGAAGCGAAAGCGAACAAGCCTCCACTGACAGCGAGCGAAAAACTGAAATCACGCGTTGAACTGACGCAACTTGACGACCAGCGCATGCAGCGAATGCGGCGCGAAGCAGACGATTTGCGTGCGGCGCTCGCGAAAGAACGTGAGGATCTGGACAAGCGATGGACGCAACTCACGACCGATCGCAAAGCGTTCGAGCAACTTGTAGCCGACAGCACCAGCGGCGTGAGTGATGAGCAATTTCGAAAGTCTCTTGATGTGCTGCAAGGGCTCAAGCCTGCCGCCGCCAAGCAACTTATGCTGCAAATGCTCAATGACCCGCAAGCGCAGCCACCCGGATTTGTGCAAGCAACCGAAACCAGCGATGCAGAGACAGTCAAGCAACGTGCGGACGCGCGGCAGGCTCGCGATGTGCGCATGAAGCAAGTAACAAACTACTTGAACGCGATGGACGAACGTGCCCGCGGCAAGATCATCACGGAGTTCACAAAGGACGATCCGGCGTTGGCAGCCGAGTTGCTTGAAGCGTTGCGTCGGCATGGGCAATTTGCTCGTGTCGATGGAGCACCATGACAGTTACCGCAATTGACAGAAAAAACAGCAGTCCTTCAAGTGCGCAGCTTCTGACAGGAAGCGCAGAATCTACGCGCACATCTGACACAGCTAGCACCGCGGAAAGCGAAGCTTTCGATGCCCGCGTAGCGCAGCTTCTTGCCCCGAAACGCACGCCGAATCAGGAAGCTACGCAAGCCGCGCAGGTTGGCGCAAAGCGCGGCAAGCGGCGTGTTGGAGCGATTGACCCCGCTGACGTGCAAGTAGCAAACGGCTTGGGCGTGCAATGGCGAACGCTTGTCACGGATACCACGAAGGTCGATGTCGCGGACCGCAACGCAGCCGAACTGCAATCGCGTGGCGAGCAAAAACCCGGTTCGGAACGTGATACCGCTGGCAAAGAGCGACCGACAGCATCTGGTAGTGACAATCAAGCATCAAGACAATCACAGGGAGCGGCAAGCGAGCAAGCAGGTCGGCAGTCGCAACCTGACGCATCTTCGTCAGCATCATTGAATGCACAAAATGGGCTGCAATCTGCTGGATTGTCGCGGCGGTCCAGCACGCTACCACAGGCGACCAGTGCGGTCACTGAGCCGAAGAGCTTGTCGAAGATCAACGTAGCTGCAGGCATGATGCCAACGCAGAAGACCGCCACCACAACTGCTGTCGCCCGCGCTCCGATGCTCGGTTCGCAGCCGCAGTCCAGTGATAAGCCAGCATCAACACCGAATGTGATCGCGGGCGTGACAGCAGCCAAGAACTCCCGCGGCGATGCGTTCAAGCAACTCATGCAAGCTGGCCAGCCCGCGCGGCACGCTTTTGAGCAACAACAAACTACCGGGGTCGCGCTCAAGGCATTAGGCCTCGCGCTCAAGCAAGGTGGTGGCGAAGTAACCATGAAGCTCGCGCCCGAGGCACTCGGACAAGTCAAAGTGAAGTTGAACGTCCGCGAGACAAGCATTGATGCGACTTTCACGACCACAACCGCGTCGGCACGGCGATTGCTGGAAGCAAGTACAGACACGCTGCGCGATGCGCTGGAAGCGCGAGGGCTGCGTGTGGACTCGATAGCAGTGGAGGGGCCGCGCACGGATGCGCAGCCTGCCATCAATCGCTCGGCAGATGCTGCGCAGGACGCGCAGCAACATGCTTCACGCGAGAACGGGCAAGGCGGAGCCTTGACCAGTGCCACGGACGGCAATGTGAACAATGGGCCGGGTGGTGATACCGCCGGTCATCGCGAGCAAGCAGCGGCGAACGCTCAGTATGCGCAAACTGTTGATCAGCCTCGTGATGCCGAAGTGCAGATGCCGCTCGAGGGCGTCGCGTGGGATGTCGCTCCGGGTGAGCGGTTAACTGCAATGGGCATTGAATGGGTGGCGTGATTCGGAGATTCGCATGAGCACTGTAACTTCACTGAACGGCAGCACGACGAACACGAAAGCTGGCGTCGGCTTTAGCGGCCTTTCCAGCGAGGATTTCACTAAAATCGTGCTGACTGAGTTGAGCAAGCAAGACCCGCTCGCGCCCAACGACACCAACGCACTCTTGCAACAACTCTCAACGATTCGCTCGATCCAGAGCGATACCGATCTGACTGATTCGCTCAAGAACCTCACGAAGCAGAACGACTTCGCCGCCGCAGCAACGCTCATCGGCAAGAGTGTCAGTGGAGTGACGGAGCAGGGTTCACGCGTCATCGGCACTGTTGCCAGCGTTGGTCGCACCAAAGACACGTCGCTCGTTCGTCTCGCGACTGGCGAAGTAGTTGACTTCAAGAACATCGATCGCATCGACGCACCCGCGCGAACCACGACGACCGCAGCGAACTGATCGGAGGCAGCATGACCACGCAATCAGCCGATATGCTCAGAGCACTTGGCGGCAACATGTTGCACGCCCATGCATCGAGCGCGAACGGGCATGGCGCGAGCGCGTTGGGTTCGCTAGATTTCGTAACGCTGCTTAATCAGGCTCGTGCTGGCGAAGTGAAGAGCGGACTCTCCGTACGTGTCGCCAATGGTGCAAATGTAGAGTTAACTCCCGAACAACTTGGCCGCTTGAGTGCCGCGGCCGATCTGGCTGAGGCCCACGGCTCTTCACGCGGCGCATTCATGATCGATGGCAAAGTGATTGCGATGGATGTACCGACGCGCACTGTCACTGGCGAGATTCAAGCTGATCGCACAGGCGTTGTTGATGGCATCGACGCGATCGTGACCGTTGCAGCGAAGGACGCAAAGGACGCGACAGGGACAATTCAGCCACCCAGTGCCATGTCATCGCAACAACCCATGAACACGAGCTTGCTTGATGCGCTCTCGCGGCAGTCTGACACGCGGGTTGCGTGAAGCGCCGCGATTCACACGTATGCGCGATGACTACATCTGATGCGTGCTTAGAAATACGCCGCTGCGTCGATGACTTGACGAGGCGTGACTTGGTGCTGCGCTGATTCAATACCGCATCCGTCCAGCCGAGTTGATCGAGCGTTCGTTCACTTCGGCACACGCTTCGCGTACAGAATCGCATGGCAAGTACCACCGCACTTTTCACCGGTCTTTCTGGGCTCAACGCCAACAGCCGTAATCTCGATGTCATCGGTAACAACATCGCGAATGTCAACACCACCGCATTCAAAAGCAGTCGTCTGATGTTCTCGAATATGTTCAGTCGCAACATGCGCGCGGGCACTGCGCCAGCCGAAACGACAGGCGGTACGAATCCATATCAGATAGGCTTGGGCGTTAACATCTCCGGCACACAACGCAACATGACCGGCGGCACAATCAGTGCATCCGGCGATAGTCGCGACCTCGCGATCGACGGTCAGGGCTTCTTCGTTGTACAACGCGGCGACACGCAGTACTACACGCGAGCGGGTGCATTCCGTCAAAATGCCGTCAACGAACTCACCGACATCTCCGGCAACCGCGTGCTGGGTTACGGCGTCGACGAAGAATTCAACATCATTCCTGGTATTCTCCAGCCCCTTGAAATTCCAACCGGTCAACTCACGATCGCGCAGGCAACACAAACCGCACGCATCGGCGGCAATCTCAACGCAAATGGACCCTTGCCAACAGGCGGTTCGCGCATCGCGCTTGGTGGTAGCGATGTACTCGGCTTCCGCGCTGTCGCTGGTGCTACGCCGCCGCCGGCTTCTGGCAATGCAATCGAGTCAACAACGCGTCTCATCGATGTCGAAGATCCAGGCCAGCCCGGCACCGGTGCGCCATGGTTTGCTGCTGGACAGAAGTTTGAACTTCGCAACGTCTCGAAGGGCACGCGACTGCTTCCCGCAGCATCGCTCGATATCACCGCTGCCACAACCGTGCAAGACCTCATGACGTTCATGCAACAGTCGCTTGGCATCAACACAACCGTCGGCAACAACCCCGACGGTGGAACACCAGGCGTCACGCTCAATCCAACGACCGGTTTCATCAACGTTATCAGCAACGCAGGAACAAGCAACGATCTGCAAATCCAAGTCGCCGACGCGCGACTCGTCAATCCTGACGGCACAATCGCACGCAATCCATTCACGCCCAACAAGACAGCGAGTGCCGATGGTGAAAGTAAACGCACCGCATTCATCGCGTACGACTCGCTGGGAACTCCGGTTGAAATCGACGTCACGATGACCATCGAAAGTCGCAGCGATGCCGGCACAACCTGGCGCTACTACGTCGAAAGTGGCGACAACGCCACAACCGGACTCGCCGTGAGTACCGGCACCATCAACTTCGACAACGAAGGTCGGCTCATCACGCGTACACCTGCGACAGTCACCGTCAATCGTGACAACAGCGGCGCAGTCACTCCCCTCACCTTCGAATTCGAGTTTGGCGGCGGCAACGACACGCTCAGCAGTTTGACCGACACCACCAGCGAAATCGCCATCACCTTTCGAGACGGTGCGCCCATTGGCACGCTGACCAACTACGCCGTTGGCGTCGATGGCACTATCGAAGGCAGTTTCAGCAATGGTCTCATCCGCACGCTCGGACAAGTTGCCGTCGCAACGTTCACCAACACCGAAGGCCTGGTCGACGAAGGCGGCAATCTCTTCCGCATCGGTGCCAACTCCGGTTCACCAGTCATCACAACGCCAGGCCAACTCGGCGCCGGCTTTGTCACCGGCGGCGCGCTCGAACTCTCCAACGTTGACCTCGGTGAAGAGTTCATCAAGATGATTCTGACCAGCACGGGCTACTCCGCGAACAGTCGCGTCATCCGAACGGCGGACGAACTGATGCAGCAATTGTTGGTTTTGGGCCGGTAAACGACGATCGTGGCCTCCTGCAGGCCATCCGCATTCGATTCGTCGCTGCCGGTGCGAGCGACTTTCGTCAAATCCGCAAGCATCGCTCATGTGCCGCCGTTATCGCCCCGAAGAAACCGATATGAGCTCCACCACGCAACTCTCCGACGGCATCTTCATCGCACTCCTGCTCGCAGGAAGTGTCTTGTCGGTGGTCACGTGTCTCTGGCTTGCACAGGTCATCTCCATGAAGCGCTGCATCTTCGGCAGACTCTTTGAAGGCAACGAGAAGCTTGCTCGCACAGGCTTGGGCGTGCTCGCACTCGCGGGAAGCATCGCGATGCTGACTGGTCTTCTGCCCGGCAACTTCCTCAATCCTTGGACCGCCTTCGCCGCATGCGGCACGGGCTTGCTGGGTATGTTCACCATCGTCAGTGCTCAGCGTGGTAAAGCGGCTGCTGCGAACCTCGAAGACGCACGCAGCGAGTTCGAAACGGAAACGTACAAACTCGCTCAGCCCACGCAGCAACAGCAACCTGCACGCAAGGCCGCATAACGCGCGATTCCGCAAGAAAACGCCCGAGAACGCATCGATATACACGCAATCCCCTCCCTGACCGGCGTGCAACGCACCGTTGCACGCCGATCTTCGTTTCGTCATCGTTTCACATGCATTCACGCACGCGGCACGTCGATAAACGACATGAGTCCGCACGTCGCGGGCGAGCAATTGCGTGGAGTCGTCTGACATGTCTGACAAGCCCGAAAAGAAAGCGCCCGCACCTGAAGCCGCCAAAGAGGCCGTCGAGGCTGCGCCAAAGAAGGGCGGACTCAACGTCAAACTCATCGGCATCGTCGCCGGCATCATGATCGCCGAAGGCGCTGTTGTCTACTTTGTCGCCGGTGCAACTGGCCCCAAGCCCGTCGCCGCCGACGTTCAGAAGAAGGACGGACACGACGAAGATCACGAAGCGTCGGTCGAAATCCCGCTGCTCGAAGATCGCTTCCAGAACATGCAAAGCGGCCGGGCTTACATCTGGGACGCGTCAATCGTGCTGAAAGTGCGTAAGAAGGATGAGGAATTCGTCACCAACACGCTCAAACAGCGAGCCGCCGAGGTGAAGGAAGGCGTCGCACTCATCTTCCGCCGTGCCCCGCACAACCAACTGCTCGAGCCAGGCCTCGAAACCGTCAACCGCCAGATCATGGCGTACCTCAACGAAGTTATCGAACACGACAGCGACGAAAAGCCGCGGGTCATACGGATCATCATCCCCAAGTGCAAGGGCTTCCCGGCAGAATAACAACATCCAAACGGAAGCAAACCGCGCACAAATCGCACGCAAACGGACGCTTCATGCGCACGCCGCGCAACATCGACACGATTTTTCCTGAGACACCCCGCATCGAACCGAAAAACTCAACTGCGAAACAGGTGCGTGTACATGCAGCTGTGGTTGCCTCGCGCGGAGCGCGAGTGAAAGGAGGCCACGGATGGCCGACGATGTCACGCAAGATTCCGGCGCAGCCAACGCGCCGAAGCCAACCAGTGCCGAAGACGCAGTGCTCAAAGCCGCGCAGGACGCGATTTCGCAGCTTGGCGATCTCAACAACTTGATGAGCGATGTTGCCGCCACGGACGAAGGTGCTGGCGACGGCGAGCCCACGCCCGAAGAAGCCGCCATGCTTGCCGCTATGAATGGCGGCCCACCGGTGCAAAACACACCAATTGGCGGCAGTTCGCAAGCCGCCCCCAAGCCTCCGCCACCCAACGCCAAACCGCTCGATTTGCCCAGTTTCGCGGGCGAATTGTCGTCATCGCAGGTCCACGCACTCGAACTGCTCAGCAACGTCAATCTCAACGTGAAGATCGAACTCGGTCGCACGCGCATGCTCGTTGAGGATGTCTTGCGCCTTAGCGAAGGTGCGGTCGTCGAACTCGACAAACTTGCAGGCGATCCCGTTGACGTTTACGTCAATGAGCGTCACGTCGCACGCGGCGAAGTGCTCGTGCTCAACGACAATTTCTGCGTTCGCATCAACGAAATTCTGGCCCCGCTGCAAGACGTAGCGGCTGAGAACAAGTGATCACCAAGGAGGGTAAAGGGTGACGCACGCGGCGAAAAAAATGACTGGCGGGCTGCATGCAAGAGTCTTGTTCGCGGTCGTCGCCTGCGCTGCGGTCGTCTCGCCATCATTCGCCCAGTCGCCCGCGCCGCTGCCTGAATCCCTGCGTGTCGCGGCCAAGCAGCCGCAGTCGACGCAGCAGGCTTCACCGGTCCTGTCGTCCGCCACAGATCACGAAAATCGGCCGCTCGGAGGCAGAACCGCTTCGAAACAATCCGCGTCCGAATCCCAGCAAGTCGTCGAGCCCGTTACTTCCGCCAGTTCGTACTTTCGCACGATCATCGCGCTCGCGGCAGTCCTCGCGCTCATCGCTGTCGTCGCTGCCATCGTCAAGTTCGCTGGCAAACGTTCAGGCGGCTTGTTCGCTGCACTCGCCCCCGCCGCGAAGGCCCCGCAAGGCGTACTCGAAATCCTCGCTCGCTATCCCGTAACGACCGGCACACAACTCGTCGTAATCAAGTTTGATCGTCGCGTCTTGCTCGTCTCGCAAACCGCCAACAAGGGCTGGCGCGGCGGCGCAACCCTTGCCACGCTCTGCGAACTTGCTGACGCAAGCGATGTCGCGTCCATCCTCATCAAGACGCGCGGCGAAGAACAAGCGTCACTCGCAGTCAAGTTTCAGAAAATGCTCGCGACTGAAGACACAGAGTTCGACAAACCGGCAGATCGCAATCCTTACGCAATTCGGCCGCAAATCAAGCCATTTTCCGCTCCCGGCGCACGCCTTGATGTTGTCGCAAGCGACGCATCCAACGCCGATCCCAAGTCTCCCAAGCAAACCGCCGCGGCAATTCGCCAGCGACTCGCAGCCATGCAATCATCTTCGCGCCGCGCCGGAGGTGCGGCGTGAAACAACGCAACCACAAATTCGTCGCTGCGACGGCGATCGCTCTCGTATCGGCAAGCACGGCACTCGCGCAGTCGCAACTTGGCCCACCGCTCCCAGGCGTTACTACGCCAACCCGGCAAGTCTCAACGCAAGACACTCGCCCGGGCATCGATCAGTTGCTGCAGGCATCGCAAACGCAAGACCTCAATCCGCTTGCGATCATCGACAGTGCTGGCGCGGTTCTCCCTCGCTCAAACAGCGGCCAGCAAACCAGCGGCCTCTCAACCGCACTCAACATCCTGATCGTCTTGACGGTCATATCACTCGCGCCGTCGATCATGCTCATGTGCACGTGTTTCGTGCGCATCTTGATCGTGCTGGGCTTGCTGCGCCAAGCAATTGGTGCTCAAAGCGTGCCGCCGCCGCAAGTCATCACCGCACTCGCACTCTTCATGACGCTCCTTGTCATGACGCCAACGCTCGATCGCATCAACAACGAAGCAATCAAACCTTACCGCGCAGGAGCAATCACTAACTACGAAGACTTGTGGACCAAAGGCAAGCAGCCCGTGCGAGACTTCATGTTCGCACAAATCGAAGCAACCGGCAACTGGAGCAGCCTCTACATGGTGCTCGAGTATCGCGGCGTGGACGTCTCGCAACCCGAAAAACTCACGCGCAGCAATGTTGACATGATCAGCCTCGTACCAGCGTACATGCTCAGCGAACTTAAAACCGCGTTCATGATGGGCTTTCGCATCTACCTCCCATTCCTCGTCATCGACATGGTCATCAGCACGATGCTTATCGCCATGGGCATGATGATGCTGCCGCCGGTTCTCATCAGTTTGCCCTTCAAATTGCTGCTTTTCGTGCTTGTTGATGGTTGGACACTCGTTGTGGGTGGCTTGCTCAGCAGCTTCGCTCAGCCAGCATTGGGCGAGCAAGCATTGCTCTTGTTGCCAACGCCCGAAGTGATGTACGCATGTGCGCCCGAAGGCATGCACCTGCTCGCAAGCATGAAGCAATGCGTGATGTCAGGAGGCTTGCGTGCTTGACGATGCATCCGGAGTTGAGATGGTTCGGCAAGCGTTGATCATCACGCTCAAGATCGCCGCGCCCATTCTTCTTGCCGGCATCATCGTCGGTTTCATCATCAGCCTGCTGCAATCCGTCACCAGCATTCAGGATCAAACGCTGAGCTTCGTTCCCAAAATCGTCGTCATGATTCTTGCCGCCGTCGTGCTCATTCCGTGGATTGCCATTCGTTTGAGCGAATACGCGTCCGAGCTCTTCAAACTCTCAAATTAGCCGCATCATTCTGCAATTCAAAGTGATTTGCCGTAGCCCATGTCCGATGTCGTCCCCAATCTCCAGCCCATTGTCGACCACGCGTACACCTGGACGCTCGTGCTCTTTCGCGTCACCGGCATTTTTCTCACAACACCCATCATCAGCAGCGTCGTCATCCCGATGCGCTTCAAGGCCCTCATCGCCGCGATGTTCGCCGCCGCTGTCTATCCCATGGCCGTTTCGCACGCCGGTCCCGCGCCCCACACCGACATCTTCGGCCTCATCCCGTTCGTTGCTGGCGAACTCATCATCGGTTTCGTCATCGGCGCCATCGCCGCCATCCCGCTCCTCATGCTCGAACTCGCCGGCGTCCTCGTCGGCACCACCATGGGCATGGGCCTCGCACGCATTTACAGCCCGGAAATGGACACCGAAAGCGATCTCATGGGTCAACTGCTCTTCTACGTCGGCATGTCGATTTTCATCGGCATAGGCGGCATCAACATGATGTTCCGCGGCGTTGTCGAGAGTTTCGCCCACGTCCACCTCGGCGCATTCATGAACGCGCAGCAGCCCTTCGAACTCTTTCTCGGCGTCCTTTCCGCCGGTTTCGAACTCGCGCTGCGCGTCGCTGCACCAGTCGTCGCCATCGTCTTTCTCATGATCGCCGTCTTCGGCGTACTCGGCAAAACCATCCCTCAACTCAATGTCATGAGCGTCGGCTTCGCTCTCCAAGCTCTCGCAGGTATCGCCATGCTCGCCTGGGGCATCTACGCCATTCGCGAGCCTGTGGGCGATGCGATCAATCACGCCATCAACATGGCCACCGTCTGGATGCCCGACGCCAACGCCAGCATGCTCAAGGAGGCCGCGACGCGGTAACTCATGGCTGAAGACATGGGCGAGAAATCCGAGCTTCCATCACCCAAGCGGCTTGAAGAGGCCCGCGAGCGTGGTCAAATTGCCAAGAGTCAAGACCTCGCAGCCGCGATCGATCTCATCGGCGCCGTCGTCGTCATCGTCGTGCTCGGCGGTTTCCTCACACGCGGCTGGATGGAAATGCTCCGCCGCGGCTTGGGCTCCGGTTCGCTCAGCATCAACGCGGGCGAACTCATGCAGATCGTGCGTGAAGTAGCGATGCAAAGTATTCTCTCGATCTTGCCCATCCTCGCGATCATGCTCGTTGTGGCCATCATCGGGAACATCGCACAATTCGGCGTCGTCTTCACAACCAAATCACTCGAACCAAAGTTTGATCGCTTGAACCCGATCCAAGGCCTGCAAAATCTCTACGGCCGCAAAAACATGGTGCGTTCGGGTCTCAACATCGTCAAACTTGCCATCGTGTGCATCGTCGGCTTCTCGTATCTCTCTCGCTGCCTTGAAGAAGTCGCGATGCTGCCGATCCTCGATGTCAGAGCCATGGTCGTTATTTTCGGCGAACTGTTGCTGCATCTTGTCATCTGGCTTCTCGCACTACTGCTCGCCATGGGCTTGCTCGATTTCATGTTCCAAAAGTGGCAACACACCCAAGAACTTAAAATGACCAAGCAAGAAGTGCAAGATGAACGCCGCAGCATGGATGGTGATCCGCAAATCAAGGGTCGTCGCCTCCGCATGATGCGTCAAATCGCGATGCAGCAAGTCAACAAAACAGTTCCCGGCGCGAGCGTCGTCGTCACCAATCCCACGCACTTCTCCGTCGCATTGCAATACGACCAAGGCTCCATGGCCGCACCGCGCGTCGTCGCGAAAGGTGTCGATCACATGGCCCTGCGCATCCGCCAGGTTGCCATGATCCACAAAGTCCCCATCATCGAACGCCCACCCCTCGCCCGCGCGTTGTACGCCCAAGTCGAAGTCGGCCAAGAAATCAGCGAAGAACTCTACCAAGCCGTCGCCGAAGTCCTCGCATACGTCTACCGCCTCGAAAAGGAAGCTGCGTAATTAGGAAATCTCCACCCACAAAAGCGAACAAAATTTCACTGCGACTTTTCACCCTAGTGCCCAGTCCCTAGTCCCTAGTGCCTTCCCCCCCCATGCCCCCCGCTCCAAAGAAATCCCCGCCTCGCCCCGCGCCAGTCGCCGCTGAGCCTGCCGCTGTCGTCAACACCAACATCCCTATGTGGATGCGCGTCCTCAGCGAGTATCGCGGCTACATCGTCCCCATCGCCTTCATCGTCATGATGGCAGTGCTGCTTGTGCCCATGCCATCAATGGTCATGGACGTGCTCATCTGCCTCAACATCGCCATCAGCGTCGTGGTGTTGCTCACCACCATTTACATGAAAGACCCGATGGAATTCAGCGTATTTCCATCGCTGTTGCTCGCAACCACGCTCTTCCGTCTCGTCCTCAACGTCGCCAGCACGCGCCTCATTCTCACTGCTGATGCACAAACCCCCGAAGAAGCCGCCGCCGTCGCTGGTCATGTCATCATGGCCTTCGGCAACTTTGTCGCAGGCAACTCGCTCTTCGTCGGCATCGTCATTTTCCTCATCATGGTCATCGTGCAGTTCCTGGTCATCACCAAAGGTGCCACACGCATCAGTGAAGTCGCAGCACGCTTCACCTTGGACGCCATGCCCGGCAAGCAAATGGCCATCGATAGCGATCTCAACGCCGGCCACATCGACGAAACCGAAGCCCGCCGCCGTCGCGAAAAACTCGCTCAAGAAACCGACTTCTACGGTGCCATGGACGGTGCAAGCAAATTCGTGCGAGGCGATGCCATCGCCGGCCTCATCATCACCGTCATCAACATCATCGGCGGCTTCGCGGTCGGCATCCTCATTCGCGGTTGGGACGCAGGCAAAACCGCCGAAGTCTTCACCAAGCTCACCATCGGTGACGGCCTCTCCTCTCAAATCCCCAGCTTCGTCATCGCCATCGCCAGCGCGCTCATCGTCACACGCAGTGGCAGCAAACAACAACTTGGCAACGAACTCGCGGACCAAGTTACAAGTCAGCCCAAAGGCCTCATCATCACCGCTGGCTTCCTTGGTCTGCTCACGCTCACGCCCCTGCCCACCATTCCACTCGTGCTGATAGGCGGCGCGCTGGGCCTGATGGCGTGGTCGATGGGTCGAGGTGAAAAACAGCAAATAACAGCCAAAAAAGATGCAGCCACCAAGTCTGCCGCCAGCATCAAACCCGAGCCACCGCCCATCGAGAGCCTGCTCAAGGTCGACACGATGGAACTCGAAGTCGGCTACGCCCTCGTCTCGCTTGTCGATGCAGGTCAAGGTGGCGATCTGCTCGACCGCATTACCAGCGTACGTCGACAACTCGCCGTCGAACTCGGTCTCGTCATGCCGCCCGTCCGCATTCGCGACAACATGCAACTGCCCGGCACCGAGTACCGCGTCAAAATCCGCGGTAACGCCGTTGCTTCCGGATTCGTCCGACCAGGCAAATTGCTCGCGATGGACGCCGGTCTCGCAAGCGGCAAGATCGAAGGTGAGCGTACCAAAGAACCTGCGTTCGGCCTCGATGCATGGTGGATCGATCAGCAAACCCGCGCACGTGCCGAGATGCTCAACTACACCGTCGTTGACGCAACCAGCGTGCTGGGCACACACCTCACCGAGATCGTGCGTAAGCACGCCGACGAATTGCTCACGCGCGACGAAGTCAACAACCTGCTCGAGCAACTCAAACAAAAGAGTCCCAAGATCATCGAAGAAACGGTACCGACGATCGTCAAGCCCGTCGAACTTCAGAAGATTCTCCAGAACCTGCTGCGAGAGCGCGTGCCCGTCCGCGATCTCGAAACCATCCTCGAAACCCTCGGCGAGTGGGGGCCCAAAACCAAAGACCTTGAAGTGTTGACCGAATACGTCCGCAATGCCCTCCGCCGCACAATCTGTCAACAATTCAGCAGCCCCGACGAAACCGGCGTGCGCAAACTCGTCTGCGTCACGCTCGATCCCGCGCTCGAAGACCTCATCAATTCCTTCATCGATCGCGGCCCTGCCGGCACCGCCGTCAACATGCCCAGCAGAGTTGCACAGATGATCGCAAATCAAGTCTCCATCGGCTTGCAAACCGTCACCTCACGCGGCTTGCCACCTGTCGTCATCGCAAGCCCGCCCGTGCGAGCCGTCGTGAAGCAACTGCTCGAGCCGCACGTCCCCAACGTCGCCGTGCTGGGTTACAACGAAGTCACGCAAGGCATCGACGTCGAAAGCACCGCGCTCGTGATGACACCGCCAGAGTTGCTGGGCAAACAAACCGCCGCCGCGTAACTGGGTACCTCGGCACTCCGTGCCGAGCCCTTCGCCTCCTACACATCGCTCCAGCGACCAGTCGCGTCCAATGACAACAGGCGTCGGCATTCGGGACTCGGCGTGCGAGAAAAGGCTGGCATTCCGCATTCGTGATTCTTCGCAAGCGTGGCCGTTGGCACACTGGCCACACGTCCTGCGCCAGTACGAATGACGAATCACGCATGCCGCGTGCCCAATGCGCTTCACTTCCCCAGCATCTTCATTCCGCGCGTCACGTAAGGCAACCCGCTGATCACCGTGACAAAAACCGTGGCCCAAGCAATCACATCAATAGCGACACGCCCCCACGTCCCCGCGACGACATCAGTAATGCCCAGCAAAATCAGAATCGCGGGAATCGCGCACGCCTGCACAATCATCTTCGCCTTACCGCTCGTACTCGCCGAAAAATCTTTGCCTTCGCCTTCGAGCATCGCACGAATGCTCGTCACGAGCAACTCGCGCCCCAGCATCACCACCACCATCCACGGCGCAATCCCAGAGACCTGCAGCGCCTTGGGCCCATCAACATCAAACGAAAAATTCGGCCCCGCAAGCATGATGAACGCGCCAAGCACCAGCACCTTATCCGCAAACGGATCCATCACCCGCCCAAACTTGCTCACCACATTCCACCGCCGAGCAAGCGGCCCATCAATCGCGTCCGTCACCGCCGCAAGCCCGAACAACAACGCCGCCACCAAGTAAGGCGTCACCGGATGCACCGGACTTGTCACAAGCTGACTGGTCGGATATCGCCACACCGCAAGCAACGCAAAAAACGCAAGCGCAATCACTAGCCGCACCACCGTGAGCGCGTTGGGAATCCACCGCCGATGATCAGTGGGCGCAGCGACCGACGTCGTTTCCGCTGTCGACTTCACCGAGTTGGGCAACGCACCGTCTTGCACGATGCCGCATGATAGGATCGAGCCCGCAAAGGTCAGCCTGGCCGCTTTTTCTTCGTGGCCTTGGCCTTCTTCTTCGTGGTGCGACTGCCAACTCGCTCAAGTCTGACTGGCGCGCCATCCGCGCCTTCTTGGAACGCGTACCACGCATCGTTGCGATACTCAAATCGAACGAGCTTCTGCGAAATGGGCCAGTCATTGTTCTTGATCGCATCGCGAAGGGCCGCGCGCCGGTTCTTTTCAGTACCGCTATCGCCCGTCACCGGAACGTATTCTGGGTTTGCGGGAACAATCGCCATGGTGAATACTCCTCACTGCTTGGTAACAACGCCGCGCGCCAAGAGACGGTTGTAATGCCGCTGCGCTTCCAAAGCGACTGCTTCGTACGTGTTGTCATTTCGAAACGCACGAACTCGTGATTCCAGTTTCGTAACATCTTCACGAAGCTGATCCACATCTGTCGATGCTGCTCCGCGAATCACGCCGTTCTCAAGCACCTGCAACTGCGCCGAACCGGCGAGAAATCGCATCGCTTCGCCAGCACTCCGCTCCGCATTGCGCACAAACGTCTGCAAGTCAGCATGCGTGACGATCGCTGGACGTGTCATCATCCGACGCTGCATCACCAAGCCCGCATGGTCGCGAGACTGTGTATAGATCGCGTACGACGCCGGCACCGACTCCTGCGCGATTGCATTCAGTTCGCGAACAAGCTCGTTGGCCTTCGCATCTTTATTCACGACCGACTCAAGATCTGTAAACACATCACCATCAAGCAACCCATCGCTGCCGACTTGTGCCCGTTCAAGCTGCCGACTTTCACTGGCTGCAATGTCATTCTCGAGCAACGCATGCGTCGGAATCGCCGACCCCAACTCACCATCACCAAAGATCGCCACATCAAACGCCAGATAACCGATCACCAGCGGCGGATCAAAAGTCTCCGACATCGACACTGATCGCGAACTCGCCGCCGTAAATCGCACACTTCCACCAGGCACAAGTCCCGGAGTCGCTGCCGGCGTTGTGGGCTGCGCCAACATTTTGTTGAGCTGTGCAAGCACCGATTCATAATTCGCTCGCGCACTCTGCGGCACGTCTTCAGGTCCGGTTGGCGTCTGGGCCAGCATGTTCGCAACCGGACGCGGCATGCCAACATCTGCGCCGCCACCCCGCGTTTCGGCATCCGTCAGCGAAACATCGAGTTTGCCTGTCAGATACACGCGAGTAATCACGCGAAGATAATTCCGAGGCATGCCCCCATCGCGCGGTCCAAAGCTCGCCAAGAACTTCCGCCGCGACGAATCAGCATCCACCCAGCCGCGCAGCGCAGAATCCAACGAGATAATGTCAACCCCCAGCGTGCGAGCATCGTCAATCGTGACGGAACCATTCGCCGCGTCTGCCCCAAGCACGCTCAACCCAACCGGCACGCCGCTAATGGGAATTGCCAAGTTCAGCCCGCCACTGTTATTCACGCTGAAGGAATACGTCGGAAACGCTGCACCCGGTGCCATGCTCCAAGCAGAGATCGCCTTGCCGCCCGCATTGTCCGGGCGCATCCAATCAATCGGCAACTTCAACTGCTGTTCACCTTGCTTGCCCAGAAAACTCTTCGCGTAAAAGTCCCCGTAGTTCGTCGGGTCAAGCCTCGCCACATGGTTGTCAAGAGGCAAGAAGCCGCGCTTCTCGTACTGCAACTGCTGCTTATCAACCGGCAACTGCACCAAAAACACATCGCCCGGCTGGATGTCCTGCGTAAGCGGATACACCGGAATGACTTGACTGGCACGAATGGTCATGCACCAGTCTTTGGCAACGTCTTCCAGTTGTCGCTTCTTGCTCGCGCACCCCGTCAACATCACCAAGGCGGCGATTACACCAATCGTCATGACGCGAAAATTCATAAATCCCTCCGCGTACAACCTAGCACATTTCAGGCCAGCATGCAAGCGATGTCGCATGGTTGAAACGATAATTCGCGAGTACTTACCAAACTTGAGCGCACAAATCGCGTCACTCGCTTCATCAATCCTCTACGCGTGGGTACTCGCGCGAGGGAGTACAAAAACGACAGACCGGCAAGCGCGATGCTTGCCGGCCCGTCCTCTGGAAAACTGTCAAACCAGGATTTCAGTTGCCGCGCAGGTACACAGGCGCTGCGAGGAACTCCCAATCTGGATGGTCGTGCTGCTTCAACTCTTCAGGCGGCTACGGAAAGTTGGGGGCTTGCGACAAGTCGCGCCCGTTATGCCACCGGCAATCGGGATTGCCGGTCTTCATGAAGTTGATGAGCTCCCCATGGCCGTCGTAAAAGCCGTACGAACCTCGGCCGCTGTGCCAGTAGCCATACGCGCCGGTGTCGCCGTTGTCCCAGTCTGCCGTGACGTTCAGCATCCAACCAAAATGTTTTGTCGAGCGAGTGACAAGTTGCGCGAGTCCTGAGAATCTACCATCCCGAATTACGCGAGGACTGACGCATGGGGTTATTCGATCTTCTGAAGCGTGTACTGGGCAAACGTTCGTCGACGCCGTCGCAGCGAAGCGCTCCGATGCAGATTTCGCCTCCTAAGCCATATGAGTCACTCCCAGCGTGGGCCGCACACTTCCAGACCGTTGACGACGTCAATGAGTTCGAACGACTCGTCGATGCATATTTCCGCAAGCGCAACATCGCGGCTTTCGTACACGAGGGCATCGCCCATCGCATAGGCGATGATGGCAAGCCTAATGGCCACCAGTCTGGGCTCACCAAGGTCTCACAAATGTGCTCGGCAAGTGAGCGGTGGGAGTGGTCCGGGTTGATCGCAGCACACTTCGACACGCTTGATCGCGCGGGTCGCAATCAGGCCGAGAGCGATCCAAAATTCAAGAGCTACGACTGGTGTGAGTCGCGTTTGGTCACGCGGCTCATCCAGCCTATTGATGGGGACGTAACGCCCAAGTGGCACTGCCGTCAAGATTTTGAGGGACTTGTAACCTATCTCGCTCTCGACATGGGCGAGACGTTTTGTAGCGTGCTCACCGAGAACACAAAAGACTGGCCGGGTACCGTGGAACAGTGGTTTCAAATTGCTGAAGCAAATGCGCGACGCATTGCTCCTGCGACGCATGCAGTTGAATCTCTGCCAGACGAACTCGAACTGCATCTGATTCAAACCGCAGATCATGTCGCGGCATGGTCCAAAGCACTCGACCAGTTCTCACAGATTTTCGGTACGTTTGGTGCTTTTGTCAGCATGCCCACCAGTTCGCTCATCGTTGCACTACCCATTCACGGTGTCGACGCCATCGGGCATCTGCAGAGTTTCATCAGCATCACCATGGGCCTCGACCGCGATGGTCCCGGCTCCATAAGCCCTTATGTGTATTGGGTCAAAGATGACGTCTGGCACAAGTTCGAAATCGTGGTGGACGGGCAATCCGTGCGCATAACGCCACCCGACGCGTTCGTCGAACTTATGAATAGCTTGGCGGGTGATGAACCGAACGCGAGTCAATCGTGATCGTCGGTGGAACGTCTCTCTAGCCCCCTCTATCCTGTCGCCTGTCCGGTCGCCCCGTCGTTGGGGTCCGGGTCGGTGTCTTTGCCTCCGCGTCGCCCTTTTGGGTCCGGTGCGAGGGCTCTTGTTTGGATTGGTCACCACCGCATGGGCATTGCACAATTCATCAATCCGTACGTGCTGTACGCCCTCTTGGTTCTGGGCGCGGCGGGCGTTGGTCTCGCCATGCCGCGTCGCGGCACCACGCCGCAGATCGTTGGGGCGTTGGTGGGGGCCCTGGCCTTTGGCCTCATTCTGCTTTTCATGGGCCTCAAGGCCGCGAGCACTGAAGGCGGCGTCAGCAACCTGCCCAATATCTACTTTTATATCTTCTCGCTCATCGCTCTGGGCGGGGCTTTGCGGGTCATTACCCACCCCAAGCCGGTGTACGGAGCCTTGTACTTCATTCTGACGGTCATAGCAAGTGCCGGGCTGTTTCTGATTCTTTCCGCCGAATTCATGGCCTTTGCACTGGTCATCGTGTACGCCGGCGCGATTCTCATTACCTATCTGTTCGTCATCATGCTCGCAACGCAGGCCCCCGAAGAAGGTCAGGACGAGGTTCTCGCCGATTACGATGTCTCCGCCCGCGAGCCCATCGCCGCCAGCGTCGTTGGTTTCCTGCTCATCGCCGTACTCACCACCATGATGTTCCGCGGCACCAGCCAGCTTCCCGCGCCGGCTCCGGTAAACCAAAACGAACTGCTCGCCAGCATGCCTCGCAAAGTTGAGCGTGCCCTGCTTACCACGGGCAAGATCGCAGAAGGTGACAAGTTCGAATCGCTCGATGCAGCAGCTAACGTCATCATCATCAAGAAGGCCGACGGCACGCTGCTGACGATTCCGCAAACCGATTGGCCCGAAGAAATGGCCGTGACCAACCCCGAAGCACTCGGTTTCAACCTGCTTCGCGAGCACCCGGGCACCATCGAAATCGCAGGCGTCATTCTGCTCATGGCCATGCTCGGCGCGGTGGTGCTCAGCCGCAAACAAGTGCAGCTTGACGAAGACGCCAAAGCCGCTCGCGTCACGCAGCTTGCTCACCTTGACCCAGGCAACGAGCCCGGCGTGCAGTCGCCTCTGGAACTAGGCAGCCCAACCAGCAACCCAACCGGAGGTGCCGCCTCATGAACGTGACCACCCTAACAACCCTCGCGCAAGCGAATTTTCCCGAGGCAATGAGCCAAATTACGCTGGCCCACTACCTCGTGATCTCCACCGCCATGTTCACCATCGGGCTGGTGGGTTTCCTCACGCGTCGCAACCTCATCATCATGTTCCTGTGCACGGAACTCATGTTCCAAGCCGCAGGCATCGCGATGATCGCCTTTGGCCGCTACCACCTGGACCTTTCGGGCCAGAGCTTTGTGGTCTTCGTGCTCACCGTCGCAGCTGCCGAAGCGGCGATGGCTCTGGCACTGGTCGTGCTTCTCTTCCGCCGCAAGGAAAGCCTGAGTGCGGAAGAGTGGAAGGACCTGCAAGGCTGACCTGTTTCCCGGTGGCACGGGCTTTCAGCCCGTGCGAGCAACGTCTTACGCGACTCTCTGACTGACCCCGCTCACCCGAGCTTCCAAGAAACCCCCGATGATGCAAGCCCTCAACATCTTCAGTTCCATCGCGGCTCATGCCGTCGCGAGCGAACCTGCCGCTGGCGTTGCCCAAGCCGCGACCCGCACGATCACGCAAGGCGAAACGTGGATGCTCGCCATCCCGTTCCTGCCGCTGCTGGCGTTCGTGCTGATTGCGTTGTGCGCTGCCTTCAAGGTCCGCAGCAAGCTGCCCGCGTTCATCACGGTGGGCTTGCTCGCGCTGAGCTTTGGCGCAGCGTTGACGACATTCATCCAACACTTCATGGGTCCAGCGGCGGCTCCCATTCTGCACGTTCACGCCTTCGACTGGCTGCACTTCAAAGCCGGTCCCGAAGCCGCCCAAGGCTTCGTCGCCAACTTCGCGTTTTACATCGACTCGCTCACAATTCTGTGGATGCTGTTTGTCACTGGCCTCGCAACGCTCATCGCCCTCTACGCCAGTGAGTACATGAGCCACGACGTAGGCCCTGGCTACTGCCGGTTCTTCGCGGCGTTCAGCTTGTTTGTGTTCAGCATGTCGTGCTTGGTCATGGCTGACAATCTGGTTCTGCTCTTCCTGGGTTGGGAAGGCGTGGGTTTGTGCTCGTATTTGCTGATTGGTTACTTCTATAAGAAGGCCCCGGCTGTTGCCGCCGCCAAGAAGGCCTTCATCATGAACCGCATCGGCGACCTTGGTCTGCTGATGGGCATCTTCAGCATCTACACGGCGTTCGGCACCGTTGAGTACGCCAAGATTTTCGAGTTCTTCCGCTCAGGCGTTGATGCAACCGGCAACCAAATCGGCTCCAGCACCTGGATCACGATCATCATCCCGCTGCTCTTCACCATCGGCGCCTTCGGCAAGTCCGCTCAGGTCTTCCTGTACACGTGGCTTCCCGACGCCATGGAAGGCCCCACGCCGGTTAGCGCCCTCATCCACGCTGCGACGATGGTGACGGCGGGCGTCTTCCTGATTGCCCGCATGATGCCGTTGTATCAGGCCGATCCGAACCTGCTCATCCTGAGCATCGTTGCATGGAGCGGCGCCATCACCGCACTGTGGTCGGCGACCATCGAAATGGCCATCTTCGACATCAAGCGCGTGATGGGTTACTCAACCATCAGCCAACTTGGTTTCATGTTCGCCGGTCTGGGCGTCCTCACGCCCGAGGGCAGCGCCTTCCACGTCTTCACGCACGCTTTCTTCAAGGCCACGCTCTTCCTGGGTGTCGGTGCCGTCATGCACGGCTTTGGCGGCCAGCTTGACCTGCGTCGCCTTAGCGGCGTGGGCTGGATGAAGGGCTTTGGCCTCGTCGCCGCCGCCGTCTTCATTGGCTCCATCAACCTCGCAGGCTTCCCCTTCACCGCAGGCTTCTTCAGCAAGGACATGATCCTCGCCGAAGCGTTCGCCAGGCCAGAAGGCCAGATCGCTGGCAGCCAAGCGGTTGCGTGGATTCTGCTCATCACCGCAGGCATGACGGCTTATTACACGTTCCGCTCGTTCTTCCGCGTGTACGTCGGTCCCAAGCAGTTCGTGCCGGGTGACGATGCCGAATTGGTTGATCTGGGCCGCCACCCCAAGGGCGTGAGCCTTGATGCGTGGCACAAGGAACATGGGCATGGCCATGGGCACGGGCATGAACACGAGCACAACGATCACGCACATCGCCACGGCTCGTACGGCGGCGTGGGTGATGCCCGCGCACACGGTCGCCAGGATTTTGATCCAAGCACCGAAGAATTTGACCCGCACCCACCCGGCTTCGCGATGAAGTTCGCCATCGCCGCGTGCGCAATTCTCACGATTGCCGCCGCGGGCCTCTACTTTGTCTCACCAGCGATTGGCGAAGGTGGCGGATGGGCCGCAGGCATGGTTCGGCAGAGTTCCGCAGTTGTGAGTGCAGAAGTTCTCTCAGGTCACACCTCGGGAACCGACGAAGGCCACGCCCATGGCACGTTCTTGGGTATGGACCCGCACCACGTGATGTACTACGTCAGTGCGGGCGTTGGTTTCATCGGCGTGCTAATTGCAGCCTTCTTGCACGGTCCCAAGGGCTGGCAGGGGCTGTTCCTGGGCGTTCGTCAATCCTGTGATGTCGCGCCGCGAGCCGACAAACTCGCGAATGCTTTTGGCCCGTTGACCACCGCCGCTCGCAACAAGTACTACGTCGACGAAATCTACGACGCTCTCATCACCCGGCCGCTCTGGGTGCTCAGCCACATCTTCCATCTCTTTGATCAATACGTTGTGGACGGATTGGTCAATCTCATCGGTGCCCTGCCACGGTTCTTTGGCAAGGCTCTTCGTCCTATTCAAAGCGGCGAGATGCACGGTTACGCAGTCGGCATGGCCGGCGGCGTGGCGGTGTTGCTCATCCTTGTTGTTCTGCTCGTCGGCTGATTCCTCACGAACATCACGCACGCCAGGCGTGCAAGTCCTCTCAAGAGAAACGCATGATCCTCTTTGCCCTCATGCTCATTCCGCTGGTCTTCGCGATGCTCGTCGTGATTTCGCCTGCGGCGCAAGCCAAGACCATCGCCACGGTGGGCTCGTTCGTGTCGCTCGCCGGCGCGATCTACGCCGCCATGCAGTTTGATCCTGCATCAGCCGCGACATTCCAACTCGCCAAGACGGTGGATTGGATTCCGCAACTCGGCATCTCGCTCAGCGTTGGTGTTGACAGCATCGCGCTCCTGCTGGTGCTGCTGACAGCACTGCTTGGTCCCATCTGCGTCATCGCCAGTTACACGGCTATCACGCAGCGACTTCGCACGTATTACGCGTGGCTGCTGGTGCTGCAAGCTGCAATGACAGGCGTCTTCTGCGCCCGCGACTTGCTCGTCTTCTACACCTGCTTCGAGTTCACGCTGGTGCCCATGTTCATTCTCATCAGCCTCTACGGCAGCACCAACCGCAAGCGTGCCAGCATCAAGTTCTTCTTGTACACCTTTACCGGCAGCGTCATCGCTCTCGCGGGTCTGGTGTACATCGCGTATCAGCACACGCAGCTTACCCCAGGCTCGCCTTGGACCTTCGACATCAGCACACTCGCTGAAACCGCTCGCAGCCTGCCCCTTGCAACGCAAAGCTGGCTGCTGCTGGCCCTCATGGCTGGCTTTGCCGTCAAGATTCCCCTCTTCCCCGTTCACACATGGCTGCCTCTGGCGCACACCGAAGCACCGACGGCGGGCTCAGTCGTCCTCGCAGGCGTGTTGCTCAAACTTGGTACGTATGCCGTCTATCGCTTCGTCTTGCCCTTTGTGCCGCAAGCCGTGGTTGAGTACGCGCCGCTGCTCGCCATCCTCTGCATCATCGGCATCATCTACGGCGGGCTCATCTGCTGGGTGCAGACCGACGTCAAGAAGCTCGTCGCGTACTCATCGGTTGCCCACCTTGGCTTCTGCATGCTGGGCATGTTCGCCCTCAACAACACGGGCATCTCGGGCAGCATCCTCTACATGATCAACCACGGTCTCTCCACCGGCGCGTTGTTCTTGCTCATCGGCATGGTCTACGAACGCTACCACACCCGCAGCATGAAAGAGCTTGGCGGCCTTGGTGCCAAGATGCCTGTCTGGTCGACCTTCATGGTCTTCTTCGTCATGGCCAGCGTGGGCCTGCCGGGCCTCAACGGCTTCGTCAGCGAATTTATGTGCATGATGGGTGCGTTCCAAGCCAGCGACGCATGGGGCAGCGGCATCTGGGGCAGCCTGGGTCATCGCCCCATCGGCGCAACTGCCGGCAACCTCGGCCCCTGGTTCGGCATCATCGCCGGCACGGGCGTCATCATCGCCGCGATGTACCTGCTCTATATGACAGGCAACGTCGTATGGGGCAAACTCAAACTGCCCGACCATGGTCATGATCATGCACACGGCACCGACGATCACGCCAGCAAACTTCCCACCGACCTCAGCACCCGCGAGATCAGCATCCTGGTTCCGCTCGCCGCGTTGTGCATCTTGCTGGGCGTCTATCCCAAGCCCATCCTTTCGCTCATCGAGCAACCCGTGCAAGAAACCGTGCTCGTCGTCAACGAAAGCGGCCGCGTCAACATGCCCGTCAAGCCCATCGAATCCGACACCAAGCCTCACGCTCCCATCGCTGACGCTCCCGCCGAGCCTGCTGCTCGCGTGGTGAGCGCGGAGAACGCCCAATGACTGATCGTCTCGCATTTCTCTGGCCCGAGATTGCTCTCTTCGTCACGACATGCATCGTGATGATCGTGGGCCTCTCCAAGAGCCTCGCCGTGCGCAAGTCCACGGGCGTCATCGCTGGCGTTGGCGTGCTCGTCGCGTTGTACCTTGCCGCCGTAAGCACGCCCCACACAAGCGGCCCCGCAGTCTGCCCGCTCACAGGCATTCACTTTGCGCCACAGCTTACCGCAAGCATGGGCCAAGTGCTCTTGCCCGACATGGTCCCCTTTACCAAGTGCCTCATCGCTGCGGTCGGCTTCATGCTGCTGCTGGTGCTTGCCGGAACGGTTGACCGCAACGAAGAAGCCCAAATCGCCAGCGGCAAACGCGTCTACGACCCGCTCCGCGCCAACCGCGCCGAGTTCTACGCCTTCTACCTCTTCAGCCTTACAGGCCTCATGCTCACCGCGAGTGCCGATGATCTCATCTGGCTCTTCCTCGCGCTCGAACTGACCAGCCTTCCCACCTACATCATGGTCGCCATGAGCACCTCACGCAACCAATCGCGCGAAGCGGGCGTCAAGTACTTCTTCCTCGGCGCGTTGGGTGCCGCCATCTTCCTTTACGGCTTTGCCCTCATCTACGGCGGTACGGGCGAAACCAAGCTCAACGACATCGCCGCTGTCATCCATGCCCAAGGCATCAACAGCCTCACCATGGTCGGCGCAATCCTCGCGATCTTCGGTTTTGCCTTCAAGATCGCCGCTGTGCCCATGCACTTCTACACGGCTGATGTCTACCAAGGATCAGCTTCGCAAGTCAGCGCGTTCCTTGCATTCGTCCCCAAGACCGCTGGCTTTATCGCCATTCTGCTGCTCTGTGCAACGCTGGGCTGGGCCTACAACCCGGGCGAAGGCGCGGGCGGCTCCATCGGTTTCACCGCCGTTGTCACGCAAGTTGAAGGCGCAACACGACTGCCCGAGCCTGTGCGTCTGCTGCTTTGGGTCATGGCCGCCATGACCATGACCATCGGCAACATCTTCGCGATTCTGCAAACCAGCGTCAAGCGCACGCTCGCGTACTCCAGCATCGCACACAGCGGATACATGCTCGTGGGCGTCATCGCGGGTCCGTTCAATGGTGACAGCAGCAACGCCTTCACCAACAACGGCGTGAGCGCCGTCTTGTTCTACCTGCTCAGCTACGGCGTCATGAATCTCGGCGCCTTCGCCGCTCTCGCGATGATCGAACGCACTGCCAAAGCCGACGGCGAAGTTCGCGAAATCGATCACTTCGACGACCTCCGCGGCTTGTGCAAGGTGCACCCCATTGCTGGCTGGACGCTGGTCATCAGCAGCCTCAGCTTGCTCGGGTTGCCGCCGCTCCTGGGCTTCTTCGGCAAGCTCCCGCTCTTCACCAGCGGCATCGCAGCCGGAGAAATCGTCCTAGTTGTGATACTGGGCATCAACAGCGCCATCGCCGCGTTCTACTACCTGCGCATGGCCTTCTTGCCCCTGACCGACACACGCGACGCGACGATTGAGCAAACCACCGAAGCACCGTTCGTTGGTCGCAAACTGGCAGGCCTGCTCAGCGCGGGCGGCGTCATCGTGTTGGCAATTGCGGCAAGCGCAGTGATCGATCAAGTGAAGCAAGCGGGCACGGTGCAAACGTGGAACCCCACGCGAGCCATCAAGCCTGCGCCAGCTCCGCACGGACACGATCACGCAGCTTTGGAACTGTCGCCTGAGTCGGTCGCGGCAGCAGGTGGCGTGACCAGCGGCGCGGCGAAAGACGAGCGCTGAGCCGCTGTCGCTCGCGTGAGCGGATTGAAACGAGTTTCGTTTAGATCATCAGCACTCGCGGCCATTCGTGACCGCGAGTTTTTGCTTTGGGTTTTCATGGCATCTCCTAGTGGCAGTTTGCGCAGTTGCACAAACGCGCCCGCACTCGCAAGAGCAATCATGCAAACCAGCCACACGGGCCAAGCCACGCTCGGGCCGCCAAGCTGAGCTGCCGCAGCACTCGCCGATGTTGTCAGCAGCATTGCCCCCAGCGACGCACTGACAATGCACACAGCCTTGCGGTGATACTCCATGCACACCACCATCGCGCCGATGCCAACCGCCAGAGCAAGCACCACGCACACGCTGAGCCGGCCCCAAGGCACCGTAAACGCAGGCATATCAAGCGAAGTGCCCGCAAAAACGCTGCCGGGATCAAGCACCATGCTCGACGGCACACCTGTTTCATCAGCCGATGTGATCTGCAGACTCTTGCTTGATTGCTTTTCATCCTTGCTGCGAATCACCACGTGACGCTTGCCGTTTTGCGTGGTCGTCGCTTGCACATCCAGCCCGCTGCGCGTCGTCTTGATGTTGGTCTCGATGCGTTTGAGCAGACCTTCGTCGTGTTGTGCAGTTTGTATTGCCGGCTTGGCAGTTTCTGCAGGCTTTGCGGTCGCCACTGGTTTCTGCATCTCCGTTGCAAGTTGCAACATCTTCTCATGATCGCCCGACGCCTGTGCGGCTTGCAACTGCTGCAGTGTTCCCTTGGCTTGGTCGAGTTGGTTGAGTTGCTTCGTCACCGACTCGAGTTTGTCCAAGCCGGGCACTGCACTCGCAACGCCGGGCATCGCCGACATGTCCATCGCCGGCAGTTTGGGCAAGTCAATCAGCAGCCCTACGCACACGCAGAAAGTCGCGAATCCCGAAATCGCGCCCGTCAGCAGCGCAGTGGTGAACTTGAAAAGCAAAATAGCGATCGCGATACCCGCCGCCGCACCAAGCACGCCGCCGATGATGCTGACGGTCATGCCACCTTGCAACTGGGCAAGCCCCAAGCCCAGCACTGCGCCCATCACCAAGCCGCCCAGTCCAACGCTTGCGCGCAGAACTTTCGTGCCCCAAAGCCACAACGCGAGTCCGGAGACTGCAAATGGCAAAAGCAACAGCAGTCCGATGAGACCGCCTCCGCCTTGGAAATTGGAGAGTATCTGCTGCGCGCCGGCCGCATCCATACGGTCAAGGGTCGGAAATGCCGAGCTTTGAGTCGTGAGTTTTCGAGTAGCTTGGCCCGAACTGATGGTAGTTTGGGCTGCATCGCCCGCAATGTTGTTAGGCGATTGACCGATAAACACATCATGTCCCGCAAGCCCACTTCCAAGGCCACTTCCGGACCAGCCTCCAAGCCGGCGAGTAACCCTCGCTCGCCGCGATCTGCAAACCCAGCCAAGTCGAGTTGGTCCAAACCCAAGCAGGCGAAAGCCGTCTCGCTCATTGACATTCGTGATGCGATCACTTCGCTTGATGAGCAACTCGTGCAACTGCTCAACGCTCGCGCGAGTCTGGTGGTGCAAGTGGGGAGCTTGAAGCGTGCCCAAGGTTTGCCGACGTATGCCCCGCATCGCGAAGCGCAGGTGCTTGATCGCGTGCTGGGATTGAGCAAAGGCCCGCTACCGCAGCGCACGCTTGAGGCGATGTATCGCGAACTGATGTCAGGCTCATTCACGCTGCAACAGCCAGTTCGCGTGGGATTTTTGGGGCCCGAAGGCTCGTATTCGCATCTCGCGACCATCAAGCATTTCGGCTCGTCAGTCGCGATGGAAAACCTGCACGACATCACCAGCGTCTTCAGCGAAGTTGCCCGCCAGCACATCGACTTTGGCATGGCGCCAATCGAAAACACCATCGGCGGCGGCATCGTTGAAACGCTCGATGCCTTTCGCGACATGGTGCTGCACGAGGGCAAGCGCGACATCACGATTTGTGCTGAGGTGCAACTCGCGATCCGGCACGCGTTGCTGTGCAACGGCGAGCCCAAGGCAATCGCTCGCATTTACTCCAAGCCCGAGGTCTTCACGCAGTGCCGAAGCTGGCTCGCAAGAAGTTTCCCGAATGCACAGCTTATCCCCACGCCCAGCAGCAGCAAGGCCGCCGAGATGGTTCGCGACTTGACAGCGCAAGCCGTGCGCGACAGAAAAACCGTGGATGCCGCAGCTGTCGGATCTGAACTCGCCGGTCGGTTGTACGGCTTACACCCGCTGTTTCATGGCATCGAGGATGTTCCCGGAAACGTGACGCGATTTGTAGTTCTCGGGCGTGCGCCAACGCCCGCCAGCGGCGACGACAAAACCAGCCTGATGTTTGACCTTGCCGACAAACCCGGCGCGTTAGCCCATGTTTTGCAGGCGTTTGCGAAGCAGCAGATCAATCTGACGCACATCGAAAAGCGGCCAAGTGGTCGCAAGAACTGGACTTACACATTCTTGGTCGATGCGTTGGGCCATCGTGATGACGCGACCATGGCCGCGGCGCTGGCGGATGCGAAGCATCAGTGCAAGGACTTGGTGGTGCTGGGAAGTTATCCGCGGAGCAAGCGGGTTTTGTGAGGTCGTCGCAACTGGAGCGGCTGCAATGCGGATAGTGGGGGCCTGTGGCGCGAAAAGTGCGCGCAATGCGTGACTGTCCGCCACGGACAAAAAGCTGGATGAATCGCACGCAACGAGAGTTGTGCAAAGCGAGAAAATCTGGTAAACTACATGCGTCAGCCGCGTCCCCCGACGTTGCTGGCGCAAGCACGAAGCGGAAGTCGGAGCGAGCGCTCCGCCCGCACACCGCGATACGCCGGCCGCGACTTGCTTTCGTGCAGGTTGCAGGAGCCGAGAGCGATCGCGAGAGACGCAGCCCATGCGGAAGACGTTCAAGTGAGCATCGGTTTGGTTTTTGCCACCCATGCCGCTGGCGTTGAAGCCGGAGGGTGGCTACGTTGTGTGCCCGCGCCGTGTTATTTTCGGCTGGGGTTTTCCTGCGCGAGCTGTTTGCGTAGGAACGCAGTGGCCAAAGTGATGTGTGAAGCGGAGCTTCACGCGTGACGGTCGGAAAGTTCGCAGGACGCAATCGGCTGGAGCGAGCACCGCTTCAAGCCCAGAAAGGTCAGAGGAGTGCCCATGGGTCTGTTCAACCGCAACACTGGCAACCTGATCAACCTCAACGCTGACAACAGCTCAACCGTGGCGCAGCGCCTCATGAAGGCGGCGGGCCGGTTGCTGGGGTCTGGCTCAGACAATGGCGAGAAGGTCGAGCAACTCGAGAAGCGGGAATTGCTGTTCACGCTCACCGTGTCGGCAGATCAGGTGGACCCGGCGACGGGCCTTGGCACGGTGCGGACGTTTGTGCACTACGCGCTGCCTCGTTTGCTTGACCCGACGGAAGAGTATCCGCAGGTTGACCCGACCGATGTTACAGAAGACTTCAACGATGAAGGCTTCGGCTTGGTGGGCAACGGCCAGTTGCTGCTGCAGTCCAACATTCAAGTGCAGCACAACATCGTTCCAGGGGCAGACATTCAGGTGCTCGGTGTTCCGCCGGTTGCGGAGACGCAGGAGCGATTCCTGCGAATTGATCTCAACCAAGTCAATGAGCGGTTTGATTTCTCGCCTCGTGCAGTCGATACGACGACTGGTGCGCTGACAGCACGATTGAGTTCGAACAATGTGCAATTCTCGTTGCGTCAGGACGCGTTCAGTGCCGGAGACTCGTCCGGTATTGACACGAACACAACGATCGTTGAGATGATCTTGAATGAGCAGGTTGTTCAGACTTTCACAGGTGCTGCCCTGCGGCGACTGTTCTTCACGCCTGCTGACGCGAATGTCCCAAACGCTGCTGGTACAAACGCGAATCGTGGTGTGGGCACGATTGTCATCAACCGACTGACTGCGAACGGCGACGTCATTTTCGATGCTTTCGACACCGTGAGAGTTCGCTCAACCGGAAACTTCTCGCTTGGTGATCCATCTGCGTTCAACCTGGACAACTTGGTGTTCGGGATCAGCCCTGGGCGGTTCAACGGCGCGTCGGAACCGCAGATTTACGGCTACACGGCCATCCTTTCCGGACCGGTCGGTGCTTCAGCGACTTTCACCGATCTTAATGGTCGGCCCATGCGTGCGAACACGTATCTGGGTATTCCAGTCGGTGGCAACGTGAGCGGCTTCGACCCCAACGATGATGGCATCGTCGATACCAATTTTGGCGTGCGAGACATTCGGCTGAACGGGGTTGATAATCGTACGAGCTTTACGATGTGGGGCGGCATTTGGACGGCAGCAACGGAAGCCTCGCCGGACGGGGACTTCTTTTCTGGTAGCGGGGAATTTGTGATTACTGACTCGACCGTGGGTCTGTACGACGATTTTGAGGCGCTGGGATTTGGGTACATCGGAGTCGGCGGTGCGCAAGACGGTGAAGTCGCTGGCTTGCCTCCTGGGGCGGGATCGGTCGTCATCGGAAGTCCGTTCGTTGGTTCAGGTCTGGCTGGCCCGGCCTTCCCGGGTAGCCTTGTTCTTGACCCTGTGAATAATGCGGCGAACACGAATTTCAATCGCACGGATCAAGGGATCTTTGTTCCAAACGGACAGAGCATCGGTAGCGTGAACATTCACGGCATTCTGCACGGCAGTTCGCAGTTCACGGGAGCGATTGATCGGCTGTCGGTTGGCTACCTCGCAGGTTCGGTGAACATCGAGGGTGATGCCGGTCAGGTGTACCTCAGCAGTGATGCGGGTATGTGGCAAGCGGAAGCTGATTTCCCCAGTGGCGAAGCTGGAACCGCATTCACGACCGGTGGTGGCCTGACCGTTGGACGCACACTGGGCGATCTGTCGATTGCGGGTCGCAGCCAGTTGAATGTGACGGTGCTTGGTGATGTCAACTCACCGACGACACGGCCAGCGATTGATTCGTTCAATTACTTCGAACGCGAGAGCGTGCGTGGTTTTGGCGCGCAGACACCTGCGATTACGATTGCTCGCGACAATATCTTCACGCGGAACTTGATCGCCGCGCCGGCGGTCATGGGCGATCCCGTGGTGTTCGGACAGGTTGGGCTTGCGATTACGCCGAGCGTTGCTGGCCAAGCGAGTCAAGCGGCGGTGTGGGGCGCAAGTTACTACCGCAACGACACGATTTCGTCGAGCGAAATTGTCAATCGCGGCGGCACGGGCGTGCGCATTCGCGGGACGCTCTCGGGCGCGAGCCCGGTGCTGGGTGAAGACAGCGCGGACGTGTACGCGTTCATCGCCGATGGCTCAACGGAAGTTGTGATTCAAGCTGCGCGGCAGGGTCAATCGCAGTACATGCGTGTGGTGAATCAGTTTGGACAAACGATCGCCGCGACGCAGCAGGCACGGTTCGATGAAGAAGATCGCCGGTTCAAGGCGAGCGAGATTCGTTTCACGCCGCAAGAGGGACCTGGGGTTTACTACTTGGTTGTGACGGATGCGGAACTGGGTGATGCGGGTACGAACGAGTATGGCTACTCGATTGTGATGACCGGCCTTGTACCGACGACGTTTGGTTCGTATCGCACGGGCGGCGGCTCGGGCCTGTTTGCCGACAGCGGAAGCAACACGGTTTCGGTTTTGTCGGGTAACTTGGGCACCATTCGCGTGGGTATGGGTGTGGGCGATGCGGGTGGTAACGACTCTGATCCGACCGCAGTTTTCAACCCGGGTACGGATGCGACAGTTGATATTTCACTGTCGTTCCAAGGTGGTACGTTCGTTGTTGCAGACGGCAACTTGTACAACCTGACGGCGGGTGGTGATATCGGTTCGCCGCGAGACTTGGGCGGCGGCGGCGGTATTACGAACGCGTTGACGGTGTCGGTGAACGGTGACTTGGGTTCGCTATACACGGGCGTAAGTCCCGTGGTGGGCGGCTCGGTGAATGAAGGCGACGTTACCGACTTGTTCTTGACTGTTGGCGGGCGGGTGGGTGCGATTTTCATCAGCGGCGGCGTTGGGGTTGATCAAGACCGCGTCGCGCCCAATGGTGATCCTCGCGCGAGAGTGGATTCGGGCCTTGTGCTCCGGACGGGTACGAACGGCGGCCCGGGCGATATTGGCATTCTTCGTGTGGGCTGGCACTGGGCAACGACGGGTAGCTCGATTACGACGAGCAACTTCTCATCGGTTGGCGCGATTCTGGTGTCTCAAGATGCGTATGAAGACGCAGCGGAAACGCGCGTTGGTTTCTACCCACGGCCTCTAGCGATCACGACAGGATTTGGTAGCGACGTGCGGTTCTTTGATGTGCCGCAACTGGACGCGGAGAACTCAGACAACAACGATTTCATTCCGCTGATTGGCGCGGGTGCCATCGAGTTGATTGATGATGCTGGTGGCCGGGTGTTCATCTCGGTTTCAGGCGCTGAAGGCCTTGGCGTTGTTGGGCGTGTCCGCGTGAACGCGGTGAACGGCAGCCAAGGAAGCATGATCGGCGCGATTGAAGTTGACGACCTTCAGGGCTTTGACCTGAACATTCGCAGCGATGCGCCGGCGGGCAGTGGCCGGATCGGGATCGGTCGCATTACGGTTCGTGGCGCGGCTGCTGGATCGCAGATCAACATTCAAGGGTCGGCGGAAGTTGACGTGTATCGCATCGACGTCTTTGGTGACCTTGACGAAGTGAGCAACACGACGGTGAACGGCGATTTGGTCGCGGTCGACGCGGAGTTGTTGGATCGCCTGGTGGTTGCGGGGAATTTGGGAATCACCCAGATCAATGCGTGGGGACCTCGCACTATTGCGCCGTTCGTTGGCGTGAACGGGGAATTGGGTACTGATGTGCGCGGGCCTGTGGGCTGGGTTGCTGACGCCTCGATGATTGACGACGATTTTGGTGGGGGCACCTACCGCCCTGTGAACTCTGACGCGCGAGCGGCTGGCGATGCGTTCCTTGACGACTTGGGAAGCCCCCTGGATGGTCGGCTTGCTGGTTTGGTTGTTCGCGATGGCTTCGTGACCAACATTGCCGTGGGCGGGTCAGTGCAGAACGTCATTTTGCAAGGCGATGGCACCGCGGCGACAGGCGGGGGTGATGGCACGCCTCAGTTTGCGACTGGTACGATCGTTGATCTTCGTGCTAACAGCGACGGGGTTCGAGCGGCGGGCGGCTTTGATGGCATTTTGGGCACGGTGTACGCGTACAACGTCAACACGATCAACATTGGTGATGGCATAGCACGGCGTGGCGCAAGCCCGATGGGTGTGCCCGGCGTGTTTGCGCAGAACAACATCACGACGGTGACAACGACCCAGAGTGTCGGGTTGCCTGGTGCGACTGCTGCTCCGCGAACGTTTGTTGGCGGCGTGATTGCGGCGAGCAATATTCTGCCAGAACGGCCGCTGCCCGAAGATCCTGATGGCATCAACGCTATCGAACTGCCTGGTGCGTTGTTTGATGGCGCGTACATCGGTACAGGCCAGCTTGACAAGTTCTGGACCAGCTTCCTGTACGGTGAAGAGCGGCTGACTCGTGGAGATATCAATCAGTTCAATATCGCGGGCGGAACGCTTGCTCGCACCGAAATCGACGCGGTGGATATTCGCACGCTGAATATCGCTGGCGGGACGTTTGATTCTTCGTACGTCTCGGCGACTGATGACATCGAAACGGTCACTGCGGCCAACTACCGCAACAGTTCGGCACTTGGACAGCCTGGTGAGTTCCTGCCCAACACGATCATCGCGGCAGGCAATATCGATCAGATCAGCGCGACGGAAGACATGACTGACTTGCGCATTAAGGCCAGCGGCGAGCTTCGCCGGGGCATTGATGCTCGTGATATGACGCGTGTCAACGTCGGCATCAACAACAAGTTGACGGCACTCACGGCTCGTCGCGACCTGAAGGGAAGCACGATTGAGACTGGCCGACTTGAAACCTTGTCGGCAGGACGCAACATCTCCAGCACGACCATTAACAGTGCTGGCCTGATTCAGAGCCTGACGGCAGGCAGCCAGATTCGCAACACGACGATCCAGTCCACTGGTCCTGACGGCGCGATTACGGCGATTGCCGCTCCGGCGGGCATCAGCGGCACGGTTCGCAGTAACGGCTCCATTGGCACGATTACTTCAACGACGGGTGATATCGATATCAGTCTCACGACGATTCGTCGTGATGGCAATGTCGGCACGATTACCGCTGGGCGTGATCTGGCGCTGAAGGGTGAAGTGCAGGGCAACGTGGCGGCGCTGGTTGCTGGTCGCAACGTCGGTCAGCGGCTTGATCCCGGTGCCTTGGTGGTTCGCGGCACGGTCGCGGCGCTTACGGCTCCGAACGGCACGCTGTACAACGACATTCGCGCGGGTGAAGGCGTTACGGCCGTCACGCTGGGTGGTGCAACGAACAAGCCTACGGCAGATGAAGTTGGTCGCGGCTCGATCATCTCGTTCCGCGCCATCGGCACGGTTGCCATTGCGGGTGACTTTGGTGGCGACATCATCAGCTACTCGGGCGGCATTGGAACTGTCACCATCACGAACGGTTCATTGCTCCCGGGTCGCAGCATCTCGGCCTTCTCGGGCAGCATTCAGGGCGTCACCATCACGGGCGGCAGCTTGTTTGGCAACGTCTACGCCGATCTTGACATCGTCGCGCTGAGCGTGACGGACATCGCAACTGGCGGCGGCATCATTCCGATTGTTTCGCCACGCTTTGGCGATGTGGGCGTGAACCCCAACCGTTCGCAGAACACTGTTGTTGACGCGCGGCGCAATGAGTTGCCCGCTGGTGTCAGCGCTGGTCCTGGCTTTAGCGGTTCGCTGGTGCAGGCTGGTCGCGACATTCTGACCGTCACTGTGTCGGGCGGCGTGTACGAATCGGGCTTTGCGGCTGGTCGCAACGTCGGCATCATCACCATCGGTGGTGTGGTTGCCAACAACAGCGACTTTGGCTTCAAGGGCAGTTTCTTCACGGCTGGTGATCGCCTGGGTGCACTCAACGTCACCGGCGGCATCAACGATGCGTTGATCATCGGTGGTCTTACCAACCTCGGCGCCGACAAGCGGCCCGGTGGCATCGACGCGAACGCGGACACGATGAAGAGCGGCGTGATCGGCACGATTACGTCACCATTCACCAACTGGGTGACGGTGGTGGCTGGTGTTGACGCAGGTGCGAACGGCATCTACGGCGATGATGTGTTCACGGCGTTCTTTGATGAGTCGCTGGATGACCGCAACGCGCTTGGTACCTCGACGCTTGAGAATTTCGCCGTTGGGCCGGATCGCAACAACACGCAGTATCGCTTTGAGGCATACGGCGTGGGTGGCACGAGCACGGTTCCGCAATCCGCAATCTTGCCGGCCTTCGGCACTGTCAGTGTGCCGCCCGGTAGCGGTGGGTTCACGGGTTCACGCTCGTTCAACGTTGGTTCAGCCAGCTACACGATCAACCTGGCTGGCGGCGGTACCGCGTACTTCAATACCGGCACACGCACCATCACGCTTGACGGCACGACGGCGACCAGCACGCTGGCTATCACGAGCAGCAACGGTTCGCTCGAAGACCTGAACATCACGACGACGAATAACGCGCGTCTTGCTTCGCTTACGTTCAACAGCCGAGTTGTTGGCGGCGGCAGCATGACGATCGACGGCGGCGTGGGGGCATTGAGCTTCACGCAGACTGGCGGCATCACCGCAAGCGGCGTGACGCGTCGGCCCACGCTCAACATCGGCGGCGATGTGACCACGCTCACGGCTGGCAGCATCACGGACGGGTTCATCACGGCGAATAGCTTCGGCACCGTGACGCTCACTGGTGACTTTGGCTCGACCGCGGCGAACGACGTGTCGCTCACGTCGCTCACGGGCATCGGTGCAGTCACCATCGGCGGCAGCTTGCGTGGCCTCATCAGCAGCGATCGTGAGATTGGTGCGGTGACGGTCGCGTCTCAGACTAACGGTGCATTCGTGCGTGCGGGCGGCTCGATTGTGAGCTTCGCGACGGCAGGTGTGATGCGGCAGTCGACCATCAGTGCGGGCTTCAACATTGGACCTGTGACGGTTGGTGGCGAAATGTTTGACAGTGCCATCGCGGCGGGTGCAGACCTTGGCCGAGATGGCTTCTTTGATGGCACGGGCCTGAACGCTGACTCACTGCGTACCGGCAACATTGGTGCGGTCAGCATCGGTGGTAACTTCTCTGAGTCAGACATCACTGCAGGCTACCTGCGCGGTGCTGACAAGTTCTTCGGTACGGTTGATGATCGCATCGCCAGCGGCCGAGGGAACATTGCCAGTGTGCGCATCGCTGGTACGCAAGTGGGCAGCGGTCGCTCGTCGGAAAGTTACCGCATTGCAAGCAACGGCACGATTGGAAATGTGACGATTGCGGGTCAGACCAGTCCAGGTTCTGTTGGAAACTACTCGCTTGAAACTCGTGAGATCATTCCTGCCGCTGCTCAGGTGACGGACTTGAGTTTGAGTGTGTCGGCGAATGTTTCGACGGCCGTTGTGACCTTCAACCAGCCGATGGATGCGGCCTCGCTCACAAGTGCCATCACGGTGAGTGAGATTCGTGGCACAAGCGGTGAAATCGAAGTTCGCTTGGTTCGTGGAACAGACTTCACACTGGCGTACGACGATCGCACCAACCAGTTGCGCGTGACTTTCAATCGCAACGTGACATCAAAGAACTTGCCGCAACTGCCCGGCGAACCTGGTCCGGGGCTGTACCGCATCGCGTTCGATCAGGACGTTGTTTCGGCGAGGTTGGCAGGTGCGCGTATTGATGGAAACACCGATGGTCTGGTCGGGGTGGGTGATGACTACTTGGGCGAGTTGGTGGTTGGCGATGCGGGCGACAAGCTGAATGCCGTGACGTCCATCGCGCCAAATGGCTCTCGCAAGGATTTCTACGGGCCCATTAATCTCAACGTGTTGTTTGACAGCAATCTGACGCCGGATGGCTTGCCTGATCCGAACCAGACGTTCGTTGTTCGCGGATTTATCGGCGATCACCCCGATCATGACAGCACCAACTTCCGCGTGCAGGGCGATGTTGATTTGTATCGCTTGACGTTGCAGGCTGGCCAGATTCTGAGAATCGGAGCGTTGCAAGGTAGTGCGCAGCGTGCGAACGTTGATGTCATCACAACCACTGCGGGCGGTGCTGCTCAGGCGTTGCCGGTTGCTTCGATTACCGACACCGACTTCTCGCAGGGTTTGGCTTTCCAGATTCTGGCGACTGGTGAGTACATCATCGTCATCGGTGACGGCACCAATGTCGACAATGACGTGATCAACAATCCGTTGTCCACGCCAGGGACGATTGGTGATTACCGCTTCTCGGTGAACATCTTCGATGACGGTGACAGTGGCTTCACGAGCACGTCAGATTCGGGCGACGGCGCGGTCATCGCGGCCTCGCCCACCCCCAGCAACTTTGCCGGTGCAGACGGGGTCTTCGGGAATGCCGATGACTTCTCGGCCATTGATGTTGGCGAATTCAGCTTCACGTTGAACGTCGGCGCTGACGGTGTGTTCAATACGGCGGACGATGTTGTGACGGGACAGAACGTGGAGCGCAATGGAGGAGCGAAGATTGCGTCGCAGCGGTTCGGCGATGGACGAATCGTGACGACCGTTGATTCGGCAATCGGCGATGCCGGCTTTGCTGGTACGCCCTCAGTCATCGCGGCAGACGTGGATGTGTACCACCTCAATAGCCGACAGAGCATCGCAGCAGGCAGCAGGCTGCGGGCAACGATCCGCTTGTCGGGTACAGGATCGGACTTGGGTAGCCAAGTTGCGAATCTGGGAAGCAACACGGCCGCGACGGAGACGCAGAACTACAACACGTTCAGCTTCGGCCTGTTTGAGACGACGCAGTCGCAATCGGTTGAAGATGGTGTATTGGTGTTCGCTCCGACTGACTTCCTGCCTTATGCAGGAACACCCAACACCATTCTTGCCAGCAGCGATTTGGTCACTTACGGCTTTGATGCAGAAGGCGACTTCTTCATTGACTTTGTCGCGCCGCCTTCGCAGTTTGATGGTGTTGCGGCTGGGACATTCGCGTTCTATGTGCAAGGTGTTGTCGAGACGGACTACCAGTTGGTCTTCTCCACAGAGGGAACCGTTGAGCGAACGGCACCAGGCCGGCAGAATGTCTTCATTGAAACTGGTGGCGGCTCGTTCAACTGGCTGCAAGCCAGCGGTGCGACGACGACCGTGACACCGTTCAACGTCGGCGTGCTGGGCTTTGCTGGTGCCGTGCAGAACGGTCAGAACATTGCAGACTACGTGCTGGGCAATCTGGTTCAGAATCTCAACAGCCTGTATCAGAATGCGGGCCTGGATGTTGTCTTCTCGACTAATCCCGCGGACTTTGAATTCCAGCAGTTCTCGACGGTTTATCTCACGTCGGCGGTTGACCCGACGCGAACGCTCTATGAGTTGTTTGGCGCTCGCAACACACTGCGGTTGCAGGAAGTGTTGGGCAACGGTGCAGCAACGCTTGGCCTTACCCAGCCATTCGGATACTCGCAGCGTTCGGACGCGCTGAACACAGACCGTGAGGATGATGCAGTTGTGTTCGTGCCCAGTTTCTCACTGTCGGGCTTCACTCGTAGCCAGCAGGACGTCGATTCGTTCGTTGATGGGCTCACCGGCGCGGTCGCTCGTCGTGCGGGCGAACTCATGGGAGCGCGGCTCACAGTCAATGACACGACGGGACCCAGCGGTACGGCTATCGATCCGTTCGCGGCAAACTCGGCGGAAGCGCCGGCGACTGGGACGAGTCAGTTTGTCATCGGCAATACATCTCGCCGGTTGTCGGTTTCGGGTGACGGAATCGAAGACACCAACTTCTTCCTTGGTCGCCAGCGTGCTTTGTCGCTGCTGAGCTTGGGTGTTGGCCGTCGATAACTTGGGCCGAGATAGATGTAATTCCCTCAAACCCGCGGGTGCAAGCTCGCGGGTTTTTCTTTGCGTTGGCGGTAGGACTTTGGTAGACTGGCGTTATGCGAAAGCGAGCGTTCACGCTGATTGAATTGCTGATTGTGATTGCGATCATTGCGATTTTGATCTCGTTGCTGCTGCCTGCGTTGGGGAAGGCGCGGGCGGCGGGGCGGGATGTGGTGTGTCTGTCGGCGCAGCGGCAGGTTGGGACGGCACTCGTGACGTACGCGAATGAGTATCGTGATTGGATTCCGCGCGAGAGCGGGAACAGCGAAGTAGGTGCTCTGCGAGTGCCCAAGGTGCCAGCGTGGTACCGGGCCGATTCGCTGCGGGCGCAGTTCAACTTGTCGTGGGCATTTAATCTTCGACCGTTTCTTGATCCGCGAGCGACGGCGGTTGATGACACGGGCGGCGTGCAGGATCGATTCGCGACGGCACCGTATTACCGCTGCCCGTCACGCAAGCCTGATCAACACAACATTCACTTTGTTGCTAACGGCGTGCGGTTCGTGAGGAGCGGAACATCGGGGACGGTGACGATCAACGAGAATGAGGCCAAGCCACCGATGCGGCTGGTGGGCATCAACTTTCCGGTGCGGACGTTGTATTTGACGGATTTTGCGGACGATCCGGGCAATTTGCGGGCGAACAACTACAACACCACTGCACCCAACGATATGCATCTGAGCATTTTCTACGACATTCGCAGGCTTTCGAACATCAATGGTCCCTCGGCGGGCGGCGATCCGACGTTGTGGATTCGGACGGCGACGAATCGCCACGGCAACGGCGCGAATGCGATGTTCATGGATGGACATGCGTCGCAGACGAAGAACGAGGTGTTGCTGGACCCGAAGACGTGGGATGATTTGGAGTATCGCTGAGTCAGGTTGCGACGGATCGCTTAGCCTTGGTCATGCGAGTGGACGTACAGAACACAGAAGCTCAGATTGATCGGTGCGTACGGTTGGGGCTGCTTTGCATTCCGCGTGAGTATCCACATGCGGCGCAGGGGATGCAGTTGAGCGAAGCGGATGTGCGTACGCCTTCGCAGCATTGGCCGATCTTCTTTGGTTGCTATGACTGGCACTCTGCGGTGCACAACCATTGGCAGCTGGTGCGGGCACTGCGAGTCAGGCCGCAGGCGGCGTGGGCGAGTGAAGTTGCGGAGTTACTGGTGCGGCAGTTGCAGCCAGAGGCTCTGGCGCAAGAAGCGGCGTTTTTGCGGCGATTTACGACGTTCGAGATGCCTTATGGGGTGGCATGGTTGCACCTGCTTTGTGCGGAGGTGCATGCACTTGCGCAGGCAAGTTCGCCGTGGGCGAAGGTGGCGGCGAGATGGGAGCAGGCACTTGCAGCGTTGCACGAAGTTGCGTGCGCGAATACGTTGGCGTATTGGCGGTCTCTGGTTGTGCCCAATCGCGCGGGTGCACACGCGAACACGGCGTTTGCGGCGGGTTTGATGCTTGATGCGGCGCGGATGCAAACAACGAGTCATGCAGTCGCGACTGAGAGCGAGATAGCTTCGTACTTTGAGAGGCATGTGCGATGGAGCGAGCGAATGTCGGCTCGTTGTGAGCCGCTTGGGTATGACTTTCTTTCGCCGACGCTTTGCGAGGCGGATTTGGCTCGTCGGCTGTTGCCAGCGAGCGAGCTTGCGGTGTGGCTGGGCGAGGCGTGTGGGGATATCAATGAGCTACGGCCGCCGAAGCCTGTGCGACCTGAAGACGGGCAGCAAAGCCACTTTGATGGGCTCAATATCAGTCGGGCGTGGATGCTCGCGAACATCGCGGATGCGTTGCCAGACGGCGATGAACGCGTGGCGAGTCTGCACGAACTTGCACAACTGCACGCGAGCGAAGGCCTGGCGGGCGATTCGCATCAGCATTATTCTGGGCAGCATTGGCTGGGGAGTTTTGCGATGTATTTGCTGACGCGGCCTGCGTGCGCAGGCTCCGTATAGTGCGTCATGCGACGGACGATTCTCATCACCGTGTCATTTCTCGTTGTGTTTTCGCTTGCAGGCTGCTATGAACGCACCACCAAGGCTCGCGGCGTGGGGGCGATGGGTAGATCGGCGCAATCCGGTTATCGCAGCGATACGGCGGCAGACCGGGCAGTTGACTCGATTTTCTCTGACTCGCGCGATTCCAAGCCGAGCCCGAAGAATCCCGGGTCGGCAATGCCCCGTTGACGCAGAATTGCGATTGCATCCCTATCATGTTGCGGTACGAACCGATAGAAGATTGGCGCACAATGCGCTTGGAGATTTTCTCTCATGGGCCTTGAAGCAGCACTACCCGTTGATGGCTTTCTGACCACGCAACTTCGTCATGTGATCAACTGGTCGCGGCGGAACAGCTTGTGGCCCATGCCGTTCGCGACGGCGTGCTGCGGCATTGAACTCATGGCAACGGCGTGCTCGCGATATGACCTTGCACGGTTTGGTGCAGAAGTCATGCGGTTTAGTCCACGGCAGGCGGATTTGCTCATCGTCGCGGGACGCATCAGCATCAAGACGCTGCCGGTGCTGCAACGAATTTATGAGCAGATGACTGAGCCCAAGTGGGTTATCAGCATGGGTGCATGCGCTAGCACAGGCGGCGTGTTTGATACGTACGCGGTTGTGCAAGGCTGCGATCAGTTCATTCCCGTGGACGTGTACATTCCCGGCTGCCCGCCTCGTCCGGAGCAATTGATCGAAGGTGTGATGGCGATTCAGCGCATCATTGATCAAGAGGGCATTCCGCCGATGAATGGTGGCAAGCGTCAGCCATTGGGGTTGGTAATGCAACCCACGCACGTGACCAAGCCGCAGCCGGTTGGCGTGACGGTGGGGGGCTGAGTCTCCGGGCAGAACTCATGGGTGCGTGCTCGGATAGAGTGATCGTGCATGAGTGTTGCGCCACCGCGAGAATTGATGCGATGCACGCAGTTGCTGCGTGAGGGCAAACTTGCCGAGTGCAAGGTGAGTCTTATGCAATTGCTCGCTCGCTTTCCGGGTGATGTGCCGGTGATGCGGGTCGCGGTGCAGTGTTTGGGGGAACTGGGCGAGCATCATGCGGCGTTGTATCAGGCGAAGCGATTGCTTGCTATGAATCCGCGTGATGCCGGCATCGTGATGAGTGTTGCGAGATTGCACGCGCGGGTGGGAGAGATGGACCCGGCGCTGCGAGGCATGGATGAAGCGGGGAAACTTGGCCTTGTGGAAGCGATGATTGAAGCTGCGGAGATGCGGCTGGGGAGCGGGCGAGTGGTGGAAGGGCTGCGAACGTTGGAATCGCAGCGGGATTTGATGCGACGAGCTGCTGCGGCGAACGCGAATGCTGCTGCGGTGATTGCGCGGTGTGCGCTGGTGGAGGCGCAGTTGCAACTTGCGCTGGGCGACGTTGCCGCTTGCTTGGCGGCGTGCGAGCGGGTGCAGGCGGCGGAGCCGGATGTAGCGATTGCGATTCGGGCCTTGCAAGCTAACTGCACGAACTACCTGGCTGATGTTTCGATCGCTGATTCGTACGCTGCGCATCGACGATTTGGCGAGGTTGTTGAGGCGATTTATTCGGCGCCCGAGCAGAATGTGGCCGGTGTGGTGCGAGATGCGAATCGTGCGATTCGGATTGGAGTCGTTTCGCCGGATTTGCGCACGCATTCGGTTGCGTGCTTTGCTGAGCCCATGTTGCGGCAGTTGTTCTCGCATCGTGATCAATTTGATGTGTGCGTGTATCACATCGCTGGTGTCGAGGATGAAGTGACGAAGCGATTACGTGCGTTTGCACGCGTGTGGCGACACATGCCGTATCAGGGGCCAGCGGAGATTGCGAGTGTTGTCGCGGCGGACGGTGTCGATATTGTCATTGATCTTGCGGGACTCACGAACACACTTGGCGTGAGTGTTCTTGCGCACAGGCCAGCGCCGATTGCGGTGACTTACGTTGGGTATCCCAACACCTGTGGTACATCGCGGATTGACTATCGGCTCGTGGATTCGATGACTGATCCTGTTGACGCCGACGGCGGAGCAGACAGGGCGACTGCAGTTGAGCAGTTGGTGCGGATCGATCCTTGCTTCTTGTGCTACACGCCGCCTGGCGATGCGCCAAATGTCGCCGAGAGCGTTCTTGGGAGCGGCGAGATTGTGTTCGCGAGTTTTAATGCGGTGCAGAAGATCAACAAACCCCTCGCTGAGTTGTGGCGAGATGTGCTGGACGCCACGCCTGGTTCGCGGCTGTTGTTGAAAGCGAATGGTTTGCGCGAAGCGGATGCAGTTACGACGGTGGCGAAGCGGCTTGCGGCGTGGGGGTTGCCCATGGAGCGAGTTGAACTTGTTGGTGCGACGCGCACGCGGGCTGAGCACTTGGCGATGTACGCACAGGTTGACGTTGCGCTCGATACGTATCCATATCACGGGACGACGACGACGTGCGAGGCTTTGTGGATGGGTGTGCCGGTTGTGGTGCTTGCCGGAGACCGGCATGCGTCGCGAGTTGGCATCAGTCTGCTGCAGGCAGTTGGGCGGCGGGAAATGGTCGCACAGACGCGAGCGGAGTATGTGCAGATCGCATCTTCGCTCGCGAAAAACGCAAGCAAACTCCAGAAGATTCGTGCTGACTTGCGGCGAAATGTGAGCGAGTCGCCCTTGTGCGATGAAGTTGCGTTCGGCGAGCGGCTGCGGTCGAACTTGCGAGACATGTGGCGCAATTGGTGTGAGCGGGCGAAAGAGTCGTAAGTCCAACCGAAAGCGCGGCGAAGTTAGCGGCAAACTATCGCTTGGTATCTACAAAACCGAAATGAAGACACCAACATTTAAACGATCGACAAGCCCGTACCAACGTACGGGCTTGTCATTTGGACCGACTGAATGTTCTCTGACTCATCTACGAGTAAAGTGTTCAGCAGTCGCCGCCAGCGAGGGTCGTGAAAAAATCAATCACATCTTGATCTTCGGGGAACACTTGGTTGTTGTTGAAGTCGATGTCGCAGACGCCTGCGTATGGGCAATCCTCGCCAGCCAAGACGTTGAAGAAATCGATCACGTCTTGGTCTTCCGGGAAAGTACCGTTGCGGTTGAAGTCGATCGAGTCGCACGCCACGCCCGCAGTGCCTGCAAGAATGAAGGCGACATCTTGTGCAGCATCGATGGCGCCGTCAGGCTTGCCGGTATCAAGAACGGGCGTCCACACGCCATCGGCAAACTGCCGGGCATTCCACGCGGCCAGTGTGCGAACACCAACTTGTGTGACGGGGACAACATAGATCGGCGTGTTTGCTGTTGCACCCGCGAACTGCCAATCAAGCCAGTACGTGCCAGGCTGCAAGGTTGTGTTCAACGCAACGTTCACGTTGTAGATTCGCCGAGAAGTATCGGGCGATGTAATCGCCGGACCGACGGTTGTCGTGAAGACCCGGTACGCGTTGGTCACGTCCGCATTGCTGAAACGATTAGTCGTTGTGTCGCCAAACACGACGACGTTGCCGGGCCCACCAGGAATGCCGTTCCAGATTCGCAGCGTCGCGTTCGTCACAGGTGAACTCACGCCGCTGGGCCGATACGCGTAGAACTGCACCGACGTGAGATTCCACGTTTGCCCCGCTGGCACAACAAAGTCGTCGGCGAGTCGAACGCCTGAAGTCGCGTCGGTGGAATCTGCGTGGCAGGCGATGCCCGCGAGTGCATTCCCAAGAAGAGCCGATGAACTGCCTATTTCGCTCCACTGGCTTGCATTGGGCGCGGGCGTGTTGTTGCCGGTTTGGTTGACGAGTGCAAGTGCGGGAATCAGCGGATTGGCTGAACCATTGCTGAAAAGCTGTGCTTGCGAGACCGCGCATACTCCTGTGATTGCAGCCAGCCCAGCAAGACGTACGACGACACGGTTGTTGTTTGCTGTGTTTAGCATGCGAAAACTCCTCGTGGCGTGGGCGTGAAATCAGGGAAGACAGTTGAGAGTTGCGTGTTGCCAGCTCGCTGCGCGACGATTTCAGTCAGAATGTCGCGATAGTCAATCGTGACGGCAAGATCGATGCCTTCGAACAGGTTTGCCGGCGCGAGTCCGGGCCAGTTCGTCAGCACGCGTCCACCTAACACGCATTGGCCGATGACCATCATCGCAGTGCCGTGTCCGTGATCGGTGCCGCGGCTGCCGTTCTCTTGCAAGCGCCGGCCGAATTCCGACATGACGACGATCGTGACGTTGGGTCCGCCGCCAGCGATGACGTCGCGATAAAACGCGCCGATGCTGGTGGCAAGAGTGCTCATCAGCGTTGACATACTGCCTGTGACCGGTGCTTGATTTTCATGTGTGTCCCAGCCGCCCACATCAACCGCGATGGCTTCGACGCCAACTTGAGCACGAATGAGGGCCGCTGCCGACTTGAGCTGCGTGCCCAGTGTGCTGGTCGGATACGTCGCACCGTTGGCGGGGGCATAACCAGCGAAGTTGATCGCATCGAGCACGGTGATGGTCTGCAACGTCGACGCCGCCGTGGCTTTGAGCGGATCGGTCGTCAGGTTGTACATATCGCTGATGCTGCTGCGCCGAGCCGAGAGCGTGGACGTGCTGCCTTGAATGCCGAATGTGTCGAGGTTGCTGATAGGCAGCGTGTTGGGGCCACCCACCAGTTGCTGCGGCATGCCACTGCTGATTGCAACGCCACGCAGGGCACTGCCAGGCACCATCACATCGACACTATCGAGGTGTCGTCCCAGCCATCCCGTGCTGATGGACAAGTCCCGCGGCTTGCCGACTTCCATGAATCGCTGTGCTTCAAAGTGGCTGCGACTGGGATCAGTGCTGCCACACGCATGAACAAAAAGCAACTTGCCATCGAGGTAGGCCTGGTGCAGCCCCATCATCGCTGGTGGAATGCCAAAGCGAGAGTCAAGTGCGGTCAAGCGATTGGGATCAGTCGAGTCGGGCCGCGCAACCGCAATCGTCGGCCGCTTGGTGTAGTAGTCATTCTCGAAGTACGGTGCGCACATCGACATCGCATCAGCGGCACCGCGCAAGTAGACTGACACGATCACATCTCGCATACCGCCGCGATGCGACTGCGCGTATGCCACGCGAGGCACCCACTGGTGCGCTGCGAGAAACGCGACAACGCCGGTCGACGCTTGTACGAACGAGCGTCGTGAAAGCTGTTGATACTCGCGGCAACCACTCGCACCGCACGTGTTCTGGTCATGAATGTCGTCAGACATGGAAAGACTCCGCGACGAACGGGAAGATTGGTGATAGCAAACGCAATGAATGCAAACGCACGATGAGTAACAGTGTGACCGTCATCATGATCAATACCATTGATAACTGGGGCAACTCAATGCAAGGCCGATTGCCTCACGCCGGCGTGTGGTGGTGGGGGGGCTGGGCAGCAAGAACTGGCGAATCCGCTCGCGATCATCAGGATCCATGCGATTGCCAAACAGTCGATCATCAATGCGAGCGATCATCTGATCCGCAGTCGTCGCACCGGTGTAGAACGCGACGTCATTAACTGCCAAGCCTGAGATACTGCCCGTTGTTCCATTGACCAGTGATGCGCCGTAGTTCCAGCGGGCAATCAAGTTGCCTGCCCAATGCGATGCCTTGTCGGGGTACCCATCAGGCGTCAGCCAGCTAAACGGCAAGTGGCCTGCTTCGTTGAGCCTGGTCCGCATCGACGCAGTGCTCGTGACCGTTGCCGCCGTTTGACGCAGAGCCGCAACAAACATGTGGAACGGCCGCTTGATCTTGGGTGTTGCAGCCGCGATGTGTTCGGGCCGCAAAACAACCCGCAACATCGCCTTGATGTCGCCGCCACTCGACGTGTAAGTCGCCGCAACTTGGTCGATAATGCTACGAGCAACGTCATAGCCCAAAAAGTGTCTGCACATCTTGGTTGCGATGAACCTCGCGGTACTCGGATGATTGATGAGCAGGTTCAGAACGGTAATGCCATCTTGTTGGCCTCCGTTGGTCGGGATGGCCGTATTCAGCACAGTCTTGGCGGTTTGATTGTGATTCGTGTTGTTGTAGCGGAATGTCCCTTCAAGCACGCCCGTGCTGGCACCCTTCCAAATCGTCCAGCCGGTGAGACACAACGCCACTTGCCGGACGTCTGTTTGCGTGTAGCCGCCATCCACGCCCAGCGTGTGCAGTTCCATCAGTTCGCGTGCGTAGTTCTCGTTGGGATTCGCCGACGTGCTCACGTCATTGTTCAAGTAATACAGCATCGCCGGGCTGCGTGCACTCGCGTTGAGCAAGTTCGCAAATGTCCCCAGCGCGTTGGGGCGAATCACATCGCGATCATCAGCCGTCTTGTAATACTGCACGGTCACGATATCGATGTTGAAGTGGTCCGTCCACAACTCAACCATGCGCTCAAACAGTTGCCGCTTGCTGAAGGTCGCTCGCAGAATCGTCGCTTCCGTCAGTTCGTTTCGCACAAAGCCAAACGTTTGTGGCTCAAGTTGCGGATACGTCATGTTCAGCGTCGTGAGCGCGGCAATCCGTGTATCCAACGCGGTGTCGTTGATAGCCAAGTGGTTGAGTTGATATTCCAGATACCCCTGGTACCCAAGCTGCCTCGCCAAGGTCAGTTCTTCTGGCGTTGCGCCGAAGGTGATGCGATCAACCAGTTTCTCGAGCAAGGCCGATGGATCAACATCGCCCTTCACTCGCACGGGCTGCGCACTCGCCGACTTCATCACAGCGGCAAACGCCGCCGCGCCGGTGGCAAGCCCCAGCAATCCGCGGCGTGAGCGCCCAACGTGCCCCCTGTCTGTCGGCTCGCGATGAGCAGGTTCTGCATTGGTTTCCGCTTGCAACGTATGCTCGGCCATGAGTGCGACTCCTTGCGACGTTTATCCTGCGGTCTGATCAATTGTCTATGAGCATGATCTCGAACATCAAGGCATGGATCGCTTGTTTATCGCGAAGCGACCACACGTTCGAGTTGCTCCGAGCATCGGGTTTTGGCTGCGTAACGCTGCCTGGCCCAGCCGTCAGCCCCTCTCAGGCCAACGCGCTTGCTCAATACGTCCGATTATGAAGGTTAACGCCTCCAGACGCAACCCTATTTCATCTGATGTGTAAAATAACTTTCTGTCACCCGCCCGACCGTCTGCGCTTGCACGCGCTCACCGCGATGAACGCGAACAACGTGACAACCCCCGGCGCGGGCACGACGTATTCGATGTTCAATGAAGGCCGCAGCAGTTCATCGCTGTTTTCACGCGATGCAAACCGCTTTGCTGACGCGACAAGGTCTTCGGCTCCCAGCAAAAACCAGCCGTTATTGCTGCTTGGGTTGTCGATCCAGCCTTGCACGTCCGTCGCGAGTAGCTGTGAAGTCCATACGTAGCTGCCGATACCTGCAACGGGTGTAGTCGCGCTGGCAGTTGCGTCAAAGTCGCCGCCGATGGTTGTCCAAGTCTGTCCGCCAGAAAACCGATGAATCCACGTGGCATCTCCCGCTTCTGCGGTAACGCCTCGGCCACCTTCGCCCAGCGCGTTTGAAGCGCCTTCGCCCCAGCTTTGCAACGCGCGATGCAGCGTCATGTTTTCAGCCAGCGAAATCGACCGCGTGCAATGCAGCGTGAGCGAGACGTTTGTAATAGTCGAGCCTGCCGGGATGGCAGAAAAGTCAAACCGAATCAAACCGCGGCGCAAAACCTCAAGGGCCGTGCGCCCAGCGAAAAAACTCTCGCCTTGACCATTGCTTAATATGCCAGTTTCGTCTTCGTACAGCGTGTTGTCGGCAGACGCCGCGAGCGTCGCTACGCCCGCGCACGCTGAACTTGCGAACAATCCAGCAGCCAGAATGGCAAATGCGGTTGTATGCATGTGTCACTTTCGACTGCGCTGTGGTCGACCGAAGCCCTCTGAGAATCCGTTCGTCCCCCGGTACAACGTTCGTCTCATCAGGCTATTGCGGTTGCACGTAAAGCTATTGTTCGCCGCAGGCTCGAGTCACCTCAAGTCCAAAATGGCATCCGACGTCAATGCCATACGTCAAGGTCAAAATAGCCCAAGACGGCGTCACTCGCGAGCAAAACGCCTAGATTGTCGCAGAAATCACCGCGACCCTGCAGCGCGTGCTCAACAAGAAACCCGAGCACATCCACATCGTGATCGACGAGTTCGATACCGACAACTGGGGTTTGTGGGATGCTGACGACTAATGACCGCAAGCAAAAATCCTGAGTCAGCCCGCGCGGTGTCAGCGGTGCTGCATCCATACTGGCACCATGGCACAAACCAACGCAACTGCTGTCGCAATACCAGCAAGCGGCGCGACCATCGCGCGGTTCGTCATCACGCAGTAATTAACCACGCCCGCAACACACAGGACCGCCGCAGATACAAGCAACACCAGCAGCTTTGTTCGCTTCACGGGTCTAGCCCAGCGGGCACACCTTGCGGAAACATGGTCCGCAAATGTCGCTCGATCTCGGCGATACGATTGCCCGGGTCTGGGTGTGAACTCGTCCACTCGGGTCTTGATGCTCCGCCACTGGCTTCTCGCAGAATCTCCATCACGCGAATCAACGCGCGCGGGTCATAGTTCGCATTCGCCATGAACTGCAAGCCCAGGTAATCTGACTCAAGCTCATCTGCCCGGCCATACTTGAGCATCATCATGTTGCCCACCACGCCTGCCATTTGAGCCGCGCCGCGCGGACCAACAACATCGCTGCCCGCAACGCCCGCTGCACCGACAAGGCCCTGCGTCAGCTCGGCTTTCGCCATTTGCGCCGCACTATGCCGACCCAAAACGTGTCCAATTTCGTGGCCCAGCACGCCCGCAAGCTGCCCTTCGGTTTCGAGTCGCTCGAACAACGCCGCGGTGATGAACACTTGTCCACCAGGCAGCGCAAACGCATTCACCGTGCGATCATCTGCGAGCAGGTGAAACTCAAACGGATAAGGCGGATATTCAGGTGGCATGCCCTTAAGCAGTCGCGCGCCGACGGCATCAACCAGCGACTGCGCGCGTTGATCGGGATGCTCGCCGCCAAACTCGGCCGCCATCTGCGGTGCAGCTTGCAGACCCATCGCAACTTCTTGGTCAAAGCTCATAGCAATTGCTTGCTTGCGACCAGTCACCGTGTTCATTTGCTGCCGGCTGCAATACGTCACCAGACTGATCACCGCGATAATCGCCGCAATGAAAAGCTTGGGCGGAATCCGCAGCCCCACAGCGTTGTCACGCGACGCACTTTGTCGGTATATAGCCATGAAATGACGGTAGCCCACCTGTCAAGGCGGGCTAACTCAAGAGTTTGTATTGCACATCGAAACCAACTTAACGTTTCCGGCGAGCGGCGACCAAACCGCCAAGCCCAACCAACGCCAAGGCACTGGGCGATGGGACAGGCAGGCAGAAAACAACATACGAAGGCGTATCGTTGGGTCCAGTCCGGCCACCTGCGGGTGACCACATCCACGCGGCACTGCTGCTGATGCCAGGAACGACACCCCAAGGTGCCACGCCGTTGGTGCCAACGCTGCTGGTAACCGTGAACGCATTGTTGGTGTTCGCGGTCGTCAGGATGCCAGCGATTTCAGTCGTCGTGGGGTGGGGTGAACCATCGACCCGGCCCATGCCCGTGTCGTACACGCGCCATGCGGCGTTGCCAGAGCTGAAATCGTTACCGTCGATGGTCAGATTGCCGAGCAGCCCGTGTGCGGTTGAGTCGTCGCTCCAAGCCGCAACATAGATGGCGGTGGTAGCGGCGAAATCCCACCCTTCAGGGAGCGACCAATTGAACTGGCCCGGATCGCCGTCGCGACCGAGTTCATTGCCGCCGATGTACGTGAGCACGCCACCGTTGTCGGCGTAGATCGCGTAGTGGTTGTCAGCCGTCATGGCGGTGCTGATGGTGGCGGCCTGCGAAGCAGTTGCGAAACCTGCCAACGCAACAATTCCAAGAAGCAATCGTGACATTGTCCCTCTCCTCTGATTCATCAAGATTGCGCAAAAAGTGCGAACCCGAAGAATCTCCCTGCCAGAATACATTAAGCACAGGCCATGGAGTAAAGGTCGCGTCTTGCGGAATATAGGACCTAAAAACTTGTTAAAACGATAGGTGTGATGACTCTCGGCTCTGCGGTTATCGGCGGCGACGGGTCGCTGCAATCGCTGCAACACCAACCAAACCCAAAGACCCCGGGGTTGGCACTGGAATGCAGAAAACGAGATACTCGCCGACGTCGATGCCGCCGACTAGGGGGTCAGAATCATCCGGTTGGGTGGCCCACATCCAGCGGGCGTTGTTGGTGCTCACACCGGGAATGACGCCCCAGGGCTGGATGCCGTTGAGCCCGCCTGCATGGGGGATTTCCCATAGGTTGCCAGCGTTGGCGATGCCGACTTGCGTGGCCACTTCATTGGCGGAGGGGTAGTTCAAGTCATCGTCGCGATCAAGCCCCGTGCGGAAGACGCGCCACGCGGGATTGCCCGTGCTGAAGTTCACGTCGTCGATCGTGAGATCGCCCAGCAGACCTTGCGCGAAAGCATCGTCGCTCCAAGCAGCGATGTAGATGGCGGGACCTGCGCCAAAGGTGAACGTTTCAGGCAGCGACCAGTTGTAGTTACCCGGGTCGCCCAAGCGGCCCAGTTCGTTGCCGCCGACGAACGTCAATACCTCGCCATCATCGGCGTAGATCGCATATTGGTTGTCGGCAGTCATGGTCGTCTGGACTAGCGCGGCTTGCGCAGTGCCTGACAAAGTCGCGATCGCAATCGCGGCGGCGGACATATGAACGAACATGTCTGACTCTCCTGAACCGTGCGAAGTTCCACGCACATAGAAACTCGCGACGGCTCCTCCTCGACGCGGAATATACCGGTTGCGATGCAAATGCGATGCGAAATTGATGCTGTTTTGCTGGTCCAAATCGTGATGCACGATGATGCGGCAAATTACACGACGCCGGTTTGCGTTACCTGCTCGCGAGGGGTCCGTTTTCGACACGTGCGGGGTAGAGACCTACCATCGGCCCCAATTGTTTGACAAGTTTTGGACGCTGCGTTCGCGACGTCATCATCCGTAATGCAAAGGAATCACGATCATGGAAACCACGCTCATCATTCTCAAGCCCGACGCCGTTCAACGTGGCCTCATGGGGCAGATCATCACCCGCTTTGAAAGCAAGGGCCTGCAAGTTGTTGGTTGCAAGCTGATGCAGATCAGCCAAGAACTCGCCGCGACGCACTATTCGGCTCACAAGGAACGCCCGTTTTACGCTGGCTTGGTAAAGTTCATGACAAGCAGCCCCGTGCTGGTGCTGGCCATTCGCGGCAACGGCGCCATCACCATCGCACGCAACATGATGGGTGCGACGTTTGGCAGCAAGGCCAACCCGGGCACCATTCGCGGTGACTTTGGTGTGAGCAATAGCTTCAACCTCATTCACGGCAGCGACAGTCCCGAAGCCGCCGAGCGCGAACTTGGTTTGTTCTTCAAGAGCGGCGAAGTGCTGAACTGGGAACGCGCGGGCGATCGCTGGATCTACGACTTCGGCGGCGGCAAGCCCGAGTAAGTTGATCGACGCCGGACCTGAGGCTCTGCGAAGGTCCGGATCGAACACGCAGAAACCATCGAAACACAAACGCCCGCGAAACACTCGCGGGCGTTTGTCATTTGGCACTTGTGTCTTCGTGACGCACCCCGACTCACTTGGTCTCAAACCAGTTCCGACCAACCGAAGCATCCGCCTTCAGCGGCACCTTCAGCGACATGGCATTCTGCATGCGATCACTGACGAACAGCTTCATTTCATCGGCACGCGATTCAGGAACCTCGAAGACGAGTTCATCGTGGATTTGCAGGAGCATGCGGATCTCATTCGCATTCGTGATTGCGTTCGTATGTCGAGGCGTTACGAGAGTCGTATCAGGTGCCGGATGCAGTTCGCTCTCGATCTTGACCATCGCAAGTTTGATGAGGTCAGCCGCACTGCCTTGCACGACACTGTTGATGGCCAGCCGCTCCGCGAGTGATCGCCTGCTGGGGTTGGAACTTTCAATTTCGGGAATGGGTCGACGCCGACCGAGAATGGTCGTGACATGACCTTTGGCTTTGGCCTGTTCGATGCACTCTTGCAGGAACGTGGTGATGCCGGCGAAGCGTTTTTTGTAGCCGTTGATGATCTCGGCGGCTTCGCCGGTTGCGATTTTCAGGCGTCGTGCAAGCCCGAAGGCGGTGATGCCATAGACGATGCCGAAGTTGACCATCTTCGCGCCGTTGCGCTGCTCGCGAGAGACTTGCTCGGGCTTGATGCCGTGAATCTGAGCGGCGACGGCGGTGTGAATGTCAGCGTCGTGATGAAACGCGTCGATGAGAGCTGGATCGTTGCTGAGGTGGGCGAGCAGGCGAAGTTCGATCTGCGAGTAGTCGGCGGTGACGAGTACCTGACCGGGTGCAGCGATGAAGGCCTTGCGAATCTCGCGGCCGACATCGGTGCGAATCGGGATGTTCTGCAGGTTGGGATCACTACTTGCGAGTCGGCCCGTGGAGGCGACTGTTTGATGGAAGCTGCTGTGAATACGTTTGGTTTGCGGATGAATCGCTTCCTTGAGCGCGACCAGATACGTTGAAACGAGTTTGCTGAGTTGGCGATACTCGAGAATCAAACATGGAATGGGCGTGCCCAGCGAGTCATCGGCGGCGAGTTCTTCGAGCACTTCGGCGTCGGTGCTGAAGCCGGTCTTTGTTCGCTTGAGTCCTTTGATGCCAAGGCCAGGCTCGTCATCGTCGGGCTTGTTGAAGAGAGCGGCGGCAAGTTGCTTGGGGCTGTCGGGGTCGAAGGTACCTGCGATTGTCGAGTGCTTTGCCGCTTCATCGATTTGCTTGCGAATCAATTCGATCTGCGTTTCGAGGCGATTGCGTTGGCGGTCAAGTTCAACAGGGTCCACCAAGATGCCGTTCCATTCGAGTTCGGCGAGCACTTCAACGAGCGGCATTTCGACATTTTCGAAGAGGTCGGTCAGTTCCATGTCGCGGAGTTGGGGCGACATTGCAAGATACAACTGCAGGGCAACGTCGGCGTCCTCAGCCGCGTATTGCGTTGCAGCATCGAGCGGCACGGTGTCGAAGGTTCGTTGTTGTTTGCCGCTGCCGATGAGTTCGGTGATGGAGATGTTGGAGCGGTTGAGCAGTGCGAGAGCGAGGGAGTCGAGGCCGTGGCTGCTGCGTGAGGCGTCGATGAGATACGAGGCGACCATGGAATCGAAAGCGTTGCCGCGCGAGAGTGCGAGGTTGATGCCGTGGGCGCGCAGCACGAGCAGGTCGTACTTGAGGTTGTGGCCGCACTTTGCGATGCGCGGATTTTCAAGCAGGGGCTTGAGTGCGGTGAGGACTTGGTCAGTCGATAGATGTTCTTGCGGCGTTGGGCTACGCGTTGGGATGTAGAAACCTTGGCCGGGCTGGATGGCGATGGAGACGCCGCAGAGTTTGGCGTCGCGTGGTGAGAGTGACGTTGTTTCGGTGTCGAGTGCGACCATCGCAAATTTGCTACAACGCGCGATCAGATCGTCGAGTTGCTTGTGCGTGGTGACGCAGTGGTAGGTTCCCGATTGAGCTTTGCGAGGCTCGGCGATTGCAGCTTGCGTCGCAACGGCGTCGAACAAGCCGGCTTGAAGCGGATCGATGTCTTCTTGCTTGCGTCGCGCGGGTTTGAGTGCAGCAGTGGTGGGGGTGAACGCGGCGCGCTCGTTCGCAGCGGTCAGCGGCATGACGCCCAGCTTGCCCAGGATTTGGCGGACATCGTCTTGATAGCGATTGAAGCCGAGTTCTTTGCAGATGGGAATCAGTTTCTCGAGCTGAATCTTGCGAATGTCTGCGTCGGCGAGGTCAAACTGCATGGGGACGTCGCGCCGAAGCGTGACGAGTGTGCGAGAGAGCGAGAGTTGATCTCGCACTGCGCGGATGTTCTCGCCGCGTTTGCCTTTGATGTTCTCGGCATCGGCGAGCAGTGCGTCGAGCGTGCCGTATTGCGCGATGAGTTGTGCGGCGGTTTTGTCGCCCACGCCTGTGACGCCCGGCACGTTGTCGACTGTGTCACCCATAACGGCGAGCATGTCGATGACCTGTGCGGGAGTGAGGCCTGTTTCGCTCATGAGTGTTTGAGCGGTGAAGGGCGTATCGGTGTGGACGTCGAAGAGTTCGACCTTCTGCTTATCGCCATCGCTCGCGAGCAGTTGCTTGAGGTCTTTGTCTTTGCTGATCATGCGGATGCGCACGTCTTGCTTCGCAAGATGCGAAACCATGGTGGCCATAACGTCGTCGGCTTCGAAACCTGCGGCGCCGATGACCGGGACGCCTAGCGACTGCAACATGGCGAGGCAACGCTCAACTTGCGGCGCGAGGTCTTCGGGTGGTGGTTTACGAGTGGCTTTGTACGGTGCGTAAAGCTGCGTGCGAAAGGTGCCGTGGTCGCCGCCAACGTCGAGAGCGACGCAGGCGTGTGTGGCGGGGGCGGTTGAGAGATTCGCGCCATCGCCACGCAGGAGTTTGAGCAGCATGCCCACGAAGCCGAACGTCATGTTCGTTGGCTCTTTCGTGACCGGGCTGGTCATGGGCGTGCGGATGGCGTGATACGCGCGGAAGAACTGGGCGTAGCCATCGATGATGTACAACGTGGGCATGTTGGAAGATTAGCGGCGGGCGGCCCGCGCGATGCAATGCGATCAGAGCTTGGCGGCGATGTCTTTCGCGAGTGATTCGCCGGCAGCGTTGTCGAGCTTGTTTGCTTTCCAGCCGATGCCGAGGCCTTCGTCGCCGAACTTTGGGATGATGTGGAAGTGGACGTGAAAAACCGCTTGGTGTGCGGCTGAGCCGTTGTTTTGCAGCACGTTGTAGGCGGTTGCGCCGGTGGCGGCCATCACGGCTCGCGCGATGCGCGGCAGCACGCGACCGATGGCGGCGGAAGCGTCATCGGAAAGCTTGTCGAGCGTTTCGGCGGGCTCTTTGGGGATGATTAGCGTGTGGCCTTTGCTGATGGGGAAGATGTCGAGGAATGCGAGCACGTGGGCATCTTCGTAGACATTATGGCAGGGAATCTCGCCGCGGATAATTTTGGAGAAGATGGTTTCGGGCATGCGTGAGGGTACGGGCTTACGTGCGTGCGGCATCCAAGTAGTTGGCGCAGTCAAGCAAGATCGCTGCGGAGAACGTGTCTGGTTTGTCGCGGCCAGCCATGGCGTTGAGCAGCAGCGTTTGGGCGTACATGTCCGCTTCGACGTCACCTTCGGCGGCGAGTTGAACGAAGGCGTGGATGGCCCAGGGACGCTGGGTAGCGTTGTCGGGTTGCAACTCGGCGATGAGCCAGGTTGCAGCCGAGCGAGCGCGAGCGGCAAGCGTTGGATCGCGAAGCGCGAGCCACCAGAGGGCGTGGACGCCGGCGAGTTCGCCTTCGGTCCACACTTCGATTGCGCGCGAGTGCAGGTGGGGAAAGAGCGGGCCGCTGCCGGCGCGTGAGATGGATGCATCGCGTGATGGATCGAGCAAAGTCGCCCACATGTCGAGCCAAGGCTCTTGGCTCATTGCGGCTTCGTCGACGCGAACCAGCGAAGGATCGAGTTTGAACGCGTGGGCGAGCAGATACGGGTCGGTTCGGCGGCGGTGGCCGGCACTATCGCGGAACGTGGCGAGGTCTTCGCCGCCGAATTGGATGTCGCCAGCGGCGTGGCGGAGTCGGTTGGACCAGGCGTTCGTCAATTGTTTGTCGTGCATAAATTCCTTGCATGATTGTTGTCACGACAGCCCGCGATCTTGTCCGTGTGATGGTTTCTGGTGGCAGATTGTGCACATTTGTTCCGACGATGGGCGCGTTGCACGAGGGGCATGCGAGTTTGGTCACGCGAGCGGCGGAGATTGCGAAGCAGCGCGACCTGACGGACGGATGTGTGGTGAGCATTTTCGTCAATCCCACACAGTTCAACGAGAAGGCCGATTTTGATCGCTATCCGCGAACGGTTGATGCTGATCTTGCGTTGTGCGAGCGTGCGGGCGCGAGCATTGTGTATGCGCCAGCGGTTGGCGATGTGTACCCGGCGGGCGAACAGCTTGCGGTGCCCGAAGTGCCCGCGGTGGCGACGCAGCCGAAGCTGGAAGATGCGCATCGGCCCGGGCATTTTGGGGGCGTGTGCCAAGTGGTGAAGCGGTTGTTTGATGTTGTTCGTCCGCAGGTTGCGGTGTTTGGCGAAAAGGACTGGCAGCAATTGCAGGTGATCCGCGCGATGACGCAGCAACTGCGATATCCGATTGAAGTTGTCGGCGCGGCGACGGTGCGAGAGAAGGGTGGGCTGGCGATGAGCAGTCGGAATCGATTTCTCTCAGAAGAGGACCGCAATCGCGCGATGGCGATTAGCGAGGCACTTTGCGAGACGTGGAGCACGGCGACGCCTACAGAGGCGGAAGCGGTGATGCGGCAGATTCTGGCGGTTCACCAGATTGAGACTGAATATGCGGTGGTGCGAGATGCGATTTCGCTGGTTGCACCGGGTGCGGGACCGATGCGAGCGTTGATCGCGGCGCGAGTTGGCAGCGTGCGACTGATTGACAACGTTGCGTGGCGGCCCGCTGGAACGGTGTGAGCGAGATTGTCGTGGGATTGTTTGGCGGCTGCACGCCTACCGCGTGTTCGGTTTATGGACCTACGCGGGATTGGTCGCGTTCCATAACTCATCCCGAACTACCTCGCGATGTCAGGATCATGCGAATTCGCGTCCGAGTGTTGGCAAGCTGGTGCTTTGCCGCTTTTTGCGGGTTATATTCATGCGTCGAAGGGGCGTTATGTGCATCCGCATGGCGCGGAGTGCGGAGAGAGCCAGCATGATCGGTTATCCAAGTCGTCTTCTTTCTCGCGGCAGTAGCGTCGCATTGGTTCTTGTGGCTGCTGCGGGCTCTGCGTCTGCACAGGTGCGCATTGCTGCCTGGAACATCAGCAACTGGTCTGGCGCGAACCGGCAAGCGGATGTGCAGACGGCTGTGTATGGCATTGTGCCGACCGGGCTGGCGCTGGCTGGGCAGAGGTTTTCGCCCGATGTCATTGCGGTGCAGGAAATGAACAACGCGAGTGCGCTCGCGAACTTGGTCACGACGCTGAACTCGGCTTCGGGCAGTCCGGGTGACTGGGCGTCGGCACCGTACATCGACAGCTCGCAGTATGGCGATTCGGAGAACAGCCTCGTGTATCGCACGGGCCGGTTCCAGTTGATCGCGACGACCACGATTGCCTTGGGCAGCACCTTGGCGACGAACCAACCACGCAACACATATCGATACGACTTGCGTCCGATTGGCTACACCTCGCCGCAGTCGGTCATGGCGGTTTACAGCATTCACATGAAGGCTGGAAGCGCGAGTACGGACAACGATCGCCGATTGGTGGAGTCGCAGCGGATTCGTGACAACGCCCAGGGCGTGAATACGAACGGCCCTGGCACTGCGCTGCCTGCTGGGTACAACTTTCTGGTCGGCGGCGACATGAACATGCAGTCTGCAACGCAGACCAGCTATGTTGAATTGGTCGGAAGCCAAGCCGACAACACGGGCCGATTCTTTGATCCCATCAATACGCCGGGCAGTTGGAACAACAACAGCGCGTTTCGATTCATTCATACGCAAGACCCAGCAGCGGCGGGCGGCGGGGGGATGGATGATCGGCATGATCAGATTCTGATTGGCTCAAGCCTGCGCGACACGGCGGGTTGGCACTACATCGGGTCAAACGTGCTGAGTTTCAGCAATTCGACGTGGAACGACCCGAATCACACGTATCGCTGCTGGGGCAATGACGGCAGCAGCTACAACGTCGCGCTGACCACGACAGGTAACACGATGGTCGGGCCAGCGATTGCACAGGCGCTGATCAACTGTGCTACGACGGCAGGCGGGCACATGCCCGTGTACGCAGATTTCCGCGTGCCAGCCAAGGCGAGTGTGAGTTCGGCGTCGCTCAATTTCGGCAGCGTGACGCAAGGCAGCGCGGCTCCGCAGTTGGTGTTGACGGTGACGAACACGGGCAACACCGCGCTGTTTGGTGCGAACGGTATCGCGACGTTGAACTACACGTTGCCCGCTGGTAGCGGCTTCACGGTGCCGACGGGTAACTACACGGAAGCTCCGGGTGGCAGCGGTCGCAGTCACACCATCGTGATGCCCACCGCGACGATTGGAACCAAGAACGCAACGTTGATGATCGTGAGCGATTCGCCTGAGCAGCCGACGCTCATGGTGAACCTGACCGGCATCGTCACGGCACCCAACCAGCCGCCGGTTGCGAATGCGGGTAGCGACATCACGGTGACTGACAGCGACAACAGCGGCAGCGAGAGCGTGATGCTCAACGGCAGCGCGAGTACCGACGACGGAACGATCGTGAGCTATCAATGGCTCAACGGAACGACGCCGCTGGGAACTGGCGTGATGCTGACGACGAGCCTGCCGGTTGGCGCGACGACAGTGACGCTGCGCGTGACTGACAACCTGGGCCTGGCTGCCACCGATACAGTACTGGTGACCGTGCAGGCGGGTGAAGTGCTGTGCGACAGCGTTGACTTCAACCAGAACCAGATCTTCCCGGAAGATCAGGATGTGGTTGATTACTTCAACGTGCTCGCGGGCGGGACGTGTCCGTACGCCGATCCGTGTGACATCGACTTCAACAACAACGGCGTCTTCCCTGAAGACGAGGACGTGGTGGCCTTCTTCCGCGTGCTGGCGGGCGGGCCTTGCGTTCCGTGAAGCCCGATGACGAGCAGGCGACCAGATGACAACGCCCCGAAGGGGAGGTATAATCGCCTCCACAGTTTGCCTATTTGGAACTGTTTGTTCGGGCGATTGGCGCAGTTGGCTAGCGCGCTTCCTTGACATGGAAGAGGTCATTGGTTCAAGTCCAATATCGCTCACTTGAAAGCACCCGCTGAGGCGGGTGTTTTCGTTTTTGGCGGTCGCGCTTTGCGCGGGCTCGAGTTGTGCCTCACACCAAACTGTGAGGCGCGAAGAAATCTTTACTCAACGCAGAATTCGTGAGCGCGACCGTGGCGACAGGCTGAGTGTGCCTGAGAAGGTGAACGAAACGCAAGACGCTTCGACGCAACAGCCAACGAAGTGAAACGGATTGTGCGGTAAACTCCCGGATGCGAATCGCACACGTGATCGGCTTGTTTTTTCTTTCGCTCGCTTGCACGCGCAATGTCTTCGCTCAGCAGTTACCAGCGAGCGGTGTCGCTGCTGATGTGACGATTGACATGACGGGCATCAAGTCGCTGCCCGCACCGGGTGCGCCGGGACCGATTCTGGTTTTTCGCGACGCGAAGGTGCTCGCCGCAACCGACAGTGAAGCGGGCGCGATTGCAGCACAAGCAAACGTTGGCAGGGGCATGGTGGTGGCGTTTGCTCATCCGACGTATCTGAGCACCGAGTTGTATCGCGGTGATGCGGATGCGAGAGAGATGATGAAGCGAATTCTGGCCGCTGCTGCGACGAGCGGTACTCGCGTGGTATGTGCGGAAGATGCATCGAGCAAACAACTGGCCGAAGTTGTTGGTGGGGCCGAGTGGCGAGCGACTGACGATTCGTGGCGAGATGCGATATCGAAGCCTGCGAGCGAAAGGCCCAGCGTGCTGGTGATCAGCACGCATGATTTGAACACGGCGGAGGACCGTGCGCGAGTAATGCAGTTTGTGAAAGATGGCGGCATGTTGATCACCGGCGGATTAGCGTGGGGGTGGCTGCAACTGAATCCGGGCAAGACGTTGCAAGAGCATCCTGGTTCGCTGCTCTTGCGAGAAGTCGGCATTGCGTTTGCCGATGGCACCGTGGATGAGGATGCGAACGATCGGTATCAACTTGTGCCTTTCAGCGATGACACACGCGACGCCGTGTCCGGCATTATGCACGCGTACGGGACGGGCGAGATTGATCGCAAGCGAATTGCGAAGACTGTCGAACGACTGCGGCTGGGTCTGCGGACATTGCCTGCGGATGTTGCTGCGAGTGAACTTGGTCTTCAGCAGTTGCTGAAAGAAAATGCGGAGCAGTTGTCTCGCGATTACGAAACGATGCGAACGCGAGGGCTGCGGGCTGGTCACGAGCCTTTGGGGTTGCTTGATGCAGAGCAGTTTGTCGGGAACGAGTTTGACGCCGATGTGGCGCAGGTGCGCGAGCATCCGAGTGCAGCGGCGTTTCCGGGGCTTATGGCGGCTAGCGCTTCTCGAGAAACTCGCGAAGTTGTGGTCGATACGACCATGCCGGGTTGGCGTTGCACGGGGTTGTTTGTGCCAGCGGGTGAAGTCGTGACTGTTGCGATGGATTCCGATTATGCCAAGAGCGGATTGTGGTTGCAAGTTGGATCACACTTGGATCCTGCCCTGCGGCAGCCGCTGCGACGCCTGGCGAAGGTGACCCGGCGATTCGCGATAGACGCGGCTGAGGTACAGGTGGCGAGCGCAGTGGGGGGCTTGCTCTATCTTGATGTGCCGACGGAACTGCGAACTAAATCGGTCACGCTGCGTGTGAGCGGCGCAGTTGCGGCTCCGCACTTTGTGCTCGGAGAAACAACGATCAAGGCATGGCAAGAAGAACTTCGGAATGCACCCGGTCCTTGGGGCGAGATCGAGTCGCGAGAGATTGCGTTGACCGTGCCCAGCGAGTTGCTGCGAACGTTGGATGATCCACAGGCGTTATTGGAGTTGTGGGATCGCATCGTGCAGTTGCAGGGCAGTCTCGAACCGCGCCGGTTGAACGGTTTGGGAGATCGTCAGGCTCGCTACGTGCCTGATCCGCATGTTTCATGGGGCTACATGTACGCCCCGGCAGATCGGCCGCTCACAATTCCGATGTCTGCGGCGAAAAATCTCATCGATGCTGCGATGCTCTCTCGAAACAGTGACGGCGATGCGTGGGGACTTTTCCACGAGATGGGCCACTGGCATCAGAACGATATGTGGACGTTTGAAGGCACGGGCGAAGTGACGGTGAATCTGTTCACGCTCTACACGATTGACAAAGTGTGCGGTTTGCCAACGACTGATGCTCGCGAAAAGACCTTCAAACCAGCGAAGCTGCTTGACACTATGCGAAAACACGTAGCGATGGGAGCACCTTTCGCTAAGTGGAAAAGCGATCCATTCCTCGCGCTTGCGATGTATGTGCAGTTGCAGCAAGCCTTCGGTTGGGAGACGTATGTTGATGTGTTCCGTGCGTATCGCGAGTTGCCGAAAGCTCAGCGTCCGAAGACTGACGACGAAAAGCGAGACCGCTGGTTGACAATGATGAGTCGGCGGGTCGGCCACAATCTCGGACCATTTTTCCAAGCTTGGGGCGTTCCAACGTCAGCATCAGCCCGGCAAGAAATCGCTGACTTGCCCGATTGGATGCCCGATGGATGGACCGATCCGCTGGCCGTTCCGCAGCCGAAATAAGCGGAGCTAGCGAAGTTCAATCAGGGCGACTATTGTTGTTTTCCGCCGCTGTAGCTCAGTTGGTAGAGCAATGCTTTTGTAAAGCATAGGTCGTGGGTTCGAGTCCCTCGAGCGGCTTTGGTAGCGGGTTGGGGTTTACACGCAACATTGTGTTGGGCACCATCTTGCAGGAGCACGACGCCGGTCGTCGTTGCGTCCGCCGCCAGATCAAACACAAGTTTCGTATCAATTGTGGGGTAGAAGTACGTAGTTGCGTTATCGGAGAATATCTTCGAGACGGTGTCAAGAGCCAAGCCGAGCACGAATCATTTCATCGTCGCGCCGCACACTCAGACGTACGGCGGGACCGCCATAGAAAGCGTCCCGTCAACGATGTGGCCCATCGCGGCGATGTCGAGTGTTCGTATACGGTTGATCGTGTTTTTTTGCATTCGAGTCGGAGGGCTTGGTGTGCCGTCACTCTGCGTGAGAATCATCTGAAACGGCGAGTAAGCTTCGATTTCGAGCGCGAGCGTGAATCTGAACTCGCGACTCAAGAACTCCATTTCAGCATGCTGGGACTGCAGGACTGCCGAGGAAATCGCAAAACTACGCTACCATGACAAGGCGTCATTCGCAACGACGCAAAGTTACTCGGCCTAGTTGACCTTTGTTCGGCAACCGCCAGACTCGGTTCCGACAGAGTTGTCTTAGCGTGGTTCCCGCCGTATATTTCCCTCCCGCGTCATGCCGATTAGGTATGCCGCGGAATCAATTCGGGCGAGTGCCGGAGTGGCCAATCGGGGCAGACTGTAAATCTGCTGACTTACGTCTTCGGGGGTTCGAATCCCTCCTCGCCCATTCGACAAACCTGCGAGTTTCCGCAGGAAAACGCAAGTTCTCGAACGACAAGCCCCCGTGTACGGAGAGTTTTTCATTCGTAGGGGGATGCGTGGTGCTGGTGCAAAGAATCTGCGTCGCGACTCGCCTGTACCGCCAGTCGGTGCATCCGCACTGGTGTGGGGAATTGCGTAGAGCGTTTCGAGATCTGTATCGTCGCCATGCGCGAGCGATTTATCGCAAATCACCGCGTGTACCATCTGGGCCGCGTCAAATTGTGAACGAACCGCTCCGTGCCGCCCTATGGACTTGTCGTCAAGCATTCCCTCCCAAGGTTAAGCCGCGTTCGACGTTTCTTGGAGCTGGGTCGGGGTTGAGCGATGGACCGATTCGAGCATCCTGTAATTGCTTGGCCAATGATTCACTGGATCTCGCGTGATCGCAATTGGCTCCGTCGCATTCATGGACCACTGGCGAGCAGCCCGATAAACTTGTTTCCAGTGAGTTGCAACAATCGCGCGATTCCGGCGTCCTTGCTGTCCCGCATCATGCGGTCGGACATTACGCGATTGCTGATCTTGATACTGCTCATGCCGGTTCTGTGCTTGGGGGCGTTAGGCGGTTCGTTGTTCCTCGCTCATTGTCATGACGAACAGGGGATGCATCGACATCCTGTGACGGCCCTTTACCCAGTCACATCGACCGTTGCGTGTCACGCGCATGATCCCAGGCACGATCATGCGGGCGTCCATTCCAGCGACCTGTTATCTGAGACTGGGATCTGTGAGGAATCTTGCGAGGTTCCCGGCTGTGTCTTTGTCACCGTTGATAACCACAAGCAACTGCCCACACGCGGCATGGATCTCCGCAAGCTGCTTACTTCGGTCACGGTCTTCGTTGATGTCCGTTTTGCATTGCCGACCTCGTCAGAGGTGCTTCGCCAAATCGGTCCGCCGGGCGGCAGAAGGAGCAGTAGCCCGCTCAATTTCTTTGCACTGAGCGCGAGTGATCGACTCGTTCGCACCAGTAAAGCCCTGCTGATTTAGGTATATACCACCGTCAATAGTCGCGACTGCGTGGCAACACCAATAGTTTGTACGACGGGTCTGAGTGTTTGTACGTCAATCTGCGTTCCAGCCATGATGGTCTGCGCGCGCAATAGAGCAGGATCCCTCCTTGAAAATCCCCATGGTCTCCTCTACGGCGTCGCCCTTGAGCGATGACAGTTATCGTGTTCGCGCACGCTCGTGCATAGCCGTTTCAATACTTTCACTTACATGGACAGTCGCTGGTTTGTCCGGCTGCCAAGGCTACGAACGCAGACCCCTGAACTTACACGCGACGAAAGCCGCGTGGCTTCACCGTTCCGCGGCGGACCCTTCATTACTTGCATTCGCTGCCACGCTTGATCAGGCTGAGCTTGGTACACCCATGGGCACTTTTGATCCTTCCGATGGACTCACGCTCGCCGAAGCCGAGGTCGTTGCGCTGGTGTTTAATCCCGACCTGCGTCAGGCACGCCTCGAAGCCAACGTGACTCGCGCAGCGGCAGCCCACGCCGGGCGCTGGCAAGACCCGGTGTTAGGCGTAGATTTCGAACGCATCGTGTCGGGCGCGGGCGCAGCTAACTCGTGGGTGGCTGGCTCGACCATCGGCATCACGATTCCGATTTCCGGCAGGCTCGAGGCTGAGAAAGCACATGCCAACGCAGGCCTCGCCGCCGAGCTGGATCGCTTGGCCGCGAAGGAATGGGCGACTCGATCAGCACTGCGTGAACTGTGGGTGCGGTGGTCGGCTGCGCGGATGCATGCGGAGATCACCGAAGAACTGATCGCGAGATTGCGTGATGTCGCGACACTGGCCGATCAGCAGGAACAAACTGGATCGATGAGCCGCGTTGATGCGCGACTGTTCCGCGTCGAACTCGCGGGCCGTGATGCCGACATCCTCGCGTTGCGCGTGCGGGTAACGGAATTGGAACTGCAACTGCGGGCGATGTTGGGCCTCGCACCGCAGACTTCACTCACGCTCGTGCCAACGGTGACGTTCGCCGCCCGCACGACGAGCATCGAAGAACTGCAATCGCTGCTGGACACATCGAATCCTGAACTCACCGCCGTCCGCGCCGAATACGAAGTCGCCGAGCAGTCGCTCCGCACTCAGGTGCGCAAGCAGTATCCCGATCTGACCATCGGCCCGGGCTACAGCACCGACCAAGGCGACACCCGCGTGCTGCTCGGGCTTTCGCTCCCAATCCCGCTCTGGAACCGCAATGAGCAGGGCGTGGCTCAGGCAGCCGCGCAGCGCGACGTCGCACGCGGACGATTTGAAAGGACCTACGAGCAGCTGTCGTCCAATCTGGCGATCGCTTTGACACGTCTCGAAGCAGGTAAGGCTCAGCGTGCACTGATTGAGTCAAGCGTGGTGCCGCTCGCCGATGAGCAGGAAGCCGACGTCCGCCGTGTGGCTGCGCTCGGTCGCGTCGACCCGTTGTTGCTCTTGGAATCCCTCAAGACCCGGTACGCCGCGAAAATACGGCTCGTCGATGCCCGCGCATGCGAGTCAATCGGCGCCGTGCGACTCGATGAACTCATGGGACCGCCGATTGCCAAACTCCCGGAGTCAATCACGCCAGCATCACCAACAACCACACCAAACGACTTCGTGCTCCAACGCTGAAGGATACTGCTCATGAATACGTCCACATCGCGCTACCGCATCGCCAAGACAACTCTGCCGCTCTTGCTCGCGACGGCGCTATTGAGCTGCGAGAAGAAAGTCGACGACGCATCGCCATCAAAGACAAGCGACGCGACTCCCGCGCCCACGAACCGTATTGATATCAACGCATCGGTGCGTCAGAACCTTGGCATCACATTCGCCAAGGTCGAGAACAGGAACGTCGCTCGCACGCTCCGCGTCCCGGGACGCTTTGAGCTCCTCCCCACCTCGCAGCGCGAGTATCGCGCCGCAGCCTCGGGCACAGTGGAACTGCTCGTGCAGCAGTATCAATCCGTGGCGGCGGGCACGCCGCTCTACCGGCTCGACTCGCCACGCTGGCACGAGATGCAAAGGGAACTCGTCGATGCCCAAGCATCCATCAAGCTGGCGCAGGCAGGCGTCGACAGCATCACGCCGCTATTGGCGGCTCATGAGAATCACCACGCGGAGTTGGAGAAGGCCGTTGATCTCTGGACGGCCCGCGTCACCACGCTCGAACAACTGCAATCCGCAGGCGGCGCACGTGGCGATGAGGTTGCTCAGGCCAAGGCCTCGATGGCATCAGCACGCTCTGACCTCGCCGAGACGCTGGAAAAGGAAGCGGAACTGCAGGCCCGCAAAGCCGAAACCGCCGCCCAGCTTGAGGCGGCCACGTCGCATCTGGCATTTCTCTACGAGTCTGCCGCGAAACTCGCGGGCGTCACCGCCGATGCACTTCGTGCCCCTTCCGCAAGTGATCCGGGAATGCCGAATTGGCGCACGATGAGCGCGATCGAAGTCCGCGCCTTCGCGCCTGGCGTCATCGACGCTGTCAGTATCGTCTCCGGCAGTGTGATTGACCAGCACGCTCACGTCCTCTCCACCGTGCAACCCGATCAAGTGCGCTTCCGGGCCGTCGCGCTGCAAAGCGACATTCCGCGTCTAACCGATGGACAACGCGCATGCGTCGTCGCGGCGCAACCGGCGGTACGAGCGAACGCGAACGCGAACGCAGCGAGCACCAGTCCTGCCGCCGCTTCCTTCACCGGCACGCTCACGCTCGCGCCCACCGCCGATGCCCAGCGCCGCACGATCGAACTGATCCTGACCCCCGCGCCCGCGCGCGACGCGAGCGCCGCCGCCGCGACCGCACCCGCTTGGGCCAAAGCCGGCGTCTCGGCGTTCCTTGAAATCGTGACCAGTGGAACCGGCCGCGATGATCTCGCCATCCCGCTCCGGTGCGTCGCCCGCGACGGCACCGCCGCCATCATCTTCCGCCGCGACCCCGCCGACCCGAGCAAGGCCATCCGCATGGAGGCCGACTTGGGCCTGGACGACGGCCGCTGGGTCGTCATCAAGAGCGGCGTCGCCGAAGGCAACGAGATCGTCCTCGACGGCGTGTACCAACTCATGGTCGCCACCAGCGGCAACACACCCAAGGGCGGCCACTTCCATCCCGATGGGACGTTCCATGAGGGAGAAGATTGATGCGGGGAATAGGCACTGGGGACTGGGCACTGGGCACTGGTGAAAAGGCACTCGCGCGGCGGGGATGTTTTGCCATTCCCCAATGCCCAGTGCCCGATGCCCAGTGCCTTCTCTTCTCCTTACGCCGCGATTGTCGCCAGCGTGGCCATTCCCCACGGCCCCGGTTCGCCGGTGCTGCTGATCCAGCGCACGAGGTACGCCGCGCGGTGGCCGCCTTGCTTTGGCTCGAAGGTCACATCGGCGTTGCCGCTTGTCACCGTGCGGACGAAGCGATACGCGCTGGGGTCCTCCGGCGCGGACTGCTGGGCACCAACCACAGCAACGTAGACCTCGGCGCCCAGCGTGCCCTTGGGGCGCTTGCTGCGCGGCACAGCGCGGGGCCCGCCCGCGGTGGTGTCGGCGTTGGCAATCCGCAGGCGATGCGTCAGGCGATCGGCGGCATCGACGAAAACTGCGGGCCGCGCGGTGGGCGGCGGCGTGGGCGTGCCGCCGGTGTCTCTCACGCTGATGCCGATGGCCGCGCGCTCGGCATCGGTGGTCCTGGGATATGTCTGCACAAACGCGGAGACGGGCCTGATTTGCCGTTCGAGCTCGCGCTTGGCCGCGTCCTTGGTTTCGCGGGCGGCCTGGGCCATGTTCTGCGCGGTGACATGCTTGGGGTACGCCGCGTTCCACGCGCTCAGGGCGTTCTGCAGCGGCTTGAGGTCGCTGCCATCCAGCCCCTGCTGGTCCCACCACGCCTTCACCGCGTCGTAGTAATGGTTCGCGTACGCGGCGAAGTTGCCATCGGCTCGTGGAATGCGCTGCTCGGACATTGGGGGACTCCTGAAAGACGTTTACCACAGAGACACACAGACGCAGAGAAAGGCATGGAGAGCGGGGTGGACCCGATCCAATCCGAACACACTCTCATGGCTTTCTCTCTGTGTCTCTGTGCCTCTGTGGTGAGTGTTTTCATCCTGCCGCACGTTGCTCTCGCTCGCGCAAGCCGCCCGCGCGGGCGCGCGGGTGATGCGGACGCACGTCCTATCGACGCGAACCAGCGTCCACTTCAGTTGAACCCGCGTGCGATGTACGCGAACGAGCATCCGTCCGTCATGCACGCGCGTCCGGCTTGCCGCAACGCCCGTCCCAGCATTGCGGACGAGCGTCCGAAGCATCCGCACGGGCGCGCGGTTTGGCCGCGCGGCTGCGTCGCCGGTACACGCGAGCACCAGCGCAGCGCGAAGAAAGGGACGCACTGACTCATGATGAGCCGCCTCGACAATCCCGGCAGCGTGCGCCCGAGGCGCGAGCATGCATCGCTTCGCCCCGAAGGGGCACAGGCCTGTAGCCACGGGTGCAGCCCGCGCCTCGCGGGCGCAACCCGTGGAAACAATCACGCACACGAACCCCGCCCCGGCGGGGCGGAGGAGTTGGATTCTCACAACAGGAAGGGCCCGGCCTTGCTGCGCCCCGGCACGCTTTGCCGCGCCGTGATTGGTCGCGGCGGGTGGATGTTCCTCCGCCCCTCCAGGGCTGGTGAGTCATTCGATCATCGTTTCCACGGGTTGCGCTGCGCCCGCGAGGACGCGGGCTGCGCTGTACCCGTGGCTACAGGCCGTCGCCCCTTTGGGGCGAAGAGGCGCGGCCTGTGCTTGCATCCTCCTGCACCCCCTCTGTGTCTCTGCGTCTCTGTGGTGAGCATCTCGCCTTCAGCCAATCTTGTTTCTCCATTACGCAAGCGAGCAGCCCACCGTCTGACTCCCCTCCGCGTCTCTCCGCACCCTCTCCGCTCGCTCCGCGACCTCTCTCCCGCTTCCTGCTCGTAAAGGTTCTCCTCCCATGCTCAAGCACCTGATCTCATTTTCGCTCAAGCAGTCGGCGCTGGTGATCCTCATCGCGGTGGCGTTGCTGGTCTACACCATTGCGCGGCTGCCGAAGATGTCGGTGGATGTGTTTCCCGAGCTCAACGCGCCCACCGTGGTGATCCTGACGGAAGCCGGCGGCCTCGCGGCGGATGAAGTCGAGCAGTATGTGACGTTCCCGCTGGAATCCAGCGTGAATGGGCTGCCGGGGGTGCGCCGCGTGCGTTCGGCGTCGGCGATCTCGCTTTCGCTCGTGTGGGTTGAGTTTGACTGGGGGACGGACATCTACCGGGCGCGGCAGTTGGTGGGCGAGAAGATGCTGGGCGCTCGTGGGGGGTTGCCGCCGGGCGTGGAGCCGGTGATGACGCCGATCTCGTCGATCACGGGCGAGATCATGCTGCTGGCGGTTTCGTCGCCGGACAAGAGCGTCTCCGATCTTGATTTGCGCGCGTACGCGGAGTTTGACCTGCGGAACAAGCTGCTGGCGATTCCCGGGGTCTCGCAGGTTTCGGCCATCGGCGGTGAGTTGCCTGAATACCAGATCAACGTGAAGCAGGAGCGGCTGGCGCTGTATGGCCTCACGGTGCAGGATGTGGTCGATGCCGCGCGGAAGGCACACAGCACGGCGAGCGCGGGGTACTTGAGCGATGTGGACCGTTCCGAGCTGGCCATGCGGCAAGCGGCCCGCGTGAGCAGTGTGCGCGACATCGCTTCGACGATGGTCACGATGAAGGATGGGCTGCCCATCACCATCGGCGAAGTTGCCGACGTGATGCTCGGCGGCGCGCCCAAGCGGGGCACGGCGGCCGATGGCGGGAAGCCCGCCGTCGTGATCTCGGTGCAGAAGGCGCCCGGCACGAACACGCTGGAGTTGACCAAGCGGATCGACACCGCCCTCACACAGATTGAGAAGTCGGCCCCCAAGGGCATCTTCATCAACAAGGAGGTCTTCCGCCAGAGCCACTTCATCCAGCGCTCGGTGGACAACGTCTTCAAGGTGCTCGTTGAGGCGACGGTCATCGTGGGCGTGATCCTGATCTTGTTCCTGCTCAACGTGCGGACCACGATCATCACGCTCACCGCGCTGCCGCTGTCGCTGGCGGCGGCCCTGCTCACGCTCGATGGGCTGGGGATGACGCTCAACGTGATGACGCTGGGCGGGCTGGCGGTCGCCATTGGCGAACTCGTCGATGACGCGATTATCGATGTCGAGAACGTGCACCGGCGGCTCGAAGAGAACGCACTGCTGCCCGCGGCGGAGCAGAAGGGCTTCGTCCAGGTGATCTACGACGCGAGCAACGAGATCCGCTCGTCGGTGGTGTACGCGACGGTCTTGATCTGCATCGTCTTCCTTCCCCTCATGTTCCTCGACGGCCTCGAAGGGCGGTTCTTCAAGCCCCTCGCCGCGACGTACATCGTGTCGATCATGGCCTCGCTCGTAGTCGCTCTGACGGTGACGCCCGCGATGTGCAAGCTGCTGCTCAAGCCCAAGGCTTCCAAGGCCAGCAGCAATGTGGCGGCGACGCACAAGCATGGACATTCCCAGAGCGACGGCTTCCTCGTCCGGTGGCTCAAGCGCCGCTACGAGCCTTCGCTGCGCTGGTCGCTCAACCATCGCACGCTGGTCATCGGCGCTGCGTTGGTGCTCACTGGAGCTTCGCTCCTGCTCGCCCGCACGTTCGGCACGTCGTTCCTCCCGGAGTTCAACGAGGGATCGTTCACGGTCTTTGTGTCGTCGCCGCCGGGCACGTCGCTGGGCGAGAGCAACCGCGCTGCCGAGGCGATCGAGGCCCGGCTCATCACGATCGAGGGCGTCAAGAGCGTGACGCGGCGCACCGGAAGGGCCGAGCGCGACGAACACGCCGAGCCGGTCAGCAACAGCGAACTTGATATTCTCGTGGCTCCGGGCGGCGACAAGACCGCGATTCGCCGGGAGATCGCGGCGATCGCACAGGCGGTGCCCGGCGTCACCGTCCAGATCGGCCAGCCCATCGAGCACCGCCTCTCGCACATTCTCTCGGGCACGCCCGCGGCGATTGCGATCAACGTCTATGGCGAGGATCTCGCAACGCTCCGCCAGCTTGCGAAGCAGATCGAGAGCGAGCTCAAGACGGTCCCCGGCGCGCGCGACGTGACGGCCAATCGCGAGGTCCTCATTACCAGCGTGCCGATCCGGTATCGCCATCAGGAACTCGCGGCGGCAGGACTGACGCCCGCCGACGCCGCGGAACAGGTGCAGGTCGCGCTCTATGGCGAGGAAGTCGCCGAGGTGAACCAGGGCGTCCGGCGGTACGCGATGGTTGTCCGCCTTGACGCTTCCGAGCGTGAGCGGATCGAACAAGTGCAAGACCTCATGCTCCGCGGCACTGCCGAAGACGGCAAACCCGGCCCCACGGTCCGCCTGCGCGATGTGGCCGACATCGGCCCTGAAAAGACGCCCAACATCATCGCCCGCGAGAACGCGCAGCGGAAGGCGGTGATCTCGTGCAACGTCGCCGACGGGTACAACCTCGGCGATCTCGTCGCGCAGGTCAAGGCGAGGGTCGAGCCGATCGTGCACCGAGAGGGGTACATCGTCGAGTTCGGCGGCCAGTTCGAGGCTCAGCAGTCGGCCTCGCGTACTCTGCTCGTCGCCGGTGCGGCGATCGCCGTGGTCATGCTGCTGCTGCTGCAACTCTCGACCGGCTCGTTCAAGGTCGGGCTGCTCGTGATGATCAACCTGCCGCTGGCGACCATCGGCGGCATCGCGGCGGTCTTCATCACTGACTCACTGCTTCACGCGGGGCTGGTCAAGAACGCGCTGGCGTTCGTCGGACTAGGCTCGTCGATCTATCAGCCGCCGGTGTTGTCGATCGCCAGCCTCGTCGGGTTCATCACACTCTTCGGCATCGCCGTGCGCAACGGCATCCTGCTCGTGAACCACTACCGCCATCTGATCGAGATCGACAAGAAGCCCATCGGCGAGGCGATTATCCAAGGCTCGATGGAACGGCTCGTGCCGATCCTCATGACCGCGCTCTCCGCGGCTCTGGGCCTGCTCCCGCTCGCGCTCGCCTCAGGCCGGCCCGGCAGCGAACTACTCGCACCCCTTGCGGTGGTGGTGCTGGGCGGCCTGCTTACATCCACTTTTTTGAATCTCTTCGTCGTGCCCGCGGGCTACGCCATCGTCCATCGTGTCGGATCGTCGGTGACCTCTGCCAATAACCACGATTCCTCAAGGTTCTCTCTGCTCGGGCGCGTGTCCCGGGCGTTCAAGCGTCGCACGTCCTGATCGGTCGCGTGCGACCGCTGGACTTGCCGTAAACATTGCCGACCGTGTATGCTTCGAATAGGAGTCCCCATGCGTCCGAACCTGCCTCTCATCACCGTGTTGACCGTCGCCCCGCTCGTCGCCATGAGCATGCTCACAGGCTGCGAAGAGAAGAAGCCCACTGCAAATTCAGCAGCGAAACCAGCGACCTCCGCGAAGACTGATGACCATGGACATGCGCACAACCCTGACGGTTCGCATAAGGATGACCACGGCCACGAAAAGACCGAAACGAGCGGCCCGGGCCACGGCGGGGCAGTCATCGCGCTCGGTGAGCAGACCATCGGCTCGTTCTCGGCCAAGGCCACCCGCGACCAAGGCCAGATCGTCGCCGGGAAGGACGCTCCCATCGACGTGACGCTCACACCGACCGCTGGCGCGAGCGCAAAGGCCGCCGCAGTCCGAATCTGGATCGGTACGCAGGACGCCAAGGGCTCGGTCAAGGCTAAGGCCCAGATCGACGACCCCAAGGACCCCAACCGCTGGCATGCCCACACTGAAGTGCCAAGCCCCATGCCAGTTGGCAGCAAAGTCTGGGTCGAGATCGAAGACGACAAGGGCGCAACTATCGTTGGCGGATTTGATCTAAGGATGTGAATCGCCGCATCAAGAGCAACTTTCGCGCAACCGCTACAGAGATCACACTGTTTGCGCCTTCATCTGGTCCTGAGCGTGAATGACCAGTTGCAAAGTCGTCCGCGACGACAGCAACTGAACTAGCTGATTCGGAACTGTCAGTAGCGTGTCTCACTGGGTCTGGTGACGACACTCTCAATGCGCAGTGAGGCACCAGCAGTTACGCCCTTCATATCCTATTTGTATGTTGCAACCGCCGGACAACATTCCGCCGTCTGTCCCGCCGCCGAGTACATCCAATGTCGCACATATTGGACTTCCCGAGGTCTTGCTTGACGAAGACGGCTACGAATTTGCTCCGCAATGTCTCGATTGCGGCTATTCACTAGCAGGCACGGTCGAAGGCCCATGTCCTGAGTGCGGATTGCGATTTACCGTCAATAAACTTGAACGACACGCGCGGGCGAAACGTCTGGAGCGAAACTCAAGGCTGAATGCGGCCAAATCGCTCTTGCTTCCGTGCTTGGCTTTCGCGAGTCTTTTCGGTCTCGGTACCGACTCCGACGGCGGAGCAACCGCCTATCTCATCATCGTTACCACGATCGGAGCTTTGCAGTGGTTGCTCATACGCCATCTCTTGGTGGTGCGGGCGTGGCTCTGGCTCGTCGGCCTTTTGCCGCTGACGACGCTCGCAATCGGCATGCTCACATCGCCAACGCCGCTGCCGTGGCTCATCGGCATCGGGCTTGGTTGTGTCGTACTCGCCATCGTTGCGTTGCGAGGTTCGCCGCTCGCTGCATCGATTACACTCTTCTTGCTTTACGTCGTCCCGATTCTCTTGCTCAGTGTGGCTTTGTTCGTTCACGCGGGAACAAGAATTGCAGATGGCCATTACTGGACTGACTTTGACAGGCCCACGCCATCGGGCTGGAAAGCACTACCAGCACCCAACGCTCGAAAGAGCGCGTTGTGGATGACAGCCAGCGCGGTTGCGGCAGGAATGGTGATTCCTTTCTATGCAAGGCGTGCTCGTACACGCCTTCAACGGATGCAAAACTCGAAGTCGTGAGATAAAAACCGGCTTCCAATGCTGGAAGCCGGCTTGATGCAAATCTAACTGACCCAGAATGAACCTAATTGGGCGTGCCCTTGAACTTCGTTCCGTCCAGCGCCTTCGCCAACGTCACCGCGTCCAAATCGCTGTCGTTTTCCAACTCGATATCCGCAGACTTCTTTTCCAGCGACACATTGACGCCCTTTACGCCCTTCACGCCCTTGAGCGTCTGCGTAACCGTTTCCACACACATCTCGCACGTCATGCCCGTCACATTCAACGAGACAACCCGCGTGATAGTGAACTGAGGCGCCGCCTGCGAAGTCTGCACCGCGGGCAGTTGGTTGGGCGCGATGCCTTCAAGCATGCCCAGTTGCCACATGATGAACATGCGCGTGTCCACCGCATCACGCAAACGCAGTTCAAGCGGCTTGCCGCCGCCGTGGCCTGCATCGCGATCAACCCACAGCAAGATGGGCCGGTCGCTCGTGTTGGCATCGCGAACCTTCGCCGCCATCTTGCGAGCGTGCATCGGGTGCGTGCGAGAATCATTTTCGCCCGCTGTGAACAGAATACCTGGGAACTTCGTGCCTGCCTTCACGTTTTGATAAGGCGAGTATTTCTTGATAAACGCAAAGTGCTCGGGGTTCGCGGGGTCGCCATACTCAGGCACCCAGTAGCGAGCCATCAGGAAGTCCTGATACCGCAACATGTCCAGCAGCGGCACCTGACACACGATTGCGCCAAACAAATCAGGTCGCTGCGTCATCATCGCGCCCATCAGCAAGCCGCCGTTGCTGCCGCCGGTGGTTGCCATGCGCTCGGGCTTGGTGTAATTGTTCTTCACCAGCCATTCGCCTGCGGCGATCATGTCATCAAACACGTTCTGTTTGTTGCCAAGCATGCCTGCTTCGTGCCAAGCCTTGCCGTATTCGCCGCCGCCGCGAAGGTTGGGCAGCGCGAAGACGCCGCCGGCTTCAAACCAGGGGAAGAGTGTCGCAGAGAAGAAGGGTGTGGAAGAAATGTTGAACCCGCCGTAGCCGTTCAGGATGACAGGGTTGTTGCCGTCGAGCTTCAGGCCCTTCTTGTGAACCACAAACATCGTGACCGGCGTGCCGTCCTTGCTGCTGTACGTGACTTGATTCACTTCAACAATCGCGGGATCAACCGGCACGCTGGGCCGCTCCCACACGGTTGGCTCGGCGTCGGGCTTCGCCAAATCAACGCGGAAAATCGTGTTGGGATAGTTGAAACTCGTGAATGTGAGATACGCCTCGGTGCGATCGTGCTCCGTGGAGATACCGGCCGTCCCGATGCCCGGCAAACGCAATTCACCCTTATTGATGCCGTCAAGCCCGAACAACCGCATTTTGGTGCAGGCTTTTTCTTCGTACTCGCCGACGATCACGCCCTTGGCTATGCTGAAACTGCTCAGCACCGCGTTCTTGTTCTCAGGAATCACTTCGCGCCAATCGCTCTCGCTCGGTTTGTTGAGGTCAACCGCGACGATGCGTTTGTTGGGCGCGTCGTAATCGGTGTGCATGTAAAACGTGTCGCCTTCGATGCTGCCAAAGAACGTGTTGGGCGCGTCAGTCTTGATGACCGTCCTTTTGAACTCGCCCGTCTTGCGCCACGCATCCAGATTGATCGCCCAGATGTCGTTGCTGCTCGTGCCCGTCCAGTACATCAGCACCATCCACTTGCCGTCACGAGAAACCGTCGCGCCCGGGCCCCACGTGGTTGCCAGTTTCTCGTTCTCTTCCTTGGTGTACTGCCGGAATAGAACCGGGTCTTTCTCATTGTCGCTGCCCAACGCGTGATACCGAATCTGCGCCGAGTACGGATTCTTCGGGTCTTCCAGCCGCTCATAGAAGAAACCGCTGTTGTCGGGCATCCACTGAATCACGCTGCTGCGCCCTGGAATCGCAACGCTGAGTTTCTCGCCCGTTGCGACGTTCATCACATACGTCGTCGTGTTCTCATCGCCCGCGCGGAACGTGCCATACGCGAGCAGCGTGCCATCCTGGCTAGGCGTCACGCCCGAAACCGTCGTCAGCCCGCTCTCATCCAGCGTCACTGGGTCCAGCAAAAGCTTCGCCTCGCCGCTGCTGCTCTCACGAACAAACACGCGAGCCTGCGCCTGGCTGCCCTCTCGCTTGCTATAAAAATACCGCGTGCCTGCCATGTTCGGCGCACTCACGCTGCCAATCTGCAGCAGTGGCCGGAATTTATCTTCAATCGCCTTCCGCCCCGGCAAGTTGTCCAGCATGCCGCGCGTGTAGCTGTTCTGCGCATCAGTCCAAGTGGCGACCTGATCGCTCACCTTGCCCATCTGCTTGGCGTTACTGTTGTCACCCTCCAACCAGCGATACGGATCCGTCATCTCAACGCCATGTAGCGTCTCCTGAACATCCTGCCGCTCGGTAGCGGGGGGCGTAGCGAAAGCGGCGACAGGTAAACCGGCGAGCGTTGCAAGCATGAGCGTGAGGAGTGAGCGGGGTTTCATAGAGATTCCTTTCAACAGCTATGTTATGTAGAGCCATGTTATGTGGCCAATCACGTTGTTGTAGTGGGCAAAGTCTCCGGCGATTCGCGCGTCATTTCTCCCTTCGCGCACTATGCTGGCAGGCATGGATCACAGTCAGATCCAACTCGTTCAGTCGCTGTTGCCAGCCGCCGCCTCGCGAGTGCTCGAGAAGCTCTTCGCCATCGCCCGCGAAGACGCCGAACTCGCCGCGCTGCTCGAAGACCCGCAAGTCGTAACCGATCACAAACGCGTGCGCGATGTCAGCATGAAGCGCGGCGCAATCGAATCCGCCGCCAACGCCTGGCGCGAACTTGTCCGCCTCGCTCGCGACGCCAACGACTTTCGCGCCATGCTCGCTGGAAAAGACGCCGACATGGCTGTCTACGCCAAAGAAGAACTACCCGCGCTCGAACGCACCGGGCAGTCCCTCCTCGACGCCGCACTCCAAGGCCTCGTCAACGCCGAAGACAACAAAATCGGCAGCATCATGCTCGAACTCCGCGCGGGCACCGGCGGCGACGAAGCCACGCTCTGGGCCCGCGACCTGATGGAAATGTACCAAAAATATGCTGGTAAACGCGGCTGGCAGTTCGAAGTACTCGAACTCTCACCCGAGCCCGGCGTGGGCGGCGTGCGCGGCGCAGTCGTCAACATCAAAGGCCCCGGTGTCTGGAGCGAAATGAATTTCGAAGCCGGCGTCCACAGCGTGAAACGCGTGCCTGCAACCGAAGCTCAAGGCCGCATCCATACCAGCACCGCCAGCGTCGCCGTCTTGCCCGAGCCCGATGAAGTCGAACTCAAAATCGACTGGGCAAACGACGTCGAAGAATTCGCCACCCGCGCTCAAGGCCCAGGCGGCCAAAACGTCAACAAAGTCGAAACCGCGTGGCAAGTCCACCACAAACCCACCGGCATCATCATCAAAATGATGGAAGCCAAAAGCCAACAGCAGAATCGCGAACGCGCCCGCCGACTGCTCACCGCGCGACTCTACGAAGCAGAACTGCAACGCAAGAAAGCCGAGCGTGCAACCGCCCGCAAAGATCAAATCGGCACCGCTGGTCGCAGCGAAAAAATCCGCACCTATCGCTGGAAAGAAGGCATCGTCGCCGACGAACGCTTGCCCGACGAATACGCCTTACGTGACTTGCTCGCCGGCGACTTCGCCGAACTGATGCGCGACCTCAGCCAGAGAGAAACCACCCGCCGCGTCGGCGAATTGTGACGCTTGCGTTTCTCGTCAACTTGTGGTAGACTCAATTTCGATAACGAAGCAAACGAACGACGGAAGGGGAGCGAAAAGTCGTGGACGACAACACCTCACGCTGGTTCTACAACATCAAAGCTGACAAACGCGGCCCCGTTTCAACAGCAACCATCCGCGAGTTGATCGCTGCGGGAACAGTCCAGCGCGGCACCTTCATCTGGTGCGAAGGCATGAGCGCATGGTCACCCGCCGATGCCGTCGACGACTTCCGCCAAGCCTTCGTCGCCGCTCCCACGCCTGAGCAAGCACGCCAGCCCATCGAGGACAACGCCGTCAGCACGATCATTCCGTACAAGAACGTACCCGCCCTCATCGGCTACTACGTCAGCGTCGCCTCGCTCATCCCAATTCTCGGCGTGCTTCTTGCAATCGCCGCCATCATCCTCGGCGTCAATGGTCTGCGTTACGCAAAGCAGAATCCACAAGCCAAAGGCACAGCACATGCTGTCGTCGCTATCGTCCTTGGCACACTCGTGCTGCTGGGTCACCTCGCAGCATTCGTCGTCCTTGTCATCATGAAACCCTGATCCGCCTCAAAGTCAGCGACAACAAAGCCAAACCTCTCCCAGTCATCGGCGGCCTCGCCGAGCAATGGTTTGCAGGAATTCGCAAGCAGCAAATCTAACCCGCATATCGCTGCGATAATCGCCCATGCTCCAGCGCGACATCGTCATCATCGGCGCCGGTGCCGCAGGCCTCTTCGCCGGTATCTGGTGCGGTCGCACGCTGGGCGCACAGCCTCGGCGCGTCGTCTGCCTCGATGGCGCCAAAAAACTCGGCGCCAAAATCCTCGTCGCAGGCGGCGGCCGCTGCAACGTCACCCACCACATCGTCGACGAACAGCAATACGCCGGCTCCTCGCGAAACGCCATCAAGAAAGTCCTTCGCCGATTCGATGTCGATCAAACCATCGCCTTCTTCCGCGAACGCGGCGTCGAACTCAAACGCGAAGAAACCGGCAAGCTCTTTCCCACCACCGACGATGGTCGCACAATCCTCGACGCGATTCTCGGTTCTACGCGTCACGCCAAAGCCGCCATCGTCCACCCTTGGCGCGTCGCCAGTGTGTGCCGCGATGGTGATGGCTTCATCATCACGCGTGACACACCCGCCGCGCTCGCAGGCGAAGCCGGCTTCGTCGGCATCGACACCGATGACGAAGTCGCAGCAGTCAGCGAGCTGCGCGCAGCTCGCGTCATCCTCGCCACCGGCGGCAAAAGTCTTCCACGCACCGGCAGCGATGGCCTGGGCCACGAAATCGCAAAAGCGCTCGGTCACACCATCACCTCGCGCGTCTTCCCATCACTGGTCCCACTCACCATCGACCCAACCCACTGGCTCACAAAGCTCTCAGGCCTCACGCTCAACTCCACCGTCGAAGTCCGCACGCAAGCCGGCAAGAAACTCAGATCCTTCACCAACTCCACACTCATCACCCACTTCGGCCTCAGCGGCCCCAGCATCCTCGACATCAGCCGCTACTTCACCGACGCCTACCTCGACGATGCCACCACACAACTCGTCCTCAACTGGCTCCCAAATCACACACCCCAATCCCTCGACGCCCTCCTCATCGACGCGTCCCGCGGCTCCACCAACAAACTCACCACCAAACGCTGGCTCACCGAAGCCGGCCTCCCCGAGCGCCTTGCCGAAGTTCTCTGCATCCAAGCCGCGCTCATCCCAGGCTCACTCGTGCGAGAACTCACACGCGACCAGCGCCGCACCCTCGTCGATCTCACCGCGCAGCTCCGCGTTCCCATCACCGGCGACCGCGGCTACACCTACGCCGAAGTCACCGCTGGCGGCGTTCCACTTGCCGAGGTCGATGTCGCGACCATGCAAAGCCGCGTCTGCCCCAATCTCTACCTCTGCGGCGAAGTGCTCGACGTGGATGGCCGCATAGGCGGTTTCAACTTCCAATGGGCGTGGGCAAGCGGCTACGTGGCAGGCATCAGTTCGGGTGCGACAGCGCATAATGCCTGAAAACAAAGTAGAAAGCACTGTAACGCTCTCCGCGCAACGCCATAAGAACTACCACACACCACGTACCTCCAGGCAAAGAACCAAGGAGGCACAAGATGGTGATGTCCCCCCAACAACTCGTTCTCTGGCACAAGCTCGAAGCATTCCGTATCGGTCGCCCCAACACAGCGTTGCCCGCGGCGTTGCCCTTCGAGGCAGGCCTCGCCCGCGAAAACGCTTGGCCGCGCAACTACGCGAACCGCGTGATGTGCGAGTACCGCAAGTTCCTCTTCCTCGCGATGACCGCCGGTCACCCCGTCACGCCATCCGAAGAAGTCGATCAAGCCTGGCACCTGCACATGGTCTACACACGCTCCTACTGGCACGACTTGTGCGAACAAACCCTCGGCAAGCCGCTGCACCACGACCCAACCGCTGGCGGCGCGACCGAAGACGCCAAGTTCAACGACTGGTACCGCAAAACGCTCGAGTCATACGAAAAGCACTTCGACCAAGCTCCGCCGCGCGACATCTGGCCGCTTCCCGAAGATCGCTTCGCCCCAAGCCCGCGCAAGTGGATCGACACTCGCAACACATGGACGTTGCCAAAGCGCCACGTCTCCATCGCCGCAAGCCTCGCGATGCTCGCCGCACTCGCAGTTCTCATTGCTGGCTGCACAAAACACCCCGCCGTCGCACCTGCGTTCCTGCTCGTCATCGGCATCTTCGTGCTCCTCGCCCTCATCATCTTGCTCGCCGCGATCTTTGGCACCAACCGCAAATCCACAAAGTCAGACGGATCCGACACCGGCTCCGGCTTCTTCTGGATGGGCGACGGCTCCGACCACTCATCACATAAATCACATCACACAGGCCATCACGACACATCATCCCACCACGACAGTTCTTCAAGTCACCACGACTCCTCCGGCTGCGGCTCCTCCAGCGACGGTTCCTCCGGTTGCAGTAGCGGCTGCAGCGGCGGAGACTAACCTCAGTCATGCCCACGATGGTTTGCGTACCGATCACATTGCTCGACGTTCACCAAGCTCTCGCCGATTGCGACGCCGCACGCGAAGGCGGCGCCGACCTCGTCGAGTTCCGCGTGGATGAGTTCTTCTCTGGCAACGCTGAAGCCGCGCCCGACGACGCCACTCGAGAAATGAACGACATCGTTCGCCTCGTCTCGCAAGCCTCGCTCCCCTGCATCGTCACCTGCCGCTCCGCAGCCGAAGGTGGCGCGTACGAAGGCGACGACATGAGCCGCGTCGCCCTCTTTGAACGTGTTGGTACCGCATCAATCAAACAGCAGTGGGGGATTGAACGCACGCCCCGATACATCGACATCGAGTGGTCCACCTACGAAAAGTCCGCAAATCTACGCCAAAAAGTCAAGCTCGCCGTCGAACATCCAGCCCAACTCCACGACGCCCACACCTCGCTCATCATGAGCGCCCACGATTTCCAATCGCGTCCCGCCGATCTTTCTCGCCGCATCATGGCCATGGCCAGCGAACCCGCAACCAGCGTCGTCAAAATCGCGCACCGCGCTCGCAGCCTGCACGATTCGCTCGAACTCCTCGACCTCGCCGCCGATGCCCACAAACCCACTATCGCACTTGGTATGGGCGAATACGGCGTCATGTCGCGACTTCTCGCCCGCAAGTTCAACGCCCTGCTCACTTTCGCCAGCCTTCGCGCCACAACCGCCACCGCGCCAGGCCAGCCAACACTCCGCGAACTCCTCGACCTCTACCGCTTCCGAAGCACCTCATCGCGCACTCGCGTCTACGGCATCATCGGCTCACCCGTCACCCACAGCCTCAGCCCGCACGTCCACAACGCTGGCTTTGCCGCAACCAACTTCGACGCCGTCTACATCCCAATGCCAGTTGCCGCCGTCAATGACGACGCTCTCGCCTACGCCAGCTTCCGCGCCACCATGCTCGAACTCATCGAGCATCCGCGCCTCACCCTCTGCGGCTGCAGCGTGACGATGCCCCACAAAGAACGCCTCGCGCGTCTCGCCATCGAACGCAACTGGCAAATCGACGCCGCGACGAAAGCCATCGGCGCCGCCAACACCCTCACGATCCGTCGCGACACACAAGATCACATCCTCGCCATCGAAGTCGCGAATACCGACGCACCCGCAATCATCGCTTCACTCGAATCATCCGGCGAAACGCTCGCCCAAAAGCGCGTCGGCATCCTCGGCGCAGGTGGAGCCGCCAAAGCCGCCGCCTGGGCCTTCGCCCGCGCCGGTGCGACCGTCGTTCTGTATAACCGCTCCCTCGACAAAGCCCAGAGCGTCGTCACCGATCTCCGCGCCGCCCTCGGTGACGCTTCCGAAACCAAACTCGTCGCCGCCGATTGGACCCTGCTCGATCGCGCGTGCTGCGACATGTTCATCAACTGCACGCCGATAGGCATGTCTTCAGGCCCTTCACCAACGCAAAGCGCGTTGCCAATCGCACAAATGCAATCCTGCGGCGACCATGTCACCGTCTTGGACACCGTCTACAGCCCGCTGCAAACACCCACGCTCGCCGCCGCCAAAGCACGAGGTTGGAAAACTATCGAAGGCGTGGACATGTTCACGCACCAAGCCGCCGCTCAGTTCTCGCTCTGGACCGGCAACCAACCGCCCCTCGGACTCTTTGATCGCATCGCTCGCGAAACGCTACTGCTCCGTGAATGCAGCACCGAGCGAGACAACGCATGAAACGCAACCTCCGCACCAAACTCCGCGCAGGCATTCCGGGCGTCAAGTTTCCCGATCTCTACTGCTGGTACGTCCTCGCCAGCACGCTCGACATCCTCTTCACCTACATCATCATCGAGGTCTACAAAGGCTACGAAGCCAACCAAATCGCCGCAGGCATCTTCGCCAAACACGGCTGGCCCGGCATGATCGCCCTCAAGTACGCCACCGTCCTCATCGTCTTGACAATCTGCGAAGTGGTCGCTCTCAAAAGCGAAAAACTCGCCCACGCCCTCGCGATCTTCGCCATCTGCGTCGGCGCATTCCCCGTCCTCTGGGCCAGCGTGCTCGTCTGGACATGGGCGCACTCACAACATTGAACCCGCCGTAATTCACCGCAATAAATAAAGAAGGCAGAGCACCAAGCCCTGCCTTCTGTTCATTGCAACTTACTTGACGCATCACATCCGACTCACCGCTGCGTCGCCGGCCCTTCGCCCGCGATCGCACTCCGCATGCTTGTATCCGCCTGCACATTCTGCATCTTGTAGTAATCCATCACGCCCAGCCGCCCATTGCGAAACGCTTCCGCCATCGCCCGCGGCACTTCAGCTTCTGCCAGCACAACCGCCGCACGGTTCTTCTGCTCTTCGGCTTTGTATTCCTGCTCTTGAGCAACCGCCAACGCACGCCGCTTCTCAGCTTCAGCCTGCGCCATCTGCTTATTCGCATTCGCTTGGTCGGTCTGCAACTTCGCACCGATGTTGTCGCCCACGTCCACGTCGGCGATATCAATCGACAAAATCTCAAACGCCGTACCCGCGTCCAAACCCGTCTCCATCACCTTCCGGCTGATGTCATCAGGATTCTCGAGCACTTGCTTATGGTCTGCCGCACTACCAATCGTGCTGACGATGCCCTGACCAACACGCGCGATGATGGTTTCTTCCGTCGCACCACCCACCAGCCTGCCGATGTTCGTCCGCACCGTCACGCGAGCCTTCACCTTGAGCTGAATGCCGTCCTTCGCCACCGCATCAATCGTCGTACGCGGGCCAGCAGCCGCCGGGCAGTCAATCACCTTGGGGTTCACGCTCGTATTCACCGCGTCCAGAATGTCACGACCCGCCAAGTCAATCGCAGTCGCCGTGTTCCAAGGCAAATCAATGCGTGCCCCGCGCGCAGCGATCATCGCGCTGATCACATTGCTCACTCGCCCGCCCGCAAGATAATGCGTCTCGATCTTGTTGGTCTCAATGTCCATCCCGGCTTTCACCGCACGAATGCGATTGATGACCACCGTGCGGATATCAACCTTCCGCAGCTTCATCCCGATCATGTCAAAGAACCCAACTTTGGCGTTGCTCGTGTACGCCTGAATGTACATGTTGATGAACTGAATCAGAAACGCCACGATGATAAAAAAGAAAACCAGAACCACAACACCCACGCCGATCAAAATCGCGTTGGTGCCGCTACCAGCCTGTGCAAGCGTGGGAACAAACGAAGAGTGAAGCAAGTTCTGCATAAGTAGTCAATCCTCGAGAATCAAATCCTCACGAACCAAACGCGACACCCGTCGAATGCTGCCGATGCTCGCGTTGTCGTTTCAGTCGCATTATAGCGACGGCAGCTTTCAACTGGCAATCATTCTCAAACGCTTTCACTGCGTTCAAGCACATCTCCAACCGACATCCGCGTCGCTTTGCCCGCATTGCGTTGTGCAAACGCCCTGACTTCCGTCGCGATATCACGACCCGCAAGCGCAAGAGTGACGGCGTCCGCCAATTGCAATGAAATCTTGCGATTCCTCGCCTCGGTCATCCCTTCCACCAGCGCACGCAAGTTACCGCCAGCGAGCGCGAAAGTCTCGATCTCTCTAACCGTCGAAGGCACCTCCATCGCAGCCAACTGACCCGTCGTTTCAATCACCTTTTTCGCGTCTACTTTGCGCAGTCGCATCCCCACAATCGAAGATACTCCGACGGGGAGGTTGTACTTCCGTGCCGCCAGCCAAGCCGGTCCGACCATCGCGACAAATCCGGCGGTAAGAAGAAACCAGGCGACGATCGGGTACGCGAAAATCTCCACAGGATTGATCTGTGCAAGTGTCATCACATTCACGCTCACGCCCTTCGCACCTTGATCTGCATCAAATCCGCGTGCGTCACCCGCACCATCTCGCCCACCGGCACATAAGTCGTTTCGCTCAGTACTTCATATCGCGTCCCCTCAATCTCAACAACGCCCACAGGCCGCAAATCCTGCAGCACCTTCCCCTGCTTGCCAATCAGTGCCAGCCGCGCTCGCCGCTCTTCTTCCTCCGCCCCGCGCGCCTTCTCCACTTCCTCCTCCGTCGGCGCCCCGATGATTCTCCTCCCCATCGGCGTGTGCGGCCAAATCTTGAGCATAAACCCCGCCGCCGCCGGCGCAAGCACCAACACACTCAGTAGCCCAATGTTCCCCCACATCACATCAAAGCGATACAACATCACCACCGCGACAATCGCACTCACCGCGCTCGAAATCGCGAGAATACCCGCCGTCGGAAGAAAAACTTCCAACGCCAAAAGCAAGAATGCCAAGGCAAAAAATCCAAGCGCCCAAACCAGTTGTGGATCCATGCGGCATGGTATGAGATGTATCTCGCCCGAGCCACAACGCCCGCTGCCTGATGCAACCGCTGGGCACCCACCTCACACCCGCTCAACCCCCACCCGAATCCCATCAACCTTCACCACCTTCACCCGCTCACCAGCTTGCAGAAATCCAAACTCACTCACCGCATCCACCACGCGACCAGGCCCGCCCCCCGCCGCATCAAGTTCCACCCGCCCCGCCGGATGCATAGGCGTAATCGTCATGCCCATCTCGCCCACACTCGCCACTTCTTCCGCCTCCATCGTCGTCGCAAAAGTCCCCACCGCCACATCATCCGCCCCCGCCTGCAACACCAGCTTGCTCAAGAACGGCAAACTCCCAAAATGCTTCGCGAGAAAGTACAACGCAAAACCTGTCGTTACAAACGCCGCGAGAATGATCCCCATTCCCCACAGCAACTCGTCGCTTCCCTTGCCGCTCGTCGGAAACATCCCCGACCCTGCGGGCAAAAACGTCCCAAGCAACCCCACAAACAACAACACCAGCCCCAAAACTCCCGGCACCCCAAACCCAGGAATTACAAACACCTCAAGTCCCAGCAACACCACACCCGCCAAAATTGCAGCAACTTCCCACCAACTCGCCATCCCAATCAGCAGCGGCGGCCCAAGCAGCGCAACCAGTGCCAGCAGCGAAATGACGCCAGGCAAAATCGCCCCCGGATGACTCATCTCCGCAAACAACGCAATCAGAAAAATCGCAATCAGCACGCCGCGCGCCACCGGATGCGTGAGCCACAACACCAGCCCCTCACTCCACGAGGAATCCATCCGCCGCAAGTGCGTCGCGCCCAAGAAAGCCTTCAAATCCGCGTCAGTCTTGATGGGCTGCAACACCACGCGCCCATCCGTCCCACGCGTCGAGTTCGCCGCAATGTTGTAATGCGCCAAATCCAGCGCACTAAACGTCGCAGGCCCAGTCCCATCAGTAATCTTGTCCAGCAGCACCCACTTGCCCTTGTCCGCCTCGCTCAGCAGCGGCCGCTGCGTCACTGGCAAACTCGCCCCCGCCGCCACATCACTCGCCGCCGAAGCCAGCTGCGCACTCCCCGCAGGCACCTCTCCCGGCACGCTCGCAACATCACTCACCGGTTGCGTTCGCTCCGAAGCCGATGCGGGCACCGCCGCCAGCCGCGTGGGCCCGCCCGCATCCGTTCCCGGAAACAGCATCGCAAATTCATTGCGATCAATCGCCAGATACTGCCCCGTCTCCTTGTTGCGAACCCACCACAACGCCAAGTCCGTCGCCACAATCGCCTGCAACAAATACTCATCGCGCACATACGCGCCCGCAAAATCGTTGTGCCGCCGCGCCGAATCCTTAATCTCCGTAATCAGCGGCGGCAAAATCTTCGGCAGTAAATCCCGCGGAATCGCCTGCGTCCCGCCAGGCCCGCTCTGAATTGGCATCGCATCACCCAGCGTGCCCGGATCGCTCGTCACCAGTTCCCTCGCGCTCAGCGCGATAATCGCCCCGCCCGACAACGCCCGCGGCTGCACCCACGCAATCGTGTTCTGCACCGGCGCGTCCTTGATGAGCTGCGCAATCTTCAGCGTCGCATTCAGCTCACCGCCCGGCGAATCAATCTCAAACACAATCGCATCCGCACCCGCCCGCACCGCCGTCTGAATGCGCCGCTGCACACTCGTCGCCATCACGCTACTGCCAAATCGCCCGCCACCATCAATCTCACCCTTGATCGTAATGATCGCGACGTTCGTCGCCTTGCGATGTGCCGGCACCGCCAGCCCCGCCATGTTCATTCCTGTTGTAGCTGCAACTGCGGCCTTATCCGCAGGTTTCGTGACCTTCGCGTCTGCTGCTCCATCCGCCGCGCGCACCGACGCAGGCAAGATCGATCCCACCACCAGCGCGCACACACACGCCACCATCACCAGCATCCGCGCCATCCACCGCCACCCGCGCGACGGGCTCGCGATGTTCTCATTCGTATTCGCCATAAAGCATCCTGACGCGTTGTGCATCGCAAGCTCGCAAAGTCGGCCCATCGCAGTTTCCGCCAGCGACTCGCCTTCACATTCTATTTCGACAAAACCCCGCCCGCCGTTGCAAGTCCAAAGCAACTCTCAAGCAAGTCTCACGCAACTCTCAAACAGCCAGCCGCACACACCATCAACCTAATCACTCAGGCGAACCACTCCGCCTAAGCACCATGGCTCACCGCCGCCAGCTGCGCCAGCGTCCTCGCCGCCGCCCCCGAATCTATCGCCCCGCCCGCCATTTCCAGCCCCCGCGCGATATCACTCGCCCCACCCCCAACTACCAGCGCCGCCGCCGCCGCCAGCAGCAACATATCACGCTTTGGCCCCTTCTCGCCATCCAGCAATCGCCTCGCAATCGCCACCGCATCCTCCAAATCCCACGCCTGCAAACTCTCCACTGACGCCTTTGCCATCCCCAGCCGCGTCGCCTCAAACTTCCACTCCGTCACCTGCTGCCCCTGCACTTCCGCCACAAAAACAGGCGAGCTCACCGTCAATTCATCCAGCCCATCTTCACTATGCAGCACCCACGCCCGCTCACACCCCAGCCTTGCCAGCGTCTTCGCCACAGGCAGCACCAACTCACGCCGATACACACCCATCACCTGCCGCGTCGCCCCCGCCGGATTCGTCAGCGGCCCCATCGCATTGAAAATCGTGGGAAATCCCAGCGCCTGCCGCACCGGTGCCACATGCTTCATCGCCGGATGATGGTGAATCGCAAAACAAAAGCAAACCCCCGTCTCCGCCAAGCACCGCGCCTGCACCGCAGGCGACGCATGCACATTCACGCCCAGCCCCGCCAACACCTCAGCACTCCCGCGCCCCGTCCGACTGCGATTGCCATGCTTCGCAACCCGCACCACTCCCGGTGCCGCCGCCGCCGCGACAATCGCCGCGAGCGTCCCCACATTGAACGTCTTAGGCGTCCCCCCCGTCCCACACGTATCCACAATGTTGCCGCTCATCCCCGCGGCCACCGGCACCATCGTCACCGACGCCCGCATCACCTTCGCCCCCGCCACCAACTCATCCTCGCTAGGCACGCGCGTCGCCATCAGTGCCAACGCCGCCGCCACCTGCCCAACCTCAATCTGCCCTTCGAGCATCGCCGAAAAAAATCGATGCGCCGCCACCTCATCCAGCGATTCACCCGCCTGTAGCCGCTGCAAAATCTCGCGAATATCCACCATAATCAAGCACCGTAAGCCCGCAAACCCACGCGTGCACCAAATTGCAATCAACTTCTCTCCCAACTTCGTGACAAGCCCGTGACAACTACTAGGTAAACAGCCCAAGAACGTCCACCCGCCACCAACGTACAACATTCGTCGAATCGCTCTCGGCTCAGCCTTCGTACCCTCTTCTGACACCGCCAATCAACCGGCAACCCCGCACGGACGCCAACAAAACTTCCATGACAACTCGTACGCCAACACCCATCCCAACCACTCTCCGCGTCTCCCGCGCCGCCGCGCGTCGGCTATGGGCCACCCGCATCATCACGCACGCCGGCATCGGCCTTCTCGCCGGCAGTTGCATCTCCGTCGCAATCGCCGCCGCCACCAAAATCTGGAACCTCACGGGTGCCTTCAACATCATCCCTCTACCCACCCTCGCGACAATCACACTCCCCGCCGCCATAGGCCTCCTTGCCGGCATCGCCGCAGGCCTCTCGCGTCCCATTCGTTTGCTCCACGGCGCGCACACCCTCGACGAGCAACTCGCCCTGCACGACCGCCTCGCCACCGCCCTCGCCATCAACGCCGCGCCCGCTCGCGGCCCCTTCGAACAACTCGCTCTCACCGACGCCGAAGCCGCCAGCAAACGCGTCCAGCCCCGCACCATCGGCACCCTTCGCCCAACCTGGCACACCGCCGCTGGCCTCGCCTTGGTTGGCGTCACCTCACTCATCTGGTTCCTCGCGCCGCATCGCACATCGCCAGCAGCGCCACTCGTCACACCCCAGCAAGCCGCCGCCCAGCGCACCGCCGCACAAACCGCGCTGCGCGAAGCGCAGCAAGCCCTGCAACAAACCGCCCCAACCGCCGAGCGCGAACTCACCGCCCTGCGCGACCTCGAACGCGAACTCGCCCAACCCCAGCCCACCGGTGCCAGCGCCGCCGCCACCGCCGCGCGAGGCCTCGAACAAGCGGCCGCCTCACTCGACCGCGAAGCCAAGTCTCGCCAAGGTTCCGCGCAAGCCCTCGACCGCCTCTCGCAAATCGCCCGCTCGCAAACGCAATCCGCAGGCGAGGACGCAAGTTCGCTTTCGCAAGCCCTCGCGAAGAACGATCCGCAAGCCGCCGCGCAAGCCGTGGAGGAACTTCGCGAGCGCGTGGACTCGATGTCGCCGCAAGAACGCGAACAACTCGCCCAGCAAATGCGCGAACTCGCACAAGCGATGCAGCAGTGGGAACAAGAACAAGCCGCGACAACAACACAAGCCAGCGAATCAACCGAATCACAATCCCAACCAGGCCAAGCCCCCGGCACCCAACAACCCAACTCTCAACAACCCAGCGCGCAGCAGCCCCAGACCAATCAACCCGATTCCCAGCAACCGCCCACCAACACGCCCAACCAGCAAACACCCGCCGACACACCGCCCGCCGAGTCATCGCCCTCGCCACAAACCGAACCCACCAACGACGCCCGCGACCTGCGCGAAGCAATGCAGCGCGCCGCCGAGTCACTCGAACAGCCCTCCGCGCCCAAGAGCGACAGCGCCTCGCCGCCCAATTCGCAACCACCACAGCAATCCAGTCAACCCGAACCAAAATCACAACCCGCCGAGCAATCACCCCAGCAAACCCAACCAACCAATCCCGATCAGCCTAAGCCGGAACAGCCCAAGCCCGCGCAATCCGAACCCGCACAACCCCGGCCGCAATCCCCGAGTTCGCAGCAGCAACGCGACAACAAGCCCAACCAAGGCCAAGGCCAAAACAGCACCAACGAGCAACAAACCACCCCGCAAGACTCCAACCAACAACAAACCTCCCAACCCCAATCTTCCAACCCCAAGCCCAGCGATCAATCACAGCCGCAGAATCCCACCCAGCCCAAAGACGCGACCAACAACAACAACAACAACCAACCAGCTACGCAACCCCAGCAACAACCAGCCCCACAGCAACAGCAGTCCCCGTCCACCACGCCCCAACCCGCGCAACCACAACCCAACGACACGAACCCAAATCCTCAGCCCAGCAAAGACGCGAACAGCTCAACCCAACCAACTTCGCAACCCCGCGAGCCGCGTGAACAACCCACGCCCAAACCGACCTCCTCCCCCAACCCCGCCCAGCAATCCCCCTCCCAACCGACCGAAACCGCCAAGCAATCCCAGCAACAACAAAACAAATCCGACCCCTCTCCCGACCAATCAAAACAACCCGCCAACGCCCCAACCGATCAACCCAGCTCAAACCCGCAATCAACCCCGCAGCCAAACCAACAACCCAACCCCACCCAACCCAACCAACCCGCAACCCAGCCCCCCCAAGGCTCCGCCCCCACGCCCAAACCGCCCGGCGCCGACGCCCCACAAACCCAACCCGGTTCCCAACAACCCGGCAACCCCACCGACCGCGCCGCGCCCTCCCAACAACAACAACCCCAACAAGGCACACCCACGCCCGCGCCCAGCGACCAAGCACAAAAAGGCCAACCCGGCAAGCCCAACAACGCCACACAATCCACACCCGGCGCCGACCCATCCGCCCAGCCCGGCAAAGATCAAACCCAAACTCCCGCCAACGCCCAGCGCGAACAAGCCGCACGCCAGCCGGACAACGCCGACAAACAAAACTCGCAACCATCGCCTTCAACACCACCAAGCGATCAGCCCAATCAACAACCAAGCCAACAACCAAGCCAACAACCAACCAACCAAAACAACCCACAACCACCCGACGCAACCAAAAAACCCGATTCATCCACACCTCAACCTTCACCATCTTCCAACCCCGCCTCCCAACCTGGCGAAAAACCCTCACCGCAGCCCGGCAAATCCGACCCTTCAAACAACACCGCCCAACCCACCAACGACCCATCCTCCCAAAACCTCCCCGACAAACTCCCCAGTGCCGAAGAACTCAAACGCGTCGCCGATCAACTCAAGAAAATGGGCAACTCGCGCGATCAAATGAATCGCATGGCCGAGAACAGCCAGCAACTGCGCGAGCGCGCCCAAAAACTTCTGGACCAAGCAACTCCGCAGCAACGCAAACAACTCGAAGACCTCGCCCGCGAACTCGCCCAAAACAACCCAGGCAACCAAGACCGCCCCAGCGCGCCGCAAGACTCCACCGATCTCACTTCCAACCCACCCGACGGCACCCCAAGCGGCTCACCCGGCTCGCAAACCCGTTCCCCCGCCGTCGCCAGTCGCGCAGTGCGCCAACCTTCCTCGCCCACCCAAACCGTCCCCGTCGACGCCCGCGCCTCCGCTCGCGAAGGCCGCCAGCGCACCATCTCCGAAATCATCAGCAACGATCAAACCCCGCGCGAAGCCTCCGCAACCGGCACCACGCTCGACGAAGCCATGCGAGAAGCCGCCGAAGGCGCACAAGCCGGCATCGAAACGCGCTCCGTTCCCAACGACCGCACCGAACTCGTCCGCCGTGTCTTCCAACGTTACCAGCAGCGCGCCCAGCAAACTCCCACAACTCCACAACCCGCGAAACCCAAACCACCCGCGCCCGACGCCAAGCCCGCCGGCAGCACCAGCAGCAGCGGGGGAGGCACGACCAAGTGAACCTCCACTTCGAGGAACCCATCTGGCTCTGGCTCGCGATGCTGGCCATTCCCATGGTCATCATCGGCTGGCTCTTCTTCGGTGCCATGGCCCCTAGCCGTCGCGTCGTCAGCATCGCCGCTCGCGTGTTGCTCGTGCTCATCCTCGCCGCTCTGCTCGCCCAAGCCAGCAGCATGCGCACCACCAGCAAACTCGCCGTCGTCGCCGTCATCGATACATCCGGCTCCGTCGAACGCTTCTACAACACATCAAGCGTTACCACCGCGCAGCAATCCATCCGCGACTATCTCGGCCAAGCCGCAGGCAAACTCGGTCCCGAAGACGCCGTGGGCCTCGTCGCTTTCGACGGCCGATCCGTCAGCCTCGCCACGCCCTCTCGCGGCGCAGCGTGGGAACGCGACCTCACCTTTCAACGCGTTGAAGGCACCAACATAGCCGACGCACTCCGCATGGCCGCCGCCATGATTCCTCCCGACGCCGCCGGTCGCATCCTCCTCATGAGCGACGGCAATCAAACCGCAGGCGATGCCGTCGCCGTCGCGAGCGAAATCGCAGGCCGCATGGGCCGCGGTCGCCGAGGCGGCTTGCCCATCGACGTTGTGCCCCTCTCATACAAACTCAACAACGAAGTCGTCGTCGAATCCGTCGATGCACCACCCGCCGCCGCCGCTCAAGCCACCGTCAACGTGCGCGTCGTCCTCTGGGCCACCGCACCCAGCGAAGGCAACCTGCTCCTGCTTCGCGAAGGTTCACCCCTCGACCTCAACGGCACTGCCGAAGGCGCAGGCCGCCGCATAACGCTCAAACCCGGTCGCAATGTCGAAGTCGTCGAAGTCGAACTCGGTCAAGGCCGCGTCCACCGCTTCGAAGCTGTCTACGAGCCCGACGCTATCGCCGCCGCCACACCGCAAAATCCCGATGCATCCATTCTCGCGGGCGACACCGTCATGGAGAACAACGCGGCACAAGCCTTCACCATCACGCCCGGTCGCGGCAGCGTGCTACTCGTCGACGGCGTCAGCAGCGGCGGCTCAGGCGGCGCAGGCAACACCCTCGCTGAAGTCCTCCGCCGCGCCGGCATCGACACCACCGTCATCACCCCCGGCGCCATGCCCGCAACCGTGCTCGCGCTCCAGTCCTACGACCTCATCATCCTCGAAGACGTCCCCGCCGAAGCCATCGACCCTGCAATTCAAGAACAACTCGTCAGCTTCGTCCGCGACATGGGCGGCGGCCTCGTCATGGTGGGCGGCCCCGACAGTTTCGCCAGCGGCGGCTGGAAAGGCACGCAAGTCGCCGAAATTCTGCCCGTCGAACTCGATCTGCCCGACCGCGTCATCTCACCCGAAGTCGCAACCATCTTCGTCATCGATAAATCAGGCAGCATGCGCCGCAACGTGCTAGGCAGCATCAAGAACCAGCAAGAAATCGCCAACGATGCCACCGCCCTCGCCATCGCGTCACTCGATCGCAACGACCTCGTAGGCGTCGTCGCCTTCGAAAACTCCGCCAGCATCGTCGTCCCACTCTCGCGCAACGAAAAGATCGACGAAACCACGCGCCTCGTGCGCGACATCTCCCCAGGCGGCGGCACCAACATCGCCGCCGGCATGGAACGCGCCATCGAAATGCTCGATGGCGTCAACGCCAAAACCAAACACGTCGTCATCTTGAGCGACGGCAAATCCCAGCGCGAAGACGACCTCCCGCAACTCGCCCGCGACCTCGTCAAGATCGGCGCCAAAGTCAGCACCATCGCCGTGGGCGACGACGCCGACCTGGGCGGCATGAGCAACATCGCCAGCATCGGCAACGGCACGTACTACTACGCCAGCAACCCCAACGCCCTTCCCAAAATCTTCCTCAAAGCCATCCGCGTCGTCCGCACGCCCCTCGTGCGCGAAGGCGACTTCATCCCCGTCATCCTCCCCAGCGGCAGCCCCATGATCGCTGGCCTCGACAACATGCCCCCGCTCGCAGGCCTCGCCCTCACGCGCCCCCGCACCGATCCCACCATCGCCCTCGCCATGGTCGCGCCAACTGGCGAACCCGTTCTCGCCCACTGGAACGTCGGCCTGGGTCAAGTCGTCGCCTTCACCAGCGACGCTCACAAATGGGCCGGTCAGTGGCTCCCTTGGCCCGGCTACGAACGCATGTGGACCCAGCTCGTCCGCAGCGCAAGCAGACCACCCGGGGGCGGCGATGTCCAAGCCACCGCAAACGTGCGCGATGGCCAACTCACCATCCGCTCCGAAGCTCGCGACGAAACCGGCACACCCTTCACCAGCCTGCAAGTCCCCGCGACTGTCTACGCCCCCGACGGCAGCACGCGCGAAGTCTCTCTCACCGCCGTCTCGCCAGGCGTCTTCGAATCCATTACCCCCGCCTCACAAACCGGCAGTTACGTCGTCATCATCAAACCCCAGCAAAACGGCAAACGCCTCGCCCCCGCCATCGTCGGCACCACCCTGCAAGAAGGCGCCGAGTTCCGCACGCTGCAAAGCGACGACCAAACCCTCGCCGATATCGCCAAAGCCGGCGGCGGCCGCTTGCTCGACATCGCGCAGCCCGCGCAAGCCAACCTCTTCAATCGCACCAACATCAAACCCGCCGAAGCCGTAACGCCGCTTTGGAAATTCCTCATGCCCCTCGCGCTGCTTGCGCTGCTCATCGACATCGCGATGCGCCGCGTCGCATGGGATCGCTTCCTGAGCTCGCGCTTCAAAACCGCACAAGCTGCGAAGGAAGCCCTCGCCGAAAAATTGCGAGCAACCACCGCCGTGACCAGCGTCTCGCGCGTCAAAACCCGTGTCGAAGAAACCGTCGCCATCGCCGAACCAAGCTTGGCGTTGTCACAAGACGACGCCAGCAAACTCGCCGCCGCCGCCAAAGACCGCCGCCGCGCCCAGCGCCTGCAAGCCGCCCAGCCCGCGCCCATGCCTATGTCCGCGCCCAAGCAATCTTCAGCCCCAATCACCGTCGAAGAACCCACGCCCACCGAGTCCGACTCCGGCCTCCTGGCCGCCAAACGCCGCGCCACCAAACGCTTCGACGAGTGAATTCCGACGCCCCCACACCCCGACGCCGGACCTGAGGCCCTGCGAAGGTCCGGATCGACCATCCAACCCACCCCCCGCCCCAAGTTACACGAAAAAAAACGCCACGATCCCTCGCAGCGTTCATCACTTAATTTCACTCACTCATCCACTCGCTCAATCAAACTTAAACACACCCTTGCGATACCCATAAAGGAACGCAACCACCGTCGTCAGCAAGAAGAACAAAATCCGGAACAGCCACAAAAGCCCTTCATCGCTCCGCACCGCAAGGTTCGGAAACGTCACCGCCCACGGATACAAGAACACCACTTCCACGTCAAAAACCAGGAAGACCATCGCAATCAGATAAAACCGCACATTGAACCGCTTGCGCGCCGTCCCAATCGGGTTCATCCCGCTCTCGTACGTCTGTCCCTTGTTCTTGCCTTGTCGGCGTGGCCCAAACAACTGGCTCAACACCACGTTCGCCACACCAAACCCAATCGCCATCAGGCAGATCAGGGCAATAGGCATGTAACTCTTCAGATCCGAAGCAAGTGTCAGCATCATGCGGCCCCATCATAGCCAACACCACCCACACCTGCCCACCAAGCCCAACCCGACCCCGCGCGACTACGCTCCACGCACATCCCTGGGGGCCATAGCTCAGCGGTTAGAGCGCCCGACTCATAATCGGTGCGGTCGCAGGTTCGAATCCTGCTGGCCCCATTCACGCTTCCCGACCTCCCCGCCTCACCTGCCTCACCACCACCATGGCCATCACCATCGCGATGATCGCCACCTCCACCAGCAGCAACGTGTTCACGCTCCCCTCGCGCATGCCGCGTGCATGCACTATGCCAACCGCCGCTATGCCGCACAGCGGCCCAAGCGTGTATCCCGCGCCAATCAACGCCTCGTGCGTCCCGCCCGCATCCACCTGAGCCTTGCCAACTTCCATCGCGTAATAAATCGCGCCGCTATAAATCGTCCCCATCCCCACGCCAAACAGCGCCAGCCCCGCGAGCAAAACCGCCAGCCCCGCCCCGCCCGCAAACGTGCTCGCCACGCACACTGCAAAACCCGCGAGCAGCGCGCCACCACCCGCAATCGCCGGCCACCACTTGCCGTGCCACCCGGGCCAAAATCCCATCACCGCAAACGCCAAGCATCGCGGTATCAGCCACGCACTCGCCGTAATCGTCTGCAAATGTTCCGGCACCTTCAGCTTCGGCATCAAATCCGGCAGATAAGGCCCCAGCGCACTGCTCACCACATAACTCATAGGCAGCAGCCACCGAAACGCCACCAGCAGCTTCTCATACACCACCGGATGCGGCTCATGCTCCGCATGCACATGCGCCGCAGGCTCTCTCGCAAACGCGATCAAACACACAAGCCCCAACAAGTGCGTTGAGCCCAGCGCCGCCACTGCCTCCACCGCATGATCCTTGATCAGCGGCGAAATCGCCCAATACGCCACCACCAGCGCACTGCTCCACACAATGTTCCACACGCCGATGGTCTTCCGCAGCACCTGCCCGCTGCGCCCACCCGACAAATAGCTCTCCACAATGGGCCACAACATCCCCGACAACGGACTGTAAATCGCTACCAGCACCCACGCAGGCCATGTGCTGGTCACGCCCATCTTCGCCGCTCCAATCGGCAGCGCACACATCACCCCCAGCAGCACCATGATGCCACACAAAATCGCCCGCGTGCTCAACTGCGGAAACGCCCGTCGCAGTCCGCGCTGCACAGGCCCCGCCGCCAACGCCCCGAAGATGTACGTCACCCCCAACAACACCCCAAGCCCAAAATTTGCCAACGCCGAAAATCCATACCCCTGCTTGGTAATGAAAAAGATCCCATTCGTCACCACACCCGTGCCCAAGCTGTTGATAAACGTCAGCGCATGCACCGCCAGCACATTCGTCTTGCCGCCAGCCATCGCCGCTGATCGCTCAACCGCTCCCGATTTGTCACTTTCGTTCATCAAGGTCCCAAGCCTAGCAACCAATACGCGACACGACTCAAACCAGCCGCAAACCACGCACCCTCGCAAGGGCCTTTCTCTTCTTTGCGTTCTTCGCGTCTTCGCGGTGAACTCTGTTTTCAAAGAGCCTCTACCCTCCCCCATGCCCACGCTCAAATCCCTCCGCGCCCAAGCCCAGCGCGCCGAGCCCTTCGCCTGCCTCACCTGCTACGACGCCACCACCGCGCGACTCCTCATGCGCGCGGGCGTCCATCTCCTGCTCGTCGGAGACACCGCCGCCGAAGTCATTCTCGGTTTCACGCGCACCATCGACATGCCCCTCGACATCGCCGTCGCCCTCACCGCCGCCGTCAAGCGCGGCGCGCCCGACTGCGTCGTCATGGCCGACATGCCCTTCATGAGCTATCACACCACCGACGCCGAAGCCATCCGCAACGCAGGCCGCTTCCTTGTCGAAGGTCACGCCGACATCGTCAAACTCGAAGCCGACGCCTCCTTCGCTCCGCTGATCGCCCAGATGGTCCGCGCAGGCATCCCCATCTGCGGCCACATAGGCAGCCGCCCCCAGCGTGCCGCCATCACCAGCGGCTACGTCTCCGCCGGAAAATCTACCGACGACGCCGACCAAATCCTCCGCGATGCCATCGCCCTCGAGCAAGCTGGCTGCTCCATGTTGCTCATCGAAGCTGTCCCCGAAACGCTCACCGCCGCCGTGCTCAAAGCCACAACCATTCCCGTCGTAGGCATCGGCGCCGGCAACGCCTGCCACGCCCAAGTCCTCGTCCTCCAAGACCTCCTGGGAATGACCGACAATCCCCCGCGCTTCGCCCAGCCCGCCGCCCAACTGGGCAAAGCCATCGAAGATGCTGGCAAAACTTGGGTCACCACCGTCGCCGCTCGCAAAGTCGGATTGCCCGCCAACGAGTAACTTTTCCCGTGCATTTCCCGCAACTTTCCCTCCCAACGTGCGTTTTCCCTGCTTTCTCGCCGCACTTATCCCTCTCCCGCTGAACCCGTCACGTTTCCTTGGCGAATACATCTAAGGCAAGCCCCACAAAGGCAAGCCCTACCTCACCGATTCTCCGGAGCACTCAATGCGTCGCTTCAGTTCCTACGGCCCCGCCCTCGTCGTGCTCGCCTCCACCGGCACATTGCTCTTTGCCATTCCCGCCGTCATGCACGCCGTCAGTGCCGCTCGCACCCAGCAACAAGTCGCCATCTCCCGCGCCGCCATCGAAGCCGACGACATCCTGGAGCGCATCAACACCGCCACCCGCGCCGTCGCCGACGCCGTCGAGCCCAGCGTCGTCCACCTGCAAGTCAACGGCCGCATGCGCGGCTCAGGCCGCTGGGGCTCAACCGGCTCAGGCTGGATCTTCGACGACGCAGGCCACATCATCACCAACGCGCACGTCGTGGGCTCCGCCACGCGCGTCTCCGTTCAGTTCCACGACGGCCGCATCGCCCGCGGCGAAGTAGTGGGGGCCGACGTCATCACCGACATCGCCGTCGTCAAAGTCGACACAGGCGACCACATCGTCCCCGCCCTCCGCGCAACCGGCCAGCGCCTGAATCAAGGCGAGCGCGTCTACGCCTTCGGCTCTCCCTTCGGTTTCAAGTTCAGCATGAGCGAAGGCATCGTCTCAGGCCTGGGCCGCAGCGCACGCTCAGGCTTTGGCTTCTCACAAAACATCAGCAACTACATCCAGACCGACGCCGCCGTCAACCCCGGAAACTCAGGCGGCCCACTCGTTGACGTCCACGGCAAAGTCGTCGGCATGAACGTCGCCATCGCTACCGCCAATGACAACGAAGGCGGCAGCCAAGGCCAAAGCGCCGGCATCAGCTTCGCCATTCCCCTCGCCACCATCGAGTCCCGCGTGCAGCAAATCATCGGCGGCGGCACCCTCCGCACCGGCTTCATGGGCATCACCTTCCGCGAAGGCGAAGAGCCCGTCTACGACTCCAATGGCAAACACGTAGGCCTGGGCGTACCTATAGACCGCGTCCAACCCGACGGCCCCGCCGAAAAAGCGGGCCTCAAAGCTGGCGACATCATCATCGCCATAGAAGGCGAAGTCACCAGCAGCAGCGACGTGATGCGAGCAATCATCAGCAGCAAAGTCCCAGGCACACAAGTTGCCATCCGCATCTATCGCGATGGTCTCCCCCTCGAGTTCCAAGTCACCCTCGGTGCCATCTCCGACGAAGCCCGCGCCGGCAACTTCATACGCATCCTCCGCGATCAATACCGCGTCGATGTCATCGACCAAAAGAAACAAGTCGTCGTCGCGACCACGCTCCCGCTGGGCGATACCCCCAACCCCCTGCGCGAAGGCGACACTATCATCAGCGTCGAAAATGAACCCGTCGCCGACGTCGCCGCCTTCCTCTTCGCTCTCGACAAGCACGGCGCATTCTTAGGCCGACGCGTCGATCTCGTCGTTGAATACACCGACGAGAACGGCCACACCCTTCGCCGCGACGTGACGCTCCGACCCAACAACTAGCCGCCCGCTTTTCTGCTCCCTTTTCTCGCTGGCGCGTACCATCACGCATGCTCACCCACGCCCGCCGACTCGCGATGCTCGCATCCCTCTGCGCCTCGTCTGCCTTCGCGCAGTTCGAACTCATCACCACGCAAACCATCAGTGGCGAAGCCACCGACTTCTCCAAACTCGAAGGCACCGGCCCCGAAGGCCTGCCCAACAACCTGCTGGGCTCTTTCGGCTCAGGCATCGACTACGACCCCGCCACCAAAACCTACGTCTCCGTCTGCGACCGCGGCCCCTTCGACGGCGCGAGCGACTTCCACTGCCGCGTCCAAATCTTCCGCATCGCAACCAACCTCCGCAGCAAAGAAGAGCTCCAAGTCAAACTCATCAAAACCGTCCTGCTCACCGCCGCCGACGGCACCCCCTTCCGCGGCTCTCTCAATCGCCCTGAGCCCAAACTCCCCGCTCCCGACGGCTCCGAAACTAAAATCCCTCAGCGCTACGACCCCGAGTCCATCCGCGTCGCCCAAGCAGGCCCCGCCGGCAAAGGCACCTGGTGGATCGCCGACGAATACGGCCCATGGATCGATCAATTCGACGAAACCGGCAAGCACCTGCGCCGTCTCCAACTCCCCGCGCGTTACGGCATCGCAATACCCGCCGTCACCTACCAAGAAGAAATGCCTCCCGCCAACACGTCAGGTCGCCAAGCCAATCGCGGCTTCGAAAGCCTCGCGATTTCGCCCGACGGCACCCGCCTCTTCGTCATCACCCAAAGCCCCCTCATCCAAGACAACTCCCTCGACGACCGCAACCGTCGTAAAGGTCTCAACATGCGGCTGCTCGAAGTGACCTTGCCTGCCGCTTGGGAAACGGACCAAAAATCCGCCGAAAAGCCTGCCTTCAAGGAATACCTCTACCAACTCGACGACGCTCGCGATGGCGTCAACGAAATCTACGCCTTTGGCAACACCGACTTGCTCGTCCTCGAGCGCGACGGCAAAGGCGGCTTCGAATCCAAACGCCGCGGACTCTTCCGCGTCAGCGTCGCAGGCGATTCTCCGCTCAACAAAAATCAACAACCCACCGACATCAGTTCCATCGAAGCCCTCCCGCGCGACGAAGTTCCAGATGGCGTCATCCCCCTCACCAAACTCTCCGTGCTCAACTTCATGGACGAAAAGTGGCAACTGGTCAACGACCAAATGCCCGAAAAAATCGAAGGCATCACCCTCGGCCCCGAAATCGACGGCCGCCGCGTCCTCATCGTCACCAGCGACAACGACCTCCAACCCGCCCAGCCCACGCGCTTCTGGCTCTTCCTCTGGAATCCCGCTAAGAGCGAACTGCCCGCACTCCCCAAAGTCGATCCCGCCGAAGAACATCCCGCACCCGCTGAACCAGACGCTGTTCCCGCAGCCGACCCCACCAAAGAACAACCTCCCGCAGCACCCACCCAACCCGCCGCCGACCCGCTGATCCACCCGGCCCCAACCGACACCCCCAAGCACTAACTCTTTTTCCCTTCGCGACCTTTGCGTGCTTTGCGGTGCCCCCGCCTTTCATTCAGCCGACTGTCCCACAACCCTTGACGCTTCGTGTATGCTGTCCCACATGCACACCCGCTTCTCCCGCGCCCTTATCGCTTCACTCACCCTCGCCACCTGCGTCTTCCTCCAAGGTTGCGAAGACCAGCTCACCCTCGCCAATTTCAACCAAATCAAAACCGGCCAAGCCGAGTACGAAGTTGAAAATCTCCTGGGCGGCAAAGGCGAACGCGACGACACCACAGGCGTCAGCATCTCCGCAGGCGGCATCGCTGGCTCCAGCACCAACAGCCAACTCACCTACATCTGGAAAGCCAAAAGCAAAGAAGTCTCCGTGACTTTCCAAGGGGGCAAAGTCGTCGCCAAATCCCAACGCGGTTTGGAATAACTCGCGTGGAATAGCCCGCCTCCACCCCGCGAATAATCCCCCATGCTCGCTCCAACCCCGCCACTGCGCGAAGCCCACGCTCACATCCCCGCGCACGGCCGCTCACTCACCACACTCAATCTCGCCGACTGCACCAGCATCGCCGAATGCATTGACCGTATCCGCGCAGAGTCCGCGCGCCTCGACGCCATCGACCCATCCCACACGCGCTGGCTCCTCGCCGGCGGTATCCGCGTCGAAGCCTGGATCGATCGCGCCTGGCCCACGCGCCCGCAGATCGACGCCGCTTGCCCATCGCGCCCCGCGATGCTCATGTGCTTTGACTACCACGCTCTACTCGCCAACACCCTCGCCTTCCGCGCGGCAAAAATCGCCGACAACGCCCCAAATCCCGACGGTGGCGTCATCGTTCGCGACAACCACAACAACCCAACAGGCCTTCTGCTCGAATCCGCCTGCCGCCTCGTACGCGAATCCGTCCCCGAGCCAACACCCGCCGAGCAACGCGACATCACCATCGCCGCCTTGCGCGACTTCGCCTCCCACGGCTTCATCGAAGTTCACGACCTGCTCACGCCCAGTTGGCTAGGCCCCATCCTCGCAACCATGCACGATGACGGCACGCTCGCGCAGCTCAACATCCGCCGCATCTGTCTCTACCCGCTCGTGCCCGACCTCGCCCACCAACACGCCGCGAGCAAGTCTTGGTCGCGCTCTAACGTCGTCGAACTCACAGGCGGCAAAGTTTTCGTCGACGGCACCCTCAATAGCCGCACCGCGTGGATGCTCGAGCCCTTCGCCAATCCACTGCCCGATCATCCCTGCGGCACGCCGCTCATGAACGAGCGTGAAATCGCCGACGCTATCTCCACCTGTCGCGCCCACAATGTTGGCTTCGCCGCCCACGCCATCGGAGATGCCGCCGTCCGAGCCGTCCTCAACGCCGCCCAATCACTGCCGCGCACACCTGCCGATATCACCACGCTCAGCCGCGCCATCCGCATCGAACACGCCGAACTCGTCCACCCGCGCGACGTGCAACGCTTCGCGGATCTCGGAGTCATCGCCAGCCTCCAACCCTGCCACCTGCTCTACGACATCGAAGTCCTCGAGCGAGAACTCGCCAGCCGTCTCGAGCGCGTCCTGCCCATCCGTGATTTCATCAAATCAGGCCTCATTCCCGGCAAAACCATCCTCTTCGGCAGCGACGCGCCAATCGTCCGCCCCAACCCGCAAGACAGCATCCTCGCTGCCGTCCACCGCCGCCGCACCACAGATTCTCCCGCTGGCTCACCGACCCAAAATCCAATCGCCCCCGCGCAAGCCATCGACGAACCAACCGCCCTGCGCTGCTTTATCTGACGCGCGGGTCTCTTTACCACGATTTCTTATCTCAAATACGCAACTACCATGTTCGTATTCCACGCTCTGGTGTACTCTGGGTCAGCAGGGGTAATTCGTGGACTAGGTGCATCCTGGCATGCAGCGAAAGCAACTCGACCAACTCCAGCGTGATGGTGACCGACTCATCGCCGCCTGGCAACAACTTCTCGCAACTCTTCCTGAGCCCGCCCAAGGCATCTCCGCGCTCGCTCGTTACCTGAGCCTTCCCAAAGGCACCTGCCAGCGTATCGTCGAAGGCGCCAACTCCAGCAAAGACGGCCTGCACGCCTACGCCCGCTTTCCCGGTCCCGAAGCACTTCGCTCCGTCGCGCAAGCCTGCATTAACGCTGCCAACGAAGACCCGGCCACGATCATGGCCGCCGAAGCAGCATTGGGCGCAACCGCAAAGTTCGCCACAGTCCTTCAAGAGACGCGACTCTCTCAAACCGGCCTCATCCACGCCATCGCCAAAGCCCGCGCAAGCAACGCAGGCAGCGCCGTGCGTGAAGACCGTCAACGCACTCAGCGCCGCGCACTCTTCACCGCAGCCAGCAACGTCACTGGTGAACAGCTTGACGCCAAACTCGCCGCCGGCGTCTACATGCCCAGCGACAACCCCGGTCGCATGCACGTGCAAGTTGCCCTCGCCTTCCGCGGCATTCGTCGCGAACCCGGCGCGCGTCCCGTCGTTCCCTTCATCTACGCAGGTTACTGGGATCATCCCGCGATGCACATCCGGAAAGCCCCGCCAAGCACGCAATCCGGCGCAGATTGGGAGATCATTGAATCTCTCAGCACCGCCGGCCTCCGCGCCGAACGCATCGTCGGCGAACAAGACCGCACCCTGCTCGTCGTCGACACCGAGCACGTTCCCGCCACCAAACACGGCGTGGATATCGCAATGACTTTCAACTCCGACGCGCCCCTCGATCCACGCGGCTCAACAACCGCCCGCCTTGCTCCCAGCGTCCGCATCATGCAGCCCACGCGCGTCCTTGTTCACGACATGTTCATCCACCGAGACCTGCTCGAAGGCCGCCGCCCCCGCGCCGCGTGCCTTTCTTTTTCCGCTCCACCTGGTGATAGCAAAGGTGGTTCCTATCAAGAATGTTGGTACGAGCGTTTTCCGGATGAAGTGTTGGTTAGCAAACTCAACCGTCGGTCACCCGACGTTGACACCTACGCCGAAGTGCTGCAAACGCTTTCTGACAAAGCGTTTACAGGATGCAGCCCCGCCGATTTTATCGCCTTCCGCTGCCACGTCGCCTACCCGCTCTGGCAGAGCGAATACCGCGTCTACTTCGAGTAACTTCGCGCTTGCAAAAAACCTGTCGAAAAATCTCGCGGATTCACGGACCCACTCCTTAACCTCTGCGTACATATCTCATATACCGCCGCTTGCCTGCGGCTCCCGATGGGTTCTCCTCTGCGGACAAAATACTTACACCTCAACCACGAGAGGGGGCGGCCGGAACGCAAGCCAATAACTTGTCCGGTCGTTCCTGTTTTTTGTACCGCGAGATTTTGCAGCCTGCATTACTTCGTCCGCAGCCGATCCTTGATCGCGTAAATGAACTGCATGAACATGCCGGGTTGAGCTATGGTTTTCATTCCACCCGAAACACCCTTGGGCATCGCGTCGCGCTCTTGCTTGGCCTTCGCATCACTCGCGAGCGCCGCGCCCATGCGCGTTGTCGGATCACCCTTGCGGCCTGAATACTTCTCATACATCCGTGGATCAATCGCCATACGGCCTCCCTTGTGTTCCAATCACCTGATTGCGGACCAAACTGTGCAACTTGCAAGACGAACATCGCGTCGATCAATACGCCGCATCCTACCGATCATCACGCAATTTCGCAACTCAAACTCGCGCGTCTTCCGCCCAAAACATGGATTTCACAACAAACAAATCACACTATACAATACAACAGACCGCTTAGGCCACCTGATTATCCCTTTAAGTTCCGCCCGGAGACCACCACATGCGCGCCGACATCCGATACAACAACATCATCGACGGCGATGAGGCCCGCATCGCTCAAGCCTTCGCCGACAACGCGCCCAATCTGCCGCACGATCAGATCGACGCCGACAAGTTCTACATCACGCAAAACTACCACCGCTACACGCGCGAAAACCACGACGTTTGGCGCGACCTTTTCGACCGCCGCTGGACCATGCTCGAGCAGCAAGTCTCGTCGCAATTTATCGAAGGCATGCGCATCCTCCGCCTGACTCGCGACCGCATGCCGCTGCTTGATGATCTCACGCTCGACCGCGATATCGAAATCGCCGGCGGCACCAAACTCCCCAAAGGCACCAAGCTCGACGGCATCAACAAGTTTCTGCAAGCCCAAAGCAGTTGGGCCAGCTACGGGGTGCCAGGCTACCTCCCCGCGAAGAGCTTCTTCGCCTGCCTCGCGCAGCGAGAATTCCCCACGACCGTTCTCATCCGCCCGCGCGAAGTTATGGACTACCTCCCCGAGCCCGACATCTTCCACGATGTCTTCGGCCACGTCCCGCTGCACACCCTTCGCGTCTTCGCCGACTTCCTGCAAACCTACGGCAAAGCCGCCATGCTCTGCGATGACGAACATCACGTCAAGCGCCTCGGTCGTCTCTTCTGGTTCACCGTCGAGTTCGGCCTTATCAAAGAAGACGGCAAAGTCAAGGTCTACGGCAGCGGCCTCGTCAGCAGCCACGGCGAAGCTGATTACAGCCTGCATGGCCAATGGGAAAAACGCGGCCAATCCGCCGAAGATTGCAAAGAACGTCCCGTCGCCGAGTGGCGTCCCTTCGATCTCGAACGCATCTGCAACACCGACTTTGAAATCGACCACTTCCAGCCCATCTACTACGTGCTCGAAAGTTTCGAGCAGTTGCGCGACGCGATGAACGACTACGCCGAAGAAGTCATCGGCTCCGCCGGTCTCGCCGCCGCGACAGTGCGCTGATCGTTCATCTCATCGCGTTTACTTGCTCGCCAACATCTCAGCAAGCACACTCTTCCCGCGCACCTTCCACTCGCGCACCAATTTTCCATCCACATAAATCGCCGGCAGCCCCGTCAGCCCAAGTCCCTTCGCCGCTTTCGCATCTGCCGCAATCATCGCGGCACCATCCGGCCCCGCCATCACCTGCTGCAAAATCTCCGCGCTTACGCCCGTGCTTGCACTAATTGCCGTTGCCAAATTCGCCGCCGACAAATTCGCAGGCGTCGCCCGATTCGCAAACACCCACGCATGCGCCGCCCAAAACGCTCTCTCGCCGCCAGCAACACCCGCAGCCTCCACCAGTTTCGCCGCGTTGCAACTCGCCTCATATCGCGTGAACGTCATCTCCGGATTGCACGTCTGATTCACCGGAAAATGCGCGTAGCTATATCGCACACTCGCGCCGCTGCCAATCAGCCCGCGAATAACGCCGTCAACCTCCGCCGTCGCGGGCTCTTGATAATCACCAACCACCACAACGCGATGCTTCGCATCCGCCGGCCCCAAGCTGTACCGCTGCAACTGCGTCGGCACAACCACCACGGGCTCACTCGCGAAAATCTCCATCACCCGCGCTTCTGCCAGAGGCGGCTTGTCCGCGCGCGCGCTGCGTTTGGGCGGGTTACTCGCCGCCAACTGCTGCACCGCATTCACCAGCGAGTCCGGCGCCATCCATCCGCGCAGCTCCACGCCATTCACAAAAATCATCGGCGTATTCCGCAGCCCCAGTTTTTCACCTTCACTGATGTCATCCTTCACCCGCTGCTGAATCGCCGCCGAGTCCATCAACGTGCGCAGCTTCACGCCATCAACGCCAATGGAATTTCCAAACGCCACCACATCCGCCGGCGTGAACTTGCCATCGCGTGCAAACAGCCACTCATGCATTTGCCAGAATGCTGAAACGCCCCCAAGCTCACCCGCCGCTTCCGCCGCATACGCGCCGAAGCACGCATCCGGGTGCATGTCGGTGGGCATGTTCGGGTTGCACGTTTTCGACAGCGGAAAGTGCTTGCTCGACACCGCTACATCCAGCCCCATGCCCATCACGCGCTTGAGCTGACTCTCCATGATCTTGCAATCTGGACACTGATAGTCCGTCAAAAACACAATGCGAATCGCCGCCTCTTCATTCCCCATGCGGTAGCGACCTTCAAACGGTTTCTCACTCGCCGCCGGTGCAACGGGTTTCTCCTCCGTCACACTCGTGCCGCTTGTCGCACTTGCCACATTCTCAGCAGCCTTCGCAGGCTCCTTGCTCGCCTGCTTCATCGCTTCCACGCTCTTCGCCGCTTCAGCCTTCGCCTTCGCCGCTTGCTCCACGCGCACTTTGCTTTCCCAACTCGCCAGCGATCCAAACATCAACGCGCCAGTTCCAATCGCCATCACGGGCCCGCGCAGGCCATCCGCAAAGCGATACTGCCGCCCGAGCATCCAAGCACTACCCACAAATACAAAGTTCGCGAGATGCGCCCCCAAGCAGTAAACACACACCCACCCATGTGTCAGCATCACGCCCACAAACACCGCGCTCGCAAGCGCGCCAACGAGTGCGAGACGCTTCAGCCACGTCCCAACCCCGCGCGCAATTACCCACCACACCAGCATCGCCACAAAAAACGTGAGTCCCACCGACGCCGTTGAAACCCCAAGTCCTGGCACCGATCCCCACACACTCTTCGCCGCTTCATCACAAGCACTACCCGCCCCGCAGCCGGGCAACTCAATGCCGCGCAGATGCCGCGTCACCAGCATCATCGAAAATCCAATCGCCACGGCAAGAGCGGCAATCCCCACGCCCCACATCCAGCCGCCACCCGGCGCCGCCTGCTTCGCGTCTACCCCACTCGCCCGCATCGTTTTGTTTGCCTGCTTCTTCATATCTCTCAATCCTTGCCCACTCATCGCCGTCGCGTCGCCACAATTCGTCACCCTTTCGTGCAGCCGAACATCCGTTCGTCCACCCGGCTGCAACTTACGTATAAATTCGTCATCTTCCCCGCATTCCCCCTTGCAACCCGTCCCAAAATCCATGACAATACCATCGCGGAGGTCCTTCCGGCAATCGGGGCCAGTGGGATGAAAATCATTTCGTTCGTGGGTCATCACGGCTCGCCGCGATTGCGTCGCGGCATTTCTGGAGGTCATCATGCGTCGTTTCTCCTCATCCTGGCTCCGCGATTGCTGTCAAGGCATCGCCGCGGGCGTCGTGGCTCTGGTCGCCACCGGCGCACAAGCCCAGGGCACCACACAGGGCGGTTGTTGTTACCGCGTCCCCGGCACAAACCAAACCCAGTGCATCGTCACCACTCCGCAAGATTGCATCTCGCGCCAAGGTCTCTTCCGCGGCCCAGGCACCACCTGCGCAACGCCTTGCCCAACCACCACGCCCACCGGCGCATGCTGCGTGACGGCAAACGGCCAGATTGCCTGCATCCAAACCACCCAAGCCAACTGCACCACGCAGCAAGGCACCTGGCGTGGACTCGGCACTGCCTGCACCGCAACGCTCTGCGCCCCTGCACCCGCGCCCACCGGCGGCTGCTGCCTGCGTAACGCCGCCGGCGCAACCATCTGCGAAATCCGCACGCAAGCCGCGTGCGCTCAAGGCCAAGGATTGTGGCGCGGCCCCAACACCGCCTGCATCGAAGCCTGCCCGCAGCCCGCACCGACCGGCGGTTGCTGTGTTCGCACAGCCGCTGGCGGTCTGACCTGCCAAGTTCTCACGCTCGCCGCTTGCACGCAGGCCCAAGGCCTGTGGCGCGGCCCCAACACCAACTGCGAAGTTGCCTGCACTCCGCCCGCACCCACCGGCGCATGCTGCGTCGTTGTGCCGGGCACTGTGGGCTTTGCTTGCATTCAAGCTACCGAATCTACCTGCACGCAGCAACAAGGCACATGGCGCGGCGCGAATACCAACTGCGCGAACGCCAACTGCAACCCTGCTCCCACCGGCGGCTGCTGCCTGACCAGCACCGCTGGCGTTACCACGTGCGAAATCCGCACGCTCGCCGGTTGCAATGAAGGTCGCGGCCTCTGGCGCGGCCCCAACACCACGTGCGAAGCTCCGTGCCCAGCTCCCGTCGTTCGCGGTGCATGCTGCATCACCACGCCCAATGGCTCCTCGTGCCAAACGCTGACTGAGCAGCAATGCACGCAGGCCCAAGGCACCTGGCGCGGCGCGAACACGCAGTGCTCGGCAACGATCTGCGCACCCACGCCCGCGCCCACCGGCGCATGCTGCATTCGCAACACCGCTGGCGCAATCACCTGCGAAATCAAGACCCTCACCGATTGCCGCACCGCACGCGGCCTCTGGCGCGGCCCAAACACCAACTGCGAAATGGGCTGCCCGCAGCCCACGCAGCCCAGCGGCGCATGCTGCATCCGCAGCGAGACCGGCGACATCACCTGCGAAATCCGCACGCTCAGCGCATGCGCCGAAGCACGCGGCCAGTTCCGCGGCGCAAACACAACGTGTGCCACGCCCTGCCCGCAGCCGCCCGCCCCGCGCGGTGCGTGCTGCGTTACGCCTGCAACTGGCGCGGCAACCTGCAGCATCACCACCGCTGCTGGCTGCACGGAACTCAACGGCACCTGGGGCGGCGCAAACACCCGCTGCTACCCAGGCTCATGCCAAGCCGGTTGCCCCTGCGACTGGAACGATGACGGCGACCGCACACAGGCCGACCTCATCGCCTTCATGACCGCCTACCAAGCCGGCAACGCCGACTTCGATGGCGACGGCGACACCGACATCCAAGACGTCGCCGGCTTCATCGCGTGCTACCAAAACGATCCTGATTGTTGAAAGGGAAGGCACTAGGGACTAGGGATTAGGCACTAGTGTCAAGGCAAAAACAAAGGCATCGCGGGACGTGGGTCTCGCGATGCCTTTTCTATTTCCCTGTTCCCTGTCCCAAGTGCCTTGCCTTCTTCATAAGCCATCTGATTGGGAAGCCCGCATACGCACAGCGCAGCATGCGACAACAATGCTTCATGCGATATGTCGTGCTGGTGACGGTTGTGTTGGGGTTGGTGTATTTCTTCTTGGCATGGGGGCTTTCGTTCGGCACGTATGTGCAGGCCGAGCGGAGTGTTTACACCAATTACATGCAGTTGGAAGTGGCGGGCATCACGTCTGCGGACAGTTCAGCGAGGCATCAACTGACCGACGGGCTTGCGCGGTCGATTATGCAACTGAGCAGGGCACAGGGAGTGATGACGCTGGTGATGATCATCGTGCAGTTGGTCGTCTTCTACTTCGTGCAGCGTTCGTTGAAGCGGGAGATGCGAGCACTCGTCGGTGGTGGGCAGGCACAAGGCACGGATGCGAGTGCGTAGGGGCTGAGAGTTTTGCGCGCTGGTTCATGCGTGGCGTGCGTGGGCGTTGGGGCGCGGCGGTGCGTGGTTATTCGCCCGGGCTCAAAGCCCGGGCCACTGGGGGGAGGGGGTGGGTTGCGCGCGGGGTTTCTTCTTTGTGCTCTTTGTGTCTTTGTGGTGAACTGCCTTTGGCCTTGTCTTGTTCGTGGAGAACAATGCGCCATGGGCAAACGCAAATTACTCAGTCACAAGAAGTATCTCGCATTTGCGGAAGCGACGGCGAAGGGAATTCCTACGCGAGGGGTGAAGGCTGAGACGTGTCGAGCGATGTTTAGTGACGTGGTGCAGAGTATTGAGCGCGAGTATGACTCGGTCCCAATCAAGTCGAAGGGTTCGCGCGATGATTGCTGGTTGCTGCTTGTGCTCGGTGGGGCGATACAGGGCGAAGGGTTAGTTGTCGGCATGGGGTACAATCATCGGCGGTCGCTGCAGGCGATGATCGACGTGTGCAGTCGGCACGGCTTGGCCAAAGGCGAGCGGGTGCTACGCGATTTTCATGAACGCATCAACATGCCGCGGTTGTCACGCGATCGATTGTCGATGTATCACGAGGAACCGCAACTCGTCAAGTTGCTTGGGCGACTGCAAGAAGAGGCTCATCGGATTGAGGTGTGTACCAAGCATTGGTCTCAACCGCTGATTCGCATGATGATGACCGACCCGGCGGCGTTCTTTGAGGTCGCGCCCAAGGCTGTGCGTCACAAAAGCAAGCGATAGAGGCAATCCCGATGGTGTGACTTGGTTATTCGCCCGGGCTCAAAGCCCAGGCCACTGGGGGGAGGGGGTGGGCGGCGCGGGCAGTTCCTTCTCTGTGCCCTCTGCGCCTCTGTGGTGAACTGCCTTTGGCCTTTCACGAATGCCGAATCACGAATGCCGAATGCCGGGAGGTTGTTGGTGGGTCGCACCGACCGCTCAGAGCAGCGGCCAACTGGCACGGGCGAGTGGGTTCATGGGTTTTACTCGTGCCTAGTGCCTAGTCCCTAGTGCCTGCCCCAACCGGGCTTACTATTTCCCGCAGTCGAGCCTCGCAAACCAGCCCCCGCCCATGGAGTTTCCCATGTCTATGCATGCAAGCAACGGTCACGTCAATGGACACGCGAATGGTCATGGTGGCTCTGGCAACGCGGCCAGCGGCTATGCGGACAAGATGGCGATGCAGCACCGGTTGTTTAGTGAGTTGTCGAGCATGTTTGGCAAAGAGGTGCCGATGTATGATGCGGCGCTGCTGGTGAATCGCATCACGAACACGGCGGTGTGTGATTTGCTGGGCAAGTTGCATGGGGGGTTTGCGATTTCTCCTGAGCAATTGGAGAAGACCAGCGGCGAGCGGCATGGGGCTATTCGCATTGGGCGGGCGGATGAGTATCGCTGGATTGGGCGGTTTTTTGCACAGTTTGCGATGGAGCCGCACAACTATTACGACATGACCAGCGTGGGCAGCAAGAGCCAGCCCATTGTGGCGACGGCCTTTCGCAGCCGGGTGAATCCGGAGCATCGGGTGTTTACGTCGCTCTTGCAGACCGATTACTTTGCGGCGGGGACGCGCGAGCGCATCGAGAAGATTCTGGCGACGCGGCAGGTGTTTAGTGAGCGCGCGAAGAGCTTGATTGAGAAGGGCGAGCGGCAGGGCGGGTTGTCGGAGGGTGATGCGAATGCGCTGATCGCCGAGGGGACTAGTCGCATCTTCAAGTGGACGGGGACGGCGCGGGATCACCAGTTGTATAAGGACTTGTGTGACGCGGGGTTCAAGATCGCGGCGGATATTGCGTGCTTTGAGAGCCATCATCTGAACCACTTGACGCCGAACACGCTGTGCATGGATTTGTATACGGCGGCCATGCAGCACACTATGGCGGGGCCTACGGCCGGCGGGGGGTCTATGGATGAAAGCCAGTTCCGCATGCGCGCGACGCGGGCGTTGACGCGGCTGCGGGTGGCGGCGGATCGGGATTGGATGCGGCTGCACTTTCGGCACTTGTCGGCGGAGGCGATTGCGAACTTCGCGGCGGGAAGTGCGGATGACATGTTTATTGGTGCGCTGGTGGCGGGGCTGGTTGCGCGGTTCAAGCGCGATGATGTGCAGTTGAGCAAACTCAAGCACGCGGGGTATAAGGACTTTACGGAAGGGCCTAGCGAAGACACGCCGGTGTTGCTGCGGCAGGATGCGTACAAGGCGCTGACGGAGCCGGTGGTGTTTACGAATCCCGATGGCAGCGTGGTGAACAGCGTGCACACGGCGCGATTTGGCGAGATCGAGCAGCGGTTCTACGCGACCACGCCCAAGGGGCGGGCGATGTATGACAGTTGTTTGAGTGTGGCGGATGCGGCGCGCGACAAGGATGCGACGTTGCCGAAGAGAGACTTTGCGGCGTATGAGGCGTTGTATGCGCAGCCGTTTGCGAGCTTTCCGAAGACCATGCCGCAGTTGCTGCGGGCGGGGTTGATCTTTGGGAAGTATGCGGCGACGGCGAAGGGGCTGGCGGCGAATGCGGCGACGCTGCCGATTGATCGGTTTGAGTTGATTGACCAGGGATTTGCGCGAGTGGAGGGTTTGCGGTATGAAGATTTCCTGCCGGTGAGTGCGGCGGGGATCTTCGCGAGTAACTTGAGCCAGTACGGCACGCAGAGCACGGCAGCGGTGAAGCCGACGTACACGCAGCAGCAACTTGAGGCGGTGCTGGGGTGCCCGATCATCAGTACGGATGAGCAATACAAGGCGATTGAGGCGGCGTCGCTGGTGGAGATGTATGGGAAACTGGGGTTGCTCGAGAGATTGCCGGCGGGGCAGCGCGGGGAGTGGGAGATGGCGGCGAGGAAGGTGGATGGTGGGGCGGTGGGTGCGGCGATGGCGTGAGTGAGCGAGCGTGTGCGCGTGTGTGATGGCGAGCGGAGTTGTTGCGCAGGCAGTTGCGCTCGTTCGTGTTCGCGGTAGCGTGGCGATTGTGGCTGTGATCATTCGCACGCGAACATGATGGGTTGATTTTCCCACCTCTTCGCACGAATTTGTGGCATGTGTTGATACTCGCGCTTGCATCGCGGCGCGATTCGCTAAGTTGGTTGTATCAGCAACCCAGCATTTCCTGTTGATCCCGTGATGGCCGCGACGAAGCAAGTGGCGGAGAAACTGTGCGAGCTTTGCAGCCGGGGCGAGCATGCCAAGGCGATGCAAGACCTGTACGCCGACGACGCGCGTCACGTTGAAGTGATGGCGATGCCTGGCAGTCCGTGGCCGCGAGTGATGGAAGGCAAAGCCGCACTGCAGAAGTACAGCGAGGAGTGGTCGAAGATGACGACGGTGCACCGTTCGTCAATTGGCAAGCCGATCGTCAACGGCAATCAGTTTCTGGTTGAGATGAAGATGGACGCGACGCAGAATGCGGGGCCGATGGCGGGTGTGCGGATGGACATGAGCGAGCAGTGTCTGTACACGGTGAAGAATGGGAAGATCGCGGAGGCGAAGTTCTTCTATTCGATGGGGTGATGCACGGGTGCGGCGGCGTCCATAAACTTGCGTATGGATCAATTGACAACCGGCACACTTTTGGCCGTCACCGTCGGCAATACTCGCACGCGGCTGGGGCTGTTTCGGCCTGCGGCGACGCGCGGGGCGGAGCTTGTGGAGTCGGCGAGTCACAGCAACAGCGATCTGGCGGGGATTGCGAAGCAGGCGCGCGAGCTGCTGGTGAGTGATCACGGGTCCAGCATCGTTATGTCGTCGGTGAACAACAAGGTTGCGGATCAGCTCGAGAAGCTGCTTCGCGTTGAGACTGGCGAAGAGGTGTACCGCTTTGGCCGCGATCTGGCGATTCCGCTGCGGAACACGCTCGATGACGATACGACTGTGGGGCAGGATCGCTTGCTCTGTGCGCTTGCTGCATTCAGCAAAGCGAAGCAGGCTTGTGTGATTGTCGATGCGGGTACTGCGATCACCGTTGACTTCATTGATGGCGAAGGCATCTTTCAAGGCGGCGTGATTGCGCCGGGGTTGCACATGATGCTGGCGAGCTTGCACGAGCATACTGCGGCGTTGCCGCAACTTGCTTTCACGCGTCCGGATGCTGCTCGCGGGCCTTTCGGCAAGGACACCAAGCACGCGATGTTGCTGGGTGCGCAAGCGGCGGCTCAGGGGTTGGTGCGGCTGGTTGTGGAGCGGTATGCTGAGGCGTATGAGGCGTATCCGCAGATTATTGCGACCGGTGGCGATGCGCAGATGCTGTTTGAGAATGATGAAGTTGTTGAGCATGTTGTTGCAGATTTGCAGTTGCTTGGCATTTACGAGGCGTGTCGGCGCAACCTTGATGCTGACGCGAGTGATGACATGATCGCGTCGCATAATGACGATGCGGATGACGACTCGGATGATGAAACGTGAACGCTGAATTGCCTGGGCCGATTGCTTCGCTTGGGACCGCAGGATGCATGTGGCGGATTGTGTCGCCGCTGGGGCATCCGGGGGCGATTGCTTTGATCTGGCTGCAGGCTGAAGATTCGCAGGCGATGGCGGCGGCGATGGAGGTGCTTCGACTTGGGTCGATTGCGACAGGAGCGGTTGCGCAACGGACGCTGCTGGATATTGATGAAGCCCTTGTTGCGCGCGTTGATGATTGCACGCTATTGATGATGCCACATGGCAGCATTGCTGGTGTTCGCGCGATTGCTCGCGAATTGCACGCACGCTTCGGTGAGCCGATTGGTGATGCGGATATCGATGCAGGTCAGTTGTTTCCGGAGGCTCGAAGTGTGGTTGAGGCGAGAGCCTTGCTTGCGCTTTCGCGAACGAGCAGTGCGATGGCTACCAACCTGCTGCTGGCGCAACATGATTTGTGGCGGCGTACAACTGCAACCACGCCCAATGATCCGGCGAGAGATGCTGCGATGCGCCACCTCCTCACGCCGCCGCTGGTTATCGCGATAGGGCCGAGCAATATCGGCAAGAGCACGCTCATCAACGCGCTTGCGAAGCGTCATGTGAGCATCGTTGCCGACGAGCCTGGCACTACGCGCGACCACGTTGGCGTTTTGCTTGACTGCGCGGGGCTGACCATTCAGTATGTTGACACGCCGGGCATTCGTGTGACTGCTGACGCTGAGGAATTGGCCGCTCGTGCTCGGGCACTCGGACTTGCGGAACACGCTGCACTTGTTTTGAGTTGTGGCGATCCTCAGACGCAACCGATTGTGCTTCCGCAACTTGCTCACATTCCGGTACTCAGCGTTTGTCTGCGAGCAGATCAAGGCGAATCGATTTGGCCCGCTGCGATTCGCGTTAGTGCCCGTACGAACACAGGCCTTGAAGGGTTTATCGCCCGCATTCGCGACACGCTTGTGCCGGCGGAGTTGCTTACACGCGATCAACCGTGGAAATTCTGGCTGTAATCGTGTGGATTGTCGCGCGGCGCATCCGCTGCGGCCATTTGCCACCTTGCACCTTCGCGCGTTCTATAATCACCTCTATGGCCACTGATGATCGTCGTGACTTGCAAATCCGCGAACGCGCAGGCCTTGAAGAATCCCTGATTAATCAGGACTTCAAGGAAGTTCTCCAGCGCTGGGGCGGCACCGTTATCACTATCGTCGCTGTTGCGGCCCTTGGCTATTTGGGCTTCAAGAAGTGGAACGAGTACAAGCAGACGCAGATCAAGGATGCGTTTGCACAGCTCAACACGACGCTCGAATCAGCGTCACCCTCGCCCACGTCACTCATTGGAGTCGCCCTCGATCATGCAGACGTACCCGCCGTTGCTGCCGTTGCTCGGTTGCATGCGGCCGATGCGTATCTCAACATCGTTCGCCGCGGAATCAAGGAAGGCGCTGCCTTGAATGCTGACGGCACGCTCGCGGACCCTGCTGATGTGCTTTCGCCCGAAGATCGCGAAGCGAATCTCAAACTGGCTGCTGAGAATTACCAGTTGGTGCTGACGTATGCGGGGTCTGATCCTGCGAAGTCGCTTGATGCCATCGGCGCGCTCTATGGGCTGGCCGCTGTTGCTGAGAGTCGTGGGAAGCTTGACGAAGCGAAAGCCAACTATGAGCTGATCATCGCGCTGAGCAAGCCTTGGGGCGAGGGTGGGCACGCGAAACTCGCGCAGGAACGCATTGACTCGCTGCCAACGCTTGCGAGCATTCCGGCGTTGCCTGAGAAGGCGATGGTTCCTACGCCGCTCAACACGACGCCTGCGGCGCCGGTTGCGACGACGCCCGAAGCTGGCTTGAACTTGGGGGGCGCAGCGACGCAGCCTGCGCCGGTGCCGGAAGTGATTCCGGCTGCGCCGATTGAGACTGTTCCCACGCCCGCGCCGGCTCCAACGACACCGACGACTCCATCTTCCACGCCCGAAGAACCCAAGAAGCCCTAACGCGTTTGTTCGCCTCTCGCGACTTTTTCGCGTCCACCCATGTCCAAGAAACCGACCAAGCACGACAAGCCCGCCCGCGATGATGTCTATGACGCGGGCGGCAAGGTCGATGCCGACGCCATCGTCGCTGCGTTGCAGCATGCGCGCGAAGAAGGTTTGGAAGGCGAAGACGACGAGCAGATGCGGCGCGTGCGGTTTGAGCTGCAGCATGATCTTGACAAGCGGCTGGACAAGTACCTGACTGATCGCATCAGCTTCCTGTCGCGCACGCAACTGCAAAAACTCATCGATGACGGCGAGGTGAAGGTCAACTCGCGCCCGGCGAAGGCGAGCACGAAGCTCAACAAGGGCGATGTTGTTGAAGTTGTGGTGCCTGCGCCGCCTGCGAAGGACATTCAGCCTGAAGACATTCCGCTGGAAGTGATGTACGAAGATGATCACATCATCGTCGTGAACAAGCAGCCGGACATCATTGTGCATCCGGCTCGCAACGAGAACAAAGGAACGATGCTCGGCGCGCTTGCGTGGCACCTCAAGTACAAGAGCAGTGGGGGGCTTTCGGCGGTGGGCAAGGAACTTGCGAGACCTGGCGTTGTTCATCGCCTTGATCGTGATACGAGCGGCTGCATTGTTTTTGCGAAGAGCGATGAAGCTCACTGGAAGCTGGGGCATCAGTTTGAGCATCGCCGCGTCGATAAGCGGTATCTCGCGGTTGTGCATGGCCTGGTTGAGCCTGATGGCTTCGTGATTGACCTGCCGCTGGGGCCGCATCCTTCGCGGGAGAAGGGTTATCGCGAGAAGTATGTTGTGCGGCATGACGAACTGGGTAAGGAGAGCGTGACGATCGTTCGCGTGCGCGAGCGGTATGTGATGGGGAGCGAACGAGCGAACGAGCGAACGAGCGAACGAGGAGACGATGTTCCCCCTTCGTCACTCCGTCACGCCGTCACTGCATCACTCTCTTCTCCAGGCTGGTCCGCCCCCGAACTTCCCAAAACCGCCAACCTCCAACGCACACACACCAATCTCCACGAGGCCGATACGACCGGTTTTTCGCTCGTCGAACTGGAACTCAAAACCGGCCGTACTCACCAGATTCGCGTCCACCTCTCGCACAACCTCTGGCCCATCGTGGGCGACGACATGTACGGCGGCAAGGCTCTTGGCATCTCGCAAGGAAGCCCTGCCGCGAAATCAGCCAAGACCACCAAGAACGCGACGAGCGAAGCAAAATCCAAAAGCACCCCCGCCGCGTCTTCGCCGCTCGCACTCATTCCCTATCCCAACCCTGACTCTCCCGTTCCCAACACCACGCCCCTCATCACGCGCCAAGCCCTCCACGCTGCTTTGCTGAGCTTCGATCACCCGATCACCGGCGAACGCGTGACCTTCACCGCCCCTCTCCGCGGCGACATGGCAACGCTTGTCGCCACCCTCCGCGCTCGCAGCAACGGTGGCGAACAAGTCGTAGCCCCCGGCGCGACCGTGGATACCACCAAAATCTAGTTGCCTCTTCTGGCTCCAGCACTTTGGACGCCGTCACTCCGTCACTCGCCTTTCCCTGCGTAGCATCTCCCACCGCATTCTGCCGATGCGAGTATCAGGAGGCCGCCATGTCCGTGCGGATGGAGCTCTCGCGAATTCTGATTCGCGAACTCAACGATTACCAGATCATCGAACTCCGCGAAGTCACGCAGGAGGGCGATGATATTGCCCAAAAGGAGAACGGTCGCTCGTTCCCGATCGTCATCGGGCTGCCCGAAGCGCAGGCGATTGAACGCCGGCTCAAGGGCGTTGCGATCAAGCGGCCGCAGACGCATGATTTGCTGGGCAACGTCATCCAGCAAATGGGCGGCAAGCTGGAGTCGATCAGTATCAACGATCTGGCTGATCACACGTTCTTCGCCACGCTTGACGTGCGCATGAAAGATGGCACGCTCATCAATATCGATAGCCGACCAAGCGATGCGATTGCGTTGGGCATCGCGGGCAATGTCCCTGTGTACGTTGCCGAGCATGTTCTTGAAGCTGCCAGCAAGGATGACAAGCCGGAATGAGCCAGAGCCATTCATTCACGCCGCCTAGCGACCGATCTACGCATGTCGCGCCGCAAATCTACCTTACTGCCAACATCCCGCCCATTGGCGGCGTGATCAAGCAACGTCCTGAAGATTTTCTTGTGGATGAACTACCTGCGTATGCGCCTGCAGGCGAAGGCGAACACATTTACATGCTCATCACCAAACGCATGATGAGCACGATGCACATGCTCGAAGTCATCGCGAGGCACTTCAACGTGCGCAGTCGCGATGTTGGTTACGCAGGCCTCAAAGACAAACATGCCATCACGCGACAAGTTGTTTCTGTTTATGCGCCCGGGAAAAAAATCGAAGACTTTCCGATGCTCCAGCACGAGCAAATTGGTGTCAACTGGGCGGACTATCACACCAACAAACTCCGCCCGGGTCACCTCAAAGGTAATCGCTTCAGCATCAAGATTCGTGAAGTCAATCCGCTGCACGTTCGCAATGCCCTCGCATGCCTCAAAGTCCTGCAAGCAACCGGTGTCCCCAATCGGATTGGCGAACAGCGATTCGGCATGATCGCCAATAACCATCTGATTGGTCGGGCGATCATCGTCAATGACTTCGCCACCGCCGTACACGAACTGCTTGCGCCCAGTAAAGCCTTCCCGACTTTCAATCGCGAAGCACGCGATCTATTTGTGCAGCGCAAGTATCGCGAAGCCATTCTCGCGTATCCACGTGACGCGCGTACTGAATGCCGCGTGCTTCATCAACTCGCCCAAGACAGAACCTATCGCGACGCCTTTCTGAGCCTCGACGAGACCACCATCCGCTTCTATCTCACTGCTTTCCAAAGTGCCGTTTTCAACGCCGTGCTCGATGCGCGGCTTGCGAACAACACGTTTGCCACGCTGAGTGAAGGCGACGTTGCTCTCAAGCATGAGAATCACGCGGTGTTTGCAGTAAAGTCTGAAAGTGGAACGGGCTTTCAGCCCGTTCCCACAGCACCACCCATTGACCACCACTCCCTCGCCGACCGCCTCGCCACCTTCGACATCTCTCCCAGTGGACCGATGTGGGGCTCTTCCATGCTCCGCGCCCAAGGCGCCATCGGCACGCTCGAAGACGCCGCCCTCGCCAACTTCGCTGTCACTCCTGCTGACCTCGCCCGCCACGACACCCAATCTCGCTACCCGCTCGAAGGCAAGCGCCGACCACTCCGCGTGCCGATCACCGACCCCGAAATCGAAGGCGGCGTCGACGAACACGGCCCCTATATCCGCTGCGCTTTCGAACTCCCCCGAGGCAGCTTCGCTACCGTCGTGATGCGCGAACTCATGAAACCAACTGACCGCCTCGCCGAGGAAGAGTGAATCAAGTACTTCAGCGAAGAGCTCGGTTCAGTCAATGGTGTCACCAAACCCGCTTTACACAAATCAGCCCTGCACCAACTGCACGAGCCCGTAATCCATGCTCATGCGCAACGCTTGTGTGCGCCTCTTACACCACCGCTTCTGCTTCAAGCACGCCATACCGTCGCAGCGCGGCGAAAAGTGCCGGCGCAGTTTCTTGCGTGTAATCTACCAAAACGCCGTGCCATCCAAGCTGCTTCGCCATCGCGATATTGTCGGGCAAATCATCAAAGAACAAAATCTCGCCAGGCCCAAACCCCGTGGCGTCTTCAAACGCGCGATAGATATCCCCATGCGGCTTGGCATGTCCCAGCAAGTGGCTCGCATGCCGATGCATGATCCGCTGAATCGCCGGATAATCCGCTTTCACCCGCCCGCACGGACTATCAATATGCCGCGCCCAATGCGCCGCGTTCGTGTTGCTGAGTAGAGCCGTCTCCACATTCCCCGTCGCATTAATCGCATCAATCACATCACCAACCCCGGCATACTCCGTCAGCAACCACGCATGATGCACCTGCCTCACTTCATCGGCGGTGTACAGCCCTCCGGTGGCTTCGGCAAGCTGCGGGAAAAAGTCCCGCTCATGCACCCGCCCGGTCTGAAATTGCTGGTTCAATTCCTGCCGACGCTGCTTGAGTTGTGGCGAATCCATCCCCTCCCTCGCCGGCACCCCCGCCGCTTCACACGCTTCCACCCACCCCCGGCAATGGCGCAGCAGAACCCCGCCCCAATCAAAACACACGCAGCGAATGGAACAAGTCCGATTCGACGACATCGCAAAATACCCCACGCAAACCTCCCACAATCTCACACCGACCCGTGACTCTCATTGTTAGCCACAAACAATCCCCCGTTTCATCGGCGAAACCACCAAATCCGCCACAGAACCACAAACCCGCTTGCAAATTGACGCAGTCAACTGCCAAGCCCCTCTCCCATGAACTCCGTCACTCTACCACTTCCTCACTTCGTTACTTCTCGTCACACTCCCAGCCCATAATCAGCCGATATACCCCATCCATGTCCGACCCGCTCATCACCCTCGAAGCCCTCCAACTGACCTTCGAGGTCATCAAGGTCCTCTTCGCCATGGCCTTCGGCGCCTGCGTTGGCTCACTCTCCAACGTCCTCGTCTACCGCATCCCCCTGGGCCTCGACTTCATCAGCCCTCAAAGCCGCTGCACCAACTGCGACACCAAACTCACCTGGCGCGAGAACATCCCGATCTTCGGCTGGCTCTTCCTCGGCGGCCGCTGCCGCTTCTGCAAGTCCCCCGTCTCCGCCGAATACCCCCTCGTCGAAGCCTTCATGGCCGGGCTCTGGGGCCTGACGTTCGTCGTCTGCTACACCGACCGCGCGACTTGGCTCGGCAAACTCGTCTTGCCCGTGCGCCCCGAGTGGGCCTATGGCGGCTTCGACCAAACCTGGCCCATCTACATCGCCATCGTCATGCTCTTCGCCTGCCTGACGTGCGCCACCCTCGTCGACTGGCGCACCTTCACCATCCCACCCATCTTTACCAACGTCCCCGTCGTCCTCGCCGTCGTCGCATACCCCCTCTGGGCTTGGTACATCTCAACCCAGCCCGGCGGCCTCCTCCAACAAACTTCCCCAGGCCACACCTGGAGTCTCGCCACCTTCGGCGAATACGGCTGGACCTGGCTCGGCGCTGCTCTCGGCGGCGTCGCCGGTCTCATCCTCGCCAACCTCGCCCTCAAGTTCAAACTCATGCGTCGCAGTTTCGAAGACTACACCGCGTGGGAAAAAGAGTGGCTCACCAAACTCGAGCAAGAAGGCAAAGACCCCAATAACCCCGAAAACTGGATCGCCTACCCGCACGCCCGACGCGAAATGCTCCGCGAAATCCTCTTCGTGGGCTTCCCCCTCGCCTTCGCCCTCGCCGGGTTTGCCCTCGCCCACAAACTCGCCGGTCCGTGGATCTACAACCCCAACACCTTCGCGATGGAAACCAGCGCCAACGCTGCCGTCCCGCTTGCACTCCAAGTCCTCACAGGCGTGCTCATGGGCTACCTCGTAGGCGGTGGCGTTGTTTGGCTCTTCCGCATCTTGGGCAGCCTCGGCTTCGGCAAAGAAGCCCTGGGCCTGGGCGACGTTCACCTCATGGCAGCAGTGGGGGCTGTCCTGGGCTGGATCGATCCCGTCATCGCCTTCTTCGGCGGCGGCATCCTCGGCATGGTCATCTTCCTCATCCAACTCTTCCGCAACAAAGACACCGACAAAGACACAGGCCGAGTCATGCCCTTCGGCCCACCCCTCTGCATGGCCGTCGTCCTCCTCTTCTTCGCCAAACCCGCCCTCGAAGCCCTCGCGAGTTGGGCGATGAAAACCCCTATCGACTTGCCGTGATCTCAAATGAAAACGGCCCCGGATCACTCCAGGGCCGTTGTTGACGCACTGTCACCGCGCTTACGAGCACTCGCCCCCCGCCAGCACGTAGAAGAAGTCGATGATGTCCTGATCTTCGGGGAAGAGGCCGTTGTTGTCGAAGTCGACCGAGCACGGCACCGGTCGGGCGATGAGCGTGCCATCGAGCACGCGGCGGGAGCGGGGGCGGATGGAGTTTTTGCTGCCGAGGAAATAGTTTTTGACCGGGCAAAAACTGTTTTTGCTGCTGAGGAAATAGTTTTTGACTGGGCAAAAACTGTTTTGGCTGCTGCTAAAAGTTTGCCAGCCGGAGCAAAAACACTTCCAGCCGGAGCAAAATGTTTGCCAGCAGCAGAAGAAACCGCGCCAGCAGCAGAGGAAAGTTTGCCAGCAGCAGAAAAAGCTGCGCCAGCAGCACGAGCACCTGCGGAAACTCCGGGTGCGACCGCGCACGCGCGGGCGTGGGCTCTCGCCCCAGCGGGGCGCAGGGATGTAGCCACGGGTGGAGCGCAGCGGAACCCGTGGAAGGTGAATACGAACGCGGCCCGCCCCGGGAGGGGCGGAGGAAGAGGCTCACATCGCGCGGTGGGCGCGAGAGAAGAACGCCGCTGACCCTTTGGGGCAGCATAGAAAACGGGGACGGGCTCCCACGGGTTGCGCAATGCCCGGCTGGTGCCGGTCAAAGCTCCACCCGTGGCTACAGGCCATCGCCGCGCTCGGGCGGGGAGCGGGGGTGCAAGGTTGGACGCACCGACCGCTGCAGAGCCAGCGGTCGGTGGCACGGCGGCGCGCGCCGGTGGCACGGGGACGCGCACCGGTGGCACGGCGGCGCGCGCCGGTCGCACGGTCAATTGTTCGTCTTGCTTCTCTGTTTCCCTCTCGGTGACCTCGGTGCCCTCTATGTTCAACTGCCTGTGCCTTCTCGGCTGTGGCAAAGGGGCAGATTGCGGGGCAAGGTCAGCGTCTCTATAGTTGGGGTTGTTGGGTTGGCTGGCGGCTTGCGGTGTTGCTTGGCTTGGTGGCCTGGCAGCGGCGTAGGGTGTTGGCGGCGGCGGCGGGTTTGTTGCTGCTTTGGGTTGTTTGCAGGGACTTCTTATGAGCATGATGACTATCTCTCGATTGACATTGACGGGTTCGCGTGTGATGGGCCGGGCTTTGGTGGCTTCAGCGGGGATGGCTGTTGCTATGAGCGCGGCGGGGGCGTTTGCGCAAGATGCCAGCGCGGCAACGCAGCCGGCGGGCGGGCAGGCTCCGGCTGAGACCAAGCGATTTGGCGGGGCGGAACTTGCGCCGGTGCCGGATGCTGCGCCGGCGACGCCGGCGCCGGTGTTTAGTGAGCCGGAGTTTGAGAAGATCAGCGGGCTGCTGAGTGGCAGTTGGAAGAGTGCTGTGCCCATCAAGGTGGGTGGCGACAGCTTTGAAGTCGTGACGAGTGTTGCGCCGGTGTTTATTCCTGGCATGACCGACACGTTCTATGCGGAAGTGGCCCGCGGGGATGCGCTGGACCGGCCTTATCGGCAGGCGATTTGGCAATTGGTTCGCGTGAAGGGCGGCGTGCGGCTCAAGACCATGGAGTTTCGCCGGTCGCGCGGGGAACACTTGGCGGTGGTGGGGCTTTGGGCAGCGGCGGACAAGTTCCCGATGATTTCGACGGATGATTTGGTGACGACGCTGATGGTGGAATTGACGGCGGACGGAGCCGGATACAAGGGCGCGACGGCGCATGCGTATCCGACCAGTGCGGGCAGCGCGGTGGAGATGACCAGCGAGCTTTCATTCGACGGCAGCACGTTCAAGAGCGCGGATCGCGGGTACGGCGCCGATGGCAGCTTGGCGTGGGGTCCGGCGGCGGGTGAGTCGTACGCGTTTGGCAAGATTGAAAGCCCGATTGCGGTTGCGCGCACGCCCGAAGGCTTGGTGATGCTGACCTACCCGACCAAGACGGAAGGCGAAGTGTTCAAGGAAGGCGACCGCGTTGCGCTGCATTACATGGGCATGCTGACCAACGGCATGATGTTTGACAGCAGCTACGAGCGGCAGGCTCCATTTGAGTACAATTTTGGACAGAACCTGATCCCTGGCTGGGATATGGGCATGGCGGATGCACGCAAGGGACTCAAGCGCAGGCTGGTGATTCCGGGTTCGCTTGGGTATGGCGAGCGTGGCAATGCAAGGGCGAAGATTCCTTCGAATGCGACGCTGGTGTTTAGCATTGATGTGCTGAGCATTACGGCTGCGCCCACGCCTCCGCCTGCGGCGCCGATGCCCGAGCCAGTGAAGGCCCAGCCGGTGGGTGAGCCGGTGAAGGAAGTGCCGGCGGGGGAGAAGCCCAAGGATTCGTGAGTTGAAGCTTGCAAAGAGAAAAACGAGTGCGTGAAAGCCTGGCGCGGAGCCGGGCTTTTTTCATGGCGACGTCGCTACGCTGATGGTGTGGCTGATCATTACGCAACTCTGGGTGTTTCACGTTCCGCGACGGCTGATGAGATCAAGTCGGCGTATCGCAAGTTGGCGCGGTTGTACCATCCGGATGTGAACAAGGCTGCGGATGCGCAGAAGAAGTTTGCGGCGGCGCAGCAGGCGTATGAGGTTTTGTCGGACGCGGAGAAACGCAAGCTGTACGATCAGTATGGTGATGCGGCGTTTGCGCAGGGTGGGCCTGGCTCTGCGAGTGGGCAGCAGCGGACGCAGTGGGGCAGCGGGGCGGGTGGAGGAAGAGCGCGGAGCGGGCGTGGGGGTGCGCAGGATATTGATGCGGAAGATTTGGGGTCGATATTTGAAAGCATATTTGGCGGCGGCGGTGGGCGAGCGGGGGCGGGCGGCGCGCGTGGTGGGCGGGGGCAGGCGACGTATGACTATCGCGATGAGGATGAAGAAGAGACCGTGCAGGAAGTGCGGGTGGACTTCATGACGGCGGCGAAGGGGGGCACGGCGCAGGTGCGCGTGATGACGGCGCAGCAGACGTTCAAGACGATTGAAGTGAAGATACCGGCGGGGACGGAAGATGGCGCGGGGATGCGTGTGCGCGGGGCGATGCGGGGGGTTGCGGCGGTGGGAGCTTCAGCAGATTTACTTTTGCGGGTGCGGGTTATGCCGCATGAGTTGTTTCGGCGGGGAGAGGGGAGCAACGCGGGGAAGGGATTGGATTTGTATTTGGATGTGCCGGTGACGATTGCGGAGGCGACGCTGGGGGCGAGCATTGATGTGCCGACGATGAAGGGGACGGTGCAGCTCACGATTCCGCCTGGGAGCGCGAGCGGGAAGCGGATGAAGCTGGGGGCGATGGGGATTCGCGATGAGGCAGGGCGGCAGGGGGACTTGTATGTGATTGTGCAGATTGTGCCGCCGACGGAGCATGGGATTTCGGATTTGGAGAAGGATGTTTTGCGGCGGATAGCGGGGCTTGGGGGAAATCCGCGAGGTGGGGCGGCGTGGGGGCGGTGAGATGGGGAGTTGTCGGTCAGACTGTCGGAGAAAAAACAAGCTGCGCGGTGGCGCAGCTTGTTTGAATGCGTGATGCGATGGATGTGTTACTCGCAAGGTCCGCCGGCGAGAACGCTCAAGAATGCCACGAAGTCCCTATCGTCGGGATAGACGCCATCGTTGTTGAAGTCGACATCGCAAGTGATGGGGAAGGGGCATCCGCCGCCTGCGAAGAGATTCAGGAACTCAGTGACGTCGCGATCATCGGGGAAGACGTTGTCACGGTTCACGTCGATGGTGTCGCAGACAGGGATGGGGCGGAGGTTGTTGGCTGGGCCTTGCAGGCGAACAACGTTGCTGTAGGGACGCAGTTCGAAGCCGGTGACGGTGTAGTTGGCATCGCCAGCGTTGATGGGGAAGTTGTGGAGGTATTGGAAGTCGATCTGATATTCGCCCGCGCCGTTGCCTTGGACGTTGACTTCGAGGAAGCCGTAGTGCTTGCCGCCGCGGAGCAGTTGCGTGCCGTTCCATTGTTCGGGCTCGCTTTGGTCGGCGCTCCAGCGGTGGAAGGGGTTGGGGACGAAGACGCCGCCGCTGAGGGGGTTGTTGCGCCAACTGGTGATGTTGCTATTGACGGAGCCGGGAGCGTCTTCGACGCCGCGGAGGCCGTCGCCAGCTGCGCCAACGTCCCAGAGGTGAACGCCGTAGCCATCGCCGTCGAGGTCGAAGTAGCTCATTTCGCTGACTTCACTGTGGCCGCAGAAGACGCCCGCGACTTTGTATTGCTCCATGAGCGGGGCGTAGATGCGCATGGCTTCGCCGCTTTGCGGGCTGGTGACGCTGGTGCCGTGAATGCCGCGGCTGAAGGGTGTGTGGTGCCACTGGACGAAGATGATTTGTCCGGCGGCGCGGGCAGCGGCGAGTTCCTGGACTGCCCAGTTCCACTGGGCGGTGCCGACGTTGAAGTCAGGGATATCGCCGAACTGGTAGGCGTTGAGCCACGCGCGGTTGGTGTCGAGGAGTTGGGGGAATGCGGGGCTGGTGAACTGGTTGGCCGGTGGGCCGACGTTGTCGTTGGCGTCCATGGATCCGACGCTGCAGAGGGTGATGATAGTGACGGGGCCGTAGTCGGTGCGGAAGTAGAGGTCTTGGAACTGTGGTTGGCCGTTGGCGGGCGTGTCCCAGTATGCGCTCCATTGGTTACGGGCGTACTGCACGTTGGCGTTGATGCTGGCTTGATCGCTGCCGCCGTTGAAGATGCAGTTGTTGCCGATGGCTGCGACGATGGGACGTGCGCTGAGCAGATCGTCATACTGACCGGCGTTGTGGCGCCAGAATTCGTCCCAGCGGCGTTGCTGTTCGTTGGCGGTACCTTCGATGAGATCGCCCGGCATGATGATCATGTCTGGGTCACGCAGTTCGATTTGCTTGATGTTCTCTTGGTAGCCAAGCGTCTCGGTGAGGAAGTATTGATCACGGCCGCGACCTGTGCCTGTGGGCCGACCTGTGCTGCCTGGCAATTGCGGCGTGCTGCGGCTCCACTCGCGATTGCGAGTGCGGCCGCTGACGAGTGTTTCGCTGTCGCTCAGAACGGCGAAGCGGATGCCGCGAGCAGTGGTAGGGGTTGGGGCAGTGCGGAAGGTGTTGGAGTAGGTTGATGCGCCTTGCGTGACGGTGTAGCTGTATTCAGTATCGGCTTGGAGGCCGGTCACGCTGATGGCGTGCTTCCAGTTGCGGGCGGGCACGCCCGGAGCTTGGAAGATTGCAGTGGTGCTGAAAGGGAAAGCACCGCCGGCAGTGAGTTCGGCGGCCGATTGATAGTCGAGAACTGGTGCGAGCTGCGGCGTGGTGTTAAGAACGAGCGGGGCAGCGAGGCCTGGACCGGTGATGGTGAGCGAGCCTGCGGTGTTGCTCACGGTGAACCAAGTGAGTTGCATGCCGTCGAGTGTTGCGTTTTGCTGATAGGGAAGGACGCGGAAATCACCAACGGTTGCGAGTGCGGGCGAGGCGAGGCCAGTTGCCGCGACGAGCGCTGCGAGAAACAAGCGGGAAGAACGCATGCAAAGTCTCCTTCTTGGTTAGTTCCTGACCGAAAGCGCCGTGTGCTTTCAGTCAGTGGAGAGATAGAAGCGCGTCTGGAAAAGTGGAGCATCAACGACGCGTGAGATTGTGGTGAAGAGTGTGTTTGGAGACACGCTGAGGTGGAATGACGGCGGAATCTAAGAAGAGCATGCGCGGGTCGAGGTTTTACTCAGAGCAGCATGGGCGGAGATGATCTGATGGCGTGCATTTGCCAGCAGAAGCACCAGACAAGCGGCGATTGTGCGTCGTTTCGCGTTGCAGCGTGCGGGCAGACTTTGGGTTCTCGCGAACTGCTGTTGGTTGCGCCAATAGTGGGCAGTGGTGTGCGGATTCGTTTGGTCGCGCCGCCGAGGGGCACGGCAACGCGGATTTGGAGAAGGATGTGCTGCGGCAGCTAGCGGGGCTGGGGGGAAGCCGCGGGTTGGGGCGGTGTGGGGGAGGAGGTAAGCGCGTTGCGGTTGGGAAAACAAAGTCAGATGTCTGGGGACTCTGTGTCGATGCCTCCGCGAGTGACGAGCTGACGCGCGTCGCGAGCGAGCTTGCGATAGTTTGCGCGGATTTGTTCAAGCTCGTGGTCTTCGAGTTCCTCAAGATCAAGAAGGGCGTTGTGAGCTCCGTGCATGGAGCGGATGAGTTCATCGAGCTTTACTTGTATCGCTGCTGTATCTTTATTTTGGCTGTGTTGAATGAGAAAGACCATGAGGAACGTGATGACCGTCGTGCCTGTGTTGACTACGAGTTGCCAGGTATCACTGAAGTGAAAGATTGGCCCGAGTGCAAGCCACACGAGGATGATGCCAACGGCAAAGAGAAATGCGAGGGGATGTCCAGCCGCGCGAGACGACCAGCGGGACGCGCGACTGAAGACATTCGAGTTTTTCATGTGCTCTCTCCAAGAGTGGTTGCAGGATGCGCACGGCATTCGCAGCGAAGTGGGCGAGGACGCGGGTGCTTGATCGGCTGGAGTTGTGCGTTGAAGGAGGAGTGTATTGAGACGGGACGGGAGGGGAGCCGCGATGGATTCATTCAAACACAGAGAGATTGCGGGTGCAGAATTGAAAGAGGATCTGAAAGCGATGAATAAAGCATGGCTGCGAAGCAGGTGTGGTTGGCATCGAGGGCTGGTTGCAGGGAACGACGCAGTTCGTCTTGGATTTATTCGACTTTGGGTCGTGGCAGCAGTCCGCGCCGCTGTTGGCCGTGTGTTTGGTCGTGTTGACACACCAGTATTGCAGAGACTGGTCGGGCAGGCGGCGGTTTGTGCGGGAGCGGTGGGCGGGTTAGAATAGAGTGATGGGAGCGGGGTGCGGGTGTGTGTTGTGGGCTTGAGGCTTGCAACGCCCCGTGTGGGTTCTGGGGTGTGTGCGTACGGGTTGTGGCTGTGCGTGTGAGAAAGCAGGAGGCTTCGTGCTCAAGCAGCGACATCATTTTTTCGTGGTGATGCTCGGCATCGCCGACGCGGCGGTTGTAGCGATTGCGTGTTTGCTGGCGTGGGGAGTTAGGCGGGAGGTGATTGATGGGGCGTGGCCTGCGGCGACGGGGTTGCAGTCGGTGCGGACGATTTTGCAAGAGACGTTGCTGATGTTTGCGGTGCCGGTTGCGGTGACGGCGATGCGGGTGTTTGCGCTGTATCAGCCGTGGCGCGACAGGCGGCTGCTGGCGGAGAGTCGGCAGATTTTGAAGGCGAGTTTGGCGACGATTGTGTCGCTGATTGTGTTGATGTGGGCGCTGGGGCCGGCGATGGTGAGCGGGGTGGAGTCGACGAAGGTCGTGAGTTGGAACGGGATGGTGTTTGATGCGGGGCGGGTGCAGCTTTTGGCGTTTGCGGTGATCATGCCGGTGGTGTTGGTGGTGGCGAGATTGTGTTTTCGCGTTGCGCTGCGAGCGGCGCGTAAACGCGGGCGGAATTTGCGGCACGTGGCGGTGATTGGGACGGGACGGCTGGGGCGGATTGCGTGCCGGACGCTGGATCGCAACAGTTGGACGGGGATCAACGTTGCGTACTTCATTCACCATCATGACCATGTGACGCCGACCGATGAAGTGGTTGGTCGGCCGGTGCTTGGTGGGATTTCGCAGCTTGAGCAGATATTGACGGACCGGCTACCGGATGCGGTTTACCTTGCGTTGCCCAACACCCGGGCAAGTTTGATGCCCGAGTTGCTGCGTCGGCTGGAGCGGTATCCGATTGATGTGCGGATTATTCCGGAAGTGAGCCCGAAGTACACGCCGCTGGCGATGACGGTGAGCGAACTGGAGGGGATGCCGATTCTGAGCATCCGCGAGAACCCGATGAACGGGCTCGCGGGTGTGATGAAGCGCGGGATTGATTTGCTTGGGGCGATGGTGGGGATGGCGGTGTTTGCGGTGCCCATGGTTTTGATTGCGATGGCGATCAAGCTGACGAGTGAGGGGCCGGTGGTGTTCAGGCAGCGGCGGGTGAGCATTGGCGGCGAGGAGTTTGATATTTATAAGTTCAGGACGATGATGCATGAGCGTGATGAGCATGCATCGGCGGTGTGGACGGCGCGGGGCGATGCAAGGGTGACAAAGATTGGGGCGTTTTTGCGGCGGACGAGTTTGGATGAACTGCCGCAGTTGCTCAATGTGGTGTTGGGGCAGATGAGCTTGGTCGGGCCCAGGCCTGAGCGGCCGGAACTGATTGCGAGGTTCAAAGAAGATTGGCGGGGCTATGTGCTGCGGCAGCATGTGAAGGCGGGGATGACGGGTTGGGCGCAGGTGAACGGGATGCGCGGGGATACGAGCTTGCGCAAGCGGTTGCAACTGGATTTGTTCTACATTCGCAATTGGAGTCTGGGGTTTGACATCAAGATTTTGTGGCTGACATTGTTTCGGGGGTTTGTACATCAAAATGCGCATTGAGCGGGGCGGGGCTTGGGCGAATTGGCGGGGATTTGGGCAGATTGTGCGAAGATGCCAGTGAAATTGGCCAGCGAACCGATAGCCAACGGTGATGGAACGTGCGCGATTTGTGAAATGGATGCTGGGGGTTGCGGGCGTATGTGCGATGCTGATGGCGTTGTACGTGCTTGGTGGGTGGTGGCGCATCGGCGTGCATTTTGCGGTGAATCAGATTTGCATGGGCGTTTCGGCAGGGAAGATTTATTTTGCGTTGGCATTTTCGATGCTGTTTTGCCTGCGTGCGGCGTGGCTTGGCTGGCGGCAGCGAGAGACGCATGCGGCGTGGAATCGGCGCGGCATGGTGGTGTTTGCGTTGGTGGTGGGTGTGGGTCTGGTGTGTAGTTTGACATCGCTGGTGCTGTACACGCGGGCGATGGGGTTGCCAACAGGCAGCGTGAATTTTCATTGGCGTGATGGTGTGAACTCGGTGAACTCGTTCACGCATATTCATACGAGCAAGGCGCCGATAGCGATGGTGGTGGAGTGGCTGGGGCGCGGCGAGTGGCACCAGCGATTTGATACGGGGTTTGCGTACTTGCGAGTGGTGCCGAGGTGGCTGGCGGGTTTGATAGGCGGAGCGTTTGTAGGTGCGCTGGGACTGGGGTTGTGGGTGGGGCCCAGAGTTGCGTGCGCGTATGCGGATTGGCGTGAGCGAGTGGTGGTGGCGATGGTGATGTCGCTGGCGTTTGCGGCGCTTATCAAGAGCGTGGTGGATGGCGGGTTGTTTGCGTATGACGCGGTGGCGGGGACTTTGGCGATTGTGTTACTGGCGCGGGCGGATTCGCTGGCGCGAGTTGGTGAGCAGCTCCGGCGACAGTGGGTGGGGCCTGCGTTGGTGGTGGTGGTTTGGCTGGGCGTGGTTGCGATCATGACTCCCGGCGGCACGATTCGGCAAGGCGAAGAGTGGCTGGAGCGGATGGCGATGTACGCGATGATTGTGCTGGCCGGGGTATTGTGGGCGCGAGCGAGTGGGCGCAGGGTGCGATCGGTGGTGAGTGGGGCGGCGGTGTGTGGTGTGATGTGGATGAGTTTTGTGGTGGGGGATTTTCGTGCGAGGGTGTTGCCGCTGATGGCAAGGGCGCAGGGTGAGGCGGTGGTGTATGGGGCGGGTGGAACTGTGGAAATTGCGGAGACCAATGGGGAGTCGCGTGCGAGCGTGTACGTGCGGCTGGGGGACAATCCGATGCGGGCGCGGCGGGTGATGCTGGCGACGCGCACGGGGCAGGTGACGGGGATTTACGCGGACGTGGTATTGGTGCAGACGCCTGCAGCGGGCGTGACGCTTTCGCGAAGTGACGTGTTGTGGTTCAAGCGTGCGGATTTGGTGCAGAGCGAGACTGGGGCTGGGCCCGCGCGGCTGCGGTCGCAGATTGCGTTTGATGTTGCGCGCGGGCCTGTTGTGTACAGCGATGTTGCGCTGGACCAGATTGCCGAGAACAACCGGTTTGTGGCGTACTTTGTGATTGATGATTACTTGCGCAGCGTGGGCGTGCGCGAGTATGTGTTTGTGCCTTACTTGCAGTTTCGCGATGAAGGCGCGGCGAGCGTGAAGTAAGTTCGCGGCGAGCGAGCGGTCAGGGCGTGATGGTGGTCGTGATGACACCGTTTGAATCGATGGTGTAGCGAGCGATCATGTCGCCTGGAAAACTTAACTCGATGGTTTGCGAGTTGTTGGTCATGACGCGTTGATTGCGTTCTTTGAGTGCGCCGCGGAGATTGGAATCAATGCGGATGAGGTTTTGCTGCGAACCAGTTTCGGTTAAAGCGACCCAGTTATGGAAGGACGAGGGGATTCGCCCGGTTTGCGTGCTGTACATCGAGGCGGCTTTGGTGAGCGATTGGCCGAAGGTGCGCGCGACTTCGTAGCGGGCGTCGCTGGTGCCTTGGGAGAAATTGGGCACGGCGATGGCGGCGAGGATGCCGATGACGATCACGACGATGAGGATTTCGACAAGCGTGAAGGCGTGGCGGAGTTGCTTGGTGCGCGATGGGCGGAACATACGTTATGTGTCGTCATGTTGCCGGGGCGTGTGTCTCGTGATGGGGGATTTGTGATTGGGAAGTGGGAGGTGGTGCAGGTTGTAGCGATTGAAGCGACGTGCAGGTACGAGAAGAAATGAGGCAGCACCGGCAGCGAGCGTGATGCCTGGGCCGAGGGCGCGGTAGCAGAGGATGATGGCGGTGGCGGCTTCGGGCGTTGTCCCGCAGGAGTGGGTGAGGGCGAAGTAGCAGCCGGCGTCGAGGATACCTGCAGCCATAGGGATGGTGGAGGCTGAGGCGATGAGGGATGCGCAGATGAAGAGCGGGAGGAAGGTGAGAGCGTTGACGTTGGCGATGGTCGCAGCGAAAAAGGCGATGGCGGTGAGGTCGGCGAGTGTGGCGAGGAGTGAGTACGCGGTGATGCGAGAGATGGCGGTGAAGGCGCGGCGGCCGGTGAGGTTGGCGGCGCGGAGGTGATGCGTGCGAGAGGCGATGAAACACGTGGCGATGCATGCGGCGGTGATGACGGCGGCGAGCAGAGCGGCGTGATGCCAGGCGCTTTGTGTGTGCAACTGATTGTGCGTGAGCGCGGCGGCGGTGATGACAAGGATGAGAGTTGCGAGCAGGGTGCCAATGCGCCAGAGGACGAGAGCGGAAGCGCGTTGGATGATGGAGGTGGCGGGCAAGACCGAGGCGCGGTAGATGTCGCCCATGAGTTTGCCGGGCCAACTGATGGATTCGATGACGGTGCCTTCGATGAACGTGCGGACCCCCGCGCGCGGGGTCATGGGCATGTGGGCGGCATTGCAGGCGGCGGTGAGTGATGCGCCTTTGCAGGCGATGAAACAGAGTGCGAGCAGCGGACCGGCGAGGAGGACGGTTGGATGGAGTGAGATTTCGTGGAGCGCGCCTTGGACAATTGGCCAGTAACGCGTGAGGACGATGAGCAGGGCGATGGTGGCGCAGGTGACGATGGCCACGCGCAGGTTGCGGTGCAGTGGAAGCGCGGGCGAGACGGTGGGCGTGGGTGGGAGCGACGCGACCGACATGGAGGGGATATCGGGCGTTTGGTGGGCGGAGTTGAGTGAGAAGCGGTTAGAGCAAGGCGAGAGTTGCGAAGAGGACTAGCCAACTGGTCGCGACCCAGATCAGCGAGGTTCGATAGCGTTTCCACGCATTGAGGCGAGACAAAGATTCGCTGACGGCGATCACGGCGAGAACACTTGCGGTTATCGAGAGCAAAGTCAGAGCGAGTGCGAACTTGGCGAAGAATTCCAATTCAGAGCGTGGGCCGCGTGGTGTTGTGGCGAACTCGGCGGCGATGAGTAGAAGTGTGGCGACGAGCGAGATCGCCGCGCTGGTTGTACAAAGCGCGATGACGGTGCGCATCCCGCGATGGAGTTTTTCACTGCCCCAGGGTTCGCGTTCGAAGGTTGTGGCGTTGTGCGGATCGAAGGCGTTGCCGCACTCGGGGCAGGTTTGGCGATGGAGGTCATTGATGGTGTAGCCACAGGCCAGGCAACGCATGCAGGAGGATAAACGGTTGGATAAGCGAATGTGCGATGCGGACAAGAAGAAAGCGAAAGTGACGGCACGTGGCGATCACTTTCGCTTTGTTGAATGCTTTGCGGCGAGTGGTCGGCTTACAGCATGGTCAAGATGCTGTCCCAGTCCATTGCTTTGCCGGGTTCGCGGGCTTGGACGAATTTGACTTTGCCTTTGCCGTCGGCGGATTGGCCGATGACGACGGTGCCGCGGTTGGCGACGTTGAGGTCGTTCCAGTGGAGGCCGTAGGCTTTGGTGATTTGGCGGTGGAGGTCGCTGAGGAGGGTTTGGGTGTAGCCTTCCTTTTCGGCCCAGGCTTGATTGGTGAACATGCTGTCGCAGGAGACGCCGACGACGATCGCGCCTTTTTCGCTCCACTTGGCGAAGTCGCTGCTGACGCATTTCATTTCGGCAGAGCAGACGCCTGTGAAAGCGAAGGGGTAGAAGCAGAGGACGACGTCGCCTTTCTTGACGGCGTCGGAGAGTTTGAAGTCTTTGCGGTCTTGCGTGGGAAGAGTGAAGTCGGGTGCGGTGTCGCCGATGGCGATGGTGGAGGAGCGGGGGGTGAGGTGGTCGTTGGCGGGCATGGGTGGTCCTTTGCTGGAAATGGTTTTGCGAAGCTTGTCGAATCTCGCGGTTTTGCGAGCGGGCATGGTACTCAGTGACGCTCAATGAATTGTCAGTGGTCAAATCGATACGACGAGAAAATGCCCGTCTTCACACCGGCAAGGCTCTGAGCCATTTGCTGTTTAATCCACGGAATGCGTGAGAGCGGATGCATGAGCAGGTCGCGCGGCAGGGCGAGGGGGGCGAGGTCGGACTGGAACCAGGGTGTGAGCCAGCGCGAGGCGCGGGTGTAGAAGGCGACGTGGTTGCGGCGGTCGGCGTCGTGGCGAGTGAGAGCGGCTGGGATCGCTTCGGTCGTTGGGGCGTGCAGCGCGATGGTGTCGACGAGGTTGAGAGCGTCAACCAGCGCAAGGTTGGCACCTTGGCCGAGTTGCGGGCTCATGGCGTGCGCGGCGTCTCCCAGTAGCGCGACGCGGTGGTGGTGAATGCGGTCGCAAATCGTGTCGTAGTACGTTGCGAAGACGAGTTGATCCATGCTGCGCAGATGAATCAGCAGCGGGGCGGCATGAGGATCGAGTTCGATGACGCGGCGTTCAAACTCAGCGAGGCCTGCGGTACGCAGCGATTCGATCTTGTCGGCGCGGAGGCTCCAAAAGACGCTGATGGTTGGTTCGGCATCGGGGGCGGGTTTGCCGCTGGGGAGGTAGCCGATCATGCTGCGCGTGTCGCGATAGGTTTGGCGCAGGGTTGATTGCCAGCGGGCGTGGGTGGGCATGGGGAGGACGCACCACGCGGCGGCGTAGGCGTAGCGCGTGGTCTGTGCGTTCACTTGTACTTGCGTGCGCAGATGCGAGCGGGCACCGTCGGCGATAATGGTCAGGTCGTATGGGCCTAGCAGTTGATTGGCGTGGGTGCGAAGGGTGACGTGGGTGTGGGCTTGGTGGATGTGCGAAATGTCAACGCCTGCGTGGATGCGCACGAGCGGTTCGTGTTGTGCGGCGTCGAGCAAGAGCGAGAAGAGTGCGCCGCGGTGCATGCCTAGGCCGAAGGTCTGCGGGGCAAAGTCGGTGTAGGAGAGATCGAGGATTCGCCGGCCCGACGTATTCTCGCCGATGAGGTGATTGATGCGATGACCCAGCGAGCAGGCACGCTCAAGCAGGTCGAGGCGATGCAGGACGTGCATGCCGGTGGGCTGGATGAGAAGGCCTGCGCCGACGGGACGAAGCGGTGATGCACGCTCGAAGATGTCAACGTGGTGGCCCAGGCGTGCGAGCAGGCATGCGGCGGCGGGTCCTGCGGTGCCGCAGCCGATGATGGCGATTCGCAGGGGTTGGCGAGCGGCAACGGGCACGGCGGACGGTAAGGCGAGCGGGCGGCACGAGCGTGAGCCAAGGCAGTTGCGAAGGGGTATGGAGGGGGATATCATCTCGACCTCGCCGAGGTAGCTCAGCTGGTTTAGAGCGCTGGATTCATAACCCGGAGGTCGGCGGTTCGAGTCCGCCCCTCGGCATTTCTCGCAAGTTCAGCCGATCGCGGAAGTTACCGCGAGCCTTCCCGAGTCGGGAAGTGCGGCTCCGAAACGCTGGAAACCGGTCAACTGACCGGATTCCTTCGGAGGTCCGCGCATGGCTCGCCTTCCAGAGAACTCGGTCCCGTCGTACAGGCTCCACAAGTCCAGCGGTCGCGCCGTCGTCACCATCGACGGGCGCGACATCTACCTCGGCATCCACGGCACCCCGGAGAGTCGCGAGGAGTACGACCGCGTCCTCCGACTGTGGCTCACCAACGGTCGGCGGCTCCCCGACGCCCTCGTCGGCGGCAAGCGCCGCGAGGAGCGCTCCGACGTGACGGTCGTCGAAGTGATCGCGGCGTACTGGGAGTTCGCGGAGGCCCGGTACACCGACAAGGCGACGCGCTGCCATGTGAAGAGCGCCCTCTCGCGCCTCCGCAAACTCTTCGGCCCGACGCCCGTCGTCGAGTTCGGTCCGAAGGCCCTCACGCTCTATCAGCGCGACCTCGTCGAAACGCCCGCCACCTTCCACCCCAACGGGACGGCGCGACGCCCGGGTCCGTTGTCGAGGAAGATCGTCAACTACTACACGCAGATCGTGAAGGGCGCGTTCAAGTGGGCGAAGAACCAGCAGATCATCCCGGGCGCGGTCTACGACGGGATCCGGGACGTGGGCGGCGTTCGCAAGGGTGAGACGAAGGCGACGGAGAAGCGGAAGATCCGCCCCGTGGCCGACGAGGTCGTCGAGGCGACTCTCCCGCACTTGTCGGAGGTCGTCGCGGACATGGTCCGCGTCCAGCGCCTTACGGGGATGCGTCCCGTGGAAGTGTGCATGATGACGCCCCGGGATATCGACACTTCCGGTCCCGCGTGGAAGTACGTGCCGCGCTCGCACAAGTGCGAGGTCCACGACAAGGACCGCGTCGTCGCGATCGGACCTCGGGCGCAAGCGATCCTCGCGAAGTACCTCGTCCGAGGGCTCGACGCGGCGCTCTTCTCGCCCCGCGAGGCGGAGGACCAGCGCCGCGCCATGCTTCGCGCCGCGAGAAGGACGAAGGTCCAGCCCTCGCAAATGAACCGGCGGCTCCAGTTCCCAGAGTCCGGTCCCGGCGAGCGCTACACGACGACGACCTATCGGATCGCGATCGCGCGGGGATGTGACCGGGCGTTCCCGCATCCGACGTTGTCAACGATCCCGAGGACGAAGCGGACGCCCGAACAGGAACGCGAACTCCGCGAGTGGAAGTCGGCGCATCGGTGGGCACCGAACCGTCTTCGCCACACGAAGGCGACGGAGGTTCGCAGGGAACACGGGCTCGACGTGGCGCAGGCGGTCCTCGGACATTCCCGCGTGACGACGACGCAGGTCTACGCCGAGTTGAACGAAGAGAAGGCGGTCCGCGCCGCGCTGGCGACGGGTTGAAGAGGAACCACACCATGAAGAACGAACTCTCGACCATCCTCTCCAATCTCCGCGCAGCGAACGAGGCGCTCCGTTGCGCGGACCTCAACAAGTGGAGTCGGTACTTCAAGCAGCGCGACGAGGCCGCGATCCGGCGCGAGACGTGGGCGGACCGCTACGGCGGACAGGGGCGAGGCTATTCGACCTCTGATCCCGTCGTCCCCAACCCGCTCCGTTCCCTTCACCTTGCGATGGACGCACTCGAAGACGCGGCGACGGACTCGACGACGCGAGCGCGGGTCGAGGCGATGCTCCGGCTCCCCGCGTGGCAAGTCGCGCCGATTCTCGACGACGACCCGCAAGCCCCGGACGGAGGTCCGTTCGACATCGTCGCGCGTCCGAGGCCGATCCCGTTAGAGATACTCGATTCGTTCCTCGCGAGTGGTCCACGCTATCGGGACGGGAAGTGGTTCAACAGAGTGTCGGGGGCGAAGACTTTCTCCGACACGATTCGGAAACGTACCACTGAACACGGCGGCCCGATCCGAACCGACCCGGACAGCGAAACTCCGCGATACAACGTCGATGACGTGATGGAGACGTTCCCGAAGTTCCGCCCCGCGATCGTCGAAGCACTTGCGAGCGGTCAATAAGCCGGACGAGGCCGGAATAGCCCGGACGCAAGCCCCCAAGCCCTTGCCGCATCCGGTCCATGCCGCGATTGTTCCCCGTCATTCGCACTTGGCGAAGTGATCGGAGGTCGAACATGATCGCGGAAAGCACCAAAGGGAAGATGACGACGGTCCAAGCGGCGGAGCGGCTCGGTGTGGACCACTCCACCGTCTCACGCTGGACCCTCGTCGGATGCAACGGGGTTGCGCTTCGCGGTCGCAAGATCGGCGGGCGATGGTTCTACACCGAGGAAGACCTCGCGGCGTTCCTCGACGCTTGCAACCAGCGCACCGACGGGGAGGCCCGCCGATGATCGCGCTCCGTTCCTCCGAGGTCGGTCCCGAGGCTCGCGTCTCTCTGTGCAAGGCGGCGCGGATGCTGGGCGTCACGCCGAAGAGCATCGCACGATGGGCGCGGGTCGGGGTGCGCGGCGTGATCCTCCCGACGGTCCGCGTCGGCGGTCGCGTCTTCGTGTTGAACGCAGACCTCGACGCCTTCCTCGCGGCGATCAACCGCGAGCCCGGCGATCGAACTTCCTCCGCGCCCGTCGTCCCGTTGAAGGGAAGGCGGATCGCGAGCGCCGAAGCGGCGCTCGATCGTGCGGGAATCTAGACCTGAATCGCGTCCGGGGCGTTCCTCCCCGGCGTTCCGCTCGCTCACGGTCCCGATGGCCGTGGGCGGGTTTCGTCGAAGAAGAAAGACCGCTCCGGCACAACGAAAACGCCCACGGGATGACGGTCCCGGGGGCGCGAAGTTCACCGCTAAACAGGAGCGGCCCATGAGTGTAGAGCAGGAACAAGCCCTCGAACAAGTACGCCGACAACTCACCATCATCGCGGAAGGGGCGCTCGACCTCGACCCACCGGCGGCGTTCCACCTCTGGGCGTTGCGGGGACCGAAGAACTCGGTCGGGAAGTGGTTCACCAGTATCGACGAAGCGATGGAGTTCGTCGCCTCGGAGCGCGACCGCTCGGACCTCTACGTCTGTGGCGGGCTCCGTCTCACCGCGCCCCAAAGTCCCTTCGCCGGGCGCGAGGTCAAAGACCTCGGCGGCGTGGTTGGCTTCCTCGGAGACTTCGACGTGAAGCAAGGCGCGTTCGCGTCCGTCGAGGACGCCCGCCTCTTCGCGTGGAACGTCTTCCACGGGACGCCCCCGTCGATGCTCGTCCAGTCCGGCGGCGGAGTGCAAGGGTGGTGGCTTCTCAAAGAACCGTGGACGTTCAACTACCCCGAGGAACGCGCCAAGGCGATCCAGTTCGCCCGGCGCTTCGGTGCGACGTTGAAGGCGGCGGGCGCGGCCAAGGGAATCAGGGTTGATTCGACCCACGATCTCGCCCGTGTCTTCCGGCTCGCGGGGACGTTCAATCGCAAGCCCGAGTACGGAGAACCCCGCCCGACCATCCTCGAACTTCCAGCCCAAGGGACGGCGGTCGGTCGATATGAACGCGACGACCTCGAAGTCGGGCTTGTGGCCGAAGAGTTCACGCCGAAGGACCCCGCCAAGGCGCTCCCTTTGATGGGGTTCCTCACTTTGGCCCCCGACCGCTCTCCGCCCGAGGACGCGCTCCAATCACTTCTCGTCAACCACGACAAGGCGCGGGGATCTTGGGATGGTCGTCGTCCCGACCTCGCGGATGCTTCCGACTCGTCCCTCGACTTCTCTCTCGCGACGATCGCGGTCGCGTCCGGGTGGACCGATCAAGAGGTCGCGGACCTTCTCGTCGCGGGGCGTCGGCATCGCGGCGCGAACTTGAAGACGGGCAAGGGCGGAGAACTCCGCCTCGACTACTACCAACGCACGATCGCTAACGCGAAGGCGGCGGTCGCGAAGGACAAGGCCAGGTCGTCGGGCAAGGTCGCGAGCGCGACTGGCGCGGAGGAACCTCGCAAGGTCGAGACGCCCGCCGATGCGAAGAAGATCATCCGCGATGTGTGGGGCGTCGAGGTCGTCCGCGTCGAGAAGGCCGGGAACGGAACCGACCGGGCGCGGTACACCATCATCCTTCCGGACGAGCGCCGCGTCGAGGTCGGGAGTTCGTCCGCGATGCTCGACCAACGCCGGATGCGAGCGGCGCTCTATGAGAGTCGGATCGTCGTCGCGCCACTCCGCCCGGCGGACTGGAACGCGGTCGTCTCGGCGATGAACGCCCTTGTCGAAGAAGTCGCGCCCGAGGACGACGAAGCGGTCGAGACGGCCCGATGGATCGCGGAGTTCGTCTCCGAGAACTGGGAACTGCATCAAGCCCGCGCGGGGACGCCTTCCTCCCTTTGGCTCAAACTCCAGAGCAAGCCGGACTGGTTCATCCACGGAGGGCGGATCGCGCTCGAACTCACGCGGCTCAGGATCGACCTCTTCCAGAAGTACGGGGAGTCAGTCTCCACCCGCGCCCTCGGCCAACGGCTCAGGAACCTCGGGTACTCGCTCACCCGCCTCAGCGCCCGGGATGGAGACCGAAGGCTCCGGCGCTTCTACTGGCTTAGCCCCGAGGGGTGGGACCCGTTCAAGGAAGGCGGACGCGGAGCAAGCGTCGAGGGCGAGGAGGTGGACCCATGAACCGCGCGGACCCACTGGTCCCTCTATCCCCCCATGTAGCAAAACGACCCTCCACCCTCAGGGTGCAGGGTGGGGGGTCAAAGTACCGGGTCGAATCATGGGATCATGGGACCACGCCGAGAAAACAAGCACTTCTCGGAAGGTCGATCATGGGACCATCATGGGACCACGGGACCGGAGACTTCCGATTCGGTCTTTCCGTACTAGGGCGGTTGTGGTCTTTTGACCCTGCACCCTCACCCATCACCCTGCACCCTCAATTTTCTACAACTGCCGATAGAGGGATCATGGGACCACGCCCCTGTGGACCTCGGGACGGGGAGGGGGGGTCGAGTCCTTGGGGCGTTTCCCCAGAGACCGACGTCAAGCCCTACGCAAACACGCTCGCGACCCCGGTTCGCGCCGGATCGTCCGGATGCCCGCCATTCGCCATTAGCGCAATTCTCCCGCGTCCTCGCCTCTTGCCCCTCCCTCGTCACCCCCTCGCACACTCGCGGCCCGTGGAATCGCTCCACGCCCGCCCGGAGACCCTCGCATGACTGCCCGACGCTCCGTTCCTGAACCCCCCGCCCACCTCCGCCCCGCGTCCTCCGCGTGGTTCCGTTCCGTTGTGGGCGAGTTCGACCTCGAACAGCACCATTTGCACCTTCTCGTCCTCGCGTGCGAGGCGCTCGATCGGGGCGCGGATGCCCGCGAGGCGCTCGCGAAGCACGGCTCGACGTTCATCGACCGCTACAACCAGCCCCGCGCCCGGCCCGAGGTCGCGATCGCGCGGGATGCCTCGATCCAGTTCGCCCGCCTTCTCCGCGAACTCGGGCTCGACGTCGAAGGTCCGACCGAGTCCCCTCGTCCCCCGCGCGTCGTTCCCGGCTCGCACCGTCGGAAGGGAGTGTGATCCATGCCCCGTGGAATCAAGCGCCGCGCCAAGGCGAAGACCGAATGGACCTCGCACCATCGAGCGCACCTTCTCACCGGACACGACCACTTCGGGCGAGCCTTCGGCGGACGCGAGGCGCTCGACCTCGACCTCGCTCGCGCGGCATGGGAAGAGCTGCGCGAGGAACTTCTCGCGGAGTTCATCGCGGACCGACCGTTCGAGCGCCCGGCGGCGTGGTGGTGGTTCGACGCCCCCGAACCTCGTCGCGAGGCGACGGAGGGCGAGGACAACCCCGACGCGGAGAACTGGCTCGGCTCGCCCGCGTGGTGGGCGAACCACCGCGAGCGCCCCGAGGCCGACGCCCTCGCCTCGCGCGGATGCGAGCCCTTCCGCGCGTACCTCACGCGGCTCGGGCTTCTCACGCCCGAGGAACTCCACCTCGCCAAGATCGAACGTCACCGGAGGGCCAACCCATGAACTCGACCGACACCGAACCAGCCCCCGGGCAGCCGGTGGGAACCTACGCCCTCGCCTGCGTCCCCGACGACGCCCTCGCGCGGCTCCGCGTCCTCATCGACACGAAGTTCGTCACCCGCGCCCCGCGCTTCGCGGCGTGGATGCTCGACCTCATCGACAACGAGGCGATCCGGCGATGCCGGTCGATGATCGGCCCGCCCCGCGAACCGTCGATGCCGACGCTCGACCACGCGCGATGGACGAACGCGGAGGTCGGGGAAGCGATCCTCGTCGCGAACGTCCTCGCCTCGGTCGTCACCGATCCGGCGGCGCGGACCTTCGCGAGTCGCGTGAACTCCGTCCTCATCGCGCTCGCGTCGTCGAGATTGGAACGTGCGGACTTGACGAACGATGAACCGACGGAAGAATGAAGAGTCCAACGCCGAAGAGGTCGGAACGTCCGACCTCCGGCCCAGTGAACGGACGCCACCAGCCAACGCCACCTTCGGGGCGCACGACTGGCAATCGCGAGGCAGCCACCTTTGGGGCGAACCTCGCGGACTTCGGCGATCCGCGACACCGGACGATGCACCTTCGGGCATCGCGCCACCGTCGCAGAGTTCAGATTTGAACCTGCCGCGATCCTGCGCGCTCGCACTCCGACCACGGAGGACGCGGCCAGCCCGAAAGGCGCATCCAATGCCAGTTGACAACACGAACGCTCCCGACCTCACGCGCGACCAGATTCGCGACATGGTGAAGCGGCTCACGCAAGAACGCTCCGAGTGCATGAGCAAGGCCCGACGGATCCTCGCGGTCGCGACCGTGGAGAACCGCGAACTCACGCCCGACGAAGCGGGCGAGGCCGACAGCCTCGCGACCAGCGCCGAGATGCTCACGAAGAAGATCGACCGCTACAACGCCACCCTCTCCGGCGATGCCCCTCGCGGTGAGAACCGGACCAACCACCAGCCCGGCGACCACCCCGGCCAGCGCCCCGAGTCCCGCGCCTTCCTCCCCGGCGAGTATCGCGCCCTGACGAAGGACGAGTCCCTTCTCGACCACTTCCGCGCGACGGGCGAGGTCGCGGAGCGGCGCTCGCGTCCCCTCTCGCTCGGGCGGGCGATCAAGGGCATCATCACGGGCCGATGGGAGGGGGCGGAGGACGAGCGCCGCGCCCTCTCGGGCTCGAACGACATCGCGGGCGGCTACATGCTCTCGACCGAACTCTCCGCGATGTGGATCGACCGCGCCCGCGCTCGCTCCGTCATGGCGCAAGCGGGCGTGAAGATCGTCCCGATGAACTCGGCGTCGATGGCGATGGTCCGCGTCACGGGCGATCCGGTCCCCGCGTGGCGCGGCGAGGGCGACGTGATCGCGTCCTCGGACCCGGTCTTCGGCGGCGTCACCTTCAACGCCCGCTCGCTCGCGGTCTCGATCCCCGTCTCGAAGGAACTTCTCGCGGACGCGGCGAACGCGGCGGAAGTGATCGAGTCGGTCCTCTACTCGGCGATGGCGGTCGAGTTCGATCGGGCGGTCCTCGACGGCGACGGGGTCCGCAAGCCCCAAGGCATCCGCCAGGCGGCGGGCGTGGGCACGCTCGCGGTCGGCGGCGCGGCGACGACTCTCCGGTTCGCGGAGGCGGTCGGCTTGGTCCGCCAGCAGAACGAGGAACCCACGGGGATCATCCTTCACCCGCGAACCTACAGCGCCGCGATTGATCGCGCCGTGGACAGCACGAACCAGCCTCTTCAACTCCCGCCCTCCCTCCGCAATCTCCCGATGTTCCAGACGACGAGCGTTCCCGCGAACCTCTCCGGCTCGAACACGGTCGCGTACGTCGGCGACTTCTCGAAGGTCGTCGTCGGCATGCGCCAGCAAATTGAGATCGCGGTCGCAACCCAAGCCCGGGACGCGAGCGGGCGCGGCTTCGAGCGCAACGAGGCGATCATCCTCGCCACCCTCCGCGCGGACGCGATGCTCGTCCGCGAGAAGGCGTTCTGCGTCCTGACCGGCATCACCAACTGATCCTTCTCGACCCGGGGCACGCGGTCCCCGGGACTCCTTCCCTCGGGCGAGGCGCGAAAGCGCCCCGTCCGGGGTTCATGGTCCGCACCCGCCCAACCCGACGCAAGCGCCCCGACCTTCGCCCGGGCGAGGTCGTCCGTCTCCCCCGTCGGATCATCGACGCGGTCCTCGCCCACGGGACGGACGACCGCGTCCTCGTCCGCGAGGTCCACGCGCGTGCGGTCTACGTCGAGTCGATTCAGTGTCCGGGGGCGGCGTGGTATGTTCGGAGAAGCGAGATCTACTTGCGCTTCGCACTTCCGAGATCGCGGGTGTGCGCCTCGAACTCAACCTTCGATGCGGTAACAGGGATCTTGTAGACGCTCGGGCGTGGCGGACTTGCTGCCTTCACGACCTCGGGCCAAACTTTGATCGCCTTCCATGCAAACTCTTCCCACTTGAGATCGAACCAGCCTCCCGCAAACAGGAAGAACGTGATCGGGAGGCCGCGAAGGACTTGAAGTTCCGCTTGGTTGCGGAGGATTCGTCCATCTCCGGAGACAACAACCGGAACCGGCGCGCGTTTCGCAATCGCCTCTAGCCATTCGGTATCGGGAGTCGTCTTCTCGAAGAGATCATCGTGATAGACGACGTTGTGCGCGCGGTCGTAGTGCCCAAGCATTCGGGCCAGTTTCTCGGGCACGTTGCGGTCGATGAAGAAGTCCATCACGCGGCGCAGGGAGTGAACTCGCCCTCGAACGCAACGGCCTGCCTGACCGCTTCGGGCGATACGTCGAACAGATCGGCAACAAGATCGGCGTCTTCACCGTTGGCGAAGTACGACCGGGCAAGGACAAAGGTGGTAGTCCCTTCGGCAGCGATGACGGGCTTCCCGAAGGAACGCGCGGGGTCGATGACGACACCCGTCGCGATGTTCCATCGCACGGCGGTTTCGGTCTCGGGCGCGTACTCGATTTGCTTCAAGTATGGCTTCAAGATCTCGGGCATCGCCCGTTGTCCGCTCAACACCTCTTGAAGGTGCGCATCCCCGCCGACGAGGTCCACCGTCTCCATGAAGATCGTCCGACCATCAGTGAGAAGGCGTCGATGACTAAACGGGTGCGGAGTGTCGAGCGAGTCCCGCAACCGTCCGTAGACACGGCGGATCGTTTGAAGAGAGACGCCCTCTTCCCGGAACCGACCCACCACGAGGAGATCGACGAGGTCGAGGAAGGAAAGAGCGTAGCGGCCATCGACGGGCGGAAGGTCGGGCTTGAACAGTCGATCGCGGCGATCCTGCCCCCCGCCCGCCATCCAGCGATTCGCGGTGCGCACGTTGACCCTCGCGAAGCGACAAGCCTCGGGAATCCCGTACGCGCCTAGACCGACCAAACTCTTCACGGTGAACTCTCCGGCTCTCCCGCTCTTCAGCGGTGGCATAACGCTAGGACGTCCCGACGTCGAGCACGATGCCGAGACGTCCGCGAATCCCGTGCCATATCCCACACGATCGAACAGACCCCGCGCTGTGCGCAATCCGGTATTGACCGGATTCCTCCCGGCCTACCCCCTCTGGCGCGTCCGGAACCGGGTTCGACTTGACCGGATTATCCCGGCTTGCGATCCGTGCGATAGTGCGGTATACTCCGGGAAATAAAGGCGTTTGGGCGTGTCTTGGCGGTGCGAGAAAATCGGCTTCATAACCCGGAGGTCGGCGGTTCGAGTCCGCCCCTCGGCATTCACGAATAGTCTCGTATCGGATCGCACAGGCTCGCAGAAGTCCCTGAAAATCAAGGACTTTGTGCGAGCCTTGTTCTTGGGTGGGCGTCGCACGCTCTCGCAGTCGCTGGCAGCCTTTCGTCCCGTTTTGGTCATGTTGTGCTGGTGCTGGTGGTCGTCATCGGCTCCCACGCGGGCTTGGCAGCCGTCGATCTGCCCACCGGGAGTTGACCGCGCTCCGATGGCGCTGGTGTCTGGAAGTTCGTCAAGGGCGGACGCAAGGCGCAGATTGAGCTCCCCGGCGATGTCGTCCGTTTGATCTCGCGGCAGGCCCAGCACCCGCGTGATGCGATCAGCCTGCCAATCAACTTTCCGGTAAACGGCAGGCGGAAGAACGAGCGGCGGCGAAGGGTGGGTTGGGCGGATTGAACGTGACGAAGCAGGGTGAGGAGGGGTGGTTTTCCGGGTCATTGCAGGCGTCCTTTGCCCTCAAACCCCCAACCTTCCCGTTAACCAATCTCCGCTCTCTCGCCGAGAACCGAGAGTCGGCCCGAAACGTGGCTCGTCCGGATCGCGTTTCTCGCGCGACCAATCGCTTTCTCTGCCCAGCCACGCAACGTCGCCACGCTCCGAAATCCCCCGTTTTCCACCGCGAAAACCTGCAAACTCGAAATGTGGTATACTGCGCCACACCCCATAAACAAAAACAGCCCCGGCTCATCGCCAGGGCTTGCAAAGCTCC